>NZ_JACOQI010000013.1 GCF_014297285.1 Dysosmobacter segnis
TCTCTGATCCCCGCCGTGGCCGGGCTGGCTGCCGCGGGATCGCTATTGGATGAGGATGCCGAGGAAAAGCGGCGGCGCATAGAGGCGAAAATCGCCGCCGAAAACTTCGGTGCGGCGATCGGCTTCGCCGCGGGCGCGGCTATGGCTGTGAAAGAAAAATTGGATGAACACGCCGCGCGGGAAGAACAGAAAAAGCAACAGCATGAGCAAACGATGGGAGGACTATGACGGCAGACATCGGGTATAAAGTCTTGAAAGCAGAGGAAACTATTGGAAAAGGAGCGTGATGCGTTTGGAAATCAATGTCCATGATGATCGTAAGATCGTAGAGATATGGCTCAGCCATTCGGAACAGGCAGATGCCGCTTTGCGTGAACAGATCCGTCCAATCTATCAGGAATACAACGGCAAAAAATACACCGTAGTAGTCTTTCAGTCCGGCACGGAAGATCTGTATGAGCAGACCCATCAGCTCCTGCTCTACAATCGAAACCGTGCGGCAGAGCTGGAAGCGAAACAGCAGGCACCGGTGATGGAATAAAAAGCGCAAGCGGTATCGGTACTGACCGATGCCGCTTAGTCAAACCGATGATACGAAATGCGATTTGCGGTTGCTTTTATAAAAAAACCGTGATACAATATTATCTGCAAAGTGAAATCAACAGACAGAACAATCTTGATAGAAAGGCGGTGTGCCTATGAGTGGACTCTTTCCACAACACGGCGAAATTCTACTGTACGACAACGGTACTGACAAGCAGTTCGTCAGCGTGGTGTTCAAGGACGAAACCTTTTGGCTGACACAGAGCGGCATGGCAGAATTATTCGACTGCTCCGCTGACAACATCTCTCTGCACTTGAAAAACATCTATGCGGACGGTGAATTGGAGCAGGCGGCAACTACCGAGAAATTCTCGGTAGTTCGCAAGGAGGGCAGCCGCGAAGTGCGGCGCAGCATTGACCATTACGATCTCGACGCCATCATCGCCGTAGGCTACCGGGTCAACTCCAAAAAGGCAACCCACTTCCGCCAATGGGCCACCAAGACCCTGAAAGAGTACATCCAGAAGGGCTTTGTCCTCAACGATGAACTGATGAAGAATGGTCGGCCATTTGGCAAAGATTACTTTGATGAACTGCTGGAGCGCATCCGGGAGATCCGGGCCAGCGAGCGCCGGGCTTACCAGAAAATTGCCGATGTGTTTGAGCAGTGCAGCTACGACTATGACAAAAACAGCGAGACCACGAAAGCATTCTACGCCTTCGTGCAGAACAAGCTGCATTACGCCGTCACCGGCAAGACAGCCGCGGAGCTGATTTCCGAGCGGGCGACGCTGGACAGTCCCACGATGGGGCTTACCACATGGAAGGGCGCGCCGGACGGAAAAATTCTGAAAAGCGACACGCTGGTGGCCAAAAACTACCTGAACGAAAAAGAATTGAGCCGCTTGAATCGTCTTGTGACCATGTTCATCGACTATGCCGAACTGATGGCGGAGGACGAGCAGCTCATGAGCATGCAGGATTGGCTCAGTGAGACCGACCGCTTCCTCACCAACAACCGCCGCAAGGTGCTGGAGGGCAAGGGCCACATCTCCCACGAGGCGGCGGTAAAAAAAGTAGGTACTATTTATGAGGAATTCCGCCAAAAGCAGGATGCCGACTACATCTCTGAATTTGACCGGCAGATCGCTGTATATCTGAAAGGTGACAAGCTATGATCGAACGCTTTGCCATCGCGGGCTACGCGCGCATTTCGGTGGACGAGGAACTGGACCGCGACAATGTATCCATTGAGAACCAAAAGGCTATCATCGAAGATTTTGTGAAGCACCGCTTCCCCGACAGTACGCTGACCTTTTACGAGGATCGTGACCGCTCCGGCTACACCTTCGAGCAGCGTGAGGGTTATCAGGAAATGCGGCGCGGGCTGATGAGCCACAAGTACGACATTCTTATTGTCAAAGACTTCTCCCGTTTCTCCCGCCGCAATTCCCGCGGTTTGGTGGAGTTGGAAGACCTGCGGGACGCCGGTGTGCGTATCATCTCCATCGGAGACAACATTGACTTCCCAAACGACGATGACTGGCTGAAAATCCAGTTCCAGTTTCTCATCAACGAAATGCCAGTGACGGACACCAGCAAGAAGGTAAAGTCCGTCATCCGCCGCCGTCAGGCAGACGGCGCGTGGCTGTGCGCCGCGCCCTATGGCTACATTCTCAATAAACAAAAGCAGTTTGAGATCGTCCCTACGGAGGCAGAGATCGTGCGGGAAATCTTCCAGCTCTATCTGGACGGCTGGGGATATAAGAAAATCGCCAACCACCTGACAGATACTGGTGTGCCCACCCCTCGGATGTCAGAGCAGCTTCGCAAAGAGGCGGAGGGAGAGGAATCCCGCCGCACAGCGAAAAAGGACTGGGCTATTGTCACGGTGCAGGGCATTCTCGACAATGATTTTTATATCGGTACGCTCCGGCAGGGCAAGTACACCCGTGCCAAAATCAACGGTAAGGATGTCAAGCGGGACGAGTTGGAACATATCGTCATTGAACACCACCATCAAGCCATCATCGACTACCGCACCTTTGCCACCGTCCGCGCCCTGCGGGAACAGCGCTCTACCAACCACTACCGCGGGAAGAAAATCAATGACAATGTGTATTCAGGTTTTCTGGAATGCGGCGACTGCGGCAGTCCCATGTTTGCTATGAGCCGCCGGGATCTGCGCCCCGCCTACACCTGTGGAACCTATCACCGCCGGGGACTGTCCGGCTGCACCAGTCACCACATCCGGGTGGACAGGCTGGACGAGTTGATGAAGCTGTATCTCAAAAAGGTAAAGGACAACTCCGCCAATATGCTGGAGCGTCTCAACGCCGACCTTGCCCACGAGCAGGAGGACATAAGCGAAACGGAACGCACTGCGGAGAATCTGGAAACCCTGCTGCTGGACGCACAGGAGGAACTGAAAGCCACCAAGCGCCAGCGTATTCGGGATATGGCGCGGCACCCGGAGCAGGAGGCCATTTTGGAGGAGACCTACGACGAGCTGGAGCATGACCTGATCCAGCGCATCAACGGCTTGCAGAATCAGCTGCAAATGACGGCGGACAAACGCAACACCATTATTCAGGTGAACCGCGCGGCGAAAACCGCCATGGAGGTCTTTGATGACCTGCTAAGCAAGGAACATCTTGACCGCAAGGATCTACAGCTTATCATTAAGAAAATCAAGGTCTATGAGGATCATCTGGAAATTCGGCTGAAAGCCGACATTGACTGCCTGCTCCGCTGCGGAGAGCTGCCCCGTGAGGAGGGCTCCGTTGCTGCCATGGCCCGTCAGGGGGACACCGTAAATTTTCCTGACGGCACGGGAGATATCTCAACCATTACCATCGTCCAGAGCGCAAAAATGCGTCCGGACAAGGTCTTTCATGCCAATGTTATCAGTGACGGTGATCCGTTGGAGATCTATACCAGCCGGGATGGCGAGGTCATCTTCAAAAAGTATTCCCTCATGGGCGGGTTGGATGATTTTGCGGCCCAGCTTTGCGAGACTATGAGCCGTTCCACCGGGGCCATCTGTGCCGTGACAGACCGGGACAGCGTCATTGCCGTGGCCGGCGGCGCCAAGCGGGAGCTGCTGGGCAAGGGCATTACCGCCCAACTGGAGCAGGTTATGGAGAACCGCCGCATCTACCAATATGACGGTCAAGGGCCCCAGATCCCGGTATCCGACAGCAGTGACCGCCTGATGGCCATTGTGGCCGCGCCGATCCTTTCGGAGGGAGATCTGCTGGGACTGGTGCTGTTCATCAGCGACAGCCCCGCTGCTGCCGGGGACGCGGAGTACAAGCTGGCCCAGACCGTCGCTGCCTTTTTGGGCCGGCACATGGAAAACTGAAGAGATCGACAGCGGCAGGCGGCCATGGGTTGATCCATGGCCGCCTGCTATATTGGCTCTTGAAAGCGGGCGATTACTGGGCGAGGCTGCTGCATTTTTCCAAAATGCAATCGCTTACATAGGCAGCTTTGTGAATTATCGAATAGAACCGGTGACGCAAGGAGCACTGCATTCAAAGAAAAATATCTGGATTTGTGAATGTTGCACAATACAGAAAGACGTTGTTTTTGATATCTGTAGAAAATGGAGATTTTCTATTGCAATCCAAATTTTGCCATGATATCATATGCACAAATCACAGCACTTGGCGCTTTATCTTTATTGTGCATGAATGTAAGCGCTTTCTTGCACTGGAAAGGAGAACCGGTTTTATGGATACCCCAACGATTTATGATGTATCCCGCCTGTCCGGCGTCTCCACCGCCACGGTCTCCCGGACCTTTACGACACCGGACCGGGTGCGGGAATCCACCCGCCGCCGGGTCTACGCCGCGGCGGAGGCACTGCATTACCAACCCAGCGCAATAGCCCGGGCCATGGCCCGGCAGCAGACCGACAAGATCGCCTTCCTGATCTGTAAAGAGGGCGCGACCATCCTGGATGAATTTTACGCCAGCATCTGCGAGGGCGTCATGCGCCGCGCCAACGGCACCAACTACCAGCTTCTGATCTCCACAGCGGAGGAATGGACCCGCACGGCCCAGAGCAAGCAGATCGAGGGTGTCATCCTGGCAGGCAATGCCCAGGCCGACCTGATTTCCGAATTTCAGCGGCAGAACATCCCCGTGGTCCTGGTAAACAACCGGGCGGCGGGCTTCAATCTGCCCTGCATTGTGGCGGATGAAGCCGGCGGTGTGCGTCAGGTAGTCAGCCATCTGATCTCTGCCGGACATCAGCGAATCGCCATGCTGATGGGCCGCTTCTCCCCTTATGTCACCAGTGCCCGTTACAATGCGTTTCTCTCCGTTATGCGGGAAAACGGCCTTTCGGTGGATGAATCCGGCGCGTTGATGTGCGACCGGGATATCCAGAGCGCCACAGAGGCAGCCCTCCGTCTGCTGAGCCGCCCGGATCGGCCCTCCGCCGTATTCGCCTTTAACGATGTGCTGGCCGCCGGCGTCATGAAAGCCGCCCGGCGTTTGGGGCTCCGCCTGCCGGAGGATCTGGCGGTGGTGGGCTTCGACGATTCCTCTGTCTGCCCCATGATGGAGCCGGAGCTCAGCTCCATCCATGTGGATTGCCGACGGATGGGCGAGCTGTGCATGGAGCACATGGCTGCATTGCTGGACGGTGCGCAGGATGTTCCCCGGCTGACGGTGGTGCCGGTGAATCTCAAGATCCGGGCATCCTCCCGCGCCGCGATCTGACAGAAATTTTACACAGGCTTCACCTGGGTTTGATTGTTTCAGCACTATATAAAATGTATACTCTTCGGTGGAAAACGTTTTTCACTCAATAAGGAGGCGTTCTTGTGAAACGGAAAAAGAGAATTGGAACGGTTGGAAAGGCCATAGGCTGTCTGTTTTTTCTGATGGTCTCGCTGTTTCCCATCTACTGGCTGGTGGCAATGGCGATCCGGCCTACGGATGAAATGAGGGGACATATCGCTTTGATTCCCCAAAGTCTGACAGGCATCCATTTCGCGGAGCTGTTTTCGGCCAAGAATTTCGGCACCGCCATCATCAACAGCTTGCAGACTACGTTCGGTTCTCTGTTTGTCTCGCTGGTTGTCGGTATCTGCGCGGCCTATATCATTGCCCGCCGCCGGTTCCGGTTCGGCCTGAAAAAGCCCATGACATACTGGGTCCTGCTGGTGCGCGTGCTGCCGCCGGTGGCCTTCACCATCCCGCTGTACATTATGTTCAATAAGCTCGGTATTCTGAACACCAAGCTGCCGGTACTGCTGGCCTGCGTGCTGATCAACGTGCCGCTGATCATCTGGTTCCTGATCAGCTTCTTCCAGGATCTGCCGGAAGAGGTGGAGGAAAGTGCCAAGGTGGACGGCGCGACCGAGTGGCAGCTGTTCTGCCGGATCGTGCTGCCGCTGGTGGCCCCCGGCATCGCGGCAGTGGCCATGCTCTCCTTTATGTATGCCTGGAACGAGTACACCTACACCGTCATTTTCACCCGGACCGCCGCCAACAACACCGTTCCTCTGGCGCTGGCCCTGCTGAACACGGAGGATAACCTCACCAACTTCGGCCTGGTGGCCGCAGGCGGCGTGGTCTCCGTCATCCCCATCACCCTGTTTGTGATCTTTGCGCAGAACTACTTGATCTCCGGACTTTCAAGCGGTGCTGTCAAAGAGTAACAAAATAAAATCCAACAATTTCAGATTAGGAGGAAAACAAGATGAAAAAAGCGTTGTCCCTGATTCTGGCGCTGGTTATGGCCCTGTCTCTGGCCGCCTGCGGCGGCGGTAAGACCGAGACTCCCTCTGACAGCAATACTCCCGCTGATAATACCTCCGCAGAACCCACCAAGCTGTCCCTGATCCTGCGCGGCGGCACCTATGCCGACGTGATCAAGGAGTGCCTGCCCGCTTTCGAGGCTGAGCACAATGTTGTCTGCGAGGTGCAGGAGCTCTCTGAGGGCGACCTGTACTCCGGCATCGCTCTGGACGCCATCAATGACAAGGGCTCCTATGACCTGTGCATGGTGGACGGCTCCTGGATGGCTGAGTTCACCGAGAACGGCGTTCTGGCCAACCTCACCGAGCTGGGCTACTCTCTGGATGAGGACGTGATCCCCGCTACCACCGCCATCTGCTATGTGGGCGATGACCTGTATCTGGCTCCCTACTACGGCAACGTGACCGTCCTGCTGTACAACAAGGCCAACGTGGAAGCCGCCGGTTACACCGGTGACACCATCCTGTCTCTGGAGGATATGCTGGCGATCTGCGAAAAGGCCAAGGCTGACGGCAAGCTGGGCTTCATCTATCGTGGCGACAGCCAGAACAACCTGGTCGTCGACTTCCTGCCCATCCTGCTGTCCTACGGCGGCTGGGTCATCGACAGCAACAATCAGCCCACCGTCAATACTCCCGAGTTCAAGGATGCTATGAACTTCTATCTGAAGCTCATCGCTACCGGTTCCGCCCAGGTCAAGGATGACCTGATCGCTTCCTGCGATACTGGCGCCGGCACCATGGGTGTGGGCTGGCCCGGCTGGTACACTCCCACTGCTGATACCGCTGCTGATTACTGCGCCATCACCGGTGCTGTCGCCAAGGGCGGCGAGACCCACAACGCTAACGTCTATGGCGTCTGGACCATTGGTATCCCCAGCAACAGCCAGAACAAGGAACTGGCTACCGAGCTGCTGAGCTACCTGATGGACAAGGATGTCCAGAAATCCACTGTTCCCTCCGGCGGTGTGCCCTGCCGTTACTCCAGCCTGCAGGATGCCGAGATCCTCAAGACCTATCCTCAGTATGAGGTTGTCTGCAAGGCTCTGGAAGGCGGTATGTATCGTCCCGTGATTGCTGAGTGGACTCAGTTCTACACCATCCTGGGCGCTGAGATGGACAACATCGTCAACGGTGTCAAGACGGTCGATCAGGGCCTGGCCGATGCCCAGTCTCAGCTGGAAGCTCTGATGAAGTAAGCATTCCGCTTACATCCCCATTTTGCATGTAATGAAACGTGCGGCCGGGCGAAAAGCCCGGCCGCACAACAAAAAAGAATGTTTCCCCCATTCCTTTTAATGATTACGATCCGTAACGCTTCTGAAATGTGAGGCCGCTGTCATGAAAAGAAACGTAAATACCAAACTCCGCTCCGCAGATGCCCAGACCAAACGGTTTGGTTTGGGAATGCTGTCCCCTACCGTTGTGATCCTGCTGATCATGACGGCGTATCCTTTGTTCTTTACGCTGGTTTACAGCTTTACCGACTACAACCTTCTCCGCAGCCTGAAGAAAGGGTCCCATTTTATCGCCCTTCAAAACTATACAAAGCTGCTGAGCGACCCGTATTTCCAGCAATCCATTCTCAACACCGTCAAGTTCACTATTCTTGCTGTGATTTTTGAGATGTTCATCGGTCTTGTGATGGCGCTGTTTGTCAACAGTCTGAAACGGGGCCAGAAAACCATGCGCACCCTGCTGCTCCTGCCGTATCTGCTGCCTACCGTCACTGTGGCTCTGAGCTGGCGCATGATGCTCTCTCCTAACTACGGCATTGTCAACCAGGTTTTGCAGGCTCTGCACCTGCCGGTCTACAACTGGTTTTCCGATATCCACACCGCCTTTGGCATGTTAGTGCTCATCGACGTGTGGCAAAGTGCTCCCTTTGTCTTCCTGCTGCTGTACGCTGCCCTGCAATCCGTGCCGCAGAGCCAGTACGAGGCTGCACGGATCGACGGCGCAAACCGCTTCAAGATCCTCTTTTATGTGACCCTTCCCAACATCAAGAACAGCCTGGCCCTGTGCGCCCTGCTGCGTACCATCGACAGCTTCCGTCTGTTCGACAAGGTGAACCTGCTGACCGGCGGCGGTCCCGCCAACAGCACCTCCACCATCACCCAGTACCTCTACAACTACGGTATCAAGTCCCTGGACTTCGGCTTCGGCAGCGCGGGCGCCATCGTGATGACCGTTCTGGTCCTGCTGCTTTCCAGTGTGTACATCAAACGTGCGATTTCGTAAGTGCTTATGGAAGAGAAGAAGTTAACAGTTACTTTTGTAAATGTGGGCTACGGCGAGGCCATTCTTCTGGAAAGCCCGGACCCCTCCAAGCCTGACGGCGTATTCACCGCCCTGATCGACGGCGGCAGCGCTGAGGACAGCGAATTCGCGGACCGCTCCTCCGGTCGGGTCCGCATTGAGGAATATCTGAAAAAACGGGGGACCCGCCGTCTGGATCTGGCCGTCAGCACCCACATCCATGAGGATCATCTCTGCGGTCTCCTGCGGGCAGCCCGGATTACCCCCCCGGCGGTGCTGTGGCAAACGCTGCCGCCGGATCTTTACCGATCCCTCCGGCCTCTGGACGGCTCCGTGGCGAGAAACCTCTCTGAAAGCAAATTCATGCAGGCCCTGAATGACTACGGCACCCTTTGCGCTCTGGTAGAGGACCACGGCGGAACCATTCTTGCGCCGAAAAGTGGTCAGGAATTGGTGATTGCGCCAGATTTGACCGTTCAGATCCTGTCACCCTCTACAAAAAAACAGTTGGCCCTTGCGGACGAAATAAATGCGTTGTATAATAGTGCAAACGTTTGCGGTACGTTCCTCCAACGGTTGGACGCGCTGGATGCCCGCATGAACAACTACAGTCTCATTCTGCGGCTGAATTACCGGGGTACCCGGATTTTGCTGCCGGGTGACACCAATGTGACGGGCTATGACGGCATTGATCCCGCGGACCTGCGGGCGGACCTGTTCAAAGTGGGACACCACGGACAAAAAGACGGCGCCGACGAAGCGCTGGCCGAATTGATCCGTCCCACCGCTGTGGTCTGCTGCGCGTCCAGCGACCGCCGCTACAACAGCGCCCATCCGGACACCATGAAGCTGCTGGCAGATCATGGGGCAGCCCTGTATTTTTCCGACTGTCCCCCGGTCCCCGGTATGCAGATCCCGCCCCATGAGGCTCTGCGGTTTACCGTCGGCCCCAACGGCGCCTTGGACGTCCGGTATCTTCCGGCATCCGAAAACGAATAGGAGGAACACACCATGGCAGAAGTCATTTTAAAGAATATCAAGAAGATCTATCCCCATCAGGAGCCTAAGAAAAAGAAGAAGGGCGAGCCGGAGAAAAAGAACAACCTCCAGATCACGGAGGAGGGCGTTCTGGCCGTTGATAACTTCAATCTGCACATTCAGGACAAGGAATTCATCGTGCTGGTTGGCCCCTCCGGCTGCGGCAAGTCCACCACCCTGCGGATGGTGGCCGGTCTGGAGGAGATCTCCGGCGGCGAGCTGTACATTGGCGGCCAGCTGATGAACGATGTGGCCCCCAAGGACCGGGACATCTCCATGGTGTTCCAGAACTACGCCCTGTACCCCCACATGACCGTTCGGGAGAACATTGCCTTCCCTCTGAAGCTGCGGAAAATGGACAAGGCTGAGATCGATCAGCGGGTGGAGCAGGCGGCGGAGATCCTGGACATCACGGAGTATCTGGACCGCAAGCCCAAGGCTCTTTCCGGCGGCCAGCGTCAGCGCGTGGCTATCGGCCGCGCCATCGTCCGGGAGCCGAAGGTCCTGCTGATGGACGAGCCTTTGTCCAATCTGGACGCCAAGCTCCGCAACCAGATGCGGGCAGAGCTGATCAAGCTGCGCCAGCGCATCAACACCACCTTTATCTATGTGACCCACGACCAGACGGAAGCCATGACTCTGGGCGACCGTATCGTCATCATGAAAGACGGCGTCATCCAGCAGATCGGCACGCCGCAGGAGGTCTTTAACCACCCCGCCAACCTGTTTGTGGCCGGCTTCATCGGCATGCCTCAGATGAACTTCTACGATGCTGAGCTGGTGCTGGAGGACGGGCAGTATGCCGTGGTGCTGAACGGCGCCAAGGTGACCCTGCCGGAGGAGAAGCAGGCCAAGCTGAAGGCCAACGGTGCGGCAGCCGGTCCCATCACGCTGGGCGTCCGGCCGGAGCACCTGATCCTCAGCGGCGACGAGGGCTCCATGATCCACGGCACCGTGGACGTCAGCGAGATGATGGGCAGCGCAGTCCATCTCCACGTCAGCGCCTGCGGCAGCGACACCATTATGATCGTTCCCACCACGGAACTGGAAAGCACCTCTGCATTCACCATCGGCAGCCCCATCGCCTTTACCTTCAACGGCGCTATGGCCCATCTTTTCGACCGGAATACCCAGAAAAATCTGGAAGTATAAAAAGAATTGAGATTGTCGATAAAGTGGTAAATTCTCCGCGACGGTAAGGAAGGGGGTGCGCGGGAAACCCAAGAAGGGTGTCCTGTGCCATTGGAATCCTTAGTTTTCAGAACTTTTATAAAATTCTGAAAACTTGCCCAGCGGGGCGAAAAAACTTTTTCGACACGCTGTGAATTACTTGAAAGGATCATACAGCGCATCCGCTCGCCTCAGGTGTTGTCTGGGGCGAGCGGACCTGTTGGTTTCATGAGACTATGATGGATTACTTTCGTGAACTGAATTTTGTGTCTGTTGCTCTGCGGCTGCTGCTCTCTGCGCTCATCGGCTTCTCTCTGGGATTGGAGCGGGGACGCAAGCGCCGTCCTGCCGGGTGCCGGACCTATATGCTGGTGTGTATGGGAGCGACCCTGACACTGCTGCTCAGTCAATACGAATACATCATGGTCACCACCAAGTGGGCGTCTATTGCCTCTGAGATCGGACTCCGGACGGATGTCTCCCGCTTCGGCGCGCAGGTCATCAACGGCGTCGGCTTCCTGGGTGCCGGTACGATCCTTGTCACCGGCCGGCGGGAGGTCAAGGGCCTTACCACCGCGGCGGGCCTCTGGGCCTCCGCCTGTATGGGCCTGGCCATCGGTGCCGGTTTCTATGAATGCGTTTTTCTGGGGACGGTGCTGATCTTCCTTTCCATGCGCTATCTCCCCATCGTGGAAAACATGATGGTGGAACATGCCCCGTTTTTGAACATCTATGTGGAGTTTGAATCGCTGGACCACATTGGTGATGTAATCGGACGCATCAAAGAGCAGAACGCACAGGTTCTGGATGTGGAGGTTGACCACGGCAGGGGTTCGGGCTCCAGCAATCCCAGCGCGGTCTTTTCCCTGCGGCTGGCCAAACGCCATAGCCATTCCGATGTGCTGGTCTCCATATCCGAACTGGACTGCGTTTACACTGTGGAAGAATTTTAAAGGAGGGAGAAGATCTGATGCTGCCTATTTTTGATGGACTGCGTGACGTGACGCTTGCCTCCGTCACCACACGAATGCTGCTGGCTGTCCTCTGCGGCGGTCTCATCGGCATCGAGCGGGCTTACAAGCGCCGCCCTGCCGGCTTCCGCACCCACATTCTTATTTGCCTGGGTGCGGCGATCACCACACTTACCAGCCAATTCCTCTATCTTAATCTGCATTACTACACGGATATGGCCCGTCTGGGCGCGCAGGTGGTGGCAGGTATCGGCTTCATCGGCGCCGGTACCATCGTTGTCACCCGGCAGCATCGGGTCAAGGGCCTTACCACTGCGGCGGGTCTCTGGGCCTCCGCCATTATCGGCCTGGCACTGGGCGGCGGCTTCTATGAAGGCGCTCTGCTGACAACGGTTCTTGTGTTAGTGGCAGAATCCTTCCTCTCCCGACTGGAATATCGGATTCTGGACCATGTGCCGGAGATCAATCTCTACATGGAGTACACCGGAAAGCCTTGCTTGGAAGAAGTCTTGCGTTTCCTGCGGGAAAATAAGGTCTCCCTTCAGGATATGGAGATCACCCGCAACTCCGACAGCGAGAGCCACAACGCCTGCGCGATCTTCTCCCTGCGTTTCAGCAAGGGCGTTTCCGTGGATGAGCTGCTGACCCATGTATCTCAGATCGAAGGCGTTATCACCGTTCAGGAATTGTGATCCCTTCGGACCGTGTTATACTGATCCTGCGGCGGAGCTTGCCGCTGAATAGCCTGTTTTTGTTACTTTAACTGATGAGGAGCGGAATATGAAAGAATACGATATCATGGTAGTGGGTCCTGTCTCTCTGGACCACAACATCGATTATTTGGGCAACGAGCGCAAAGAGGTGGGCGGCGCTGTTGTGGCTTCCGGCTTTGCTGCCGCCGGCAGCGGCGCAAAGACCGCCATCTTCTGCAAGTCCAACGCGGCGGACGCCGATGTGAAGGAGCGCTTCGCCGGAGTCAACGCAGACCTCTACTGGGCTGCGTCCAAGGCCACTTGCTCCATCCGCAACCAGTACTTCACCGCCGACAAGGAAAAGCGGGCCTGCACCTCTATGGGCGTGTGCGACCCCTTCCGTTTTGAGGAACTGCCCCAGGTGAAGACCAAGGTCTATCACTTTGCCGGTCTGGTCTACGGCGATTTTGACGGCGCTCTGCTGGCGGAGGCCGCCAAGCACGGCAAGGTGGGTCTGGACGTGCAGTGCATGCTGCGCCATGTGGAGCCGGATAAGTCCATGGCCTTCCATGACTGGGCGGAGAAGAAGGAACTGCTGCCCCTGATGGATTACTTCAAGACCGACGCCGCCGAGGCGGAGGTCCTCACCGGCCTGACGGACCGCGTAGAGGCTGCGAAAATGCTCCATGACTGGGGCGCCAAGGAAGTGGTCATCACCCACAACACCGAGGTGTTGGCTTATGACGGCAACAAGGTCTACACCTGCCCCATCAAGGCCCGGAACCTCTCCGGCCGTACCGGTCGGGGCGATACCACTTTCGCCGGATATATCGCCGAGCGTCAGCGGGGCAGCGTGGAGGAAGCGCTGAACTTCTGCACCGCTCTCGTCTCCCTGAAAATGGAGACCCCCGGTCCCTTCAAGGGCACCCGGGAGGACGTTCTGGCCTACATGAAGGAATTTTATTGATCGATCGAATACAACCAGCCCGTCCGGAATATTCCGGACGGGCTGGTTTCTTCTATCTTTGTTTGGTGGCGCGGCTTACCGGGTCAGCGGGTCCACGGAAATATCCATGTCGATCTCAAAGGCCCGGTTCCACGGGAAGCGGTAATTGGAGAGGCAGACCTTTCCCCAATGGGCTGTGACGGTATCCACATGGGGCTTTAGGCCGATGAGCAAGCTGCTGCGCTCTAAATTTTTCAGTACCGGGGCGGTGGCCTTATCCATCCCCGCTGTCAGCCGGGCGACAATGGCGGGACGGTCCAGCTCCGGCAGGCAGAAGTTGTTGGCGTCACCGCCAAGATCATTCCGCACATAGGACAAAATATCCTCCCGTACCACGTTTTTATAGCAGAAATCCTTCAAAATGCTGTCGGCAAGGGTCTTGCAGAAGGCAACCTCCTCCGCCTGCGAGGTCCGGCCCTGAACAAGATGGGCATAGCGGGCTACACCGTGACTCAGGGCCGTGCCGGTGACGATGGCCATATCCAAAAAACCGGCGTAGCTCAACAGCTTGCCCAGCTCCGCTTTTTTCGTCAGGGCGTCATGGAAGACAGTGCCGTACTGACCGTTGCCTGCGTCAATGAGGATCACCGGCAGATTGGCCTTCAGACGTTCATTCAGCACGGCGGTCAACTCCTGGATGTACTGCTGCTTCTGGGCTGCGTCCTCCGGCTGGGTCAACACCAGCACATAGAGATCCGCTGGGGTGTCCTCCACCGTCAGGTCAAAGTAGCCCAGATGCTCCGCCACGATCTCTGTTAGGGGCTTGTAATCATAGTCGCAGGCGGGCCGATCCTCTGTACCGCCGAAATATTGCACATTAATCTGTGCGCCGTTCCAGCCAATCTCGCTGAGATACAGCTTGGCCACGGCCTTAAAGGCCAGATCATCTACACCGGAAAGGATAACATCGCCTGCCCGCAGACGAGCCTGCAAATAGGCGATCTCATTTTTTTGGATGCAGTCCTCGGAGGAGGAATCGTCAATGCCAATGAGCACATGGAACCGGTCGCCGCCGATCCGGCTGACGGTTTCCAACAGTTCTCCGCTGAGGGTCAGCTTGTTGATCCGGTGCTCCGTGTAGCGGAGGGCGGCATCGTGCATCACGCTGTCCTCAAAGCGCAGCAGATCGTGGCCGTCGGCGTCCGTATCGTAGGTGGCGTGAATATTTTCCAACGTCAATTCGTCCCCGGTGAGGGTTTTCCGGGGTGCCGCGCCGATGGTCCGCATGGCGTTGTAGTATTCCAGCGTGCCGCCGGCGTAGCCCACGGTGGGGGCCAGCCGCATAACGCTGTCCAGCAGCCAGACCTCGTTGTTGGGGTCCTCCGCCAAAGCGGACAGCAGGCTTTCCAGCAAATCTGTCAGAGGCCACGGCTCACCGTCACGCTCTGTGGTGGTTTCCGCCAGACGGGAGGCCACCAGTCCACCATAGAGCAGCTGGTCCACGGAAAGAAGGTAGCGGTCACAGCCTGATGCCTCCTGTTCCAGCACCCAATCGTACAGGAGGCCGGGATAGCCGCTTTGCCCGGTCCAGGATTGTGTTTCCAGACCGTTTTCGGCGTAATAGTCCTCCATCTGCCCATCCAGCAGTGTTTTGAACATCCATTCTTCTGGCATATTCAGGACATACCCCAGACTTTCCGCCAGATATTCCACCCGGCCCACGTTGTCAGGCCGGTCATCCAGCGGAACGTAGGCGATCACGGCACGGTCTGACTCCGCATCCGGCAGATCCAGCGGAGGGCGGGCACCGCAGCCGGACAGAAGGGCCAGACATAAGGCTGCTGCCAAGATTCGTTTTTTCATGGGTCCTCCTTTTGGGGTTTTAAATGGGCGTATTCCAAAAAGAGCGGAGCATTCGCTCCGCTCTTTTGTGATCTCCCTTACAGGCCGAAGCTGCTGAGGTCCAGACCGCCGGTGACGCCGTTCATGCTATTCTCCATGGCGTCATTGGCCTGACGCAGCGCCTCATTGACGGCGGAGACCACCAGATCCTGCAGCATCTCCACATCCTCGGGGTCCACGGCCTCCGGCTTGATGATGACGGAGAGGACCTCCTTCTTGCCGTTGACCTTGGCCTCCACAACACCGCCGCCTACGCTGGCGGTGAACTCCTGCGCCTCAACGGCGTCCTGTGCTTCAGTCATTTTCTCCTGCATAGCGGCGATCTTCTGCTGAAGCTCCGCCTGACGGGCGGCTCCGGAAATTTTGCCGTTGGTGAAGCCGCGGCGTGCACTGTAACCCATAGTAAATTTCTCCTTTTATTTGATTTCAATATTGTCAAACTGACTGCCGAATTGCAGCAGCTGCTTCAGATTTTCCTCCGGGGACGGCTTTGGCGGCTCTCCCTCCCGGAGCAGTAACCGCACCGGCTGGCCGGAGACCTTTTCCGCCTCGGCGGACAAAACGCCTCGTACCCGGTCATTGTCCAAACGGTTCAGGGTGATCTCATCGGGTGCAAACACCGTTAGCTGATCGCCCTCCAACACGCCGCCGCACAGGTCCAGAAACGCCCGGTACATGGGAGGGATCTGACCCTTGCAGTTTTCGGACAGAGCCTTCCACCAGTCACCGCTGACGGGCGCAGCGCTGTGAACGGCCGTCTGTGGCTTCGGCGCTGAAGGAATGGAGGCTGCCGGCTTGGCCGGGACGGCCTTGGGCTGTGCGGGCCGGACAGGAATGGCGTCCTCGGGAATGTCAAAGACCCGTTCACCGGGTTCCTCCCGCATGGGCGGCTCCTCCGGCAGCGGCGGCTCGTCCCAAGGGGGCGGGGCCTCCGCAGGCGGTGGTTCCACAGATTTGGACGCGGGCTTTGCAGGGGCCTGAGACACCGGTGCTGCCCCGATCGCCTTTGCGGCGGAGACGCTTTGGTTCACGGCGGCGGAGATCGCAGCGCCGCGGGCCGCTGCGTCCTCTAACCGGGTGATCCGGTTTTCCAAGGCGGTGAGATCGCCGCAGAGACTTTCGTCGCACAGCCGCAGGAGACAAAGCTCCGCATCGGTGCGGCGGTCGGCGCTGTAATAAAGATCGGCTGCGGCCTTTTGCAAGGTGGAGGCCAGATAGAGAAAACGGTTGGAGGGAACATCCTTGCCCAGCTGATCCAGCGTAGCGCTGTCAAATCCGCCGGACAGCAGCGCTGCACCGCCCTCCGGGGCGGTTTTTCGCAGCAGCAGATCCCGGGTCAGGGTGGAAAGCTCACCCAATACAGCGCCTACATCCTTGCCCCCGGCGTACAGCTCGTTCAGCAGCAGCAGCGCCGCCTGGGCATTCCGGTCCAGAATGTGCCGCATGAGCTGGGCAGTTTGCAGATTGCCTGCCAGACCCAACACCTCCAGCACCGCTCGGCTGTCCACTGTGCCGCCTGCGGCGGCGCACTGATCCAGAAGGCTCAGGCCGTCCCGCAGAGCGCCGTCTGCCAGACGGCTCAGCAGTTCGGCACCGTCCGCCGTCAGGTCAATGTGCTCCTGACCGGCCACATAGGACAGCCGCTGGGCGATGTCCTTGGGGAGAATGCGTTTAAAAGAGTAGCGCTGGCACCGGGAGAGAATGGTGGCGGGCACCTTGTGCAGCTCCGTGGTGGCCAGAATGAACATGAGGTGGGCGGGGGGCTCCTCTAAAATTTTCAGCAGTGCGTTGAAGGCCGCCGTGGACAGCATGTGGACCTCGTCCACGATGTAGACCCGCTTTTTTACGTTGGCCGGGGCGTAGATGGCCTCATCCCGCAGGGCCCGGACCTGGTCCACGCCGTTGTTGGAGGCGGCGTCCAGCTCCAGAACATCCAGAAAGCTGCCGCTTTCCAGTCCCAGACAGCTGGGACACTGACAGCAGGGGTCACCGTTTACCGGGTGCTCGCAGTTGACAGCCTTGGCCAGAATTTTGGCGCAGGTGGTCTTGCCGGTACCTCTTGTGCCGGTGAACAGATAGGCATGGGAGGTACGGCCCTCCGCCACCTGCTTTTTCAAGGTCTCGGTGATGTGCTCCTGACCGATGACGTCGGAAAACACCTTGGGCCGCCACTTGCGGTACAGCGCCTGATACATGGAACACACCTCCTGAAAAATCGAATCCGCGGGAAGTAAGGGCACGCGGGCAGCTCCAAAGGGTGCCCTGAGCGTATGAAAACATCCTCCGTTTGCAGACACGGAACCGGCGTCCTCGCGGCACATGGAACATCCCGCTTAATGCTGCTCGGTTCCCCGCCTGACATGGTTCACGGGGCTCCATTGCGCGAGACCGGCTCCGCGTCTGCAAGCGGAGGATGAATTACGGAATCTATTATACGATATTTTTTCTGAATTATCAACTGGAAATTTCGTTTTTACCGGCAGTTGTGTCGGTGTTTCCGGGGAATACTTGCCTTGACAGAAGGAATGGAGTATAATGGCACCGTAATTTTAAACTGGGATTGTTTACCCGAAAGGAGGGGCCATGGAGACCGTCGGGCGTTTCGCGCCGTCCCCCAGCGGGCGGCTTCATCTGGGAAACCTTCTGTGTGCCCTGCTGGTGTGGCTTTCCGCCAGACAAAAGGACGGCCGGGTCCTGCTTCGGGTGGAGGATCTGGATACCGCCCGCTGTCCCCGGAGGTACAGTGAGCAGATGGAGCGGGATCTCCAATGGCTGGGGCTGGATTGGGACATCGGCCCCGGAAGGGATAACGGCACCGGCCCCTATTACCAGAGCCAGCGGACGGAGATCTACCAAGCGGCGCTGGAAACGCTGCGGGAAAAGGGCCTTGTTTATCCCTGCTTCTGTACGCGGGCGGAGATTCACGCTGCCTCCGCTCCTCACCGGGAGGACGGGCAGGTGGTCTATGCCGGGACCTGCCGCCATCTCACCGCGGCGGAGATCGCGGAAAAAAGCAGGAATCGCGCCCCGGCCCTCCGGCTGATAACGCCGGAGGAGCGTTGGGGCTTTACAGACGGCCACATGGGCCGATACGAGGAAAATCTGGCGGCGGACTGTGGCGATTTTCTGCTGCGGCGGTCCGACGGGATGTTCGCCTACCAGTTGGCTGTGGTGGTGGATGATGCCGCCATGGGCGTGACGGAGGTGGTGCGGGGCGCTGACCTGCTGGACTCTACCCCCCGCCAGCTGTATCTCTATCATCTGTTGGGCCTGACGCCGCCGGTTTTTTACCATTTCCCCCTGCTGCTGACAGCGGAGGGCCGCCGCCTTTCCAAGCGGGACGGCGCCGTGGGACTGGACAGCTTGCAGGACAGGCTGCCCCCGGAGGAAATTTTGGGACGGTTGGCGTTCCTAGCAAGGTTCAATCCCTCTGCCGCGCCGAAAACGGCGGCGGAGCTGCTGGCGGACTTCGCGTGGGAGAAGGTACCGCGTCAGGATATCCGGATCCCGGCAGGACTTTTCTGTTAAGGTTTTTCAAAACGGCTTGTTTTGGCGGCGGAGCCGCGATAGAATCATGTGGAACCAGTGGGACGGCGCAATGCGCCGGAAAGGAGCACTATGCGGATCATTGTTGTGGGCGCGGGTAAGGTAGGCACCAGCCTGACCGCCCAGCTTATCCGGGAGCACCGGGTTACGGTCATCGACCAGGAACCCAAGCTCATAGAAAATATCATCAATGTCTATGACGTTATGGGCGTCTGCGGCAACGGAGCCAGCTATGAGGTCCAGAAGGAGGCGGAGGTAGGCAAGGCGGATCTGCTGATCGCCACCACCTCCAGTGACGAGATCAATATTCTGGCCTGCCTGGTGGCGAAAAAGCTGGGCGTTGCCCACACCATCGCCCGCATCCGCAACCCGGAGTACGAGACGCAGCTCCGCTTCATGCGGGGCGAGCTGGGCCTCACCATGTCCATCAATCCAGAGAAGGCAGCGGCCCACGAGATCGCCCGTGTGCTGCGGTTCCCGGCGGCCATGAAGCTGGAATCCTTCTCCAAGGGCCGCTTAGAACTGGTGGAATACCGACTGCCGGAGGGGTCCGCCCTGAACGGCGTGCGGCTGCTGGACATTTATCGGAACGCCCGGGCCAGAGTTCTGATCTGCGCCGTGTCCCGGAAGGGACAGACTACCATTCCCTCCGGTGATTTTGAACTGAAGACCGGAGACAAGATCTATGTCACCGCCGCGCCGGACCACCTGTCCGCGTTTTTCCAGTATCTGGGTGTTTTCAGAAAGAAGGCGTCCACGGTTATGATCGTGGGTGCCAGCAAAATGTGCTACTATCTGGCGGACGAGCTGATGCACATGGGCATGAGCGTGAAGATTGTCGACCAGAACGAGGCCCGCTGTGCCCAGATGAGCGAGCAGCTGCCCCGGGCGCTGGTCATTATGGGAGACGGCACCGACAGCGAGCTGCTGGCGGAAGAGGGCATCGACCATACAGACGCCTTTGTAGCCCTGACGGGGCTTGACGAAGCCAATATTCTCATGGCCATGTGTGCCTCACGGCAGACGGAGCAGTGCAAGGTGGTGGCGAAGATCAACCGCCGGTCCCTGATGGATCTGGTCAGCAGTGAAGGGATCATTGACAGCGTGGTTTCTGCCCGGGACGTGACCACGGAGCTGATCGTGCAGTATGTCCGGGCCATGGAGGGCGCCGCCGGTTCTCAGATCAAGACCCTCCACCGATTGGTGGAGGGCGCGGTGGAGGCCTTGGAATTCCATGTGGACCGGGACCCCGATCTGGTGAACGTGCCGCTGCGGGAGCTGAAGCTGCGGAGCGGTGTCCTGATCGCGGGCATCGTCCGGCGGGACGGCGAGATCGTCATTCCCGGCGGCAACGATACCATTCGGGCCGGGGACGATGTGATCGTGGTCACCCAGGACACGGCCTTGCAGGAGCTGCGGGATATTCTGCGGCAAGGATAAGAGGGTAGACTATGAACACACGAATGATCGGCTTTTTGCTGGGGCGGATCTTGATGGTGGAGGCGGGACTGCTGGCCCTTCCGCTGCTGACGGCACTGCTGTACGGGGAACCCCTGATGCCGTGGCTGGCCACCATGCTGGTTTTGGCGGCCATCGGCGGAGCACTGAGCCTGCGGAAGCCGGAACGCACCGCACTCTATGCCAAGGACGGCTTTGCCGCCGTGGCGCTGGTGTGGCTGCTGATGTCCGCTTTTGGTGCATTGCCCTTTGTGCTCTCCGGGGACATTCCCAACTATATAGACGCTTTTTTTGAAACGGTCTCCGGCTTTACCACCACAGGCGCCTCAATCCTGACGGCGGTGGAGCCCCTCAGCCGGGGCGGCCTGTTGTGGCGTAGCTTTACCCATTGGGTCGGTGGCATGGGCGTGCTGGTGTTCGTCATGGCGATCCTGCCTATGAGCGACGGCCACACCATGCATATCCTCCGGGCAGAGATGCCGGGGCCTACGGCGGGCAAGCTGGTCAGCCGCATGAGCGATACCGCCAAGATCCTCTATGGTATGTATTTTGTCATGACGCTGGTGATGATCGGACTGCTGCTTCTGGGCGGCATGGACCTTTTCGATGCCAGCGTCCACGCCTTCGGTGCTGCCGGTACCGGCGGCTTTTCCAGCCGGAACGCCAGCGTGGGAGCCTACAACAGCGCATATATCGACGTTGTTACAGGTATCGGGATGCTGGCCTTCGGCATCAACTTCAATCTGTATTACTTCCTGCTGATGCGCCGCTTCCGGGACGTGGCCAAGTCCGAGGAACTGTGGGCGTATCTGGGCATCGTGGCCTTTTCCACCGTTACCATCGCGGCCAATATCCGCCATCTGTACGGCGCGGTGGGGACTTCTCTGCGCCACGCCTTTTTTCAGGTGTCCTCCATCATCACCACCACCGGCTATGCTACAGTGGATTTTGACCAGTGGCCTGGCTATGCCAAGACGGTGCTGGTGCTGCTGATGTTCGTGGGCGGCTGCGCCGGTTCCACCGGCGGTGGCCTGAAGGTCACCCGTGTGGTGACGTTGGTGAAGGCTGCCTTTATGGATATGCGGAAAATGATCCACCCCAACGCCGTTGTCAACGTGCGGATGGAGGGCCGGGCCATGCCGGAGAAGCAGGTCCGGGGCGTACAGGCCTATTTCTCTGTATATATGCTGCTGTACGCCGTGTCGTGGCTGCTGCTGAGTCTGAACGGCTTTGACCTGCTGTCCACCTTCACGGCGCTGAGCGCCTGTATCAACAACATCGGTCCCGGCTTAGGCATGGTAGGCCCCACGGGGAACTTCTCCGCCTTTGCGCCGTGGGCCAAGCTGCTGCTGAGCTTTGATATGCTGGCGGGCCGGTTGGAGATCTTCCCCATGCTGCTGCTGTTCGTGCCCTCCACCTGGCGGGGGAACCGTCTGCGGCGCTGGGAACGGCGAAACTGAATATCGTAAACCAACCGGGAGCGGCGCTGCCACTCCCGGTTGAGATTGTCGATAAAGTAGTAAATTCTCCGTGACGGTAAGGAAGGGTGTGCGCGGGAAACCCAAGAGGGGTGTCCTACGTCATTAAAATTCTAAGTTTTCAGAACTTTTATAAAGTTCTGAAAACTTGCTCAGCGGGGCGAAAAGACCTTTTCGACACGCTGAACCGGGAGAGGACAACAGTCCTCTCCCGGTTGGCTTTTTCGATGAAATTTTTAAAGGGGTACGTGGGCTCACACCACGCCCTGTGCGATCATGGCCTCGGAGACCTTCTTGAAGCCCGCCAGGTTGGCACCGGCCACCAGATTGCCTTCCATGCCGTATTCCTTGGCGGCGTTGTTGATATTGTGGAAGATGTTCACCATGATGCCCTGAAGCTTGGCGTCCACTTCCTCAAAGGTCCAGGAGTAGCGCATGGAGTTCTGGCTCATCTCCAGCGCGCTGACTGCCACGCCGCCGGCGTTGGCTGCCTTGGCCGGAGCGAACAGCAGACCGGCCTTCTGGAAGATGGCAATGGCCTCGGGAGTAGAGGGCATATTGGCGCCCTCGGCCACCGCTATGGCACCGCCCTTGACGATCTCCTCCGCCTCAGCGGCGGTGATCTCATTCTGAGTGGCGCAGGGCAAGGCGATGTCGCAGGGGATGGTCCAGATGCCGCGGAAGCCCTCGGTATAGGTGCTGCCGGGGACCTGAGCGGCGTATTCCTTGATGCGGCCCCGCTTCACCAGCTTGATGTCCTTGATGATATCCAGCTTGATGCCGTCGGGATCGTGGATATAGCCGTTGGAGTCGCTCATGGCCACCACCTTGGCGCCAAGGGCGGTGGCCTTCTCACAAGCGAAGATAGCCACGTTGCCGCTGCCGGAAATTACCACGGTCTTGCCGGAAAAGCTGTCATTTTTCAGGGTCTTGAGCATTTCGGCGGTGAGGTAGCACAGACCATAGCCGGTGGCCTCGGTCCGGGTGAGAGAACCGCCGAAGGTCAGGCCCTTGCCGGTGAGCACAGCGGCCTCGCTGGCGTTTTTCAGCCGCTTGTACTGGCCGAAGAGATAGCCGACCTCCCGTGCACCCACGCCGATATCACCGGCGGGCACATCGGTAAACTGGCCAATGTGACGGTACAGCTCCGACATAAAGCTCTGGCAGAAGCGCATGACCTCGGCGTCAGACTTGCCCTTGGGGTCAAAGTCGCTGCCGCCCTTGCCGCCGCCGATGGGCAGGCCGGTGAGGCTGTTCTTCAGGATCTGCTCAAAGCCTAAGAATTTCAGGATGGACAGGTTCACCGTGGGGTGGAACCGCAGGCCGCCCTTGTAGGGGCCGATGGCGGAGTTGAACTGTACCCGGTAGCCACGGTTCACATGGACCTGACCGGCATCGTCGGTCCAGGGCACCCGGAAGGTGACAACACGCTCCGGCTCCACGAACCGTTCCAGAATGCCGTTCTTCTCCAACTCGGGGCGGCGTTCCACCATGGGCTCCAGACCCTCCAGAACTTCATAGACCGCCTGATGAAACTCCTTCTGATCCGGGTCACGGGCCAGGATCTGCTCATAGACGCGCTTGCAGTATTCATTGTTCAGCATGGGATAGGCTCCTTTCAAATTCTCTGTGCCGGAGGAAATTTTATGCTTTATCTTATCAAATCACAGTTCAGCCGTCCAGTGTATTTTTAAACAAATATGAAAGTTTTACGGGCTGTTCCTGCAAAAAATGACGAGAGAAGATCCTCTGCTGTTCCGGGAAGAACAGCAGAGGATCAAATCGTTTTTCTGTCAAAAACACGGAAGCGGCTTACCGGCCCATGGCATCTCGCAGACGGTCGGTGATGGCCCCCTCGAATACCCGGGAGGAGTGACCGTGGAGGGTTTCCAGCGCGGCGGCGGCCAGACCGCAGGCGGTGTTGCCGCCCATGGAGAGGTCCATGTCGAAAATGAACTTCACCTCCGGGTCCTGAGGCGCGTTGGGAATGTTGGTCTTCAAGCGGCCGATACCGGCGTGGATCTTGGCGGTGCAGCTGGAATCCAGCTTGAACTGCGTGTCGCAGGCGCAGTTGACGACCCGGTCCTCCGCCAGATCAGCTTCCGCCATGGGGCCCAGATAGGCCGGAGTGAACAGTTCCCGCCAGGAGACATCCTCCAGATCAAGGGCGGTGCGGGAGACGATGTTGAGATACCGCAGACCCACCCTCTGAAAATAGGCGGGCTTGTAGAGCTGGATGAACGCCGCCAGAGGCTTATCCAGCATCCGGGCAAATTCCTCCCAGCCGGGGTAGGACAGCGTGGACAGGGCGATGAAGTCCTTGGTGAGATTCAGCTTCCATCTGCCGTCCTGAGAGAGGAAGTGGTAGTTGGTGACGGGAGGCTGAGGCTCTGGCTTACCGTTGACGATCTGGGGAGGCAGAACGTCCTGCTTCCGGGCGTACTGGGGAAAATCCTCCCGGATACGCTCCTGAAAATCGGCAGGCTCCACATTGTTGATGGAGAGAATGGTGGGAAAGCGCAGCTGGCAGATGACCTCGTGGGCCAGCGTTTTTTCATAGTGGGTGCGGGGACGGTCGGAAAACAGCATAAAAACAGCTCCTTTGCATGAACTATTTGATGGTCCTTATTGTAGCCCCGCCGGGGAGAAAAGTCAACGTTCGGCGGCGGTGAAAACACAGTCCTGTGCGCCCGGTTGGAATTCTCTGCCGTGGTTTCCAGATATTGAGGGTTGTTTCCTGTTGGTGGGTTCCGCTACAATAAAGTTACAAAACGGTTACAAAAAGGAAAGGACGGAACAACCATGAAACGACGAGCCTGCAAGCGCCTGCTGACCGCTGCGGTCCTCTGTGCAGCACTGACGGTCCCTGCCAAAGCTGCCCAGCGGAGCGTACCGGTGCAGATCGACGGAAAACCTATCGCCGTGTCCGCCTATGTGGAGCGGGGCGTGACCTATGTGCCCCTCCGGGCCTTGCTGAATACGATGGGGGCGTGGGACGTCTGGTGGGACGAAGCCACGGGCCGGGCCGCAGCTGCCTCTGATGACACCCATCTTTGGGCGGACCCGGCGGCGGATACCGTCACCGTCGACGAAAAAACTGTCCGGGGCCGGGTCACGGTGGAAAACGGCGTTACCTATGTCCCTCTGCGGCTGGTGGGGGAGGCCCTTGACTGTCAGGTGGAGTGGGATCCCTATCTGGGGGGCGCGGCAG
Organism: Dysosmobacter segnis; assembly: GCF_014297285.1. Lineage (GTDB taxonomy): Bacteria > Bacillota > Clostridia > Oscillospirales > Oscillospiraceae > Oscillibacter > Oscillibacter segnis. The sequence continues at coordinate 24,989 of NZ_JACOQI010000013.1, forward strand.
TGACCTCTCCCGGTGCGGCCTACGATGCCGGGGAATTGTACTGGCTGTCCCGGATCATCTGCGCCGAAAGCGGCGCGGAGTCCATGGCCGGGCAGATCGCCGTAGGCAATGTGATTTTGAACCGGGTCAGGAACGGCAGCTTTCCTAATACTGTGGAGGGCGTTATTTTCGACCGGAAGGACGCGGTGCAGTTCGAGCCGGTGAGCAACGGGCGGGTCTATCTGCCGCCTACCTCACAGTCGGTGGAGGCCGCCAAGCGGGCGCTGGACGGGGAAAATGTTGTCGGCTCCGCCCTGTATTTCTACGCCCCGGCTCTATCGCAGGGGACGTGGATCAACGCCAACCGACCCTATCAGCAGACCATCGGCTGCCATCGGTTCTACCGGTGATACGGGACAGGAGGGTGCTTCATATACATAAAAATCGGCTTCCGTTTTACGGAAGCCGGTTTTTATATGACTATTTAAACGTAGCTCTGGGTGGTCACATCGAACACGCCCCGGGTGGTGATGCGGAGGGAGGGAATCACCGGCAGGGCCATGAAGCTCAGAGTCATGAAGGGATCGATGCCGGGGTTCACGCCCAGCTTGTGGGCGGCATCCTTGGCGGTTTCCAGCTTTTCGTTCACCGTGACCAGCGGCTCGTCGCTCATGATGCCGGCGATGGCCAGAGGCACCTCCGCCACGCTCTGTCCGCCGTCCCACACCACGATGCCGCCGTTCAGCTCCACTACCCGGTTGACGGCGGCGGCCATATCCATCTCGTTGGTGCCCACCACGATGATGTTGTGGGAATCGTGGGAGATGGAGGTGGCTACCGCGCCGGATTTCAGGCCGTAGCCCTGAATGTAGCCGATGCCGATGTGATGGGTGTTCTTGTGCCGTTCCACAACGGCGATCTTCAGCACATCATATTCCACATCGATACGGTCAGAGTACCCGGCGTCCACCGTGGTGATCTCGCCGTCCACCATACCGATGATGCCCCGGGGACGCTTCTCGGCGAAGTCCTCGGCGGTGAGGGCCGCCACATGGAAGGTCTTGTGAGCCCGCTCCACCAGATACGGCTCGATCTCCGGGGATGGGAAATCCTGGATCTCGCCGTGATCCACCATGAGAACGCCCTTCTTGTAGACCTGCTCGATGTTGAAGTCCTGGAAATTGTCGATAATGACGAAGTCTGCCAGATAGCCGGGGGAAATGCCGCCCCGGTTGTTCAGCAGGAAGTACCGGGCGGCGTTGTGGCAGGCCACCTTGACTGCGGTGATGGGGTCGGCCCCCAGAGAGATGGCCTTCTTCACGATATAGTCGATGTGGCCCTTTTCCAGCAGGTCATTGGGGTGCTTATCGTCTGTGCAGAACATGCAGCGGTCAGCATACTTGCCGGTGAGCAGGGGCATCAATGCCTCCAGGTTCCGGGCAGCGGTCCCCTCACGGATCATGATGAACTGGCCCCGCTCCAGCTTGGCGATGGCGTCCTTCACATCATGGCACTCGTGGTCGGAGTAGACGCCGGCGGCGATGTAGGCGTTGAGGTCGTTGCCCTGAAGGTCCGGGGCGTGGCCGTCGATCTTCTTGTGGTGGGCCTGTGCCGCCACGATCTTCTCCACGGTCTGCTCGTCGCCGTTGATGGCGCCCACAAAGTTCATCATCTCCGCAAGGCCCTGTACTCTGGGATGGTCATAGAAGCTGTCGATGGCCCGATAGTCCAGAATGGCCCCGGACTCGTCCAGCGGCGTGGCGGGGACGCAGGAGGGCAGCATGAACCGCACGTCTACCGGCAGATCCTCTGTGGCCTGCAGCATATACTCGATGCCGTCGGTGCCCATGACGTTAGCGATCTCGTGGGGATCCGTTACCACCGTGGTGGTTCCGTGAGGCAGGACGGCCTTCACGAACTCCGTGGGACTGACCAAGGAGCTTTCCAGATGAATGTGGGCGTCCAGGAAACCGGGGAGAACGATCTTGCCGGTGCAGTCCACCTCAGACCGGCCTTGATAGCTTCCCATGCCCACGATCAGACCTTCCGCCACGGCAATGTCCATGGTGGACAGTTCATTGGAGAACACGTTGACAAAGGTGGCGTTTTTCAGCACCAGATCCGCAGGCTCCCGCCCGGCGGCGGCCGCGATGATCCGCTGCTTTTTCAGCAGCTTTCGGTTGATCTTTCCAGCATAGCTTTCCGGCATAGTACCACTCCTTCTATAAATTTAACAGAAATCGGAATTGCTTATAGCAGACATAACGAAATGTAATATCTGTTGTTCTTGGGAGCAGTATACTTGAAAAAACCTGATTTGTCCATAGAAGAGACGGCGGTTTCCCGCCGAAATTTTATCCGGATTTTCGGCAGAATTTGACAGGCGGGGGAAACCGGGCGTCTCAACCGGTTTTTCGCGGGAAATCCATTGCGAAACAGCGGAAAAGAGGCTATAATAAACTTAACTATGTCAAAAAAATCCGGAGGTTTTTCCATGAAGTGCATGGTCATTGACGGCAACTCCATCATCAACCGGGCCTATTACGGCATCCGCCCCCTGACTAACCGGGAAGGGCTGTACACCCACGCCGTGTTCGGCTTTCTCACCACGTTGCTGCGCCTGAAAGAGGAAGAACGGCCGGATGCCCTGTGCGTCACCTTCGACCTCCATGCCCCTACCTTCCGTCACAAGGCGGACGAGGCGTACAAGGCCACCCGGAAGCCCATGCCGGAGGAATTGCGGATGCAGGTGCCGGTGCTGAAAGAGGTGCTGGATACCCTGAACATCCCCCGCTATGAAATGGAGGGGTGGGAGGCCGATGACCTGATCGGCACCATTTCCCGGAAATGCGAGGCGGCGGGCTGGGACTGCGTGGTGGTGACAGGAGACAAGGATTCCCTTCAGCTCATCACCGATCGCACCAAGGTGAAGCTGGTGTCCACCCGCATGGGCCAGACCACCACCAAGGATATGACCCCGGAGACTTTCCGGGCGCAGTACGGCTTTGAACCCATCCACATGATCGACCTGAAGGCCCTCATGGGAGACACCTCCGACAATATCCCCGGCGTACCGGGGGTGGGAGAAAAGACCGCCATGGACCTTATTCAAAAATATGGCAGCGTGGACGCCATTTATGAAAAGCTTCCGGATATCGACGCCAAGCCCGCCGCCATCAAAAAGCTGACGGCGGGAGAGGACGCAGCCCGCCATTCCTACTGGCTGGCCACCATTGTCACTGATGCGCCGCTGTCCTTCGACCCGGCGGAAAACCGGGTGCAGGAGCCGACACCGGCGGCGTATCCCCTGTTTTTGAAGCTGGAATTTTCCAAGCTGATTGAAAAAATGGGCCTGCGTCCAGAGGAAACGGCTCCGGCGGATGCCGCGCCGGACGTCACCGTGACGGCGGAGCGGATCACGGAGGAATCCCGTGCCCGGGAGGTGCTGGAACTGTTCCGCAAGGCGGATCATGTGACGGTGCTGGCCCTGCCGGACCTCTCCGGGGTCATTGCGGACTGCGATACCGGGGCGGATACCGCCCTGTCGGCGGAATTTTTCTTCGAGCGCTACACCGGTGACTGGAACGCGCTGCTGAACGCCCTGTTCGCCGCCGACATTAAAAAAGTGAGCCACAATGTGAAGGACCTGACCCGGACCCTGCTGGAAAACGGCCTGAACGCCGAGGGCTTCATATTCGACACGGCCCTGGCTGCCTATCTGGCGGATGCCACCAGCGGCAAATATGAAATCGGTCAGCTGTTCGCCGGGTATTTCCACACGGAGCTGGTAAAGCCGGTCCATCTGGAACCGGATGCCTTCTCCTTGCTGGGGGATGTGACGGCGGCGGAGGCTGCCTTCCACAGCTACACCAGCGCCGTGGACGCCCTGTACGGAGTGCTGGCCCCCAAGTTGAAGGAGCTGGACCTCTGGGATCTGTACGCCACGGCGGAGCTGCCGCTGTGCCGGGTGCTGGCGGAAATGGAACTGGCTGGCTGCCGGGTGGACAAGGGGGCGCTGGTGTCCTTCGGGGAGATGCTCTCCGAAAAGGCTGCCGCTCTGGAGCAGGGCATTTACAACATGGCCGGGGAGGAATTCAACATCAACTCCCCCAAGCAGCTGGGAGAAATTTTATTCGGCAAGCTGGGCCTGCCCCACGGCAAGAAAACGAAAACCGGCTGGTCCACCAATGCCGACGTGCTGGAAAAGCTGCGCTACGAGGCCCCTATCGTGGGGGCGGTGCTGGAATACCGACAGTACGCAAAGTTGAAGTCCACCTATGCCGAGGGACTTTTGAAGGCCATGGACCCGGACGGGCGCATCCGCACCCGGTTCCAGATGACCGTTACCGCCACCGGGCGGCTCAGCTCCACGGAGCCGAATTTGCAGAACATTCCCACCCGGACGGACCTTGGCAGCGAAATTCGCCGGATGTTCATTCCGGCAGAGGGCTGCGTTCTGGTGGATGCGGACTACTCCCAAATTGAATTGCGGCTGCTGGCCCACATCTCCGGGGACGCGGCCATGCAGGCGGCGTTCACCACCGGCGCGGACATCCACACTGCCACGGCGGCTCAGGTGTTCCATGTGGCCCCCGGCGATGTGACCCACGAGATGCGCCGCCGGGCGAAAGCCGTGAACTTCGGCATTGTCTACGGCATCTCCGCCTTTTCCCTCAGTCAGGACATCGGCGTGACGGTGGCGGAGGCCAAGGCGTATATGGAGGCCTATTTCGCCACCTTCCCCGGTGTGCGGAAGTATATGGATGATGTGGTGGCAAAGGCCAAGGAGCAGGGGTATGTGGAGACGCTGTTCCACCGGCGGCGGGAGCTGCCGGAGATCCGCTCCTCCAATTTCAATATGCGCTCCTTCGGGGAGCGGGTGGCGCTGAATATGCCCATTCAGGGCACGGCGGCGGACATTATGAAGCTGGCTATGGTGGCCGTGGAAAAGCGGCTGAAACGGGAACTGCCGGAGGCCAAACTGGTCTTGCAGGTTCACGATGAGCTGATCGTGGAGTGCCCGGAGCCGCAGGCGGAGGCCGCGGCAAAGCTGCTGGAGGAGGAAATGGAGCAGGTGGCCCACCTGTCCGTCCCCCTGACGGCGGAGGCCCACTGGGGCCGCAACTGGCTGGAAGCTAAGGGATAAGGAGTAACATACGATGGAAGAGAAAAATCTGCATGTCCGCATCGTGCCTATGACGGCGGACCATCTGGACGAGGTAGCAGAGCTGGAACGGATCTGCTTTTCTACGCCGTGGAGCCGGAATATGCTGGCGGAGGAACTGGACAACTACCTGTCCGCATTCCTTGTGGCGCTGGATGACAACGATAAGGTAGCAGGCTACGCCGGTTTGCAGGCGGTGCTGGACGAGGGTTATATCACCAATGTGGCCGTCCGGCCGGACTGCCGGAAGCAGGGCGTTGCCGGAAAGCTGCTGCAAGTGTTTCTTGACTTTGCTCAGGCCAACCATCTGGCGTTTCTGACGCTGGAAGTCCGGGCCTCCAACTACCCCGCCATCGCCCTGTACGGCAGCCGGGGCTTCCGGGGCGTGGGCCGGCGCAAGAATTACTATGAGCATCCCCGGGAGGATGCCATCATTATGACAAGGGAGTTTGAACAGCATGGAACTGAGAATCCCGTCAGTTGAACAACTGAGGACGATTTATGACCGGGACCTGAAGGAAGCGTTTCCCACAGCGGAATTAAAACCCCTGCGGAATATTGAGAAGAGTTGGGCGGAGGGCTGGTACAAGCCCTACTGCCTGTTTGACGGAGACAATATCGTAGGCGAAGCATTCCTCTGGCTGGGACATCCCGGCTGGGCACTGCTGGATTACCTGTGTGTTTCCAGTATCCGCCGCAACGGCGGCGTCGGTGCATCCATCCTGGAAAAGCTGCGGGAGCGGGAGGCGGGCACGGTGATCTTCGGTGAATCGGAGGCTCCGGAGGACGCGCCGGACCCGGAGATGGCCCGGCGGCGGTTGGGGTTCTATGCCCGGTGCGGTCTGCGGACCGCCGGGTATGATACGGAGATGTTCGGCGTCCACTACAAGACCCTGTATCTCGCCGGCGGCCCGGTGGATGACGCTGCGCTGATGGAAGAGCACCGGTTCGTTTACGAGAATACATTTTCTGCGGACAAGTACCACAAGTATGTCCGCATCCCCTTTGATCCCAAGGCGGCGCCGGGGCCAAAGGTGCCCTGGCAGCAGTAAGGCGGAGAACGCCGATCTTTTGGAGAAAGAAGCATTGCTATGAAGATTTTAGCCTTTGAATCCTCCTGCGACGAGACCGCCGTGGCAGTGGTGGAGGACGGACGGCGGGTGTTGTCCGATGCCATTGCCTCTCAGGCGGACCTCCACGCTCTGTACGGCGGCGTGGTACCGGAGCTGGCCTCCCGCAAGCATGTTGAAGTGATCGCGGCCCTGACAGAAAAAGCCTTGGCGGACGCCGGCTGCACCCGGCAGGACATTGACGCCGTGGCCGTCACCTACGCCCCCGGACTTATCGGGGCCGTGCTGGTGGGCTTGAGCTTTGCTAAATCCGTGGCCTACGGTCTGGGAGTGCCTCTGATCCCGGTGCACCATGTCCGGGGCCATATCGCCGCCAACTACTTGGCTTTCCCGGAGCTGGAGCCGCCCTTTTTGGCACTGGCCATCTCCGGGGGCAACACAATGATCGTGGACGTCCGGGATTATACGGATCTGGAAATTTTGGGTGCGACCCGGGACGACGCTGCGGGGGAATGCTTTGACAAAGCGGCCCGGGTGCTGGGTCTGCCTTACCCCGGCGGCGCGCCTATGGACAAGCTGGCCCAGCAGTCCAGAGGCGGCGTCTACACCCTGCCCCATTCCCATGTGGAGGGTGCCCCGCTGGATATGAGCTTTTCCGGTCTGAAAACGGCTGTGGTGAATCTGGCCCATCACGCCGAGCAGGTGGGCGAGCCGCTGGATGCCCCGGCACTGGCACGAGACTTCGCCCAGGCTGTCAGCGATACGCTGGTCCCCCGCGTCATGGAAGCCGCAAAGCAGTCCGGCCGCACCGTCATCGTCGCCGCCGGCGGCGTGGCGGCCAACTCCGTCATCCGGGCGGACTTGGAGCGGGCCTGCGAAAAAGCCGGCTGCCGGTTGTATCTGCCGCCGCTGCGGTGGTGTGGCGACAACGGTGCCATGATCGGTGCACAGGGGTATTACGAATATCTGGCGGGTCATACGGCGGGCATGGACCTGAACGCCTACGCCACCCGCGACATCAGCGAATAAACGATACCGGCGGTCATCAGACCGCCGGTGTTTTTTACCGATATATGGATAAGCGCCGCAGCTCAGCCACGGCGCTTCTCCATTATTTAAGAGAGAGGATCAGAGAAGAAAAAGGAAAAGAGAAGAAAAATCAATCCTGAAACAGCGGAGTGGAGAGATAGCGGTCGCCGGTATCTGGCAGAAGAACGGCAATGGTCTTGCCTTCAAATTCCGGCCGTTTGGCCAGCTGCACGGCGGCCCATACAGCGGCGCCGGAGGAGATGCCGACCAGCACGCCCTCCCGCTTGCCGATCAGCTTGCCGGTGGCGAAGGCGTCCTCATTTTCCACGGGGATGATCTCGTCATACACCTTGGTGTCCAGCACATCGGGGACAAAACCTGCGCCGATGCCCTGGATCTTGTGAGCGCCGCCGTGGCCCTCGCTGAGGACGGGAGAGCTCTTAGGCTCCACGGCCACCACCTTCACAGCGGGATTTTTGCTCTTGAGAAACTGACCCACACCGGTCAGGGTGCCGCCGGTGCCTACGCCGGCTACGAACGCATCCACCTGACCGTCCGTATCCGCCCAGATCTCCGGGCCGGTGGTCTCAAAATGGGCCTTGGGGTTGGCGGGATTTACGAACTGACCGGGAATGAAGCTGTTTGGAATCTCCTTTGCCAGCTCGTTGGCCTTGGCAATGGCGCCCTTCATGCCCTGGAAGCCTTCGGAGAGAACCAGCTCCGCGCCGTAGGCCTTCATGATCTGACGGCGCTCCACGCTCATGGTTTCCGGCATGACGATGATGATCCGGTAGCCCCGGGCGGCGGCTACGGAGGCCAGACCGATACCGGTGTTGCCGCTGGTGGGCTCAATGATGACAGAACCGGGCTTCAAAAGGCCCTTGGCCTCAGCGTCATCGATCATGGCCTTGGCAATGCGGTCTTTCACGCTGCCGGCGGGATTGAAATATTCCAGCTTGGCCACGATTCTGGCCTTCAGACCAAATTCCTGTTCCAGATGGGTCAGCTCCAGCAAAGGGGTATGGCCGATCAACTGATCGGCGGCGGTATAGATACGAGACATAAGATGATCTCCTTTTTATGTTGTAGAATGATTTATTGAGAAATGGAAAACGGATCATTCCTGACAACATCGGAAGCCTGGTGTCATACGGTTCATGGAAATCCTCTTTTCTGAGCGAATAAATATAACCAATCAAGTAGGTTAATGGGAGTATACGGCGGCGCATTTCCATTGTCAAGAGGAAATTTAAAAAAATCCGGGTTTCCAGCAGAAAAACCCGGCGGACACAGAGTGTGTCCGCCGGGGATCAGATAGATCGGATGAAATTGTCTGCAAATGGAGATCACGTCTTGTAAATGCCGCCGCCTACAAATTCCCGCATCAGGGAGGTCTGGGGTACGTCATCTGCCGGGACTGGCAGGAAATAGTCCAAGAACTTCAAGAGACGTTTGGCTTCCAGATATTCGTCGCTGCCCCGGGGCACACCGAACAGCAGCGGCTGCACATAGGGCTTCAGCAGGGCGGTTTCGTAAATGAGGGAGGAGTTGAACACCGTATCGGCGCTGTCCTGATAGGGGAAGATGTTCTGTTCCTCGCCCCGGCGGACGGAGGGCCACATTTTGATGGTGGCCTGAGCACCGTAGCCCCGGGTCCGGGCGTCCCGCTCGATGCGGCGGAGGAGCCGGGCATCGGTGGTGGGAATACGGTTGTGATCGTCGATATTCAGGGTGGTCAGGCAGCTGATGTAAATTTTGTACTTGCTCTCCTTAGGCAGAGAGTGGGAAAATTCGTCGTTCAGGCAGTGGATGCCCTCGATCACCAGTACGTCGCCGTCTCCCAGCGTCAGCTTTTCACCGTTGTATTCCCGGACGCCCTTTTTGAAGTTGAAGGTGGGCATATCCACCGTTTCGCCCTTCAGCAGACGGCTCATATCGCTGTTGAACTGCTCCACGTCCATAGCGCCCAGTCCCTCAAAATCGTACTGGCCGTTGGCATCTCTGGGGGTGTCCTCCCGGTTGCGGAAGTAGTTGTCTGTGGCGATGGGATGGGGCTGCAGGCCGCAGGCCATCAGCTGGGTGGATAGCCGGTGAGAGAAGGTGGTTTTGCCAGAGGAGGAGGGACCGGCGATCATCACGAAGCGGACGTCCTTCCGCCGTGCGATCTCCTCGGCAATGTCACCCACTCGCTTTTCCATCAGGGCTTCGTGGGCCAAAATCAACTGGGTGGCGTTGCCTTCAGCAATCATGTCATCCATCTCCCCTACGTTGGAGATATACATGGCGGCGGAGCGATCCTCGGCGTCATGCATGGCCTGAAACACCTTCATAGAGGGCGTGAACTTACCCACCTGCTCCGGTTCCTCCAGCGACGGCAGGCGGAGGATGAAGCCATCCTCAAACAGCTCCAGAGCAAACCACTGAAGATAACCGGTGTCCGGTACCATGTAGCCGTAGAAATAGTCAGTGAAGCCGTCCAACGTGTAAAGATTGACCCGGGAGCTGATGCGGTATTTCAGGAGCCGGGCCTTATCCTCCATGCCGTTTTCTGTCAAAAAGGCCGCGGCGTCTTCGATATCCACAGACTGCTTTTCAATGGGCAGGACCTGACGGACCAGCTCCCGCATCCGGTCCTCGATCCGGTGCAGCAGGGTGTTATCCAACGTGAAGCTGCCTCTGGCCCGGCAGAACAGAGCATTGCTCAGGGAAAATTCCACCCGGACGTGTTCCATCTGCTCCCGGCCTACCACGTCATAAAATGCCTTGAGCATCAGGAGAATGGCGCTGCGCTCATAGGTCTGGCGGCCCGGCTTGTCGGCGGCGGTGACCATGGAGAGGGAGCAGTTCCGCTTTACGGTCTTTTGCAGCTCCCGGAGCTTGCCGTCCCGGTTTACCAGCAGGATCTGGTGGGGATAGTTCTCCTGAAATTCCGCGGCGATGGCGCGGTAAGTGGTTCCGTAGGGATACTGGTGTATCGTGCCGTTCACGGTGACGTTCAGCATGGTTTCCATAGAATTCTCCTTTCAAATATGGCTGCGGGAGGGTTCTCCCGGTGATCGTTCGCTTTTCTCCATTATACGGTGTGGAACCGCCGGGTTCAATGGGTAAAGTGTAAACATCTGCCCAAAAGCGGACCGTTCCGGCCCCGCCCCTTGCTTTTTGAAGGGTTTCATTGTAAAATTTTCACAGCTACATTGCAGGGAGGACAACGTCATGGCAAAACGAAACAGCCGCAATACCCGGGGACGGATCATCTCCGCCGCTTGGAAGCTCTTTTATGAGCAGGGATATGACGGCACCACAGTAGAGGATATCGTTTTTGAATCCGGCACCTCCAAAGGCTCTTTCTACCATTATTTTGACGGCAAGGACGCCCTGATGGGCACCTTGGCCTATGTGTTCGACGAAAAATACGAGGATCTGATGCCCACGCTGGACCCGGAGAAGGGTGCCATCGAGACGCTGGCCTATATCAACCATGAGCTGTATGTGATGATCGAGTCCAGCGTGTCCATCGACCTGCTGACCCGTCTGCTGTCCACCCAATTGCTGGCGCGGGGAGAAAAGCACCTGCTGGACCGGAGCCGGGTCTACTTCCGCTTGCTGAAAAAGATCGTCCGTCAGGGTGCGGAGCGGGGCGAATTCCGCCCCGGTCTGGCTCAGGAGGAGATCGTCCGGGCCTTCGCCATGTGGGAACGGGCACAGCTTTACGACTGGTGCCTGTGCGGCGGGGACTACTCTCTGGTGGCCTACGCGGAGAAGATGACGCCCCTGTTTTTGGAGAGTTTCCGAGTCGGAGAATAAATCTTATTTTTTGTTTTTCAAGTATTCCATCTTTCTGTACAGTATAAAACTGTTGAAATATAAAGAAAAATCTGATATTATAAGAAACGCCGTATAGAATTGATTCTATACGGCGTTCTGTATTTCATTCTTGTTTGCGTTGTGGTATGATACCAAGCATTGAAGTGTTAAAGGAGAGAGTATTGTATGACATCCGCACAGATCGCGATCATGACAACGATCATTTTGTATCTCTGTCTGGTGATTTTCACCGGCGTGATGATCGGTAAACGAAGCAAGAAGAGCGCTGAAGGCTTTTACCTCGGCGGCCGGGGCATGGGCCCCCTGGTCACGGCCATGAGCGCGGAGGCCAGCGATATGAGCAGCTACCTGCTCATGGGTATCCCCGGCCTCGCCTATCTCAGCGGCGTGGCGGACGCCAGCTGGACCGCCATCGGCCTCGCTATCGGCACCTATCTGAATTTCCTGCTGGTGGCCCGCCGCCTGCGGCGTTACAGCGTGGAGTTGGACGCCATCACCATCCCCAGCTTTATCTCCAAGCGCTACGGGGAGAAAAAGCCCATCATTATGGGTATCGCCTCTCTCATCATTCTGGTGTTCTTCGTGCCCTATGTGGCCTCCGGTCTGGCGGCGATCGGCAAGCTGTTCAACAGCCTGTTCGGCTGGAATTACATGCTTTCTGTGATCGTGGGCGCCATTGTCATCATCAGCTATACCTCCGTGGGCGGCTTCAGTGCTGTCGCCACTATGGACCTGATCCAGTCTGTGATTATGACCGTCGCCCTGTGCGTCATCGTGGTGTTCGGCATTGTGCAGGCCGGCGGTATGGATGCTGTTCTGGCTCATGCCAGCAGCCTTCCCGGTTTTCTGAGCTTTGGTCAGACCTATAACGCCGCCTCCGGCCAGGCGGAGCCTTACGGGCTGATCCGCATTGTTTCCATGCTGGCCTGGGGCCTTGGCTACTTCGGCATGCCCCACATTCTGGTGCGCTTTATGGCCATCCGCCACGAGGATGAGCTGAAAATCTCCCGCCGGATCGCCTCCATCTGGGTGGTGATCTCCATGGCCGTGGCCGTGTTTATTGGCATCGTGGGCCATGCCGTGTCCAGTGTGGGCCGCATCCCCATGCTGGAGGGCAGCGCCACGGAGACGGTCATTGTCCGGCTGTCTGACCTGCTTTCCTCTTACGGTCTGCTGCCTGCCATTGTGGCCGGCTGTATTCTGGCAGGTATTCTGGCGGCTACCATGTCCACGGCGGACTCTCAGCTTTTGGCGGCGGCCTCCGCGTTTTCTGAAAACGTATTGCAGGATGTGTTCGGCGTCAAGCTGACTTCCAAGCAGAATATGCTGGCCGCCCGTTTGACGGTGGTGGTGATCGCGTTTATCGCCATCTTCCTGGCGGCGGACCCCAACAGCAACGTGTTCAAGATCGTCTCCTTCGCATGGGCCGGTTTCGGCGCAACCTTTGGCCCCGCCGTGCTGTTCGCTCTTTTCTGGAGACGCAGCAACCGTCAGGGTGTGCTGGCAGGTCTGGTGGCCGGCGGTCTGATGATCTTCGCATGGAAGTTCTGCGTCCGGCCTCTGGGCGGCATCTGGGACATCTATGAGCTGATGCCTGCTTTCATCGTCAACTGCATCGTGCTGGTGGTGGTCTCTCTGGCTACCCCCGCGCCTGACAAGAGCATTACGGATGTATTCGACAAGGTCCAGGATTAAAAAGCTTATTAAAAAGCGGTGGGCTCAGCCCACCGCTTTTTTAACTGATTCGGCCGGAAACGGCGTAAACAATAAAGCAACCCGCCGTATGGATTCCATACGGCGGGTTGCTTTTGGCGGGGGCATATGAGGATCGAACTCATCCAGGCGGCTGTTCGCCGTCCGCACCGGTTTTGAAGACCGGGAGGCACACCAGCACCTATCTGCTCCCATGTTTTCTTTGATGCTGACCACCGCCGAAGCGGAGCAACGCTCCGGCGGTATGTCAGTCATGAAATTTGAGCTTCAGGCGGCGGCAGTCGCCCTCTCGAACCGTGATCTGCCGTCGGTCGCAGGCTTCTAAAAACAGCAAAGCGTATTTCCGGGTGGTGTCTAAAGCGTCCCGGACCTCTGCCAGCGTGACAGTGCCGTGGTCAGCACACAGCGTCCGCAAGATATCCAGCCCCTTTTGGAACACCTCCCGGTGCCAGCACAGCTCCGGTGACAGCCGTACCAGCTCTCCGCCGGTGAGCAGGCTTTCCAGCACCTGACGAGCCTCCTCCCGGCGCTCCGGAGGAATACTGTCCAGCACCGCTTCGACGGTGTCCGGCTCCGGGCCACCCCGGAGGAAACGCTCCAACAGCGCGTCCCGGAGGGCGGTCTGCCGCTTGGTGAGCCGAATGGAAAACTCTGCCAGCGCCCAATGGTTTTCGGCGCGTTTCATCCGCCCCTCCGCCCGAAAAACCTCCAAAAGCGCATCGCCCTCAGCGGGAGTGATCTGCCGGAACAGCTTTTGCCGCAGCTCAGCGGCGGGCATCCCGGCGTGAAGGGGGTGCTTTTGGTGGTAGGCGGACAGCAATTCCCGGCAGCGGTCCCAGAGAGCGTCCAACGCCGAGGCCGCCGCGTAGCGGCCCGGCAGCGGCTCCGCCAGCTTTCCCTGATTCAGCAGGTCTGCCAGCAAGGATACAGCAGCACCAGTGTCCAGACCGGAACGCTCCGCTAACTGGCTGCTATCCGGCAGTGAAACACCGAATTCCTCCGCAGCTTGCAGCAGCCGTTGACTGCCGGAGCCCTGTTCCCGGAGAATTAGGTTGTCCAGCACCACCGGGTCATGCCGTTTGTGGCGAAGGGGCCGGGGGTCCAGCACCTTGCCGCCGCCGATGGTCTCCACCGGAGAGTAGAATCGAATGACAAACCGATCCCCCTGTTTGACGGCCATCGGCTCCGTCAGCCGCAGCTGGGCAAGGCAGCTTTCTCCGGGGCGCAGCTCGTCCCGGTCCAGCAACACCGCCTTTGCCAAATGAACGGAGGTCCCGTGGTACAGATGGATCTGGGAGCCGTTCAAAACCGTGCGTTTGGCGCTTCTCAGACACCGGAGCCGCACATCCAGCATCCGGGAAGGCCGGGCGCTGCCGGGTCTTACCGCCGCGTCCCCCCGGTGGACCTCTGTTTTTTGCAGATTTGTCAAGTTGAGGGCCGCCCGCTGACCGGCGTAGGCGGCGTCCACGCTTTCGCTGTGGACCTGCAAGGTCCGCACCCGGCTTTGCAGCCCGGAGGGAACCAGCTCCACTGCGTCCCCCACCCGGACAGCCCCCTCTGTAAGGGTGCCGGTGACTACGGTGCCGAAGCCGTCCACGGAAAAGACCCGGTCAATGGGAAGCCGGAAGGGTGCCAGCGCGCTTTTTTCCCGCGCCTCCTGTACCAAGCGGTACAGGGCGTCCCGCAGTTCCGGGATTCCCTGACCGGTGACGGCGGAGACTGACAGAATGGGCGCACCCTCTAAAAAGGTGCCCTCGGTCAGCTCCAACGCCTGTCTCCGAACAAATTCCAACCAGTCATCATCTACCAATTCCGCCTTGGTCAACACCACCAAGCCGCCTTGGACACCCAAGAGAGACAGAATATCCAGATGCTCTACGGTCTGGGGCATAACGCCTTCGTCCGCGGCGATGACCAGCATGGCAAGATCAATGCCCCCCGCCCCGGCCAGCATATTTTTGATGAATTTTTCGTGGCCCGGCACATCCACGATCCCTGCTTGCGTGCCGTCCGGCCAGTCCAGTCTGGCAAACCCCGGCTCGATGGTAATGCCCCGGCGCTTTTCCTCCGCCAGACGGTCCGTATCGGTACCGGTGAGCGCCTTGACCAGAACGGTTTTGCCGTGATCTACATGGCCCGCCGTGCCGATGATGACGTGTTTCATGAAGCGGTCTCCCGAAAAGCCTGAAGGATCTCGTCAAGATCCGCTGGGAACAAAGTCCGCATATCCAGCAGACACCGGTCATGGGCGATACGGACGATGATGGGGACTGGCCGCTGCCGCAGCTGCGCTTCCAGTGCGGCGGCGCTGTCCCTTGGGACGACAGCCACGGCGAAGGAGGGCAGCGTCTGGGTGGGGACTGCCCCGCCTCCCACCGGGTTTTCCGTGGAAACCACCTCGGCGGTCACGCCAATCCCTCCCATGCGGCGGCAGAGCGACTCTGCCTGCTGGTGCAGTTCCTCCGGTGTTTGGGCCAGCATGGAGAGCACCGGGATCTCCTGAAGGGCGGTGCCGTCCGCATATGCTTGCAGAGTTGCTTCCAAGGCGGCCAACGTCAGCTTGTCCACCCGCAGGGCGCGGGCCAGAGGGTGACGCTTCAAAAGGTCGATATAGTGCCGCTTGCCCACGATGATCCCCGCTTGAGGACCACCCAGCAGCTTGTCCCCGGAGAAGGATAATACATCCACTCCGGCCTTTACGGACGCTTGAACCGTCGGCTCATCCCGGAGGCCCAAGGGTGCCAGATCTACAAGACAGCCGCTGCCCAAGTCCTCAATGACCGGAATGCTGCGGGAGCGGCCAAGCTCCGCTAAGGCGGCGGGGGACACGCTCTCCGTAAAGCCCACGATGCGGTAATTGCTGGTGTGGACTTTCAAAAGGGCGCGGGTCTGCTCGCTGATGGCGTTGGCGTAGTCGGAAAGGCGGGTCTTGTTGGTGGAACCAACCTCCCGGAGCACCGCGCCGCAGGCGGCCATCACATCCGGCATCCGGAAGGAGCCGCCGATCTCCACCAGCTCTCCACGGGAGGTAATGACTTCTCCTCCGGCGGTGAGGGCGGAGAGGATCAGCAGCACCGCCGCTGCGTTGTTGTTTACCACCATGGCGGCCTCCGCCCCGGTAAGGCGGCACAAAAGCGGCTCTACATGGGCGTACCGCTGCCCCCGTTCCCCCGCTGTCAGGTCATATTCCAAGGTGGAGTAGCCCTGAGAGACCCCTCTCGCTGCCGCTAACGCGCGATCACTCAGGCAGGCCCGGCCCAGATTGGTGTGCAGAACGATCCCGGTGGCATTGATAACGCCCCGGAGGGAGGGCAGGCGGGATGCCCGACACGACGCGCTGATTTGAGCGCAGAGGGCCTCCGTGGAGGGCAGCTCTGTGACGGTTCCCACCAGAATATCGGCGCGGAGCCGGTCCAGCGTCCGGCGAACCGCCTCCGTCACGGCGGCGGCACCCACCTCCGCCGCCAGTGTGTTCAGGGCGGGCAGGCGGAGCAGGTCGTCTACCTTTGGAATTTGACGCAGCAGTGTATCCATGAGAACCTCCCTTGGTGATTTACGGCTTTTCCTTATCATACTGGATTTTCAACGGGTTGTAAAGCACCCCGGAAAGCAGAAAAACGCGCCTCCCGAAAGGAGGCGCGCTTGCTCACTTGCTGAGATAGTCTTTCAAAAATTTCACTGCCTCCACATAGCCCTGGAACCCCAGACCTTTATAGGTTTTGACGCAGGCCATGCCGGCGTAGGAGACCTGACGAAACGGTTCCCGGCTGTCCACATCGGAGATGTGGACCTCCACGGCAGGGATGGCCACGGCCTTCAGTGCATCCAGAATGGCTATGCTGGTGTGAGTGTAGGCGGCGGGGTTGATGACGATGCCGTCATAGACGCCGTAGGCCGCCTGGATGGCGTCCACAATGGTCCCCTCGTGGTTGGACTGGACGAAACCGACCTCGATGCCCTCGGCATCGCAAGCGGTGCGGATGAGGGCCAACAGGGACTCATAATTCTGGCTGCCGTAGATGGCAGGCTCCCGCAGGCCCAGCAGATTCAGATTGGGCCCGTTGATGACCAGAAGCTTCATAGCAGCGCCTCCTTAATGGTTTGTACCGTGACCTCCAGCGCCCCGTCATTGGACACCGTCCCGTCGGCAAAGCGGCGGTACAGCGGCTCCCGGCGGGCGCAAAGCTGAGCGAGGTCCGTGGCTTGGGAAATGGGACGGCCCTCCGTTGGCAGCTTGGCAAGGTCGCGGGTCAGACGGAAAATGGTGCCGTTTTGATGCAGTAGCGGGTAGTTTTCCGGGCGGGTGACGCAGCCGCCGCCGGTGGAGAGGATGATGCCGGAACGCTTGCCCTGCTCCGCCAGAACCTCTGTTTCCAGTTTCCGGAATGTTTCCTCCCCGGACCGGGCGAAGATCTCCGGGATGGACATTCCGGCCCTTTGGGAGATCAATTCGTCAGCTTCCACCACCTCCCGGCCCAGCGCTTTGCCCAGAGCGGCGGCCACGGCGGATTTGCCGCTGCCGGGCATTCCGATGAGAATGATGTTCCGCAGTCGGTGGTTCACGGTGCGCTCCACCCGCTCCAAGGCTTCATCGCCGATCACCGTGCCGGTGAACTGCTCGCTGGAGCGCTTGGCCTGAGCCACCAGCATGGAAAGTCCGCCTGCATGGGGAATCCCCAACTCTTCTGCCTGTAATAGCAGAGCGGTCCGTGCCGGGTTATAGACGATGTCCAGCACCCCCTCGCAGCGGGGAAAACGTCGCAGATCCACTGCCGCCGCACCGTTATGGGGATACATTCCCACCGGGGTGGTGTTGGCGATGATCTGGGCGTCGGCGTGTCGATCCAGATGGTCATAATCGTCCGGACCGCTGCGGGAAATGACGGTAACGTCAGCGCCCAGCTGCTCCAGCGCGGCCTTCACCGTGACGGAGGCCCCGCCGCTGCCCAGTACCAGCGCCTTTTTCCCGGCGGGGTCGATGCCGCTGCGGCGGACCATATAAAGAAAGCCGAACAGGTCCGTGTTGTCGCCGTACAGCGTGCCGTCAGGACGGTGGATGAGGGTGTTGACGCTTTGCAGTCTTTCCGCCGCCTCGGACAGCTCTGCACAGTAGGACACCACCGCCTTCTTGTAGGGGATGGTGACGTTCAGGCCGTCCCAGCGGTCGGAGCACAGAAAGGCATCCAAGTCCTCCTTGGAGACCTCAAAGAGCCGGTAGTCATACTCCCCTAACTCGTGATGGATCATGGGGGAATAGCTGTGGCCCAGCGTTTCCCCCAGCAGTCCGCACCGCAGCATCAGACCACCTCGCTGTAACTGCCCAGATAGGAAAATTCCTCGCACAGAGAGGGCAACTCGCCCATGAGCTGCAAAAATTCCGGGGCGTATACCGGCGTTTCCAGATCAAAGTAGAACATGAATTCAAAATTCCGCTCCGGCATGGGGCGGCTTTCCAGCTTGTTCAGGTTCAGGCCCAGGGCGTAGAACCGGGAGAGCACCCGGCACAGGGAGCCGGGCTCGTGAGGCAGCACCGCCATGAGGCTGGTGCGGTCCGCACCGGGGTAGATCTCCAGATTCTTGGAGATGCAGATGAACCGGGTGAAGTTGCTGCCCTGATCCTGCACACCGGCCTCTAAGCATTCCAGCCCGTACAGCTTCATGCAGGAGCGGGAGGACAGGGCGGCGGCGTGGCCGTCCCCCTCCGCCACCTTCTGGGCGGCTACGGCGGTATTTTCACAGGGGATGATCTTCACACCGGGGAAGGCCTGCAGATACTGCTCGCACTGGCTCAAGGCCTGCTGGTGGGAGTAGATCTCCGTGATGTCGCTCCGCTTGGTGCCGGGCTTCACCAGCAGATTGTGGTCCACCTTCAGCCGCACACTGCGGACGATGCGGAAATCGTGCTTCATCATCAGATCGTAAATGGCATTGACGCTGCCGGCGGTGCTGTTTTCCAGCGGCAGCACACCGTAGCGGCACAATCCCCTTTCGATAGCGGCAAACACCGCCTCAAAGGAAGCGAAGTACATGATGTGAGGCAGCTTGAACAGCTTGTCGCAGGCCAGCTGGGAATAGGCCCCCGCCACACCCTGACAGGCAACGGACACGTTGGAGGGAAACAGGTTTGGCGTCTGGTCAATGGCGGTCTGAATTTCCGTGGTCAGCGGGGATGTGCTCCCCAGCAGCCGTCCCTGATAGCAGCGGCTCAGTTCAAACAGCATGGTGTAGAGAGAGGCGGTGTAATCCCGCATATCCTCCGGGGCCTGTGCCGCTACATCCAGCAGCTTTTCCCGCTCCCGGACAGGGTCCAGCACCGGCAGGCCGTGCTCCTTCTTGTAGGCGGCGATGCCGGCGGCGGTGTTCATCCGCTGGGCAAACAACTCTACCAGTTGGCGGTCGATCTGGTCGATCCGGGCACGATAATCACTGAGTTCCATAGAGATTCCTCCCTTTTAAGACTGGCCCAACAGGGCGTCATATACGGCGATGGCCGCCGCGGCTTCGATACAGGGAACGGCCCTTGGCACGATGCAAGGGTCATGACGGCCCCGGACCCGGAGAATTTCCGGGGTCAGGGTGTTCAAATTCACGCTTTGCTGCTCCTTGGCAATGGACGGCGTAGGCTTGAACGCTGCCCGGAAGGTCAGGGGCATCCCGTTGGTGATGCCGCCCAAAATGCCGCCGCAGTGATTGGTGGTGGTCCTAACCGTGCCGTTTTCCACCACAAAGGGGTCGTTATTCTCGCTGCCCCGGAGCCGGACGGCTCCGAAGCCGATGCCGAACTCGATGCCCTTCACAGCGGGGATGCCGAAGACGATGGAGGAAATACGGCCCTCCATGCCGTCAAACAGCGGTCCGCCCAGTCCCGCGGGCAGACCCAGCACAGCACATTCCACGATGCCGCCAACGGAGTCACCCTCCGCCTTGGCGGCGGCGATCTCTGCCCGCATGGTCTCCCCTACGGCGTCATCTACCACCGGGAATGGCTTGTCTGCCGTGGAAACGGTCAGAGGAGTGACATCTTCCACCGAGCCGATGGAGGCGATGCGGCTGATGACTTCAATGCCCTGCTTTTTCAGCAATTGCAGGCAGATGCCACCGGCGATGCACAGGGGGGCTGTCAGCCGCCCGGAAAACGCGCCGCCCCCGGCGAAATCTGCGTGACCGCCGTACTTCACTCCGGCGGTATAGTCCGCGTGGCCGGGGCGGGGCACCACGGAAAGGCCGTCATAGTCCCCGGAGCGGGTGTTGGTGTTGCGGATGATGGCGGTAAGCGGCGCGCCGCAGGTGACGTTCCCCACCAGACCGGAAAGAAATTCCGGCTGGTCCGCCTCCTTCCGAGGGGTGGACCAATCGTTGCGGCCGGGGGCACGGCGGTCCAAAAACGTCTGAAGGGCCTCCATGTCGATAGACTCTCCGGCAGGCAGTCCTTCCAAGGTCATGCCGATAGCCGGGGCATGGGACTGGCCAAAGATGGTCAGATGCAGAAATTCTCCGTACCGGCTCACAGGCCCCCTCCTTTCAACGCGTCAAAATCTTCCCAGAAATGGGGGTAGGACTTGGAAACGCAGGCCATGCCCTGCACAGTGACCGGGCTTTCGCACAGACAGGCTGCCACGGCGGCGGACATGGCGATCCGATGATCGCCGCAGGAATCGGCAATGCCGCCCCGCAGACGGCCCGTGCCGTGGATCAAAAGGCCGTTGGGCTGTTCCTCCACACTGCCGCCCAGAGCTGTCAGCAATTGAGCCGTGGTGCGGAGCCGGTCGGATTCCTTCAAACGGAGCCGTCCAGCGTTGAAGATCTGGGTATCCCCCTCCGCCCCGGCAGCAGTGACGCACAGCACCGGGATCAGGTCGGGGATGGGGCCGGCGTCGATGGCCACGCCCTTCAATTCTCCCCGACGAACCGTCACGGAGCCGTTCTCCGTGGAAACACGCGCACCCATGGCGGCCAGAATGTTCAAAACGGCCCGGTCCCCCTGAGAGGAGGCCAGATTCAGTCCGTGAACAGTGACGCCCTCCGGGGATAAGGCGCCCATACACAGGAAGAAGGCGGCATTGGACCAGTCTCCTTCGGCGGTGAGACGGTCCGGGAAACGAAGGCGCTGTCCGCCGGGAATGTGCCACGTCCCCCCGGTTTTCCGCAGAGAGACGCCGCCCCGGCGGAGGGTGTCCTCCGTCATAGTGACATAAGCGGCGGATTCCAGTCCGCCGGTAACGGTGAGGGCGCTGCCTTCATTCAACAGGGGCAGAGCCATCAGTAAACCGGAAATGTATTGGGAGGACACATCCCCCGGCAGAGAAAACTCGCCGGGGCGGAGCCGTCCCCCGCAGTAGAGCAGGTCGTGGTTCTGGCGGATGGTCATGCCGTGATCCGTCAGGACCTGATCCAGCGGATGCAAGGGGCGCTGCGGCAGCCGCCCTTCCATGTGGAACACGGCGTCTGCTTCCAAAACGCCGGTCAGCGGCAGGAGAAACCGTAGGGTGGAACCGCTTTCTTGACAGTGCAGATGACGGGTCCCCTGGGGCTTCTGGGTGATGGGCCGCACCGTCAGGTCCTCACCCCGAAGCCAGATCTCAGCGCCCAGGGCGTTGAGACAGTCCGCGGTGGCGGCAATGTCTCTGGAAATGCCCCGACAGCGGATCACCGTCTCATTTTGGCTCAGAGCGGCGCAGATCAGCAACCGGTGGGCCTGAGATTTGGAGGCGGGGATGTGAACGGCTCCGGTACGGAAACCGGGCTGAAGAATTTCGATCATCGCAGACCTCCCGCCTTCAGCCACCCGGCCACCTCGTCGGCCGGGACCGGCTCCACACGGCAATGGCCCACCCGCTCCGGTACGATGAACTTGGTCACATCGTCCGTGCGCTTTTTGTCGGCCTCTGCCGCCGCCAGAATATCAGTCAGGGGATAGTCGGTCTCTGTGGGGAGGCCATACCGCTCCAAAGCGGCCAGCAGCCGGGGCAGCGTCTCCGGGGTGCAAAGTCCCTTTTCCACGGCGGCCCGGGTGATGATGGCCATACCGATGGCGACCCCCTCCCCGTGGAGCAGGGTGAAGCCGCTGCAAGATTCTACGGCGTGGCCTACGGTGTGGCCCAGATTCAGCAGTGCCCGCTGGCCCTTGTCAAATTCATCACCCCGGACCACGTCCCGCTTCATACCAACACACACGGAGATCACCCGCTCGAACTGCTCCAGCACCGGGGTTTCCTCCAGCTCCCGGAGAAAGTCCTCACTGTAAAGCATGGCGTATTTGATGATCTCGGCGCACCCGGCCCGGTATTCCCGCTCCGGCAGCGTATTCAGCAGGGATGGGTCGCACAGCACCAGAGAGGGCTGATAGAAGCAGCCCGCCTGATTTTTGCCGTGCTCCAGATCCACGGCGGTCTTACCGCCCACGGAGGAATCCACCATGGACAGCAGCGTGGTGGGTACCTGAATATAGGGAACTCCCCGCTGATAGGTGGCGGCGGCAAAGCCTGCCAGATCCCCCACCACGCCGCCGCCTAATGCCACGAGGAAATCGCTGCGGGTGAAGCGGCGGTCGCAGAGGAAATTCAAAACCTGTCCGTAGGTGGAAAGATTTTTCTGCTGTTCCCCGTGCGGGAACAGGAAATGATCCACTTGAAATCCGGCGTCTGTCAGAGCTTTTTCGGCGGCAGCGCCGTAAAGGGCGAACACCGCGTCGTCAGAGATCACGGCGGCCCGGCGGCCAAGGCCCAGTTCCGCTGCCATGGTCCCCAGCCGGGTCAGCAGACCCGGCTCAATGACAACGTCATACTCGCGGGAGGCCGCGATATGGATGGTGGTCAACGGCCATCCACCTCCTCTTTTCGTTTCCGGCCCTCGTCCAGCAGACGGACAAGGCCGGGGAGATCGTTATGTACCATGGCGTCCTGATACTGGCGCAGGTTTGCCATCAGGGTATCCAGCTCCGCCATGAGAAAGTCCTTGTTTTCCAGAAACAGCTCCGCCCACATTTCCGGGGCCAGCCACGCTACACGGGTCATATCCTTGTAGCTGCCGGCGGAGAAGCCCTTGTGCAGTCCCGCCGTGGGGCTTTTGATATAGGCGTTGGACACCACATGGGCCAGCTGGGAGGTAAAGGCGATCATCTCGTCATGCTGTTCCGCCGTGGTAATGGAAAACCGGCCAAAGCCCGCAGGAGCCAGCAGCTCCTTGACCCGACTCAGCAGGTCGATGTCATTGTGATCCGCCGGGACCAGCACCATAGGAGCGTTGTGGAACATGGTGGGCGTGGCATACTTGAAGCCGGAATTGTGGGTGCCCGCCATGGGATGCCCGCCCAGATAGGTGAAGCCGTATTCCTTCGCCAGCGGGAAACAGGCGTCGCAGACCAGCCGCTTTGTGCCGCAGCAGTCGATGACCACCGGCTTCGGGCCGATATGCGCGCCGTGCTGCCGCAGATAGTCTACAGCGGCGGAGGGATAGACGGCGATCAGGATCAGGTCGCAGGAGGAAAGACTTTCCTCCGATAAAAGACCGTCCACCGCGCCGGAAAGAACGGCAAAGTCGAAAACGGACTGATCCGTATCAAAGGCCAGGACCCTATGGCCTGCCTCGTGGTAGGCCTTGGCAAAGGAGCCGCCGATCAGCCCCAGGCCCACGATCCCGACGGTCATGCCGTCACGACCTTCCGGATCTCGCGGATCTTGCCCATCAGAACGTCAAACTGCTCAGGCCGCAGAGACTGCGCACCGTCGCACAGGGCGTGGATGGGATCGTTGTGGACCTCAATGATGAGGCCGTCGGCATTGCAGGCGGTGGCGGACATAGCCATGGGGGCCACCAGCCGGTTGATGCCGGTGGCGTGGCTGGGGTCCACGATGACCGGCAGGTGGGTCAGCTCGTGGAGCATGGGGACCGCCGCCAGGTCCAGGGTATTGCGGGTGTAATCGTCAAAGGTGCGGATGCCCCGCTCGCAGAGGATGACCTGTTCATTGCCGCTGGCCATGATGTACTCGGCACTCATCAGCAGTTCCTTCAGGGTGTTGGCAAGGCCACGCTTGAGGAGGATAGGCTTGCGGAGCTTGCCCAGCTCCCGCAAAAGGTCGAAATTCTGCATATTCCGTGCGCCTACCTGCAATACATCCACATCCTCAAAGAGGGGCAGGTCCACCACGCTCATGATCTCGGTGACAATGGGCAGACCGGTCTCCTGCCGGGCGATCTTCAGCAGTTCCAGACCTTCGGCCTTCAGGCCGGCGAAGTCATAGGGAGAGGTGCGGGGCTTGAAGGCACCGCCCCGGAGCATATTGGCCCCGGAGGCCTTCACCGCCTTGGCCACCGCCACGATCTGCTCCTCAGATTCCACGGAGCAGGGACCGGCCATGACGCAGAAGTTTCCGCCGCCGATCTTCACATCGCCCACCTGCACCACGGTATCCTCCGGGTGAAATTTGCGGTTGCAGCACTTGAACGGCTCTGTGACCCGCTTTACGGAATCCACAATGTCGAGACTGGCTACCAGGTCCATATCCACCTTGGTGGTGTCGCCCACCAGTCCCAGAATGGTCTGGTACTCGCCCTCGGACACATGGATGTGCAGGCCCAGATTCTGGAGCCAATCCATCAGCTGTTCACGGCTTTCCTGGGTAACACCCGGCTTCAACGCAACGATCATAACGGTTTCCTCCTATAAATTGTTTTTGATGATAAGTGATGAATGAAAAAACGCCCCACAGGCGTAACCTGTGCGGCGCAAAAATCGGCTTGGGGGGCCCTTTTGATTGCAACACAAATTACCCTTACTATGCGTGCATAGTAAAGTAGTAATAGGTGAAGAACATAACAGAAGTCATAGTAGGTATCTCTCCTGATCTCATAAGGCTTTCCAAGATGGTTACAATGTAACACACCCGCAGACCCCTGTCAACAAAGGGCGACGAAAAAAGTACACAATTTTATCGGTTTAAAGCGACTGCAATTCCCGGCGAAATCACAGAAGGCAGAAAATCAAAGCTCCCTTCGGCCCTCCAAGGCCCGGGCCAGGGTCGCATCATCGGCAAATTCCAGATGGCCGCCCACGGGGATGCCATAGGCCAACCGGGTCACCTTGACCTCAAAGGGCTTCAAAAGCCGGGCGATATACATGGCGGTAGCCTCCCCCTCCGTGTCCGGGTTGGTGGCCATGATGACCTCCTCCACACCGCCCTGAGCCACCCGCTCCAGCAGTGGCTTGATGGCGATGTCATCGGGACCGACGTGGTTCATGGGACTGATGACGCCGTGGAGCACATGGTATTTGCCGTTGAACTCCCGGCCCCGCTCCATGGCCGCCACGTCCCGTGGGTCCGCCACCACGCAGATCACAGAGTTATCCCTCTTGGGAGAGGAACAGATGGGGCACAGCCCCCCGGCGGTAAAATTGCGGCATACGGGGCAGTAGGTGACGGTGCGCTTGGCGGTAACGATGGCGTCCGCAAACGCCTGAGCGTCCTCCTCCGGCAGGCTCAGTACATGAAAGGCCAGCCGCTGGGCGGTCTTTCCCCCGATCCCCGGCAGACGGGCAAATTGTTCGACCAGCGCCTCCAGCGGCGCGGGAAAATACTCCATGGGTCATGCTCCTTCACGATCCGCAGGGCAGAGCCTTCCACCCTGCCCTGCGGAGATTGATATGGTATACGGTGTTGAAAATTTGGATCAGTCTTCGTCGGGACATGTGCCTGACAAAAATACTACGCCTTACGCGCCATGGACGGCAGAAAATCATTTAAATCCATCCTTCGTCAGGACATGTGCCTGACGAAGGATACTCTGCACCCCGCAAGTGTGCGAGTGTCCCACGCAAGCGAGTGCGCGCGGCGGGGTGATGGGGTGGTTAGGAGGGGAACCTGTTCCCCTCCTATTATCCAAGATCCATGGCGAACAGGGCCGCCGCGCCGCCGGTGTGGACGAAGGCGATGTGCTCCTGCCCGTCGAAGTAGCCCTCCTTCACCAGCATCAGGAATTTGGCCCAAGCCTTGCCGGTGTAAACGGGGTCCAGCAGGATACCCTCCTGCCGGGCCAGTTCCTCGATGTAGGGGGTGTCCTCGGCGTTGGGGATGGCGTAGCCGGCGCCCACATGGTAGATCATCCGGAAACGGCTGTCCATGTCTGTGGGGACGGGCTGGCCCACCAGCCCGGCGGCTTCTTTCACCAATTCGGATACGATTTCCTCAAAGGGGTCGGTATCCACGCCCAGACCTGTGGCCTTGGCCTGCGGGAGAAACAGGGAGGTACCCAGCACCAGACCGGCGGTGGTGCCGCCGGAGCCAGTGGCGGAGGCCACATGGCTGATCTCGATTCCGACCTCCTTGGCCTGCTCCGCCAGTTCCCGGACGCACTCGGCGTAGCCGATGGAGCCCAGTGCTGTGGAGCCGCCCACGGGGATGATATAGCCCTTGTGTCCCTGACTGGCCAACACCTCGCAGCGCTCACGCATCTCGGCGTAGATGTCCTCATAGCTGTCGGTGTCCATAAATTCCACCTGCGCGCCGAAAATATCGTCCAGCACCAGATTGCCCTTGCGGTCCGTGACACCCCGCTTTTTCAGGATCAGGACACAGCGCATCCCCAGCCGGGCGGCGCAGGCGGCGGTGAGC
Source organism: Dysosmobacter segnis (assembly GCF_014297285.1). GTDB lineage: Bacteria > Bacillota > Clostridia > Oscillospirales > Oscillospiraceae > Oscillibacter > Oscillibacter segnis. The sequence goes on from NZ_JACOQI010000013.1 coordinate 51,376, forward strand.
ATGGCATGATTGGACTGGGCCCCGCCGGTGGTGAACACGGTGTCGCAGCCCTGCTTCTGGGCGTCCGCCAGCAGATATTCCAGCTTGCGGACCTTGTTGCCGCCCAAAGCGACGCCGCACAGGTCATCCCGCTTGATCCAGATGCTCTTGTTGTAGATCCGGCTGATATTTTCCAGCCGGTAAAAGGGCGTAGGATACACGCCCAGCCTGAGCTGAGGCAGATTATTCCAATGACTCATACGCTCATTTCCCCCGGAGTTCCTTGATACGGGCAGGGATGTCCTCCGCCTTGTAGACGGCGCTGCCCGCCACCAGCACGTTGGCACCAGCGTCGATGCAGGTCTGGCAGGTGTCGGGGGCCACGCCGCCGTCTACCTCCAGTTCGCAGGCGGGGTTCCGCTCATTGATGAGCTTGCGGATGGCGGCCACCTTGGGCATCTGGTCCGCCATGAATTTCTGACCGCCGAAGCCGGGCTCCACGGTCATGACCAGAATCAGCTCCACCTGATCGATATAGGGCAGGACTGCCTCCCAGGTGGTCTTGGGCTTCAGAACGATGCCCGCCTTCTTGCCCTTGGCGTGGATCTTGTCGATGGCGGCCTGAATGTTTTCCGGGAAATCCGCCTCCACATGGACCGTTACCAGATCGGCGCCGGCATCGCAGAATTCCTCCACGTACCGCACCGGCTGCGTGATCATCAGGTGAACATCCAGGAACATATCCGTGACCTTCCGGATAGACTTCAGCACCGGGATGCCGATGGAGATATTGGGCACGAACACGCCGTCCATCACGTCTACATGGACGTAATCGGCGTCGGCAATGCGGTGAATGTCTCTCTCCAAATTCGCAAAATCGGCGGAGAGGATAGACGGAGAAATTTTAATCATGGAGATGACCTCTTTTCTCTAAATTTCCGGCAGATGGGCCGGAGATGTGGGACATGCTTCGTGGCAGACGGCGGCGGGGATGCATAGGATGGCACAAGCGGCATGAGCGTCCCCGTTGATACGCCCCGCAGTGTCCGCCCCCGGGTCTGGCGCCGCCGCTTTTCAGATAGGGGGCCGGCGGCAGCGCCGGCCTCCATTAGGGCGCAAAACAACTGCAATTTCGATGACTGTTTTCAGCCATAGTGTAGCAGACATGGGCGGCAAAAGCAACGCCGGGAGGAAAATTTGTGCCCCGCTCCTTTTATTGACCAACGATAGTGCCTATGCTATAATCACCTTGTATGAAGGAAAGGAGGTGGCTTATGCCCGCTATTTCTGTGATCGTACCGGTCTATCAGGCGGAAGCGCTGCTGCCCCAGTGCGTAGAGAGCGTTTTGGCCCAGACCTTTTCCGACTGGGAACTGCTGCTGATTGACGATGGCAGCCGGGACGGCTCTCCGACTCTGTGCGACGGCTACGCCGCTAAGGACCCTCGTATCCGCGTGTTCCACAAGCCCAACGGCGGCGTGTCCACCGCCCGGAATCTGGGATTGGAGCAGGCCACGGGGCCGTACATTGCCTTTTTGGACGCCGATGACGCCTTTGAGCCGGCGGCGTTGGAGACCTTGTGGTATCTGCGGGAAAAGGCCGGGGCAGACAGCGCCGGCTGTGCCCACTACAACGTGACGCCTGACGGGGAACAGCGGACAGAACTGTTGCTGCCGGCAGGAATCTATGAAGAGACCGGCATCCGGGAAAAGATCCTCTGGCCTCTGGCGGGGGACCGGCTTCAACCGCCGGTGTTCAACGGCTTCATCTGGCGTTTCCTCTTTGACGCCGCCATCCTCCGGGACAACGCCATTACCTTTGAGGGGGCCTATCTGGAGGATGAACTGTTCCTGATGGAATATTTCGCCAATGTGCACCGTCTCGCGGTGACGGACAAGCCCCTGTACCGCTATCTGGAAAACCCCGCCTCCGCCACCCACCGCTATATGCGGGACTATCCGGCGGTATTCGCCCGGTTTTTGGAGCGAAAGGCGGAGATCGTGGAGAAATACGGCCTTGACGCCGCCCGGCCTCAGTGGCGGGCCAACACAGTGTGGGCAGGGCTGCTGATTGCCGTGGGCAACGAGTATGTGAAGAGCAATCCGAAGCCCGTCCGGGAAAAGCGGAAGGCCGTGGAAGCCCTCTGCGCCCAGCCGGAGTTTGCGAAAGCCATCCGGGAACTACGCCCCAAGGGCTTGGGCCGCAATAAGCAGATCGTGGCGGATCTCATCGGCAGCGGCCGGTTCGGTACGCTGACGGCGCTGTACCGCCTGAAAAATCATATGTAAGGAGCAACTATGACACTTTGGCAAACCAGCCTGACCTATCAGATATGGGTCTGGCTTTGCGATGTCTATGAGGACAGTACCCTCCACCATTTTCTGGCGGCGGCGGGCCGTTGGTGCAACGGGCAGATCGAGGAGAGCCGCATCCTGCGGCCGCTGTGCCGGGAAGGGATTGCGGCCCGGTCTTGGCGGGACAGCTTCCTGTGCCGGGTGCTCAGCGCTCTGGTGAACCTGCCAGGGACGCTGCTTCACGCCTGGTACAAGGCGTGGAACCTGACCTTTGAGGACAGCTTTTTCGCACGACTGGCCTTTGACATGGGAGACAGTGCCTCCATTGCCCAGTTCTGGTGCATCGCGGCGCTGTGGTGCATCCCCTACGAGCGCTGGAACAACGCATATAGCTTTATGACCGGCGTTTTGCTGCTGCTGCTGTTTTACGCCGGGGCTATGCGGACGGGCCGCCGTCTGGATGTGGCCCGGATCGGCTTCTATCCGGCGCTGATGCTGGCTGCGGTGACGCTGGCCGTGACCTTCTCCTATGCGCCGGGGCTGTCCGCCCGGTTTTTGATCTACCATGTGTCGGCAGCGCTGCTGGTGGTCATCACCGTCAGTGCCGTGCGGAATGGGGAGGACCTGAAGCGGCTGTGTGCCGGGGCGGCGGTCTGTGTGGGCGCAACAGGCGCTTACGGTATTGTCCAGCGGATTCAGGGCGTGAAGGTAAATCCTTCCTATGTGGATCTGAAGGTCAACGCCGGTATGCCGGGGCGGGTCTTTTCCATTTTCGACAATCCAAACACCTTCGCACAGGTGCTTTTGCTGCTGCTGCCGCTGGTGCTGGCCCTGTTCCTTACGGCAAAGCGCTGGCAGTGGAAAGTCATCTGCGCCGGTATCTTCTGCGTGGGCGGCATGGCCATGGCCATGACCTATTCCCGGGCAAGCTGGGTGGGGCTGGCCGTTTCCATGGCGGTATTTGTATTTTTCTGGAAGCCGAAGCTGATCCCAGCCTTTATCCTGCTGTGCGTACTGGCGGTGCCCTTCCTGCCCACCACGGTGCTGAACCGCATCCACACCATTACCAATACGGCGGACTCCTCCACCTCCAGCCGGGTCTCTCTTTACAAGGCGGCCATTGAGGTCATCCGCCGTTCCCCCCTCACCGGAGCGGGCCTCGGCACCGCCGCCACCCAGACATACATCCGGGAGTTCAACCTGTATCATGACAAGGCTCCCTTTGTCCACTCCCACAATTTCTATTTAGAAGTCTGGATCCAGATGGGCCTGCTGGGCGTCACCGGTTTTGTGGGTTCCATGCTGTGGAATATCAAAAACGCCGCCCGAGCGGTCCGGCATAGCGGTCCCTCCGTGGGGAGGACGGTAGCAGCCGCCGCTGCGTCTGCCATGTGCGGCGCGATGGTCTGCGGTCTGGCGGATTTCTTGTGGAACTATCCCCGCGTGCTGGTCATTTTCTGGTTCACCTTCGCCATGGCCATCGCCGGCGTCAAGGTCTGCACGGAAGAAGCAAAGTGAATATTAAAAACGTTCGCCGTATGGAGGTCCATACGGCGAACGTTTTTATAGGGTGCTGCCCTGAATCAGATTGTCTCTCAGAAATGCCTGATGAATGGCGTTCAGTACCCGCTTTTTATCTCCGCTCCACAGGGGAGCCAGCAGGTCCCGCTTCGCGCCGTCCCCGGTGAGGCGGTGGATGACTGTTTCCGGTGGAAGATTCCGCAGACACAGCTCCAGAATGGAAATATATTCCTCCAATTCCAGCGTCTGCACCCGGCCTGCCTGCCACTCCGCCGCCAGATCCGTGTTCCGGAGGACGTGGAGCAGATGGAGTTTCACGCCCTCCGCCCCACTTTGACCGATATAGCGGGCGGTCTCCGCCATCATTTCCGGTGTTTCGCCGGGAAGCCCCAAGATCTGATGGACAATGACCGTCACGCCGATGGCTTTCAGATCCTTCACCGCCCGGTCGAATACCGGCAGGTCATAGCCCCGGCGGAGATACCGGGCGCTTTCCGAGTGGATCGTCTGCAAGCCCAGCTCCACCCACACCGGCTTGATGCGATTCAGCTCCTCCAATAGGCCCAGAATATCCGGCCCCAGACAGTCCGGCCTGGTGGCGATAGATAAGATCACCACATCCTCCGGCTCTATGGCCGCCTGGAACAGTCGCCGCAGGCGGTCAACATTCCCATAGGTGTTGGTGAAGGACTGGAAGTAGGCGATGTATTTCGCATCGGTCCCAGCCTTGGCGGCTACCCGCAGTCTGGCGGCTGCCAGCTGATCCGGGATGGCTCCGGCCTCCGCGAACGCACCTGCGCCGTCGCAGAAAATGCAGCCGCGCGTGTCCAGCGTCCCGTCCCGGTTGGGGCAGGAGCACCCGGAGGACAGGGCCAGCTTGTAGACCTTGCAGCCGTATTCCGCCTTTAGCCGGGAGTTCAGGTCATTCCAGTACATATCATTCCGCTTTAGGGGCGGGGTAGGGGATGGAATAGGGCTGGCTGCCCCGTTCCGCCAACTTTTCCTCCAGCCACGCCTTCACCTGCTCCACGCCCTCCTCCGTCCACGGGAAGGTCTGGGATTCCACATCCTTGGCCAGCTCGAAGCTGGTGTTCTCGTAGACCCAGACAGTGAGAGTGCCCTTTCCGTCCGTCCAGCCCTCCCGCTGAAAACGGTAGCGGAAGGTGCCGATGCTGCCGGGGTAAATAGCGGCTTTTGTGAAGAAGGCCACATTCAGATGATCGAAATGTCCCATGATTACCTCGTTTTCCCGCTCTGCGGCGTCCTGATTTTTTCCTCAGCAGTATAGCATACTTCACCGGGTTCCGCAACGGCCCTTGCACCGGCGAAAAAAACAGGGTATACTGTTTTTGACTATGAATATGCCACACAAGAGGAGACTGCTATGAACATTCTGGTGCTTTCGGATTCCCACGGAAATATATCCAATATGGAGGAGGCGGTTGAACGGGAAAAGCCCGACATGATCCTCCATCTGGGGGACTGCTGGCGGGATGCGGAACGGCTGGCGGAACGGTATCCGGACATTCCCATGGAGCACGTTCCCGGAAATTGTGACTGCCGTCCGGAGGAGCCGGCGGAAAAACTGCTGTTTTTAGGGGACTGCCGTGTGTTGATCTGCCACGGCCACACCTGCGGCGTAAAAACCTCCCTGCTGACGGCGGGCTTGAAGGCAGAGCAGGACCATTTAGATGCCTTTCTGTTTGGCCATACCCACAAGCCTTTGGTGGACAAGCGGGGCAGAACGCTGTTCCTGAATCCGGGAACTGTGGGCAAGGGCCTGCGGCCTACCTACGGTATATTAACGGTAGAGGGCGACCGGATCGACGGCCGAACCGTGTTTTTGGATAGCGAATCATAAAACCAACAGATACGATAGGTAAAAATATAAGCAGAATTGATATCTGAAAGTGCATTTTTTAATTTTACAAAGGTCAACCTATCTGTTAAAATAAATAAGCTGGGGCAAAAGGCCCTGTGCTTGAAGCTAAAATCATGTGTGCCGCCATGTGGCGGCGGAATGGAGTTTTTTATGAGCCGTATGGTCGGTACTGTTTCCCGGGGCGTCCGGGCGCCTATTATCCGCAGCGGCGACGATCTGGTGGAGATCGTCACCAAGTCCGTTTTGGAGGCTGCCGCCCAGCCGGAGGATGGCTTTGCCATCCGGGATCGGGACGTAGTGGCTATGACCGAGGCCATCGTGGCCCGTGCTCAGGGCAACTACGCTTCCGTGGACGATATTGCCGCCGACGTGAAGGAAAAGCTGGGCGGTGAAACGGTGGGCGTTATTTTCCCCATCCTCAGCCGCAACCGTTTCGCCGTCTGCCTGCGGGGCATTGCCAAGGGTGCGAAGAAGATCGTCCTCATGCTGAGCTATCCCTCCGACGAAGTGGGCAACCACCTGATCGACCCGGATGTGATGGACGAAAAGGGCGTGGACCCCTACCGGGACGTGCTGACCCTGGAAAAATACCGGGAGCTGTTCGGCTACACCGTGCACCCCTTCACTGGCGTGGACTATGTGGCCTACTACATGGACCTGATCCGGGACTGCGGCGCGGAGACGGAGGTCATCTTCGCCAATGACGCCAAGGCCATCCTGCCCTATACCAAGAATGTCATCAACTGCGACATCCACACCCGCAAGCGCACCAAGCGCCGCCTGATCGCCGCCGGTGCGGAAAAGGTGTTCTCTCTGGACGAGATCCTCACCGCCCCTGTCAACGGCAGCGGCTATAACGAGAACTACGGCCTGCTGGGCACCAACAAGGCCACCGAGGATACGGTGAAGCTGTTCCCCCGCGACTGCCAGAGCATGGTGGAGGCCATTCAGAAGAAGCTGTATGACGCCACCGGCAAGCATGTGGAGGTTATGGTCTACGGCGACGGTGCCTTCAAGGACCCCGTTGGTAAGATCTGGGAGCTGGCAGACCCTGTGGTGTCCCCCGCCTACACCGCCGGTCTGGAGGGCACGCCCAACGAGCTGAAGCTGAAGTATCTGGCAGATAACGATTTCGCCGGTCTGAACGGCGAGGAGCTGCGGCAGGCCATCAAGGGCCGCATCGCCGCTAAGGACGGCAGCTCTCTGGTGGGCAACATGGTCTCCGAGGGCACTACCCCCCGCCGCCTGACGGACCTGATCGGCTCCCTGTGCGACCTGACCTCCGGCTCTGGCGACAAGGGTACCCCCATCGTCTACATTCAGGGCTATTTCGACAACTACACCAACGACTGAGAAAACAACGAAAAACAGACGCCGCTTCTGCATGAAGCGACGTCTGCTTTTTTATGCTTCCTCATCCATTTCCAGCAGCCGCATGACGGACACCTCGTAGGCTGTCCGCTCCTCCGGGCCGGTTTCCGTCACCTTTCGATACACCCGGCTCTGGACTCGCCCCTCAAGGGATAGGGGCGCACCTGCCTCCAGGGTACACACCTGTGACGCCACCTGTCCCCACGCGATCACCGGCAGGTAATCTGCCCGGCCGTAGCTCCGGGGCACGGCTAAGATCAGATCGCTGATGCTGCGGCCCAGCGGCGTCCGCCGGTAGATAGGCGGCTTGCACAATGTCCCGGCCAGCAGGATGCGGTTGACCGGCTCTCCCAGCCCCGGCTGAAGGGACCGGGCGTACACCGTCAACACGAGACGCCGTCCGGGGCCGGACCGGTTGTTAAAGGAGCGGAGCTGTCCCTCTACCCGGAGGGGAACGCCCTCTTTCAGCAGCGGCAGCTGTGTCTGCCGCACCAGCAGGGGCAGACGGTCCGCCGTGCCGGACAGCCGGGGGACCTCCAGGATTTGACGGTAAAAAAGCTGGCCGTGATTTTCATGGGATGGCTCCGGAGCACCCACGGGGATCCCCTCCAAAAGCACTTCGTTTCGGGTTTGATTTGTCATCTCGTCCACCTCTCGGTTGTGATGCTCCATCCTATGAGGGGGCGGCGGGCCTTAGAACGAAATTTACAAATATCGCCTTGTAAGTCGCAGTGCAAGCGGATATAATACCCTCATCAAAACGAAACGGAGGGACGGCTATGGCGAATATTCTGGATTATCTGGACTGGCGGGGGGATCTGACGCTGGCGCAGGATCCGTTTAACGAAGTGGATAACCTGATCTTGGCGGAGCTGTCCTTCGTGGACTTCGGCGGCATCGTCCCCGGCCCCGGCGGGGGGAGGGCCGTGCCCCTGTGGAAGGCGGCGGAGGCGTATTTTGCCAAAACGGAAGGTCGGCCCATCGACATGGGCGTTCTGGTGCCCAATCAGATCCCGGAGCTGCTGCGCCGGACGGCAGCCTCGCCCCGGTTCCGGGACATGAAGCTCAACGGCTTTGTGGACCATCTGGACACGGTGAAGGCGGAGCAGTTCGCGGCGCTGGCGGCAGAGTGCGGGGATGGCACCGTCTACCTCTCCTTCCGGGGCACCGACGATACGCTGGCAGGGTGGAAAGAGGATTTCTATCTGAGTTGTATGCGGGAGGTCCCTGCTCAGAAAATGGCAGTGGCATACACGGAGGCCATGGCCCATCAGTACCCCCGGATCAAGCTGCGGCTGGGCGGCCATTCCAAGGGCGGCAATCTGGCAGTGTGGGCGGGGGTGTTCTGTCCCACGGCGGTGCAGCGGCGGATCGCCGCCGTCTGGTCCAATGACGGCCCCGGCTTCCATGACGATATTTTGTCTCTGCCCCGGCATATCCGGCTGGCGGAGCGCATCCACACCATCGTACCCAAATCCTCCGTGGTAGGGATGCTGCTGGAGCACGAGGAGGACTACACCGTGGTAGACAGCAGCCAGCAGGGCCTCATGCAGCATGACGGCTTTTCCTGGGCGGTGCTGGGGAACCGATTTGTCCGGCTTCACAGTGTCACCCGGCAGGCCCGCCTGACGGATCAGGAGCTGCGGGGCTGGGTCCAGGGGCTGACCATTGAGCAGAGGGAAAAATTTGTGGACAGCGCCTTTCAGGTGCTGGAGGCCTCCGGTGCCCAGACCCTGACGGACCTGAAGGCGGACAGCTTCAAAGCGGTGCGGCCTATGGTCCGGGCCTTGAAGGATCTGGACAAGGAGACCCGGGAGGCTCTGCTGAAATTTATGAGCATCCTCTTTATGAGCAACCTGCGGATGACGCTGGAGGGCATTCAGGAAGAAACGGAGAAGAGCCTTCTGCGGAACGGAAAAAAGGCGGAGAGATCCGCCGGGAAGAAGGGATAAACAACCGCAGATGTTCCAAGCGGAACGTCCGCTTATGCCGACAGCGGAAAAAGCAACCGGCTTCAGACATAAAAAGCATCCACCCGTTATGACGGGTGGATGCTTTTATGCTTGGCCGGAATCCTGACAGCTCCGTTCCAGAGAGCGGCGGATATTGCCGTCCAGCAGATGTCCCAGATGGTCGATGTAGGCATCAGTATCGTATTTCATGCCGTTTTGCAGCCACAGGGCGGTCAGCCCGGACAGCGCGGCGGCATAGAATTCCGACAGGACCCGGATATCCTCATCATCCACAGGAAGGCCCTCGGCCTGATCCCGGACATAGGAGGTCATGGCGGCTAACGTTACCTTATGGTAGTAGCGCCGAATCGTTTCCTGGTTGCCGGAATTGTAGAGATGATACACGGCCCGCTTGTTCTGGGTGGCGAAGGCCGTAGCGTCCCGGAACGCCTCCTGCCAGCTGTCGTACCGGCGCAGCTTGGACTGGAAATCCTCGATCTCCAACTGCAGGATATCCTCTACCAGCGCATAGATATCCGCATAATAGTAATAGAAGGTGTTGCGGTTCACCGCGCCCTTTTCCGCAATGTCCTTGATGGAGATCTTATCCAGAGAGCGTTCATTCAGAAGCTGGATAAAGGCCCGCCGGATGGCGTTTTTTGTCTGTTGTGCCATAGTCCGCTCCTTTTGAAATAAATTTCCTTTTCATATCCATTATACACGGAAACCGGACCAGTCTCAAGTGCGAGTTTTTAACGAAATCTTTAGGGCTTTAGGCACGGAGGCAATTTTGCCTGAACTTTTGCGGGGCATTTTCTCATACCATTAGGCACAGGCGGCAGATATGCCCATAGTGGCGCCGGAGGAAACATGTTACACTTTCAGTATGGAGAAAAAGGGCGCATTGGGCGCTTTGAGGGAGAAGAGGTGCAATATGAGGCACGTTCTGACATCGGAAGCTGTGACCAGAGGTCACCCGGATAAGCTGTGTGATCAGGTGGCCGACGGGGTGCTGGACGCCTTGCTGACGGAGGACCCGGAGGCAAGAGCTGCCTGCGAGGCGGCTGTGTGGGAAAACCATCTGCTTTTGTTCGGAGAGATCAACGCCCGGCAGGAACCGGATTACGAGGCTGTGGCCCGGGAGGTGCTGCGGGACATCGGCTATGACCGCCCCGGACTGGGCTTGGATGCGGATCACTGTGACATTCAGATCCGCTTTCATCCGCAGTCACCGGATATCGCTCAGGGCGTCAGCCACCGTTCGGCGGAGGATACCGGCGCCGGGGATCAGGGGATCATGACCGGCTACGCCTGCCGGGAGACCCCGGAACTGATGCCCTTGCCGGTCACTTTGGCAGGGGCGCTGGTGAAGCGGCTGGATCACATGCGGCGCTCCGGCGGGATGCCCTGGCTGCTGCCGGACGGCAAAGCTCAGGTCAGCGTGGCCTATGAGGATGGACGGCCCGCCCGGATCACCACAGTGGTCCTTTCCGCCCAGCATACGCCCAACGTTCGCACGGATGCCTTGCGGGAGGCGCTGCGGCGGGAGGTGATCCTGCCGGTGCTGCCCCCGGCGCTGACGGACGAGGAGCCTCTGCTTTATATCAACCCCACGGGCCGGTTCGTCATCGGCGGCCCCGCTGGGGACGCCGGCCTCACCGGGCGGAAAGCCGTGTCGGACGCTTATGGCGGCGCAGCCCACCATGGGGGTGGTTCTCTGGCAGGAAAGGACCCCACAAAAATGGACCGCACCGGGGCCTATCTGGCCCGGTATCTGGCGAAAAACGTGGTGGCGGCAGGCTTGGCGGACCGCTGCGAGGTGCAGCTGGCCTACGCCATCGGCCTTGCGGACCCCGTCAGCGTGTCGGTGAACACCTTCGGCACAGGTATGATCCGCGATGAGACGCTGGCGGTCTGGCTGGAGGACCATGTGGATATGCGGCCCGGCGTGGTGATCCGACGGTTCGGGCTGACCCGGCCGATTTACCGGGGACTGGCCGCTTACGGTCCCTTCGGCGAAAACGGCCGGGGGATGCCGTGGGAGCGGACGGATCTGCGCTTCCCGGCGCAGTTTTGACCTGTATTCTGCAAAATTTAAATAGAAGGAAGAAAGTAAGATGCGAAATCCAGTGAAAACCGCGAAAAGACAGCTTCTGCGTGTGGGAAGCTGCGCACTGTCCGCCCTGATGGTGCTGGGCTTCATCCCGGCGGCCGCTATCGGTGACGGTGTGACCGCCACCTATGACGAGGCATACTACGCCATGACGGACTACTACGGCAATCTCACCGACGGCAGTGTGGTAAAGAGCTACCGCACCAACGGTATTGCCACGCTGACAGACTACGGCGATTACGATGAGATCATCAACCTGACCGACGGCACGGTGCCTGCCCGGAACGGTGGCATGACCACCTTCCGGCTGGACGAAAAGGCCCTGCCCGGGACCTTCTACTTCGAGGGCAAAACCACAAAGCCCTTCCAGCAGCTTCCTTGGACGATCTCTATGAGCTATACCCTCAACGGTGTGCCTACCAAGGCAGAGGATCTGGCGGGACAGGCCGGCGTGGTGGAAATCCGGCTGGACATCGTGCCCAATGGACGGGCCAGCGAGTACGCCCGGAACAACTACACCCTGGAAGCCATGGCGATCTTCAATCAGGATGACATCCTGTCTCTGGAAGCCCCCGGCGCCCAGGTGCAGCTGATCGGCAACCTGCGGGCGGTGCTGTTCCTCGGTCTGCCCGGTGAAGAGTGCCACTATACGATTCGGGTAGGCAGCGAGGATTTCTCCTTTGGCGGCATGACCTTCCTGATGGTGCCGGCTACTCTGAGCCAGCTGGCGGAGATCGCCAAGCTGTCTGAACGGAAGGACGATCTGGAGGAGAACTACAACAAGCTCTCCGGCAGCATTGACTCCCTGCTGGACGCCATGACGGCCATGACCGGCAGCCTGAACGCCTCTGCCAACGGTCTGGAGCAGCTGAATAAGGCCCGGGGCATTTTCTCCGACGGCAAGGGCGTGATCTATTCCGGAACGGACGCTCTGCGGGAGGATCTCTCCAATCTGGCGGATGTGCTGGAGCCGGTGGAGGGGCAGATCGAGACCCTGAGCAAAACCATTTCTGATTCCAAGTCCACCCTGCGCAGCATGACCAACACAGTCTCCGACCTGAAGGGTGATCTGAAGGATGTGGATAGTGCCCTGAGAGATCTGGAAGACGGCACCGGCGATGTGCGCAAGGTGTTCAGTGCGCTGGGCAGTCTGCGCGAGAGTTTGAAGAACCTGCAAAAGGCTTTGGGCGGCACCGTAAAGGACACCACCGACAAAATTAACGAGAGTATTGACAAGAATCAAAATATCGGCTCCGTGACCGTGGCCCAGGTGAAGGAGGCCCACAGCGCCTACGTTGCCGACCGGCAGACCTACTTTGCGATTATTCTAAAAAAACAAGGCAGTACTGACGCTGCTGGTACTGCAAAAAATGCAGCGGCGAAGGTGCAACAAAACGAATCTGTTGCTGCGCTTGAGACGGAGTTGGCTATTTATAAGGGAAAACTGGAAGCGGCAAAAAGTTCGCTTGCGACTGCTCAAGGTGAACTTCAGAAATTGAAAGAGTCTGGCGTGGGAGACGATGACCCTCGTGTAATCACCTTAAATGAGAACATTAAAGAGTTAGAAGCTGGAATTAAGAAGTTAGAGGCTGGAATTGAACAGTTGGAAGGCGTAATTGCTCTGGAAACCGCTTATCAGGCAAAGGCTCAAATGACCTTCCAGCAGTTCTGCCAGCAAGTCCTGGGACAGAGTGCCGCCACAGCCAAGCAGATGAACGATCTGTGGCTGGTGTATGCCAGCGGCAAGGTGGAAGGCGGCGATACCCCCGACCAGGGAGGGACTCTCTCCGGCGCGCTGCTGCACAACGATCCTGAGGACAGTCCTGAGAAGGACACCTCCGGCGGAGACAGTGCACCTTCCGGCGATCATTCCGATGGTTCGTCCGAAAAGACTCCCGACGGCAGCGGTTCTGAAAGCACGGGCGGAACTGCGGAAGGCTCTTCCACGGACACCGGAAACGGGAGCGGAACTGGCGACAGTGGTGCACAGAATCCGCCTGATTCCCCCAACACAGAAGAAAACGGTTCCGCAAATACCGGCAGCGGAGAGAACAGCGGAGAGAACAACGGCGGCGGATCCCAAAAGGATCCCACAGGCGCCCCAAATCCGCCTGACCCTGAAAACCCGGGAACTGAAACGGAACCGGATGCGCCGCGGCCCCCCAGTGAGAGTGTCGGCGGTGCGGTGGTGGACCTGATCTCCGGCGGTCTGGACAGCGCCATGGCGGAGATCGCCAAGCTTCAGAAGTCACTGGCAGGTGTGATGAATAGATTGAAGGATCCCACCAGTCAGGTGATCAGCGACCTCAGCGCTCTGTGCGGCCGGATCGAAAATCTGTCCTCTCTGCTCAACAGTGCCGAGGACCTGTCCGCCGCTATCCGTCATTCCTCTGCGGACCTCCGGGATATCTTGGATGATGTGGGGGATCTGCAGGACATTCTGGATGATTACGAGCCGGTTTTGCAGGATACTCTAAAAACCGTCAGCAGCCTCAGCACCAGTGCCATCAAGACCATCCGGGATACGCAGGGCCTCATCAGCGACACGGAAGCCCTGATGAAATCCACCGGCGCTACGCTGGATGACGGCACCAAGCAGACTCTGGAGGGTCTGGCGGCCGTCCTGCGGAGCACTGCCAAGACCATGGGCACCGCCGGACAGATCAAGGACGCCAAGTCCAGCATCTGCGACATCATCGAGGACACCTGGGATGAGTATACCGGCGACGTGAACAACCTCCTGCTGATGAATGCCACCGCCGAGACCGTGTCTCTCACCGACAGCCGCAACCCCTCTCCTGAGAGCATTCAGATCTTGATCCGCACTCAGGAGATCACCATGCCGGACGAGGATGAAACGGAGGCTGAGGCCGCTGCGGAGGTGCAGACTACCTTCTGGGGGCGTGTCGCGCAGATGTTCAAGGACTTCTGGGCGGCCATTACCGGCCTGTTCGGCGGAAAGGATTGATCGGCCATGCTGGAAAAAATCGCAAAATGGTTGACCCGCAAGCCGAAGCTGGTGGCCATGATGGCGGTACTGATGCTGATTCCCGCCGCCATCGGCTATATTTCCACCCGCATCAACTACGACATTCTGTCCTACCTGCCGGAGGACCTGGAATCCTCTCATGGCGAAAAGCTGCTGGAGGAGCCCTTTAAAATGGCGGCCACCAGCATGCTGGTGGTGGAGAGTATGCCCGCAGGCTATACCAACAGCCTGCTCAATGATATCAAGGCCATTGACGGAGTTTCCAACGCCATCTGGATCAGCAACCTTATGGGCATCCAGATCCCCACGGACATGATCCCCGCCAACTTCCGGGATATGTTCTTCGCCGGAGACGCTACCATGATGATCATTCAGTACAGCCACCCCGGCGCCTCGGACGAGACCATGGAGGCCATCGAGCAGGTCCGGCGGGCCTGTAATGAAAAGTGCTTCCTGGCGGGCTTCTCCGTGGTCATCAAGGACACCCGCGACCTGATGGACAGCGAGCTGCCCATCTTCGTGGGGCTGGCGGTGATTCTGGCCCTGTGCGCCATGATGCTGACGCTGGAATCCACGGTGCTGCCGTTTATCTTCCTCACCAGCATCGGCCTGGCCGTCATCTACAATATGGGCACCAACATATTCCTGGGGGAGATTTCCTACATCACCAAGGCTATCGCCGCGGTTTTGCAGCTGGGCGTTACCATGGACTATTCCATCTTCCTCTACCACCGGTATGAGGAGGAGCGCCCCAACTACGATGACGAGCGGGACGCCATGGCGCAGGCGGTGGTTGCTGCCTTCCGCTCTCTGTCCTCCTCCAGCCTCACCACGGTAGCGGGCTTTCTGGCCCTGTGCGTCATGCGGCTGACGCTGGGCCGGGATATCGGCATTGTTATGGCCAAGGGCGTTGTGCTGGGCGTGGCTACCGTTATTCTGGTGCTGCCCTCTCTGGTGCTGATTTTCGATAAGCAGATCACTAAGCACAAGCATAAGAGTCTGATGCCCAGCTTTGACAAGGTGAACAGCTTTATCCTGCGGCATAACAAGGTCATTATGGTGATTTTTGTGCTCCTATTCATCCCGGCCTACTACGCCCAGTCCCACGCCGGAATCTACTACAAGCTGGACGAGTCCCTGCCCCGGGACCTGCCCTCCATCGTCTCCAACGAAAAGCTGAAAAACGACTTCGATATGGCTACCTCTCACTTCATCGTCCTGCGGGACGATTTGAATCCGGCGGAGATGAGCGACATCGAAAACCGCATGGAGGAGGTCAAGGGCGTTACCTCCGTGGTATCCTACCATAAGATGCTGGGTACCGGCATTCCTGACTTCTTCATTCCAAATGAGGTAAAGGATATGCTCAAGCAGGGGGGCTATCAGCTGATGATGGTGAACTCCAGCTATTCTCCGGCCACCGATGCGGTGGCGGCCCAGCTGGACGAGATGAATGCCATCCTGAAGCAGTACGATGAAAACGCCATGATCACCGGCGAGGGCGCCATGTACCGGGATCTGATCGACACCACCGCCGTGGACTTCGTGGTGGCAAACTACCTGTCCATTGCCTGTATTTTCATCATCGTGGCGTGGGCGTTCAAGTCCATCACCGTTCCGGCGGTGCTGGTGGCCACCATTGAGCTGGCGATCTTCCTGAATCAGGGCTTCTCCTACTTCTCCGGCGCTTCCACGCCTTTCATCGCACCTACCATCATCAGCTGCGTGCAACTGGGCGCTACGGTGGACTACGCCATTTTGATGACCTCTCGGTTCCAGGAAGAACTGCAAAGCGGCAAGAACCGGAAGGAGGCTATCCGCATCGCAGCGGATTCGGCGGACGCTTCCATCATCACCAGCGCGCTGGTGATGTTCTGCGCCACCCTGGGTGTGTCTTTTGTGTCCTCGATCGACCTCATCGGTGCCATCTGCATCATGCTGGCCCGGGGTGCTCTGATCTCCGCCTGCATCTGCCTGTTCGTGATGCCTGCCGTGCTGTATGTCTGCGAGCCGATGTTCAATAAGACTACCCTCCACTGGCGGACCGAGCAGCCTAAGAAGGAGT
This sequence comes from Dysosmobacter segnis, assembly GCF_014297285.1. Lineage (GTDB taxonomy): Bacteria > Bacillota > Clostridia > Oscillospirales > Oscillospiraceae > Oscillibacter > Oscillibacter segnis. The sequence continues at coordinate 67,542 of NZ_JACOQI010000013.1, forward strand.
CCAAAGCCGCCAAGGCTTTGAAAGCAGCTTCTGAAAAGCTGCCTGCCCGCAAAGAAAAAGCGGCGCTGCCGGAAAAGGGAACGGAGCAGACCGAGACCACGGAGCCTGCGGAGGCAGCCGATTCGACAAAGCTTGCCGCGGAATCGGAAACTGAAGCAGACGCGGCGCGGGAGACTGCCAACGTCTGAGTTTACAGAACACCCGAAAGCGTCCGCCGAACGGCGGACGCTTCATCGGGGTGAAAAGTCTTTTCACCCCGATGAGCAAGTTTTCAGAACTTTATAAAAGTTCTGAAAACTAAGGATTTCAATGGCGCAGGGAAATAGGCGAAGCGCCGCCGGTGGCGGATCAAGCGAGCTTGTTTCGAGGAAGGCTCCCAAACAGCGGATACGCAGTATCCGCTGTTTGGCCTGAGCCGACGGTGTATCCCTTCTTGGGTTTCCCACGCACACCCTTCACCCGCAAGGGGTATGCAGCATCCGTAAAGCGGCACAGCCGCTAACGGCTGCCCTACCTTACCGTCGCGGAGAATTTACCACTTTATCGACAGTCTTAAGCGTCCGCCGAACGGCGGACGCTTTCCTATACGCGGAAAGCCGCAGCGCTTTAAGTGCCGAATCAAATTGCGGCGAAAAACGCAAACACAGCTTCAAAGAATCTGGAAAGACCTGCGAATTGCGGAGAATACCTTAGAAAACGCAAAAAAGTGCCCGGAAACTATGTTTCCGGGCACCGGCTTAATTAAGTTTGTGTAATTGATCAAGGCTTCAGAGCGGCCACCCACCGGCCGTACTTTTCCAGATTGGCGTTGGACGCGGCAGCATCGGCTCCCTGAGTCAGGATGTAGACCTTGATCTTCGGCTCCGTGCCGGAGGGACGCACCAAAATGACGGTGCCGTCTTCCAACTCATACCGCAGCACGTTGGAGCCGGACAGCTCCATGCGGCTCTTAGCGCCGGTGACGCAGTCGATCACGCTGCCGTCGGTATAATCCTTCCGGACAATGACCTTGACGCCGCTGATCTCCGTTGGGGGATTTTCCCGGAGATCCTTCATCAGCTTCGCCATATCCCGGAGACCGTCCAGACCGGGCATCACCAGATTGTGGGTCTTTTCTGCGTACCAGCCGTACTTTTCATACAGGGCATTCAGTGCGTCAAAGAGGGTCATGCCCTGAGCGTCATACCACGCGGCCATCTCCGTCAGCAGCATGGAGGCAGTGACGGCGTCCTTATCCCGGACGTAATCACCCAGCATATAGCCATAGGATTCCTCATAGGAGAAGATGACCTTACCCTCGCCGGACTCCTCCAAGGCGTTCTTCTTTTCCGCCATGAACTTGAAGCCGGTGAAGGTATCGAAGCACTTTACACCATTGCTCTCCGCCACCTTCCGGGCCATTTCCGTGGTGACGATGGTTTTGAGGGCCACAGGGTTGGCGGGCATCTTCCCGGAACGTTTCAGCGCGCCAATCAGGTAATCCAGCAGCAGCACGCCGGTCTGGTTGCCGGTAACGGGCTGGAACTCGCCCTCGTGGTTCCGCACCATGATGCCCACGCGGTCGCTGTCTGGATCGGTACCCAGAATGAAGTCCACATCGTTCTTTTTGGCCAGATCGATGGCCAGATAGAAGCCTTCCGGGTTTTCCGGGTTGGGAGAGACCACCGTGGGGAAATTGCCGTCGATGACCATCTGCTCCGGCACGGGGATCAGGTGCTTGATGCCCAGCGCGGTCAGCGCCTCCGGCACCAGCTTGTAGCCGCAGCCGTGGAAGGGGGTGTAGACCAGCTTGAAGGTGTCCGCCACCTTGGCGACGGTCTCCCGGTCATTGATCATGGCGGTGACATTGGCCATGAACTTCCGGTCCGTTTCGTCACCCATGGTCTCAATGAGACCGCTCTTTACGGCTTCCTCAAAGTCCATCCGCTTCACACCGTCAAAAATGTCGATTTCCTCCAACCGCTTGGCGATGGCGTCGGCGTGGTGGGGGGGAAGCTGCGCGCCGTCGGACCAGTAGACCTTGTAGCCGTTGTACTCCTTGGGGTTGTGGCTGGCGGTGACATTGATGCCCGCCTGACAGCCGTATTCCCGGACGGCGAAGCTCAGTTCCGGGGTGGGGCGCAGGGAATCAAAAATGCGAACGTGGATGCCGTTGGCGGCGCAGACCTCGGCGGCGGCCCGGGCGAACTCCATAGAGTGATTGCGGCAGTCCATACAGATGGCCACGCCCCGGTGCTTGCCCTCCTCGCCCTCGGCAGCGATGACGTCGGCAAAGCCCTGGGTGGCCCAGCGAATCACATGAATGTTCATGTTATGTAAACCGGTGTACATAGTGCCCCGGAGACCGGCGGTGCCGAACTCCAGCGGGCCGAAGAATCGGCTTTCGATCTCCTTGGGATCGTCCTTAATAGACTCCAGTTCGGCGTGTTCCTCCGGAGAGAGGGCGGGGCTGTGGAGCCACTTCTCGTATTCCTGCATGAAATCCATTTGCAAGTACCTCCTTATATCGTATCAACAGTGTTCTGTGTGTTCGCCTGAAAAATTACTTATGGTATCTGCTTCCGGCGTTGATCTGGTAGGCCCGGTAGATCTGTTCCAAAAGCATCACCCGCAGCAGGTGGTGGGGAAAGGTCATGGGGGACATGGACAGCCGCAGAGCGGCTTGCCGCTTCAAGGATTCGTGCATCCCGAAGGAGCTGCCGATGAGAAAGACGATGTGGCTGGCGCCTTGGGCGGCGCTGTCCGCCAGATAGCGGGCCAGCTCCTCGCTGGAGCGCTCCCGCCCCTCCACACACATGGCGATCACCAGACAGCCGTTGGGCAGCTTGGCCCGGACAGCGTCGGCCTCCTTGGAGAGGGCCGCCTCGATCTGGGCGGGGGAGGGATCCTCCGGCAGCCGTTCCTCCGGCAGCTCGATGATCTCTAATTTACAGAACCGGCTCAGCCGCTTGACGTATTCCGCAACAGCGTCCAGATAGAATTTTTCCTTCAGCTTGCCGGTGCAGAGAATGGTCATCTTTTGCATAAGGCCCTCCTTCTGACGATGTGGCACGGGCCGACGGTGTCCCGGGGCGCTACGGACAGTTCCGGAGCCAGTCCGGTACCGTCCAGCGCGGCGGCTACGGCGTTCAGCGCCATAGCGGGGGTGTTGTTATCACGGCTCAGGTGGGCCAGAACGATGTCGTTGGCGCCGTTTTCCACCAGTGTGACGGCAAACTGGGCGGCGTCCTCGTTGCATAGGTGGCCCTGGAGACCCAAAATGCGCTGCTTCAGGTAATAGGGATAGGGGCCGGAGCAAAGAGACTCTACATCATGGTTGGACTCTAAAATGACAAAGTCCACGCCGGGCAGCAGATCCAGCGCCTCGTCGGTGACGTAGCCGGTGTCGGTGAGAAAACCCACACTGCCGCTCTCTGTGTCCAGCCGCCAGCCGCAGGAGCCGGGGGCGTCATGGGAGGTGGGGATGGGCTGCATATCGATCTCTCCCAAGGTGATGGGACCGTCCAGTCCCATGAGCCGGGGGTCGATCCCCTCTACCCGGCAGCTGAGCTCCCGGCAGGTCCGGGGGGTGGCAAGAAGCGGGCAGATTGTTTTTTTCAGAAGGGTGTTCAGCCCGGAGATATGGTCAGAATGGGTGTGGGTGATCAGAATAGCCGTCAGGTCTGCCGGAGTCAGTCCCAGTTCTTTCAAGGCCGCAGTGATCCGGCGGCAGGAGATCCCGGCGTCGATCAGCAGATGGGTGTCTCCGCAGGAGAGCACAGCGGCGTTTCCGGAGGAGCCGCTGGCAAGCGTATGTACGGTGGTCAAGAAAATACCTCTCTTTTGAAAAACGTCCGCCGGGGAATGGGCCGGTCAAGGCCGGCACACTCCCTGACGGACGTGAAGTTCAGCTGATTTGCGCAGTGGAAAGGGCATCCTCGTCCGGCTCCTCCACGGCGCGGATGTCCGCGCCCAGAGCCCGGAGCTTGCCGATGATGTCCTCATAGCCCCGCTCGATATACTGCACGTTGGAGATCTCGCTCTCACCCTCTGCCGCCAAAGCGGCGATGACCAGAGCCGCGCCGGCCCGCAGGTCATAAGCCTGAATCGGTGCGCCGGTGAGCTTTTCCACGCCCTCTACCACGGCGGTCTTGTCATCCACCTGAATACGGGCGCCCATGCGCTTGAGTTCATCCACATAGCGGTAGCGGCTGCTCCAGACACCCTCGGTCACTAGACTGGTCCCTTGAGCAAGGGTGAGGACGGTGGTCATCTGGGGCTGCATATCCGTAGGAAAGCCGGGATAGGGCAGGGTTTTGACGTTGGCCTTTTTCAGGCGGGCGGTACGGCGTACCAGCAGGGTATCATCCTGCTCCTCCACCTCTACACCGCACTCCTGGAGCTTGGCGGTGATGCAGTCCATGTGCTTGGGAATGATGTTTTTCACCAGGATCTGACCGCCGGTGGCGGCCACGGCAGCCATATAGGTACCGGCTTCGATCTGATCGGGAATGATGGCATAAGAGCCGCCGGACAGCCGCTCCACGCCCCGGATCTTGATGGTATCCGTACCGGCGCCCCGGATGTCGGCGCCCATGGAGTTCAGAAAGTTGGCCAGATCCACGATGTGAGGTTCCTTGGCGCAATTTTCGATCACCGTGTCCCCCTGAGCCAGCGCGGCGGCCATCATGATGTTCATGGTAGCGCCTACGGACACCACATCCAGATAGATGTTGGCTCCGGTGAGACGGCCGGACTCCACGATAGCGTTGATATAGCCGCCCTCCGTGGTGACACCGGCACCCAGAGCGGAAAAGCCCTTTACATGCTGGTCGATGGGGCGGACGCCGCCGAAATTGCAGCCGCCGGGCATGGCAACCTCTGCCCGGCCGAAACGGCCCAGCAGAGCGCCGATGAGATAGTAGGAAGCCCGGAGCTTCCGGGAAAGCTCATAAGAGGTCCTGGTGGTGTGGATGTGACGGCTGTCAATCTCCACCGTGTGGCGGTTGATGGAGCGGATGGACGCGCCAAGCTGCTCCAAAATCTTCAAAATCGCGGTAACGTCGGAGATCTGGGGGATGTTTTCAATGCGGCAGACGCCGTCCACCAGAATGGCGGCGGGAATAATGGCAACGGCGGCGTTCTTCGCACCGCTGATCTCCACCTCGCCGAACAGAGGCTTGCCTCCGTGTACGATGTATTTTGTCAACGTTCTGACCTCGTTTCAGGTATTCTTTTGCGGGGAGAAAGCCTTGCGCCGGGATTAGTTTGTCCGTCGGGCTGGCACTTCATGCACCCTGAGAAAAAAGTGGACAGTACCACTCATTATGATCGGCGTCAGTATAGCATACTTTGCCTGAAAAAGCAAACGATTCCTGACAAAATATGAAATTCAAACAATTTTATGCCCGGCGGACGGTACCGGAAATGCAGTTTACATAAAAAGTTGCCGTATCCGTGACGATCCGCCAGGAGGGAACCAGCGCCATGGGAGCGGCGGTGGTGCTTTGCAGCTCGTAGCAGAGACTGACCTCCGTGATGGAGGACACCACGGAGCTGGAGGCGTGGCGCATCTGCTGAAAGGCAGTCAGGGCGGCGAAGGCGGAGAGGGGCTTTTGCCCGGAGGAGGTCTCCGCGCCGGTCTCCGGCAGCAGAGCGCCGCTGGCGGACAGGACGCGGCCCTGATCGATGGTAAAGGTGACGGCGGCGTTGAACACCGGCGTACCGCTCCACAGGCGGACAGCCGTTGCAGTGCCGCTGCCCGTTTCATCCAGCGTAAATATCGGCGTATCGTAAGAAAATGCCTTGCAGAAATCCCGACAAAATGCTTCCGCGTTCTCCTGTGACAGAGAACCGGCGGCGTCAAAGCTGCCGGTGTCCCGGAAGGCGGCGGCGCCCTGCTGGCTGGTGTAGGTGTAAATGCCGCCGCCCTGAGTGGTGCGCTCCAGATTATCTCCCAGAAGAAAGGTGGCGGCCTTTCGCTCCGCTGTCTCATCCCGGATCAACGCATAGGTGGAAACGGCGGTGTCCGTGGGGATCAGAGCGGGGTCCAGCGTCATGCCGTCCGCCGCGAACAGAGAGACCAGTTTCTGCTGCTGGGTGCGGCGGGCCACCCGCTCCTCGTTGCCCCGAATGGCCAGAGACGTCAGTAAAAAGGCGTTGAGCAGCGCCAGAATCAGAATGATGATGTTTTTCAGGCGATAGCGTTCCGTAGCCGCTCAACTCCTTTCAGAAAGTGTGATGTCAATCCGTCAGCCAGACGGCAGAGAGCGGATAGACGCCGGTATCGGCATAGCCGATGGAAAGCTCGGCCCCCTCTGTCCTCCCGGCGATGGCCATAGCCTGCCGCAGCGGCAGCAGAGGCGAGGCGGAGCTGGCAGCGCTGTATTGCCGGGGACGCAGGGACAGAGCGGAGATCGTATTGCCGGAAAGCGTCACCTCAGCGGCAGCGGAGCCGTCCGCGAAGCGGATGGGAACGCCGCCGGACTGGTAGCCGAAGGTCAAGAAAGTCTCGGTTTCTGACTGCTGCCACTTCTGCAGATACAGCCGGGCATCGCCCTCCGGGATCAACTGATCCAACAGCTCCAGAACACCGGAGACGGCTTCCCGAGGCGTGGGAAGGCCCCCGGCACTTTCTACGGAGAGGACCGTTTCGCCGCCGCTGGTGTAGGAGAAGGTGCCGCTGCCACTGATGCGGATGACCCGGTCTCCCTCCACCACTACCTCCGCGCCGCCGGCGTCGGTGTAGCGGGAATTGGTGTGGGGGTTGAAGCCCAGAACGGAGAGCAGCGTCTCTGTGGAAACGGTGCTTTCCGTCACCGTCAGTTGGGGCAGCTCAGGGAGAGGGTCCGGAAACAGGGAGAGAGGGGCCAGATGCTGGCCGTATCCGCTGAGATCCTCAAAAGCAAAGGCGGTAACGCCCAGCTCAAAGTGATCCAGTACCTCCGTCAGGGTAGAGGGCTGCACGGCAGTGACGCACTGGTAATAGCGGGATCTGCCGTCCCACAGCAGCAGGACCACCTGACCGTTCTGCTCCGCTGCGGCCAGAGCGCGGACGGAAAGCTCACTTTCTGCGGTGATACCCATGAGGTCCGCCAGATAGGACACCGGCAGGGGCTCTAAAAAGTCACAGTAGACTGACGGTTTTCCCAAAGCCGACCGGAAGGCGGCAGCACTGGAATCCATCCGGCTGCGGGCAGACCCAAGAACCTCCCGCAGCAGTGTTTTGATGGGGGTGAAGCTCTCGCTGTCCGTGGTGAGGGAGATGCTGCCATACCGGCCGTATTCTCCGGTGACGGCCGCCCGCACCGGGGCGGACAGGGTATCGGAGGAGGGGGCATCGGAGATCTGGTCGCTGACAGGAGCGGTGAGCCGCTGCCAGGTGCCGCTGCCGGCGGCAGCGCCCAACTGGAAAAACTGCGTTCTGGAAAAGAGGAACAGGGACAGCAGCGCCAGAAACGTGATGGTGATATTTTGGATAAAATCCCGGTAGCGCATGGCCGGTCCCTCCTTTCTGATAAAAGCTGAAATTACTGCTGAGCCGACGTGTTTTCTGCCGTATCCTCCGGTGCGCCGGGGGCGGGCTGGGTGATGGGCAGCTCCAGACGGACCGTGGTGCCCGGTCCCTCATGGGGGACCAGGGAAATGGTGCCGTGGTGCCGCTGGACGATCTCTCTGGCGATGGATAGTCCAAGGCCTGTGCCGCCGGATTCCCGGGAACGGGCCTTATCCACCCGGTAGAAGCGGTCGAAAATACGCTCCCGGTCCTTTTCCGGGATGCCGATGCCGTCATCCCGGACCTCCATCCAGGCGGTGTCGGGGCCGGCTCCTGCGGTGACGCGAATGTGTCCGCCGTCCGGAGTGTACTTGATGGCGTTGCCGAGAATGTTCATCATCACCTGTTCCAGACGGCTCCGGTCACCGGTGATGAGGGGCAGCTCGCCCTCCGGCACATAGGTCAGCTCATGGCCCCGCTGCTTGGCGTTGAGACTGTTGGAGCGGACCACGCTTTCAATGGCGTCGTGGAAGGGGAACCGGGTGAACACCATTTCGGTGCTGCCGGCGTCCAGTCGGCTGAGGGTCAGCAGATCCTGAACGATGTGGGTCATGCGGTCCGTTTCCGTAATGATGATGTCCAGGAAATTGTTCTCCATATCCCGGGGAATGTCATCTCCGGCATCCCGGATGGTTTCGGCGTAGCTGCGGACGTTGGTCAAGGGGGTCCGCAGCTCGTGAGACACGTTGGCCACGAATTCTTTGCGCCGTTCCTCATTCCGGTGCTGTTCCGTCACGTCATGGAGCAGGATCAGAACGCCGCCCTGGGCCTTGTCGGAGAAGGGCGTGAGGTAGAGGGCCAGGGTCCGGTCTCCCACCACCAACTCATCTTCAATGTAGTTGGGTTTCTGGAGGGCCAGCACGTTCTGGAAGGGATGCAGGTCGCCCAGCAATTCCTCGTAGGTGCAGCTGGGATCGATGGATCGCCGCAAAAGCTCCGTGGCGGCGGGGTTGCAGTGGATGAGGTGCCCCTCCCGGTCAAAGGCCACCACGCCGTCGGTCATGTGGAGGAACAGGGTATCCAGCTTGTTGCGCTCGTTTTCCACGGCAGCCAGTGTGGACTGCAGGACCTCGGCCATCTCGTTAAACGTTCCGGTGAGAATACCAATCTCGTCGGTGGATTCCACCGGCAGCTCGCTGTCAAAATCACCGGCGGCCACCCGCTCTGCGCCGATGGTCAGCTTTTCAATGGGGCCCACCATGGTCTTGGAGAGCAGGAAGCTCAGCAGCACGGAGATCAGCAAGCCGATGATGAGGGCCTGCATGATGATCTGGAAAAGCTGGTTATTCAGATCGGATACCGTGTCCTTGTTATCCAGAATGTAGATGATGAAGGCGTTGTCACCGCCGAAGATGGGGATGGCCACATCCATGTAGTCGGCAGAGATATCGCTTTCGTCGCCTACGGTGGAGGCGTCCTTCCGTGCAACCGCGTTCCGGGCGGTCAGAAGGTTGGCGGACTGCTCCCGGGGCAGGTCGGAGGACTCGGCGCTGCCAGCCAGAAAGCTGCCTGCGGTGCCGTCCAGCACATAGTAGTTCCGGGTGCGGTAGTCGATGCCCAGCATACCGGCATTGACTTCCAGGATCTCCTGAATACGCTCAGCGCCGTCCGGCTGAGCGGCGGCGCTGCGGAGGTCCGCCACAAACTCCCGGCGGTCCGCGCCGAAGGCACTGCTCATCTGCTGATAAAAGCTGTCGATATAAAAACTGGTGACGCTGGTGGTCAGGAACGCGCCTACCACCGCCATCAGGGATGTGATCAGCAGCAGGAGGATCAGCGTCAGCTTCATATGTAAGCTGCGGAACAAAAAATCACCGCCTTTATGGTGTTCAAAGGATCTGAAAACTGTACGGCCCGCCGTTTGCGGGGGCGGGCGCGTCCCGGAGAAGATCCCTGTGTCCTCTTCAAAACATGAGAAGAACGCGAGGAACGTCACCGGAGCCGGTGGGGATTACACCGCGAAATAGTACCCCACGCCCCGGCGGGTGAGGATGTATTTGGGGCTGGCGGGGTTTTCCTCGATCTTTTCCCGCAGACGCCGGACGGTCACGTCCACAGTCCGCTGATCGTCGCCCACGTAGCCGTAGTTCCAGACCTGCTCCATCAGGTCGATGCGGGAGTAGACCTTATTGGGATGGCTGGCCAGGAAGGTCAGCAGCTCATATTCCCGCGTGGTCAGCTCCAAAGGCTTGCCGTCCCGGAAGACCTGATGGCTGTCCGTGTCGATGGAGAGGTCCCCTGCCACCGGCATGGCTGTGGCCGCAGCGGTGGCCGCGGCGGCGGTGTTCATAGCCGTGCGGCGGATGTTGGCTCCCACCCGGGCGATCAGCTCCCGCATGGAGAAGGGCTTGGTAATGTAATCATCGGCGCCGATCTCAAGACCGGATACCTTGTCGGCCTCCTCCTCCCGGGCGGTGAGGATGATGACGGGCACGTTGTTGCCCTCCTCCCGGAGGGTGCGGCACACGTCAAAACCGATCATCTTCGGCAGCATCACGTCCAGCAGGATCAGATCGGGGTTTTCCTTCCGGGCCTTTTCCAGACCGTCGGCTCCGTCATAGGCCTCCACGGTGCGGTAGCCCTCCCGCTGAAGGTTGAAGCGCAGGATGTCTACGATATTTTTTTCATCCTCCACAATGAGGATGGTTTTCTGGGCGTCCGTTTTCCGTTCCAAGGAAACGTACCTCCTTTATTTTCTATTACAGGTTCAGCAGGACCTTGGCCCGCAGGACTGCGGCCACGGTCTTGGCGTCATCGATCTCACCGTTGACGCAGCGGTGCACCATTTCATCAAAGGGTACCCGCTCCACATTGAGAAATTCATCGGGGTCCAGCTGCTGCTGGCTGAATTTCAGTCCCTTGGCCAAAAACAGGTGCAGTGTTTCCCCGTAGCAGCCGGGGGCGGGCAGGAGCTTGCCGAGGGGCAGGAAGGTTTCCGGCTCTGCGCCGGTCTCCTCCTTCAATTCCCGCAGAGCGCCCGTCACCGGGTCCTCGCCGGGGTCCAGCTTGCCTGCGGGCAGCTCATCCAGCACCTTGCCAAATACATACCGGTACTGGCGGACCACCAGCACCCGGTTGGCCTCATCCAGGGCCAGAACCGCCGCACCGTCCACATGATCCACCACTTCCCGAGTGGCTTCCTCGCCGTTGGGCAGGCGCACGTCATCCACATGCACCGTCATGATTTTACCCTCAAATACGTCCTTGCGGCGGAGCTTGACCTCCGTCAGATCCATGGGCATTTCCATTCTATCCACCTCGTTTAAAGGGCAGAGACCCTGCCTATACTATATTCAGTTTATTATAGCATAGGCGTGTTGAATTGCAAAGGGCTTGTTTTTCTTGAAGTCATGGGAAAACTATGGTATACTGACTCATTGGAAACGAGGTGGTCCCCACGGAGAAAAAGGGAATCAAAATCGCGGCCCAGAACCGCAAAGCCTACCACGATTACTTCGTGGAGGATAAGTACGAGGCAGGCATCGAGCTGTGCGGCACGGAGGTCAAATCCATCCGTGCGGGCACGATGAACCTGAAGGACTCCTACTGCACTGTACAGGACGGCGAGCTGTTCGTCCACAGCATGCACATCTCTCCATACGAGCATGGCAACATCTTCAACCGGGACCCGGACCGGGACCGGCGGCTGCTGATGCACAAGCGGGAGATCCGCAAGCTCCACGCTCTCGTCAAGCAGGACGGCTACACACTGGTGCCCCTGAGCATCTATTTCAAGAATGCCAAGGTGAAAGTGGAGGTCGGCCTGTGCAAGGGCAAGAAGAATTATGACAAGCGGGACGCCACCGCCAAGCGGGACGCCGCCCGTGAAATGGACCGGGCCATGAAGGCCCGCAGATAACAGATCAGAAAGGAACGAATGTATATGAGCAATCCCATCGTAACCATCACTATGGAGGACGGCCGCATTATGCGCGGTGAGCTGTATCCCGAGAAGGCTCCCAACACCGTCAACAACTTCATCTCTCTGGCTAACAAGGGCTTCTATGACGGCCTGACCTTCCACCGGGTCATCCCCGGCTTCATGATCCAGGGCGGCTGCCCCAACGGAAACGGCATGGGCGGCCCCGGCTATGAGATCAACGGCGAGTTCGCCGGCAACGGCTTCCGCCAGAATGACCTGATTCACGAGACCGGCGTGCTGTCCATGGCCCGCACCATGGCACCCAACTCCGCCGGCAGCCAGTTCTTTGTGATGGTGGCTCCCGCTCCTCATCTGGACGGCCAGTACGCCGCCTTCGGCAAGATCACCGAGGGTCAGGATGTGGCCATTGACATTTCCCGTGTCCAGCGGAACATGATGAACGATATGCCCAAGAAGCCCGTGGTCATGGCAACCGTCCGGGTGGATACCCAGGGCGTCGAGTATCCCGCTCCCGAGACCCACTAAAATACTCCGAAAGGAGATCTGACCATGAAAACAGCAGTTATTACCGGCGCGTCCTCCGGCCTTGGCCGGGAATTTGTCCGGCAGTTCTATTCCGTATTCCCGGAAATTGAACGGGTGTGGCTCATTGCCCGCCGGACGGACCGCCTTCAGGAACTGGCAGAGCAGCTGGAGGAAAAGGGGATCAGCACCCTGGCGCTGCCGCTGGACCTGTGCGACACCATGAGCTTTACCGCCTATCAGGAGCATCTGGTGGAGGAACAGCCGGAGATCGCCCTGCTGGTGAACAACGCCGGATGCGGATATCTGGGGAACATCGGCGAGATCGACACCGTTTCCCAGACCCGGATGATCGATCTGAACCTCCGGGCGCTGACTGCCATCACTAATTTGTCGGTGCCCTATATGGACAAGGGGAGCCGGATCTTGAACGTCAGCTCCATCGCCTCCTTCTGCCCCACCCCCCGGATGACGGTGTATTCCGCCACGAAAGCCTACGTTTCCGCCTACACCATCGGCGCGGCGGAGGAGCTGAAGGCAAAGGGCATCACCGTTACCGCCGTCTGCCCCGGCCCCATGGCCACAGAGTTTCTGGCAGTGGGTCATGTGGTGGATTCCAGGCCCTTTGAGCTGCTGCCCTACTGCGATCAGGTACAGGTGGCCGGCGGTGCGCTGCGGGCGGCCAGAGCGGGGCAGACCATCTACACCCCCAGACTGTTCTATAAGTTCTACCGTCTGCTGGCCAAGCTCACCCCGGCCAAATTGATGGTCAAGCTGACCAAAACCTGAAACTGTCACGGAATTGTAACACATTCCGATATAGGAATGTGTTACAATTCCAAATAGCAAATTCTGCTTTCCTATTTTACAAACCAGCAGAGCGTTTATGGAACGAAAGAGGAGGAGCAATGGAGCGGATGAAGTTTTCGCCGGAAGGCGGAAACGGAATGAGTGACATTTGCTCCGACGACGGGGCCGTAAAGGTTTCGACGGGGATGGGGAAGCGGGACAAGCGGGCGGCGGCGCCTGACCGCCATAAAACGGGCAATTTTATAAATTAAATAACAACAATACTGTTGCTATTGCTGCTTAATTAAAGCAGCCGTCTGAACCGGAGAGGCCACAGGCCGGGGAAGGCGTCGTTGATGTGGCGTCCGTGAGGCGGGAAAGAGTTGACCTGCCCACGCATCATGACTCTACCAAACCGCAAAGTCTGTCAGGTGTCTTTGCGGGGCGGGAATTCTGAAACCTGACTGCGCCCGGAGAAAGTCCCGTGAAACTGTTTTCGGACAGGGGTTCAATTCCCCTCGGCTCCACCAAAGCAGAGCCAGACGAACCATGCAGGTTCGCCTGGCTTTTGTTCTGCTCCGACGATCTATATGGTCAGCGATGTTTTCGTCTTGGTCTGCCCGTTCAGCCATGCTCGGAAATAAGAAAAGCGGCTACCGCACAGTTTCTCTGCTGTGTGGTAGCCGCTTCGTTTTTCGTCATAGCCATAACCTATTTCGTTATATTCTACCAAAACCCTGCGGAATTCTAAAATTGTTGTTAGAATCTACCGTAAAGGAGCATGGCTATGATTAGGATTTTACTGTCCACCCGGCTTGGCGAGCGGAGGTGGACGCAAGCTGACCTTGCGAGGGCAACAGGCATTCGACCTTCGACAATCAATGACCTGTACCACGAGATCGCTGAAAGGGTCAACCTGGAGCATCTCGACCTCATTTGTGAGGCGCTGGGGTGCGAGCTGTCAGATCTGATGATCCGGGAGGAAAACCCGGATGTCAGAGTCAAATCGCGCACCGGCGCGGATATACATAGCAAGCGTTAAGCCTGCTCCAAGGCCTCGGGCGTTCATTCGCCCGGGGCCTTTTCTTATATCTCCTCGCCGTCCTGTGTGACAAAACGGATTTCGACTGTGCAGCCGAGCGCAGCCGCCAACTCCGTGATGTCTTTTTCAGTAAAGTTCCCGCGCGTCATTTTGTTGGACAGGTTTTGCCGCGTCTGCCCTGACGCCTCAGCCAGATCGCCCATCGTTATTTTCTGCCTTTTCATGATCAGGCGAATCTTTTCGGCAACAGAGAGTCCCATACTCTCACCTCCTCACTCGTACTATACACTAAAATGTGTCGCTTGTCAAAAACTTTTTTACGATTTCCACGAAAAAATGTAAAATAACCGTTGACAAGTGACACGAATTAGTGTAATATAGTTCTTGTAAGGGAGAGGAACAAACCTCTCCGGAAAGGAGGACAGGCCGATGGACAAAGCAAAAAAAGAAGCCCTGCAAGAGCTTCTGAGGTTGCTGGCTGATAATCCCGATTTAGCCGACCGGATTACAATCACCATCAAACCTAACAGCAAGCCCCAGCAGGGCGAACGCCAAGAGACCTAACCCCGGCGCGAGGGGGAGCGGAAAAGCTCCCCTCCCCCTCAGTATAAAGCGTCGAGTGTGAAAATACAAGGAGGAACGCAAGATGAAGATCAATATCACCGATGAAATCCGGCAGGAGATTTTGGATACGCTCAACAGAGATACCGCAAAGGAATACTTTGAAAAACTCCGCGACACGGAGAAGAACCCTACTCGCGGACAGGTTTACGCATACCGGAGCTGGGAGCAGAGCACGGAAGACCGAGCCGATATGTTTGAGGTCAGAGCGCTTCCATGGGGCAGTCAGATTAAGGACGGCGTGATGAAAGAATTCGTTGCTGCATTAACCGCAGCTGATATTGACGAGATTATCGTCACAGATCAGTCCACCGCGCTCATGGAAAGTGTCCACGCCTTGGTAGCCGAGGGCGCGTATCTGGAGGGCGTCGGAACTGTTACCCGCGATCCACTGCACGATCCATCAGGCCGCCGCGAGGTCAAAGGGCTGGTATTCAGATTTTGAGAAAGGAGCGCCGACAATGAAAAAGCTGATTTGTTCTACTTTCCGCGAGGGTTACGGCATCGACCAGATCCGCAGAACGATGACGGCCGGCGAGCTGATTAACTTCCTCGCCCAGTACGATGAAGATACGCCGGTCTATCTGAGTTTTGACAACGGCTACACCTACGGCGGCATTACCGAGGGCCGCTTTGAAGAAGACTATGGGGAGGAGGACTAACCATGAACAAGATCCGCCGCAAAAATTTGCAAAGCATCATCGACCAGCTGGAGGAGCTGAAGGGCAGTCTCGAAGATCTCCAGGCCGAGGAGGAAGAGTACCGCGACAATATCCCTGAGAATATGCAGGAGAGCGAACGCTATGAAAAGGCAGACGAGGCCTGCGACAACCTCTCCGAAGCCGTAGATAACCTGGAGGAAGTCATCAGCAGCATCGAAGCTGCCATTGAGTGAAAGGAGACATCATGGACGACAAGATCATCATTGACCGCATGGACGCGGAGGAATTTCTCTCCATGCTCACGGACGCCGCAATGCAGGGAGACAATGTGACCCAGTATTACAGCACCACGCAGATCATCGAGAACATCGCAAACGAGTTTAAGGATCTCTGCAAGCTGTGAAGCAGAAGCTGACCTATCGGCACGACGGGGAGAAAGGAACAGCTATGACCTATCTCGAAATCCTCGGGTGGGCTCGCAAGGGCCTACAGGCTGAAAAAGCGAACTACCGCCAGATGCAGGAAAAGGCGCTGGAGGGACAGGCGCACGACATCGCCGGTCATTGTCAGGAGCGCATCGACGAGCTGGAGGTTAGACTTGCGACCCTCGACGAGATTGAGGATTTGCACAACAGAAAGTGAGGATGCATCATGGAGAATAAATCTTGGACGGTCACTTATCGCAATCGTGACAATGGCCAGCGGATTACCTGCACCGTATTTGCGCAGGATCGGCAGAAGGCGCAGGAAAGGGCCGGAGCTGACGAGCAGATTGGCGGCTGTGAAGTGTGGGAAGTCGAAAGCGTCGAGCCGCACGAGGAAACGCTGGCGCGGATTCTTGTTTCCGAGTTCGCCGAGAAGCAGCAGGGCGGGCATTTTGCCTGCCCCCGCTGCGGGAAGATGACGATGGACGCGGAGATCGTCACGCGCAATGCTCTGAGCCGCAGGGCAACGGTCTACATCTGCGATTCCTGCGGAATGGCAGAAGCAATGGAGGATATGGCGAACAGCCGCACCCCGCTGACCGCATGGTCTATCGTCGCCGCGCCGGGAAACTGGCGCATGGAGGAAGGAGGCAATGAGTGTGAAGCGTGACGACGAGCTGATGTTCTACACAGAGTGCTGGCGTGAGCTGAGGAGTTTTCTTACGGAGGTCGTGCGAGACAACACGGGAGAATATCCCTTCGCGCAGGATGTCTTGAATCTGATGCGCAGCATCGAACGGAAATACGAGGGATGCTGATATGAGCAAATCTTGGACGCCCGAGGAGCTGGCTGCTGCCAGTGCCGCGATGAAAGCGGAGGGCCACATGAGCTACGAGGAGTTCTGCGCCGCGCCAGTGCTGCGGCTGGAACACAGAGGCCGCGACAGCTGGGGTCGCCCCGTCTACGAGTGCGACGGTCGGCTCTATGTCGATGTCGACCCGCGCCGGAGCAGACAGGCCGACATCTGCACGAAGCAGGGCAACGCCTTCGACGGTGAGCCCTGCGACCCCGTGCCGGAAGGAACGATCATTGAGTTTGTTCCGGCACGGGACACATGGGATTTTTGAAAGGAAGGCGCGGTGGCCACGCGCAAGCGCCTCTCTCGCCGCCGTAGGTGAGTTGCAACACGCCCTTTACATCGCGGGAGGGTAGACGCACACCCAAGCCGCGAAAAGCGCCACAGCGCCCCATAAACGCGAAAGCGCTGAAAAACAGAAAAAGCCCCCTCGACAGGACGGTAAAATCCTGCGAGGGGGCTTTCATTGTGCGGGGCGGCATTCAGATGGCGGGGCTGTCGATACTGCCGTCGTTATCCGTGTCGGTCCGGAAGTTGTTTGCCTTGGCTGCCTCAAAGGTGATTCCTCCGCGCTTGTGGTCGGACTTCGCAAGCGAGAGGTAGCCGTTTGCTCCGGCGATGATGATCGCCTCGCCAACGCCGGTGGCGGCGGTGAGCCATGCAGCGGCGGCGGTATAGCCGCTCCTGATGCACAGATACATGAGGAACAGGCATTCCTGAACGATCAGCAGACCGGCCAGCATCGCCAGCAGGCACACGACCTTGCTCCATTCGACCTTGCGCTTCTTCGCGGCTCTGCGCTTGCGCCTTGCCATCAGCTCAGCCCAAACTTCTGGGCGAAGCGGTAGAGGACGGTTGCGAACTGCTCGCGGGTCAGGAAGTCCTGCCACATGAAATTCGCCTCGCCGTTGGGGAGCTTGCTGCCGCCGACCAGCAGGCCGGTTTCCTCAACGAACTTCCGGCCGTCCGCGCTGAAATTGCCGCAGTCATTGTCCTGCAATTCCGCGCGGTAGGCATTCATGGCAACCTTGAACATTTCGTTGAATTTGTCCTGAGTGATCTCTGCCATATCTTCTTCCTCCTTTACGAGCGACCAGTCCGGCGTACCGTAGCCGCCGATCTGCGCGTAGTTGATCGAATAGTTTTTGTCGCGTACTATGCCGCCGTTCGGAACGACGCCGGGGGCGCTGGAGGTATTCCCTTCGATGGTATATACCCTGTCGCCGGACACCTTCTCGACGAGGCCGGTGTGATACATGGATTTCCCTCCGTCGTTGGTGAAGAAAATCTGATCCCCCGGCTGGGGGTTGCTCTTGTGGAAACGGCCGACCGCACGATAATAGCCTGCCGACTGAGTGCAGCCGGCGCCGTACCCGCCCATCGGCTGATTCGTCATCTTCATGGCGACGCTGAGGCCGAAGGTCGTGATATAGCACCAATCAACGAACATATCGCACCAGGCGTAGCCGTTTTTCGGGAAGTTGTAGACGCCGAGGCCGTCGAGAAATGCGGCATACTTCGTCCAGTTCCCACTACCAGCGTTGGCGGTCTTGCCTTCCAGCTGGGAGTTGGTGGCCTTTTCGATGTATCCGATCTCGGCTCTGGCCGTGGCGATCACTCGCTCAATAGCGGTCATGGGTCATTCCTCCTTCGGTGCGTCGGGGGCTTCATCAGTCTTTTCCTCCGGCAGCGCGGCCGGTGTCTGATCTGTGCCGGGCGTTGCGGTCAGCAGCATATCTTTCAGCTTACCAATCACATCAACGGCATAGGCCGTGAATGCCGCCAGCATGACCAGCGACACCGCTGTCATCAGATTCACGGTTTGGCCGCTCACCTCCACCACCATCAGATCAGGGTTGAGGTACCCGGCGAAGTAGACCGCAATCAGCGCCAGAGCGATCACGCCGCCCTTGATGCAGCCGTTGCGGAACTTTACCAGATCCCATTCGCAGGCGATAATGGCGTTGATGGAGCCGAGGGCGATATTGGCGGCGATCAGAAGCACCAGTCCGACGGCCAGCCGGATACTTGCCATATCCAGAAAATTCACGGTGACTCCTCCTTATTGCAAAAAGTCGTTGCTGTCCAAGCACCGGCGATATATCGTCTTGATTCGGTCACTGGTCAGCTCTGTTACATTGTTTTCAAACTCCGGGTGATCTTCGCAGTATCGCTCATAGGCAGCGATGTCCCGGAGCGTTTGGTCGAAATGATCTTTGGTGTGGCGCTCGCCGTGGAGACATTCATCGCCGAAGCGTAGAATGCGCGCCCGGCAGTTGACGGCCTTTTCCTCGGCCATGCCAGACCGAACGCACTGCAGCTCGCTTTCGAGCTTTCCGACCTTCTCCAAGACCTCGCTGTTGATAGCGCGCCCGAAAGCCTTTGCTATTGCAGACCACGGATTGATTTTGATGGGGGCGAGCTGAAGCAGCGTCAGCAGCACAAACAGCGCACTTCCCCCACCAAACAAAATCTCCTTGAGCGTCATCTCTCAATCCTCCTCTGCGCGTGATAAGAAGGGCAGCCCCCGCAAAGGAGCTGCCCTCCGTATCAATGCCGTGGTCAGACGGTGACTTCGAGATCTGCCAGGATCTCCTCGACCTGCTTCCGAATCAGGCTCGGAACCTGGTCGATGGTCTTCTTGCCCTTGACGATCAGGGTCGCGTAGACAACTGCCATAACTGCTACCTCCTTTCCCATCAGAATGTATAAAAGAAGGAGCCGAAGGCTTTTCATAAGCCCTCAGCTCCATTCTTGCTATTTTCGAGGATTTCCCGGACGGCTGCTTGCAGCGGGTCGGGAACTTCCTCAATCGTCTTCTTCCCTTTGCGGATCAGGTCTGCGTAGACCTTCACCATGTAATTGCTCGCCATCGGTTACTCGCCTCCTGTTGTAGATGTCACGGCGACGATCTGTTCGTAGACATCGCATAGCGCCATCTGCGTATCGGTGACCTGCCCCTCAAGGCTCGTCACCTTTTCCGTCAATGCCGCCTTGTCGGTCTCCAGGTCGGCTACCTGCTGCTGCAGGGAAGGGATCGTCTTGCCCTCCGCCTCGTGCAGCTTGGCTTGCGCCAGATAACCGGCATAGTTGCCGAGGATGTCTTCGCTCAGGCCGTCGTACATATTCAGCTCCAGGTGATATTCGTCGTACACCCACCCGCTGATGGTCAGCTCGTCCCGCTTTTCCTCAAACGGCTCGGCGTTCTCATAGAAGCGTACCAGGGCTACCCCCGGCTTATTAGGCTGCTCCTCCAGCGAGAATGCGTTGCTGGGTGCGTTGTCGCCTCTTACTCTCATTTCGCACGACCTCCTTCAGGTGTTTTACTCCAATCGGGTCAATGTACTTCACCCGAATTGTATGGCTATTGCAGTGTTTCAGTTGCCCGGCGCGGCTCAGCAGCCCGGAGGCCTGGGCGAACATGATAGGCTTTCCGGCATCAAGCCGCTTTTTGACGCGGCGGCATTGCCGGGTAAAGCGCAGGAAATTCCGCTTGCGCAGAATGACATGAGTGCGGGAAAAGCGGTAGCCGACCGCGCTCACCATGCGCTTTGCCGTGGGGTAGATCTGCCAGTTGGCTTTCATCGCCAGCCCGAGCCGCTGCTGCATGAAGGCTGCAATCAGCTTCCGTGCCTTATGCAGCTGTTTCTTGTTCGGCCCGAGCAGGGTGATGTTGTCCATGTAGCGGGTCATATACTTCACGCCCGGCAGCGTCATGATGTACTGGTCCAGAGACTCCAGGTAGAAGTTTGCCAGCCATTGGCAGATGTAGTACCCGATGGCCAGCCCGCCGCCGCAGGATTCGATGATGGAATAGACCGTCCGCAGAAAGCGCTTGTCCTTGATTTTCCGCGCCAGCGCCCAGATCAGCCGCTTGCCGGAGATGCTGGGGTAATACTGCGCGACATCCAGCTCGGCGGCGTACTTCGTTCCTTTCGGATCATTGCGGAGCACGCTGCGGATTTTCCTGTGGATGCGCTTCCCGCCGCGCCCGGGGATGGACGCGCAGGACCACGGGTGCATTCCGCGCATCAGCACCGGCTTCATGGCCGTGACCAGCATCCATTGAATGACTCCGTCCGGCCAGAACGGGACCATTTTGATCTTCCGGTACTTCTCGCTGCTCTCATCGTAGATCTCCCTGACCTTCGGCGCCGAGGGGACAAAGCTCTCGGTCGCCACCAGCTCATAGGTGCGCTCCACATACCCGTCCAGATCCGCCATTACGCGGGCAATATCCTTCCGGTTTCGCCGCCCCTTGGATGCGTCCAGCATGACAGCGCGAATGAATTCACGGTCAACCATCTTGTCGTAGAGATAGCCGACTCTCTTAGGCATAGGATTTCCCTCCGTCCTTGTTTGCCTGCGAGGTTATTCGAGCCGAAGCCTACTAAACCCCGTCCTATGCGGCAATATTTTCACCAAGCGGTGAGGGAAAGCCTGCGCCAGTCAAAAGAAAAACAAGTAGTCGCGCGCCGACGTTCGAGTTCGTGTTCGACGAGGTGTTGTTCGCGTTGAAGTAGAAAAGGCCGGCATTGCCGCCGTTGTTCCAGTTGCCACCGACGTGGAGGACACGCCAGCCAGAATTGTAGTTGGCGTAGAAATCAAGCCCTCGGCGCATGGCGCAGACAGTCCCAAAGTCAATTATACCCTCGGGACGCCGCTCATTCGGAAAAACGGAAGAAAATAACGAAATAGGTTATTTTCAAAAATCGTGTCGACGGGGCTTCGCCCCGTACCCCATTCAGCTTTTGGGCTTGCGCTCATGCCGCCAGCTGGTGCAGGCGGGAAAGCTCCGGGGGCTGCGGCCCCCGGTCCCCCATTAGGGGTGGAAAAGGAGTCGCGCGCCGACGCTCGAGTACGTGTTCGACGAGGTGCTGTACGCGTTGAAGCAGAAAAGGCCGGCATAGCCGCCGCTGTACCAACTGCCACCGACGCGGAGGACACGCCAGCCAGAATGTAGTAGGCG
>NZ_JACOQI010000014.1 GCF_014297285.1 Dysosmobacter segnis
GTCAGGGTGTCCAGCTCATAGCCGCTGTCGGGCTTGACGGTGATGGTCACGGTATCGCCCTTGGAGGCGCTCTTGGGGCTGACGGTCACATCGCCGTGCTTGACAGAGGGCGCGGAGACGTCATAGCGTCTGGAGGAAGAGCTGGAACCGCCGGAGGAGGAATGAGAGGGGGCCGTATAAGCAAATGCGAATGCACCGGTATAACCAGCCACAGAGGTGACCGCTGCATTGGCTTCCACGGTGTAACTGCCGGAGACAATCTTTCCGGTATGGGTATGGTCGTTAGCATCCAAAGTAAATGCTACGGTGCGGGATACGGTCACAGCCTCCGCACAATCTGTTTCCAGCTTGATGGTCTTACCGCTGTCAACATTAGCCACAGCCTCAGCCAAGGTAGGATACATCACACCATCGATAGATGCAACAGCGGAGGAAATCACAAAGGGGCTAAAACCATTGGTAGTAAAGGTCAAATACAGTTTACCACCGTCCGCAGTAACTTTACCGGTGTAATATTCCACGGTTCCATTGTCTTTGATGTGCTTAATACTCAGTTTGTCATTGGCATTAGCAAATCCCGTCGGCAATTCCATCGTAACAACAGTCGGGGCAGTAATCGTCAGATTTTGATAATTCTGCACAACCTGTGCATTTTTAGAGCTACCAGACAGTTCGATGTCATCTGCTTTATCAGCAGTAGATGCTACAATGCGATACTGCGGAGTGATTTCCAACGCCAGTTCTTTATTTCCGGTAGTATCAGTGTAAGCAGTCGGAGTTACCTTCAAGGAGACCTGAACGTACAGTTTAGCGTTAGTGCGATCTACTTCCGTCGCATTTGCAATCAAGGCAGCTGCCTTTTCGGCATTAATCTGCTGAGATTGAGCGTTTGCTGCTGCGCCGAGAGTCGGTGCGGAAACAGTCTTAGCTGCATTTTCAACCTTCTGCTTATCTTCCTTGGAAATGGAGTCACTTACCGTAACTTCCGGGTCTGCAACATCAGGCTTAACTGTGATGTTGCCAGTGTCCGTTTTCTCGGTCACCATGTAATCGTAGCCGGACTTATCACTGGTTACAGAAATATAGCCGTCTGCAACAAAGTTTGTGCCTGCACCCTCAGCCTTAGTATTAGCAGGGTTAAAGTATGCGAAATAGCCGCCAGTAACAGTAACCTTAGCCGTTTTATTCTTATAATTGCCATCATAGCAGTTAATCGTTACATCATAAGGACCCTGTACACCGTTACTATTCAGCTGCTGAATCGAATAATTACCGCCTTGAATATTAACTTCGCCCTGATAAATGTATACCGCAGTAACATTGCCAATAACTGTACCGTTTTCAACGGTCAGTTTTGCAGTTTTTTCCTGTGTATCCAGTGCATAGCAATCATCTACTCTTGCCTTGAGTGTACCATCACCGGTAATGGTCAGATTGCCGTTCTCCCGAACAGAAATCAGCGACCAAGCATTCGACTTGCTATCCCACAAATCCTTTGTGTTGTAGATAGTTTTGCCTGCCATGTCCAACGTTACAGTCTTGTTCGCAACAGTAACCGTATTACCAAGGTCAACATCCTTCAGCAGCTTGATCGTATCGTTGTCCTTAGCATCGTTAATAGCATTCTGCAAGGAAACGAATGTCTTTTCACCATTCTGTGCAACTGCATCGGAATCGGGCACTACACCATAGGCGTTGCCAACCATTTCAATCTTACAATCCTTTGCCAGATATGCAGTCGGGTCGGAGATGAAATAGCCGCCGGAGATGGAAATATTGAAATCCTCCGGCGCAACACCATCATTGTTATTGCTGTCTACAAATGTAGTGTCAAAGTTACCGTTGGCAATAGTGAGTCTTGCCTTGTCCTTCCAATTAGAATCAGAAGGAACTCGACTATGTGCACCATACTCAATCTTTCCGGTCACAGAACCGGTAAAATCGTCTCCAAAGGTCACGGACACACCGTCATCATAGAGTCCGTTCTTATCCATTCCATACCACAGGTCGAATGCGACTTTTCCACCAGCAGCCTTGATGACAGTATTACCCTTAGCGGTCAAAGAACCAAAGTTATTGCTGATAACATAGCTAATATTGCTGTTCGCACTGGTATCCAGCGTCACATTCTCCAGCGTAAGGTTACAATAATTCTGAATCAAAATACCGCCATTTGGCAGGCTATCCGCTCCGGTTACACTGTTAAGAGTGCCGTTCTTAAATGTGACCTTGGAACCTTTCAATAACTGAAAACCATTCGTTTCAGTGTTGGGAGACCCAACAGTCGGCTTATTGACGGTATAAGTATTGCCATTTAAATTGAATACGATATTCTTGTCCGCAACTACTTTAATACCACTTCCAGTATAGTCTTTCAACAAAACAATCTCAGTTTCAGTCTTGTTCGTCGGAACCGCGTCAACAGCCTCAGCCAGCGTCGCATACTGTTTATCGCCGATCTGAGCAACCTTGGTCTCCACAGGTGCTTCCACCGGCGCAGATCCGCCGCCCTCGCTCGGCGTCTCGTCCGCCATTGCCGCTGTCGGCAGCAGCGTCAAGGCCATTGCCAGCGTCAGCAAAATTGATAGAAATTTTCGTTTCATACTGTATCCTCCCATGAGTATAAAATATGTGCCCCGCTACCGCTGCAGGGCTGATAGATACCTATAGCATACTCCCCCCGCCCGGAATATGCAAGTACCCTACCGGGTAAATATAGGAAAATTCCTGTGAAGCTGTCCGAAAAAGCAGAAAAACAGCGGGAGTGCTGACCGGAAGTCACCTCCGCGGCAAAGTCCCGTCGATTTTCATTGCCATACCGATGGAACCGTGGTATACTATTCCCGTTGAAAAAACAAAACGAAGGAGAGATGACCATGGATCCCATCAACGAGATCGAACTGGAGGACTGCCCCGTATGCCGCGGCGCCGGTTATATTGAGGACGAGCAGGGCTGGTGCATGTATGCGTGCTGCCTGAACTGCGGCACGGAGACCGCCCACGTCAGCTACAAGACGCCGGAGGAGCGGCTGGAGGCCGCCCGTCAGGCTGCCTACCTGTGGAACATCGGCAAGGTGATCCACAACGGCATGTGTGACTGATTCCCACGCAAAAAACGCGCAAGTGAACGCACTTGCGCGTTTTTCCTTTGGCTGATACAATACAGAAAAAAGCTTCCGGGAGGAACACAGTATGATTCGTGAGATCTGCAGGGATGAGACGTTTCTCTCCCAGAAGGCCGCCCCCGCCACGGCGGATGATCTGGCCACAGCCCAGGACCTGCTGGACACCCTGACCGCCCACAAGGACGGCTGCGTGGGCATGGCGGCCAACATGATCGGCGTGAATAAGCGCATCATCGCCTTTGACAACGAGGGGACGTACATGGTGATGTTCAATCCCGTCATCGTCCGGCAGTCCGGGCCGTATGAGGCCGAGGAGGGCTGCCTCTCCCTCGCCGGCGTCCGGAAAACGAAGCGGTTCCAGACCATCAAGGTCCAGTGGCAAAATGAAAAATTCCAGACCCGGCTGAAAACCTTCACCGGCTGGACGGCGGAGATCATCCAGCACGAGATCGACCACTGCGAGGGGATTTTGATATGATTCTTTACTTTTCCGGCACCGGGAACAGCGGCTACGCGGCCCGGCGCATTGCCGACGGGCTGGGCGAGCCGCTGCTGTGCCTGAACGACCGCATCAAGGCCGGGGACACCGCCCCGGTGGAGACTGGGGAGCGGCTGGTGATCGTCACGCCCACCTACGCCTGGCGGATCCCCCGCATCGTGGAGGACTGGCTGCTGCACACGGAGCTGGCCGAGGCAAAGCAGGCGTGGTTCGTCATGACCTGCGGCAGCGAGATCGGCGATGCCGACCGGTACAACCGCCGTCTCTGTCAGGCGAAGGGCCTTACCTGCATGGGCACGGCGCAGCTCGTCATGCCGGAGAACTACATTGCCATGTTCAACGCCCCTCAGGTGGAGGAAGCCCGGCAGATCGTGGCCAGAGCGGAGCCGGACATTGACAATGCGATCGCCGCCGTCCGGGAAAACCGGGCCTTTCCCCCGTCCCGGAGGAAGCTCTATGACCGCTTCATGAGCGGGCCGGTGAATCCCATCTTCTATTCCTGCTTCGTGAAGGCAGCCGCCTTCACCGTTGGGGACACCTGCACCGGCTGCGGCCAGTGCGTCTGGCGCTGCCCCACCAACAACATCACCCTGCAAACCGGGAAGCCCGTCTGGGGGCAGAACTGCACCCACTGCATGGCCTGCATCTGCTACTGCCCCGCGGAGGCCATCGAGTACGGAAAAAAGAGCCTTGGCAAGCCCCGGTATCACTTTGAAGCGCTGTGAGGGGCTTCTGGACACGCAATTGCAGACTATGTGCAGGGCAGCCGCCCTGCGCATAGTTTTTGTTGGAACGAAGAGGCTATATTTAAGAGGTTTTGATCTCGCTTTTTCGCGCACTGCCGCCTCCGGTGCGAGTGGAGAAAATTGCGGCAGTTTCCCACGGCAGCCAAACTTTTCCCTTGCATTTTTGCTCATTTTTTGTAATATTAAATCGTACGCCACCCACCGATATACAGCAGGAGAACTCTTTTTGACTCCGAGGTTTTTTATGAAACGCGATGACAAGCTGTTTTCCATTGGCGAGATTGCCAAGGCATTGGGCGTGACCCGCCGCATCATCCTTCACTATGAGGAACGGGGGCTGATCGAACCGGATAAGCGGGATGACGCCACCAACAACCGCTACTATACCATTGATACCTTTACCAAGCTGCGGAGCATCCGCAGTCTGCAGAATCTGGGACTGACGCTGGATGAGATCCGGGATTACTACAACGATTCCACGGATCTGATGCCGCTCATTCGCCGGATGGAGGAAATGCGGGACCAGCTGAATCTCAACATCGAAAAGCTGTACGAGCGGGCCAAGGTATCCTCCGCTCAGGTCAAGGAGCTGGAGCTGCCGCAGCAGCTCATATACCGCCGCACCTACCGCAGCGATAACGTGGCGGACAAGACCGTTCTGCTCCGCAACACGGCTTTGGAGGCCATGCGGGCCCACGGTACGGATATCACCCGGCGGATGTACTTCATCCAATTCCCTATCGACCGCCCGGCCGAGGTGTCCTTCTGCGTGGCCGTTCCCCCGGGCAGTGAGGGAGAATATGTGGAGACCGCAGCGCCTATGCGGGCCATCTGCATCTATCACCACGGTGCGTATGAGGAGCTCCCCGCCGTGGGCCGCCAGCTTCTGGACTACGCCAAGGAGCACGGCCTGACGCCGCAGGGCATCCTGCGCCATACCTATCTGGAGGGGCCGCCCCAGCATAAGGACCCCGCAAAGTTCATCACTCAGGTCATCCTGCCAATCGTGTAATGGTATTTCGCACAGCGCCTATCTCCATACCCGCCAGAGTTGTCTCCGGCGGGCACCGTAAAATCAGGCTTCCGCAAGGGCCGGCGGTTTTGAACCGCCGGCCCTTGTATCGGATCTGCGCAAAAAAGCGCGGCTCCCGCTGGCTGTGATCCCGCATCTCTGCATATCCGAACGCCCAATCCGGCCGAGGCAGGACGGCGCATTTCCCGCGTATTTATTTTGCACGAAATTGAAAAACCTCCCGCTCTTTTTTCTGCTGCAACTCTTACAAAAGATGAAATGCGGGCAAAAAAGCTGTTGACATTTGGTTTTCACCTTGCTATGATGCAACCAACAAAAACGCGATGACACAGAGTAGTAAGCAGGGCGATCCTCTCAGAGAAGTGCCGGTTGGTGCGAGGCACAGCGCGATCAAGCTGCCGAACTGGCTGTACAGCGGCTGCGTCGAATTGAAAGTAGATGCAGACGGGAGCTCCCGTTACAGTAGCAGGGATATGATGGTATCCCGTTGAGTGTGTTTCCAATACAGGAAACAAAGAAGAGTGGTACCGCGGAGGGTTTTCTACCTTTCGTCTCTTCTGCCAACCGGCAGGAGCGACGAAAGGTTTTTTGTTTTTCCTGCCAACCATCGGACAACATTTGCAGGAGGAAGAAATCATGAAAACCAACACCAAAGTCCCCAAGACGCCCTTCTTTGCCGCTTTTTCCGTCGGTGCGGTCCTGTTCTCCGCCCACGCAGGCGGCGGCTTCGCCACCGGCAACCAGGCCAACACCTATTACGTGGGTCTGGGCTGGACCGGCATCATCTCCGCCATCGCAGCCATGCTGCTTTTGACCCTTACCATGCGGGAGGCCATGATCATGTACAACTCCCGTGGCCTGACGAGCTACAAGCAGCTTTTTGAAACGCTGTATCATCCCTTTGACAAGATCGAATGGGCCTTCGAGGTATTCTTCTACATCATGGTGCTGATGGCCGTCGCCGCCGCCATCTCCGGCGCAGCCTCCGCCCTGAACAACTACTTCACCATCAACTATTACATTGGCGTTGCCATTGTCGGCGTCGTCGTCCTGATGCTCACCATCTTCGGCGCAGGCATCGTCCGGGCCGCCTCCACCTACATGGGCATGGCCATTCTGGTCACCGCCATCAGCATCTATGTCATCGGCATCTTCAAGAGCGACAGCAGCATCTTCTCCGTCCTCGCCGCCGACTTTGAGACTACCGGCTTCATGAATATGCCCAAGGCCATCCTCAACGCCTTTACCTACGCCGGTTTCCAGTGCGTGACCCTCCCCACCATGATCGCCTGCGGCACCACCATGAAGAACAAGCCGGGCTGCGCTAAGGCCATGTGGATCTCCTTCGTGATGAACGCCGTCGCCCTGGTCCTCTCCGTGTTCATGCTCATGAGCTGGCAGAGCGTTTACACTGCCGTGGAGGGCGGCTCCACCATCCCCACCCTCACTGTCTGCAAGATCATCGGCATCCCCGCTATGGTGGCCGTTTACGGCACCTGCCTGCTCCTCTGCCTCATCTCCACCGGCGTGACCACCATCTTCGGATTTGTGGCCCGGTTTGAAAAGCTTCCCGTGTTCAGCGGCATCCAGTCCGCCCCGGTCCGCAGCGCCATCGTTTCCGCGTTCATCATCGTCCTCTCCATGACCATCTCCATGGCCGGCCTCACCAACATCATCAAGTACGGCTACGGCTACTGCGGCTATCTGGGCATCGCCGTTGTGGTGGTCCCCTTCCTGACCGTTGGCGTATACAAGAACCGTAAATACTGCAAGGAGCACGCCTTCGCCAATGCCAACGCCGAGGAGGAAGCCACTCCCGCCGTTCGCAGCAGCGTCCGTGCCAATCCGGTGACCGCAGACTGAGCCCGTCTCATCAACCAAGCGTTTTTTAAGAGGTGTTTATTATGCAAAAAGCTCTTTTTCCGGGATATACCGTAGGCCCTGACGCCTATGAGGATATTGTCAATATCTGCTCCGCCTATGGCAAAAAGGCCGCCATCATCGGCGGCAGGAAGGCGCTGGCCGCTGCGGAGCCTCAGATCCGCAAGGCGGTGGAAGGCTCCGGCATTGAGATCACCGGCACCTTCTGGTACGGCGGCGAGGCCTCCCGCGAAAACATGGATATGCTCCGGCCTCAGGTGGCGGACGCCGACATGATCTTCGCGGTGGGC
Source organism: Dysosmobacter segnis (assembly GCF_014297285.1). GTDB lineage: Bacteria > Bacillota > Clostridia > Oscillospirales > Oscillospiraceae > Oscillibacter > Oscillibacter segnis. The sequence continues at coordinate 7,575 of NZ_JACOQI010000014.1, forward strand.
GGCGGCAAGGCCATCGACACCTGCAAGGTGCTGGCTCACGAGACCAACCGGCCCTTCTTCACCTTCCCCACCATCGCCTCCACCTGCGCCTCCTGCACCAGTTTGGGCATCGTGTACCATCCCGATGGCAGCCTGCGGGAATACTCCTTCTCCAAGATCCCGCCCAACCACATTTTCATCAACACGGAGATCATCGCCAACGCCCCGGCCCGCTACCTGTGGGCCGGCATGGGGGATACCATGGCCAAGCACTATGAGTGTACCATTTCCTCCCGCAACGATGTGCCCGCCCACTCCGACGCTATGGGCATCGCCCTCAGCTCCATGTGCGCCGCCCCCATCCTCCGCTGGGGCAAGCAGGCCATGGCGGACTGCGAGGCCCACAGGGTCACCCCGGAGCTGACGGAGATCATCGAGGCCATCATCATTTCCACCGGCTATGTCTCCAACTTCGTTCAGGTGGACTACACCACCGGCATGGCCCACGCCATGTACAACGGCTTTACCATCCTGCCCTCCACAGAGGAATACCACCATCTCCACGGCGAGGTGGTCTCCTACGGCATCCTGGTCATGCTCACCGCCGACAAGCAGTACGCGGAGCGGGACCGGCTGCTGGCCTTCAACCGCTCCATCGGCCTGCCCACCCATCTGGCGGACATCCACGCCAGACCGGAGGACCTGCCCGCCGTGACGGAAAAGGCGCTGGCGGGCATCGACGTTCGGGTCTGGCCCTACCCCGTCGCCCAGCAAATGCTGATCGACGCGGTGATGGAGCTGGAGCAGGTCGGCTGACCCGGCAAGGCGAACCGTTTCCGTCAGAAAAAGTCAGAAAAACCCCCGGAGCAAACGGTCTTGATCGACCTGTTGCTCCAGGGGTCATCCTTTCATTTGGGGAGAGAAACAGCAGACTGAGGGAAGCGGCATGGGAGATCCCCCCTGCCCGCCACGAGAAAAAGCCCCGTCCGGCGCAATCACACAGATTCCTGCTTCTCCCGCTCGCTGATTTTACATTCAAAGCGGTCCTTGTTGGAATCCTGCGGGATGGAGGTGGGATAGCCGCCGCCGAAGCAGGCGGTGCAAAAGCCGCTTTCCGTATGGTCGGCCAGCTTCACCACATCGCTGAGGCTGAGATAGCCGAGAGAATCCACACCGATGATTTCAGCGATCTCCGCAATCGTGTGGTGGTTGGCGATGAGCTTGTTTTTGTCGTCAATATCCGTGCCGTAGTAGCATTCGGACACAAAGGGCGGCGCGCTGACCCGCATGTGGATCTCCTTCGCGCCGGCCTTGCGCAGCAGGTCGATGGTGCGGCGGCAGGTGGTGCCGCGGACGATGGAGTCATCGATCAGCACCACGCGCTTGCCCTCCACCACGGAGCGGATGGGGTTCAGCTTGATATTGACCTCATTTTCCCGCATATCCTGCGTGGGAGAAATAAAGGTGCGGCCGATGTATTTGTTCTTGATAAAGCCCATGCCGTAGGGGATTCCGGACTGCCGGGCGTAGCCCATGGCGGCGTCCAGACCGGAGTCCGGCACGCCGATGACGATGTCCGCCTGCACGGGATGCTCCAGCGCGAGGAACGCGCCGGCCCGCTGACGGGCCACATGAACGCTGCTGCCGTCGATCACGGAGTCAGGGCGGGCAAAGTAGATGAACTCAAAAACGCACAGTCTCCGGGGCGCGATGCCGCAGTGGGATCTGTCGGACTTGACGCCGTTTTTGTCCGCCACCACGATCTCTCCGGGCAGAATATCCCGCTCAAAGCTGGCGCCCACGGCGTCCAGTCCGCAGCTTTCAGAGGCAAACACCACGCTGCCGTCCTTCAGCCTCCCCATGCACAGGGGACGGAAGCCGTGAGGGTCCCGGACGGCGATCAGCTTGCTGGGGGACGAAATGACCAGAGAATACGCCCCCACCAGACGGTCCATGGCGGCGGAAACCGCCTCCTCGATGGAGCTGTGCTTCAGCCGCTCCTGCACAATGATGTAGGCGATGACCTCGGAATCGGTGGTGGTATGGAAGATCGACCCCTGACTCTCCAGCTGGAGGCGCAGCTCCTGAGAGTTGGTCAGGTTGCCGTTGTGGGCCAGCGCCATGCGGCCCTTATAGTGGTTGACCAGAATGGGCTGGACGTTGCGCTTGTTGTCCGAACCGGTGGTGCCATAGCGCACATGGCCGACGGCGATGTTGCCAAGCCCCAGAGAGCGGAGCCGCTCCTTGGGAAACACATCGCTGACCAGCCCCACATCCCGCCAGGAGCGGAACAGGCCGTCATCGTTGACAACGATACCGGCGCTTTCCTGCCCGCGGTGCTGAAGGGCGTACAGAGCGTAATAGGCTAACGAGGCCACATCGGCGGTGACATTGGAGTAAATGCCGAATACGCCGCATTCCTCGTGGAGGTGGCGGTCATCGCCGGCAGCCGGAGCCGCCTTATCAAGATCCGTGCACGCCATAGATTTACTGGGCATCGTGATCCAGCAGGCGCTTCATGATCTCGGCGTAGGCGTCCTCCACGCCGCCCAGATCCCGGCGGAAACGGTCCTTATCCAGCTTTTCATGGGTCTTGGCGTCCCACAGGCGGCAGGTGTCGGGGCTGATCTCGTCAGCCAGCACGATGGACCCGTCAGCCACCTTGCCGAATTCCAGCTTGAAGTCCACCAGCGTCACACCGCACTCGGCCCAGAACGCTTTCAGCACCTCGTTGACAGCGAAGGCATAGTTCTTGATGGTCTCGATCTCCTCTGCCGTGGCCAATTTCAATGCCAGCGCGTGATAGGTGTTCAGCAGAGGATCGCCCAGCGCGTCATTCTTATAGGAAAACTCGATGGTGGGCTGATCGAACACGATGCCCTCCTCCACGCCGTAGCGCTTGGCGAAGGAACCGGCGGAGATATTGCGGACAATGACCTCCAGAGGGACGATGGCAACCCGCTTCACCAGCGTTTCCCGCTGGCTCAGCTCCCTGACAAAATGGGTGGGGATGCCGGCCTTTTCCATTTTGGCCATCAGGCGGTTGCTCATCTGGTTGTTGATGACGCCCTTGCCGAGGATGGTGCCCTTTTTCAGACCGTTGAACGCGGTGGCATCATCCTTGTAATCCACGATGAGCAGCTCGGGATCATCGGTTTTGAATACTTTTTTTGCTTTGCCCTCGTAGATCTGTTCTAACTTCTGCATGTTCTGCTCCTCCTGCGCATCTGCGCATAAAAATGATCAAAAATGTCAATTGGCCGCGTACATCTGCCGGTACGGGTTTTTGCTGTCCGGCGTCACCACGGTGAAGGGCCCGTCCATCAATGCTTCCGCGTCGCCGCCGAACAGGGCGCACCAGCGCTCCACCAGCGGCCGCAGAAGGGCGGTCTCCTCCTCCGTGGGGGGATGGGGCGTCACCTGATCCGGGAAGCGGATGGCGGAAACATCGCCTCTGAAAATCACGCGCCCGCCGTGCTGTCCCGTGCAGGGGAAATAACCGGCGGCGGGCTTTCCGTCCGTATGCAGTCCCAGCACAAGGATCGTGCCGCCTGCCTGATATTCCCCCAGAAAGCTCCCCGCCCGGCCGCCAATGACGATCACCGGCTGCTGGTCCTGATAGGCCTTCATGTGGATGCCTGCCCGATAGCCCGCGTTGCCTTGGACATAGATCTCGCCGCCCCGCATGGCATAGCCCGCCGTGTCGCCCACGCTGCCGCGGACCACGATGGAACCGCCGTTCATCGTATCGCCTACGGCGTCCTGTGCGTTGCCGTTGACGGTAAGGAAACCGCCCCCCAGATACGCGCCCAGGGCGTTGCCGGGGATGCCGTCGATCTCCACCCGGCGTCCGCTCATGCCCGCGCCGATAAACCGCTGCCCAAGGCAGCCGGTGATGCGGCATGACGGCCCGGCAGCCCGGATCGCCTCATTTAAGGCCCGGTAATCCAGACCCTTTGCTTGAATATCCATGAACTATCACACCTCCGCTGTTTTTCCGGTGGATCGGAATCATTTTTTGCCGCTTACTCTCCGGCGTGGGCCACGCCCAGAATGGACAGCTCCTTTTCCGTCAGCCCCACGGCCCGCAGCATCAGCCGGTTGCCCCGCAAAGCCTCGATGGAATTGATCCCCATGCCGCCCATGATTTCCATGATCTCGTGCTTCCACGCCGTCATCAGATTGATGAGGCGTTCCGTGCCCTCGTCGGGGTCCAGCCGCTTGACCAGCTCCGGGCGCTGCGTGGCGATGCCCCACGCGCATCTGCCGCTCTGACAGGTGCGGCAGAGGTGGCAGCCCATGGCGATCAACGCCGCCGTGCCGATATAGCAGGCGTCCGCCCCCAGAGCCACGGCCTTGACCACGTCGGCAGAGGAACGGATGCTGCCGCCTGCGATCAGGGACACCTGATTGCGGATGCCCTCCTCCCGCAGCCGCTGGTCCACGGCCGCCAGCGCCAGTTCAATGGGGATACCCACATTGTCGCGGATCCGGGTGGGCGCGGCGCCGGTGCCGCCCCGGAAGCCGTCGATGGCAATGATGTCCGCGCCGCCCCGCGCAATGCCGCTGGCGATGGCCGCGATGTTGTGGACCGCGGCTACCTTGACGATCACCGGTTTCCGGTACTGCGTTGCTTCCTTTAAGGAGCAGATCAGCTGCCGGAGATCCTCGATGGAATAAATATCGTGGTGGGGCGCCGGGGAAATCGCGTCGGATCCCTCCGGGATCATGCGGGTACGGGAAACATCGCCTACGATCTTCGCCCCCGGCAGGTGTCCGCCGATGCCCGGCTTGGCCCCCTGCCCCATTTTGATCTCAATGGCCGCGCCGGCCATCAGGTAGTCCTCGTGAACGCCGAACCGCCCGGAGGCCACCTGGGTGATGGTGTTGCGCCCATAGCGGTAAAGGTCCTCGTGGAGTCCGCCCTCGCCGGTGTTATAGCAGATCCCCAGCGCCTCCGCCGCTCTTGCCAGACTCTCGTGAGCGTTGAAGCTGATGGAGCCGTAGCTCATGGCGGAGAACAACACCGGCATGGACAGCTCCAGCTGCGGCGTCAGCTCCGTGATCAGCCGCCCCTGGGCGTCGCGCCGGATGCGCTCCGGCTTCTTGCCCAGAAACACCCGGGTCTCCATCGGCTCCCGCAGCGGGTCGATGGGCGGGTTCGTGACCTGGGAGGCGTTGAGCAGCAGACGGTCCCAGTAGACCGGCAGCTCCTTGGGGCTGCCCATGGAGGACAGCAGCACGCCGCCGGTGGCGGCCTGCTTCCAGATCTCCTCCACGGCATCGGAGGACCAGTTGGCGCTCTCCCGCAGGGCGCAGCGGTTTTTCTCGATCTTCAAAGCGTGGGTGGGACAGTACGCCACGCACCGCTGGCAGTCCACGCATTTGCTCTCATCCGCCAGCATCCGGTTATGGGTCTCGTCAAAGCGGTGAACGCCGTTGGGACATTGCTCCACGCAGACCTTGCAGTTAACGCAGCGCTGCGGGTCCCGCACCACCTCAAATTGCGGCGGCACATAGAAATTTTTCATCAGTAAGTCCCTTCTTTCAACCGGACGATGACCGGCTCACCGCCCATGGGCGCCCATATATTCTCCGCGTCAGGCTCCATGACCCGGATGGCCGCCTCCTCGCTGGAAATGAACACGCGGTCATCCTTTTCGCCTACCACCATGCTCCGCAGCTTCAACCGGTCGTTCAGTGCCATCAGCCCGCCGGAAAAGCCGAGGATGATGGAGAACGGCCCCGTCAGCAGCAGGCTGGGAAACACCTTGCGAAGATATGTCAGCCGTTCCGCCTCCTGCGGCTCCATGTGCTCGATGGTGCTCCAGAAGGGAGCCGCCATCACGGAGGCCGTCTCCTCCAGCGTCAGTCCCTGCCGCCGCAGCAGGTAATCCGCGATGTACGCCATGACCTCCGTATCCGTTTGCAGCGTGCACTGATAGCCGAACATCTCCACGCAGCGGCGGTTGGCGTCGTAAGAGGAGATCTCGCCGTTGTGCACCACAGACCACTCCAGCAGGGAGAACGGGTGTGCGCCGCCCCACCAGCCGGGGGTGTTGGTGGGATAGCGGCCGTGGGCCGTCCAGCAGTACGCCCCGTACTCCTCAAGGCGATAGAACCGGCCCACGTCCTCCGGATAGCCAACCGCCTTGAAGGTCCCCATGTTTTTGCCGCTGGAAAACACGTATGCGCCCCGAAGCTCTGCGTTGATCTTCGTTACGATGCGGGCCACGTATTCCTCTGCGTCCAGCTGCAGCCGGTTCAGAACGGACTGCATAGGCGCCAGAAAATACCGCCAGATCAAGGGCACATCGGTGATCTCCGGGATCTGCCGGATGGGAATGTGCTCCGCCTTGACGATCTCAAAGCCCTCCTTCAGCAGCGCCTCACAGGTCTTGCGGGTGTCCCGGCTGTCAAAGAAAATGTGGAAGGCATAGTAGTCCCGGTACTCCGGATAAATGCCGTATGCGGCGAAGCCGCCGCCCAGACCGTTGGAGCGGTCATGCATGGGGATCATGCTCTCCACGATCTTCTCTCCCGTCATCCGGCGTCCCTCCCGGGAGATCACAGCGGAGATCGCGCATCCGGACGGGATGCGGACCTGCCCTTCTCTTTTCATGATGTTCACCTTCCTCAAAACGGCGTTTTTTCCGTTACGAAAAAAGACGTCCATTTTTCAGCAGAGGGTCACGCCTCTTGCCAAAAAATGAACGTCATTGCTCATCAAATATACAAATGATTTGTTATCATACTATAAGTGTTCTGTCTTGTCAATCCTTTTGAACTACCCACAACTGAAGTCGCAGACTTCCGGCAGCGGCGAAGCCGCCCGGTCATGGCGACAGTTGAGCAAGCACTTTCCCTGTGACAACGCGCATCCCCGGCTTTTATCACTATACATTCAAGTTCAGACGTGCTATCATGTGCAAAATGGACGAATGTCGAAGTGAAACCGAAACAGAAAATTTCAAGCAACTAATTTGAAGCGATTGAGGGACGCGTTATGAAAATCAGAAAGTACAGTGAAAATGATGTACCCGCCATGGTACATATTTGGAATGAAGTTGTCGAAGAGGGCGTTGCCTTTCCGCAGCTGGAGCTTCTCGACGAGGAAAGCGGCAGGGCATTCTTTGCCGCACAGACGTACTGTGGTGTGGCAGATGACAACGGAACGGTCGTCGGGCTTTATATTCTCCACCCGAACAATGTCGGCCGGTGCGGACACATTGCCAATGCAAGCTATGCGGTCGACTCCGCCTGCCGGGGAAAGCATATCGGAGAACAGCTGGTTTCCGATTGCCTTGTACAGGCCAGAAACAACGGCTTCAAGCTAATGCAGTTCAATGCCGTGGTTGAAAACAATACCCACGCCCGACACTTATATAAACGTCTTGGCTTTGTGCAGGTAGGAATGATCCCAAACGGATTTCTTATGAAGGACAGCTCCTACCAGAATATTTTCCTGTATTACCATGTGCTGTGACCATTCCGCCCCGCAGCAAGGGGGCTCCCCTTCCTCGGTCACAGTTGGGGGCTGAATACATCGTTTGTGGACGCACAGATATGCGCAAAGGGATCGGGGCTTGCGACTCTTGTGCAGCAGAACTATCAGATGGATCCCACAGACAGCAGCTTGTCCCTGTTTTGCGGTAAAAGCCGGAGCCAACTGAAAGCGCTGCTGTGGGAACCGGATGGCTTCATTCTGTTGAGCAAGCAGTTATCCAACAGCAGATATTGGAAGTCCTAATAGATGTGGCCAAGTTGCTAATTATGTCCGTTCCATGTCCCTGCGGCCATGCCGCAAAATTTGCTTTTTTTCGAGATTCTCCGGCACGCTTTCTACACCCCTTCGTAAAACGGCCCACAAAAATCGCTGGAAACCGTTGAAATTACTCACTTTTTTACTGCTGCAACCATGCTAAAAAATCATCGAGCAAAAATCGGGATTTTTTAGCATGAATTTCGTGCTAAAAATTGTATCTTTTGGGCTACATTTTAGGAGATTGATTTTGCTTCTGCTGTCGCCTCGTATCAGATGATTGCACGAGCAAAATCGAGTTCTTTATGTGCCGCAGCCCATGCTTTAGTACAGCCTTTTCTTACGATGTAGAGTTCCGAAAACTTGTTCATATCATGCTGTGAAAGATAAAAGTTGTCGCAATATCTGGTCGCATCATCGACACAAACGAGCGGAACAATGGCATCGAGAATGGATTTAATTGCGAGATTATCATTGTTAAAATAGTGTGATTGGTGATGACCGTTTTTCAAAAAATGCGATACAAAAATAGTATCAATATCGTCCATTTTTTGATATCCCCGAGGGATAATTGTAAGGATTTTTTCTCCAATTTCGATGATAAAACACTCTGCCAATCTTGAAATTCCACGCGATGTTTTAAGGTTTGGTAATCTTGAAAACTTGAATTGAAGACCAAAATTTTCATCGTATGATGATTCAAAATCGAAGAGCGTTTTATCAAAACTTACGTCAGACAAATCGTTTTGTCCGACCGATTTGATATCTTCCAGAGCAAACGAAATGCTGTTCAAGGTATCGATAGCTGCGACATATGATTCCTCAATGACGCTTCTACTTAACCGATTATTATTGCATGATTCAACTTTCATCAGTTCGTTCTGCAATAATCTCTTTGCTTTAGAAAGCCGACTAAGTGCCAGTTTTAAATGCTCGATTGCTTCGTAATCAAGGTTCATTTCTGCCACCATTTACGGTTTCTCTAAGAACAATTGCAGAATAAAATCGGTGCCATAGGCTACTTGCGCAACAAGAATTTCACCCTTCAATTCCTTCCTTGCTTGTCTCTTTTCTTTTGCAATTCGCCATCGAGACTAACGATCGCACCGGATTTTGAACGGGTCAAAAGCCTGCGTTTCTGCATCTCGGCGCAGGTGAAATTGAAGTACTCTTCCGAGAATTCGCATTCATTTGATGCCGTAACTTGAGCACGCCTTTTCATCAAAGATTGAGCGGTCGGCGGGCCAAATGTTTGAATGGCCCGCTGAATTTCATAGACAATTTCGTCATGGCATGGGAGCTTTTCAATCATTGCTTGCTCCCGCCGTTCTTATCTCTCATCCCACGGATTTGCACGGGGTCAACAAAGAAAATCTCTGGCACCCATTGGGAATCATACTTAATACAGCAGTACAGTGACGGTGTTTTTAGAAAAAATGGAGCATTGTTCATCGCGGTTTTTGAAGAGAAAATGGAGAAAAATCGTTCATCAGGGAGCTTGTCTTTGGGCTTGTTCTTCATGTGTCTGATACGAGCTAGTTCTCTTTGCGCAGCCATCGCCAGTTCTTTTTCTCCATATACCTTATAACCTTTTGCATTAGCTTTGGCAGTTGCAAAGCAGCAGGAACAGAGAACACCCCCGCGGTCAGCGTGTTGAAAAAGTCTTTTTCCCACCGGGCTGCGTAACGCTGCCGCCGTTACTTCGATTTGTTTTCAAGGGGACACTTCAGGCGGTGGCGGAGACCGCCGAGAACACGTACCCGCCCCGGACCGTGCGGATATAGGTGTGGCTGCCGCCCATCTTCCGACGGAGATTGGAGACGGTATTCGCCACGACCTTCAGGGTGTCCGCGCTGTCCCGGCCCCACACGGCGAAAAACAGATCCTCCTTGGAAAGCGTGACCCCCGGATTGCTGGCGAGAAACAGCAGCATATTGAACTCGATCCGGGTCAGCGCCAGCGCGGTTCCGTTTTGAAACGCCTGCTGGGAACGTCCGTCAATGGTCAGCTCCGGGAAGGTAAGCGTGTGCCGGGAGCTGAGGGAGACCCGCTCTGCGGCGATGTCCTCCCGCCGCAGAAGGGCCAGGATCTTTTCCTCCAGATCCCCCTCGGCCCCGTTTGCTTGAATGATGATCATAGTGTGTCTGTGTGTTACTCCGCGTCCAGCTCGTGGAGCAGGTTGACCATCTCGATAGCGCTGACCGCACAATCATAGCCTTTGTTGCCTGCCTTGGTGCCAGCCCGTTCGATGGCCTGCTCGATATTCTCCGTGGTCAGAACGCCAAAGAGAACGGGTACGCCGCTTTCCAGAGACACGGCGGCGATCCCCTTGGAGACCTCGTTGCAGACGTAGTCATAGTGGCTGGTGGAACCGCGGATCACCGCGCCGAGGCAGATGACGGCGTCATACCTGCCGCTCTTTGCCATCTTGGACGCCACCAGCGGGATCTCAAAGGCTCCGGGAACCCACGCCACATGAACATCGTTCTCCCGAACCTCGTGCCGCAGCAGGCCGTCCAGTGCGCCGCTGAGGAGCTTGGAGGTGATGAATTCGTTGAACCGGGCGGCTACGATGCCCACCTTGATGCTTTTGGAGACCAGCTTTCCCTCGAAAGTTTTCATAATTAAGTACCTCTTTCTTTGTTAATATTTCAAAATGTGTCCCATTCGTGCCTGCTTGGTTTTCAGGTAGAACAAATCATGCGCTGTTGCCGCCATCTGGATCGGAACCCGTTCGGAGATTTCCAGCCCAAACTCGGAGAGCTGATACACCTTGTCCGGGTTGTTGGTCAGCAGGCGCAGGCTTTTGACGCCAAGCTCCCGCAGGATCTGCGCGCCGAGGAAATACTCCCGCTCGTCCCCGTGGAAGCCCAGAGCCAGATTGGCCTCCAGCGTGTCCATGCCCTGCTCCTGCAATTCGTAGGCCCGCAGCTTGTTGATGAGGCCGATGCCCCGGCCCTCCTGCCGCATATAGAGCAGGATGCCCCGGCCCTCATTTTCAATCTGGGTCATGGCGGCGGCCAGCTGCTGTCCGCAGTCACAGCGGAGAGAGCCGAAGGTGTCTCCGGTCAGGCACTCGGAATGGACCCGGCAGAGAACGTCCTTCCCGTCGCCGATGTCGCCCTTCACCAGCGCGACATGGTGCTCGCCGTTCAGACGGCTCACAAAGCCGTAGGCTTTGAAATCACCGTATTTCGTGGGCATATTCACCGCCGTGACCTGATCCACCAGCTTTTCGTGGCACTTGCGGTACGCCTGCAAGTCCCGGATGGTGATGAACTTGATACCGAACCGCTCCGCCAGCGCCAGCAGTTCGGCGGTGCGCATCATGGTGCCGTCCTCCCGCATGATCTCGCAGCACAGGCCGCATTCCTTCAGCCCCGCCAGACGGCACAGGTCAACGGTGGCCTCCGTATGGCCCTCCCGCTCCAACACGCCGTTTTTCTTCGACAGCAGCGGGAACATGTGGCCCGGTCTGCGGAAATCCTCCGCCCTCGCGCCCTCCTCCACGCAGGCCATCGCCGTCACGGAGCGCTCGGCGGCGGAGATGCCGGTGGAGGTGGAAATGTGGTCGATGGACACCGTGAAGGCCGTTTCGTGGTTATCGGTGTTGTTCTGCACCATCTGGGGGAATTGCAGCTTGCGGACAAAGGCCTCCGACATGGGCATACAGATCAGGCCCTTGCCGTGGGTGGCCATGAAGTTGATGTTCTCCGTGGTGGCAAACTCGGCGGCGCAGATGAAATCGCCCTCGTTTTCACGGTCCGGATCGTCCGTCACCAGAATGATCTTCCCCTGTCTCAGATCTTCCAGTGCCTCGGGAATGGTATTGAAATTCATAGTAAAAACTCCTTGTTAAAAGCCGCAGCGCAGCAGCATTTCTTTTGTGAGGGTGCTTTCGTTTGCGGGGGTATGCGGTTTCGTTTCTTCCGGACGCAGCAGCTTTTCTATGTACTTGCCCACCACGTCGGTCTCCAAATTCACCGGGTCGCCCTGGCGCCGCTGGCTCAGATTGGTCTGGGCCACCGTATGGGGGATGGTGGACACGGAAAAGCCCTCGCCGTCCACGGCGGCCACCGTCAGGCTGATGCCGTCGATGGTGATGGAGCCCTTCTCCACCACATAGCGCAATATCTCCGGCCCCGCGTGGACGGTGTACCAGACGGCGGTATCGTCCCGGCGGATGTCGGAAATGTGTCCGACACCGTCCACATGGCCTGCTACGATATGCCCGCCGAAGCGGCCGTTGGCGGCCATGGCCCGTTCCAGATTGACCACACTCCCCGCCGTGAGTCCCGCAAGGGACGAGCGGTTCAGCGTCTCGTGCATCACGTCCGCCGAAAAGCCATCGGGAAAAAGTCGGGTCACCGTCAGGCAGATGCCGTTCACGGCAATGCTGTCTCCGATCCGGGTCCCCTCTAAAACGGTTTTCGCCTGGATCGTCAGGACGGCGGAGTGCTGCCCGCGCTTGATGTTCTTGATGGCTCCGACTTCTTCTACGATTCCTGTGAACACGGATATTCCACCTCACTTTCTATCAGAAGATCCTCGCCCAGCCGTTCCATCCGGCTGTTTTTCAATCGGAAAGCGTCGTCCGGGGTGGGGACGCCCACGCCCTCCACAGGGGTTTTCGCGTCCCTTCCGCCCAACAGCTTTGGGGCGATATACGCCTGCACCTGCTGCACGATGCCGCACTCCAGCGCGGCCCAGTTCAGCGTTCCGCCGCCCTCCAGCAAAATGCTGTCGATCTGTTCCTGCCCCAGCCGCTCCATGAGTTGCCGAAGATCCACATGGCCGTTTTCCTCATTCAGACAGAGCACTTGGCACCCGGCCCGCTGGTAAACCACCTGTCTTTCCGGGTCGGCGCAGCAGGTGGCGAGGATGGTCGGAATTTGGTCTGCGGTGGCGACCACCTGCGCCTGCGGCGGCGTCCGCAGATGGGTGTCGCAGATGATGCGAACGGGGTTTCGCCCGTTCTCCATACGGCAGGTCAGGAGGGGATCGTCCGCCAATACCGTGCCCACGCCTACCATGATGCCCCGGAACCGGTGGCGCTGCTGCTGGACATGGCGCCGGGCCGTCTCGCCCGTGACCCATTTGGATGCACCCGTATAGGCCGCGATCTTGCCGTCCATCGTCATGGCGTATTTCATAGAAACGAAGGGCCGCCCGGTGGTGATGTAGTGGAAGAAGATCCTGTTCAGCGCGTCACATTCTTCCCGTAGAACGTTTTCCGTCACCTCCACGCCGTGAGACCGCAGGATCGCCACGCCCTTTCCCGCCACCAGCGGATTTGGGTCGGCGGAGCCGATCACCACCCGGCGGATGCCGGATGCCAAAATCGCCTCCACGCAGGGCGGCTGCTTTCCGTGGTGGCAGCAGGGCTCCAGCGTCACATACATGATGGCTCCGGCGGGGTCGGCGGTACAGGCTTCCAGAGCGTTGCGCTCCGCGTGGGGTTTCCCGTACCGCTCATGCCAGCCCTGTCCGATGACCGCGCCGTCCTTTACGATCACGGCACCCACCATGGGATTGGGCGCCGTCCAGCCCCGGCCCCGTTCCGCCAGCGCCAAGGCCAGACGCATAGATTCCGCATCGTTCATACTGTTACCTCCAAAAGAAAAAGCCCTGAACGAATCGTTCAGGGCAAGACAGAAAAACACAAGTATCCTTGTGTAAAAGCAAAGCTCCGGAATGTAAACACATCCCAGAGCAACTTCCATAGACGCAAAGCAGTCCCCTGCGTTGCGTTGTCATCTTCTTTCATCCAGACTGTACTGTCGGCTTCGGAGTTTCACCGAATCATGCCTTGCGGCTCGTGGGCTGTACCACCGGTAGGGAATCGCACCCTGCCCTGAAGATTTTCTATTCAATTACGGTGAAAGTATAGCACGGCGGCAAGTGGATTGCAAGGCCATTTTGCAAACCGGGACAAAACCGGGACGGCCAGACTTTCGGGACGGAAGATCAAATATATGCTCTTCGCACTGCGGCTTCGGCTGTAGGACATGCAGAGAAGCATTGGAAGCACTGGCTTTTTGCACAGTCCTGTGGTATCATTTCTCATAGAGAGCTGAGCGGCGCAGACAAGAAAAACAGCGTCTATTTCACATGCGCATCCGAGCAGCTCCAGCAAAGACAAGCTGTCTGCGTTTTTTGAAGGATCGCCGTGTGTCTCGGCAGCGGCGAAAACACAATGCACGTTCTCTGAATGAGGTGACCGGATATGGCAAAGAAAATGACGCGGGCCGCGCTGTTTTTCATGATTGGGACGGTCATTTTGACCGCTTTCTACAAAAAGGCCACTTACGGGCCGGCGCTTTCACTTGCCATTACCTTCGGTACGGTTTCCTACCACCTCGTCATGCGGCTGCTGGTGGGAGGCGCATTTCAGGCAGTGATGCAGAATCGTGCGGATCTCTACAAGCGGTGGTACCGGGTCGGCAGGCGGGAAATGGCGGTCTATGAAGCGCTGAAGGTAAAACGGTGGAAGCGCAGAATGCCCACCTATGACAACGCGCTGTTTGATCTGCGTCTGCATACATGGAACGAGGTCGCCCAGGCCATGTGTCAGGCGGAGCTGGTCCATGAAACGATCGCGCTGCTCAGCTTTCTGCCCATTGCGGCGGGGCTCCGTTTTGGCGCATACCCGGTATTCATCGTGACCTCCGTTTTGTCCGCCGGATATGACCTGCTGTTTGTGATGATGCAGCGGTATAACCGCCAGCGGATCATGGCGCTGCTGGAGCGCAAGCGCACATCGTCCGCCTGCGCCAGATGAATCCGTGGCCGATCAGCAAAGGGCCGCCATCCCGATCCACCGGGCAGGCAGCCGGTTCTGCGGTAAAAATGAGCATGGCCGAAGCGCGATCTCGCGCTTCGGCCATGCTCATCGTGTCGAAAAAGTCTTTTCTCCCCGCTGAGCAAGTTTTCAGAACCTCATAAAAGTTCTGAAAACTCAGGATTTCAATGGCGCAGGACACCCCTCTTGGGTTTCCCGCGCACACCCTTCCTTACCGTCGCGGAGAATCTACCACTTTTATTGATAGTTTCGGCCATGCTGCTTGTTCTGCGCTTGTCATAGCCAGGCGGAACGATGGGAGGAACCGCGCTTACCCGGCAAGGAGGCTGCTGAGCGCGGCGATCAGTTCCTCGATGTTGATGGGCTTGGACAGGAAGCCGTTCATGCCGCATTCCAGCGCACTCTTCCGGTCCTCCTCGAAGGCGTTAGCCGTCATGGCGAGGATCGGAATTTTCACCAGTGCAGGGTCAGGCAGCGCCCGGATCTGTCTGGTGGCCTCGCCGCCGTCCATAAGGGGCATCTGCACGTCCATCAGCACCAGATCGTAGTCTCCGGGTTTGGACTCCTTGATTTTTTCCACGGCTTCCACGCCGTTTTCCGCCGTATCCACCACGAAGCCGTATTTGCTGAGGATCTCCACGGCGATTTCCCGGTTCAGTTCGTTGTCCTCCGCCAGCAGGATGTGCTTGCCGCGGAAATCCGGACTGCCGCCGGGGAGGACGCTGTCATCGGTCTCCGTCTGGCTCTGGCCCAGAGCCGCCAGCAGGGTCTCCCGCAGGTCGGACATGAACATTGGCTTGGAGCAGAACGCCGTGACGCCGGCGGCCTTGGCCTCCACCTCGATATCCGTCCAGTCATAGGCCGTCAGGATAATGATGGGGGTCCCGTCCCCCAGACTGCGGATCTGACGGGTCACCTCAATGCCGTTCATATCCGGCAGACGCCAGTCGATGATATAGGCGTGGAACGCATCCCCCAGCTCCATGGACTGCCGGGCCCGGAGGACGGCCTCCTTGCCGGAGAGCGTCCACTCCGAGCGCATCCCCACCCGGACCAGCATTTTGGTCACGCTGTCGCAGGTGTTGAAATCGTCATCCACCACCAGAGCCTTCAGGCCTTCCAGCTCCGCGATCCGCTCCGCACGGTGGTGCTCCGGCTGGACGCGCAGCGCCACACGGATGATAAACTCGGTGCCCTTGCCCGGCTCTGTCCGGATCTCGATGGTGCCGCCCATCATATCCACGATGTTCTTGGTGATGGCCATGCCCAGGCCGGTGCCCTGGATCCGGCTCACGGTGGAGCTTCGCTCCCGCTCAAAGGGATCGAAGATCTTTTTCGCAAATTCCGGGCTCATGCCGATGCCGTTGTCCTTGACCCGGATCTCATACTGCTCCCGGTCCTTCCGGGTCCCCGGAAGCTGTCTGAGCCGGACGGAGACCGTTCCGCCTGCCGGGGTGAACTTGATGGCGTTGGACAGCAGATTCAACAGCACCTGATTCAGCCGCGTCTTGTCGCAATAGACATCCTCATCGGTGACGTCCATTGCGTCCATATAAAGCTCCAGCTGCTTTGCGTGGATCTGCCCGCTGACGATGGTCTTTAAGTCATGCAGCACATCGGACAGGTTGGTCTCCGTCTCCTCCAGATGGATCTTGCCGCTTTCGATGCGGCTCATATCCAGAATGTCATTGATGAGGGAGAGCAGATGGTTGCCGGAGGCCAGGATCTTGCTCAGGTAGTCCTGAACCCGCTCCTTGTCATCCATATTGCTCACCGCCAGCGTGGTGAAGCCGATGATGGCGTTCATAGGCGTGCGGATATCATGGGACATATTGGAAAGGAACGTGCTCTTGGCCCGGTTGGCGGTCTCCGCGGCGCGGACAGCCTCCGAAAGAGCCTGATTGATCTTCTTGTCGGCAGTCCGGTCCGACATGACCAGAATGTACTTCGTTCTGCCCTCCACATTGCTGCCCATGGCGATAACGTGGAACCAGCGGTGCTCGCTGGTCTTCTGGTGGATATATTCAAAGTCCCATTCACGCTGCTCGTTGACCGCAAGCCCTGTGAGATAGTTCATCGTCTGCTCTGCGGACTCCTGGGGATGCAGCTTTCCCAGAACATGAACGTCCTCCTGGATCTGTTCCGCCGTGATCCCCAGCAGCTTTTCCGCGTTCGGGCTGACATAATCCGCCCGATTCGTTTGGGCGTCCAGCATCAGGAACACATCGTCCACGTTCATGGAGAGCTTCATGAACAGCTCATCCCGGTACAGGATCTCCATGTCCTTCCGTCTCAGCTTGACGCTGCTCTTTCGGTGCACGAGCGCAAGGGCCAGCGCGGAAATGCCAAGGACGATCATGCTCACCATCACGATGGTGCTGGATTGCAGCGCGTTCATGCCGGCGTTGACAACCGCCGCCGGAACAAGGCCCACGATCGTCCAATCCAGAATGTGGGCGCTCTGATACGTCATGTAGTACCGCGTGCCGTCCAGCGTTACCAGCCGGGAGCCGCTGCGGCCCTGCGAGAAATCATCGGACAGGGTCTGAATATCCTCACTGGTGAGAGGAGAGCGCTCCTGCATGGCGGCCAGCAGGTTGTAGACGTCCTCTTCCATCTGCGCCGCGCAGTTGATGATGATGCGGCCGTCGGGATGGAGCACATATCTGCTGGCAGTCCCGTCAAAGGCGGAGATATCCAGCACCTTCACAATATCGTCATTGTAATAGGAAACCGCCACGGCGTCATACGCGAAGCCCCGATAGGTCCCCTGATTTTCCGGACAGGCAAACACCAGCATCTCCGGCTTTCCGGGCAGCACGGCAGTCATGACGATGTCGCCGCCCTGGGTGATCCGGTCCTCCAGATCATCCTGTATGCCCAGGTACCCCGTCTCCCCCGCAGCCGTCATATAGTTGCCATCGGCGGAGAGGAAGTAAAAGTCGGAAAAGCCCGTCTCCTGCTGAACAGCCTCGATGAGCTGCCGGATCTCGTCCTCGTCGGAAATATGCCGCATGGTGGTTTCCCACAGGTGCAGGTAGGTCAGATTCTTCTCCACCACCTCGTTCAGCATATTGTTGGACTGGTGGAGCACCTCCGCCAGATGGGCGGTGCTCTCCTCGTAGACGGTCCGGGACACGAAGTCGAAATATCGGACGCCGGCAGCGGCGATCCCCAATAACAGGACAAGCACCGCCGCCAAAGCAGCCACCCGCCGCTTCCCCAACGGTCTCATCCTTTTTGCGTGGTAATGCGTTTCTTCCATCTATCCTTACCTCAAGCTGATATAGGTCTCAGGCTCCGCAAGAACGGCGTCATCCTGTGCGGCGTATTCGGTCCAAGTATTCCGCACATGAACGTCTCCGCCTTCAAACATGCGGCTTTCATCCGCAAGGAGGGGCGCCATGTGCTTTGCTGCGGCCAGACAGGTCACGGTAAAGGTGTCCTCGTCCCGGACCGCCTCCCCGTCCCGTGTGACCTTCGTCAAAGTAAACGTCCCATGCTCCTCCTGCACTTCCATGGCAATGCCGCTGACCACCGGCAGAGAGCCCCGGTTAAACGGCGTAAAGCCACCCTCACAGCCCTCCACAAAGGCTTTGACGGTCTCCTTCAGCTCGGCGCCGCTCATTTCCTGCTGGTAGGCCAGCAGCCCATTGGGCATGATCATGTACCCGGCCATCTTCTCGGTGTAGTCCGCCTGAAGCACCGAGCCGGTGAAGCTGCTTCCTTCCGCGATCAGCACATCGGTCCCATAGATGCTCCGCAGCGTGTTGGCCATCACGGAAGCGGCCTCATTGCCGCCCTCGGGGCGGAAGGTATTGGAATAGGTCCGCTCCACTGTCAGGACAGTCTCCTCAGAGACGTCTCTTGGCTCACGGAGCTGGCTGTCAAACGCCTTATACGCCTGCGCCGCGCTGTACTTCCCCGCGATCATCTTGGAGACCACGTCCTGCGAAACGGAAAAGAAATCGTTGGAGGCGATGCGGATATACATGTGGTTCTCCTCCACCACCGGCCGCACCTCCTGCAGTGCGTCCGTAAAGCGAAGGGGCACATTCTGACTGTAGCTCAGCGTGTCCTGCCCATTGCAGACGATGTTCTGGGCCTCCGCCGACAGCATCACCTTCAGCACCCTCATGGCCTTTTCCCGGCGCGCCTCATCCTGTTCCAGATCCCGGTTCAGCGCCACCTGAAAATACGGCGTCGTCATAAGCCACTTTTCGCCATTCTCGCCGAAAAACGGCAGGAACACCGTGTCGATGCCCGCCTCCCGGAACAGGCTCACCCCTGCGGAGGAGCCGAAATACATGGCAAGCTGGCCGTTTTGAAACAGCTCGGTAACCGTGTCATAGTTGTTATTCAGGTCCTCTGCAGTCAGATGTACGTCCCGGATGAATTGCTCCATGCGCTCAAAGGCCCCCGGCCACACCGTATCATCCAGGCCCACACGCTCCGTATTGGCGGGGTCGCTGTAAGCGGTGCGCCACTTGCGTCCCGCCGAGGAGGAAAGCGCCGTGGCAGACAGCCCCTGTAAGGTCTCCATACAGGTGTAGTCATAGGAGTAGTCGGCGGTAAAGCCCCGGAGCCCCACGGCCTCAAAGGCGCGGCAGGCGGAAATGAAGCTGTCATAGTCCGTAGGCAGCGGGATCTCATACTGCTCAAACAATCCGCGGTTCACCACAAAGCCGTGGGCGTCCGCGCACACCGGCAGCCAGTTGATGCTGCCGTCCTCATTCATGAAGCTGTTGAGGTAGGTATTATAAACGGTGCCCGCCTCGTTGCTGGTGGAAAGATCCATCAGGCTGTCCTTCAGCGGCTGTGCGTCATGGAGAGAAAACCGGCAGCAGGTGATCACATCCGGCAGCTCGCCGTTTTCGTTGAGGAATTTATAGAAATTCAGATCGTTGTTTCCCACCACAAATTCCACGTCCACATCCGGAAGCTGGGCCTGGACGTAGGGGGCGTACTTTTCATACAGGTTCGCCGTCCACAAATACACCTGGATGGGTTCTTCCTCATCCTCCGCAGTCCTCCCGGCGCAGCCTGCCAGGAGGGAAACGCTCATCGCCAGCGTCAGCAGCAGCGCAGCCATACATCCCCATACTCTCTCTTTCATAGGCTATCGTCCCTCCAAAAAAATCCGTTCCATCCCGCTTGCTTCTGCCCTCAAAAAAACACCTTCAGGACGTGGAACACCACATCCGAAAGTGTTTCGTTCTCAGAATATCAGGTTTTGGACACCGCAAGCACACAGAGAAGTCTCTGCGCAGCTTTGATCGATCCTGCCGCCAAATAGCTCCATGCCTGCCAGCTCCCGCGTTTCAAAAATCCGCAAAGCAGCCGGGTCCAGCAAAAAATGACGGCGGCCCGTCGTCGGCAGCTGGCTGACCCGGTGGGTCCCTTTAGCTTTGCGTCACCGGCTTGCGCCGGGTTTGCCTGCGATTCACTTATAGAAAATAATAACACAGCCTTGCGCGGTTGACAAGAGTTCGTTAAGAAATATCTAAAGAATTTTAAGCTTTTCGCAACCTATCGGGCGTGATCCCGGGGCTTTGAACCGTAATTGAAGGGTCTAAGCCCAAGGCAGACCCTGAAAACGCAGATCCCCTTCGGGGTTTTGCCCGGTGCCGGCAGAAAAAGAGTTCCGTTTTTGCCGATTATGGCAAAAGCGGAACTCTTTTTTGCGCTTTCTGCTCCGGACGTGCGGCTCGGCGGCGTTACCGCATCAGCTCCGACAGAACGCGGAACAGCTTCGGCAGGTCCAGCGGCTTGGCAATATGGCCGTTCATCCCGGCATTCAGCGCGTTTTTCCGGTCATCCTCAAAGGCGTTGGCCGTCATGGCCACGATGGGAACGCTGGCCTTCTCCTTGTCCGAAAGGGCGCGGATACGGCGGGTGGCCTCATAGCCGTCCATCACCGGCATCTGTATATCCATCAGGATCAGATCGTACCGGTCCGCAGGGGCATTCTCCACTTTTTCCAGAGCGATCTGCCCGTTTTCCGCCGTGTCCACCTCGAAGCCGGCCTCCTGCAAAATGGTGGAGGCGATCTCCAGATTCAGCTCGTTGTCCTCCACCACCAGCAGCTTCTTTCCGGAGAAATCCGGTCCTTTTTCTGCCGCGGCCGACGCATCCTCCGCGCCGAAGGGCTTCGCCAACACGCTGCGCAGCTCGGACATAAAGAGCGGTTTCGCACAGAAGGCCGTCACACCGGCCTCCTTCGCTTCCGTCTCGATATCCGTCCAGTCATAGGCGGTGAGAATGATGATGGGCGTCGCATCCCCGATGATTTTGCGGACCTGACGCACCACCTCGATGCCGTTCATATCCGGAATCAGCCAGTCGATGATATAGACGCTGAAGGCGTCCCCCTGCTCCATGGCGTCCTTGGCCCGGATGACCGCCTCCTTGCCGGAGATGGTCCAATCCGGCCGCATCCCGATGGACTGCAGCATCTTGCTGACGTTCAGACAGGTGCCGGTATCGTCATCCGCCACCAGGGCACGGAGGCCCTCCAGCTGGGCGATCTGCTTCGGCTCCTGCTTCTCTCCGCTGACGGGGAACCGCAGTGCCACCACGAATTCCGAGCCCTTCCCGGGCTCGCTCTCCACGGTGATGGTCCCCCCCATCATATCCACAAGGCTCTTGGTGATGGACATTCCCAGACCGGTGCCCTGGGTCTTGCTGACGGTGGAGGTCTCCTCCCGGGAGAACTGCTCAAAGATATGCTTCCGGAACTCCTCACTGATGCCGATGCCGTTGTCCCGGATGTGGAATTCATAGTCCGCATACCCCTTCGGCGCGGTGGGCTCCTCCACGATCCGCAGGCTGACCATACCGCCGGTGGGCGTGAATTTCACGGCGTTGGACAGGATGTTCAGCAGGATCTGGTTGAGCCGCATGGGGTCGGCAATGACCTGCTCATCCACAACATCGATGGTATCGATGAACAGGGACAGCCGCTTGGCAACGATGTTCGACTGAACGATGTCCCGGATGTCATGCACCAGATCCGGCAGATACACCGGCTTTGTCTCCAGGGTGACCCGACCGCTTTCGATGCGGCTCATATCCAGCACATCGTTGATGAGGGACAGCAGATGCTGGCTGGCGGTGGAGATCTTTTTCAGGTAATCAATGACCTGATCCCGGTTGTCAATATGGGTGGCCGCCAAAGAGGTGAAGCCGATGATGGCGTTCATCGGTGTGCGGATATCGTGGGACATATTGAACAGGAACTCCCGCTTGGCGCGGTTCGCCGCCGCCTCATGGCGGACGGCAAGCTCCAGCTCGGCATTCTTCTGCTCCAGAGATTCCTTATAAGCCTGCTCGGACTTCTCCTGCCGGAGCTGGAATTTCCGGGCGGTGCTCCAGCGGAGCCCCAGGACCAGCACCAGGATCAGGATATACGCAGCCAGAGCCATCGTCAGGTTCGGCGAGGTGGCGCTGTCGATCTGCCTGGCGGGAACGTATGCATAAAGATAGTAATTCCGCCCGTGGCTATACATGCCATAGTACTGCCCCATACCGTTTCCGACGTTCACAAATGTCAGCTTTTCCGACTGATTACTCTTTCGGATCGACTGGATCAGCCGGTCGTCGGAAACGTCCTTTCCGATGAGCTCCGGGTCATTGGACGCCTCCACCCGGCTCCCCTTTACCACAAGGAAGGTCGCCACGGTGTCGGCGTCATAGCCGTTCAGCAGAGTTTGGACGGACAGAACGGACTTCTGGGAAAAGGACGCCAGCGTATGGCGGTAGGCCAGCACCGCGCCGGTGTTATTGGCGCAGCTATGTACAGCGATATCGGCATAGGAGCCGTCCTCCAGATATACCCGCTTCACATAGGTCTTCTGGGGATAGCCGATGACGTCAAGGACCGACGCCCGTTCCAGGTCGGTCCGGAGCCGGGCGTAGCCGATGCCGTGCTCCGTGTACTCGCACACCACGTTCCCCTGCTGATCCAGTACGGAAATTCCTGTAAGCCACAGCTTGTCGGCATACACCTCCAGCTCCGCCTCGCTGCAGTCCAGAGAGATCTCCTCCAGCGTCCGAATGACGGTACTGCCCCGCATCAGGCTTTTGGCGACGGCAATATTGTTGTAGTTCACATAGCTGTCCGTCTGATCCTTGATAAATTCGACTGTGGTCGTCAGCCGTTCCTCGCACCGGCGGATATCCACCTTGTGGGAGAAGGTGTACACCACGCTCAAAGCAATGATCCCCACCGCAAGACAGGCATACCAGAACCTTGCGCTGAACATGCTCTGTGTTTTTTCACTGCCCAAGGCTCTCTACCTCCAGATAGGTTTCGGGGTGCTCCAGATATCTGCCGAGGATCTCCTGCAGAGTGCCGTCCTGCCGCATCTGGGCAAAGGTCTCCGTCAGCCTTTGGGCCAGCCCACGGTTATCATTGTTGGAAAAGGCGACGCCGATCCCGGTGACCAGCAGGGGCTTGTCCAGAATACGGAACTCCGCCCCGTAGTCCTCCATATATTGCAGAATGGCCATCTCATGGGCGGCAACAGCGTCCACATAGCCGCAGTCCAGCGCGGCGTACTGCACGCCACGGTCCTCCAGGCTGATGATGGCCCCGAACTCCGGGATATCGGCGATCCGGTGGTGGAGGAACAGATCCTCCGGCTTTCCGGTGGACTGCACGGCAATGGTCTTTCCGGCCAGATCGCCCATGGTGTAAATATCGCTGCCCGCGTCCACGGCGATCACCTGGCGGCTGATCGCGTAGGGCCCGGCCCACTGGTAGTCATACTCCCGGCCGCTCATGGAAAAGCAGCCCCAGATGCAGTCGATCTCGCCGCTGTCCACCAGTGTTTTCTTCTGTTCCCAGTCGATGGTGGTGAACACCGCCTGATACCCCATCCGCCGGAAGGCCTCCGTAGCGATCTCCACATCGATGCCGGTGGGGTCGCCGTTATCGTCCAGATAGACGTAGGGCGGGTAGGTATCGCTGCCGATGATGATCTCGGGGAGTGCGGGTTCCGGCTGCTGTGCGCCGCAGCCGCAGAGCAGCCCCACGGACAGCAGACAGGTCAAAATAAGTGCTGTGATGCGTTTCATGTATCTCGTTTTCCTCAGTTTCAAAGCAATTCCCGCAGCGTTTCCCGCAGGATCTCCGTATTGATGGGCTTGGCAATATGGCCGTTCATTCCCACGTTGAAGGCCTTCTGCCGGTCCTCGGCAAAGGCGTTGGCCGTCATGGCCACAATGGGGATCCCGGCTTTTTCCTTATCCGGCAGGCCGCGGATCGCCAGCGTCGCCTGATAGCCGTCCATATTGGGCATCTGAATGTCCATCAGGATCAGGCCGTAGGTCCCAGCCGCCTCATGCTGATACCGGTCCACGCAGTCGGCGCCGTCTACGGCCCGATCCACCGTAAAGCCCATATCCTGCAAAAATGCGGTGGCGATCTCCGCGTTTAGGTCATTGTCCTTCGCCAGCAGCAGCCGCTTCCCGGTGAGGCAGTGGTCAGACTGCTCCTCCGTCCCGGCGGGCGTCTTCTCACAGTGCGCCTGGTCCGCCAGCTTATGGGTCAGCGTCACAGTGAATTTCGACCCCTTCCCCTGCTCGCTTTCCACGGTGATCGTGCCGCCCATCAGCTCCACAAGGCTCCGGACGATGGGCATACCCAGTCCGGTTCCCAGCACTTTGCCCGCAGTGGTGTTCCGCTCTCTGGAGAAGGGCTCAAACAGATGAGGCAGAAACTCCCGGCTGATGCCGATGCCGGTATCGGCCACCTCGGTACGCAGCGTCACGTGTCCCGGCTGAGCGCAGGGCAACTCCTCGGTGGTGACCGTGACGGTCCCACCGGGTGGGGTGTACTTGACGGCGTTGCTGATCAGGTTTGTAAAGAGCTCCTGCAGCTTTGTAACGTCGCATAGAATATCCAGATTCGTCGCCTTCTGCACTCTGGTCAGTGTCAGATTCTTTTTCCGGGCCTCCCCCTGGAAAACGGCGACGATCTTGCCGACGACATCTCCCACGCGGTTGTAGTCTTCATTCAGTTCCAGCCGCCCGCTCTCGATCTTCGTCATGTCCAGCACGTTGTTGATGATGGACAGCAGCAGGCTGCCGGACTCCTCGATCATCTCCTGATAGTGGAGCAGCTTGGGGTCCGTCAGTTCCTTCCGCATCAGGTGCGCGTAGCCCAGAATGGCATTCATGGGCGTGCGGATGTCATGGGACATATTCAGCAGAAAGGCGGTCTTGGCCTCGTTGGCTTTTTCCGTCGCCTGATAGGCGATCTTCAGCTTCTGGCGTTCCAATTCCTGCCGCTTTTCCTTGGTGACGTTTCTGGTCACATAGAGGATGTGGGTGACCCGTCCGGCTTCATCCCGCCGCTTTTCGATAAACCGGGCCATGTACCAGTTGCCGTTGGTGGCTAAATAATCCATCCCCACCGTATCGGTATCCGCCAGCCGGTCCGGCACCGTGGACAGGTCAAAGAACTGCCGGACCGCCAGCCGGTACTCCGGGTCCACAAAGGTGCTGCACAGCTCGTTCAGCTTCTGCTGGGCCATGCCCCGGTGTCCCGTCAGGCGATGTACGGAGTTGTCGCTGGAGATCTCCTCATAGAAGTTCTTTTTCAGGTCGATCCGGAAAATGGAGAAATACAGCCGGCTCACAGAGGAGATGATCTCGTGATCCAGCTCCGCCTCCTGCCGGGCGGTCTGCGCCTCCCGCAGAGCCCGCTGGAAGCGCTCCCGCGTCTCATGCTTTTCATCGGTGTTGACGAAGATCCCGTCAAAGAACTCCGGGGACCCGTCCGCACGGCGGGACAGGCCGCCGGTGGTGTGGAACCAGTGGTAGGTGCCGTCCTTGTGGCGCAGGCGGTATTCCACGTCAAAGGGCTGCTCCCCCGTGGTATCCTCCACCACCGCTTCGTAAGCGCTCAGGACCCGCGCCTCATCCTCCGGGTGGAGCTGTCTGGTCCACGCTTCAAAGGCATTGGGAAACTCCTTTTCCGAGTGGAAGCCCAGCATCTGCCGCAGCGTGTCGGACCATTCCACGGAGACCCGCTCCCACCGGTCATTGAACGTCAGGTGCCAGGCGCCGGAGGACATGGACTTGTGGATATTCCGAAAGGAGACGATCTGCTCCTCCAGCTTTTTCCGATAGGTGTCCTCCTTCCAGGAGTTCCGCAGAAGCAGGGCGCACTCGCCTGCCTCGTCGATGGGCAGGCAGTCGATATACAGATGAAATTTCCGCGCCTCGTCCTGTGCCTCCAGCCTTGCGGGGCTCTTTTCAAAGGCCGCCGTATAAAACGGTCCCATCCACTCGCTTGCGCCATCCGGGCGCAGCGTCAGGAAGCTGTTGCTCACCAGCTCCGCCCGGGTCCGCCCCGTCAGCGTTTCCAACGCCTGATTGCAGCAGAGAAAGCTCCAGTCTGCCGGGCGGCCGGTCTCATCCAGTTCCACGCGAACAATGCCAAAAGGCAGGGAGCTGTCTTTGAACATGGTGATTAGGGCTTCTTTTCCGCAATTCTGCACCGCAGTCTCCACCTTCCTGTTTCGATTGAATATTCATGCTTATTTATCGCGGATTTTTATATTTTCTTCCATTTTCGGGGGGGGGGTGACATGTTCCCCTTCTGTATAATATTTCTCTTTATTTTCATACATCAGGTAGTCCGCCTGACGGATGGCCTCCGCAAGGGGATGCACGCCGCTGACGCCGCCGATGCTGACGGACAGGTGCAGCTCCGGATACTCCGGAATGACGATCCGGCGGACCGCCTCCCGGATCTCGTTCTGCTTCCGCACAAAAATATGCTCGTCCATTTTGGGAAACAGCAGTAAAAATTCGTCGCCGCCGTAGCGGATCAGCGTATCCGTACTGCGGATGCAGGAGTGGATCGCGGCGACAATGTCCCGCAGGACGGTGTCTCCGGTTTGGTGGCCGTAGGCGTCATTTACCTGCTTGAAGCTGTCCACGTCGATGATCGCCACATGCTCCATGCCCTCCAGATGGGAGCGGTAGGACTCAAAATACCGCCGGGCATAGGTGTTCGTGAGCGGGTCCATGAACAGCTCCATGTTCTCGGCCCGGCTGTGATCCAGCAGGAGCCGGGTGCCGTTGGCGTCGATCCAGCGGCCCTCACTCAGCTTGGACAGCATTTCCAGCACACAGGGCATCCCATTCAGGCACAGGTATTTGGAAATGACGAAGTACATATCCGTATTGGTAAATTCCAGCTTGTTCAGGGTCGTTTTCTGGGCGAGTGCCCGGGAGGAAATGCAGTTGGCGCAGCTGCGGCCGTTGTCCCAGAAGGCCGCGCAGTGGCTGCCGTTGGGATGGAGAACGCCCTGCTCGTCCAATTCCAACACGGAATTGGTAGTGGGGTCTACGAGGCGAACAACATCGAATACCATTCTCAGACGGCGCATCTCCGCCGCGAGGGCCAGCGTGCCGTCCTCCGTATTCACGTCCGCAGCCGACAGCAGCAGCGGCTTTTTGACGGAGAGCTGCGGGTCCACCAGTTGACCCACGGCGCCCACATAGTGCTCCGGCTGCCGGTCGGACCACAGCGTCCGCACCCGCAGGTCGCACCAGTGATGCTCCGTGCCGCAGGGCAGCAGCAGGCTCACGGAAAATTCCGGTGTTTCCTTGGTCGTGGCAGCCATCGCCTCCTGCAGCCGGTGGAAATCCTTCTGACTCAGGCGGCAGAAGCACTCCGGGTGAGCAGCGTTCTTCACCGTATGGCGGTACTGGGGCGGTTCATCCCAATTGGTGATGTCCGCCAGACCGGAAAGCGCATCGAACTCAAACTGGATCCCGCCGCTGCAGGACGCGAAGAAGTCGATGCGCTCCTGCAAGGACTCCAGTATCCGCTGCACCCGGTCATTCCGCGGCAGATCGGCCCGGGCCAGAAGCTCATCGGACAGCCGGTTCACCTCCAGCCGGTAGGGATCTCCGTCCAGCGGGACATGGGACGTAATGCGGAGCCGGGGCGATACGTCCGCCAGACATTCCAGCAGCAGCGGATTGAAGGCGCCGCACTCTCCGCCCAGGATCATGGCGATGGCCGTATCGTGGTCAAAGGCTTTTTTGTAGCACCGCTCGCTGGTCAGCGCGTTGTAGACATCTGCCAGTGCCACCACCTGCGCGGCGATGGGGATCCGTTCTCCCCGCAGCCCGTCCGGGTAGCCGTGGCCGTCCCACCGCTCATGGTGCCAGCGGCAGATCTCCAAAGCGTAACGGAACAGCGGCTTTTCCTGTCCGAAGGTCATCTGCTCCAGGATCACCGCGCCGGCTGCCGCGTGGGTCTTCATCACAGCGAATTCCTCCGAGGTCAGCTTCCCCGGCTTATTCAAAATCTCCTCCGGAATGGTGATCTTGCCGATATCATGGAGGGCGGAAGCCGTTTTGATCAGGGCGATGTCCTCCTCGGAAAGGTGGTAGGCCTTCGTCTTCTCTACCAGCCGGCGGAGCAGCAGCTCCGTTATGCTGCGGATGTTGCGGATATGGTCGCCGCCCTCATGGTTGCGGAACTCCACCACATGACTGAGAATTCCCACCATCAGGTTGCTGTTTTCCTCTTTTTCCCGGATCTGGTCGGAAACCAGATACATCAGCCGCTTCTGGTTGGCATAGAGCTTCAGGGTATTTTCCACGCGGTGGCGCACGATAAAGGTGTCGAAGGGGCGGCGGATATAGTCCGTAACGCCCATGGCGTATGCCTGCTGAATGGCCTGATTGGTCTCATCGGTGGAGATCATGATGACCGGGATCTCATCGATCCACCGGAAGCGGTTCATCTGCTCCAGCACCTGAAAGCCGTTCATCTCCGGCATATTGATGTCCAGCAGCATCAGATCCACCGTCAGCTTCTTTTCCATCAGCCGGACAGCCTCCCGCCCATTTTGAGCCTCAATATAGTGATACTGCTCTCCCAGGATCTCCATCAGCATCATGCGATTCAGTTCCGAATCGTCAACGATCAAGACCGTCTGTCGTTCCATACAGCCATCCCCTCCTGCTTCCGCTTGCAAAAAAGCGTGTCAATGTCCGCTTTTTGTTTTCGTATATTCATGCACCGCAGGTCTTCGCCGCGATGTACCGCGGCGACGGCCTGCTTCCCTCCCCCGGTCAGTCCACTGCCCGGAGAAGCTCCACCGTTCTGTTGTACGCCTGCGCCAGCTGGTCGTAAAGTGCTTCGCTGCCGTCCAGCCGTCCGGCCCGCAGCAGCTCTGTCAGCTCGCTGGCCGGGGCGGTCAGATGGGAAAAGCCCAACGTCAGGCACAGACCCTTAATGGTATGCGCCGCCCGGAACGCCGTTTCCACGTCGCCCTGTTCCAGTGCTTTCGTCAGTTCCGCAAAGCTCTTGTCCTCCGGGAATTTCACGGCGAACTTCCGGATCATGGCTTCGCTGGGAATTCGCTGGAAAATCTCCTCAAAATCCGCGCCCATCGCCTGATAACACTGCTTGATCGTCATTTTTGTGCCCCCATATCTGCTGTCAGCATTTTTATGAATGCAGCATTGTAACCACCGGCATAACCGGTGGTTACAATGCTGTCTAATTCGTCTCCTGATTGATCTGCTTCACTTGAAAATCGGCCTCGGCCAGCTTGGTGTCCCGCCGGTCCTTGATTTGGAATTTAACGGTAAAAACTCTTTCCGTACCATTATATTCTACGGAAAAATCTTTGACCTTCAAGCCCTCCGGATAGGCGTATGCACCCAGGAATTTATTTTCTCCCAGATACACCTGACCGCTGTCAGAATTCAGGGTAAAAATCTCGTTAGCCGCACCTTCCACATAGCCCACGCCCTGAATAAACACCGTGTTGTCGGTCTCCACCGTGCAGTAGCGCAGCTTGTCGCTGATGGCGGTGGTCAGCGTGGAGCAAAGCTCCTGGGCCTGAGAGTCCGCCATGGAAATGCGGAAACTCCGCACCGCAGCATTGGCTCCCACCGCCACAAGGCTGCTGAACAGCAGCACGATGATCACCGTGCAGAGCATCTCCGTCAGGGTCAGGCCGTTTTGATTCCGCAGTTTTTTCATGACCCGGCCCCCGTTTTATCGTAGCTGTAATAGTAATAGCCGTTGTTTTCGTAGAGCGACACCGGGCCGGAGCCGGTTTTTTTGCCGTTCGCTTCCTCTCCGGTCAGCGTGACTGTCGGAGAATTTTTCGATGTTGTTGCATACTGGAACATAACATTCGTGTTCCGGGTCTTGGCGTTGATCTTTTCCGCTGTGACCACAGACGTGGCCAGAATGCCAAAGGCCAGCACGGCGATCAAGATGGAGACCAGAGACTCCACCAGCGTTTCGCCCCGGTTATTTCTCAGCTTGTTCATGGGCCTGTCACCTCGATCCCTTTGGTGATCCTCTGCGGCTCCCACTTGACCGTGGTCTTGTAAATATACGAGTCGACATCTTCGCTGGAGTAGGATTCCGACTCCTCCGCTTTTGTCAGCGTTCCCTGCATGGTCAGGGTCATGCGGCAGTCATCCGTCTTACCCTCTTCCGGCTTCAAATACAGCTGCACCTGAATTTTGCCGTCCTTCTGTGCGGAAAAGGCAGCTTTCACCGTCCGCAGGCTGGTGTCATCGTTGATCTTCAGATTCACTTCGATGGTATCGTTGAAAGCCTTGAGACTGGCATATTCGTTATTATCGTTGCCATTCTCAATGCAGGCGGACAGCCATTCGCCCATGATCCCCTTGGGGGGGTCTGTTACCTTGGCTTTGCGTGAGACCGTATACCCTGTGATATTCCCCTCTGCATCTTTCAGCGCGGTATGGGTCTCCGTCATGATCCGTTCATACGAATCCCCCGCAATGCTGTCCCGGATCAGCTCCGCCGCGGAGCTGACCGTCAGGTAGTTCTGCTGGGCTTCCCGGTCGCTTTTCATGTGGTGGGCGGCGCTGACGGCAGCCGTCAGGATCGCCGCGCCCACCGCCATGGCCAGCAAAATGAGCAGGAGGGCCATCAGGATCGTAGCGCCGCTGTTGTTTTTCAACTTTTTCATCCGGATCGCCCTCCTTTCCTCTCATTTTTCCGGAAATTCCGACGGCAAACGCCGTCCCATTGTGTTTGTTCAGCCTCCGCCGCTTGTTCCCTTGACCGTTACCGGCAGGATCGCCGTGGCGGTGTAGTTCTTGCCGCCCACTGTGCAGGTCGCTGTGATGCGGAGCTCCGTTTCTCCCGTGGCAACGCCCGTGACCGTGATCTTGCCGTCAGCAGGCTGCTCGGTGACCGTCGCCACCTCCTGATTATCGCTGGTGACTTTCCAAACAGCCGTACAGAGTTTGCCCTTCTTGTCAACAGCCTTGAGCTGGATGATCTCTGTGCCTTCTGGGTTCAGTTCAACGCTGTCCTTTTCCAAGTCCACCTTCAGATCAGCCGTGACCGTGACCATCAGGCGGGCGATGTAGCTGCCGTACTTCGCAATCACCTCGGTCGCGCCGGTCCCTACGCCCGTCAGCGTGACCGCAAAGTCGCCCTTGTTGGGCTCGACTGTGATTGGGACAGCCTTTGCCTTGACCACGCCCTCGGGGCTGTAAGTAAAGGTCGGCGGTTCCGCCCCTGTCCCCTCGGGTACATTGAACAGATTCAGTTTCAGTTCCTTCGTGGCCCCGGAGGACGGCACATAGTCCGCGATCAGGTCCAGAGAGACAATGCCCTCGCTCCAGAGCATACCCACCTTGGGCCACGCGCCGTAGTGGAGGTTGACCTCCTTTGCCCCGGTGCTGTCCGTTCCCCGCAGCACGGTGGGGAAGGGATAATCCTGCCCTTGCAGAGCCGCGTCGCTGCCGGGGAAGCTGTACTTACCGTGGATCGAGGAACCGCTTTCCTCGTTGGTGACCCAGCCGAAAGCCTTGCCGCCGTTCCGATTCAGCGCGTCCAAGAAGGTTTTGTAGTACGCCGCCGGGCTTTCGTTTTGAGTCTGGATAAACTTATCCTTGCCGATCTGGTTGGACATCTGCTCGTAGGTCAGCGGAGTCAGGCCGTTGATGTGGTAGATATTTGTCTTTGCGCTGTCCCAAGTGTACTGCCCCAAATAGTCCAGCTTGCCCTTCAGCATATTATCCCGGTTCGTCTTGGCCAGATCCGAATCTTCGCCCAGCAGGTCAGTGAGTGATCTTTTCCCGCTGGCATAGAATTTCGGCAGTTGAGTGAAATCAATCTTCGCGCTGCTGTCAAGATAATAGCAGTTGGTGATCGTCATGCTATCCGCCTGACCGTACCGGTCCGCCACGCTGCCGATGAGGGAAATAGCGGTGATGGTACCTCGCATCGCCGGGAAAGTCATGTAGGTGTAACAGTTCTCAAAGTTCGGGTTGCCGTCCTGCGATTCGCCGAAATTCTTAAAGGTAGACGAGAAGCCGCTGCCGCCGATGCCTCCCAGGTAAACGAAGGTAGCAGGGTTTTTATCCCAAGAATTATCACCCTGTACAACCTTTGCCGGAGTTCCTTTGAGGCCCACAAGATCCGTGAGTTTTTTGGACACAACACGCTCCTTGAGCGTATTCTCACTGACCTCAATTTTGCCGCCGGTATAGCAGTTGCTCACCTTGCCCCGCACGCCGCCTACCAAGCCGCCCACGCGGACAAAGTTGCCCCATTTCGGCGCGACCAGTTTACTATCTTTATCCAGGTGCGTGCAGTTGATCTGAATGTCCACCACAGCGGAGCATCGGTCCAGCTCAAGGCTGGAAACGCCGATCAGACCGCCTACCACCGCCTCGCCGAGCCCCAGTTTGTTTTGGCTGTTGTCCTGGATCTTATAGCCCGCGATGGCACAGTTCTGGATCACCGCTTCGCTCGTTTCGCGTTCATCCGCATACTCATAGGCGATACCGGCCAACCCGCCCAGTGCGTAGGCACACTGATTGTCCGTTACAATCGAGCTGCGCTGGATGATGCCGCCGTTGTCGCTGTAAAGCACGATGTTTTCGATCGTCGCGCCTGCCGTGGTGCCGAATACGCCCACATTGTAGCAGTTGGAATTGATGGCGATGTTTTTGATGTAGTAGTTCCCGCCGTCGTACTTCCCGCCGAACCACGCGTAGAGCGTAACACTGTAATTGTTCTCATTCACACCTATCGCTCCGGCGATGGGGTGGAACGGAGTGTTCTTTTCGCCGTTCGTCGGGTTTTCCATGTCCACGCCGTTGACGTCATGGGTCTGTGTCCAGCTCCGCTGGGGACGAGCATTCTCCGCACTGGCCCGTGATTGCTTACTATCCATCGTTTTGTATTGCAGATAGGGGAACTGCGGATAGGTTTCTGAGGTCACCGGGCGGTCCGTTCCGGTATTAAATCTGAAAGAATATTTCCTCGTCCTGTAATTATATTCTGATGTAACTTCACAGCTCCAGTTGATGAATTGGAGCTGCTTCACGGAGCGGATCTGGTACGGCTTTTTCGTGGTGGTGGTCGTTGTCTTGCCGAGGTTCTGCTCGTTGTTTCCCACATCCTCGACCGGGCAGTAGGAATCTCCGAAGAAGGGGCACACCGCATACTCATATGTCTGCGTCCCCTGCTTCAAGGTCCATGTGCCGTTGGCGGCAAGTGTAAATTTGCCACTGATGATGTCGGTCTCTGCCAACAGCCGCAGGCCGTCTTTGCCGTCGGTCCGATAGCAGGTGAAGTTGTAGCCGGACACCTGCTTGGCAAGCTCTTTTTTCGCTTCGGCGTTTTCTGCTCCAAGGACAAAGTTGCCGCTCGGCGTCAGCTTCCCACTTGTTTTGTCCTTGCAGTAGTAGCCGTAGCCGAAATCGGTGATCTTGCCGCCGTCATCGTGGGCGGTGCAAAGGCTGCTGCCCTCCTTGCGGACACCCTTTGCGTCAAAGCCGATGTAGGAGAAGTGATAGCCGCTGTTGGCGCCGCCCTCCTCCTTTTCCCAATAGACCATGCCGATGGTTCCCATGTCCGCCGAGGTCGGCCAGTCGCCGTAGTGGACGTGCTTCTTGTCCGTGGCGGTGACGCTGCTGGGATAGGGGTACGCGGTCTCAGTCCCCTCGGTATTGGGATGGTTTTTGGTCTCAGCCACCTTGCTAAAGCCGGACAGCTTCAACTCCTTCATTTCCTCGTGGGTCTTCTTCTCCGCGCCGGAAGCTCCCGGCTCGTAATCGTACAGGCGCACCGTCCCCGCGAAGGTATAGGTGCCGCCGCTGAGGTAATAGCAGTCGGAAACGCTGCCATGATCCGACGTGAAGCCGTTGACCTCCGCGCCCGTCACGGCGCTCAGGGCCGTGGCGCAGTAGCTGTTGCGGATGGTGCCCTGATTGTCGCCCACAAAGCCGGAGATCATGGCACTGCCGCGTATCTCCGTCAGTTCGATGCTGCCGAGGGCGTAGCTTTGGCGGATGTAGCCGCTGCCGTCGTTCATACCCACCAGACCGCCGGCACAATAGCTCCGGGCATAGGTGCTGGTGCCGGTGATGCTGGGAATATCGGCGCTGCATGCCTGGATCAGGCCCTCGTTGCAGCCCACCAGACCGCCGAGGTAGTAGGTGCTGCCGCTGTAGGCGCTGCCGGACAGCCGGTAGCCGGAAACGGCGCAGTTTTTGATCGTGCCGCTGTTTTTACCGGCCAATACGCCTGTATACACCGTTTTCCACTGGACATTGCCGCCCAATTTGGAGGTGGGGGCTTTTTCCAGCGGTTCCTCCGTTGTCACGACGATGTTCTCCAGCGTTCCCTCCGTAAAGCCGAACAGGCCGACGGCAAGGCCGTCCTTCCCGCTGGCAAAGGAAACGCCGGTGATGATATGACTGCCGCCGTCATAGCGGTGCTTAAAGGGAGTGGCTTCTGTCTGTCCGATGGGAGCCTGCTCCGTGACCGGTTTCCCGCCCTTGCCGTACTTTGTCCAGACATAGGTGCTGTAATCAATGTCCCGCTCCTGCTGGAAGGCGGCGTTTTTGGGCAGAACCTTCTCGTCGGCGTATTTGTCGTAATATGCGCTCAGGTTATTGAGCTGCCGCGCCGTGCGGATGCTGACGAATTCCGGCTTTCCGGCTTCGGCCGTCAGCGCAGTCTTGGCAAAATGGGGGTTGTAGTAGTATGCCTTGCCCGCCGCGCTGCCTACCGTCAGCTTCGTGTAGAAGTTCGGCTGCCCATCGACCTGCGGCACCCCATCGACCTCCTGCACCAGATCCGCAGGCAGGGGAAGCAGACAGTAGGTCTTTTTTGTGCCGTCCTTGTCGGTGACCGTGATGGTGATTGCGGTGGCCGAATTCAATTCATAGGGCTGGTCATTAACTGTCACGGTTACCTTGTCAGCAGGCAAGTTTTTCTCATAGACTACGCCGTAGCCGTCGCCCTTCACCGTTTCCGTCGCGGACAGCGCCTCAACGTTCGCGCCGAAGAAGCCGTAGTCGTCCCCGCCGTACCACTCGTAGTACACCAGTGCGCCGTTTTCAAACTCCGCCTTCCAGTCACCGTAATGGGGCAGGTTCTTCAGCTTGGGATAGGAGTACAGCGTCAGGCCCAGACCTTTCATCAGGTTGTAGGCATAGGTATCGCTGTTCTTTCTGGTGAAGGCATTATTAGAAGAGTCAGAAGCGAACAGCTTTTCCGCATCCGCGGCGTTCAGCTCATGATAGTATTTCTCTTCGCCGATGGTAGGTTTCGCCGATCCGCCGAGATAGTACACATTCTTTGGGGAAGTACCGCTTCCCCCGCCGCTGGTATTGGCTGCCGTTCCGTATGTCAGGCTTTCTCCCGTCAGCGTCGCGCAGGCGCTGTATACATTTTCCAGTTCATTGCCGGTCAGGTCGCACGCTACAAGGCCCGCAGTAGTTTTGCCCACCAAGAAACCGGCGGCATAACAATCTGTGATTTTTAACGTTGCCGTAGCAACAACTCGCCAGCCAATCAAACCGCTGGCATAACCTGCATCCGTTTCAGTGGTATCCGGATCACTGTAAAGGTAGCAATCTGCATAGGAGTGGTCAAGAGAAATCCCTCCATGCCCTATGCCCACCAGACCGCCGGCAGCGGTTTTGCCCCGGATGACCGTGGCAGCCAGACTGTTTTGGATCGTTAGCGGTTTTTCCTCTGTGCTGCCCACCAGACCACCGGCCACCTTGCCGTCGATCCGCGTGTGCTTCGTGAAGATCTCGTCTCCGGGAATGTTTTTGTCCTTGACATTTTTCAGGTACACCTGACAGCCGTCGATCGTTGTCGTGCCGTTCAGCTTTCCAACCAAACCGCCGACATTTCCGCTGCCCTTAATCTGGGCGTCGGCCAAACGGATATTTTTCAATTCACCGGCAAAGGTCTCGAACAGGCCCGCATCGCCGGTCGTGTCGGTCGTGTCGACCGTCAGGTCATAGATCACCGGGCAATAGCTTCCGATCTCACTGTGATAGCTGTTGATTTTAGGATTCACGAGAGGCACAAAGTTCTGGGTCGGATAGAGAACACCCCAGCTATCGTTTTCATCACTCTTGAATTGGATATCCCGCTCCTGCATCGCGGCGGTGATTGCGGGCGTCTTGCTGTCGGTTCCTCGGTTTAAGCCGGAGTTCTCCTCCAGATTTTGCAGATGCCGTCCGTACTTGATCACCGCCGTCCGGCCGGTTCCGCCGAACCCGCTGGCATCATCCCGGACCTCCGCAAACAGGCTGTTGGTGGTAACGGTCTTGGAGGTTCCCTGGATTTGGTTGTTATTTGCATCCTTTACCCGGATCGTCACCGTCAGGTTTTCGCCGGGGATTAGATGCTTGCTTGTCTTAGCATCTTTAAAGCGGTCCTGCTGTCCGAAGCGCAGATTTTTTCCCGCACTGAGATTATCCAGCACCAGCGTTGCCGTGCGGATGCCTTTTTCCGTTTTTACGGTGTCCCCCGTATTGGTATCGGTTTTAATTTCAAATTCCTGAACAGTGTTGTCGGACTCATCCTTGATGACGGCATAAAATTGCAGGTTATTTCTGGCGCTGACCTTGCAGGAGGCCACCACCAGCAGCTGGTCCTTATTGATGACATCCACCGTAAGGTCCAGGCTTTCGGTCGCCGCCGCGCCCACGGAGTCGCCGCCGTAGTAGCCGACCTTAGCGCCATTCTCCAGACGCTTGTCGCGGTAACGCAAATCATTGAATCCATCCGGCGTGTACTTCATGTCCTCCCGGCTGAAAAACACCGCGTAAACGCTGCCGCTGGAAGGATCGAACTCCACTACCCAGTTGCCGTTCCACAGGTCCGCCTCGGCCTCCGTCTCCGGATAGATCCAGGAAGCGGCGGAATCCTTGTTGTTCTTGTCGGCAGAGGTCACATAGGCCAGCGTGGTTTTCTTGTATTTATCCTTCTCTGCGTCCTTGGGGATCATGTTCATCAGCTCGGCAGCGCCTACCATGCCGGTAGGTTGATAATAGCTGTCCTGACCGACAGCCTGAAGCCGGGTCATCCGGTTCTGCACGGCGGAGAAGATCATCTCCGCCCGGCTGTCCAGCTCCGTCTGCCGAAGGTTTTTCTGAATTTTGGAGATCGGGATCATGGCCAAGGCAAACAAAATCACCAGGATCAATACCGTCACCAGCATCTCCATCAGCGAAAAGCCGCGCATATTGTTCCGTGTCGCCTTGTTCTTCATGGGGGTCCCTTTCTCCTCCGTCCTTCCGTCAGGAGGCCACCTCAAAATACGTGATCACCAGATCCGTCTGCACCAGATCCCGGTCCCGGCCCTGATTGGTCCGGATACTCAGATCGGAGATCTGGTTCATATTCTCGCTTTCGCTCAGGGCGTCCACAATGGCCCGCGCCTGGGCGTAGGTATGGGTCTGGAAGCTCATGGTCACCGGCCGCAGAACGATGTAGCTGTCCTGCGTGGTGCTCTGGGAAAAGTCCAGAGAGTAGTCCACCGCAGAATCCAGAATGCGGTGAAGGTCCAGCATGAGCCTTCTGCTGTTGTCATACTGAGGGATCGTCCGCTCCTCGCCGGAGGCCCGGACCTCCTCGATCTTGCGCTGCATTTCCTGTTTCCGCGTCAGCAGGA
Organism: Dysosmobacter segnis; assembly: GCF_014297285.1. Classification (GTDB taxonomy): domain Bacteria; phylum Bacillota; class Clostridia; order Oscillospirales; family Oscillospiraceae; genus Oscillibacter; species Oscillibacter segnis. Next base: position 45,085 of record NZ_JACOQI010000014.1, read on the forward strand.
TCAGATCCTGCTCCAGCTCGCTCTGCTCCTGAGAGGTCGTGTCCTGATACTGAGCCACCTGATCCTGAATCGGCTCAAAGATCAGCTTGAAGTAGCCCAAACAGATGACCAGAACCACCAGGATCAGCAGCAGGACCGTTTCCCGTCTTGTCAGTTCCCGATTCATTCCGCCACCTCCGTTTCCGGCTGCAGATAGATCTTCACGGAGAAGCTCAAAACGGAAGCCGCCTTGTTTTCCTCCGTGGAAGCCACATTCAGCTCCACGCTCTGCACGATGGGCTGCTCCTCCATCACGGCGAACATCTCGGAGATCTGGTCCAGCCGCATATCGGACATCTCCACCTCGGCAGCGTCATCCAGGATCTCGACGGAGAGCACCTTGCCGCGGGGCATCATCAGGTCCTCCACCAGATCCAGCACATCCCGCCGGGGGACGGTGACCAGCTTGCCCTCGCTGTCCGCCATGCCGTCCAGAGAGCTGCTCCGGTACTCCGCCAGCACCTGCTCGTAGTCCGTCAGCTGCTCCTGACAGGCGGTGAGCTGGCTGTGGACCTTTCCGTAGGCGCTCTGGGCCTCGGACAGACGCCGGTACTGCTCCATCACGCCGAACCGGGCCACCAGACCCGCCATCAGCAGGATCACCGCCAGACCGATCACCAAGGTCAGCATTTCTCCGGTGCGCTTTTCCCGCTTGTTCATATTGATGCCCGTCTTGCTGGGGCATTTGATCATTTTCCGGGGGGCAGCCCCGCTGGGGGCAGGCTCATAGGGGATGGCTTCCGCCGGCTGCTGCGCCGGAATGGAGACCTCCTCCCGCTCTTTTTCCAGAATCATTTCAATCCTCCCTCACAGACGCTGCCGATGGCCCGCAGATACAGCCACGGCTCCTCGGCCGGGCGCATCCCCTCGTCCAACAGCTCCTCGCCGCCCCGGACCGTCAGGTTCACCGTGTCGGCCACGGTCTCCCGCAGCGGCATGATGGCCGCGCCGCCGCCGCAGAGATACAGCTCCTTCAATTCCCGGTCCCGGTTGTTGTAGTGGTAGAAATTGACGGCCTTCATGATCTCCACCGCCAGACGGCTGTAAAATTCCTTGGAATACTCCGTTTCCAGTACACCGTTGAAATTGCTCTGCTTATACTCATGGGCCACATGGATCTCCACGTCCAGCTTGTCGGCGATGATCCGGTCCAGATCCGCCAGACCCATGTCGATCTCCCGGACGCCCACGCACTCGCCGCCCTGCAGGAAGTGCATCCGGGTCACCCGATGGCCCAGATTCACCACGCAGCGGCCGATCTCCGGCGCGCCGGTGCGGCGGATGTGCTCCGCCATCAGCGCGCCGTAGGCGCATTCCAGAGGTGTCAGCACCTTCAGCTTAAAGCCAGCCCGGCGGAACATGGCCCGGTAGGCCTCCACCCGCTCCTTCAGCATGGCACAGGCGAACAGATCCATCTCCAAGGGATAGCCGTCCGGATCTCTGCGAACCTCCCGCACGGAATAGTCGAAGAAATACTTGCTCTTCTCCTCCGTCAGGAAATCATGGAATTCAAAGGGCAGATTGTAGGCCAGCTGCTGCTCCGTCATGGCGGGCATGGTCACGTCCCGGGTATAGGCATCCGCCAAGGACAGGGACACCGCCGCCCCTGCCCGCGGAATGCCGTTGGCCCGGGCGGTATCCCGCAGGAAATCCGCCATAGCGTCCATGGACAGGATGCGCCCGTGGGACACCATGGCGTCCGGCAGTTCCGCGCACACCGACTTTTTCAATTCATTACCGGCAAAATATACCAGCTTGACACTGTGATCGCCAATTTCAAAGCCTACGATCTTCCCCATGTCATGTCCTCGCTTTCTCGATAAAAAGACTCAGGCAAAAAAACCCAGATACCAGTTGATAAACGGCTGTCCCGCCAGAGCGGTGATCCATGCGCCGACGGCGATGGAGGGTCCCCACGGGATGGCCTCGCCCCGCCGTTTTCCGGCGAGGCCCCATACGATCCCCACCACGCAGGCCAGGACCAGACACAGCAGGTTCCCTTTCCAGCCGAAAAAGAGCCCCGTCAGAAACAGCAGCTTGATGTCGCCGCCGCCCAGCGTCTCCCGCTTCATGCGCTTGTCCATATAAAGGGACAGCAGCAGCAATCCGCCGGCTACGGTCACACCGCCCAGCGCGCCGTCCAGCGCCCGGCGGAGCGGTTCCGGCTCCCAAAATAAGGTGGCGACGAACAGCACAGCACCAACCGCCACAAAGCGGTCGGGAATGATGTACCCCTCCAGATCCGCGAAGGCGCAGGCCAGCAGCACACAGGCCAGCAGCCACCCTTCGAGGGTTTGGAGCGAAATATCATTTTGGAGCAGCAGGCTCACGAACACCGCCGCAGAGATCAGCTCCCCCCACACATGGCGGGCGGAGAGCTTTGCGCCGCAGTAGCGGCACTTGCCCCCGGAGAGCAGATAGCTGAACACCGGCACCAGATCCCGGACGCCCAGCACATGGCCGCAGACGTCGCAGTGGGAGCGCCCCCGGAGAACGGACTCCCCGTGGACGGTGCGCCACGCCAGACAGGCCAAAAAGCTGCCCGTACAGGCGCCCAGCAGGGCCGCCACCGCGCAGCAGTAAACGGTGATGAACGGAGACAGGCGCAGCATGATTGCTTCCTCCTTGGCGTAATGTTCCTTCGTGGGGGATGGCCGCCAACCCTCGGCCACCCCCTTTCGCTATCTTATCCGGTGAAGGATGAGCCCTCTGCAGAAACGGCTCATCCAAGAAGGAAGGGGGCGTTCCCCCGCCGGAGCGACCGCTCCGGCGAGGGCTCGAAAGAGATGAACTTGCTTAAATTACTTTTCAGGAGAATCAATCGATTCAACCGTATTCGTGCCCTTTACGATTTTATAAGTAATCTTGTCACCCTTTGCCCATTCGGCAGTAAGTCTCCCGCCAATCTTGTCAATCATACCAGCATCTGTACTATCTGCTTTGCAGACATAGTCATCACGACCTGTTGCATCGGACTTTACCGTACCGTCTTTTTGGAGATAGTAAGTAGTATCAGCACTATGATTCTCGGTCATAGCAGTAATCTGGGCACTGGCATAACCGGAGCGAATGTTGGCAAGGTCCGTTGCGGCGTTGGCCTTCTTGAGGGTGCCAGAGAAGGTGGGGATCGCAATGGCAACCAGAATGGCAATGATGGCAACAACGATCAGCATTTCCATCAGGGTGAAGCCCTTTTTATTGGTGAACTTCTTGAGCATAGTGAAGTTCCTCCTTTTTTAAAGTTCTATTTATATCGCCCGGAGCGGGGTGGACGCCCGGGGAGATACCAAATTCAGATACTGCCGTACATGGAGAACATGGGCAGGTACACTGCCAGCAGCAAAATGACGGTGATGACCGCCAGCACGATGATGATGACCGGCTCCAGGACCGCCAGCAGCCGCTCCGTCATGGTGGCGGCCTCGTGGTCGAAGTAGTCTCCGATCACGTCCAGCGTTTCCTCCAGAGAACCGGAGCGCTCGCCTACGGCGACCATTTCCGTCAGCATTTTGGGGAAGCACTCCACGCCCTCCATGCTGTCGGCAATGCCGCGGCCCCGCTCCACGCCCTCCTTCACCTTCCGGACGCCCAGAGAGAACACATAATTGTCCGAGATCTGGCTGACGATGCCCAGCACCGTCTGCACCGGAAGACCGGCGGCCAGCATAGTGGACATGGTGGAGGCGAACTGCCCCGACAGGTGCAGGGTGTGGAGCCGCCGCAGGGGCGCCCGCCGCAGCGCGTAGTTGGCGATGGCCAGCTTGCCCCGCTCCGTCCGCTTGAAGGACAGGTAGCCGATGGTCAGCAAAGCCAGAATAAACAGGATCAGCCACCACCATTTCGTCAGAAAGGCGCTGGTGCTCATCAGCCACCGGGTCACCGCGGGCAGGTCCGTACCCAGGTCCGCAAAGGCGGAGGTAAAGGCGGGGACCGCCACCACCATGATGATGGCGAACACGATGATGGCCGTGACGATGACCATGACGGGGTAGGTCATGGTGCTGACGATCTTGGCCCGGGTCTTGGCGGATTTGTCGTAATACTTGTAGAGACGCTTGAAGCACGCTTCCAGCGCGCCGGACTGCTCGCCGGCCCGGACGGTCTCTACAAAGGTCTTGGGCAGGCCGGGGATGTTGGTCTCAAAGCTCTGGGCCATGGAATAGCCCGCGCCGATGTCCTCGGCGACCTTGTGAAGCATCCGCGCCAGGTGCTTGTTCCGGTTCTGGCCCGCGACCATTTCCACGCAGCGCATCACCGGAAGCCCCGTACCCAGAATGATGGAAAACTGGGAGCAGATCAGAGCCAGATCCTTTTCCTTGATCCGGGTCCGGATGGGGCGGGTAAGAACACTGTCCTTTTTCTCCCGCACCTCCTCCAGCTTGATCACAAACGCGCAGGTATCCCTCAGCTTGGAGACTGCATCATATTCATCATAGGCGCGGATCACACCGGAAACCTTGGAGCCCTCCGGCGTCTGTCCCTTATAACGATAGGTCGTCACGCTGTTTCACCTGCTTTGTTCATTCGTCCAATGTGGAGTTGATGGTCCGGGCGGCTTCCTCCGCCGTGGTAATGCCCCGGAGGACCAGATCCCGGCAGCTGTCCCGCATGGTGCGGTAGCCGTTTTTCTTCGCGGCGGCCAACAGCTCATCGTAGGCCGCGTCATCGTTCACCAGACGGCGCACCTCCCTGTTGACCATGAGGATCTCAAAGGCCGCCCGGCGGCCGACGTAGCCGGTGTGGCGGCACTCCGGGCAGCCGACACCTTTATAAAAGGTGGTCTGGCTGTCCTCCGGCATACCCAGCAGGGCCAACTCTTCCTCGCTGGGCTGATAGGCGGTTTTGCAGTGGGGGCAGATCTTGCGCACCAGACGCTGGGAAATGACGCCCCGGAGGGCGCTGGCGATGAGCCACGGCTCCACGCCGATGTCCCGCAGACGGTAGACGGCGGAGACGGCGTCGTTGGTATGTAAGGTGGACATGACCAGATGGCCCGTGATAGCAGAGCGCATGGCGATGCCGGCGGTCTCGCCGTCCCGGATCTCGCCCACGGAGATGATGTCCGGGTCCTGACGGAGGATGGCCCGGAGGCCGTTGGCAAAGGTCATGCCGGTCTTTTCGTTGATCTGGCACTGGCTGACGCCGGGGATGTGGTATTCCACGGGGTCCTCCAGCGTGACGATATTGACCTCGTCCCGGGCCAGATCCCGGATCATGGCGTACAGGGTGGTGGATTTACCGGAGCCGGTGGGGCCAACCAGCAAAATCACGCCGCCGGTGTTTTTCAGAAGGGCGTTGTACAGCTCCAGATCCCGGCCCTCGATGCCAAGGCTCTCCTTGTCCAGGTTCCGGTTGGACTTATCCAGCAGACGGAGCACGATCTTCTCGCCGTAAACCGTGGGCAGAGACGAGATACGCAGATCGACCTCGTGGCCCTTGAGCTGCACCACCGCCTGACCGTCCTGCGGGATCTTGTGCTCGGCGATGTTCATGCCGCCCATGATCTTCAGGCGGGAGATCACGGTGCTTTGCAGCTCCGTGGGGACGGTGAACAGGCGCTGCAGCAGACCGTCGATCCGCATCCGCACCACCATTTCGCTCTCCTGCGGCTCCAGATGGATATCGCTGGCCCGCTCGTGGAACGCCCGCTCGATGAGGCTGTTGACAAAGCGGATGGTAGGGGCGGAATCCGCGGTCTCCCCGGTCATCTGCGCCGGGACGATGTCCGGCGCGGCGGTACCGGCCTCCCGCTTCATCTCCTCGATGACGCGGGCGGTGCCCTCGTTGCCGTACAGGCGGGCGATGGCCTGCTCGGTGGCCTGACGGGTGGCGATCATGGGGATCACCTTTTTCCGGGACGCCGCCTTGACCTGCTCCTGGGCCACGAAGTCCAGAGGGTCGCTCATGGCCAGATACAGGGTGTCCTGCACCAGCTTCACCGGCACCACGCAGAATTTCCGTGCGATATTGCGAGGCACATACCGGGCCAGCTCCACCGGGATGGAGACCGCCGTCAGATCCACGAACTCGACGCCCAGCTGGATCTGCAGCGCGTCGATGAGGTTCCGCTCTGTAATGAAGCCGTTCTGCATCAGCACGTCGCCCAGACGCTGGTGGGTCTCCTTTTGGACGGCCAGGGCTTTATCCAGTTGTTCCTGCGTGATGACGCCGGAGGCGATCAGCAGATCGCCCAGCCGCATATATGCCATATCTATCACTCCAAAATACGCGCCGCCCCGTTTTTTTTCGCGGCAGCCGGCGCCTTGTCGGCGGGGCCGCCGGTCTTTCTCCCGAAAGCGGCAGGTTTTCTCAAAAATCGACGCTATTTATGTACAGTACATATTATACGGAAACCCTTGAAAAATCAAGGAAAATCCCATTTTTTAGGGTAAATTACAGGCTAAGCTGATGCTTAGTCTCAGCGTGTCGAAAAAGTCTTTTCGCCCCGCTGAGCAAGTTTTCAGAACTTTATAAAAGTTCTGAAAACTGAGGATTTCAATGGCGCAGGACACCCTTCTTGGGTTTCCCGCGCACCCCCTTCCTTACCGTTGCGGAGAATTCACTACTTTATCGATAGTTTCGTTCCTGTCTTGTCTTGTTTCATTCTGCTGAAAAAATGATTTTTTTCGGTGAAACTACTTTATTTTTCGGAATTTTTATATTATAATTGCCCCGCATAATTATTTCGACTTTAAACAGCCAAAATCCGCCGGAATAACCGCGGCCGGATTCTGGCGGGCGTCCCTCGGTGGGACAGGAACTGAGAACGATATGAAGCTAAATCGCAAAGGTTTTACATTGATGGAGATGCTGATCGTCATCGCGATCGTTGCCGTGCTGATCTCCGTCGCGGTCCCGGTGCTTTCCTCGCAGTTGGAAAGGAGCCGGGAGGCGGTGGATCTGGCCAACGTGCGCGCCGCCTATGCGCAGGTCTCCACAGAGGCCCTGCTTGGAAAGACCGATGTCACCGTCACGGTCAATCTGAAGCAGAAGCAGGCCGGGTGGCAGTCGGTGGACCCCGTGAACATCGGCGGCATCGTCCATTCCAAAAATGAAGGTGAAACAGATAACTGGAAGGGCGATGCGGCGCCGGAGGGAAACTGCGTGGTCTCCTATGATGAGATCCACGGTGTGGTGCTCACATGGAGCGGAACGGCAGCGCCGGGCGAGCCCAGCCATCCGTTCGATACCACGCACACGCAGTTTTTTGATAATGTGCTGTATAAAACCGACTTTTGGAAGAACGGTGAGGTAAAACAGTATAATTTTGAGTTTGACTCCCGCTGTCCGGACTCAAGCTACATCCCGCAGATCAAAGAAGCACTCAAAGGAAACATGACCAACAGCCTTCTGCAGCAGGAGAACTGCACCTGGGCTTTTTTAGGGGACGGGCGTGATGGATATACGGCGGACCGCTACCTTTTCTGGACCTCTCTTGACACGAACAAGGTCGGCGCCGGAGTGAAGATCCCCGTGCTCATCCAGACCGGTGACGGGAAATACTATGTTTCCGAAACTACGACCGGGGAGCGAACAAAGGGAAATGGAACTCAGAAAAAAACATACATTGCAGTATCCGAACAGATCACAGAGAAAAAAGACTATAAAAAGTTTTTGAAAGCTGAAGCGCAATACTCTTCTTTGACTGAAGCCTACGATGCCTATGTAAAGGCTCTGGCTGATCCAAAATATGAAGGCGTCCGTGCCACACAGACTTCTGCGCCGTAAGCGGGACCACGGCTTCAGACCTTGCGTCCCAGTCAAATCAAGATATAAAAGCACTTGCGCATGGAAGCAGGTGCTTTTATGGAATCGTCAGGTTTCCCTGCCGTTCAACCGTTCGCTTGCCTTTTCCCGATTTTCCCTGCTTTTATTATATACCGTACATCGATGTACGGTACAAGAGTTTTTTCGTTTCAAGGAAAATTTTTTTCAAAATGTAGGAAATGGGCGTTTCCTGTTGGTTAAATCGCCAAAACTCCTCTCCGGTCTCTCCTTCGGCCGCTGCCGCCCGGGTCTGACCGGCATTTTCCGCCGCTATCCCCTGTTTTCCGAAAGTTCCCGCCAAAAAAAGCCCAGAAACGTAACGTTCCTGGGCTTTGTCTATGTAGGCTTTTGCGCTGATTTTAAAAGGTGATGACCTCTTTGTCCGTTTCAAACTGGGCAGGCTCGCCGTTTTTGATGCTGCGGATGGTATCCAGCATCTGATTGTTGTGCTCCTCCGCCTTGGGGTCGTTGTTCCAGGTGTTCTCGTACTTGAAGATCACATGGGAGATGGAGCGGCCCTTCTTATGCTTGCGGAAGGAGACCTTCAGGTTCGTATACTGGTTGATAAAGCCCAGATTGACCTCAATGACGTTGCGCACAAAGTCACCGGCGCTCTTGTACTTATCGTTGCAGTCGAAGAAATCCCGCAGGTAGTCGATGGCCAGCACGATCTCGTCCGGGTCGGTGGAAATATCTGGGAAGGCCGGGGTGTTCTCCCCCTTGATGATGATATTCACCCAGCTGGTCAGCAGCTCAAAGAGGCGGATGGAATAGTTGGTGGGCAGTTTGATGATGCTGTCGTAGGAATAGAGGGTGAACATTTCGCTCAGGCCGATGAGGTACGGCTTCAGCTCGTCGCTGAGGCGGTAGGTCAAAGTGCCGTCCTTATACTCCACGCTGCTGAGCCAGTGGAGAATCTTGTAGTTGGGCTTGCCTTTCTTATCAGGCACTTCCTTGTCCCGAATGAAGATGACCCGCTGCATGAGGCTGATGTTGATGTCCTGCATGGAGCGGTAGACATTGGTCTTAGGCACCTCCAGAAATTCCGCCAGCTGCGAGACATTGACCTTGTAGGTCCGCAGGTCCTTGTCCCCCTTCATGATCTGGGAGACCGCCAGGCGGATCAGCTTGGATTCCATCAGCGTCAGATCGGACTGCTTGCTCCGCAGCAGCTCGTTGGCCTGCACGATATTGAAGTCCTTGCTGTAACGGATGGCGATGCCGCTTTCCCCGGACAGATTGTCCTCCGGTGTCTCCTGGATCAGCGTATAATTGTCACGCTCCTCAGCGTCTGCATTTACATCCGGGATCTGGATCTGTTTTTCTTCCATGTTCTTCTCCTCTGTGCGGCTTTTTGCAAATTCATTTATTATCATATTCCATTTACGAAAAAGAGTCAACCCAATTTTTCGAAGTTTGTGGTTTTTCCTTCCTGCCCCTTTGACTGGCCTGCTGTCTGCCCGGGCAGCCGCCCTGCCCTGCTGCGGCAGCCCTTCTGCTATTCACGAGGTTTTGATTCTTCTAAGCCGCCTATGAGCCGATTCTGCTTATGGAATGCTGCATTATTCACGAGGTTTTGATCTCGTTTTGGGGATTTACGAGGTTTTGATCTCTCCCCTCTCCCGCCGAAGGGCATTTACGAGGGCAATGTCACTCCGGCAGCCTATTTACGAGGTTTTGATCTCGTCTATTGTACCATTTTCGGTATGATCGTTCGAAATTGCTGTTTATCGGTAAGCTCTGTAAAGCATTATTACTTTTCACTGCTTTTTGTGAATTTCAACCCCTCTTATGCGGAGCAGCCCTGTTTTTCCCGCCTCTTTTCCGGCAAAAATCAACGTTTTTCGTAGAAACCGCCCAATCTGACTCTCAATATCTTGTTGCTTTTTTATGAAAGTGAATCACATTTGGTGTCCACCTCCGGCCTCTCCCAGCGTCACCCCATTTACGAGGTTTTGATCTCGTTTTGGGGATTCCGCACGTCGGAGAGAGATACAAACCTCGTGAATCAGCTCCCTGCGCCACGCCAGCAGAGAGATCAAAACCTCGTGCATAAAGCCTCCGGAACTTGTGTGCTGAAGATCAAAACCTCGTATATAGCAGCCCGTCTGAGTGTCGGAGGCGAGATCAAAACCTCGTATATACATTATATATAGTATATATATTGTCTTTCCTGAGATCAAAACCTCTTAAATCAAGTCTCCCTGGGTGAAAATGCGAGATCAAAACCTCTTAAATCATGCCAGAAACGGCAAGTGGAGAGATCAAAACCTCGTGAATAATGCAGCCTTCCATAAGCAGAATCGGCTCATAGGCGGCTTAAAAGAATCAAAACCTCGTATATACGCGGGCACCGCCCATTTTTTCGTGGTTAAAATGTTCTTAAATTAGAAGCTTTTCGAGAAATCGCCTGTGGATCTCCTAAATTTTGTTCCCGGTTTTTTCGTCATTTTTTGAGGGCAAAATTGAGACATTGGCCTCGTAAATCAGCTGATTTCGGTATGAAAAGAGAGATCAAAACCTCGTATCAAAAGATACATCCCTCGTACTTCAGAGATAAAACCCTCGTCTATATACGATACAAACCTCGCAGAAACGAGATACAAACCTCGTACCGGGAGGGGCGATACTTATTAAATAAAAATGATAAAATAGAAAAAGTTCTATAAAAGTAGGAAAAACCGACTGAGGTCCCCTACGGGGACTCAGTCGATCCTGCTTTTCGAAGAAGAAGCTTTCTGATATTTACAGGGAAATACGCTCCTCCGACTTCCAGTCAGGAAAACAACTCCATTTCCTTCGATCACAGCGGAGAAACAGACTCTCCGGAGCAAGAAGCTGGAAGAGCAGCGCTTCAATTACGCTTTCTATACGTTCGTCTACTCGGATTCCGAGCCTAAAATCTTCAGAACCAGCTATTCTGCCGACACAAACGTGCTGGAACAGGAAAATGCATGGGAGCGCTGACCGAAAAATGGGCTCACAGGCAAAAGAACACAGAGCCAAGATAACGATACTGCCTTGCTCTTTTAGAGTCTCTCGGTTGTTTTACCCTCTTTTTGGCGACATTTGAGTCATGGGTCCGCAGAAAATCTGCAAAACCCGGTTTAGAACGGTGACAGATCGGTTAAGCTGATGATAGGACCTGTTCTTTGGCTGCGGAGCATTCGGGAGCGATTTGAATTCCGCTATGCGGGAATAAGTTTACATAAAACTTGGCGCAGAAGCAAACGGACCCCTGGACCGGCAGAAAATTATGCCAAGTTCGTCTTTGTGTTCCCATGCTCTAGTCCTTGACACTCAAGGCTTTGGAGCCTTTGGAAACACAAAAGCAAACAGACATAAGATCAAAAATGAACCGGGAGGAAATGATAGATCGCCACAAGTAAACGATTACGTTAAAAAATTAGGCCAATGCCATATACTCATAAGAGGTCTTACAAGAAGAATTTCCTTGCGTACATCGGAGTCGGCGTTGCCTAAAACAGTATACCCAAATGAGACGGTCCCTGTAAATACAGGCCATTGCCCGCGGCCTCTCCCCTTCCCGCAAGGAATGACAGTCGAATGACTGGCTTGCGCTTCCACAAAAGCTGCTGATCGACAAAAAGCAAATATCATGTCGAAAAAGGAAATATCAAGGCCAAGCCAATTTTTTATTTCCGATGGTTCGGCGCTCAAAATATATGCAAGATCTCCCAAAAATCAATTCCCAATTCCCTTTTGTGTTCCTGTGCTCTCCTGAGCCCTTGAAATTACAAGACTTTAGAACCTTTTTAAAAACAAAGTCGAACTGGGACAAAATCAAAAAGGAACTGGAATAAAATGCAGGCTGCTCAATCTCGCATTTGCTGGGATCCTCCCCTCGTGCTTCCGTGAAGATTAGAGGGAGGATGAAAGGATAAAGCGGAATTGGAACCAAAAGAACCCCGGAGAGCGCCCTGTTCAGGTGCTCCCCGGGTAGTTCAGATCCATGATTCACTTCACAACAGCCCCCGCAGATCCAGATAATCCAGCAGAAAGCTGGTGCGGACGGCACCAATACTCGCATTCAACCGATGGGCCAGCTCCAGCATGGCCTCCTGAGTCCCCGGCAGCAGATACACATTCATTCGATTGGAGCTGAGATTGACGGCGTGATTTTTGGTCAGCGTGTAGATCTCAGCCATTTCATGAAGTTCATAGTCCGCTGGCAGGTCTTCCAGCGTTTCTTCCATGATCACCGTCAGCATTTTCGGGACGGAATACCGGTTTTCCGCAGCCAACTGCCGCAATCGGTCCATCAGACCGATATTTACCCGCATTTTCACGGGGACACGCTGCTCCGGGCCTTTTGGACGGGCCATTACTGTCCGTTCCGCAGGAGATCGGCCAGCTCCGCGGCCTCCTTGGCCAGCTTATCCAGACTTTCGACAATGGAACCGTCCCCATCGGCAGCGTCCATTTTCCGCAGAGAATTCAGCCGCCGCTTGCTGGAGGTGATTTTAGAGAGGTCAAACGTGACCTTCTCATACTTTCGGATCAGCGTGGCCTTTTGGGTGCGGACCGCCACATCTCCGGCGGGCTTGGCGTGAACCGGCGGAATAATGGCTTCTTCCAGCCGGGCCAGCTCCGCTTCCCGGCCGTTGGTCATGCGGGCGGCCTGAGCGGCACGGTCCGTGATCCGGGTGACATAGGTATGCTCCAGAGCCTTGTCCCCATTGGACATCTGAATGGCCTTATTGATGGCATTTACATAGAGAATCTGCTCGCTGGGTTCCAGCGGGCAGAGCGACAGGGCCTGTGCGTGAGAAATGGTGCCATTTTGGAAGAATTCCTTCACATCGTCGATCAAGGACTTGTCAAACTGGGTGTAACGCTGGACCGTGGAGTCCGTCATCTGGGTACGGGACTTGAAATATGCCTCGGCAGCCCGGCGATCTACCTGAAATTTCGCCTGCAAATTGTCCAAATACCGGGAAATGCAGGCTTGAATGGTCTTTGCGTCACCGGAAAGGCCCCGAACCATGATATTTGCCTCATCCAAAATGATGAGTTCGGACAGTTCATCCAGACCGGTGTAGGTCTGGGCCTGCACCCGATCCCATTTATGGGCCTTCTGGCCGGTGGGATCGCTTTCCTGCTCCCGCTTTTGCAGCAAACGCAGGGCTTTTACTCGGCGTTCACCGGAAAGCAGCATAAATGTGCCGTCCTCCCGCTGACTGACCACGATGTTGTGCAGCAGGCCGTTGCGTTCGATGGCATCCGCAAGCTGCTGGATACTCTCGTCATCATCGTTGCAGGACCAGAGGTTATGGGGGTTAAATTCAATGTTTCGCAGGAGGATCCGGGTCAATTCCGTGCCTTCGTTCTGGAAGGACATGGCGATCTCCGTTTTTGCCAGATGGTTTTTGGTAGATAATTCCTGGGAACCTTGGGGAATTTGGCTTTTCAGCTTATCAAGCTTACCCATTATTCGTCAGCCTCCTTTTTTGCTAGACGCTGTTTGATCTCATTCCAGAGCTGCATGTAGTCAACGGAGGGATTGGATTTTTTGGCGTAGCGCACCACCGGTACGGCGGCAATGGTGCTTTCTGGCACGGCGCTGCCCTTGCGGATGCCGGTTTTGAAGAGAACAGAGGCGTATTCCGGGTTTTCCTCGAACATTTGCCGCACCAGATTGACGGCAGCCGTCCGCTCCACCTGGGTCAGAACCACGCCTAAAATGTCGATTTTGACATCTTCCCGGGTCTCCAGATCCAAAATCATGGCCAAAGTGGTCTCAAAACCCTCCAAAGAGAAGTTATCACACCGGACAGGGATCAGAACCTCGTCGGCGCAGAACAGGGCGCTGATGGTGAGGTTGTCCCGGGCGGGAGGGGTGTCAATGACGATATAATCATAATCATCGTTGATATTGGCCAGACAGTGGATCAGGAAGGTGTAGTTCTTCATCTTGTACTCGTCCGCCAGCAGATCCAACTGATGAACGGCTCTGGGAGTCTGAGCGGTGCTGGGAATGATATGAACGCCCTCCACGTTGGTAGGGTGGATGTAGGGAGCCAGATCCATCCCGCCCAGATCGAAGTTCATGAACATATTCACCAGACCGTGACCCTTGTAGAAGTTCTCGGCCTTCTTGTGCTGGGTCAGCATGTAGGTGGTGTTGGCCTGCTGGTCCATATCCACCACCAGGACACGTTTTCCCTCGGCGGCCATCAGAGCCGCCAGATTGACTACTGTGGTTGTTTTGCCGGTACCGCCCTTTTCGATGGCAGTTGTCAGGATCAGAGACATAAAACCCCTCCGTTTTGCGTATTTCGGGAGATTTACCCCCGGTTTTGCTGTATTTTTTGCGTTCTCATTATAGCTTGCCTTTCATAGAACTGTCAATATAATACTGCACATTTCTCGGACTTTTCCCAAAAGAAACTCAAATGACACGGACCCTGTAAATGAACCGACAGCAGAACAAACCCACTTGACACGGACCCTATAAATAGCGGCAAGGAGTGTAGAACCTAAATGAGACGGACCCTATAAATAATAGTCAAGAGCAGAAAGCCCAAATGAGACGGTCCCTGTAAATCCGCCTGATCCCGCAGCGGAGTGGGGGACAGCCTCATCATACCACCTGCCGCCCGGTATTTTTTGTCGGAGACTGACAGCTGAGGACTCAAAAGGGAGGGGAGGTCTCAGAACAATGCGTTAAAAAATTAACGAGTGAAGGTAAGGTCGATCCCGCTGCCCCGCACACGCCTGTTTCCCCTCGGAAACAAATCATGGAAACCGTAGCCACTTTGTTGTATACTATACAGAAAACCAGCAGGGAAGGAGGGGAGCGCCATGCTTACCGAACAGCTGACCGCCGACGCAGCAGCGCTGCATCAGGCTATCCTGCGCCACGGCGGCGAGGTCTCCCCGTTCTTCTGCGGAAAAGAACTGGGCTGGGAGCACCGCCGCATCGCCCGGGCCATGGAGGAGCTGGTGGCCGCTGGGATCATAGACCCAGCAGCCGCCGTCCTGCCAAAGCCGCTGAAACAGCGGAAAACCTACGATTTCCCGGAAATTCAGGCCATTTTGGCGGACTTTCCGGCCTTTGCCCGGGTGGTACACGCCGTGGAACACGCCGCAGGCCGCCGCCTGCCCACGGTGGATCTCAGCGCCCTGACGGAGCTGTTCGACTTTCATGGCCTGTCTCCGGAGGCACTGGAGCTGCTGACGGCACAGTGCTGC
This sequence comes from Dysosmobacter segnis, assembly GCF_014297285.1. GTDB lineage: Bacteria > Bacillota > Clostridia > Oscillospirales > Oscillospiraceae > Oscillibacter > Oscillibacter segnis. The sequence continues at coordinate 60,106 of NZ_JACOQI010000014.1, forward strand.
GACGAAGCCATCCTCCGGGGCGAGGAGCGCCCCACGGCTCGTCACATCGAAAAACTGGGCCTGGAATGGGTCCGTCTGGGCGTGCGCTCCCGGGCGGACGCCGTGGCCGCGATCCGGCGGATGGTCCGGCGGGAACAGACGGTGGCGGAGGTCCGCCGTCGGCTGCGGCTGGACCCGGACGCGCGAATTTCGTCGGATGACGCCTACATCGCCGCGTGGCTGGACTGGGGCTTCTCCCCGGCGCTCATCGAGCTGGCCTTCGACCGCACCGTGCTGAACTGCGGCCGCCTGAACTGGAAATATTGTCACGGAATTCTGGAAAGCTGGCGGAAAAACGGCCTGTTCACCATGGCGGACGTTCTGGAAAAGGACGCGCCGCCCCAAAAGCCGGAAACCGCGCCGGAACCGGAGGACCCGTGGCGCTACATCCCCTGATCCCCCGCGAAAACCGTTATATTCGGACAGAACTTGGTAAGTTCTGTCCGTTTTTTGTCCTCCCCCGCAAACCACTATATAAAAAAGAATGCCCCGGCCTCAGTTACACAGACCTCCTTAATGTTACAACCGTGTAACAAATCGGTGTAACCACTTGCATTTCAAAAAGTCGAATGTTATCTTAGCATTACAAAACAATGTGATCGAAACTTACCCCCGGTTCAGATATTGGGTAGGCTAGCCACGATATGTAAATCGGGGCGGTTAAGAAAACTTTGTTTTGTAAAACAAACTCCCGAACGGGAGAATCTAAAAGGAGGAAACCCCATGAAGAAGTTCCTTTCTCTGGTACTGGCTCTGGTGATGACCATGTCTCTGGTCACTGTCAGCGCTGGTGCCAAGGACTTCACCGACAGCACCAAGATTCAGTACGCTGAAGCTGTCGACGTGATGTCCGCCGTGAAGGTCATCGACGGCTATGCCGAAGGTGACTTCCGTCCCAGCACCACTCTGACCCGTGGCGCTGCTGCCAAGATCATCTGCAACCTGATCCTTGGCCCCACCACTGCATCCGCCCTGGTGGCTGATGCTGCTCCTTACAAGGACGTTCCTACCAACCACACCTTCGCTGGCTACATTGCCTACTGCCAGAAGACCGGCATCATCTCCGGTTATGCTGACGGCAGCTTCAAGCCTGCCAACTCCCTGACCGGCTATGCCTTCATGAAGATGCTGCTGGGCGCTCTGGGCTACAAGGCTGAGCAGGAAGGCTACACCGGCGCTAACTGGTCCATCCAGGTTGCCAAGCGCGCTCTGAACATCGGCCTGGCTGATGATCTGGTGGGCGACTTCAACGGTGTCAAGGCTGTCACTCGTGAAGAGGCTTGCCTGTATGCCTTCAACACCCTGAAGGCTACCATGGTCGAGTATGACAAGAACTCCACCGTCACCGTCGGCAACATCACCATCAAGGAGCAGTCCGACGCTAAGGACATGGCCAACACCGGCAAGACCGATGGCAACATCGACAAGGACGGCAAGATGCAGTTCGCTGAGAAGTACTTTGAGGATCTGAAGAAGTTCGGCGCTACTGACGACTTCTCTCGTCCCGCCACTCAGTGGAAGATCAAGGCTGAGGAAGTCGGCAAGTACACCGACACGCCCGACCTGACCTACACCAAGGCTGTCAAGGCCAGCGATATCTACAAGGATCTGGCTTTGGGCTCCACCATTGATAAGAAGGACGTCACCGTCTACATCAACGGCGAAGAGGCCGAGGATGCCGCTGTGGTTCTGAAGAAGAGCAATGACGCCAAGATCGGTAAGGATTATCTGGAGAAGAACGGCAAGAAGTACAGCACTGCCAAGAACGGCGTTCTGACCGAGGTCTTCTATGACAAGGACGATGATTCTGTTATCATCACCCAGGTCGTGACCTATGTTGGCCAGATCAACAAGTCTGTGGCTGCTACCTCCAAGAAGGATGCCTATGTTGTGATCGACACTCTGTCCTCTACGCAGAACGTGATGGCTGTTCCCTCTGACCTGACCGGCAAGACTGTCAGCAAGTCTCTGGAGTTTGAGACCGATGACAAGTTCGAGGATGACGATTATGTCCTGTACACCTATTCTCAGACTGCTGATGAGGTGAAGTCTGTGGCCGCTGCCGAGAAGGTTGAGGGCTATGTTTCCAAGACCACCAACAGCACCAAGGATGAGGACGAGAACAAGGGCATTACCATTGCTGATACCGCTTACAAGATGTCCGCCGCCACTACCGGTGAGCCTCTTGGCGAAGTGTCCGTGAAGAACGACTACACCGCTTACCTCGACCAGTATGGCTATGTCATCTACGTTGAGGAGATTGAGGAGATCGGCAATTACGCTCTGCTGATCAACGTGGCTGACAAGGGCACCTTTGTCGGCAAGAAGGCTGAGCTGGTCTTTACCGACGGCACCAGCAAGGTTGTCACCACCGAAAAAGATTATTCCAAGGCCGATAACCTGAAATATGACGTCAATAAGGATGGCAAGTTCACCGAGGCCGATAACACTGCTTGGAGCACCACTGCTGGTGTTGCTGATGGTCAGAAGGAGCCCGTCATTGTTACCTATAAGGTTGACAACGATGGCGTCTACACTCTGAAGGCTGTTGATACCGCTAAGTCCTCCTACAAGGTTGCTTCTACCGCTCTGAACCTGAAGAACGACAAGGCCAGCATCTCTGTTGACAAGTGCACCGTCAACGATGTTAAGGATACCACCTATGTCACTGCCAACAGCGCTACACAGTTCGTGGTTGCCGATGCCGGCAGCAACGAGGACTTTACCGCTTACACCGGCATCAAGAACGCTCCCACCATTGCAGCTGGTAAGACCGACGGTTACAAGACCGACGTATTCTTCTACTGCAAAAACGGCAAGATGGTCACTGTCATGTTTGTCCTGCCTCAGTCCAAGGTTACTATCGAGGATGACAACAACAAGATGATCTTCTTCGCCAAGGAGTCCGGCTCTGATTTGGAGCACGATAAGGACAGCAACTACTTCGAGTACAATGCCATTGTCAATGGTGAAATCAAGACCGTGAAGGTTGACGAGAACGCCACTGGCCTGACCGCCAGCGGAGCTAACGGCCTGTTCAAGTCCTTTACCACTGATAAGTACGGTGTTGTGTCTGGCGTTAAGGAGTACAACGCTTACGGCGCTGGCCTGAAGGCCAATCCCAAGACCCAGCCCGGCGATGCCAAGGAGTATCTGGCTGGTGTTGGTATCGACAAGGTCTCCAAGGAGTACACAGTCATCCTGAACACCACCGGCGGCAAGCTGGAGGACGGTACCTCTGCTTCTACCTACACGAACGAGACTATCTCCTGTGATGATGCCATGAAAGTCTACTATGTGGACAAGGACGGCAACATCACCGAGTCCAGCTACAAGTCCATCGCCAAGGATGACAACGATAACGTTTATGCTATCGTTCAGGATTACCTGGTCAAGACCCTGATCATTCAGGAAGTTGAGAGCGAGGATGATGTCTACGGCGTGAAGGTTGTCTCCACCGGCAACGCCACCGTGAAGGTGGACGGCAGCAAGTATGCTGCTGGCAAGACTGCCGAGTATGACAAGAACGATGAGGATGTTGTCATCACCGTGACTGCCGACAAGGACTACACCATCAAGACCGTTAAGATTGATGGTGAAGAGGTTGAGCTGGACAAGAATGGCCAGTACACCATCTCCAAGATCAAGGGTCTGTATAAGCTCGAGGTTGAAACCGAAAAGGTTGCTGACGCTACCATGACTATCTCTGTCCAGTATGTTCTGGATGACAATGCGGGCACTGTGGTCAAGAGCGAAAAGCCCGCCAAGATGACTGCGGACAAGGGCGAAGATTACGTCACCGTTCACGGTACCGCTCCCGATGGCTACACTCTGGTCAGCGCTGCTGAGCAGTATGTTACCTTCGTGGCTAACGGCTCCGCTACCGTGAAGTTCACCGTCAAGACTACTACTCCCTGATTAGATTAGTAGCCAAAATCAAAACTCATCTGAGTTGAGATAACAAGACCCCCCGCGCCGTAAGGCGCGGGGGGTCTTGTATTTATTTGCGCCCATAGAATTTCACAGTGGTGCCGCTGGAGATAACCGCCGTTTTTCCGCTGGAAGCAGTCAGGGATAGGCCGATCCCTGTGATGTCTTTATAAAGCGTCCCGGCGGTAATGGCGGAGCCGGAGAAGGTCGTGCCCTCAATATAGAGATTTTCGTTGAACAGCGGATGGAATACGGCCCCTACATGTGTGCTGTAGGCCGTTCGCACCAGATAATCGTCATTGGGCAAGAAATACAGATTGTAGCTTTTCATGGAACCTTTGTATTCCAGTTGAAAAACCACATAGACCTCCGCCCACTGCGACCAGTCGATATTGATCTCCGCGCTGGCGTAATCGCTGCCCGTGGCCAGCGTCAGCGTCTGGATCAGCTGCAAACCCGCTTTTTTGCCCAGCGCCGTGTCCGCCGCCTCCCGCGCGGCTGTCTCCGCCGCCACGGCCTCGGCATTGCCTTTCAGCGCCGCGTCGATGGCGGCGTTGTCGCGATTGAAGTCCTCCATCATGATGCGGTCCGTCCCCGCCCAGCGGGAGAGCTTGTAGTTGGGTGTCTGTTGACTTGCCATAAAATTACCTCCCAGAATTGAATGTTATTGTTGCATAACAAAATTACGTTATACATACAACATCGATCAAAAACTGGCATTGCGAACTTTCGTCAGGAGTACTTTTTCTTCGGCAAAGGTTTTAAAAAATCGACTTGAAAAAGTGTTGCACAGGCCTCTGGCGGCCCCCTTGACGGCCATCCGGAGACCTGTTATCATGACCCTGAGAACAACACCGGGAGGGGCCTATGATTTTTCAGAAATCCGCCTGCATTGAGACACTGTACACGGAGCTGCCCTTTTTAGAGCGGTTTCGCGCCGCCAAAGCCGACGGCTTCGATTTTGTAGAATTCTGGAGCTGGACCGACAAGGATCTCGCCGCCGTAAAGGCCGCCGCGGACGCCGCGGGCGTCGGCATTTCCGGTTTCAACGGGGACGCGGAGCTGTCCCTCATCGACCCTGCCCAGAAAACGGCCTACAAGGCCTTTCTGCGGCGTTCTCTGGACGCCGCTAGGAGAATAGGGGCAAGGTCCGTCACGGTCCACTCAAACGGTCTGGGGGAGGGAGGAAGGGTCCTTTGTCCCTATGACGACCTCAGCGACGCCGTGAAGCTCTGCACCATGTTCGACACGCTGAAAATCGCGGCGGAATGGGCGGAAAACTGCGGCGTCCAGATCAATCTGGAGCCGCTGAACGTCACCACGGACCATCCCGGCAATTTCCTCCGTCATACCCGCACGGCCGCGGAGCTGACCCGGCTCATCGGTTCCCCAAACTTGAAGGTGCTGTACGATGTGTACCACATGCAGCTCAACGAGGGCAGCCTGTGCGACCATATCCGCGCCTACGCCGACCAGTTCGGCCACATCCATGTGGCGGACGCGCCGGGCCGCCACGAGCCGGGCACCGGGGAAATTTATTACCCGGCGGTGTTCGCCGCCTTGGAGCAGGCGGGCTACCGGGGCCTCATTGGCTACGAGCTGTTCCCCAAAACCGACACGCAAACCGCCGTCCGGGCCATCATGGCGGACTGACCGCCTATTGCAGAAGGAGAGGACCTTATGTCAGATTACAGCGCCTTTTTCTTAATGAAGCCGGAGGATGTGAAGCGGTACGCCGTGGACGTGCTCCATTTTTTCCAGCCGGATGAGGAAACCGATTGCGTTGAGATCGGCGACGGCAACATCAACTATGTGTTTCAGGTGCGCTCCCGGAAGGACGGCCGCTCCGTCATCGTGAAGCAGGCGGACAAGCTGCTGCGGTCCTCCGGTCGTCCGCTGGATCTCTACCGCAACAAGATCGAGGCGGAGACCCTGATGCTGGAGGCCCGGCTGGCCCCCCAATTCATCCCGGAGGTCTATCATTACGATGAGACCATGGCCGCCCTCTCCATGGAGGACATTTCCACCTACAAAAATCTCCGCAAGGAGCTGGCGGCGGGCCGGGTCTACGGCCATCTCAGCGAAAATCTCTCCGATTTTCTGGCCCAGTCCCTGCTGCCCACCACGGATCTGGTGATGGACCGGCAGGAAAAGAAGAAGCAGGTCAAATTCTTCACCAATCCGGAACTGTGCGACATCACGGAGGACCTGGTGCTCACGGAGCCGTATCTGGCCCAGCCCATGAACCCCCGGAACAAGAATATCGTCACCCCCGGCAACGAGGACTTCGTGCGGGAGCATCTCTATGAGGACGAGGCCCTCCACGGGGAAGTCGCCGCCCTGCGCAACGGCTTTATGAACAACGCCCAGGCCCTGATCCACGGCGACCTCCATTCCGGCTCTATTTTTGCCAACGAGCAGGGCATCAAGGTCATCGACCCGGAGTTCGCCTTCTACGGCCCCATGGGCTACGACATCGGCAACGTCATCGGCAACCTGTTTTTCGCGTGGGCCAACAAGGCCTATACCGGCGGCAGCGCCGAAACGCAGACCGCTCTGGAGCAAACCATCCGGGAGACCTGTGACAAAACGGCGGAAAAGCTGGCGGCGGCATATGACAAGCTAGTGACCTTCCCGCTGTACCGCGCCCCCGCCTTCCGCAAGGCCTATCTGGACGGCGTGATGGCGGACTCCTACGGCTACGCCGGTACGGAGATCATCCGCCGGGTGGTGGGCGATTCCAAGGTGATGGAGGTCACCTCCGTCACGGACCCGGCCCAGCGGCTCCCCATGGAGCGCGCCCTCATTGATTTGGGCATCTATCTCATCAAAAATCGTGCCGGCGGCCTCAACGGGGCGGCTGTGACGGAGGAATTCCGTAAGATCTTGGCAGAGGGGAGGGGAACACATGGTCAGAATGGATGAAAATATGCCGTTTCTGCTGCAATATGAAAATGTTGCGTGGTACGAAAACGGCAAGGTCCGCATTTTAGACCGGCGGATCTACCCCACGGAGGTCCGGTTCGTGGAGTGCGCTACCTATCAGGAGGTGGTGCAGGCCATCGCGGACATGGTGACCCAGAGCGCCGGCCCCTACACCGCCGTTGGCATGGGCATGGCCTTGGCTGCGTGGCAGGTTCGGGACAAGGGCGCTGCGGAGCAGGACGCCTTCTTGCAGCAGGCGGCCTATGATCTGGCCCACGCCCGCCCCACCACCGCCAACCGCTACGGCCAGATCACCTACCGCTGCGCCGAGGTAGCCAAGGAGGCACTGGCGGCAGGGAAGGACCCCGTTCAGGCCATCGTGGAGAATACGGTGGAGTCCCTGAACCGCCGGTATTCCACCATGCAGATCGTGGGCGACCATCTGGCAGAGCTGATCCCGCAGGGGGGCACGATTCTGACCCAGTGCTTCGGGGAGACCATCATCGGCACCGTGATCCGGGCCGCCCGCCGCCAGAACAAGGACTTCAAGGTGTTCTGCGCCGAGACCCGGCCCTATCTGCAAGGGGCGCGGCTCACCTCCGGCTGCTTCGCCCAGATGGACTTTGATACCACGGTCATCACCGACAACATGGTGGCCTACGCCATGGAGCGGGAGGGCATCGACCTGTTCACCTCCGCGGCGGACACCATCGCCCGGGACGGTCACATCGCCAACAAGATCGGCACCTTCCAGATGGCGATTCTGGCCAAGTATTTTGGCATTCCGTATTACGTCACCGGCATCCCCGATCAGGACAAGCACAGTAAGGATGACATCGTTATCGAGATGCGGGACCCCCAGCAGGTCCTCAGCTATCGGGGCATCCCCAACACCGTGCCGGAGGTCAAGGCCATCTATCCCTCCTTCGACGTGGTGCCGCCTCACCTCATTTCCGGCGTGGTCACGGATAAAGGTGTCTATGTGCCCTATCTGCTGGATCACTATTTTGATTCTGATGTAAAAAAGTTCTATTGAGACCGGAAGGAGAGACGCGCCATGCTGATGCAGGAAGAGAGAGAACTGGTTGTTGAATATGGCAAAAAGATGAGCGCCGCCCGGCTGAGCACCGGAACCAGCGGCAATATCAGTATTTACAACGCTGAAAAAGGCCTGGTGGCTTTGAGCCCCTCCGGCATGGATTATTTTTCCACCACCCCGGAGGATGTTGTGATCCTGGATCTGGACGGCAAGGTGGTGGACGGTAAGCGGAAGCCCTCCAGCGAGTGGGCTCTGCACACAACGTTCTATAAGCATAAGCCCCATGCAAGAGCCGTTGTCCACACCCACTCCGTCTACTGCACGACGCTGGCCGTACTGGGTGAGCCCATCCGGGCGGTACACTATGTGATCGGTGACGCAGGCGCGGCGGAAGTTCCCTGTGCCCCCTATCAGCTGTTTGGCACAGAGGCGCTGGCGGAAGCGGCTATGGAGGTCTGCGGCAAGAGTGATGGTGTTCTACTGGGCAACCACGGCCTCGTATGCTGCGGCAAGGATATCAAGGGTGCTTACGGCCTCGCCTGCAATCTGGAATACATCGCGGAGATCCAGTGCCGCGCCATGAGCATTGGCAAGCCCAATGTTTTGACGGAGGAGCAGATGGCTGAGGTCATGGTGAAATTCCAGTCCTACGGTCAGCCCGGTGCGAAAAAGACCGGATATTGAGGGGAGCGTTACGATGCGGAACTTTGATTTTTACAGCCCCACCTACTTCGTGTTCGGAAAGGACCGGGAGGCGGAGACCGGCAGGTATGTCAAGCGCTTCGGCGGCAGCCGGGTGCTGGTGGTCTACGGCGGGCAGTCTGCCAAACGCTCCGGCCTGCTGGACCGGATCATGGCCTGCCTGAAGGAAGAAAACCTGTACGCCGTGGAGCTGGGGGGCGTAAAGCCAAATCCCCGCAGCGGCCTTGTGTACGAGGGCATTGACCTCTGCCGCCGGGAGAAGATCGACTTCATTCTGGCCGTGGGTGGCGGCAGCGTCATCGACACCGCCAAGGCCATCGCCATCGGCGTACCTTATGACGGTGATTTCTGGGACTTTTTCTCCGGGAAGGTGCCGGAGCAGGCTCTGCCCGTGGGCACCGTCCTGACCATCGCCGCCTCCGGCAGCGAAGGCTCTCCGGATTCCATCATCACCAACGAGAAAACCCTAGAGAAGAACGGCGCGGAAGCCGACTGCCTGCGGCCCTGCTTCTCCGTGCTGGACCCCGCCCTTACGGAAAGCCTGCCCGCCTACCAGACCGCCTGCGGCATCACGGACATCATGGCCCACACCTTTGAGCGCTATTTCACCAATACGCCGGACGTGGAGGTGACAGACCGGATGCTGGAGGGCGTGCTGCTGGCCATGCTCCACGAGGGCCGCCGGGTCATGGATGATCCTCACAACTACGAGGCGCGGGCAAACATCATGTGGGCCGGTATGGTGTGCCACAATGACATTATGGGCGTGGGCCGTCAGCAGGACTGGAACAGCCACCATTTGGAGCACGTGCTCTCCGCCAAGTATGACTGCGCCCACGGCGCGGGTCTGGCGGTCATCATGCCGGCGTGGATGCACTACTGCGCGGAGCACGGCGGCGAAAAGCGCCTGGCCCAGATGGCTGTCCGGGTCTTTGGGTGTCAGATGGACTTCGACGAACCCAAACGCACGGCGCTGGAGGGTATCGAGGCCTTCCGGGCATTCCTGCGATCCATCGGGATGCCCCTGACCTTTGCCGAGATCGGCGCCGATCCGGCGGACATTCCGGAGCTGGTGGAGATGAACCACATCGGCGACGGCAAGACCGGCGGCTATATCGGCCTGGACAAGCAGGCCCATTTCGATATCTACAATTTTGCCGCCGGGAGCTGCGTTCCCGAGACTTGAATGGATATGACATAAGTGCCGCGAGGGCGCTCCTGTCAGGAGCGCCCCCGCAGTGTTCTCTGCTCCTGCTGCTTTGTGACCGCTAAAGCTAATGTATAAGGTTATACAAGGTACAGGTTACTTACCGTTTACAAGCTATTAGCGTATACACAAATCAGAAAAGTGTGTTCGTTGCGAAGCTGATGAATGGATCATCCTCGCAGCTTTGGCGTTCCCAATGCGCCTTGCTTCATAAAGAAGCGGAAGACCTTGCATCGTAAGGCTTTCCACAAAAGCGCCGCCCGTGCTTTGGAAAAAAATCCGAAGCATGGGCGGTGTTAAATTTTGTCAAAATTTATCTTGACATCTAACCATGATCAGAGTACCATAAAAACAACTTTTTTGGATTTAACTCTTTAATCCAAAAAAGCGCACGTCATGTAAGGAGAGACGAGAGGAGAGACATTATGTACAATTTTGCACTCGCGTTTGTGATCTGCGGCGTCGTGTATTTCATCGGCGAAGCAGTCTCAAACCTGACGAAGGCCTGGATCCCATCGGTTTTCGTCACCGCCGCCGTACTTCTGGTAGGCTTCTGGACTGTTATTCCCACCACCGTTGTAAGCGACTCCATGCTGATCCCCTTTGGCAGCACCATCGGCATTTACCTGCTCATCACCCACATGGGCACGGTCATCTCCATCAAGCAGCTGGTATCCCAGTGGAAGACCATCGTTGTGTGCCTGGCCGGCCTTGCCGGTATGTGCGCGCTGTGCCTGGTCATTCTGCCCGGCATTATCGGCCGTGACCTGGTGGTTGCCGGTCTGCCCCCGCTGACTGGCGGCATCATTGCTGCCACCACCATGATGAAGGCTGCGGAGGCTAATGGCCTTGCTGAAGCCGCCATCTTCGCCATCGCTATGTACTGCGTGCAGGGCTTTGCCGGTTATCCCCTCACCGCTGTCTGCCTCCAGCTGGAGGGCAAGAAGCTGCTCAAGGGCTATCGCGCCGGTGAGTACAAGCTGGAGGGCGCCGTCAGCGATGTGGACGCCGTCAACGGCAAGCTCAACAACGGCACTGTTGAGGAGCACAAGAAGCTGATTCCTCCTCTGCCCGCCAACTGGAACGGCCCTGTGGTCATCCTGCTGAAGCTGGGTATCGTGGCTTGGCTCGCAACCCAGCTGGGCTCTATCGTGATCCCCGTCATCAACATGAAGATCAGCGGCGCCGTGTACGCTCTGATTCTGGGCGTCATCTTCACCAGCATCGGCTTCCTGGATGAAAACGCCATCAATAAGGCCAACTCCTATGGCATCATCATGTTCGCTCTGATGATGTATGTGTTCGACGGTCTGAAGGACTGCACCCCCGAGATGCTCAGCAGCATCATCGGCCCCATGATCCTCCTGATCGTGGTGGGCGTTATCGGCATGGTCATTCTGTGCTTCATCGCGTCCAAGATCCTGAAGGTCTCCTTCCTGATGGCTACCGCCACGGCCTTGACCGCGCTTTACGGCTTCCCGCCCAATGCCATCATCACCGAGGCCACCTGCACCGCTCTGGCGCAGACCCCGGAGGAGAAGGAATTCCTGATGAGCAAGATGTTCCCGCCCATGATCGTGGGTGGCTTCACCACTGTGACCATCACCTCCGTGGTAATCGCCGGCATCTTTGCCGAAATGTTCTGATCCAGTCATCCGCAAAGCTGTCCGGCTCTTTCCGCCGGACAGCTTTGTTCACAAAATCACTCTTGCACATCCCGGAAAAACCGATACAATAAAGCTACCACAGATTATATGAAGAAAGGATCTTGTGTATTATGGATATCAAAACTCTTGCGGAACAGTACAATGATTACATCATTGATCGCCGCCGGTATTATCACACCTGCCCGGAACTCTCCGGCGAGGAGAAGAACACCCGTGCCCATCTGAAGGAAGACCTGGAGGCACTGGGCATCACCGATATTCACGAGCTGGAGACCTGCTACGGCCTGACCGCCACCATTCACGGCGGCAAACCCGGCAAGACCGTGGCGCTGCGCGCCGATATTGATGCTCTGCCCGTCAAGGAGGAGACCGGCCTGCCCTTCGCCTCCCACAACGAGGGCAAGATGCACGCCTGCGGCCATGACAATCACATGGCCATGCTGCTGGGTGCCGCCAAGATCCTCAACGAGGTGAAGGACGAGCTTTCCGGCGACGTGCGTCTGGTGTTCCAGCCTGCGGAGGAAACCGCCGTGGGCGCTCTGCAGATGATGAAGGAGCATGCGCTGGACGGTGTGGACGCCATTTACGGTGTGCATGTCTGGGGCACCTATGACGCTCCGGGTATCGCTTTCCCCGCCGGCAACCTCATGGCCTGCTGCCACGGCTTCACCATTGAGGTGGAGGGCAAGTCCGCCCACGCTTCCGCCCCTCACGAGGGTGTGGACGCCGTGATGGTGGCAAGCTCCATTCTCCAGTCCATCCAGCAGCTGGTCTCCCGGATGAACGATCCTCTCAACCCGCTGGTCATCACCGTGGGCAAGGTCACCGCCGGCAATCGCTGGAATGTGCTGGCCGGCCACGCCACGCTGGAGGGCACCGTGCGTACCTTCCTCACCGGCACGCAGGTGGAGGATGCGCTGCGTAAGGTGGCCGAGTGTACCGCTGCAGCCTTCGGCGCCAAGGCGACCCTGAGCTATCAGTACATGACGGAGCCTGTCATCAACAGCGACGAGCAGCTCAACCGCATTGCCCAGACCGCCGTTACCAAGCTTTACGGCAAGGAATCCCTCATTACCCCCGCTCCTCTGATGGGCAGCGAGGACTTCTCCTGGTTCGGCAAGGACGGCATCCCCTATATCTACGGCTTTGTGGCCAGCCACAATAAGGACTGGGATTATATGTACGGCAACCATCACGAGAAGTACGACGTGGACGAGACAATCCTCCATCGCGGTGCCGCGGTGGCCGCGCAGTTCGCCGCTGACTACCTCGCTGAGACCGCACAGCAGTAATTCAGCTGAGGAAGGAGCGGACCATGGACATCAAAGCATTGGCACAGGACGCTGCCCCTTATGTGGTGGAGCGTCGGCACTACTACCATCAGCATCCGGAGCTGACCGGGGAGGAGAAGAACACCCGGGACTCCATCCATCGGGATCTGGAGGCACTGGGCATCACCGATATCCGGGATATGGTCAATTGCTATGGTCTGGTCGCCACCATCCACGGCGGCAAGCCCGGCAAGACCGTGGGCCTGCGGGCAGACACAGACGCGCTGTCCTTCCAGGAGGAGACGGGACTGCCCTTCGCCTCCTGCGAACCGGGGAAAATGCACGCCTGCGGCCACGATACCCACATTGCCATGCTGCTGGGCGCCGCCAAGCTCCTTCAGGAGCACCGGGAGGAGCTGCGGGGCGATGTGCGGCTCATTTTCCAGCCTGCGGAGGAGCACGTCATCGGCTCTAAGGCTATGATCGCAGAGGGCGCGCTGGACGGGGTGGACGCCATCTTCGGCCAGCACGTCTGGGGCACGCTGGATATTCCCTACATCGACGTTACCGCCGGTCCCCGCATGGCCTACTCCGGCCGCTTCACGGTGGATGTGATTGGTACCTCATCCCATGCGGCCACGCCCCATCTGGGCGGGGACGCCATCACCGGCGCAGCGGCGATCATCAATAACCTCCAGCAGTATGTCTCCCGCATGAGCAACCCCCTGGACCCCGTGGTGCTCACCATCGGAACCATCTCCGGCGGCAATCGCTACAACGCGATCGCCAATCATGTTACCATGGAGGGCGTCACTCGTGCCTACTTCCTGGATAAGCACGAGGAGGCCATGCGGCAGATCGTGGAGAACACGGCGGAGGGTCTGGGCATGAAGGCTGTGCTCAAGTATGCCCATGTGGTGCATCCCGTGATCAACGATGACGATGACCTCACAGAGATCGCCCAGAAGGCCGTGGTCAAGCTCTTCGGCGAGGAGACGCTCTGCCATATGCCCGCCATGATGGGCAGCGAGGACTTCGCCAACTACGCTGCGGAAATTCCCGCCGTGTTCGGCTTCATCGGCTGCCGGGACGAGGCCAACGGCATGATCTACAACAACCACCACGAAAAGTTTACGGTCAACGAGTCTCTGCTTCCCAAGGGGACTGCGCTGATGGCGCAGTTTGCCGTGGATTATCTGGCCGGCAACGCGTAACACAGGGCAAACAGCAGGGGGGGAGGGACCCTTTCCGAATGGACCCGCTCCCCGCCAAAAGACGGCGAAAGAATATAAAAAACGGCCAGCAGCCAAAGCGCTGCTGGCCGTTTTTTATGCGGCACGGCGGGCCAAAAAGACTTTTTCAACACGATAAGAGGGGAGGCTGTCGATAAAGAGGTAGATTCTCCGCAACGGAAAGGAAGGGTGTGCGCGGGAAACCCAAGAAGGGATACACCGTCGGCTCAAGCCAAACAGCGAATCCTGCGTATCCAGTGTGAACGCATCCTTCGTGACGTTTTGCAGTCCGATGCGCTCCATTTCCGCCTTGAGCATATCGCCGGTGGCAAGCTCTGCGTCGGAGCCTGCTGTCCGGTAGCCAAGCGTTTCGTTGCTGCGGATGTCCTCCAGCTTCAGCGCCAGATCATAGGCGTAATCCACGTCTACCGTGTCGAGGTAGGCTTGTGTGGGGTCAGCCTGGGGCTGTGCGGCGTCCGCGGCGGGCTGCTTGCCGCAGGCAGTCGCGGATACCAGCAGGAATCCTGCCAGCAGTGCATTCACGATTCTCTTTTTCATGTTTTTACTCTCCTTTGCAGTCATAGACCGGCGGAAGAACGAAAAAAGCCACAGACGCACCTGCGCCCGTGGCTTGAAACATCCAAACAGAGAGAATTACCCTTTTCCGCATAGACCGGGGAGCACCGTGCATGCAGTCCATTTTATCACTCTTATTGATTAACAAAAGGCGCACACCTCTTCCAAAGCAGTTTGGGAGAGGTTAGCCTTTTTCCTTATTCCTCTGGTTTCGTATATACTCGGTAATAAGTTCGTGGCTGCGTTCACTCACAGTGCAAACAAAATACGAACGACTCCAGAGATAGGGTTTCCAATAGAACGGAGCAAGGTATTCGGCGAATTCTTTTCTGAGTAGTCTTGCCGTTACCGTCTTGTAGGAACAGACCAAGGAGGACAAAGTCATTTGAGGCGGTGCCTCGAAGAGGATATGGATGTGGTCCTTATCGGTGTTTATCTCATTCACGTAGCACTGGAAGTTCTCCTCAAAGATACGATACGTCAGTTCTGTGAGCCGGTCCTTAAAGGCTCCGTCTATGACCGGATGCCTGTATTTTGTTACTACAACCAAATGATATTCCAAGTCATAACAACTGTGTCTATTCGTTCGATAGCTCATGTTTACGCCCTCCGCATGTCACTTTACAACCAATTCTTATTATGGTAGAATAATACCATAGCCAAAGGCATTTAGCAACAGGGGGTGAAAGCGTATGGCAAAGATAGTTTCAAGCTATTGCACGAAGGTCATTGGCGAAAACAGAATCTTCAAAGATACCATTCGGGTTTATCGCGATGCGCTTTCTCTTCTTATCCGCATCGTAGAGTCTGAATGGGATACCGGTCTTGGAGAGCTCTATGCGAAGTCCACGCTCAAAGCACAGAGGACAGTTGAATTGCTTGTTCATGCAAGCCGTACGAGTGTTGCCAAGTATCCTGAATTCGACAAACAGTTCTATAAGTACCCCAGTTACCTGCGGCGGTCAACGATTTCCGAGGCGCTTGGCGCCGTATCTTCGTACCGTGCTGCTGTTTCTCATTGGGAGAGTGCAGGCAGAAAAGGGAAAGAACCTAAACTCCAGGCCTCTCGTTCAGCTATGCCGACTTTCTACAAAGACAACATGTACGAAGACAACGGTGATGGGACTGCCCGTCTGAAACTTTATCACAAGAACGACTGGGTGTGGGTAAAGGTCCGGCTTCGCAAGCAGGACATTGACTATATCCGGGAACATTGGGATAAGGCCGATGCTTCCGCGCCTAAACTCGTGAAACGGGACCGCCGTTATGCCTTATGCTTTGCCTTTGAAGAAACGGTTGCTTACGGCACGAAACCACTCACAGACCAGACCATTCTTGCTGTTGACCTTGGCATTAACACCGACGCTGTGTGCAGCGTTATGCGTCCAGACGGAACTGTCCTCGCACGGAAGTTCATCGACTTCCCGAGTGAAAAAGACCGGCTGAATACGCAATTGGGCCGCGCACGCAGAGGTCAGCGAGAGAATGGTCATCGAGGCGGCAACCGCCACATGAAGAAGGCTGTTCGCATCAACGAGGACTTGTCCAAGAAAATCGCTCCGGCAATCGTTCGGTATGCTGTTTCTGTCGGAGCCGACATCATTGTTATGGAACATCTTGACTTCATCGGGCAAAAACCCAAGCACAAAAAGCATCGGCTCCACATGTGGAGAAATCGCGACATTCAGAAAAGCGTCATGCATCAGGCCCACCGCAATGGAATTCGTGTGCGTTTCGTCAACGCACGAAACACCAGCAGGTTGGCTTTCGATGGTTCTGGCGAAGTAGCCCGGAATAGTACCAACATGGCGCTGTGTCGGTTCCGAAACGGGAAGCAGTATAACTGCGACCTGAATGCGAGTTATAACATCGGCGCACGCTACTTTATCCGAGAATACTTAAAACCCATCCCGGAAACGGAATGGTCTCTAATTGTGGCAAAAGTTCCAGAATTAGAGCGAAGAACAAATTGCACATTATCCACCCTCTTTAGCCTCTACGCGGTGCTGAACTGTCAATCAGTTTCAGTTTCTGAGTCTTGGCCCCACGGTGGAAATGAGTCTGGGGCCTAAACCCCCGGAAGCTCCATCCATAGCGTTCACGCTTGGGTGGTGAGGTTCACTCGTTTACAAGTTGTGTGCGCCAGAACGTAATAAGCAACTTAAAAACTTGAGCTTTTCCGCTCGATCAATAAGGCAACAAAGTTGCCAACCCGCACCCGCGGTGCGGTCCCCGGATCTTCGACGGGTTTTCGGCATTTGACCCGGCCGTCCGTGTAGCCTCGATCCCTTGTCGGAGGGATGGTCAAGACGTGCATATGCACAGGCGTTCTGAAAAAGAACAGGGCAACTTTAACACACTGAAAAAAGGATGGCAAGATTTTTTTGCAGTTCCCGGTCGATGTGCCGCTGCCGCACGGGACAGGCATACATACGCCGCATTTGCCCATAATGTGTCTTTCAGAATTGGGTTTTGCACTTGTATTAAACGGCAGGATGTGGTATAAACTAAAGTGTCACTTTGGATTTGCATAAATAGTTGCGGCGAAGGAGGGAGCTTCATGTATTACGAGAGATCAATTGCGCCGGTTATTCAAAAAATCAACGAGACTTTTCCGGTGCTGATCGTCACGGGCCCTCGACAGGTTGGCAAAACCACATTGCTGACTCATCTGGCGGGAAGGGAACGAAAAATCGTATCTCTGGATAATCCCACAATCCGTGCGTTTGCGAAGAGTGATCCGGAATTGTTCCTACAACGATATGCACCGCCGGTCCTGATTGATGAGGTGCAGTATGCGCCGGAACTGTTCGATTACATCAAGGTCTATGTGGATCGCGAGAAACAGTGTGGGGATTTCTGGCTGACCGGTTCACAGACCTTCCGCATGATGAAGCGGGTAACGGAATCTCTCGCCGGCCGTGCCGGCATTGTACGGATGGAGGGGCTGTCCAACAGTGAGATCAACGGCAACCACTTTCCTGCGTTCACAGTAGATATCCCTGCATTGATGGATCGGATGACTGCCGCTCCGCAAATGTCGATCTCTGAGATATTCACCCGCATCTATAAGGGCTCCATGCCCCGCCTCTATGAAAATGAGCAGGTGGACCGAGCGCAATACTACGAGTCCTATCTGGAGACATACATTAGCAGAGATATCAAGGATCTTTCACAGGTCGGAGACGAAACGACATTTTTGAATTTCATGGCGGTTGTAGCGGCACGGACGGCCACCAATGTGAACTACGAAGCGCTTGCGTCCGAGGTCGGCGTATCTGCGCCAACCGCAAAGCAGTGGCTTTCGATTTTGGTATCCTCAGGTATCGTGGCATTGATCCAGCCCTATTCCAACAATGCCTTGAAGCGGGTGATCAAGGCCCCGAGAATGTATTTTCTGGACACGGGACTTTGCGCACATCTCACCAGATGGACCAGCGCGGAGACATTGGAGCGGGGTGCCATGGACGGCGCGTTCTTTGAGACATGGGTTGTATCCGAGATTTATAAGAGTTACCTCAATCAGGGGAAATCTCAGCCTCCGCTATACTTCTACCGTGACAGCAACAAAAAAGAGATCGACCTTATTATCTATCAGGACGGCGTTGTTTCGCCGATAGAGATCAAAAAGAATTCCGCGCCAAAGGATGCCACGAAGAACTTCAGCGTGCTGAATCCCATCGAAAAAGAGCCCGATGCGGACAGTATTTCAGCTGGAGCCGCGCATCTGAAAACAAAAATTGGGATCGGCGCGGTTATCTGCATGCCGCCAGATCTGATTCCGGTCGACCAGAAGAATTGGTATGTCCCAGCCTGGCTGATTTGAGCAAATGCATATCTAATTCTACAAAGAGCACTGCCGCAATTTTGCGGCAGCGTTTTTTTATCACGCGTGGCGTAATACCCCTGCCTTTAGGCATGGGGATATAAGCCACACATTGTTCCCTCGTAACAAGACTTCCGAGGATTGTGTTAGATGCCGTTGAGTGGTATAATAAATCCATGGAATATAAAAGCAATCACAATGTGGTGTACTCCTGCAAGTATCATGTAGTCTGGTGTCCAAAATACCGCCGCAAGGTCTTGGTCAACGGTGTCGATATACGCTTGAAGAAACTCATAGAGGAAATCTGCGGCGAATACCACATCGACATCATAGAGATGGAAATCATGCCCGACCACATCCATTTGCTCATGGAGGTAGACCCGCAATTTGGCATACATAAAGCGGTAAAACTAATAAAAGGGCGAACGTCCCGTGTTTTGAGGCAAGAGTATGGATGGCTCCGCTCAAGGATTCCGTCTTTGTGGACAAATTCATATTTTGTTTCTACCGTTGGCGAAGCGCCTTTGTCGGTCATCAAGCAGTACATAGAGAACCAGAAGAATGTGTGAGGTATCGAGATGGAATACAGCTATAAATTCCGCGTCTACCCCACCGCGGCGCAAGCGCGGCAGATACAAAGAACGTTTGGCTGTTGTCGGTTCGTCTGGAATCACTATCTCGCGTTGCGGAAAGACTTCTATGAGCAAGATGGAAAGACAATGAACTATAGTACCTGCTCTGGGGATATGACACAGCTCAAGAAAACCCTTCCCTGGCTGAGAGAAGTAGATGCAACCGCTCTGCAATCTTCTCTGCGTGATTTAGACACGGCATATCAAAACTTCTTCCGGCGTGTGAAACAGGGCCAGAAACCCGGCTATCCAAAATTCAAGAGCAAGCACCATAGCAAGAAAAGCTATAAGAGCAAGTGCGTGGGGACGAATATCAAGGTGCTGGACAAGGCGGTGCAGCTCCCAAAACTCGGCTTTGTAAAGTGCCGTATCTCCAAAGATGTCAAGGGGCGTATCCTGTCCGCTACTGTCAGCCAGAATCCAAGCGGAGAATACTTCGTTGCCCTCTGTTGCACCGATGTAGAAATAGTGCCGCTGACCTCTACCGGGGCGGTAGCCGGTATCGACATGGGCCTGAAAGCATTTGCAATCACCTCCGATGGCGTAGAGTATCCGAACCATAAATACCTGACACGGAACCAGAAGAAACTTGCCAAACTCCAGCGGCAGTTGTCCCGAAAATCAAGGGGCAGTAACCGCCGGGAAAAGGCGAGGATACAAGTAGCCCGTCTCCACGAACACGTTTCCAACCAGCGGCAGGATATGCTCCATAAGCTGTCCACCAGCCTTGTGAGAACCTATGACCTGATTGCGATTGAGGATTTAGCTCCGTCCAATATGGTCAAGAACCACAAACTTGCCCGGTCTATTTCTGACGCAAGCTGGGGCGAGTTTCGGCGGCAGCTGGAGTACAAAGCGGCGTGGTACGGAAAACAGGTGGTCACGGTCGACCGCTTCTTTCCGTCCAGTCAGCTTTGCTCCACTTGCGGTGCTCAATGGCCAGGAACGAAAGACCTGTCCGTCCGGGAGTGGGCTTGCCCCAAGTGCGGCACTATCCATGACCGGGATGTAAACGCCGCAAAGAACATTTTGAATGAGGGCTTGCGCCTGTTGGCGTAGCAGAAACATACGGTAGGGCGGGACACGCCCAAACCTATACGCTCGGGGACACCGTGTAAGACCTCGCTGGTGCAGGCGGTGGTGGCTGAACCGAGAATCCCCCGGCTTTAGCCGTGGGGAGTGTCAACCGAAGGTCCGTTCTGCATGACCATCTGCCTTATGTCCAATCGTCACCTGCCTGCGCTGCAATTCCTGACGGGTGGGTTAATCTGCAGCCCTCGGCGGATTTGACCGACCCTGTTTTCCGCATCCGAAGGCCCCTTGCATGAAGGCTACAAAAACGTTGAAATTTTTGCTTAGTAATTTGGTAACGAATTACCACGCTAAAGCGTTGACAAATGAAATCGTCCCTGATATGATAAATGCCATCATAAGGGCGGCACCAACGTCCCGAAACCAACAGAAACGAGGGCAAGGATATGAAAAAGGCAATGGCAATTTTGTTGGCGGCTGTTCTGGCACTGGCCTGCACCGCCTGCGGCGGCAGCAAGAACGGGGAGACCAAGGACCGTCTGGCGCAGATCAAGGAAAAGGGCTACATCGAGCTGTGTACCGAGCCCTATTTCGCCCCCTATGAATATGTAGACCCCAACAAGAGCGGGGAGGACCAGTATCAGGGCATGGACATTGAGGTGGCCAGGTACATCGCCGACAAGATCGGCGTGGACCTGAAGATCACCGCTCTGGATTTCACCGCCGTGCTGGCCGGTGTGGCGGACGGCAAATATGATTTCGCCATCTCCGCCATCGCCTATGCCCCTTCCCGGGCGGAGGCCATGCGGCTCAGCGATGTGTACTACTCCTCCAATACCGGCTATGGCTTCATCGTCCGGACGGAGGACGTTGACAAATATAACGACCTGGATTCCTTGAAGGATGCCGTGGTCATCACCCAGAGCGGCTCCGTTCAGGAAGCGCTGTATAACCAGTATATCAACGGCGCCTGCAAGGAATTCAAGCTGGTGGCCAACATGACTGACGGCTATCTGGCCGTGGCCGAAGGCAAGGCCGATGTGTGCATCTGCTCCACTGCCTCCGCCCAGCTGTATGCCGATGCCAACGGCGGCATGTCCATCCCCGACTACCGCTTTAAGGTGGACCCCAATATGAACGGCACCTGCGTGGCCATGCCCATGGAGGGGACGGAATCTCTGGCGGAGCTGGTGAACCAGTGCATCGCCGAGCTGAAGGAAAACGGCCAGACGGACATCTGGTACAGTGAATATGAAGAGCAGGCCGCGGCTCTTGGCATCGAATAAGCGGCAAAATCGGTTTTAGGAGCGGAATCCTATGGAAAAGGTCATCAAGGTTTGGTTGAAATATTATCCGGTGTACCTCTCAGGCCTGTGGGGCACCCTCTGGATCTCGGCAGTCACCGTGTTTCTGGGGGCCCTGCTGGGCATGGTGGTGGCCCTCATGCGGATGAGCCGCCTGAAGATCCTCCGGACCGTCTTCAATGTATATGTGGAGATCCTCCGGGGCACCCCCATCCTTCTCCAGCTGTATTTCTTCTGGATTGGCCTGCCCAAGCTGGTGCCCTTTGAACTGACGGATACCCAGTGCATCGTGGCGGCTCTGGTGGTAAACGCCTCCGCCTTCATCTCCGAGATCATCCGGGCCGGCATCGGCGCGGTGGACAAGGGGCAGTGGGAGGCCGCCCGGAGCATCGGCCTTTCCGAGACCCATGTGATGACCCGCATCATCCTGCCGCAGGCGGTGAAGAACATTCTCCCGGCCCTGTGCAACGAGTTCATCTCCACCGTGAAGGGCACCTCCCTGGCCTCCGTGTTCTTCGTGGGGGAGCTGATGACCAGCTTCAAGACCGTCCAGAGCGCCACCTTTCTGGCGCTCCAGTCCCTGACCATCGTGGGCATCATTTATTTCCTGTTGAACTTTATCCTCTCCCGGCTCCTGCGGGTCATTGAAAGGAGGCTGACCGTCAGTGACTGACGTGATTCTGGAAACCCGGAACCTGAAAAAGAGCTTTGGCAAGCTGGAGGTGCTGAAGGGCATCTCCACGGGAATCCGCCGGGGCGAGGTGGTGTCCATCATCGGCCCCTCCGGCGGCGGCAAGTCCACGTTTCTCCGCTGTCTGAACCTGCTGGAAACGCCGGACGGCGGCCAGGTCCTCTTCAAGGGACAGGACATCACCGACAAAAAGCTGAACATCTCACAATACCGCCAGAGCATCGGCATGGTGTTCCAGCATTTCAATGTGTTCCCCAACCTGACGGTGCTGGAAAATGTGACACTGGCCCCGGTTCTGGAAAAGAAGGTCCCCAAGGATCAGGCGAAAGAGGAGGCCATGGCCCTGCTGCGCCGGGTGGGTCTGGGGGACAAGGCCGATGAGTATCCCCGGAAGCTCTCCGGCGGCCAGAAGCAGCGGCTGGCCATCGTCCGGGCCATGGCCATGAAGCCGGAGGTCATGCTTTTTGACGAGCCAACCTCCGCTCTGGACCCGGAAATGGTCAAGGAGGTCCTGAACGTCATCCGGGAGCTGACCCGCAGCGGCATGACCATTCTCATCGTCACCCACGAGATGGGCTTCGCCCGGGAGATATCCGACCGGGTGCTCTTCATCTGTGACGGCGTTATCAAGGAGGAGGGAACCCCGGAGCAGATCTTCACCTGCCCCCACGAGCCCAGCACCATTAAATTCCTGAGCATGGTACTTTGACACTCCCCATGACTCATTCGGTAAAGGAGATTGATATCATGATCCAGACCATCAAAGATCTGGTTTCCGCCAAGGCGGATACCACCGTGGCCCTGGCCAAGGAGATCTGGGGCTACGCCGAGCTTTCCTACGAGGAAACCAAGTCCGCCGCCGCCCTCATCGCCGCCCTGAAGCAGGAGGGCTTCACCATTGAGGAGGGCATCGCGGATATTCCCACCGCCTTTACCGCCACCTATCAATGCGGCAGCGGCAAGCCGGTGGTGGGCTTTCTGGCGGAGTATGACGCCCTGTCCGGCCTGAGCCAGAAGGCGGGCTGCCCGGTACAGGAGCCCGTCCAGGAGGGCGGTGCCGGTCACGGCTGCGGCCACAATCTGCTGGGTGCGGGGTGCTATGCCGCCGCCGTGGCCCTGAAGGACTACCTGATCAAGGAGAAGAAGGATGGTACCGTGATCTTCTTCGGCTGTCCTGCCGAGGAGGGCGCCGGTTCCAAGCAGTTCATTGCCCGGGCCGGGTACTTTGACAATGTGGATTTTGCCTACACCTGGCACCCGGAGACTGTCAATGAGGTGGGCTCCCGGGGCAGCGTGGCTATCATGGGTGCCAACTTCACCTTTGACGGCATCGCCGCCCACGCCGGCGGAGAGCCCCATTTGGGCCGCAGCGCCCTGGACGCCGTGGAGCTGATGAACGTGGGCTGCAACTACCTGCGGGAGCACATGATCGACGCCGCCCGCATCCACTATGCCTATTCCGATCCCGGCGGCACCGCCCCCAACGTGGTCCAGAGCCACGCCGTCATCAAGTACGAGGTCCGGGCCCCCAAGGTCAGCCAGGTCCAGGAGCTGTTCACCCGGGTGGTGGACGTGGCCAGGGGTGCAGCGTTGATGACCGGTACCAAGATGAAGTATGAGATCACCATGGCCTTCTCCGATTATGTTCCCAACCGCACTCTGGGGGCCGTGGTGGATCAGTGCATGCGGGAGCTGGGTGCTCCGGAGTGGACTGAGCCGGACTGCCGGCTGGCGGCGGAGTTCCTCCGTACCTATCCCCGCACCACCATGGTGGGCATCCGGGAAAAGCTGGGCTACTACTTTGAGCCGGAGGAGCTGGACGCCGCTCTGGAAAAGCCTCTGGACCGAGTTATCCATCCCTTTAACCCCAAGGAGACCGCCTACAGCTCCGGTTCTACCGACGTGGGCGATGTGGGCTACGCCACCCCCACCGTTATGTTCCATGTGGCCACCGCCTGCCTTGGCAACGTGGGCCACTCCTGGCAGAATACCGCCTTCGCCTGCTCCGACATCGGTATGAAGGGCATGCTGCGGGCGGCGGAGATCATGACCCTGGCCGCTATCCGCACCATGGACCAGCCGGCGGTCATTGCCAAAGCCCGGGAGGAGCTGAAGCAGAAGAACGGCGGCGGCAGCTACCACTGCCCACTGCCGGACTATGTGACGCCTCCCATCGGCCGCTATTGAGCTTCACAGCCTTCAGCCGCCCGTGCCGGTCTGCCAAAGAACCGCTGCTTTCAAATACATCCGGCCCATCCGCCGCCTGGAACGCACCTGACTACAAAAGCAAAAGGCCCGCTCTTTCGAGCAGGCCTTTTCGTTTTTATAGCTCCAGCAGAAACCGGGCGGCACTTTCCATGGCTGCCGCCGCTTTTTTGATGGGGAACATCTGAAATACGTGCCACATTCCCTCGCTGACCTCCAGCCGGCAGGGCACATGGGCCGCCCGCAGCGCCGCAGCCAGGGACGCGGAATCGGAATAGAGGATCTCATGGTCTCCCACCTGGATCAGGGTAGGCGGAAAGCTCCCCAGGTCCCCCAGCAGGGGCGACAAATCCGGGTCATGGAGATCCCTGTCCCCGGCGTATGCCCTCCGGACGGCCTCGATGTACTCCGGCGTCAGCATGGGGTCGCTCTCCACCCGCTCCCGGTAGGATGCCCCGGACATGGTCATATCCGTCCAGGGGGACATCAGCAGCAGGGCCCGGGGCATCCAGCGCCCAGCGGCCTTCAAGCGGCGGCACAGCACCAGGGCCAGGTTGCCTCCGGCGGAATCTCCCGTCACCGTTACGTTTTCCGCACCGTATCCCCGATACATCAGATAGTCCCAGGCCCGCATGGCATCCTCCACTGCCGCCGGGTAGGGATGCTCCGGCGCCAGCCGGTACTCAAAGCTCAGCACATCGTAGCCGGTGACGTGGGCCAGTTTGGAGGACAGCACCCGGGAATAACCCAGGTTGCCGCTGGTATAGCCGCCGCCGTGGCAGTAGAGGATCACCCGGCGGTCCCCATGGGGCGCTTTCAGCCGGGTCCAGGCAGCAGGCATGGTCCCGATGGAAAGCTCTTCATACTCCATCCCCGCCATAGGGGCGGTAAGGCGGCCCAGAATTTCCTGGTTCCGGCGCTGATGCTCCAGCTCCTCCGGGGTCATGGCCTCCGGGGAACCGGCGCTGTGCAGGGCTTTCAACGCCCGCATCAGCGGGTCCATCCGGGGTTTTTCGGCATCCGTTTTCCGTTTTCTGCCTAATTGCAGCTTTTCCATAGGTCCTCCGCTCTTTCGTGTTAATTGCAGAATATCATAAATCGCGGAAAATGGGAAGTGGAAAATGGGCCAACTCTTGCTACGCCATTCCCCATGTGCTACAATGACCTGTAACTATTTTCAGGGAGGTGACGCGGATGGCAAAACCGGACAGTCAGTGGTACCGGCTGGACAATGCCGGCATTCTCTATTCCGCCCTGCAAAGGGAGGAATATTCCGCCATCTACCGCTTCTCCGCCCTGATGACAGAGCCGGTGCGGCCCGCCGCCCTGCAAAACGCCATTGACCGGGTGCTGCCCCGGTTCCCCAGCTTTGCCGTCCGCATCCGCCGGGGTTTATTCTGGTACTATCTGGAGCCAAACACCGCCCCGGGCCCCTTTTTGAAGGCCGACGTGGCCAATCCCTGCCAGCCGGTGCGCTTCCGGGAGGATAACGGCTGGCTGGTGCGGTTTTACTACTACCGGAACCGCATCTCCCTGGAGGTGTTCCACGCCCTGTCCGACGGGGCCGGGGCCCTGATCTTTTTCCGGACGCTGCTGGCGGAGTATCTGCGGCAGACCGGCATAAGCGTTCCGGCCGGAAACGGCGTGCTGGACCTGGAGGAACCGCCCCGGAAGGATGAGCTGGAGGACGCTTACGCCCGCTATGCCGGGCGGCACGCCCTGGGTCTGCGGCGGATGCCTAAGGCCTATGCCAACACCGGCACCCCGGAGCCTTTTTACACCTTCCATGTCACCATGGGCTTCGTGCCCCTGGAGAAGCTCCGGGAGGCCGCACGGAGTTATGACGCCTCCATCACAGAGTACCTTTCCGCCGTGCTGATCCACGTGCTGCTGGAAAAGCAGCGCCGGGAGCATCCCCACAAGGAACGCCCGGTGGCCCTGGCGGTGCCCATCAATCTGCGAAGCTGGTTCCCCTCGGAAACGGTGCGGAACTTCATTACCACCGTCCGCCCCAGCATCGACCCTGCCCTGGGGGATTACACTTTTCCGGAAATTGTCTCCCAGGTGCGGCATTATATGAAGCTCCATATCCACCGCCAGGAATTACAGGCCGCCTTTACCGGCAATGTCCGCTTTACGAAAAATTTCTTTCTCCGGGCGGTACCGGTGTTTCTGAAAAATCCGGTAATGGCCCTGAATTATTACCTTTTCGGCGTGCGGCCTTACTCCTGCACCTATACCAATCCCGGTGCCTTTACCGTGCCGCCGGAGATGGCTCCCCATATTCAGGGCATGGAGGTGGTGCTGGGCCAGGCCACCGTGCCCCGGTGCCACTGTGCCTCCATCAGCTATGGAGACATCATGGAAATCACCTTTGCCGGCACCCAGGCCGAAACGGACACGGAGCGGGACTTTTTCCGCTTTCTGGTCCGGGAGGGCATCCCGGTGCGGATCGAGAGCAACCGATAAGAGGAGTATTTTATGTCTTACTGTGTCAACTGCGGCGTGGAGCTGGACCCCAGCGCCAAAACCTGTCCCCTGTGCGGGACGCCTGCCTGGCATCCGGAACTGGATGCGCCGCCCTACTTTCCCGCCAACTCCGCCGCCGTACAGCCCGCCTCCAGGCGAGAGGCCGCCATTCTGCTGACGGCTATGCTGGTGTCCGTGTCCCTGTGCTGCGGGCTTTTGAACCTGTTTCTGCCCACGGACCGTCCCTGGTCCCTGTACGTCATCGGGGCGGCGGTGATGCTGTGGGTCTGGTTCACCCTGCCTATGGTGCTGCGGCGGCTGCCGGTCTTTTTCCGGCTCACCGCCGATGTGGCGGCCATTGGCATCTATGTCTGGCTCATCTCCATCGACCTGGGCGGCAGCCGCTGGTTCCGGGGGCTGGCCCTGCCCATGAACGGCTGGGCTGGGGTGCTGGTCTTTCTTTTGAGCTTTCTGCTCCGGGGCGGGCGGCGCTCCACACTCTCCGCCATTGCCCTGATCATCGGGGCGGCTGGGCTTCTGGCGATGGGCATTGAATTCTGCATCGACCGGTATTTCCGTGGTGTGTGGCAGCCAGGGTGGTCCCTGATCGTGCTGGCGGTCTGCGTGGGACTCATCATCCCCCTGCGGATCGTCCGGCGGGTGCCCTCTCTCCGGGAGGAGGCCCGCCGCCGCTTCAACCTGTAATTTTAAGGAGGCTTTCTTTATGAACATCTCTCAGATCGTCAATAACCCCCACCAAATCTAACGATTTGGAGGGGGCTTGCGAGAAATCGTAAGCCCTGATTGACTACCCTAAGTGTTTCGAGCACTACGTTACTCAAGAATGTAAGAATAGGCACCGGCGGGCGTGAATCCGAACCTGCCGCACTGCGGTGTGTGATTAAAAGCTCTGAGGGTAAGGAGCGGTGTTGCACACGAAAACCTTGAGATAACATTGGGTACGGATACCTGACGACCGAAAGGCTGCGTGGCTTTTTCGTTAGCCACAACCAAAGAAGAAGGAGGAAGGCATCATGCCAAACAAAGTGTATGTCATCAACAAGCACGGACGTCCGCTGATGCCCTGCTCCCCGGCAAAAGCCCGTCATCTGCTGGATGAAGGGAAAGCCAAAGTGAAGAAGAGGACGCCCTTTACCATCCAGCTGGTCTACGGAAGCAGTGGCTACACCCAAGAAGTCATTCTGGGCGTAGACGCTGGAAGTAAGACCATCGGGATGTCGGCATCCACTACAAAAGAGGAGCTGCTCTCCGCAGAAGTAAAACCTCGAAATGACGTGGTGGATTTACTATCCACCCGTCGAGAGTTCCGCAGAGCCCAGAGAAACCGCAAGACCCGGTATCGCAAGCCGCGCTTCGATAACCGAGTCCGCAGCAAGCACAAGGGATGGTTGGCGCCTTCTGTGGAGGTCAAAATCCAAGAGCACATCACCTCAATCAAGAGGGTTTGCCGCATCCTGCCCGTGAGCAAAGTGGTCATAGAGACCGCCGAGTTCGACCTGCAGCTGCTGAAAGCCATCGAGGAAGGCAAACCTGTCCCGCAGGGCGAGGACTACCAGCAGGGTGAGATGTACGGTCACTACAATGTACGGCAATACGTGCTTTGGAGAGACGGGTACACCTGTCAGTGTTGCGGAGCACACGCAACCAAGAAAAAAGAGGTCCGGCTCCATGTCCATCATCTGGAGAGCAGGAAGGTAGGCGGCGACGCCCCGGACAACCAAGTTACCCTTTGCGAGAGCTGTCACGAAAAACTCCACAAGGGGTTGATTGCGGAGAAGGACTTCAAAAAGCGCAAGCGGAAGTCAACCAGAGATGCCA
>NZ_JACOQI010000015.1 GCF_014297285.1 Dysosmobacter segnis
CCTACTGCCCTGGCCAGTATGATTGACATCGGAGTGGCCGGAGAAAACCGAAACACCATCCTAATCATTGCGGCGGTGATGGCAACCCTGGCCATTCTGCGGCTCTGTGTTTATTATATTTGAGCTATTCACAGTAAAGTTGGACATTTGTATTCAGCGGGAGAAAATAACCTTGACAAATCTCGTCTCAGAAGGCCATGCTTTTGCAGTATGCCAGGGAGCATCACTTCCCCAACCCAACCTTTTTCGTGGATGACGGTGTAAGCGGTGTGACCTATGACCGTCCCGGCTTTCAGGCCATGCTGGCCGAAATCGAGGCGGGACGGGTGGCCGTGGCGATCGCCAAAGACCTTTCCAGACTGGGCCGCAACTCCGCGCTGACCGGGCTTTACACCAACTTCACCTTTCCGCAGAACGGTGTTCGTTTCATCGCCATCAACGACAACTACGACACCATTGACCCTAACCGTGTGGACAACGATTTTGCGGGCATCAAAAACTGGTTCAACGAGTTCTATGCCCGGGACACCAGCCGCAAGATCAGAGCCGTCCAGAAAGCCAAGGGTGAGCGAGGCGTACCCCTGACCACCAATGTGCCCTATGGCTATGTAAAAGACCTGGAGAACCCCCGCCGCTGGGTGGTTGACCCGGTAGCCGCTGATGTGGTGAAACGCATCTTCGACCTGTGTATGAAGGGCCGTGGTCCCATGCAGATCGCCAACCAACTGAAAGCGGACAAGGTGCTAACGCCCAGCGCATACAGGGCCTTGCAGGGCATCAAGACCCCAAACAAGAAACCGGAGGACCCCTGCGACTGGCACAGCAGTACCGTTGTGGCGATTCTGGAACGGCGGGAGTACACGGGCTGTACGGTGAACTTCAAGACCTATACCAACTCCATCTGGGACAAGAAGCAGCGGGACAATCCCCTTGAGAAGCAAGCCATCTTCCCCAATACACATGAGGCCATCATCGAGGAAGCCGTGTTTGAGAAGGTACAGCAGGTGCGCCAGCAGCGGCATCGCAATACCCGTACAGGCCGAAGCAGCATCTTTTCCGGGCTGGTGTACTGTGCCGACTGCGGTGAGAAGCTGTATTAAGGGGCGACGAACAATTACCGACCGGAGGGCGCGTTCTTTGACTGTTCTCTCCATTAGAAGCACAAGGACAAGTGCGGTACTCATTACATCCGGGAAACCGTACTCAGCCACATAGTCCTGAAACACATTCAGGCTGTGACGGGCTACATTCTGCGGCATGAGGCACATCTCCGTGCAGTGATGGAGGAACAACTCCGGCTGGAAAGCAGTGAGCAGATCCGCATCCGAAGGAAACGGCTGGAACGGAACGAAAACCGCATCGCTGAACTGAAACGGCTGTTCATCCGGATTTACGAGGACAACGCCTGCGGACGGCTGAGTGATGAGCGCTTCGATATGCTGAGCCTGACCTATGAAACGGAGCAGAAGCAGTTGGAGACCGAGTGCGTAACTTTGCGACAGGAAATTGAAGTACAGGAACGACAGAACGAAAACGTTGAGAAGTTCATTCAGACGGCGCACAAGTATGTGGGCATCGATAAGCTGGACGGCTACGCTCTGCGGGAACTGGTGTCCGCCATCTATGTGGACGCACCGGACAAATCCAGCGGGAAGCGTGTGCAGCACATTCACATCCAGTACGATGGGCTGGGCTTCATCCCGCTGAATGAGCTGATGAAAGAGGAAACGGCGTGACCGAAGTCACGCCGCACCCTTTGAAAACTCAAGGTTTTCACCATTTTTTCATTTTACTGTTTTACGACCACCCGGCCAATGATGTGACCATTATGAAAGAGGGGCACCCAGAAGCGGGTACCCCTCTATTTTGGTGGGTCAGGTTGGAATTGAACCAACGATGTTTCAGATGTCACGGTTTTACAGACCGCTGCGATCGCCAACTACGCGCACTGACCCATATGGCGGAGAGCGCAGAACTCGAATCTGATATCACTTCTGATACGATCCGCTTAGCGGGCGGTCCCCGGGCCTTCCGGGTTCACTCTCCAAATATGGCTGGGGTGGCTGGACTTGAACCAACAAATGCCGGTGTCAGAGACCGGTGCCTTGACCATTTGGCGACACCCCAGTATATTGGCAGGGATAGGGCGACTCGAACACCCACGGGCGGTTTTGGGGACCGCTGTTCTTCCGGTTAAACTATACCCCTGTATGATGATGGTGATGCCTGCGGGATTTGAACCCAGCATTACAAGCTTGAGAGGCTTGCGTCCTAACCAATTAGACGAAGGCACCAGATGGAGATACGGGTCGGATTCGAACCGACGATTAACAGCTTTGCAGGCTGTCCTCTTCAACCTCTTGAGTACCGTATCATGGCTGGGATAGTTGGATTCAAACCAACAGTGGCCGGCATCAAAGGCCGGTGCCTTAGCCGCTTAGCAATATCCCAGTATTATGGAGATCCGCGCCGGACTCGAACCGGTCATTGCAGCCGTGAAAGGGCTGTGTCCTAACCATTTAGACGAGCGGACCGTATGGCAGGGAGAAGTTCTCCCTGCATATTAAGCAACCGAGTGATCGGTAATGAGGATATCATCAATACGCACATGCAGCAGTGCAGCAAGGGCGATAAGATTATCTACAGTCGGCAGCGCAGTGCCGTTTTGCCACTTGTAAATGGCCTGCGGGGAATTGAAGCCGAATGCCATTTGTAGGTCATGCACCGTCAGCCCCGCTGCTTTGCGAAGCATCACAATATTGGTGCCTGTGCGAGCAAGGTTGATCGTTGGAATGTTCATTCTCAAATACACCTCCTATCTGAATTATTTGGCCTCATGGGCATGAAAAAGCCGCTTGTCTGCACTCAAGACAAGCGGCTTCAATAATTCAGAGAAGGAGATCCTGATAGACCGATTCTTTCAGGTCAACAGGTACTCAATCCGATCATATTCTTCTGCTTATCTTGATATGGGCGTGCTTCGCAAAAGCTATATTCCTCGCACTGGAAGATAGCCTGCCATTCGCTCATATAGAAGATAGCGGAAGAAATAGTCTTCATAGTTCTGCGTCCTTTCTGTAGAGATTTGTTCTTGGTTTCTGACTGTACTATACCACAACTCTTTCGGTTTGTCATTCAACTTGTGGTTAAATATCGCTGTTTTCTGGAGAGATGACACCATTCTCAACATAGTATCGGTAGCTGCCGTCGATATTGACCTTGCCCCAGTGCTTAATATCATCATTCTCTTCAAGCTCATCTGGATGGATACAAAAGTCGTCGATCTGGTCGCCATAATCCTCGTCGGCATATACCTGACAATAGTATCCGCCTTCATTAGGCTCACAATCTGGCGTTGCAGAAACATAAAGGCCCCTGTACTCCATGGTCATCGACTCCTTGTACAAAAAATGCGGTCCCAATATGTCAGAATGCACAAACCGTTTCAAGTGCAGTTTTCACCCATTACACCAGGCTACAGCCTCTTTGAATTGCTCCCATGTAATAGCTGTACCGTATTCATCATAGATGCTGAACTCGGGATTGTCGCGGAGCCACTGCTCTACGGAGAAAATGTCTCGAAACCCGTTCTCGACTCTCCAGGAAAAATGACCGGCTCTTGCTGTGCCGATCACGACGGACGCACTTTCCGGTTCCTCAATCTGAAAGAGGAACTGATTTGAGATTTTATTAAGCAGTTCATCCATTGTGTCCTCCAGGTCAGAAGTGACGGGGATTTCTTTGATCCGGTTGATGCAATCCGCCTGGATTGCGATTAGCTTTTCCTGAAGAGCAGCCACTTCTTCAACGACCTGTCGTTTCATAAATTCATATTGCGTACTCATTGTGTTTCCTCCCATGAGTCATGACTGCCGTGCACTGCCTTCAAGGCATCTCTATGCGCAACCTCTTCAACAAGATAGTCAGCCTGTGCGACCATGGATTTTTGTTGTTAAGCTTTACATCCAGAACCGTCCGGACAGACACCCGAACACGATGGAAACCACGCCCTGGATCATCAGGAACAGCCCCGCCAGAACGGACAGCGTCACCGCCGCAGCCAAGGGGTCCATAAAGGAGAGGAATCCAGCCGCCGCCATTAGCAGGCCGAAGGCTGTCACCCAGCCCCATCCCCGCACTCCAAACCGGCGCAGATCAAAGGAGTTTACAAATTTCGTGATGCCGGAGAACAACAGCCACATACCCAGAATATAGGGCAGGGTCATCATGGTGAACATCTGGTTGCACAGCAGGAAGATGGACAGCAGCACCGTAAGGATGCCATCCACCAAAAACCATCCGGAACCGTAAATACTGCTGCCCGCCGTGGCAAAAATCATAATATCTACCGCACCGGAAAATAACATGGCCATTCCTAACAGGAAGGACAGCCCGCTCAGGGCAGCGCCGGGATGGAGCATACATGCACCACCCGCCACGATCAGCAGCACACCTGCCACGATCCACAGCACGCGGGAAACGGTTTTATTCATACATCATGCCTCCTAAGGAAAAAGAGGGGGATCCAACTTTCCTCCCGTCGATCCATTCGATCTTGTTTCGTATCCCCGCCCGGAACCCGGACGGAAATACGACGCAGGACCGCCGTTAAAAGAAACCGGCCGGGACCCGTCCTTGCGGGCCCCGGCCATTTGGTCACTCAATGGCGATAGCGGTCTGAGCAGGCACCTGCTTGACCTCGGCCTTGGGGACGAACAGCTTCAGAACGCCGTTCTCATACTTGGCCTTCACATCCTGAGGCTCCACATCCTCGCCCACATAGAAGCTGCGGCTGAGAGAACCGGCGTAACGCTCCTGGCGGATATAACGGCCCTTCTTATCCTCCTCGTCCTTGTCCAGTCCCTTGGCGGCGCTGACGGTCAGGCAGCCGTCCTGCAGCTGGATCTCTACCTCGTCCTTCTTAAAACCGGGCAGGTTCATGTCAATCTCGTAACCGTTCTCGACCTCCCGCACATCGGTGTTCATCAGGTTCTTCGCATGCTTGCCGTACAGCTCATGTTCGGCATTCGGGAACATTGCGCTATTAAAGAAATCATCAAACAGGTTCTCACTAAAAATACTGGGTAACATAAATTGTTCCTCCATTCAATTCCCGCTCTCGGTTCCGGGAGAAGCTCCCGGTCCGGAGCTTGAGTATTTATAATTTGATTTGATCTCTTGGGGGGGATCTCTTTATCCCTCTCCCTAAGATCGTGTTCATTATAACCCCGTTTTTAGCAATGTCAATATACGAGTGCCAACGTTTACAAAATCAGCGATCTTTGTTCACACTTTCCTGCTATTTTTGAGTATTCGTTTTGTTATATTCGATTTTTCTTTGGTTTCGATTTAAATTATCGTCATTTTGTTTATAAATTAAAAACTCGCATCTCGACTTCTTTACATAGAGGGCGC
This sequence comes from Dysosmobacter segnis, assembly GCF_014297285.1. Taxonomy (GTDB): domain Bacteria; phylum Bacillota; class Clostridia; order Oscillospirales; family Oscillospiraceae; genus Oscillibacter; species Oscillibacter segnis. Next base: position 5,416 of record NZ_JACOQI010000015.1, read on the forward strand.
CGGCCTCAGTCAAATCAACAGAGACTTCCTTGCCGGCTTCTTCCCAGGATACGGTGTAACCGGCATCCGGCGCTTCGTATAACCACCAGCCGATATTGTCATACTGGTCTTGCATAGTGTACTTCAGCAAATCGCGCAGTGCGAGCAGGTAGAGATTGTCCTTGTCGAAGGCAGGAAAACCATCGCACATTTTACTGAGGGCCTTATCGAACTCATCAATACGAGCCTCCTGCTGGCGTATCTTCTCAATCGTGCTCAAAAACAGTGCTTTTGGCAGCACAGGCAGCACTCCTTTCTTATTCATGCGCGGATAGGATTTCTTTCAGCGTTCTCGGCTCGTAGCCCATGTAAGGCATCATGCAGCCGACATTGATGGCGCGAATGGGCTTTCCTTGTTGAACATTCAGTTTCTTGTTCTCGTTGAGCTCTTTGACGCATTTCTGGAAGAATGCCTCTTCCACAGTATTATGAGTATGGGCGTAGAGAAGAATCGATCCGCGATGCTGGCCGTTCCACATCAGGATGGGATAGTGCATCAAGCAGAGCTTGTATGTCTTTCCATCAAAGGAATCGGCAATCTCCCGGTAGTCAGTGATTTCCTCAAAGAGCCGCTGATAGCGATAGTCGGACAGGTCATCGTGGTTACCGCGAAACAAAATCTTCTTGCCCTTCAACTGGGCAACCAGCGCGAGTAGTGCACTGTTCTTACCCCGCATGGCCATATCGCCCAGGATATAGACGGTATCACCGTTGTTGATCTTGGCGTTCCAGCGTTCGAGGATGTACTGGTTCATCTCTTCTACCGTAGCGAACGGGCGTCTGTCGTAGTTTCTGCCTTCATCTGTCTGGTTGCGGTTGAATAGGTGCAAATCTCCAATGTAATAATTCATCCGATCCCTCCTTAGGTGATACGGTAGATCACACGGATTTGAGAGGCAGCCCGATCACCATAGGACTGACCCGCCCGGTAAGGGAGCGCATCATTGAAGCACTCAACCTGATACTTCAGGCGCTCCACCATAGCCCGGATGTTCTCTGTGTTTGCAAAGGTGTCGTTCCAGCGATAGAGCACATACTCGTTTCGGGTAGCCTGAGGCAATTCGAGCAACTCGTGAGCGGTCAGGTATTCGTAAATTTCGTCAATCTTGTGTTCTTCATAAGCTGCAATCTGGTTGCGGGTGACATAGTATTCCATCTGGTACGGGCCATTGAGCAGCCGTTCAAAATCATCGAGATTCCCGGCTACATAGAAGCGCTCCAGTCGAAGACTATCCTCTCGGCCTTCAAAAGTACTTGCAAGTAAAAGCTGCTGCGTGCTCTCAGCCAAGTCATCAAAGCCAATGGCCCATGCTCCGTTCACCTGATCCTCCAGCAAGCCAATAAAGCTGCGTGAAATGGTGGCGAGGTACTGATGACGCAATTTGCCGTCAATATCCTTGGTATGGAAGTCGATGTTGTACCACTTGCCCTCGTACTTGGCCTCGACCATGAAATCATAATAGGTGCTCATGAGATATCATCTCCATTCTTTTGGTTTGGTGCATCATCCAGAAGTCCCAGCGCTTCCACAATCTCCGCCTGACGATGCATGCGGCGAAGCATGTCCTTTTCTGCCGCAACGGAGGCTTCGCGAGGGATCATAGTGTAGTCATTATGCATGATCCGAATCTTGTCCACTTCTTTCTCGGTGTGGTAGTGGGCGAAATACCATCGCTCATAATCGAGTTTCGCCTCGATCTGCTCCAGCCATACTTCGGTAGACTTGTCCACGGTGCTCTGATCGATCATGGGCAGAAAGACCTCGGTCGGCTCATACTTCAACGGGCCGGTATGAGACAACACGATATCAATCTTCCAGCTGCGCTCGGCGAGGACGCGCTCCACCTTGGCTTTGATTTCTTCGGAAGGCTGTTCATCTGGGAACCAGCTCCAACCACGGGCCAGACGATAGTATTTATCCACGCTGTAGGCGCCGCCGATGACAATGCAGGAATTGCCATTGAAGTCATAGACCTCGCCGTCAATGGCGAACAGGATATTAGGATAAGCCGGCTGCATCCATACCTTGCCACCGTGATATTCAGCGACCTCATAACCGAGCTCTTCGGACGGGCGCATCTCGTGATTGCCGTGTAGGCAGAAGAAGGTGATGGGTACCTGGGCAAGTTGGTCTTTCTTCTTTCGGTCCCTGCGGTCATTGTAGTAGTTCAGCCCTGCGTCGCCCAAGATCACAAAGGTGTTTTCCGGTTCAACCTCTCTGCGTGCGCAGAACTCGATCACGCGCTCAAATTGCCCATGGGTGTCGCCAGTTATATATACTTGGTTGCGAGGGGCCAGGATTTCCAGCAGATGGGCTCGCACCTCTTCCTCAGAATAGTATGGGCCCTCTTGTGCTTCTTCGAGCATGGCCATCAACTCTTTTGCTGCTTCTTCTCTGTCCATTTTTATTCACTCCTTTTCGTTGGCAGGAGTTTGGATACTCCCAATACCACTTACGGATGACAGGATTGCTTAACAACAGAATCAAACGAAATTGGCGCGACGATGGAGCTACCCATTGCCGCGCCTTTCTTACTTAACCCATTGCCAGCTCCTGGCTCTGGTTGTCCTTGGCAACAATCTCTTCAATCAACTTGCTGTCATGGCGCATGATGTAATCAAAGGTGTCTTTGAGGGAGAGGAAGAGACGGGGCTGTGTATGGAACTTCTTTGTGTTCCCGCGCTCGGTGACGAGATTGATATGCTCCAGCCGAACGGGCCGCAAACTCATGTCGATACGCCACTTGCCGGCCATGGTCTGCAGCGTGAAATACCGCATGTCATATTCGAAGGGCAGACAGTGCTGCGTACAGAGCTGAATCAGGGTGTCCGTAGTCTCGCCGTGTCGCTCCTTATTGGTGATAGGAATTGAGAATTTTACATCCTGCTTGGGACTGGGTCTGCAATGGCGGCAAGGAGAATAGCCGGCTCGCACAGCGTCCTGATACCGCGCAAAACCCCTGAGCTGGTTGAGCCCGGTAATCTTAGAGCAGTTTCTTGTGTGGAAGGTGCTATACCCCTTGCTTGCCCAGAAAGCAAGACCGGGTTGCGAAAGGGCCATGACGGTATTGCGCTCAGCCTCCGTCAAATCGCCGCGCTTGAAAGCTGTTTCACGTTCTTCTTTAGCTCGCTTGAACCGACCAAGTGCCTTTCGTTCTTCGCCGTTCAGATTGCGGTTTTCCGCTTTCTGCGGCTTGTTTTGCTTTATCGGCAAAGAAATGCGCTTGCGCTCTATCGGCACGGGCTTACAATGTTTACAGGGCCGGCGTCCGCTCTTCAAGCAGGTCTCATAGGATACGGTACCCTGAATGTCAAAGGATAGCAGCACATGGGAGCAGTTTCGTGTATGAAACACCTTGGACTGCTTGGAATACACATAATTGTAATCAGAGCGGGTGATGGAGTCCTGGTTACGATCCCAAAGCGCATCCAGAAATTCATCATGGCAGCAGGCGCAGGGTTTATACCTCTTCCGGATCGGTGCCTTAAACGAAGTGTATGCCGGCAGGTAACGGTTATCCGGAAGCAGCTCGCAATCAGAGTGGTGCAGCAGCTGGGTTGAGGTATCGTAGAGAAGCGGAAACACCGGTGATCCTTTCAGAGCAGTGGTGTCCTTTACCCACTTCTTGGGTGGCGCCTGCAGATTTCTTTGCTGGAAATCGATGCTTTGAACGAGAGACTGTATCGCCAAAACATCATTGATGGAACAGTGTGCAGGCTCTGGCGTCGTGATATCTCTTGCCGCACAAATCTTGTAGGGACTTCCTACGGCACCTTTCTGACCGGCCAGGAACCCGTAGATGTAGTCGGAGAGGAATACTACCATAGAGACCCGATCACGGATCTGTGCTACCTTGGTGAACATGATATAGAGGTCATAGGCCTCCTGGTGCCACCAGCAGAGAATGTCCTCGGGCTGTAGCCAGTGCTCAAAGGCGTCAAGTGCCGGATAGAGCGAATCTGCATTCAGAAAGTTGTCACGAGTCCAACCGGAGAAGGCCATGTGATCCCACTTCTGGAAGGTGATATCCTTGGGCCGAAAGAGTACAGAGAAGGAATCCACCGTCTGCCATTCTTCATCTACACGGATTGCCGCAAGCTGTGTTGGCCAGTGGTTTCCATGGCGATTTGTAACCCACTCCATATCGATCAGAACATACATCTCTGTCACCTCTCCTTTGTGAGACCTATCGGATTATGGCCATAGCATACAATAGAGGGTGTCCAAAAGAACGGACAGCACATATGTGTACCCTGCGGGGAGGTAGTAATTACAGTACAACGCCGTGTTTTTTTCAAAAACTATGTTGCACTTTCTCTGTTTTGGTGTCTCATATATGGGGGATCAAAATGAACATATTGCAAAAGCTGTTTCAAGGAAAATGCATTCCTGTTTCAGAGCATGGCGGGAACTCATATTGTGAATATGAGGTAGCCGTGGAAAAACTTTGTAAGATTGCAGAAAACCTGCGACAATATGGCGTGCCGGAAGAGCTGATTTCTGCGCTTGATAAAGCGGAGAACGAGATCCTTGCATTGGAAGAGGAGCGGATGTTCCGTTTTGCGATTCGATATGGAGCAGAATTACAGCGAGAGCTTATGTGAAAGGGACAGGCCATTGCGGCCTGCCCCTTTCGCTATTATGAGGTTTTCTTCTTCCGTTCCTGCTCCCGTTCAACCTGTTCATAGGAGCCGATGTACCCAAGTCTGTATTCCAGAAGAAGCGTGTGGTCGATCATACTCATGCTCTCAAGCCCTCCGACTGCGTCAATAACCCTCAGCGCCGCACGATAGCCACAATAGAAAGCGTGGCAGGCAAAGGAGTGAATGCGTTGGCCCCAAGCGCATTCCAACGAGACAACATGCTCCTTGTTTTCATCCGTCAGCTCCTCGCCCAGCTCCTTCCCCAGGCGGAGAATCTCGTCGTTGCGGGCGTAGTAGTCTACATGGCGCTGCATACCGGGCATCTCCATAAGGCTTTTCATGAGGTAGCGATCGAAGCCATCCTCTGTTATCCCATTCCCACTGAAGAACAACTGGAAGCCAGAGAACAGGCCCGCTTCAAACCCATAGTGGGAGGCGTATTTGCGATTCTGCCGATAGCGCTCTTCCATCGTCTTCAACTTCTCCATTTGCTCGGAACTGAGCACTTTGGGCAACTCCAATCTTGCCGCATCATACTCGCCCTCTTCCGTTGCGAATGACTCTACTGCCCATGCATCGTACTCCTCGCTGATATATGCGTCGTAGGTGGAGTCGAGGGCACGCCTTTTCATGTTTTCCAGCATACTTGCTACGCTCATTTTTACTATCTCCCTTGTACTATATTGATACTAATCGTACCAGATAAGTACATAATAAGGGGAAGTAAGCGCAAAACTTGTCGAATCATGGGGAGTGCGCAAAAAAAGATATGCACCTACCGAAAACCGGCAGGTGCATGGCTTAGCAGATTCGCTTTATGACAGGTATCGCATTGAGTGCGATCTCCACACAAGCGTCCTCTTGGGCTTTTGTCAGGCCCATATTCTCAAGTTCCCGGCGTACTCTGCGCTCGAGGGGAAGTTCAGTTTTACCGGCGAGGTAATCCAGGGACACATCGAGTATATCCGAAATGTTGTCTAACAGAGCGTAACTGGGTCGTCTGGTACCATTTTCGATATGGCGCAGAGACTCCGGGGCAATGCCAAGCTGCTCAGAGAGTTGTTCCGCAGTCAGTTTCCTGAATTGCCTCGCAGTCCGTATTCGGTTGCCCATTACATGTAAATTGGTGCTCATTGAACATCTCCTACCTATCATTATCTTTCTTTAAGTATAGGAGATTAACGGCGACTCAAAAATGAGCAGGACAGTACGGATAATACCAAATTAGTACGATTGCAGGAATTATCGCTGACAAGAAAAAGGACGCCTTCTACCAGTATAAGCAGAAGGCATCCTCATGTTGATTGGTTATTAGATGTAGAATTCTTTCAGATCGTCCAGTCGAAGGCAGGCGAGGCGCCGCAGCTCTGTCTTATTCCCGCACCCACAATCGATATCGATCAGCCCGTTTCCATGCCAGACGGCGAAGGGACTTTCCATATCGCCACTCATGTAGCAGGTGGGCGTATGGCCGACGACTGCGATGCGATCCTCGAAGTACGGAGGATCATCCGGTTTAGGCCTCCTCCAAATCCGATCATCCGGGTCATCTGACGGCATGGCATGAACCAGATGGAATTTGCGGTCGCCAACCTCAACATCAAAATGATCCGGCAGCGTACTCAGGAAATGTATGATCCTGCTTCGCTCAGCGAGCGAACATACATAGAGCAGCTCTCGATATGTATTACTTCCACCATTCTCTAGCCATAACCGTCTGCTTCCATACACACTGTTGGGGCCAAGGGTATCCAGACACATTTGCTCGTGGTTGCCTAGTAGCATGAACATGTTCGGTGTGTCCTTGATGATTTTGAGTATCTCCACGCCTCCTGGATGGCGATCTATCACATCGCCTATGATGTATAGCGTATCGTCTGAAGAGAAATTGATCAGGTCGAGCATCGCCTTGAAGCGATCCAACTCGCCATGGATGTCGGACATACAGTATATCACTTGCGATGCCTCCTTCTGAAAAAGTCAAGTCTTGATTTGTTTTGAAATCCCTCTATAATCGTCTGTAAAGAACACGAAAGAGGAGTAGAGAAGATGAACCAATCCGTATTGCCCGGTTTCGAGTTCCTGCTGATGGTGACAAAGGAAATTATGCAGGAGTATCCGAAAGCGCAGACTGTTGGCGAACTGGATGAAATGCTCCTGAAGGTCTGTCATGAGGCAAATAACGAGTCAATATCGGATGCTGAATTCCGTGGCATGATCTACGACCTGATGCTCAGGAAAGTAGAGCTCATGGAGGATCGGATGCCAAAGGTCCAGCTTACCTAAAGATATCGCACTCGCTGTCCAATAGAACGGACATACCCTACAATACCATTTTTCCTCTTCACTATCAAGAGGTTGAAGGCCCCCGACATCGTTATGGATGCCGGGGGCTTCTTGTTAGCTCACTTGCACATACTGAGTTTCGATGACTTCACTGGGAGGCACGGAAGCAAAGGGCTGTCGGGACCATGCGGGGGCCATAACAGGAAGCAGAGAGCCGGACTCGGCCAGTTCATAGGCACGCAGCATATCTTCCGCAGACAGGTTCGGGGTCCGGGTACGAGGCGGTGCAATCTTGGTCAGATCAAAGATGATCGCGCCCTGCTCAGGCCAGGGCACGCCATAGAACCGGCGCGGCGTCTTCGCGGTTTCCCAGCCCAGCTTGCTCCGGATGATGTGGGTGAGCATCCGGTTACTCACAGTCGTCCACTTTTTTTGACCTTTCAGATCATCGGCAGTGCGACCGGCCATAAAGGGCACGGCGCACTTGTCCTTCGGATCACAGGCCTGAATGGCCAGCGTGCAGCCATCCGAGCTGATCAGCAGACGAATATGCTCCGGATAGCCCAACTCAGCGGCACTCAGATTATTGAACCGTATGCTCGAGTGGGCGATGCGCGCCTCAGCGGCGCTGAAGGTGCGAAGGGTCGGGTTGACAATGCGGAATTCAGACATGCAGGCATTCATACATCAATGTCCTCCTTGAATAGTATCGGATGTAGTGAGGAGAGAATTCCCTCTCCAGTAATTTCTTCGAGAATAACAGCTTCGCGATCGGGCATAGAGATCCGGTTCTTTGCCTCACGCCACTCCTCCTTGGAGATCAGAGGCGGGTGAACATCACGCATCCGGTACCGTTCCACCTGGCCCAGATTGCGAACGCGCTTGTGAGCGAACAGGTCTACACATAGGCTCTTTTGCATAATCACATCTCCACAGTATCGGTCGTTGCCGAGAATGTAGGTGACGGAAGAGATCGTCCAGCACGGCTTCTTTCCGGTGGGAGTGGGGATACCTTCGTGCGTCAGTATCTTTGCGATCTCATATGGGGTTTTACCCCCGAGATAGAAGGCGAAGATCCGAATAACTACACCGGCTTCCTCCTCATCCACGACAAGCTTGCCATCAACATTCTGATATCCGTAGGGCTTGACCAGTTTGGGAATGCCCTTAGCAAATCGCTGTCGGATACCCCAGGCAACGCTGATGGACTTGTTGACGCTCTCGTCCTGTGCAAATGCGGCCAAAACGGTTAGGAGCAGTTCGCCATTTTGGGATAGCGTGTTGATGTTCTCTGTTTCAAAGTAGATGCCGACGGGTGGCGATAGGGCTCTCAGGTCACGGGCGTACTTGATGCAGTCCACGACATTACGGGCAAAACGGCTGACAGACTTTGTGACGATGAGGTCGATCTTGCCAGCCTTACAGTCCTCAATCATGTTGTTGAAGTCCTTGCGGTTCTTCACCGAAGTTGCTGAGATGCCTTCATCGGCATAGATGCGAACCAGCGTCCAATTCGGGTGCTTGGCAATGTACTCGTTGTAGTACTGTTGCTGGATTTCAAAACTCTCTGCCTGCATTTCGGACATCGTACTGACTCGGCAGTACGGAGCAACCCGATAGATAACATCATCGGAATGCTGAGGAGCCATGTCCTCTCGGGCAGGCATTCGCTCTACCTGTTTCCCATCATGGAACGCCTCGCGGATCCTTTGCTTGCGATTCTCGTTTTTACTTTCCTGGGCCAAAATCGTTTTCTCCTTCCTTATGGTATCTGGAATAGAAGAAGGCGTGAGGCGGGGGCAGCTGGATCTTTCCCTGAGGGGTATAGACCCTGATCCCATGCCGGTTCAGCTTCTGGCCAATCAAGGTGTAGCCCTCAGTGCTCCTTGATAATCTGGATGGATCAACAATCAGCACGCAATCATAGGCGCCGTGTTTTCCATCTCGGATCAGCGTTTTGATGCTCTGCCGCTGCGGGTCAGTGCCACTTTCAAAAACAGTCACTTCTGCCACGACGGTAAGGCCGAGATCCTCAGCAGCCTTTCGCAGCATCTCAAGTTGGCTGTTCATGGCTATTTGGTTGGGTTCATTTGCGGTGCCGCCAATGCGGCAATATATGCAACAACGACTCATTCGCTTTCGTCCTCCAATTCATATTTCCGTACAAGACGGTAGAATGTAGATGCGCTGATCCCGAGCTGTTTATAGCACTGGACAGCGGTGATTTGGCCCTGCTTCCACTGGGGGTAGTAGGTATCCCAGCCTTCGACGGTGCATCGTGGCCGGCCAAACTTGACGCCTTTTAGGTGTGCAGCGGCAATGCCCTCTGCCTGTGCCTTAGACTTGGTATCGACCTCGAGCTGTGCTCCAAAAGAGAGCACAGCGAGGACGATATCGGTGATGACGCTGCCAAGCAGGTCCTTATATTGGGTGGTGTCGAGGATGGGGGTGTCCAGAACAACGATATCAACACCAAGAGTCTTTGTGAGAAACTCCCATTCCGCGCGGATGGCAGAGTAGTTGCGACCGAAGCGGTCGATGCTTTTGACAACTAACACATCTCCTTTTCGCAAGATGGTGTTGCGCAGGGCCAAATAGTTGGTTCTCTCAAAGCTGCGGCCACTCTGCTTGTCCACATAGATATCACGCTCTTCGATCCCAGACTCCAGGAGTTCCAGAACCTGTCGGTCCTCATTCTGATCCGTGGTGGACACGCGAGCGTAACCAAAGCGTTTGTTACTCATATGCTCACCCCTTGGTCCGGAACATTCCCATAACGCCACCGAGCTCGGCGAGGTCATCTGCAGCAAGGCTTGATCCATTTGTCTCCGGAGCCGGAGTTTGCGCTGAGATCTGCAACTCGCCGCTGGAGATCATTTCGGTAATGATCTCCTTCACAGTGCTTGCAATCCACTCCTTGCTATGCTCATCAGCAACCTCAGGGCAGCTGGTGTAGTGTAGTATGGCGCTTACAACCAGTTCAGACATACTGCGTGGTCGCTGGCGAAGGATTTCCAGAGCACGCCGGTGCCGAAAGTCCATCTCATTGAACTGAAGGACCACACGGGCCTTTTTATTGCTGCCCATTTGCCGCCACCTCACTCTGGTAGAGGAGCTCATAGCCGCGAGCATTGGCATGAATATCCTCGATGAAAATGGGGAAAGCTACTTTGTTACCGCGTTCGATCATTCCACGCAGGAGCAAGGAACCGCCACCAGCAAAGACGCATTTACTGGTGGAGACATCAACGCCTCGCTCACGCAGGAAGTTGTAGAACTCCGTAAGGAAGTCATTGGTCATGGTACGGATCAACTGCTGTACCTCGCCGGGAAGGACGGTGGGTTGGTTTCGGATGACCTCGTCGATATCGCAGTCTTCCAGGATCCGGGCATAGAGCGCATTACACTTGCTTGCGATACCGTTGTAGAGGGTAATGACACCCTTCTCGAAGCTCTCTACCACCGCCAGATCCGGATGGCCGCTGCGTAGCTTCAGGACATCGATGGTAAAGCCGCCAATGTCAATGATATAGGCGACGGAATGAGCTTTCAGCGTGCCGAACTGGGTAACGGCAGCCGCAAATGCCTGGGGATAGCTGAGTACCTTGCTGACCCGGATCGAGTAGTACTTTCCGTTATACTCAAAATCCACGATCTCGCGTCGGCGCAGGAAGTACTGCTCGAAACGGCTGTGCAGCTGCTCATAGTGTGCGGGAGGCAGACCCACAAGCAGGGTAATGTCAATGGGATCGAGTGTCTCGGGCACCTTGCGGCGCTCCAGCTCCTTGGCGATGGCAAAGAGGGTGAGGACATAGAAACGCTCATCCTCCGTCTTATCGCGGAGATAGGCGATGCGCTGCTCTGTCAGCGTATAGTACTTGTTGTTCCAGCAGATGTAGTCCGTTTTGAAGCCCTGGAGCCCCTCGGATACAATCAGGCCGGAAGTGAACAACGCGTTGGGGGTCTTAATCGACTTATTGCCGTGATCGACAGAAATAATCATGGAAATTTACCTCCTTATCCGGTGAAACAAGGCGAGGCGGGAAGCCCCGCTTGATGTGTCTGTTAGTATTTACGCATAGTGTTTTCTTAGAACAACAACTACGCAAAATGTTTTTCTGCGTGTAGTTTAGTGGTCTTGCAGAAGACCCCGGAGCTTCTTGAGGGCTCCGTTGACCGACTTCAATGCAGCGTTCATATGGCAGCCTTCCCGCCTTGCAATCTCACGGATTGACATATTATCCATGAGCATACGGATGCGGCGCTGCTGGATGGGCGTCAACTGAGAAATCGCCGCATAGAGCTCTACGACCTGCTCGTCCCAGATCAGAGCGTCCTCAAGCTCGTTAAGCGTAAAGTGCTGCGGCATTTCCTCCAGATCGTCCATCGGGGTCCAGTCGCGGTGATATACTTCCTTTCGATGAATACGCTGAGTTTCGTTCTGCAGCGCACGCCATTCTTCGTACAGCTCATCGCTGACGGGAATTTCCTGATAAATGCCATAGTAGTCCTTGATTTTGATTGTCTTCATGTGTTACCTCCAAGTCGTTTCATTAGCGGATGCGGACGAACGACTTGAGGGGGGCGCACGGGCCCAGTAGCTGGCTCTTGACATGGATTACGCTCCCAATCAGGGCAACAAAAAAGCCGGCCACTCTCGTTTTCGAGAATGGTCGGCTCTTTGTTCCGGTATTGGCTGGCGCACAAGGGTATGAAAAAAGCCCCTCGGATCATAGACCCGAGAGGCTATAGGTGCTCCAGCATAATCCATTATACCGGCTGAGTCTCTACACTACAATTTCGTTTGGCTCTCAATTTCCTCCCAATTTTCTATCATGTTTTCTCTCATCTGACTGCCACATTGTCTCTCATTTGTCTCTCACGAGACTTCCACCTGAGCGGTGACGCTACCGCTTTGCTGCAGGTGCTCCCTGATGATCAGATCAGGGATTACGACACACCAGAGGCTTGCCGCATAGGCACGGATAGCTGGCTTGATGTGCCGATAGTATGTAGATGAGGAGATTCCGAGGTTGAGATATGCTTCCTCATTTGAGGTGCAGTAGACATCAAAGTACCTTGCCTGGAGGATGTTGAAATAGGTGCCTCCATTGGGCGGCGTGTCCTTCACGAGCACCAGGGCATCCTCCATAACGGACAGAAGCTGCATGGAGTGGCCCATCTCGGCAAGGCGATCGGCGATGCGTTTCCGGTCAGTGTCACGGTCATAGTCGATGGCCAGATTGATGAAGTCGGAGATGCTTTGCCGTCTACCTTCATAGCACTCTTCTTCCATCTCACCGATGCGAGAGGCAGTCCTTCGAACGGCGGGGCCGTAAATCTGGAGCAGCGCCAAAGTCTTATCAATATCCTCCTCGGTGAGGGTACTGGTGATGTCAAAGGTTTTCAAGTAGTTCTGGAATTTACTCATTATTCGTCCTTTCTGCCAGGCCTCTTTAATGGTAAAAGTTGAAGGAGCCAAGAACTTTGGCATAGGCCTTGGACTTATTGTGGAGGATGCGCTTTTCGCCGTCCGCCTTGACTTTACGATCTTTCAGGTAGAGATAGAGTGCGAAGGCTCCATTTTCCTTCACGACGATCAGGTCACCGTCATTGATCTCGGCTGCCCTCTGACAGAACAACACGCTGCCGGTGGAAATACCGTGCTCCTGATAACGATGTCCATCGGCCATAATGCAAAAACACTTTTTGGGAATCAGACCAGAAAATCCGTCGATCTGGATGGAGCCATAGCCATTGCTCAAAATGGGGTGTCTGGCTTGAGTCGTTTCAACTGCTGTGTTTATAGTCAATACCTCCTCAGTGATACATAACAGAGGGCATCTTGTATTCAACCTCCCGATGGGCAGGCATCTTCAGCCCCGTGGTGAGTGCGGCGAAATTGATCATACCGAGCCCATAGCGATGGCGGATATCTTCCACGGTGCGTTCCAAAGTTAAACGCTTATTATGCTTCTCAAAATCAGACCAGAGATCGAGCTGGATTGGTGTATCCGAGGGAATCAGGTCGATCGCGCTAATCGTCAGAGATCGAACATCCGCATTCCATGGATAACGCCGGCAGAACAGATTAAAGCCAGCCGCAGCAATCTCTGTATAACTTTGAGTTGGGAATTCCAGCTTCCCCTGATACTCTCTCTGAGACAGTGTGTTGTCGCGAATACTGATGCGGATCCGCGTGGCAGCCAGTTTACTTTTCCGCAGCTTTGCGCCCACTTCCTGTGAGAGCTCCATCAGAACATGTCGAACCTCTTCATTTGTACGCAGGTCTGCTGTGCAGGTGATTCCGTGTCCCACGCTCTTGATGGGGATTTCGTAGTCGCATGGCATAACGCGCGATTGATCCAGTCCATTGGCAAACACCCACAGCTTTTCACCATTGACGCCAAGCCTGCGAATTAGCATTGCCCGATCCGCTTGGGCCAGATCTCCGATGGTACGGATCCCGTAGAGCCGAAGCTTTTCCGTCGTTGCTCGCCCCACATAGAGCAGGTCTGAAACGGGGAGCCGCCAGATTTGATCTTTGAAGGATTCCCGCGTTATGACAGTCACGGCATCTGGCTTTTTCATGTCTGAGCCGAGTTTCGCAAAAATCTTATTGAAGCTGACGCCAATGGAAACGGTGAGTCCGACTTCTTCTTTCACAGTAGTCCGAATCTCGTTGGCGATTTCAAGCGGAGTTTTCTGCTGGAGAAGCGGAGACCCAGTCAGTTCAATCCAGCTCTCATCAATGCCAAATGACTCGACTTCCGGAGAGTATCGCAAATAGATAGAGCGGACAATTTTGGAGAATTTCAGATATTGATCCATATGCGGTTCTACAATCGTCAGTTGCGGACACTTCTGGCGTGCCTCCCAAATCACTTCACCTGTCTTCACCCCACATTGCTTTGCCAATTGGTTCTTCGCAAGAACGATCCCATGTCGATCCTCTGTGCTGCCGCAAACTGCAATGTACTTTCCACGCAATTCCGGATGCAGCATACATTCAATACTCGCATAGCAGTTGTTGAGGTCACTATGCAATACAACTCGGCCTTCCATATTCGGCATACCTCCTGTCCATAACCCTCAAGAAATAGTTCCATCAAGTTCCTAAAAGTTCCTATTGACAAGTTCCAGTTCGCAGAATATAATGAGCCTAAAGTTCCAACCGAGTTCTATTAAGTTCCAATAAGTTCTAATAACAAAATAGCAGGTCAGGAAATGGTTTGTCAATAGAACTTTCAAAAACTTTCCAAACCTGCGAGAGGAGACGGTTATGAAGACGACTGGTGAAAAGATTCGAGAGAGCCGCACGCATCTGGGCCTTACGCAAACAGAACTGGCCGATAAGATTGGTGTCACGCTGCGCACGATTACCAAATACGAAAAACAAGGTGTAATGCCTCGCGGTGTAAATCTTCAGAGGTTGGCAGAGGTGCTGGGTGTTTCCACGGCATATCTAAGCAACGATGAGATCGTAGATCCCAACTATGGACTTGAAGAGGCACCATACATCGAGAGCGCAAGAGCAGCCTATGGCCGTAAAGGAGCAACTGATGTAGAGCAGCTGCTGACACAAACGCGTGCTCTCTTTGCTGGTGGAGATGTCCCTGAGCAGGATAAGGAGCTTTTCTTCCAAGCAGTCACTGAGGCGTATTTTGCTAATAAGCAGCGAGCCAGCGAGAAGTTCACCCGTAAAGACTACAAAAAGTAAGCAGGAATATTCTGAGTGTACGGATTTTTGGACAACCCTTGTGGTACTGTCAGGCTGTATAATAGAAAACTACTTTCTGAAGTGAGGCGAGTGGATTGCTGACGATGACGATTAGGCAGGAAGTAAGTCGATTGAAAATGAAATATCAGACAGATGACCCGTATGAGATCTGCGAGTATTTGGATATCCAGGTGATGGATCGTCCAATGGGAAAGAGTCCCCGTTCCTGCAAGGGCTTTTTTCTGGTTTCTTCTCGGTGCAAACTGATTGTAATCAACAGTGATTTGCCCGACAGCATTCAACGGATCATCATTGCGCACGAGCTGGGGCATGCAGTCCTCCACAGCGATTCTGCCATTAACACCTTCCATGAGTTTGCGATGTTTGAGGATACAAATCGAATGGAGTATGAGGCAAATGTGTTTGCTGCGGAGTTCATGCTCAGCGATGACACCGTCTTAGAAGCGCTGGAGATGCAAATGGACTTTTATCAGACAGCGAAGTGTTTGTATGTGCCACCTGAGTTACTGGACTTCAAGCTACGGATTCTACAATGCCAAGGTGTAAGAATCATAGCTCCGTATATCGCGCACGGGGATTTCCTCAAGCGAGATCTGGAGCAGCCGTTGAGTTAAGTATGCTGCCAGGTGAGGCTTATAAGGTCTATGTGAGCGTTTTTGTAGAGCATCGTTCGGATGGGACAATGCTGCCTAGGGAAATCATCTGGGAGGATGGCCAGAAATATGAAATAGACCGCGTGATCGATATTCGCCCAGCCTATGCTGCAAAAGCCGGCGGGCAAGGCGATCGTTACACCATCCAAGTCAATGGTGCAAGAACATATCTCTATTTTGAACGATCCACCAATCTAACGGGTAATACGATAGGCCGTTGGTTTGTGGAACGAAAGGTGCCATTGAGGGATCTACTTTAGAGCCCATGACATTGGAGAAACTTGTGAGGAGGGAAAAAATGTATAGCGCTGCTATCCAAAGATATTTCAATGAGCACATCCATCTGCCGTATTCCTTCTTCCAGCAGCCTCAGCGTTTTATCCGACATGCGCTCAAGAAGAAGGGTGCGTTCATGGCAACCGCATACAACTATGTCGAGCCCAGCGAGGCTGACAATGAAGACATTATCGAGTATCTTGCTACAGACTTCGATGTCATGGCCGGCAACACGGCTGGCCGGCTCTGCATTTTAATGAAGCTTCCAGAGCCCACGATGCCTCTGCACTGTAAGATGATTGGTTGCTCCATCAAGCAGAATGGGAGCAATCCCATCTGGCGCACGATTGAGCTGACTGAGCAAGGGACTCTGCTCCTGTGTGGTTGGGGCGAAGGCCATACACATATGACGATTTGTGAGGTGGGCTCTGAGCCCGATCAATTCATTCCTCGCTTAACGCAGGAACTGGCCACTGCTACGGCTTTTTGGTCTCATGTCACTGGTACAGGTTTCCCTGTGGCTGGACGACCTTGATGAGATATCCCAAAAAACTGAATGAAGACGGAAGGATCGATCTCTGTTGAATGGGATCGATCCTTTTTTGTCTGGAAAGCAGAATTAGGTATTCTGGCACGAGTAAAGCTCCAATGGTATTCTGACTCTGTACTTATTAGATTTCATCTCCGTTATGGAGCTTCATAAGCTGTGAGCCAACACATTCTGGCATTTCTGGGCGGACAATTTGTTTCGCCGCTCTCTTTGCGCTTTGATTTGAATTTTCAGATCAGAGCGCTCCTTTTTTGTCCAAATTCCGCATTGCGGGTTTGAGAATTATTTATTTGAAAGGTGGAACAAGCAAATGATGGAAAGCAAAGTATTCGCGGACAACTTCAGTCGTAGCTTCAGCGAGTCGGGGGACTTCTTTCAGTTCCTCAGCGCTCGGCAGGCCCGCAGCAAGTGGATGACAGCTCCGTCCAAGGAACTCCGGTTTGAGCCGGTGGAACGGGGATCCACGCTCGGAAATCTGTATATGCAGATCTACGACCACAACGGCGATGCAGATGTTCTGGAGGACACGATGGAGAATACCAGCCTCCTGTTGAAGGTGGATGGTAAGGACTACCCGGTCCGTTCCTGTGCTCTCAAGACCGTTCTGGAGCGTGCCCGCATCTCCGGTCATGCCCTCAACAAAGTCTCCAAAAGCGTATTCGCTGAGATTCTCAACTACTGCATGGGCGTTGCCTCCGGCGACAGCCTGATCAAAGTCGCAGATGAGAAGGTATCGGCAGTACACGGTGGAGATCCCAAGGACTACACGGTCATGGAGATGCTGCCCCTGTTCAAAGCGACCAATGACTTCCTCGATCGAGAGTATCCCGGCAATCGGTTCATGACCGCCCACTTCGATCACTCTATCGCAACCGCTATCTGGTGCCTGGATGGCCAGGCAGACAAACTCCTTGATACATACCACCGGGAGATTGCCGCCAAAGGCCTGCGTGCCGACAAACTGGTTCCCGCACTGCGTTTCTCCACCTCCGATGTCGGCATGAGTGGAGCGAACCTCTATCCGATCTTCCTGGCCGGCGCAGAGTCCCGGATTATCCCACTGGGATATCCCATCCGCACCGAGCACAAGAACGGATCTGGCATGGAGTACTTCGAGGAGCAGCTTGGTTTGGTCTATGCGCAGTTCGAGAAAGCAGTCGATAAGCAGGTTCAGCTCATGAACATCGAGATCCGCTATCCCGTTACTACCTTAATGCGGGTGCTGAAGCGGATCAAGGCGCCCAAGAAGGCTTCCTATGAGGCGATGGACTACTTTATGGCCATTCACGGTGATGCGCCCTGTACGGCGTATGACCTGTTCATGCAGATGAGCGATGTTATCTTCTCTGCCCAGTGTGACGGCGCATCCGGTATGCGCATTGCACAGCTTGAGGAGATCGTCAGCCGGGCGCTGAATGTGAACTGGCACGAGTATGATCACCCTGGCGACTTCAAGTGGTGATTGCGATGGCCAAAGCTGTTTACTACCCGAAGGGTGAGAGGCAAAAGACCATCATCAAGCTTTTGAACTCTCTGGAAGGGCGCTATTCCAGGTGGGATATTTGGCAGGATTTCATTGTCCTGTCTGCCGTCAGCATTGCCAATGCTTTCGGTGGCCCATACAGAGAGCAACGCGAAGCGATGTATCTGGAGCGTAGCAAAAAATACTCAACCTCCGAGCTGGAAGTCTTAGCGCAGATGCTCGCCGAAGTTGTCGATGAGATGGAGCAAAATCCAGATCAGGATATGCTTGGCGAGCTGTTCATGGCATTGGGCCTTGCGAATGAGTGGAAGGGGCAGTTCTTTACACCCTATGACATCTGCAGAGCGATGGCAGCCATGAATCTGGGTGAGGATCTGAAAAGTCAGATAGAGGAAAAAGGCTGGGTATCTGTGAGTGATCCCGCCTGTGGGGCCGGCGCATTACTGCTTGCCTTCGCAAACGAGTGCAAAAGGAACCACATCAACTATCAGACTTCCGTTTTCTTTGTCGCGCAAGACATTGACTTCTTGGCGGGCTGCATGTGCTACATCCAGATGAGCCTACTCGGCTGTCCCGGCTATGTGGTCATTGACGATTCCATCCTCCATCCGGCGCAGAGCTACAATGAGGACGGACTTATCCCCAAGAACAGCCCCAATGTCTGGCTCACCCCGATGTATTTCAGGGATGTCTGGCATTGGCGGAGAATTTTCGCACAGCTGGACCTAATTACTCAGACAAAGGAGAGAACGCATGGAAAACCTGACATGTAAGGGACTGAGTGCCGCTCATCGGAGAATGCTGATCAAATGCATTACCGAAGAGATTGGCAGCATTCCTGAACCGGTGGAAATCGAGTTCATGGAGCCCATTCGACGGAAACAGTATTCATCGCTATGGTACGGCGGCCAGATCGCTGCCATTCGGGTTCACGGTTGCGTTTTTGAGGTCCATGCATTAGGCGATGTCTACGCATGGCTCTATGACAAGAGCGACCGCAATCGCGAACTGCTCTATGTGAAGGACAAGAACAACTCCGGCCGATTTGGATCGGATATCCAGCCTTATCTCAAGACTGACCGTGCTTTGGTAGCAGCAATCTGCAGGAAGCACAATCGGTATTGGATCGATATGGAGCATAACAACTGGTGGGAATGCTCTGTCTATACACCGGATGGAGTATTCCATGATTTGATGTGGGTGCTGGATAGCGACCACATTTTCGCTGGAATCAGGGAGGTGTTCTGTCACATGGACGCAGTTCTGAAGGATCTCGGTGTCCCGGCGGGAAACGAGGGTTCGGAGGTGTCATCATGAGCAGTTTTCGAATTCCCTTGGTTTGGCAGATGTACGGGCATGTGGATGTAGAGGCTGATACCCTGGACGACGCTATCGAATACGCCTTGGGGCCGGATTGCCCGCTTCCTGAAGGCGAGTATGTAGATGACTCGATCCAGGTGGACGATCTGCTTTTGAACCAGGAGGCAACCCATGAAAGCCATCAATGAGCACTTTGAAGTTGGGCAGCAATACTATGCTCTCGTCAGTAAAGAGGTGTTGGTGGTGTCTGAAGTTTTGCAGCCTGGAATGTACCCGTCAGGCTCCGGAGGATACCATACGCTCCGGTCGCCGATGGTTCGGTTCAGAAGTGAGAAGACTGGCTTAGTGCATACCTGCAGCCTTGAGCTGGCCAAGCATCTGCTGCTTGCCAAGCGACAGACAGCAAAAGAAAAAGGGGTTGGTTGATCATGAATAAGGCACGACGCTTCGTCATTGAGACTCCGCTTGGAAAGCTTGAGGTCTACGCCAAGCACGATAAGAGCGATTGTGCGGAAGACTATCCCGGCGTCTTTATCGACTTTGTACGCGAGGATGGCGCCACGGTCGTGCTGGCTTGTGTGGAGTATGATCCGGACAAAGATTTGCTCCAGACAGTCGTCTATGGCGATTGCGCATCGGACGAGCCAACAGCGATTGTTGAACACTACAATACTGATTTTGAAGAATGAGGAGGATCGATTATGCCTAATTGGGCGTTTGGAACTGTTAAGGTGACTGGTACTCGCGAGGGTGTCAAGTCTTTTGTGGAGCGTTTCATCAGCAGCGATGATCAATCAACTGTCCCCGGAAAGCGGTTTTTTGCCCGAAGCTTTTCCGAGCAGAAGCGAGAGCAGAGCGTCAAGGATGCCATGGAAGAATTCGAGGGGAAAGCAGATAACGAAACTGCTGAGCATTCCTTCCTCATCATGTTTGCCTGGTCTGTTTGGTCCTGCATGATTGATGGTTACCCCCAGCGAAATGATGCCGAGTGCATCACGCTGAGTGAGGCCTGTATGGAGGATCATGTAGCTGTTGAAATCCGCTCTACGGAGACCGGAATGTGCTTTGAGGAACATGTCACCTGCGACGAGGATGGCAATCTTAACCATGCTGAACGAGACCTGAGCCGCTGCAAGTGCCGCAACTGCGGTGAGATCAGCCTCTTCGGATCTTTTGAGGATCTGGACGATGCTGAGTGCTCGGAATGCGGTGAATGTGGTTTCGACCGTTGTGAGGAGGAGTGATTTATGGCGCTGAATTTGAATTACACACCCAATAAGCTGGTCGATATCACCACCCTCACTGAGGATCAGTGGTTGGACTGGCGGCGCAAAGGGATTGGCGGCAGCGATGTAGCTGTCGCCCTTAATTCCTCTCCGTATCGCACGGCCAGAGAACTCTACTATGACAAGATCGGAGTGGTCATGGCAGATGAAGGCCCGGATAAGAGCATCACTTTCCAAATTGGGCATCTGCTCGAGGATGTGGTGGCTCAGATCTTCGCCAAGAAGACCGGCCTGTCTGTCTTTGAAGACCACTGGATGTACCAGCATCCTATTTTCCCGTTCCTGATTGCCGATGTAGACCGGTTCGTTATGCTTCCGGATGGTCGAAAGGCCATCCTCGAATGCAAAACCGCGCACTATGATATGCAGTTCAAGTGGGCGAATGGCTCTGTGCCACGCCATTATGAGCTGCAGGTGCGACACTACATGGCCGTCATGAACATCGATGTCGCCTTTATCGCATGCCTGTTTTCCAACAATGAGAACGACTTCGTATGGCAGAAGATTGAGCGCGACCTCGATGAGGAGGAGAATACGATTATGGAGCTGGAGGCGTTCTGGCACAATCATGTTCTGGCTCGTGTGGAACCGCCTCTGGTAGAAAAGCCGGATGCAGTGCTGGAGTCCCTTCGTCGTTATTTCGGGCCGGCCGATAAGTCTGAGCCGAGTGTTGATTTGGACTGCAAGTTCCTTGGCAGCCTGAAAGAAATTCTGAACCTGAAGGAGGAAAAGAAGGTGATCGATGCGCAGTCCAAAGCATTGGAGACACGCATCAAGTCGCTCTACGCCCCCATTGTCGAGCAAATGGGGACTGCCTGTAAGGCGTCCTGTGAGCACGGCAGTGAGTGCTTCAGAGTAACCTACAATCCTCAATACAGGGAAGGGATCAACAAGGACAGGCTGTCAGCGCTGAGAGCCCAGTATCCGGAAATCTACGACGAGTTCGTCGATCAGACAGAATTGAGAATTTTCAAGGTGGTCAAGACGGCCATCGCATAAGGAGTGATCGAATGCTATGTCGATATGAGCGCACCATCTTCAAGTCGGATAAGGGCTTCTGCATCTTCTCCTACAGCACCGAGGATCAGTCAGTTCCCAAGGAAGCGCATAACCGATCGTTCTACCACGACGATAAGATCCACTTCACGGCAATCGGCTATCACCTTGTAGCCTCAAATGCCGTGGAAGTAGAACTTGATGGCACCTGGGAGAACTCGAAACATGGTCTTCAGCTATCGGTCTCAATGTGTAAGGAGATTGTTCCTACAAATCAGGCTGGTATCCTCGCATACCTGAGTAGTGGTGTGATTAAGGGCGTTGGCCCGGAGATTGCCAAAGCCATTGTTGCAAGGTTTGGGGATAAGACCATGGAGGTGCTGGACAAGGAGCCACAGAAGCTGCTGAGCATCAAGGGAATCGCCCAGAGGAAGCTCAAGGCCATCATCGCCTCCTATGAGGAGACAAAGGCCCTGAGCGACCTTATGATCTACTTGGCGCCGTTTGGTGTTTCAATGAAGAAGGCTGCGATGATCAAAGAAGAGTTCGGCGACAACAGCCTGAAGATCGTGAAGTCGGATCCCTTCCAGCTTTGTAAGATCAAAGGGTTTGGCTTTATGACCGTGGACTCGATTGCCCGCAAAACCAAGGTAAGCCTAAAGCATCCTATGCGATACTCCGGCGCAATCAATTATGTGCTGGATGAGGCCAGGGTATCTGGGCATCTCTTTCTCACCGTTGATGAGACCGTGGGTCAGTGCTATGACCTGCTCAACTCGGATTGTGAAGAAGAGGTGGTCTCCGAGGAGGAGATCCGACAGGCCATCTCCAATGAGCGTGTTGAGTCCCGTGTCTATGTTGAGGGATCTCGTGTGTACCTGAGCTATGAGCGTATGTGCGAAGTCAAAGCTGCCAAGCGGATTGTGTCCATGCTCCTCCAGGAAGGGTTCGATGAGATCCGTGACCTGGATGAAAAGATCGATCGGGCGGAGAAAAACTTGCATCAGAGACTGGCCCCTTCTCAGCG
This sequence comes from Dysosmobacter segnis, assembly GCF_014297285.1. Lineage (GTDB taxonomy): Bacteria > Bacillota > Clostridia > Oscillospirales > Oscillospiraceae > Oscillibacter > Oscillibacter segnis. The sequence continues at coordinate 27,717 of NZ_JACOQI010000015.1, forward strand.
CAATGCTGTGAAGCTATGCTTGTCCTATCCCATATCCATCATGACTGGTGGACCGGGCAGCGGCAAGACGACAACGCTAAGGTTTATCTTGGACATCTACCAGGCAGCGTTCCCGTCAAACGAGATCCTTTTGGCTGCACCCACCGGTAGAGCCAGTCGGCGAATGTCGGAGCAAACGGGCAAATATGCCTCCACGCTTCACTCTGCTCTTGGTCTGGTCACCGAAGAGGATAGTCCACTCAACGATACGGAAATGCTTTCTGCAGATCTTATCGTGGTGGATGAGTTCTCCATGGTGGATATGCGCCTTGCGTATGTGCTGATGGAGCGAATCAAGCCAGGAGCCCAACTGATCATCGTAGGTGATGCTGACCAGCTTCCATCTGTCGGTGCCGGCAATGTGTTACGGGAGATGATCCGTAGCGAGAAGGTGCCAACGGCAGTTTTGGAAACGGTATTCCGGCAGGCATCCAATAGTCGGATAATCACCAATGCCCATGCAATCAATCATAATGACACACATCTACAGTATGGGGATGACTTCCAGATGCTCGAAGTGCAAAACTCGGAAGAGGCAGCGCGGCTGGTCATTAAAAACTATCTGCGCGAAGTTGCAATTCATGGCATAGAGAATGTTCAGATCCTATCGCCGTTTCGGAAGCGTGGCGCTGTGGCGTCCAATGCATTGAACGAGACAATACGGGAACTCGTCAACCCTCCGAACAATCTGAAAAAGGAAATGAAGTGTGGCAGCCGGGTCTTCCGTGTGGGCGATCGCATTATGCAGACTGTAAACAGGATCAATGTGTCGAATGGCGATGTCGGTATCATAACCGACGTGGAGACAGAGGATGATGATACGATTGCGCGTGTCAAGCTTCTGGATGGGCGTGAGCTGAGCTATACGCAGGAAATGTTGGAGGACCTTGAGTTTTCCTACTGTACGACCATCCATAAGAGCCAAGGACAAGAGTATCCGGTCATCATCGTTCCTCTTCTGAAGGAGCACTATATCATGTTGCGGCGAAATCTGCTCTATACAGCGGTGACCAGAGCCAAGGCAAAGGTCATTCTGATTGGGCAGAAACAAGCCGTATTTATTGCGATCCACAAATGTGATGTGGGTCAACGGAACACCGTCCTCGCTGATCGAATCGTGGCTTACTACAACCGCGAGCTCTGCAAGCGAGTGACTTGATTTTTGGGAACCGGGGTGGTCAGAAGCCACCTCGTTTCTACATTTATTATGAAGGGAAGACTCAACATGAGTGAATTGAACACAAACGCGATCCCGGCCATCAATGCCGTTGAAGGATTTAACCCTGCTGACTTTGTGCGTAACACCGTTGGAGAAGAAGGTGAAAACGATCTCTATTTGGATGTCAAGTACCGACTCCTCTGGTTCCGGCTGCACTGCCCGAACGGCAAGATTGATCCGGAGCTTGTACATCTAGACGAGAAGAGCGCTGTTGTCTGCTGCAAGGTCTACGCAGACAAGGCTGACCCTGCTGACCAGTTCATTGGGAAAGCCTACTCTCAGCGCTTTCCTACTGAGGAGCGTTTTGGAGATCGCTTCCTGGAGATAGCAGAAACGGTGGCAAAAGGGCGTGCGCTGGCCGATGCCGGCTATGGTACGCAGTTCTGCATGAATGGAGAAACCCTGGCGAGCATCATCGCTGACGCTCCCATCAAAATGCCGCCTGATGAAGACGCCGGACATCCGGGAAATGTAGCGGCCAGCTTTACTGCGCAGCCGATGCCTCCTGCAGTTCCGGCTCAGAGTGCTCCGGTGTCTCAGCCACCTCAGCAGATGCAGCCTCAGACACCCGCACAGCAGCCGAAAGCAGCTGCGCCTGAACCGCCCAAGACGGTTGATGAGTATATGAGAGTCATGACCATCGAGCAGGCCAAGGCCGTTAAGGTTGATTTCGGCCGCTTTAACGGTTGGACCCTGGGCGATATTGCCATGAAGAACCCCGGAGATTTGGCGTGGTATGTGAAGAACTATTCTGGCCATAACCTTGCACTCAAGGCAGGTGCCACAAAGCTGCTGGAAGCTGTTGGTCAGATGGCCAGCTGATTGGGCCCCTCACCGAGGGAGGTGATTGATGATGGGCAGAAAACCAGATCTGCCATGTGACATCGAACAGGTAATTGATTTGCTTGGAATTGAAGTGATCAGAGATACCGGCACGCAACTACATTGTAGGTGTCCATTCTGTGCAGATCGAAAAGCTCATATGAATGTGAAGATCCGAGACAATGTGTTTCGGTGCAACCGCTGCGGCAAAGGTGGGGGCATCCTCCACCTTTACGCAGAGTTTTGCGAAGTCACCCTCCATACGGCCTATGAGGAGCTTTGTAAGATATTCGGTCCCGACAGCAATGAAAAACCGCGCGAGTATAAGAGAAGGCGGAAGATAATTGAGACAGCGGAACTGCCGATAGCCTCAGCTGAGGTGCGAGATAACACCTATTCAAATCTGCTCTCACTTTTGACCCTGTGCCCCACACATCAAGCATCGCTGAAGGAACGAGGCCTGACCCGAGATGAGATTGACTGGCTTGGCTATCGGACAACCCCCACGACACGCCTGAGACGGATCGTGACTGAGTTGCTGGAGCGCGGTTGTGTTCTTGATGGTGTTCCTGGTTTCTATTGCCAGAAAGATACCGGGCAGTGGACGCTCGACATCAGAGGTTCTGGAATCATGCTCCCGGATCGAAATCTTAATGGGCAAATTGAGGCCATTCAGGTTCGACTCGACAAGGTTTATAACCAGAAGTTCTATAACCTAACGAGCATCGATCAGTACTATGGAACACAGTCCAAGTGCTGTCCACATTATGTCGGGGTTCACGAAGGCGACGAGGTAGTCTGTCTCACAGAAGGCGTGATGAAGGCAGATATTGCCTACAGTTTTGCACTTGGCACCTCATATGAAAGTGGTTTTGCCGGCCTTACCGGAGTGCCAAGCTATTCCCAGTTCGAGCGTGCGCTTGAAGAGCTTAACTCTATCGGCGTGGTACGAATCAACATTATGGTTGACTCGGACTACCAGGTCAAAGAAGAGGTCCGAAAGGCGCGTGATCGCTATATCGAAATGGGGGTTGCTGCTGGCTTTGAGGTGGCTCCGATTACCTGGACACAAAAGCGGAAAGGCGTAGATGATCTCTATAAGCACCTTTTCCGGAACAAATGATTATGACTTGGGCTGCAGCATTTTAGCTGCAGCCCTCTGCGTATGAGGAGAATCTATATGGTTCCTATTGAAAACCAAGAGCGACCGAACATCAAGTCAGTCTATACTTGCTCGAACTGTGAGAAGGCTCTGTTTGATGGCGATGATGACCATCCGAGATGGAACTTCTGCCCCATGTGCGGCCAGGAGATTGAGTGGGATAAATCTGCAAAGGTCGTTTGGGAAGAAAAAAACTGTAATGTCTGTGGCGGTTGGCTTGTTAAGCGCCACCCTGCAGGTTTTTGGTATGCCTCAAGCGACTATATTGGGATGGATACCTGCTACACCTGTTGGCTCGAGGAGTGCCTTACGACCAACTGCCTTGGCTGTAAGCGAGGGAACTATCCGGACTGCAAGTGGATTGATTTGAAAAAGTCTTATCAGGAGGAAGACAAATGAGCGTTGAGATCTATATTGATGACTTGAAGCCTGACATTCAAAGACAGGTATTGGAAGAGCTGGGGCTCGAAACTGCAGAAGATGGGAATTATGATATTATCCCTCTTTTCAGCGTAGAGAGACCGGAATGATTTTTGGGCAGATCACAAATTTTTAGTAGAGGGGGGGTGGTCAAACACACCCTCATTTCTACATTCATTATGAGGAGTGAACTGCTGGAATAATCCAAATAATACTAGGGATAATATCCCAAGGAGGTGCTATCGGTATTATGGAAGAACCTAAGATTACTTCTGGTACAGTGCCATATATCGCATCTGAAATCCCTGATGATCCAAGAGATATCACACCCGAGCAGTGGGAAGCGATGAAGGCGGTTGATATTCGGACAGTAGACAAGTCTCAGCTTGTAGACTTGAGCACCGTTCACATTGATGAATCCTTGCCTGTGCGTGAAAGAGTGCTCAGTTATCTGAAGCAAGTGAAGAATCCATACTGTGTCCGAGTGGGCAACTTTGCTGTCAAGGTGAAATACAAAGAGGACGGGCCATCCTTTGAGGAAGTGTTCAAGCATCTGCTGCAGCAGCAGAGCATGATGTAATTCTTGCCAGGTCCGTTTTTCATCTGGATAAAGGGCCATAGATGTGGTATAATAGCCTCGGACTAAATCAAGCATACTCACTCCTTAGGCAGACAGACCACGCCAAAGGAGTGAGATTATGCAGAATAATGCGAACGAGATGGCTGTGTTTAATACCGCCATCTATGTGCGTCTTTCCAAGGAAGACATCGTTGCGGCGCAATCTGGCCGTGAGAGCAACAGCATTACCAACCAGAAGCAGCTTATCCTGGACTTTCTGAAGGATAAGCCTGAATTTAATATTGTCTCCATTCGTATAGACGATGGATATACAGGGACGAATTTTGACCGTCCAGCCTTTCAGCGCATGCTGAACGATATTAAGGCTGGACGGATCAATTGCGTGGTCGTAAAAGACCTGTCCCGTTTCGGAAGAGAGTATATCAATTCCGGAAAGTATATCCACCGTCTATTTCCTGTTTTAGGGGTGCGCTTAATCGCTATCAATGACAACATCGACACGATTACCCGTGACGAGAGTAGCGAGTTTAGCATCACGCTCAAGAACTTGATGAATGACAACTACAGCCGTGACATCTCAGTGAAGGTCAGAAGCCAGCTGCAGGTGAAGCGGAAACATGGTGACTTTATTTGTCCGTTTGCACCGTATGGGTACCAGAAGTGCGAGGGAAACCACAATCGAATTGAGCCCGATCCCTATGCTGCCACAGTTGTCCAGGATATTTTCAACTGGAAAATTCAAGGCATGACGAACAATGGCATAGCAATTCGGCTTGCAGAGAGCGGAATTCTTGCGCCGCTGGAGTATAAGCGCCACAAGGGAGAGCCGTTATTCTCCGGCTTCAAAATGAAGGAACGGTGCGAATGGACAGCGCAGGCAGTTGCCCGGATACTCACCAACCCGATCTATATTGGAACCCTCCGCCAAGGCCTTCGCCGTAGACCAAACTATAAAATCAAGAAATCAATACCAACAGAAGAAAACGAGTGGGTTGTGATCCACGACGCCCATGAGCCTGTTGTCACGAAGAGGACATTCTATCTTGCTCAAAAAGCTCTTCTGATAGATACGCGAGCAGCACCACGAGCAACGACAGTTTATCCGCTATCCGGCTTGTTGGAATGCGGAGAATGCGGGAACGCAGTTACTCGAAGCACAATTAACAACGGATATAAGTTATACAGCTATTTCCGCTGCAGCGTGCGCACGAAAGAGAATCGCTGTGAACTCAAGCAGGTACCAGAGGCACAGGTTGAGGCAGCTGTCCTTCAGCTATTGCAAGAGCATATCAGCGCGGTGGTTGAGCTCGACCGGTGTCTATCTGAAATTCAGCAGGTGCCATATCAGAAAATCAATGTTGCCAAGTGTGAGCAGCGCAGAGAAAAACTTGCGGCAGAAATCGCTCGTTATCGCGATCTGAAGGCATCTCTCTATGAAGATATGAAAGAAGGACTCATTTCGAAGACTGACTTCTGTGACATCAGAGGTCAGTATGATGCAAGAATTGCCGATGCGCTGATTGCTCAGGAGCAGATCGACCGAGAACTCAGTATCTATCTCTCGGGCGAACAGTCCCCGAACAACTGGATGAAGACATTTACCGAACATCGAGGATTGAAATCACTCACGCGGGCAGTTGTTCTGGAGTGCATTGAAAAAGTTGTTATTCACAAAGACGAAAAGTTGGAAATCATCTTTGAGCATTCCGAGGACTATGCCCGTTTGGTGAGCAGCCTGCAGGAATATGCCGCGCGTGGAATACTAGGGGAGGCGATGTAAGCATGGCAAGAAAGAGCAGAAAAAATGTCCAAGTCACACCCGCAGTTGTTGTAGGCCCCGTCCAGTACAAGGTAGCGCTCTATGCCAGAATCTCGGTTGAGAACGAACAAAAGCGAGAAGCAGACACCATAGGTAATCAGATTGCGTTGCTGAAGGACTTTGTTTCCCAGCATCAGGATTTAGTTGTCTTTGACCTCTATTGTGATGACGATATCTCGGGAGTTAGCTTTGTGCGCCCGGAATTCGCTCGAATGATGAATGACATCCGAGCTGGCAAGGTGACCTGTGTGATTGTCAAAGACTTGTCTCGTCTGGGGCGAAATATGATTGAGAGCGGTGAATATATTGAGCAGATCTTTCCGAGAATGGGTGTGCGCTTTATCTCCGTTACCGATCGCTTTGATTCATTGCGGGATGATGCCGACATTTCAATCCAACTGAAAAATTTTGCAAACGAGGCATATGCGAGAGACATTTCCAAGAAAATTCGGGCGGTGAAACGGACGCAGCAGCTTGCTGGTAAGTGGACCACTGGCACTCCGCCATATGGATATATGTTAGATCCGGATGACAAGTACCACCTATTTCCTGATCCGCAAACGGGGCCAATCGTTCTTGCCATTTTCCGTATGGTGGCAGAGAATCATACTCTCCACTTCATAGCGAAAACTCTGAATGAGCAAGGGGTGCCCAGTCCCGGACGCTATCTGTACGATATTGGTTTGCGGAAGACGGAGAAGTTCAAAAATGCCATCTGGTATCTGCAAACGATCAAGAAAATTCTTGTCGATCCGGTCTATCTTGGTTGGATTGTGTCCGGAAAGTACAGAAGCCAGCTGTGCGAGCGGGGGACAAAGACTACAGTTAAAACGCCCGAAGAGGAATGGATTATCAATAAAGGTATGCATGAACCCATTGTTTCCAAAGAGCTTTTTGATAAGGTTCAGGACATCCTCTCGGCTAGGCAAAGTGAACAGGGCCTTGCGACTATCTACGATTCCAAGAGTAAACGAAGAAGTATGTTCAAAGGAATTCTTCGTTGCGGAGAATGTGGTCGCAGTATGTACTTGCGCAGTAAATCTAATCGCGGTTATTACTATTATTGCACTCTCCATGAGAATTACAATGCCACCATTTGTCCCAAGAAAGCGGTCAAACAGGAGGATGTAGAGTCCCTTGCCCTGCGGCTTATCCAAACTCAGATAAGAGCATTCTCCGATGCCCAGAGACTGATTGCCAACTTGAATGCTACGCCTTCTTCGCAGACCCGCTATCAGATATATGAAACCCAGATTGATGATGCAAAGAGAAATATTGAAAAGTTCAATCAGCTGAAGGCAGCCCTGTATGGCGATTTTGCAGATGGGCTTCTGAGCCATCAAGATTACACAGATCTGAGCGAGGACTACTCTAGGAGGGCGGATGATTTGAGAATCTTTATTGCTGAATTGGAGAAGGAAAAGGAAAAGTACTCAGCGGGATTTGGCAGCAAAATGCAGTGGGCACTGTTGGTTGAAAAGTATAAGGATCAGGAGTCCCTTGACGCTGAGATGGCAGCAGCCTTCATTGAGACGCTTACCTTGTTTAACGATGGCCATGTTGAAGTGGCATTCCGCCATCGTGATGAGATTGAACAGGTTCTCTATGTCGCTGCGACCCGAGGAAAGGAGGCGGAGAGATATGCCGGATAAGGTGCTGGCGTTTTATATTCGTTTGTCGAGTGAAGACCGAGATCTCAAAACAAATGCATTGAAGAATGAGAGTAACAGTGTTTTCAACCAAAGGCGGTTACTCCAGGATTACTATGATACACATGAATCGCTCCATGGTTATAAAGTGATCGTGTTCTGCGATGACGGTGTCACGGGAACACATTTTGACAGGCCAAAGTTCGATGAGCTAATTGAGATGGCTCGCAATCAGGAAATTCATTGCATTATGGTGAAGGACCTATCTCGTTTCGGAAGAAACTTTCTTGAGATGGGAAACTACCTCGAACTGATCCTGCCTCTTTATGGGGTCCGCTTTATCTCTATCAATGATGCCTTTGATAGTGATGACTACTTAGGTGTCACGGGCGGACTTGAGTTAGCCCTCCGCAATCTCATCAATAATATGTATAGCCGAGATCTATCAACCAAGGTGCGCTCAGCTTTTCGTACCCGCAATCTGCGTGGTGAATACTGGGGAGGAAACGGCTTCTATGGCTACCAAGTCCATCCTCATAACAAAAAGAGATTGATCGTAGATGAGCAGGTTCGTGACATCATTGTCATGATTTTCGAGTCCTGCGTTGCAGGCATGACCACGAGCGAGATCGCTCAAATGCTGAATGATATGGGCATTCCATCCCCGTTAGAGCATAAACGGCGAAATGGCGGGTTTTATAATGGGGTGGTCAAGGAAGAGACTGGAATCTGGCTCAAGGGGGCTGTTCGAAAGATTTTGACTGATGAGCGCTATACCGGTAAGATGATTACCAATACTCGAGAGACAGAAGAAGTAGGAAAGCCTAAGATGCGGTCGTTGCCCCGAGATCAATGGATCATAGTGCCAGGTACACATGAAGCAATCATTTCGGAGGAGCTGTTCCGAGCTGCACAGAATGCGCTCCAAGGGCGTATTCGGAATGTTAACAAGAATACTGCCGGGAACCGAGCCAACAATCTGTTTGTTTGTGGCTGCTGCGGGAGGAAGCTCCGAAAGAATCCAGCAAAGGAACCACACCTTGTTTGCCCGAAAAATGACAGTATTAAGGGTGCTGAGTGTGCAGGCATCTTTGTCAATCAGGCCCATATTGAGCAAGCTGTTCTTCAGATGCTGCGGGAACAAAGTAGGAGCTTCCTTGAGCAGCATTGCTTGATGCAGGCATGCATTGACAAAAAGCTTTCAAGTATTCAAACGGAGCTTGATGCTAACACCAATATGACAAGACGGCTCCAAAGTAGAAAGGCTGAACTATATGAGCAATACCGAGCGGGTCGCATAAGCAGAGAGAAATTTGCTGATATCCAGAAGACAGATTCAGAGAAGCTGGCAAGACTCTCATGTAGAGCTGAAGAGATCAAGCGGCTTCTGGTAGAGCACTATGAGTCTCGAGGTAATCTTGCGGCGGGAAAAAGAACAGCCGATCAGATCATCCTGCTTAAAGATTATGATCCGGAAATAATTAGAAATTTTGTAGAGCGGGTTCGTGTGTACCCTTCAGGAGAGATTGAGATAGATATGCGTACTTCGAGCGGGTTTGCATTTGTAACGGCAAGCTAAAACAATAAGCGGCCCACTTTGGAGGCAGCTGAAAAAATTCCGAAAAAACTGTATGTCTATCTTGACACAACCAGAGGGCTTCGTCACCGGTATGGCGGCGAAGATGTTCACCGTGGCCGGGCCGGTCATTACCTTCGGGACACTGGCATCGGTGATCTACGGCGTGATCCTGATGCTGTTGAAATGATCGGCGGGGGGAAAATTGCATATCTGAACCGAACTCCTTTGACGTGGAGATGTCTTGGCGGATCTGTGCGTCGGATTCACCTTTCCTGAAAACGGGGAGGTGACAACTGCGATCGACCATGCAGCCTGCGGCCTTGCATTGAAATTTCGCAAAGCTGAACCGGTAGGTGTATTGCGTGGCATTTTTCAAATTCTACAAAAAATTGTTATTTTTTTGTCATATCTTATAATTGCAAAAGAAACGGACACAGATTATACTAACAGTGTTAATGAGCGATATTGTTTCGCTTTTCTTTTTACATTGACTCGTGCACGTGCACGGAACGGAAAAACATATACAGCTCGAGTGGAGACCAACAGAGCAAGTATGGAACGCATCGCCGCTAGAGCCTGGCGTATCCCGGGGCACTGGAATCGGGTGCTGCCAGCTATGATCTTGACGGGCACGGTGTTGGGGGGAACAGCCCACGGCATCCGTTTTCAAATTAAAAATCTGTATACTTGTTGATACGATATGCCGCCTGCGGCGGCGAGAGAGGAGCAAGACATGGAAACCATTACCAACCTGATCAAAGACACACCGATCCCCAAGATGGTCAAGGTTCGCCAGAACTTCGACAAGACCTGCATCCCTGAGAGCGATATTCCCGGCATCATCACCCGGGAGCTGGATCGCCCTGAGATCGGCGGCAAGATCCAGCCCGGTCAGAAGATCGCCATTACCTGCGGCAGCCGCGGCATCAATCACAATGCCGTGATGGCCCGTGCCATTGTGGATTTTGTCAAATCCAAGGGTGCCGAGCCTTACATTGTGGCGGCTATGGGCAGCCACGGCGGCGCTACCGCCGAGGGCCAGCTCCAGATCCTCAAGGACTACGGCGTCACTGAGGAAGCCATGGGCTGCCCCGTGAAAAGTTCCATGGAGACGGTGCAGATCGGCATTTCCGGCATGCGTCACCAGCCGGTGTTCATGGACAAGAACGCCTCTGAGGCGGACGGCATCATCCTCTTCAACCGCATCAAGCCCCATACCTCCTTCCGCGGTCCCTATGAAAGCGGCCTGATGAAGATGATGGCCATCGGCCTTGGCAAGCAGAAGGGCGCTGAGAGCATCCATCATCAGAGTCCTGCCATCATGCATGAGCTGGTGGAGGAGTACGGCCGGACGATCCTGGAAAACGCACCGGTTCTGGGCGGCATCGCCATCATTGAAAATGCCTATGATGATACCTATCTCATCAAGGGCCTGAGCCCGGAGGAGATCATCAGCGAGGAACCCAAGCTCAAGGAGATCTCCTACAAGACCATCGCCCACCTGCTGTTTGACAAGTGCGACGTGCTGGTGGTGGATAAGATCGGCAAGAACATCTCCGGCGACGGCATGGACCCCAACGTGTCCGGCCGCTTTGTCCAGCCCAAGTACTGCTCCGGCGGTATTCAGGCGGAGAAGTGCGTCATCCTGGACCTGACCGACGAGACCCACGGCAATGCACAGGGCATCGGCCTGGCGGAGGTCACCACCCGCCGTCTGTTCAACAAGATGAAGCTGGAGATGACCTATCCCACCGGCGTGACCAACACCTTCCTGCATCTGATGAAGATTCCCATGATCATGGACAATGACCGGGAAGCTTTACAGCTGGCCCTGATGTGCTGCCCCGAGGCAGAGGATCATGACCACATGAAGATGATCCGCATCCCCAACACCGCCCATATCGGTGTCATCGAGATTTCTGAGGGTATGCTGCCTTTGGTGGAGAACAACCCCAACTTTGAGGTTCTCACGGAGCCCTATGACCTGCCCTTTGACGAAAACGGCAACCTGTTCTGAAAAATCCGAGCTGCCGGAGGCCTGCCGTGAACAGGCGGACCGCCGGAAAGCTCTGGTTTTAAATAGTAGTGCAAGAAACGCAAAAAAAGAAAGGAACTGACTCTATGGTATCTCCCGCAATGCTGATCGTAGCACTGGTGATCGCAATCGCAATCATCCTGTTCTGCATCATCGTTCTCAAACTCAACGCTTCCATCGGCATGGTTCTGGCCAGCCTGTTCATGGGTGTGGCCGGCGGCCTCGACCTGATGACTACAATGGACACCATCTCCTCCGGCTTCGGCAGCATGATGACCAGCATCGGCCTGCCTGTCGGCTTCGGCACCATCCTGGGCCAGCTGATGAGTGACAGCGGCGCTGCCGACATCATCGCCGACAAGCTGGTTTCCGCTTTCCCTGAAAAGCGCTCCATCTGGGGCCTGAGCCTGGCCGGCTTCGTGCTGTCCATCCCTGTGTTCTTTGACGTTACCTTCATTATCCTGATCCCCATCGGCATCACCATTGCCGCCAAGATCGATATGAAGATGTGCTATGTCACCGGCTGCCTGACCATCGGCGCCACCACCGCTCACTGCGTGGTGCCTCCCACGCCCAACCCTCTGGCTGCTGCCGATATCTTTGGCTTTGATCTGGGCATCATGATGATCGTCGGTCTGGTTGTCGGTTTTATCACTGTTCTGGTGTCTGACTTCATCTATGTTAAGATCCACAACCGCGGCATTTGGAATGAGGAAAAGGACGTGAACCACAGCTCCAACGTTGTCAATGAGCTGGTGGCTGCCCGTGCTGCCCAGAATGACGCTAAGGCCCGCCCCTCCTTCGGCATGGCGCTGCTGCCTGTTGTGATCCCCGTGGTGTGCATCCTGTTCGGCACTCTGGGCACCGCTGTGTTTGACGAGGAGCCTCTGATCTGCAGCTTCCTGGGCAACAAGCTGGTTGCCATGACTCTGGGCACTCTGGGTGCTTATCTGGTGAGCCTGCCTTACATCGGCCGCGAAAATCTGGAGAAGTCTGCCGGTGAGGCCCTGAAGAGTGCCGGCGTGGTGCTGCTGATCACCGGTGCAGGCGGCTCCTTCTCCTCCGTTATCACCGCCACCGGCATTGGCAACGCCATCGTGAGCCTGCTGGGCACCGATACCACCTCCGTCATCCCTGCCATGTTCCTGGCCTACTTCATTGGCATGATCTTCCGTGTGGCGCAGGGCTCCGGCACCGTGGCCGGCATGACCTCTATGGGCATCATGGCAACCATCGCTCCCGCCATCGGCTGCCATCCCGTGTGGATCGCGCTGGCCTGCCTGTCCGGCGGCAACTCCATCGGCCATGTCAATGACTCCGGCTTCTGGGTGGCCACCAATATGTCCGGCCTGACCGTGACCGGCGGTCTGAAGACCTACACCCTGGGCTCCTTTATCTCCTCTGTGTGCATTTTCGTGCTGGCTCTGATCGGCGCCCTGGTGATCCCCCTGTAAGCATACCCGGCCCCATAATATGAAGGAGGAATTATACATGCAAAATGCAATGATTATTGACCCCAAAGACAATGTGGCCGTTGCCATTGAGCCGATTGCCGCAGGGGATACCGTTACCTATCTCAAAGAGGGAAAGACTGTATCTCTGAAAGCCACGGAAGATATTACCATTTATCATAAGCTGGCTACCCGGACCATCGAAAATGGTGAGCCTGTGGTGAAGTATGGCGAACACATCGGTGTGGCCACGGAACAGATCCCCGAGGGCGCTCATGTTCATGTTCACAATGTTGAGAGCATGAAAGAAGATCGCCGCGGGATGGAGTAAGGGAGGATACAGAATATGACTTTTTACGGATATCGCCGTCCTGACGGACGGGTTGGCGTGCGTAACCGAGTACTGATCCTGCCCGCCAGCGTTTGCGCCACAGACACGGCCCGCATCATTGCACAGCAGGTCGAGGGCGCTATCAGCTTCAATAACCAGCAGGGCTGCTCTCAGGTGGCCCCTGACCAGCAGTTCACTATGGATGTAATGGCCGGCTATGCCGCCAACCCCAATATCTACGGTACTGTGGTGGTGTCTCTGGGCTGCGAAAACTGCCAGATGGACCTGGTGGTCAAGGCCATTGAGGAGCGCACCAACAAGCCCCTCAAGCAGGTCATCATTCAGGAAGTGGGCGGAACCCTCAAGGCTGTTGAGATCGCCGTTCGTTATGCCAAGGAGATGGTGGCTGAAGCCTCCATGCTCCAGAAGGAGGAGTTCCCCCTGTCCGAACTGATTGTCGGCACGGAATGCGGCGGCTCCGATCCTACCAGCGGCCTTGCTGCCAACCCCGCCATCGGCGCTATGAGCGATCTGGTGGTGCAGGCAGGCGGTACCAGCATTCTCTCCGAGACCTCCGAGTTCATTGGCGCTGAGCACATTCTGGCCCGCCGTGCTATCAACAAGGAAGTCCACGATCGCATCTATGAGATCACCAGCCGCTTTGAGGCGCACTTCCACGCTGTCGGCGAAGATGTCCGCCAGGGCAACCCCTCTCCGGGCAACAAGGCCGGCGGCATCACCACGCTGGAGGAGAAGTCTCTGGGCTGCATCCACAAGGGTGGCCACAGCCCCATCAATGCTGTATATGATTACGCCAAACAGGTCGAGAGCAAGCAGGGCCTGGTCATCATGGACACGCCGGGCAATGACCCCGCCTCCGTGGCGGCCATGGTGGCCGGCGGTGCACAGGTCATTGTGTTCTCCAGTGGCCGGGGTTCACCGGTGGGCCATCCCATTGCTCCTGTGGTGAAGGTCACGGGCAATAAGATCACTTTTGCCAATATGGAAGATAACATCGACTTCTGCGCAGCTCCTCTGATCTACGGGGAGAAGACGGTGGAGCAGCTGGGTACTGATCTGCTGAATATGGTGGTAGAGACCGCCTGCGGCAAGCAGACCAAGGCGGAAGCACTGGGCTTTGTTGAGACCGCTATTGCCCGTATCTGCAACTACGTCTGATTTGTTTTATAAAGTACATCTATAAAGTACATCGTCGGCTCTGACGCGGCTTTATGCCGCGTCAGAGCTTTTTTGTGCAAAGAGAGAATTGGATAGACCGTCCCAATATTTAAGAGCGGAAAGAAAGCGGCCGCAAACAGGCGGCATATCATCAGGGCTTCTTCCTTGTATAAGCTGTGTAAAATTTGTGAACTTTTTTCGCTTTAACAGGGTTACATAACGATGTGGAAAAAACTGTGGAAAATGTGAAGAACCCTTTGGAACCGGGGAAAATCCGGGGTGACGGGCTGTTATATAAAAAGTTACGTAACAACCTTTCTGGGTGAAACGGCACTCTTTCTGACAAAAAAACGGGGAACAGCGGGGGATGCTTGCAGTCGGGACGGGGATATGCTATAATCAACTCAATATGAAAATGGCAGAATGTTCCCTGATAAACGGGGAAATGCCCTCTTGGAGGAACTATGGCGACTAAAAAACAGGATTATGGCAATGACAGCATCTCGTCTCTGAAAGGCGCGGACCGGGTCCGGAAACGGCCCGGTGTCATTTTTGGCTCCGACGGTCTGGACGGCTGCGAACACGCGGTTTTTGAGATTCTCTCCAACTCCATCGACGAGGCCCGGGAGGGCCACGGCCGGGTCATCACCGTGACGCGGTACAATGACCGCTCTATTCAGGTGGAGGATATGGGCCGGGGCTGTCCCGTGGACTGGAACGAAAAGGAGCAGCGCTACAACTGGGAACTGGTGTACTGCGAGCTGTACGCCGGCGGCAAGTATGATAACCTCACCGGTGACAACTATGAATACTCTCTGGGCCTCAACGGTCTGGGTGCCTGTGCCACCCAGTACGCCTCCCGCTACATGGACGTCACCGTCTGGCGGGACGGCTTTGAGTACAAGCTCCACTTTGAGCGGGGCGAGATCGTGGGAGGGCTGGAAAAGACGCCCCTGCCCAAGTCTCAGGTGAAAAAGACCGGCACACGCACCCGCTGGCTGCCGGATCTGGATGTGTTTACCGACATTGCCATCCCGGCGGAATACTTCACGGATGTGCTGCGCCGTCAAGCAGTGGTGAATGAGGGGATTACCTTCAAGTTCCGGGATCAGCAGGAGGACGGCTCTCTGCCTGAGGAGGATTTCGTTTACGAGCACGGCATCCAGGACTATGTGGCGGAGCTGGCCGGAGAGGGCGCACTGACCGCCCCGGTGTTCTGGCAGGCGGAAAAGCGGGGCCGGGACCGGGCGGACAAGCCGGAGTACAAGGTGAAGCTCTCTGCCGCCTGCTGCTTTTCCAACAAGGTGCAGGTCATCGAGCACTACCACAACTCCTCCTGGCTGGAGCATGGCGGCGCGCCGGAAAAGGCAACAAAAAGCGCTTTTGTCTCCGCAGTAGATAAGTACCTGCGGGAGCAGAACAAATATCAGAAAAACGAAAGCAAGATCACATGGCAGGATATTGAGGACTGCCTGATCTTCGTCTCCAACAACTTCTCTACCCAGACCAGCTACGAGAACCAGACGAAAAAATCCATCACCAACAAGTTCGTGCAGGAGGCCATGACGGAGTTCCTGCGGACGAATCTGGAAATTTACTTCATTGAGAATCACTTCGACGCGGAGAAGATCGCTGAGCAGGTGCTGGTGAACAAGCGCAGCCGGGAAAGTGCGGAGAAGCAGCGGCTGAATATCAAGAAAAAGCTCTCCGGCAATATCGACATCTCCAACCGGGTCCAGAAATTCGTGGACTGCCGCTCCAAGGATGTGGAGAAGCGGGAAATTTATATCGTGGAGGGCGACTCCGCATTGGGCAGCGTCAAGCTCAGCCGGGACGCGGAGTACCAGGGCATCATGCCCGTCCGGGGCAAGATCCTGAACTGCCTGAAAGCGGACTACGCCCGCATTTTCAAAAGCGAGATCATCACAGATCTGATCCGTGTGCTGGGCTGCGGCGTGGAGATCCAGAACAAGCACGTGAAGGATCTGGCAGCCTTCGATCTGAACAACCTCCGGTGGAACAAGGTGGTCATCTGCACCGATGGCGACGTGGACGGCTTCCAGATCCGGACGCTGATTTTGACCATGCTCTACCGCCTGACCCCTACCCTGATCCAACAGGGGTATGTGTATATCGCGGAAACGCCGCTTTTCGAGATCAACTGCGGGGATAAGACGTGGTTCGCCTATTCCGACAAGGAGAAGGCGGATATTGTCAAAGCTCTGGAGGGGAAGAAGTACAAGATCGACCGCTCCAAGGGCCTTGGTGAGAACGACCCCGACATGATGTGGCTCACCACCATGAACCCGGAGACCCGGCGGCTCATCCGGGTCATGCCGGAGGATGTGGAGCGGACGGCGGAGGTGTTCGACCTCCTGCTGGGGGATAACCTCCAGGGCCGGAAGGACCATATCGCGGAAAACGGAGCAAGATTTTTGGATCTGGCGGATATTTCATAATTGTGCCGCCATGCGGCACCAGATTGCGGCCCCCACTTTTCTTTTGTCTTGTCAAAAGAAAAGTCGCCGCCGCAGCGGTGGAAAAGAAAAGCGCTATCAACCAAACTTGCACACCGTGCAAGTTTGGGGAAACGGGTTCTGTGAGAACTGCTGTGCAAATGAAGCAGTGCGTACTAAATCACGGGCGGGGTACACATCTTGCTTAACTCTGTGCGCCGTGACGATCAAACATCAAATTCCGGGGCATAGGCAGGACACCCCCTGCTCCTCTTTCCGCTGCCGCTGATATTCATTTGCGGAATCAGCCAGCGCGTAGCGAAGCGGAACGCGCGGGAGCAGAAATACGCCGGTTCGGTTTTGCAGCCTGATGTGCGGTGTGCCTACAGGTGCGGGGACGCAATGCCGGACGGAACAGGTTTAGCGCAGCCGGTAGGAGACTTCCGGATTTGGTCGGAAGTCCGTGACAGCCAGCCCCCGTTTCGGGTGATTTGACACAGAAGTGTCAAATCATCCCTCAGCGTCTTTTCTTTTGACCATGAATGGCCGTTTTCTTTTCCGCAAGAGGAAAAGAAAATGGGGATTCAATTCTGCATGGTATCACCATGCTCCCCCGTGCGGCAACGCCACGCTCCTTTGTGAAGCAAGGAACATACAGGGGACATCTGCACGGCAAAGCCGTGTTGCTCAGCAATTTATCTGGCAAAAACACCACTTTTTTGTGGATAAAATAAGGAACGTTTATTATGCCGAAAAAGAAGCAGCCGGAAGGATCCCGGCATCCAGCCAATAACCCCAACGTCATGGGCCTCCGGGCGGCGGTGGTGGAGCAGCCCATCACCGACACGCTGGAGACCAACTATATGCCCTACGCCATGAGCGTCATCGTCTCCCGCGCCATTCCGGAGATCGACGGCTTCAAGCCCTCTCACCGCAAGCTGCTCTACACCATGTATAAAATGGGGCTGCTGACGGGAGCAAGGACGAAGTCCGCCAACATCGTGGGCCAGACCATGCGCCTAAACCCCCACGGCGATGCCGCCATCTACGATACGATGGTGCGTCTCTCCAAGGGCTACGGCGCTTTGCTGACGCCATTTGTGGACTCCAAGGGCAACTTCGGTAAGTCCTATTCCAGGGATATGTCCTGGGCCGCCCCCCGGTATACGGAGGCGAAGCTCTCCGCCATCTGCGGTGAGATCTTCAAGGACATCGACAGCGACACCGTGGACTTCGTGGATAACTACGACAACACCATGAAGGAGCCGGCGCTGCTGCCCACCACCTTCCCCAATATTCTGGTATCCGCCAACAGCGGCATCGCCGTGGGCATGGCCTCCCAGTTCTGCGGCTTTAACCTGAAAGAGGTCTGCGATACCGCGGTGGCCTATCTGAAAAACCCGGACTGCGACCTGACGGAGACGCTGCTGGCCCCGGATTTTCCCACCGGCGGTGAGCTGATTTTTGACACAGATGCCATTCGGGACATTTACAATACGGGTCGGGGTAGCGTCCGGGTGCGGGCCAAGTACCGCTATGTGAAGGATCAGAACCTGCTGGAAATTTACGAGATCCCCTACTCCACCACAGTAGAGGCCATTCTGGACAAGGTGGCGGAGCTGATCAAGGCGGGCAAGGCGAAAGAGATCTCGGATATGCGGGATGAGACCGACCTCTCCGGCCTGAAGCTGGCCATCGATCTGAAACGGGGCGTGGACCCTGATAAACTGATGGCCAAGCTCTATAAGCTGACGCCGCTGGAAGACGCCTTTGCCTGCAACTTCAATGTGCTGATCGCCGGCAGCCCCAAGGTGCTGGGCGTCCGGCAGATTTTAGAGGAATGGACGGCATGGCGCACCGACAGTGTGAAGCGGCGGATCTTCTTCGTGCTGGGCAAGAAGAAGGAAAAGCTGCACCTGCTGAAGGGCCTGAAGCGCATCCTGCTGGATATTGACAAGGCCATCCGCATTATCCGGGAGACGGAGGAGGAAGCCGAGGTCATCCCCAATCTGATGATCGGCTTCGGCATCGACCAGATTCAGGCGGAATATGTGGCGGAGATCAAGCTGCGGAACATCAACAAGGAATACATCCTCAAGCGCACCCGGGAAACCGACGCACTGCGGGATGAGATCGACGATCTGGAGGACCTGTTGAACAGCCCTAAGCGGGTGAAGAAGGTCATCGTGGAGGAGCTGAACGCCGCCGCCAAGAAATACGGCGAGCCCCGCCGCACCTCCATCGTCTACCCCCACGAGATCACCAGCTACACCCCGGAGGAGGAACAGAAGGAGGAGTATCCCGTCACTGTGTTCCTGTCCCGTGAGGGGTATTTCAAGAAAATCACCCCCGCCTCTCTGCGGATGAATAGTGAGCAGAAGTTCAAGGAGGGGGATGCCCTCCGCCAAAGCTTTGAGACCACCTCCAACGCCGAGGCCATGTTCTTTACCGACCAGTGTCAGGTCTACAAGACCCGGCTGGGCGAGTTTGATGACGCCAAGGCCAGCGTACTGGGTGACTACCTGCCCACCAAGCTAAAAATGGATGCGGGAGAAAATGTGATCTTCATGGTGCTGCCGGGGGTAGACTACGCTGGAAGCCTGCTGTTCTTCTATGAGAACGGCAAGGCGGCCCGGATTGAGATGAAGGCGTATCAGACTGCCTCCAACCGCCGGAAGCTCACCGGCGCCTATTCCGACAAGTCGCCCCTGGCCTGCATCCGTCGCCTGGATGAGGACTGTGAACTGGCTGTGTATTCCAACGAACCTCGCTGCCTGATCTTCCACACGGCGCTGTTGGCTCCCAAGACCACCCGTTCCGCTCAGGGCGTGGCGGTGATGACGTTGAAGCCCAAGTATCATCTGGAAACGGTGCTGTTGTCTGAGGAGACCTCTATTACCAACCGGACCCGCTATCGGGTGCGGGCCATTCCCGCCGCCGGCGCTTTGGTAAGGGAAGAGGATTCTGAGGATCAGCAGATCAGCCTGCTGTAAGGCCATGTTCCGGGCGAATAGATAAAGATAGGGAGAAATCCATTTGAAAAAACAACTGAGAAGCTATGGCATTATAACAGTGGGCTCTGTGATCTTCGCACTGTCCTTCGACTGGTTTTTTGCCGCTAACGCCGTGGGTATGGGCGGCATCACCGGCCTGGCCCAAGTGCTGAATGTCCTGTTCCCGGCTCTTTCCGTAGGTATCGGCACGATCCTCCTGAATGTCCCGCTGTTTCTGGCCGGATGGAAGTTCATCGGCTTTCACCTACTGGCCTCGTCCCTGTTTTCCATGACGGTCAGCTCACTGGCGATGGACGGCATCGCCCTTTTGTATACATTCTCCCCGATGGATCCCATGCTGGCCTCCATCTGCGGCGGCGCTATGATGGGTGCGGGACTGGGCATCGTCTTTTCTCAGGGGGCTACCACCGGCGGCACGGACATCGTGGCCCGCCTGCTGAAGCTGAAATTTCCGTGGCTTCCTATGGGCAAGCTGATACTGATCCCGGATGGTGTGGTACTGGCATTGACGGCCATCGCCTTTCAGCGGCTGGAAACGGCTCTCTATGGTGCGGTGGCCCTGTATGTGTCCAGCAAGGTTATGGACACGGTGCTCTACGGCCTGAATGCGTCCAAGGTGGCCTACATCATCTCGAATCACTGGCAGAAGATCTCCGACGCTATTCTGGCCTATGACCGGGGCGTGACCATCCTCAATGCCACCGGCGCGTACAGCGGCAGCGAAAAGCACGTTTTGATGGTGGCCTTCCGCCAGCGGGAGATCGTGGAGATCAAGGAGATCGTCCATGAGGCGGACCCGGCGGCATTTTTGATCGTCTGCGACGCCCATGACGTGCTGGGCGAGGGCTTCGGCGAGTATCAGAAGGAATTATAAGGAGGCAGTTTCCATGACGGATTTTACAAGGGTCAAAAAAAATCTGGAATCCAAGCGGTTCCGCGTCAGTACGTTTGCCACGGCGGAGGAGGCCGCGGACTATCTGGATCGCTCCATTGACGGCGTATCTGTGGGCATCGGCGGCTCCGTCACGGCGGAGCAGATGGGCCTTTACGAAAAATTGTCCGGACATAACCGGGTGTTCTGGCACTGGCGTCCGGAGTCGGCGGAGGACCCCCGCAGAGAGGCTATGACGGCGGATATGTATATCACCTCTGTCAACGGCATGGCGGAGACTGGCGAGCTCATCAACATCGACGGCAACGGCAACCGGGTAGCATCGTCCCTGTACGGCCACAAGAAGGTCTGGTTCATCGTGGGACGGAACAAGCTGGCCCCCACCTACGAGGAGGCCCTTTGGCGGGCGCGGAACATTGCTGCGCCGAAGAATGCCCAACGGCTGGGCCGGAAAACGCCCTGCGCCGTTCATGGAGATCGCTGCTATGACTGCAAGAGCCCGGAGCGGATCTGCCGGGGCCTGGTGGTCCTGTGGGAGGCCGTAGCCAACATGGAGATGGAAGTGGTCCTGATCGATCAGGATCTGGGCTATTAAACGATTTAAAAAAGGAGGGGCGCGAATGAAGGTATATCGACTGGCGGCGGCGGGACTGGCGCTGGGCCTGCTGACAGGCTGCGCCTCTCTTCTGGAGCGCTCCTATACCACATCAGAGCCTCACAGCAGCAAGTTCTGGGAAAGTGAGGCCGCCGCTACCCTGCGGGCGGAAAACCGGCAGGATATGGTCAACGATCTGCTGATCCTCATCGGTCAGCACACAGAAACCGCGTCGCTGCGGCTGTATAATTTCCCGGACGAACAAACTGCGTTGGAGGAATTGGAAAAGGCGGCACAGGAGGTTCAGCAGGAGACCCCGCTGGGAGCCTATGCCGTGGAGTACATCACCTATATCAGCCAGCCCCAGCGGAGCTGCTTTGAGGCGGACCTTCAGATCGGATATCGGCGCACGGCGGAGCAGATGCAGACCATCGTCAGCGCCTCCAGCGTCAGTGCGCTTGGTGATCTGCTGGAGGCGGCGCTGGACGGTGGCCGGACGGAACTGGTGGTCCGCATGGGCTATTGGCAGGCAGACAGCCGGGAGAAGGTGGCGCAGGAGGTTCAGCAGGTGCGGCAGGAGCGGGGGACCCGGGAGGAAGCGGTCTGGATCGTCCATTACTATCCGGAAACCGACCCGGTGGGGATCATTGAATTCCTGCTCAAGCCCACGGAGGAAGAAATTCAGGTGTATCAAGCAGAGCAGGTGTCTGCGGCGCAGTCGGAGGCATCTTCAACAGAACAGGCGCCGTGATAGGCTCTTTGAAAGACATCGAAAAAACTATTGAAAAAAATGTAAAAAATGCTTGACAGAACGGGGAGGTCTTGCTATAATACTTCTTGTTCCGCGGGCTTAGCTCATCTGGTAGAGCGCCACCTTGCCAAGGTGGAGGTAGCGAGTTCGAGCCTCGTAGCCCGCTCCAGAGTAAATCAGGACATCCGATTTGGATGCCCTGATTTTTTTATTAGACGAAAAGAACTCGATACCGACACCCATGCGCGAAGCGCATTTTAATCAGAGGTGAGGCAGGGTTCCTGCGAATTGCGGAACACAATTCGCGGGATGCCGGGAAGCGGGTTCGAGCCTCGTAGCCCGCTCCAGAGTAAATCAGGACATCCGATTTGGATGCCCTGATTTTTTTCGTTAGACGGAAAGAACTCGATACCGACACCCATGCGCGAAGCGCATTTTAATCAGAGGCGAGGCAGGGTTCCTGCGAATTGCGGAACGCAATTCGCGGGATGCCGGGAAGCGAGTTCGAGCCTCGTAGCCCGCTCCAAGATGTGTTGATGAAAGATGCAACACAGAAAACGCCGCACGAAAGTGCGGCGTTTTTGCATCTTTACAGGCTTTTTGCTGGCGAAAAAGTTGGGAAAAACGCTTTTTTCAGAAAAACAGTTTTTCCACGCGAGAGGCGACATTTCAGAGATGCAGCAGAGCGCTCTTATGGACTGGTGTGACTTGAACACCGAGGCTAAAAAAGAATGAAGAATAAGAAGGCAGGCCGCCGTTCGGCTCCCCATGTGGGAGCGGACGGTGGCCTTTTTCGTCTCATTGGTGCTTATGTTGCTTTCGCTTCGTTTGTCTGCCATTCCTTGGTGGTGTTGGTAATAGCTTTCTCGTAACCTTTCGGGTATGCTTGCGTTACAAAAATACGAAAGAGGTGTCCGAGAATGGCAACCACCAAAAACTTGTGCGCTCAGATTCCCATCGACCTGCATGAGCGGGTCAGCGAAGAACGGGAACGGCTGGGCCAGACCACCAGCGAGTACATCACAAATCTCATCCAAGACTATTACAACATGATGGAAAATCAGAAAGGCGGCATTCAAATGACTGAAAAAGGCAGAACCATGGCATTCCAGATTCCCGAAGAACTCTTCCAGCGCATCAAGCGTCACTTGGAGCGCGAGACGCTCCGCAACGGCAAAAAGCTCACCCAGCGAGACTTCGTGCTGAACCTGATCACGCAGGCGCTGGACGAGGCGGACGCTGAGAACACCGAAGAGCAGAACACCCCCACTGAGGCCCCTGTCGCGCCCCGTGTGGCCGACGTGACCGCTCCAGCGGACACGGACACCCCCCACGAAGATAACGCTGTGTAGGCCCGCGTTAAAGCCCAAACAAAAGAACATGATTTAGGGAAAAGCCACCCAGGGCATCCGAATCTCTCGGATGCCCTGGGTGGCTTTTTGCGTTTCGCCAGAAAGGAGGTCATCACTATGGCAAGCAAGATCAAAAGACGCTTCACAGACACAGAAATGCAGATCGCCAAGGAAACGGATCTGCCGGAGCTGATGTCCCATTTGGGCTATCAGGTGCGGCGGATCGGCAGATACCACACCACAGCGGAAATGGACAGCCTGCGGATCAAGGACCGCCGCAAGTGGTTTCGGTACTCGCAGAATACTGGCGGGGACGCCATTACCTTCCTGCAGCAATTCTGCGGCAAGAGCTTTCCAGAGGCTGTGGAGTACCTACTGGCCTTTCACGGCAGGGCAAGAGACTCCCCCGACAAAGCGGTGCCTTCCGTCAAGCGGGACGAGGTGCAAAAGCCCTTTACCCTGCCCCCTCGCAATGCGGATGATCGCAGGGTGTTTGCCTACCTGCACAAGCGCGGCATCGTCCCACAGGTGATCCGTCAGTTTTTGAACAGCGGCCTGCTGTATGAGGACGCCGAGCATCACAACTGCGTGTTCGTCGGAAAGAACAGCGCGGGGTAGGCAAAATACGCGGGCCTGCGCGGGACCTATGACCGGGAGGGCAAGGGCTTCCGCGGAGATGTGACAGGCAGCGATAAACACATCGGCTTCGCACTCCCGTATGACCGCAGCTCAGATCAGGTTTTCGTATTCGAGGCGCCCATCGACCTGATGAGCTATCTCACACTCCACCGGAACACACCGAACGCGCTGGCCCTCTGCGGCCTTTATGACGGTGCACTGCAAGCCTATCTGACAGATCATCCGCAGATCAAACGAATCGAATTGTGCCTGGACGCAGATGGGCCGGGACGGGAGGCGGCTCGGCAATTTCAGAACAAATACACAGCCATGGGCTACGCCGTGACCGTGGAGGAACCCCGCAGCGGCAAGGACTGGAATGAGTATCTGCAAAAAAGAAAAACACCTGAGAGGGGGCGGTAACCAAGTAATCAACACGAAAGATCCAAAGAAACCTATTCGGAAAATATAAGGAGGAAGTTCGCATTTGAATAAAAAATATTTCTTTTCTCACCGTGTACTGGCCATGCTTCTGACACTGGCCCTGTGCCTTGGCATGATCCCCACGGCATCAGCCGCCCAGCAGAACAGCTACCATGATCCCGTCGAGCATTGGCAGCAGGCCAGCAACCGGACGAATGAACTGGATGTCAACGCCATCGTCACCCACGAGACCTTCTACTGCGCCACCTGCCGGGAAAACACGGATTTCACCGTCTGGCGTGTTCCGGAGTATACCCGCTCCGGTGAGACGGCCCTGAACCGCAACGTCAAGTATTCCAACGGGATGTGTATTGACGAAGTAACGGTAGGTAGTCTGGATGCCGGTGTCCCCGGCGAGAACGCCTATTACACCGGCTACCACTGGACCAAATCCGTATGCAGCCGCTGTGGAGACTGGAACAGTAACGAGACCAACGGCGCCCCCTACGCATGGGATAAGAACATCTACGTTCTGCATGACTGCGCCGCCAAATTTTATCTGGATCTGCCGGAGACCGTTACTCATGAATATGTAGACAGCAAGTACCACCGCACCGTCACCAAGGGCGGCACCTACTGCTGCTTCTGTTACGGTACAAATTACGAGAAATCCTCTGTGCTGGAACGCCATGACATGGCGGTGGAGACTCTGCCCCAGCCCGCTCATGGCCGTTTCGCTGCCGTGGAGAAGTGCCGCCTGTGTGACTATACCCGATATGACTACACGGCGGCCAAGGCCGTTGTTGCCAGCTACTACGGCGTGGCAGACGGACAGCCCCATACCATCAGCGTCACGGACTTGTCTGAAGCCGGTGTCCGCACGGCCATCCGCTACGGCAACAGCGCGGATAGCTGCACCATGACCACCGCACCCAACTATACGGACGAGGGTCAGTACACTGTCTATTACGAAATCACCTACACCTGTGACGGTGTGGATATGACGGAAAACGGCGTGGCCTATGTCTGGCTGCGGGATGATACCACAGATGAAAACGGCAACTGCGGCTGCGGCTGCTCTAACCCTAACTGCGGCTGTCAGAACAAGCATTGCAACGGAAATTGCTGCACCGACAAGGGCTGCGGTGAAAACCACAAGTATATTCTGCTGGACAGCACCAAGGCCGGCTGCACCACCCTCGGCTATGACCGCTACCTCTGTACGGAGTGCGGCAAAATCGAAAAGCGCGACTATGTGGACTCTCTGGGCCACGCATGGCAGGGCATCGTCATCCGTGACGCTACCTGCGAAACCGATGGCAAGCTGCTGGAGCTTTGCTCCCGCTGCGGACAGATGAAGCAGACCGCCACGCCCAAGGGCGAACACAGCTATGAGGTCTATACCGTGGCCGCCACCTGTACCAGCCCCGGCTATACCGTCCGGGAATGCTCCGTTTGCGGAGACCGGCACATCGAGGACATTACTCCCGCCATTCCGCATGATTACAAGGCTCATGTGATCGAGGCTACCTGCGATGCAGAGGGAAAGACCATCCATCGCTGTGATGGCTGCGGCAGTTCTTTTGTCACAGACTATACGGAAGCCCTGGGCCATAGCTGGGACAAGGGCACCCTTGTCACCAACGCCACCTGCACCGGCGAGGGGGTCATGGAATACCGCTGCACCCGCTGCGGCTATCACCGTCTGGATGCCGACCCCGCGGATGGCCACATCCCCGGCGCTCCTGCTACCTGCACGGAACCCCAGCTCTGCACCCGCTGCGGTGCTGTGCTGGAAAAGGCCCTGGGACATGATTACAAGTCCGAAGTGACGGCTCCCACCTGCACGGAGATGGGCTACACCACTAACACCTGCTCCCGGTGCGGTGATACCAACAAGAGCAACTACACCGAGCCTGCCGGTCATAAGCCCAGCGACTGGATCATCGACAAGGAGCCGACCACCGATTCCGAGGGCAGCAAGCACAAGGAATGTACCGTGTGTGGTGAAAAGCTGGAGACACAGCCCATTGAAAAGATCTACAACAGCGCCACCACAGATAGTAAGGGTGAGGCCATTGTGGGCGGCTACCTTGTGACCGTCACCGACACCAAGAATCCCGTCGCAAACGCCGCTGTGGCGCTCCATAAGGACAATTCGATCTCCATCCGCCTGCCCAATAGCCGCCTGCTGGACTACGCAGACCAGACCACCGTCACCGTGCAGCTGGTCAAGGACAAGAGCGCTGTACCGGGCATGAGCATTTCTGTCACGGATAAGAATGACAACTATGCCGCGGGCAAGACCGACAAGGCGGGGCAGGTCACCGTTCCCACCGGCAGCGGCAAGACCAATGAGGACGGTAAGGTCACTGCTGGCTATGAGGATGCGGACGGCGACCGTTGGACGCTGACCATCAAGGTGGAGCATACCGATACCGGACGCCCCATCCCCAACGCGGAGGTCGCCATCGGCAAGACCGGCAATATTACGGTCAAACTGCCGGATGGCACGGATCTGGATAAAAACCACCGTGTGACGGTTACCGTCACCGACCACAAGAAAAATCCGCAGGAGAATAAAAACATCATTGTTAAGGGCGACCTGAGCCAAACGGCCAAGGGCAAGACGGATCAGGACGGCAAGCTGACCGTTCCGGAAATCGAGGAAAGAGAGCGTCACGGCGCATATATCCTGGGCTACACGGACGGGACCTTCGGCCCCAGCCGCAGCATGACCCGTGCGGAGGCCGCCGCTATCTTCGCCCGTCTGCTGGCGGAGAAGAACGGCGATACCATTTCCACCGTGGCCAACACCAGATTTACGGACATTCCCGCCCATGCCTGGTACTCCGGCTATGCCAAATACCTCAATAACAACGGTGTCACCTACGGTAAGAGCAAGACCATCTTTGCCCCCAACGATGCCATTACCCGTGCCGAGTTCACTGCGCTGGCCGTCCGCTTCTTTGATGTGTACGGCGATGGCGACGCTGAGATCATGGAGCAGTATAAGGACTTCAACGATGTGAGCGACGGTTATTGGGCTGCCGCGTACATCAAGGCTGCCGCCAAGCATGGCTGGATCAACGGCTATGGTGATGGCTCCTTCCGCGCTGACGATGAGATCAACCGTGCGGAGGTTGTGACCATCGTCAACCGCCTGCTGGGCCGCGAAGCGGATGAGGCATACATTGCGGATAACCTCCGCAAGCTGAACACCTTCCCGGATGTCAGCCGCAAGCATTGGGCGTACTACGCAGTCATGGAGGCCGCCAACACCCATACCGCCATTCTTGGTGACAGCGAAAGCTGGGGCAAGTAAACACCCTGCCACCCTCCCGATGCCGGGAGGGTGGCTTTTCTAACATCAAACATCATAATTAAAAAGGAGAACTGAACTAT
Organism: Dysosmobacter segnis; assembly: GCF_014297285.1. Lineage (GTDB taxonomy): Bacteria > Bacillota > Clostridia > Oscillospirales > Oscillospiraceae > Oscillibacter > Oscillibacter segnis. Next base: position 55,508 of record NZ_JACOQI010000015.1, read on the forward strand.
GCTGAAGATCACTGCCATTGGCAACCTGACCAACGATGTGGAACTGAAAATGAATGAGACCACCGGCAAGCCCTACGCCATCCTGCGAATCGCCTCGGACCGCCGCTATAAGGATAAGGATGGCAACAAGCTCACCGACTTTATCTCCATCAAGGTGCGCGGCCCTCTGGCCGAGCGCTGCGCCGAGTTTGCCTGGAAGGGCTGCAAGCTGGCGGCCTCCGGCGATTTTGAGACCATTACTTTTGAGGACGAACCGGAGCGTCAGCCCGGTTTCCTCATCAAAGCCAGCGAGGTGGAGTTCCTCTCTCCCCGCAAGGTGGAGGAAACGGCGCAGGAATTGGAAGATGAGTCTGTCCGCGAGGTCGCTGCCTGATGAAAAATACCGGGATCACATATACCAGCGCTGAACGCAGCCCTGTGATCCTGCCGGAGATGGCCGAGCTGCTCCCGCCTTTGAGCGCGGAGCAGCTCGACGCTCTGGAAGCAGATCTCATCAAAAACGGCTGCTACGCACCCATCATCATCAATGAGGACATGGTCATCATCGACGGGCACAACCGTCAGGCACTGTGCGAAAAGCATGATCTGCCGTACACGATGGCCGTTTTCTCGTTTGAGGATCTGCTGGAAGCCAAGCAGTGGGCGCTGGATACCCAGAAGGGACGCCGCAATCTGGAAAAGTGGGAGCTGGGCAAGATCGCCCTGAAGCTAAAACCAGAGATTGAAGCCAAGGCCAAAGCCAACATGGCTGCTGGCGGACAGAATTTCCGCCCCAGTGAGGCCGAGGAAGGTTCGGCAACATTGCCAAACCTTCCTTCTGTTGAAAAAGCGGTAGATACCCGCAAGGAACTGGCCGAAGCGGTCGGCTTGGGCGAGCGTACCATGGGCAAGGTCATGCAAATCGATGAGAATGCCCCGGACGCTATCAAGGAGGCGCTGGACAAAAAGGAACTGTCCATCAACAAGGGCTATGACCTGACCCGCCAGCTTCAGGATGTACCGGAGGATCAGCGGGAACAGGCTGCCGCGGAGCTGCTGGAATATGAAAAGGCGAAGAAGAATCTCAAACAGCAAAATGCGGAGATCGACCGCAGGGGCAAAGTTGCAAACACTTTCTGCAAGGCATACGAAAAGGCTTCTCTTCTGACTGCCGCCGAGAAAGATGTCCGCTGCTGGACGGAAGGTACCCGCATGACGCTGGAGGAACTCCAGGACACCGTGAAGGAGTCCCGTGAGATCGCCCAGGTGTTCGCCGCCATTGCCGATATCATTGAGCAGAAGATTCTGCCTGCAGACTGGCGAAACACCGGCCCCGCGGAGGATATTCCCTGTGGGGTGGCGTCATGAGCGAGATGCTTTCTGTTCGCCAGTGGCAGGACCTGTTCCGCAGTGGGGCGTTTCAGGATAGATCCCGTGAGACGCAGATCCGCGCCGGGTGGTATGACTGGTTTTGCAGCGATACGGCTCTTGCCGGCAGACTGCAGAGGATCGGCAGGGTGGTCATGGGGATCACGGAGCCTGCCATTCTGGACAATTACTATGTCTGGTTTAAAAACAACTGCCCTCTGGACGGCCCCCTCTATGATGACGTGCGCTTTGAGCCGTTGGAGGGAGACCGCTGCGGACGGTACTTTGTGGTGTCTCAGGATTGCCCTTATGAAAAGCAGAAATGGACGCTGTATACGGAGCGGAGCGGCTTTGAGACCCCGGAGTTCAGTTGCGATAAGGTCCGCGAGATGGAAAAATACCTGAACAGTCAGGGCAAAAATCTTGCACAGGCTATGCAGCTGTCCGCTGTCGTGAAAAAACCGAAAAAGGAGGAACCGACGCGATGAAAGAGAAGAAAAGTCCTTCACCGCCCAGCCTCCCTCCTGACGCCCAAAGGGAGATCCTGGACAGGCTGTCCGCGGAGACTCGGATCAGTTCTCAGGAGATCGCCGCCATTTTGAAGCGGCACGGCGTCTGCGGCGATATGGACGCCTTGCAGGATGCCTATCGGAAGCGGCTGGGCCAGCGCCTTATGTCCACCATTCGGGATGAGACCGGCAAGCGTGAGGTGCTGGCAGCCAGCGGCGGCGAGTATGTCATCGTGGATTGCTGCAACGATCCGCAGAAGCTGAAGGCTATTCGACACCGCATCCAGGCGCAGATGAACGGACTGGATGTGTCTGCCGGAAAGGTGCGCAAGCGTGTTCGTTTTCTGGAACGCTTCGCTTCTTGGGTGAGAAAGGAGACCTCGGATGGCGCGGCGTGAATTGTCAGCGGCGGATATCTACCATAAATTCGCGGCGCAGCTGGACAAGGATGGCTTTCGGTTGTACCACGCCGCGCAGCGGAGCACCGGCTTCCAGCCCTATGACGCCTTCCCTTATGAAGATAACCGGGGCGCGTTTGAGGCAGCGGACGGACATACCCTTCTGCGCTATCTGGAAGCAGCTCATTTCGATGCCGTCACATGGGAGATCGTCCCCGGCACCACCTATGAACGGGCCATCCTCGGCAAAGTGGACACCACTACACCGGAATACCGCGCGTTTCGTGAAGCGATCTGCAAGGACGCACTGGGGCGCATGGGGTTGGGGCATCTCCTGAAAACAAAGGAAAAAGAAGTGAAAGAGGTGGGACATGAACGATAACATCACCGAGATCAACAAAGATACCTTCTGGGAGCTGATCCAGAGTGCAAAGGAAACCTGCGGACAGGATATGGACGCTATGATGGACTTCCTGAAAGACCGTCTGGTATCTATGGGACCGGAGCAGGCTCAGAACTTCCACGACATCCTCCACGCCTATGAGGATCTTGCGGACAAGTTTGGACTGTGGGACGCCGCCGAGGTCATGAAGGAATATGGCTGCAGCGATGACGGCTTTATCGACTTCCGCGCCTGGCTCATTGCCCAGGGAAGGGATGTCTATCTGTCCGCGCTGGCAGACCCGGATTCTCTTGCGGAGGTCATCCCCTACGGGGACTGCTGCTTTGAGACGCTCAGTTATGTGGGAGATTATGCCTATGAGCAGCTCACAGACAAAAGCGCCTATGACCAGACGGATCAGACAAGATATGAAACACTGCTGGCAGAGTTGGAACAGGATATCGTCTACAAGGGCGGTATTGAATTTCCCAGAGAGGGACCGGAGCTGAAACAGTACCTGCCACGGCTCTGCGCGGCGCATCCGGGCTGGGATGGCAAGACACGCTGGAATGTGCAGCAAAAGGAAATGCGGGATCTCATCCGTGCCGGAAAGGCGTATGACCAGCGGCAAGCGCCCAAAAAGAAACACCGCAATCATGGAGGTGAGGCCAGATGAGCGAATCCGTCATCATCGGTGTAGATCATGGCTACGCTGCCATGAAAACCGCGCATTTTTCCTTTCACACCGGGCTGGTGGCCCATGAGCATGAGCCGTACACGCTGAACAATGTGCTGGAATACGGCGGTAAATATTACGTGGTGGGCAGTGGACGCCAGCCGCTCCAAAAGGACAAGACCCAAACGGAGGATTACTACCTTCTCACGCTGGCCGCCGTCGCAAAGGAACTGGTATACCGCAATGCCGGAACGGCAGCGGACATCCATCTGGCAGCCGGACTGCCGCTCACCAGCTTTGGCAGGGATAAGAAAGCATTCCGGGACTACCTGTGCCGGGGCGGCAAACCGGTGTCCTTCCGCTATGAAGGAGAGGACTATGTCATCACGATCTCCAAAGTGTCGCTGTATCCGCAGGGCTATGCCGCAGCGCTGACGCAGGGTAGCCTGCTGGATGAGCCATCCGTCATCGTTGCGGATATCGGCGGCTGGACGGTGGATCTCATGCGGCTGGACAACCGCATCCCCAACGCCGCCATCTGCCGCAGTCTGGAACTCGGCATGATCCGCTGCCTGGATGAGATCAGCGAGCAGATCCGCCGTGGCCTTGATCTGTCTATGACGGCAGCTCAGATTGAAAGCGTTCTGCGCGGCGATGCCAGCCATGTGAACGAGGACGCGAAAAAGATCATTTATCAGGAAGCGGAACGCTACACCAAACGCCTGCTCTCCGCCATCGCGGAGAGCGGTCTGGATGTCCGAGCCATGCCTGCTGTTTTTCTGGGCGGCGGTGCGACGCTGCTGAAGCATCATGCTTCCGCCGCGGACGGACTATGCCGTCCCATCATACTGGATGACGTTTGCTTAAATGCCAAGGGATATGAGCGTCTGACAGAGCGAATGTCGAAAAAGCATGAGCAGTGACAAGAAGCGGCTGAACCTGTCCTTCTCCATGGCCTCGCCCATCCAGCGGCAGGCGTGGCGGACGCTGATGGATATTCCGGCAGGTGAGCGCACCGGTGCCGTTTGCCGGATGATCTGTGAACACAAAAATCAGCGGGAACTGCTGGAGGCTGTGCGTCAGGCGATCCGTCAGGAATTGCAGGGTAGCCAGATCCAAATCGCACAAGCAGCGCCGCAGGCCGGGAGCATCGACGAGGATGTTCTCGGCTTTCTTGCGTCGCTGCAGGAAGGAGATGATACAGACTGATCCGATACTTTGATATGTTTGCCGGCATTGGCGGTTTCCGCTCCGGGCTGACCCGTGCGGGCGGTTTCCAGTGTGTTGGACACTGTGAGATCGACAAATACGCCAATGCCAGCTACCAAGCGATCTACGAACCGGGAAAGGAGGAACGATACTATCCGGACGCAACCCAAATTGACCCCGCAGACCTGCCGGACTTCGACCTGCTCTGTGGAGGATTCCCCTGCCAGGCATTTTCTAACGCTGGCCGCAGACGGGGCTTTGCCGACGCCAGAGGAACTCTCTTCTTTGAGATTGCCCGATTGGCTCAAGCAAAGCGACCTCCGTATCTGCTGCTTGAAAATGTTCCCGGCCTTTTATCGCATGACAAAGGGAAAACCTTTTCGGTCATCCTCTCCGCACTGGATGACCTGGGGTACCATGTCGAATGGACTGTGCTTAACAGCAAATGTTTTGGAGTCCCGCAATCAAGACGAAGGCTGTTCCTTATCGGATATCTTGATCCCCGATGCGCCGGGAAAATATTACCTGTCTTCGGCACAGGTGGAAAAGCTCTTGTACAAGTCCTCGGAGGGCCGCAAGGATCCCGGATCTATGACGCAGACGGAGTAGCCTGCACCCAGACTGCCGGCGCTGGTGGCATGGGCGGGAAGACCGGATTATACCTGGTGGGCTTTAACCGGAAAGATGGGATCGTCGGAAAGCGGGATACAGCAATTCCGCTGAACGCCAGCGATTTCAGAGGAATCAACCGGAACCAAACACAAAACGCTGTGCTGGTAGACCTTTGCAGCGGGCATCCAAAGCAAACGGACGCTGCCCGCTGTCTCACCGCCCGGTATGGACAGACCACACTGTCCAACCGTAAAGGCGAGCGCTCCGGTGTCCTGCTCATCAAGGAGGCGACCAAGAAGGGGTACAAGGAGGCTCAACCCGGCGATACGGTGGATTTGGGCTACGCAGGCAGCAACACCCGCCGCGGGCGCGTTGGGTGTGATATTGCCCATACGCTGGAAACCAGCTGTATTCAGGGAATTGTAGAAAACGGTGGACGCATCCGCCGTCTCATGCCCCGCGAGTGCCTGCGGCTCCAGGGTTTTGAGGAATGGCAAATTGACCGCATCCTCGCCATCCAGTCCGACGCTCAGGCCTATAAGCAGGCGGGCAACAGTGTCACCGTCAATGTAATTGAGGCGATTGCCAAGCGTATCCAGGTAGTGGACGAGGAATTGAAAACAGGTGCCGCAGCATGATCGGAATGAAGGATCAGTGCTTTGGCGTTGAGGTCGAGATGACGGGACTCACTCGCGGGCAGGCTGCGCAGGCGCTGGCCAATTATTTTGGCACAGAACCTTACTATGTGGGGGGCGGATACGATAAATGGAGCGTGAAAGACCCGGATGGCAAGGCATGGAGCATCATGAGCGATTCCAGCATTGTTACGGAAATGAAAACTGAAAGCGGGTATATGCATACCAGCAACATCGAATACCGGGTTGAGATGGTGACGCCAAAACTCACTTACGCGGAGTTACCCAGGCTTCAGGAGTGTGTCCGTCAGGTGCGCCATGCCGGGGCCAAAGTCAACCACTCCTGCGGTATCCATGTTCATGTGGACGCCGCCAACCACAACCGCCAGAGTCTGAAAAACCTTCTGAGCATTATGTACTCCAAGGAGGATATCCTGTTCAAAGCACTGCAGGTAAATTCAAGCCGTGTCAGCCAATACTGCCAGAAGGTGCGGGAGCCAATGCTAAAGAAAGCACGCAAGCTCTCCTCTGACGAAACAAAAAATCTCACGGCGCTGGAAAGCATCTGGTATGAAGGGAATATCTCTGACCGAGAACACTATAACTGGACCCGCTATTATGCCCTGAATCTGCACTCTGTGTTTTATAGAGGAACCGTTGAGTGGCGTTGTTTCAACTCTACGCTTCATGCCGGAAAGGTCGCGGCCTATGTGAATTTATGCCTTGCCATGTCTGCTCAAGCCATTAACCAGCGCAGCACCGTCATGCGGAAAACCTATAGTGACAACGAACTGTTCACCTTCCGTGTCTGGCTGGTGCGGCTGGGACTCAACGGTGACGAGTTCAAGAATACCCGTAATCATCTGCTGGCCAATCTGGAGGGTGATCGGGCATGGCGCTATGACAAGGATACTTATGAAGCCAATAAAAAGAAGAAAAAATCCAGAGAAATGGAGAGGTGAAGCCATTGAAGATACAGATCGAAGAAACCGTCTATGAGGGAACGGCCACGGAGATCATGGGCCGTCTGCGGGACCAGACCTTTGATCCCACAGAGTTCCCGGACATCGAGAGCTACATCTGGTTTTTACAGAGCAATGTCATCCGCACCACAGGAATGGACTGCCCACTGCCGGATGGAGATACGGAAACGCAGGCGCAGGCCATGTTCCGCCATCTGGACAGAATCGGCGGACTCAGACTGCTGGTGGACTAAGATGGAAGAAACTCTGTATTTCGCCTACGGCAGCAATATCAATTTAGAACAGATGGAGCATCGCTGTCCAGACGCCCAGCTCGTTGGGCCGGTGACGCTGCAGAACTATGAGTTGCAGTTCCGCGGCAGCGGCTTTGCCACTGTCTCTCCCAAGAAAGGCAGCGTCGTCCACGGTCTGCTATGGAAGCTCACACCGAAGTCTGAACAGGCGCTGGACCGCTACGAAGGCTATCCTCGCCACTACACCAAGGAGCAGGTATCTGTGCGGACCACAGATGACGCAGCCGTTTCCGTCATGGCTTATATCATGGCAGAACCGATGAGCCGCCAGCCCGCACTGCCTTCTCCGTATTATTACCGTGCGATCCAGCAAGGCTTCGAGGCCAATGGCTTGCCGGTGGAATCGCTGGAGGAAGCGTGGAACAGGACCATCGACGAGATCTGGTTAGGAAAAGTGGAGAGGCTGAAGAATGGGAAAAATCTACAAACCAGAAAACCGGAGAGGTAACTTCGTAAGATGGGCATAAAATCGTCGGGCGATGCAACGTTTGAGTCGCCCAAATCACACAAAGTTCATACCTCGATTACCCGGACCTCCTTCTCCAGCGTATGGGCATAGCGCATGGTGTAAAGCGTTCCACCACGATCTCGCCCATCATAAACGGCAATCACACGCTGGGACTTCACGGCCATATACCGGTTTCTCCGCATAAAGCATGAAGGGGTATATTCTTGGCATACGACCGTGACCTCATCGCAGATTCGCAGCAAATCGTGAAATTGCTTGTTTTTTGTTTTAATCCTGCCCGCATAGGGCAAAGCCGCTTCTAAATACAGATTGGGGATGTATTCCTTTTGCTCGGCAACGATGGCCGCAAACATGAGATCCGTTCCTTCAGCAAAACCAGAGATGAAGCGGGTATATCCATCCTCAATCGCTGCCAGGACTTCACGTCGAAGCGCTTGCTCTACGTAGACGGCCCGATCTATTGGAATATCCCGATGTCCCGTAACACAACATACTTTTGTTTCCATTATGGTTCCTCCCATTGCGGTTCAAGTTTAGAACGTCCTGATATGGGCAATATTGCCTATAACGCTATATGTTCATTATAGGCAATAATGAAGATATGTAAAGCGCGAAACGGAGGGAGGAACCGGGATGATCTCATACGCCCCATTATGGGAAACGATGGAAAAGCGTGGAGCGACCACATATACGCTGCAATGTAAAGGTGGGATCAGTAGTTCTACGATCCGGAGGCTGAAAGCGAATGAATCCGTTTCGACCAACACTTTGGACGCGCTATGTAAAATACTGGATTGTACTTTGGCTGATATAGTGACTTATCTGCCAGACAAGGAATAACGAGGAATGGAGGGGAATTCCATTCCTCGTTTTTGGAATCGTTTTGCCCTAAAAGCGAAAGGTGGGGAACACATAAGGACATTCTTCGGCTGGTCATTCCCACTGCGGAGATGCGCAGATTGGCGCGCTTGACTATGGAAATCGTGATAGGGCTTCTATTATCCCTTCGTATGTGCTACAATGATGCCTGTTTGTGTGAAAGGGGTGTCGTAGTGTTTTATACGATGGAGGAAGCGGCTGTCCTTTGTGGGTTTCTGGAACTGTATTTAAACCGGGACAGCGTAGATGCAGCAGTACGAAAGAACTACGAAAAGTTCCGACTTGGACTCGTGCAGGAGTCCCTGGGGCGGGATGACTACATCTGGGCCGCCAAAGCACTGAGCTTTCTGCGCCCCCACTGGTGGCAGGATCACGAGGACCATAGAGCGCTGGAGAATGCTTTGCTGAAAACGCAAACACTGGCTCTGAAACCAAAAAAATAATCAAACCATTTCGCGGCAACAGCGGTCTCAGACTGCTGCTGCCGCTTATTTTTTAGGAGGCGATCCTATCAATCATCCAAAAATGACCATTCTTGTGGTGGAGCCGATGAAAAAGCCCACTATACAGGAGATCGACGGCAGCCTGGAATCCATGCAGCGGATCGTAGGTGGAGATATTGAGGCTGTTTACCCGTTCGATGACCCGGTCGTGCTCGTCTGTCACGGAGAGGGCAAGCTTCTGGGATTGCCTATGAACCGTGCCCTGACAGATGAATCCGGAGTACCGTATGACATTGTCTGCGGCACCTTTTTTGTAGTCGGAATTGGAGATGAGAATTTTACATCCCTGACGGAGCAGCAGATCGAAAAGTATCGGAAGAAATACGCCAATGAGATGGTGTTTTCTGTTCCTGTGCCGTCCGGAAACCATAAAAAACAATGCAATAAGGAGAAAAACGAACATGAAAGATAAGTATGTCTTAACCGCGGAGTCTGTCACTGCGGGCCACCCGGACAAGCTCTGCGACACCATTGCCGACGCCGTAGTGGATGCCTGTCTGGAGCATGACCCCACCGCCCATGTAGCCTGTGAGGTCATGGCTACCGCAGGTAAGATCATCGCGGCTGGCGAGATCACGGCGGCACGGTTCCCAGACATCCCTGCCGTTATCTGCCGCACCGTGCGGGAAGCCGGATATGGCGGCAGCGATTATGAGGTGGAGGTGATCACCCACGAGCAAAGTCCCGACATCGCCGGAGCGGTCAATAATGGCGCAGAGACCGGAGCAGGCGACCAGGGTATCGTGTACGGCTACGCCTGCGATGAAACGCCTGAGCTTCTTCCGCTGCCGGTAGTGCTGGCACATAAACTCACCCGCCTGCTGACCCAGGCGAGAAAACTGCACACGATCCCCAGCTTGAAGCCGGACGGTAAGGCGCAGGTGTCTGTGGAGTATCAGTTCGGCGTTCCCAAGCGTGTCTCTGCCGTAGTGGTCTCCTGCCAGCATGAGGATGGTGTGGAGCTGGCAGAGCTTCGCCATGCGGTCATGCGCCATATTATCCAGCCCGCTTTTCAGGACTTCCCGCTGGATGCCGAAACGGAGATCCTCATCAATCCTTCCGGCAGATTTGTGGAGGGCGGCTTTGAAGCGGATACCGGACTCACGGGCCGTAAGCTGATGGTGGATACCTACGGCGGCCTCGCACCACATGGCGGCGGCGCGTTGTCCGGCAAGGATGGCACCAAGGTGGATCGCAGCGGCGCTTACATGGCCCGCTACATCGCAAAAAACATTGTGGCGGCGGGACTTGCTGAACGCTGCACCGTCAGTCTGGCCTACGCCATCGGCAAGGCGAAGCCTGTCATGGTGGAGGTGGATGCCCACGGCACTGGCAAGTATTCCGATACTGCGCTGGAGCAGGCCGTTCGCACGGTGTGCAAGCTGACGCCGAACGGCATGATCGATACGCTGGGTTTGGACAAACCTATTTTCCGTAAATTCTGCAACTACGGACACTTCACCCACGCGGATGCCCCGTGGGAGCAGACGGATATGACGGAGGTGCTGGAAAGCGCCTGCCACGCCAAGGAGACAGGGGTTTCCGCCCGCTGATAAAAAACAGCGAGAGGACTCGCCTCTCGCTGTCAGGTGTTACTGAATGCTGTCCTTGAACGCCTTGCCGGCCTTAAAGACCGGAGCCTTGGAAGCGGCGATTTCAATGGTCGCACCGGTGGCCGGGTTTTTACCGGAGCGGGCAGCACGCTCTTTTGCCTCAAAGGTGCCGAAGCCAACCAGTTGGACCTTGTCTCCAGACTTCAGTGCAGCTTCCACGGTATCAATGAATGCACTCAGTGCGGCGTCGCAGTCCTTTTTAGCAAGTCCGCTGGCCTCTGCCATAGCGGTGAGAAGTTCCGTCTTGTTCATGTTGTTTTCTCCTTTGGTTAGATAGTAGCTGAAAATAATATTTTATATTATACCAAAAAATCACCCGGCTGACAATATAGCCGGAACAATAAGAAAAACGAGGAGTGATACCATTTCAAAAGAAAGATCAAAACCTCTTCATATTGCCAGCTGCAGCTTTGGTAAGGACAGTCTTGCCACTATTTTGCTGGCGCTGGAGCATGGGGAGCCGCTGGACGAAGCTGTTTACTGTGAGGTGATGTTTGATAAAACCATTTCAGGTGAGGTGCCGGAACACCGGGACTTTATCTATCATACCGCCATTCCAAAGCTGGAGCGGATGGGGGTGAAGGTGCGTGTCCTGTGCGCGGAGAAAACCTATGTAGATCTGTTCACAGGGACGGTCACCCGCGGCCCAAAGAAAGGGATGCTGCGGGCGTTTCCCATCTGCGGAAGGTGTTATGTTCAGCGGGATTGTAAGATCCGCCCCTTTCGCCAATACCAGAGGACCCTGCCGCCGGATACAGTACAGTATATCGGCATCGCCTATGATGAGTGGGAACGGCTGCTGCGCCTGACCGGGCAGCAGGTGTCCCTTTTGGAAAAGTATCATTTTACAGAAGAAGATGCCAAGCAGCTCTGCCGCAAGGCAGGGCTGCTGTCGCCTGTCTATGAATTTACAGACCGGGGCGGGTGCTGGTTTTGTCCCAATGGCAAAAAGAAGGAACTGCGCCATCTTTATGACCATCACCCGGACCTCTGGGCAAGGATGCTGGAATTACAGGCGCTTCCTGGAAAGGTGTCTGAAAAGTTCAACCGAACGGAATCATTCTCGGATATTGACGAACGGTTCCGTATGGAGGACGCACAAAAAAGTCCCTGTGAAAAGGCGGCATAAAGAAGGAGTTGATGAAAACGAGCAACAAAAAATATGAGATCACCGATATTGCTCATGAAACTTATCCGTTTCTCCACCGCATCCGGGCGCTGCGGGATATTGGGGAAAATGTAAAAGCTGGGGATCTGGGCGGCTTCGTGGAGGGAGAACACAATCTGGAAACAGAACTGTCTGACAGCGCATGGATCTTCGATGATGCCATTGCCTGCGGCAGCGCCTATGTGAATCAGGACTCCAGCCTGCACAATACCGCCATTGCCTGCGATCATGCCTATGTGTCCTGCGGGTCTGCTCTGTATGGACAAGCCCGTGCGGAGGATGATGCTTACCTGCGCGGGGCTGTGATGTGTGGGAATGCATACGCATCCGGTTTTGCGCAGATCATTTGCGGCCCAGACAAATTTAAACCACCGATTCTATCCGGCCACTGTAAGGTGTGCGGGAGTGTGCGGGGGAATGTAAAGGTCTGTGGGGCCGGTGCTGTTCTGCCCGGTGAAGAGATCCTCAATGATTTGAAAGACATTACTGTTCTTATCTCCGATAGCGGCCGCCGCATTCTGCGCGGCACGGTTAAAGACACCCTCAGACCCAGAAAGGAGCATGCTCCACAAAAAGAAAAATCCAAGAAGCGAGGGATGGAACGATGACTGGCTACGAACAGGAGCTCCGCAAGCTGTTCGAAAACAGCGGTTTGATAGATCGCCCGCAATTCTCCGGGCGTGTCTGCGTAGGCGAACTTGGGAAGGACCTGCGTGTGCGGGCTGAACTCTTCTCCGCCCATGTTGCTGCCGATTATGATGCAATACGTCTCGCGGTACTCAACCGCACAGAGGGCGTGGTGGACAAGACCCTGGTACGCTTCGAGGATGTATGGGGAAAAAGGATCGTTCCCGGCAATCCAAACTTCCGTAGTGGAGTCATACCGCACCTGCGGAGCGATTATGGAGAGTTAGACTGGTACGTCTACCATCCAGATGCCGCGGATTATGACATACTCAGGCAGGCTATTGGGCAATACCTGTCCGCATTCCGGGAACGTGTACCGGAACGGAGTCTGGTTGGCTCCAAACTGGTATATATCTGTGCGCCGCTGCAGGGCAATGTAAAAAAGAACATCGAATTTGCCCGGCAAAAGGCGCTGGAGGTGTTTGCAGATGGTGATGTCCCCATCTGCCCGCACATACTGTTTTCATACGCCGCAAATCCGAATCACCCGGAGCAAGACGCTAAAACCAAGGAGATGTCCCTGCGTCTGCTGGAAGCCTGCCAGCAGGTCAACGTCTACGGTTCCGTCTGGACAGACGAGATGTGGGATGAGATCCATCATGCCAGTAAGCTGGGAATTCCGATGATGACGGACCAGAAAACCATTGGCCGGACGCCGCCCAGGCGTTCCGGCAGAAAGGAGCGGTAAGCCTTCATGGAGCAGGAACGCAAAAAGCCGTCCTGCCCCCTTGTCGGGCAGAACGGCAATATTTTCAATCTCATCGGTCTTGCAAGCCGGACACTGCGGCAAAACGGTATGACAGCCGAGGCAAAAGAGATGCAAAACCGTATCATGGGCGGAGACTGCCACAGCTATGAGGAAGCCTTGGGAATCATCAGCGAGTATGTAGAGACGGAGTTATCCGGCAGTATTCCCGCAAAAAACAAAAACAAGGAGGACCACACACATGAACGATAACCAGAAATGGGAGATCATTCAAGGTGACGCGCTGAAGGTGCTGAGCGGGTTCGCCCCCAACACCTTCGGTGCTGTCATCACCGATCCCCCGTATGCTTCCGGAGGCCGGACACAATCCGAGAAAAACAAGTCCACCGCCAGAAAGTATTCCAGTATGGGGGAGAACGCGCCACCTCCCTTTGACGGCGATGCCAAGGACCAGCGCTCCTGGACCCGCTGGGCGGCAGAATGGCTGTACGAGGCGAGGAAAGCAAGCAAGCCCGGTGCGCCGGTGTGTATGTTCATCGACTGGCGGCAGCTGCCCGCAGCCACCGATGCCCTTCAATGGGCGGGATGGATCTGGCGGGGCACCGCTGTCTGGGATAAGGGCAACAGCCGTCCTCAGAAGGGCCGCTTCCGCCAGCAGGCGGAGTACATTGTCTGGGGTTCCAACGGAGATATGCCTATCAGCCGTCCGGTGCCCTGTCTGCCAGGAGTGTTCAAATATGGCAATCCGCAGAACCGCATTCATCTTACGGAGAAACCCTTGCAGCTCATGCGGGACATTGTGAAGATCACGGAACCGGGCGGCCATATTCTGGACCCCTTCGCCGGTTCCGGCACCACGGTGCTGGCGGCTGTTCTGGAGGGTTATTCCGCCACCGGCATTGAAGTGACCGACACCTATGCCAAGCTGGCAAGAGAAAGAATCTGTTCAGAACTGGAGGAAGCTGCGTGACCTGCTGCGCTGTCTGGCAAAGGGACTTGCTATAATGCCGGAAAATCGGTATAATAAAAACGATCCAGTAAGAGAGCATTGTGAGGAATTAGTTATGAATCACGCACAATATGATCAGGAAACCGGAAAGCCGTTGGATCAGTCGTATCTTGAATGCGGACTTCCCGATGATTTGCGGGCTTCTATTCAGGAGATGCAAAAATCTTGGGCCATTATAGACAGCGGAAGCCGAGATCCTCATTGGGACATCTACTGGTGTAATCTGAATGCGGACATTAACTCAGCCGAAGTCGAACGGATTATTTCTCCCGAGCAGGCATGGTATTTGCGTGAAAAGTATCTTCGCATGGAAAGAGAGTGATACCTCTTGATAAACTTTACAGACCTCCCCACTCGCAATAAATTCTATGCAGGGGCAAACGGCGCAAAGCGAGCTGTAATTTATCAAGGCGAACAGTATATGCTGAAGTTCCCCGCACAAGCCCCCAAGAATAAAGACTTGAGTTATGCCAACAGTTGCGTTACCGAGTATATCGGCTGCCATATTTTCAACAGCGTTGGGATCAACGCTCAGGAAACTCTCCTTGGCACTTATGAAAAAAATGGCGTAAAAAAGATTGTTGTTGCTTGCAAGGATTTTACCTCTCCCGGAATTGTGCTGCAGGACTTTGCCTCGCTGAAAAACACGGTGATCGATTCCGGTCACAGCGGGTATGGTACAGAACTGTCTGACATCATGCGGGCCATGGAGGATCAGACAGCATTCCCTCCCGCATTGTTGCAGCAGCATTTTTGGAATGTATTCATTATAGACGCGCTGATCGGAAATTGGGATCGGCACAACGGAAACTGGGGTTTTCTCTATAATACCGCGACAGACGAAATTGCCATTGCCCCTGTGTATGACTGCGGGAGCTGCCTGTATCCCCAGGCTGATGAAGCCATCATGCGAGACACCATAGATAAGCAGCAGGAACGAGATTTTCGCACTTTCTCAATCCCTCTTTCCAGCATTAAGGTCAATGGCAAAAAAATCAACTACTTTGATTTTATTTCCTCTTTGGAGAATGCAGATTGCAGCAAAGCATTGAAGCGGATACTGCCCAAAATCAACATGGATGCAATTTTCCGTATCGTGGATGAGACTCCATTCATTTCGGATCTGCAAAAGCAGTTCTATAAGACAATGCTGCAGACACGGAAAGAACGCATCCTTGATTTTGCAATGGAAAAGCTGCGGAAAAGGGAAAAGTCCAAAGAACTTGAGGCACGGTAATAAATAAACAAAACGTTTTTTCAAGAGCAGGGTGTTCACAAAACACCCTGCTTTTTCTATAAGGGTGTTCACAAAACACCCTGCCACAAGGAGAGAAGTATGTCAGAAAATTTTGCGAGTTTTTATCGGAAAGCAGCCAGTGTGCGGGATATTCTCGAGAAGGCTCCGTTCCCGGAGAAAGCGCGGTTCCAGATCACAAAAGTGATCGAACTGCCGAAAGAGCAGTACCGCCGCTACATGAACGAGCTTTTGCGGGATGTTTCCTTCATATCCCGGAACGTGTCGGATATGGGGTTCGATGGAAAAACTGAAACATTTCTCTGTCTGTTCGTGACCTGCCGAGATGTGAACACCGGCCTGCTGATAGAGGCCGATGGTTTTGACTATGCCAGGTACGCGGCCTTTATCCCGGATAAGAAAGCCCTCGCGCTGGACGGCATTCCGGTAGAGCGCGCAAATGAAAAGTGTCTTCGTCAGCGCTCCGGCCCGGAACGCTGATTTCTTTTTACGAGGAAGCGGGCTGCGCCCGCCCAACATTGCAATCAACCAACCACTTAAAAAAGAACCTCCGGCCCGCAGGGCCGCAGCCAACGCCGCCGTGGGCGGCGCTGGCGCAAGCATCGCGCAAATGTACATTTGCACAGCTTGCTGGGGTAAGCCCCAGTCCCCAATGCCGCCTGCGAGCGGAAGTAACGCGGCAGCGCCGCAGGAAGGAGCACGAAATGGCTGAAATCGAAAAAAGACACCATCTTCATATTGTCCTGACACCTCGGCAGTACAGACTGCTGTGCAGTCAGGCAAAGCAGTGCCGCTTGACGAAGCGGGCCTACCTTGCCAGTCTCATTGAAGGGCAGCCGGTCAAATCCCGCCCCAGCCAGGAGATCAAAGACCTGCGAACGGAGATCCATCACATCGGAAATAACATCAATCAGATCGCCCGCAGTGTTAATGCCGGCATTGCCAAACCAGAGGATGCCAGACGGGGACTCTATCTGCTGGATCAGGTCTATGAACTGATGTTTCAGGTGGCGAATAAGTAGTGGCCGTTACCAAAATACTTCCCCGTAGCGGTGGCCTGCAGCAGGCCATTGATTATGTCCTCAATGGGGATAAAACGGATGACTGTATCTTAACGGCTCACTTCAACTGTGATCCAGGGCGTGAATACCGCCAGATGATGCAGACCAAGTGGGAAACACACCGGACAGACGGGCGTCAATGTTACCACATTATTCAATCATTCCGCCCCGGTGAGATCACACCGGAACTGGCGTTGGAGATAGCCAAAGAATTTGTGCGGGAACACCTGGACGGGTTTGAGGCGGTCATCGGTACGCACGTGGATCGACACCATATCCATTCGCATATCGTATTCAATTCCGTCAATGCGGACACTGGTGAGAAATACCACAGTACCCAACAAAGTTACTATCAGCAGATCCGCGGCATCTCAGACCGGCTCTGCCGGGAGCATGGCCTGTCCGTTATCATGGCGGGAGAGTCTGCCAAAGCCATCAGCTATGTGGAGTGGCTGCGGCGGTCTAAGGGCCAGCCGACCTTTCGCTCCATGCTGGAAGCAGATCTGCGGGCGGCTATCCAGGACGCCAACGATCTCGGACACTTCTTCCTGCTCATGGAACACATGGGATATGAGATCCGCCACGGTGATCGGCTGGGTTTTCGCCTGCGGGGACAGGAGAGATTCCAGTATCCCGGCAGACGCAATACGCTGTTCACGGAGAATGGTATCCGTGCTGCTATTCAAGGAAATCTTGCGGAAATTGAAGCAGGCAGCCGTCCCACCGTGCTCTCACGGCCTAAGTATCGGCCATACCTGGCGCATCCGAAATACACCGGCTTCCTTGCCCTCTATGTGCATTATCTCTATTTGCTGGGTAAGATCGGGCAGCGGCAGTATCCGCCCCGCATGACGCCGCATCTGCGGCAGGAAGTCATGCGCTTCGAGCAGTATCAGGCGCAGTTCGCGTTCCTGCGGGAAAATGACATCACAACGCCTGCTGACATGGCGGCATTCGAACAACGCACAGAGGAAACGCTGGCCAAACTCATCAAGCAGCGTACCATCCTCAATGTGCGGAAAAAGAAACGGCAAAAACTGTATACGGCTTTGGCGGATGTGGAAGCGTTGGCTCCCAGCAAAGCGCTCTATGAAGAAGGCCTGACCGGCATGGAGGCGGAATTTGAACGGTACATGGAAGCGGTGGCGCTGCTGGAGAGCAGCGGTGTTCCCAGGAACCGGCTGACGGAAGAAAAGGCGGAGATCTATGAACAGTTGGCGGAGCTGAACCGCGAGATCCGCACGGAGCGGCAAAAGCTGAAGCTCTGCCATAAGATACAAAACCAAGTGCCTGTCATGGAACAGGACATTCAAAAAACAGAAGAACACCAGAAGGAGGTGCGGGAACATGAACATCGGAGGCGGTGAAGCGGCGGACCAATTAGTGCGCATGATGCTCTCCGGCGGTGAGGTAGCTGTCCGGCTGAGCGGTTCCGGCCTTAAAAATATGCTGGCGCTGACGCTGGCACTGGCAAAAAACCATAAGACGATCTCCGGCAAAGTCAACCTCGTGAAGATGCTGAAAGAGACCCGCGACGTGCGTCGGTTCGCCATGTCTCCGGAGCAGTATCAGGCATTCAAAAAGAAGGCTGGAAAGCAGAAAATCTTATTCTCTGCCATTCGGGATACGGACGGTCACGGCAAGGTGGTGGATGTCATCATGCCGGTAACGGAGATCGACAGAGCGAATATGATCTTCGAGCGCATCCATTACCTCGGTCAACCAGCGCAGGCACAGCAGCCTCCACGGGAGCAAGCCCCGTCCAAGGCCAGAGAAGCCCGTGAAAGGCAGGCTGCAACCCAAGTCGAGCAGGATCAGCGCCCCCAAGAGAACACCCCTGTGACACCGCCTGTGGGCCAGCGTCAGGAGGTGGAGCCAAAAAAAGGATCTCGGTCGGGACAAGACTTGCCCGCTACCGTGCCCAGCTCGACCTCGTCCAAAGACGGGAGCCGGATGACGAGTGAGGAACGCCCCTCCGTGCTGGAACGTCTGAAGGGCTACAAGGCACAGTTGGATCAGCAGCAGAAGCCTGCCCCGGCCAGAACAAAAAATCGGCAAAAGAGTAAAAATGGTAAAATGAAATAAGTATTATAGATCACCCAAAGCAGTCCCATTGGCGATACACGATCCGCCGATGGGACTGCTATTTTGTTCTCCCGGAGGTGAATTGTCTGAAACAAACATCCAAGCAAAGCAACCTAATTTTGCGCCTTTTCCTCCATATCCCGGTCATCTGGGCGGCGCTGCTCATTGCACAATCCCTTGGCGGCGGTTTGCCGGATCTGTTCTCCAACCTGACCGCCGCGCTGGAGCATCCATTCCAGATCCAATGGACGGACAAGAGCCTGTTGACCATCCTGATTTGTACCGGCGTTTACATTATGAGCCTGTGCATCTATGACGCGGAAAGCGGCAGGACGCGGGATGGCGAGGAACATGGCTCGGCCATGTGGGGCTCGCCCAGGCAGGTCAATGCGCAGTTCTGTCAAAAACAGAATAAGATCCTGACCCGCCATGTGCGGCTGGGGCTGGATACCCACAAACACCGGCGCTCCTTGAATGTGCTGGTCATCGGCGGCAGCGGCGCGGCCAAGACCCGCGGCTATGTGAAGCCAAACATTTTAGAGGCCAATACCAATTATGTGATCACGGACCCGAAAATGGAAGTCCTGACCGACACGGGCGGATACCTGAAAAAGAAGGGCTATGACGTCCGCGTGCTGAATCTCGTGAATTTGGAACAGTCTGACGGCTATAACCCCTTCTGCTACCTGCGGGATGAGAAAGATGCTCTGAAGCTGGTGAATACGCTGATCCAGGCGACCACGCCCAAAGGCAGCCATGAGTCTGACCCGTTCTGGACGAAGTCAGAAACAGCTCTGCTCCAAGCCATTATCCTCATGCTGCATCAGGAAGCGCCGGAGTATGAACAGAACTTTTCCATGGTCATGCGCGTGCTGGAATACGCTGAAGTCCGGGAGGATGATGACGAATACATCTCGCCGTTGGACCTGCTGTTTAAGGCGATGGAACATGAGCATCCGGAAAGTGTGGCCCTGCGGCAGTATAAGGTATTCAAGCAGGCGGCGGGCAAGACAGCGAAAAGTATTTTGGTAAGCGCCGCCGTGCGGCTGGCCCCATTCAATCTGCCGCAGATCAAGGCCATCACCGATCATGATGACATGGACTTGTATACCCTGGGAGAGAAAAAATGTGCCCTCTATGCCGTGATCCCGGATAATGATACGACTTTCAATTTTCTTGTCAGCCTGCTGTACTCCCAGATATTCCAGACGCTGTACTACTGTGCCGACCAGATCCACCATGGGGCGCTGCCGTGCCATGTCCACTTTATTTTGGACGAGGCTCCATCTATCAATCTGCCCGGTCTGCCACGGGAATTGGCAACCATGCGCTCCCGAAATATTTCGTGCAGCACCATCATCCAGAACATGGCGCAGATCAAGGAACTGTATAAGGATTCGTGGGAAACCATCCCCGGCAACTCGGATACCCTTCTCTACCTTGGCGGTAACGAGAGCAGTACCCACAAGTACATTTCGGAGGCCCTGGGCAAGTCCACCATCGACACCAAGACCCATGGGCAGACGAAGGGGCGCTCCGGTTCCTACTCCACCAACTTCCAGATGAGCGGCAGAGAACTGCTGACCCCGGATGAGGTACGGATGTTGGACAACCGGTACTGTATCCTGTTCATCCGTGGGGCCAGACCGGTGCTGGATCTGAAATACGAGCTCATGGAGCATCCTGCCATCCGCTATACCATGGACGGCGGCGCACCGCCCTATATCCACCACGGGACAGCGACACCGACCCTGCCAGGAGAACCGCTGTTCCGATTTGATCAAAACGATGAAAAGGAGATTGCTGCATAATGAAACATGATCTGAAAACCAACAACTTTGAACGAAAGGTAACGCGCATCTACGCCATCCTTGCCTGTACAGCCATGGTGATGATGGTCACCGCAGTTCCCGCGCTGGCTGCGGACGACCCGCTGACGGTGGTCAATAATCTGAGTGAGTTTATTTTCTCTCTCATCCGCGCCATTGGCCTTATCCTGCTGGGCTTCGGCATCCTGCAGGTGGGCCTGTCTCTCAAGAGCCATGATCCCTCCCAGCGAGCCAACGGTATGCTCACCGTGGCAGGCGGCATCGTGATCACCTTTACCAAGGAGATACTCACTTTGATCACTGGCTGAAAAAAACGGCGGAGTGCATCGTTTTCAATGCACTCCGCCATCTGCTTCACAGTAATGCGCTGTAATCTCTGCGGGCATATAAAATTCTGCGGATCTGCACTGTGTCGCCAATAATGACATAGAACACCAGATAATTTTTGACGATGAGATAGCGGTAGCCTTTTGCAGCCAGCGCCAGATCCTTCGGCTTCGGACAGCGTTCTGGCATTTTGGATAAGCTGGCGATCTCTTCGACCAGCAAGTCATAATACTTCAACGCAGCATCCGGGGACAGCGTGTTCAGATATCCAATTACTTCCTCCAAGTCCTGCTTGGCGGTGGGAAATATCTTGATTTTATACGTTTCCATGAACACGCTCCCGCAGGCTCTTCGCCAGCGTCAAGAAATCCTCGCCTTCCGCACCGGAGGCGATCTCCTGTTCCGCCACGGCCAGCTTTCCATAGAGATCAATGAGTGCCTGCTGGCGCTCATACTCCTCCATACTGATCACTACCATGTCGCCGGTGCCGTTGCGGGTGATATAAACGGGCTCACGAGTCTGGCGGCAGAAGTCCGAGATCTCATTGGCATTGCTGCGAAGATCGGAAATAGGACGAATACTTGGCATACCTTGCACCTCCTTGTTTTCAACCATAGTATAGCAAAATAATGAGCAAATATCAATACGAATTTTGAGCAAAGAAAGAAGGCGAAAACGATCGGAAGTGGAAATTGGATCATAGATAACTTAAACTCCGCGCTGGAGATGTGGAATGGCAGGCTGGAGGAAATCTGGCAGCTCATCGCCACATCGCCGGAGAATTTCAAGGGCGGCGGTATCTGGAATGTCATCGTCGGTATCAACGACGGATTGAAAGCGGTAGGATATGCGCTGTTGGTGCTGTTCTTTGTTATGGGCATTGTAAAAACCTGCGGCAGCTTTGCGGAGATGAAGAAGCCGGAACTGGCGTTCAAGTGCTTCATCCGCTTTGTGCTGGCGCAGGCGGCGGTGACCTGGGGCATGGAACTGATGACAGGGGCCTTCCGGGTAGCTCAGGGCATGGTGACAACGATCATCGACTCGTCCGGCCTGACGGCCATGTCGGCTACGGCACTGCCGGATGAGATGGCGAGCATCATCGAGGATGTGGGCTTTTTCGATTCTATCCCCTTATGGGCGGTGACGCTGCTGGGCTCCCTTTTTATCTGGGTTTTGTCCCTCGTGATGATCCTGACGGTGTATAGCCGTTTTTTCAAGCTCTATATCGCAACGGCCATCGCCCCTGTACCGCTGGCCAGCTTTGCGGGCCAGCCCTCCAGCAGCATTGGCGTAGCCTTTTTGAAAAGCTATGCCGCCATCTGTCTGGAGGGCTGTGTCATCGTATTGGCTTGTGTGATTTTTTCGGCGTTCGCGTCCTCGCCGCCTGCCATTGCGGACGATACGCTGGCGGCAGCCACCATTGTGTGGAACTATGTAGGTGAACTGATTTTCAATATGCTGGTGCTGGTGGGGGCCATCAAGATGAGTGACCGGATCATCCGGGAACTGATAGGCCTGGGTTAATCCTCATCGTCAGACAATTCAATGTCGCTCAGGTCCATGGCATAGCCGCCATACTCATCCGGCTGCACACCGTTTCTTTGCTGCTCACGGATACGATAGCGAACAATACTCTCTAGGTCTTTTTCTTCTTGGCGCTTCTGGAAGATGCTTTGTATCTTCCGAACCAGAGAAATGATCCAAGACAGGACTACCAGACCAAGGAGGACAAAGAAAATAATATCACCCAGGCTTTGGTGTGCCTGATACCAACTATGCCAAAATGTATTCATAGCGATCACATACAGCAGCGGAATCGTCAAGCGAAATACGGCGGCCAACTTGAAAATGATAGAGATGATGAGCATTGCTATGCTCAAAAGAATGACCGGCATGCAAAGAGCCTCCTCTCAGTTTTGGATACGGCGCTATGTTACCATAGCCGTGCCGATCATACAAGAGGCTGTATGCCAATTCTCAAAAAGGAGTTGATATATTGGAGGTACGCATCAACAAGGAAGTGCGCAACTATCAGGAAAGTCTGTTTTTTGGACTGTCACTGCGGCAGTTTTTGTTTGCCCTGCTGGCGGTAGCCGTGGCGGTAGGTGTTTATTTTGGGCTGCGCCCCGTGCTGGGGAATGGCGAGATTGGCTGGGTCTGCATTCTGGCCGCGTTCCCATTTGCTCTGGGCGGTTTTTTCCAGTACAACGGCATGACTCTGGAACAATTTTTATTGGCTTTTTTTCGCTCGGAATTTCTCACCCCAAAACGGCTTGTGTTCAAATCGGAAAATATGTACGCAAAACTGATGGCACACTCATCTGTGAAGGAGGCGTTGAATCTTGATTAAAACCCTGCAGACTACGTTAAAACAGGACAAAGAACAATTCAAGGTACCGAGATCTGTACAGGATACCATCCCCATCCGGCGACTCTGGCCGGATGGGGTCTTTCAGTTTGACAGCAAGTATTCCAAGACACTGCGATTCAGCGATATCAACTACGCCATTGCATCCAAAGAGGATAAGACAGCTATGTTTCTCAGCTATTCCGAATTGCTGAACGCGCTGGATACCGGCTCTACTACAAAAATCACCATCAACAATAAGCGCCTGAACCGCCGCAACTTTGAACAGGAAATCCTCATTCCCGCTCGCGGAGATTTTCTGGACGGCGGACGGGCGGAGTATAATGCCATGCTGTTGGATAAGGTTACCGATTCCTCCAACAGCGTGGTGCAGGAACGCTATATCACCCTGTCGGCACATAAGAAAAATATCGAGGAAGCCCGCACTTTTTTTGACCGCACAGTCAATGATGTGACTTCCCGACTCAATCACATGGACTCCCGCTGTGAGGAACTGGACGCCGTGGAACGCCTCCGCATCCTTCATGATTTCTACCGCGTGGGTGAAGAAACGCAGTTCCGATTGGATCTAACAGACTGCATGAAGCGTGGCTGTTCCTTCAAGGACGCCGTCTGTCCGGACAGCATGGAGTTTAAGAAAGACCACTTTGTCATGGGCGGTAAGTATGGCCGGGTACTGTTCCTGAAGGAGTATGCCAGCTATATCAAGGACGCTATGATCAATGAGCTCACCAGCCTGAACCGCAGTCTCATGCTGTCCATTGACATCATCCCTGTCCCTACCGACGAGGCGGTGCGAGAGATGCAGAACCGCCTGCTGGGTGTGGAGACCAATGTGACCAACTGGCAGCGCCGACAGAACGCCAACAATAACTTTTCTGCCGTTGTCCCCTACGATCTGGAACAGCAGCGCAAGGAGACCCGTGAGATGCTGGACGATCTCACCACCCGTGATCAACGCATGATGTTCGCAGTGGTGACGCTGGTGCATCTGGCGGACAGCAAGGAGGAACTGGACAGTGACACGGAAACGCTGCAGTCCATTGCCCGCAAGCACCTCTGTCAGCTCACGACCCTGAACTGGCAGCAGGCAGACGGCCTTGTGACGGCGCTGCCGCTGGGCCTGCGCCGCATCGACGCCCTCCGCACGCTCACCACCGAGGCGTTGGCTGTGCTCATGCCCTTCAAGGCACAGGAGATCTGGGACCGGGGCGGCGTGTACTACGGGCAGAACGCCATCAGCAAAAATCTTATCGTAGCGGATCGCAAACGGCTGTTGAATGGCAACGCCTTCATTCTGGGTGTTTCCGGTTCCGGAAAATCCTTCAGCGCCAAGAAGGAGATGGTGTCACTGGCATTGTCTACCGACGATGATATTATCATCATCGACCCTGAATCCGAGTACCGTCCGCTGGTGGAAGGGCTGGGCGGTCAGGTCATCAATATCTCCGCCACATCACCCAACCATATCAACGCCATGGATATGGAGCAGGGCTACGGTGACGGCGAGAATCCTGTGGTGCTGAAATCTGAGTTTTTGCTGTCTCTTTGTGAGCAGCTTATCGGCGCCGGGAAGTTGTCTGCCAAGGAAAAGTCCATCATTGACCGCTGCACCGCCCAGATCTATCGGGACTACATCCGCGGCGGATATCAGGGGCAGGCCCCGACCCTGCAGGACTTTCATGCGGAGCTGCTCCGCCAGCCGGAAAAGGAAGCTGCGGACGTGGCACTGGCAATCGAATTGTTTACGGAGGGTAGTTTGAACACCTTTGCCAAACCCACTAATGTGGATACCAATGCCCGTATCCTTTGCTATGATATCCGGGATCTTGGCAAGCAGCTCTTGCCGGTGGGAATGCTGGTGGTGTTGGACAGCATCTTCAACCGCATCATCCGAAACCGCGGGCTGAAGCGGAATACCTGGATCTATATCGACGAGATCTATCTGCTGTTCCAGCATGAATACAGCGCCAATTTCCTGTTCACCCTGTGGAAGCGTATGAGAAAGTATCAGGCTTGCGGAACGGGGATCAGCCAGAATATCGAAGACCTGCTCCAGTCGCACACGGCCCGCACCATGCTGGCGAACTCTGAATTTCTCATCATGCTGAATCAGGCGGCCACGGATCGGGAAGAACTGGCGCACCTGCTGAATATCTCAGACAACCAGCTCTCCTACATCACCAACGTGGACTCCGGCCGGGGGCTTATCAAGTGCGGAAGCGCTATCGTGCCTTTTGTGGATCATTTCCCCAAGAACAAGCTCTACCGCTTAATGACCACAAAACCCTCGGACTTGGCTGCGTGATAGCCCATGGAGAAAATTAAAGAAAAACCCACGCTGGGTGAGCGTGTCAAAGAGAAAGCTGTATCCGCGCCAAAGGAACTTTTGCGCAAGGGGCTGGATGACGGCTCGGAGCGTCTGCGGACTCAGCTCCGGGATACCGCCCAGCAGGGGCGGCGGGATGAATATGGCGGCGACGCCATTGAGGACACCGCCGCCAGTGGCCTGCACCGCGCCGAAAAGGAACTGCTGAAGCAGCGCAAGAAGAAAAATACGGAGCAGAGCGCGTCACCCCAGGGTGACGCCTCTGTCCCCAGCTCCAACAGCGACGTGCCGCCTGTCATCCGCACCAGAGAGACTGACGCGGCGAGGGCAAGAGCGCCCTCACCGCCAGTGCGGGAACAGGCACGGCAGGCGGCTATGAAGCAGGCAGTCAAGACGAAGAATGCCTATATCAGTACACAGCGGAAAACGGTCATGACGGCAGCACCGGAGCCGCAGCGGCAGGGTCAGCAGGCGTTCATTCAAGAGCAGGGTCGCAAAGCGTCCCGCCAGCAGGCGCAGCGCAGGCGGGCAGAGCGGCGGTTCCGGCACCAGGATGATCTGCATGGTGATTCGCTGTGTTCGGAAGGTTTCGAGCCAACCAGCAGAGGCAGAATCAAAGAGCACGGCGGCATTCAGCCGCCGAAGAAGCATCGGCTCCCCGAGCCGAAAGCACCGAATCACGCCGCGGGGATCGTACCGAAGGTCCGTGAGGGGGGCAAAGCTACTGGTCTATCCGCCGAACAGGCCGTACACTCATCCACCGTCCATGCGACTGCGGCCGGAACACACGCTGCCAGAGAAGCGGCCATGCAGATGGCCAAGCGGCAGCAGATGACAAAAGCGGCAGAAACCGCGGTGCAAAAAACCGCGCAGGCGGCGGGCCGCGCGCTGCGCTCCATCATTGCCGCTGCCCAGAGCTTACTTGCGGCAATAGCGGCTGGTGGGAGCACAGTTGTCGCCATGGTGCTGGTGATTTGTCTGATTGGACTTCTGATCGTGTCGCCTTTTGGGATCTTTTTCTCCGGAGAGGACAGCGGCACCGGCTACACCATGCCGGAAGCTGTCAGCGTATTGAACGGCGAGTTCGCCGCCCGGATTGAACAGATCAAGGCAGAGAACCCGCATGACGAACTGGATATGGCCAACGCCGGCAACGCCGCCATGATCTCCAACTGGCGGGATGTGCTGGCTGTTTATGCTGTGCGGACCACCACGGACAACGCTTCGCCGGATGAGGTCGCTACGCTGACCGAAGAAAAAATGGAGATCCTTCGTGAAATCTTCTGGGACATGAACGCCATCACTTATTGGACGGAAATAGTACCAGGCGGCAAAGATGAAGCGGATACGGTCATTTTGCATATCACCGTCACAATAAAAACGCATCTGCAAATGGCGGATGAGTACCAATTCAACACGGAAAAGCGCAGATTGTTAGAAGAACTCATGCAGCCGAAATATCAGGAACTGTTCATGGCTTTGACGGGAAGTTATCAGAATATCGAACTCAGCCCGGAGAATGTGGTGAAAATTATGGAGAATCTCCCCGCCGACCTTAGTGCGGAACGCAGGCAAGTTGTGCTGACGGCGTATCAACTCTTGGGCAAAGTCCATTATTTCTGGGGAGGAAAGTCATTGATTATAGGCTGGGACAGCCGTTGGGGAATGCCGATGAAAGTTACAGCCGAGGGCAGTTCCACCACCGGCACCGTGCGGCCCTTCGGACTGGATTGTTCGGGAATGGTGGATTGGGTATTCTACAACCAGAGCGGCGGACAATACGTCATTGGGCATGGCGGCGGGGCCACTGCGCAGCACAGCTACTGTACGCCTATTGCTTGGAGTGACGCCCAGCCGGGAGACCTTGTCTTTTATCCGGGTGACAGCCATGTCGGTATTGTCTGCGGCTTTGACAGCAGCGGCAATATCATGGTCATCCACTGCGCCAGCGGCACGAACAATGTGGTGGTTACCGGCAAGGAAGGATTTACTGCCGTTAGCAGACCCTTTTACTACAGTAAATAGCGTCAGGGGCTGTCTAGAATATTTGTTCTGGGACAGCCCCTGTTTATTTTGATGTACCGCAGCACGTTATTGTCCTATGTGTGTCCAGCCGCCCTCAGCTTTGACGGTATAGGCGTCGGGTGTAACTAACCGCCAGGGGTATTATTGCTACCGCCATCACTACTGCCTCTGCCGCTGCTTACCAATTTGGGAATGCTCTCCGTCTTTGTGGCCTTGCAAATCCCACAGGTGTAAGTTTTGACGCCTGTTTTTTCGTGGATAGGTGCAGTTGTCACTTTACCCTCGCCTGTACAGACGCCGCTGGAATTGACGCTTACGTTACCGGGTGGTTACTGAGCACTTACACAGCTTACCAAAGAACGGCGGCAGGGAATCGTTGATTCCGAGCCGCCGTTCTGATTCACTTTTGGTTACCCGTCAGTCGCTACCCTTACTTGCCCTGATAGGCACGGAACAGGAAGGTCACGATCTGGGCGCGGGTACAGCCGTTGTTGGGGCTGAAGGTGGAAGCAGACGTACCGTTGGTCACGCCGCTCTCCACGGCCCAGGCCACTGCGTCAGCATAGAAAGCATCGGCCGTCACGTCGGTGAAGCCGTTCACCGTGGTGGGCGCGGTGCCCAGTGCGCGGTA
>NZ_JACOQI010000016.1 GCF_014297285.1 Dysosmobacter segnis
TCTTTCCTGATAAAATATTGCAATGCTTCCGCACCGGCTTATTACGATTCAAATTGGTTCGTGACGCGCACGCGGCATAGCCGGAGCAACCTGCTCAATCGAATCTTTATAACAAGAGGACGGAGGACTGTTTACAGCCCGAGCGCTTGGCTCACCAAAGAAACCGTCCATCCATTGCCCTCCCATTATAACAAAAATAAGCATAGCCTCCGAGGCTTCATTTGCGCTTCGGGTGCTATGCTTATTTTGTACCAACAATGAAATAACCGCAGGGGAGCAAAAAAGCATTCCTGCGGTTACCCTTTGCCAGTTTATAATTCAAAATCTCTCGTCTGGAAAGGACATTGCAAATCTAAATAATGGATTTTCAATAGACAAACTAATCTTCCTGTGCTAAGATTATCTTGTGTTAGAGTAAACTCAGTGTATGAGGTGTCCATATGAGTCAAATTATTCAGAAATTAGATCAGCAGCAATTGAAATCCCTCTGCGGTATCGTGGCTCATACGTCTGAAGGATTGACTAAAAGCGAATTAACAACACTTTTGGGTCAATGCAGAATTTGTTCTGTTGATGACGGCTCCTCCCGTAATCAGTTGGGATATACCATAGGCTTAAACAAAAGAGACTGGCTTTACAATTGTCTGGTAGCGGAGATAAACAAGAGCCAATCGTTTAGTAAGGTCTTTTCGTTTTTGCAGGCAGTGCTGAATCCTGCCGCATACACGAGTGCTGATAGCAGGCAAAAATACAGGTACTTATTCGAGGAAACAAACAAAGTCCTTCTCTTTGCCGGGTTATCGATTGACCAAAGTGGGCGATTGGTAGCGGTTTCGCAAGCTGAAACACTTTCTGAAGTTGACCAGCGAGTCAACCACTTGAAAAAAGCTCTATATGACCGTGCCATACATTCTGAGGTACAGAAGTACTGTGTTGAAGACTATTTGAGAGCAGACTATTATGATGCTGTGTTTGAAGCGTCAAAAGGATTGGCTGAACGTGTCCGGCAGATTTCCGGCTTGACTACAGATGGTGGAACACTTTTTCAAACTGTGTTTTCCAAGAACGATCCCTATATCTTCTTTAACGCAATGAAGACCGATAGCGAGCGCAGCGAATTTACAGGCTTGAAGGAACTGCTTGAGGCAATCTTCCACTTGGTTAGAAATCCAGCAGCGCACACACCCAAAGTTAATTGGAAGACTGATGAAACGAAGGTACTTGATATACTTACGTTAATATCGTTTGCACATAAGTATTTAGACGAGTGCCATCGTATGCCAGGAAAATAACGAGAGGATGCTTAGTATGGATAGACCTCAATATGTAAATTGGATTGTTCGAGAGGACGGAGTGGTTTTTGAAGACCAGCAGCCATTGAACTGTTACAGGCTATCCTATGTCAGAGATGACGCTATCCTCGATGACTGGGCACTTCACATTAGAAAGCAGTATGTTCCAGATGGGGAATTGGAAGAAGATGCCGCGTTGAACAAGTTGACGGTAGAGGAATACTTGCGCCAATATATTATCCCGCAAAAAGGAGAACCATTTGGACCGACGGCACGGTCAAATGATATTAGCGAAATTCTGTTTGCGGATTTATTTGAATTCATCCTGAACTATGAAGTTCCACGGTGTAAGCAGCACAACCGTTCCGGTAAAAATGAATCTGAGCATGGCACAGATATAATTGCATACAGGTTCTTCGCTGAGGGAAAAGCCCCGCATAAAAACGATGAGCTTGTGGCAATAGAGGTAAAAGCGCTTCTTTCTTCAAATGAGGCCGGTAAAGTAATTAAAGATGCAGTTACCGATTCAAAAAAAGACGAGGATAGAGTTTCTCATACTTTGAATTACTACCGAAAAAAGCTCCGCTTTATGGGAAAGTCAACAGAAGCAGCGGATGTAGCAAGGTTTCAACAAAAAACCGAATACCCTTATAGAACATCCTTTGTAGGGGCTGCCATTTCAAGCTTGCCAGCTGTCGAAAAGAAAGTCATTGTCGGTATTATGGGAGCAGATTTGGAACTGAAAACAGATCAGTCCGTTTTTTATGTCCACGGAGCAGATTTGATGTCCCTGACACATCAAGTATTCGAAAGGTGTACTAAATGATTTTCTCAAATACTTCAAATTATATGCTCAAATACCAAAAAGCCAAAGCAAAACTTGTAGAGTATGACATTCCGCAAAAGGATTATCCTAAGTTTCCATTAAATTCGAATGAACTATCCTATCCTGTTGTTTACATACTTTCTCGATATGCCGAAAGTGTCATCGAAAACAACGTAGCTGACATGGAAGAATTTTCACCGCATTTGGTGGCTGCTTCACAATACTTTGATGCGGCTGTAGGGGCCAATGATCGTGAGGAATATGATGCTGATTTTTTACTGTCTGGAGCTGCGGCTTATTTTCTCTCTGATGATTTTGGAAGTGCAAAAGTTTTATGTTCTGATTTTTTTGTACGGATAAATCTGGAAATCAACGAGCCTCAAAAAATCACGGGTAACTTACTCGGGTATCTTCTGCTGAATCGAGACTTTCATATAAGTGTAGATACTCCTAATGGAGAAAAAGTCTGCCATTTATTGCTGGTCTATTACAACACAGGAGAAGGGGTAGAGGAAATACGGAGCCTATTATCGGAGTATAGAAAAGCGATTTATGAAAATGACGCTCCGATGGAAATATACTATGTCGATATATTGTGTGCCATTGTTATGGTGGCCTTGTCCAAGTCATCGTGGATCCTTCTGCCCAGGTATTCTGAGTTAGATCAGTCCCTATGGTCAGATTACCTTAAAAGCCCCAAGGTGCCAAGAATGCTGTGGCCTGCGCAACAGCTTATTGGCGAAAAGGGAGTTTTAAGGGGTCAGAGCGCGATAGTACAGTTGCCAACTGGAGTAGGAAAAACTAAAAGTATTGAGCTGGTGATTCGCTCGTCTTTTGCCTCAGGCAGAGCAACCACAGCAATAATAGTTGCTCCGCTCCGTGCTCTGTGCAACGAAATAGCAAATGATATGATTTCGGCATTCGGGGATGAGGTTTTAGTCAACCAGTTTTCTGATGTTCTCGAGGAAGACTTTTCCCTTGAGTTGTTCTTGTCCTTCAAGTCAAAAATACTGATCTGTACCCCTGAGAAGCTCAGTTATATTATTCATCATCAAGCTGATTTCCTGGATGAAATTGGTTTGTATATATTTGATGAAGGCCACATGTTTGATGACGGAAGTCGAGGGGCTATTTACGAATTGTTGATTTCTGAAATCCGGAGCCACATATCAGGGAAAGAGCAAATCATTCTTCTTTCTGCGGTACTTTCTAATGCCGAGCAGATTCAAAAATGGCTCTTGGGTGAAGCTGGTGTTTTAGCGTCAGATTCCAAAATTAAAGCGACACCCAAAACAATCGGGTTTGCCTCGCAAACAAAAGATATCCACTATTATTCTGATGATTCAGCGCAGGAAGATTTTTACGTTCCCCGCAGTATAGAGGTTATTGCATTACAAAAGCGTCCCCGCGAGAAAAAGCAGCGCTATTTCCCAGAGTTAACAGATGCCAAAGACATTGCGATATATTACGCAAATAAGCTATGCAAAAATGGTGGAGCTGCCATTTTTGCTAATCGAACCAGTACCGTGCTGACTGCAATCAACAGAATTATTGAATTAAGGGATCGGGGATGCCTCCTCGCTGAGATTAAAGGAAACAGCGATGGCAAAGAAATGAGTCGACTGGCACAGTTGATGTCCGACTATTATGGGGAACAGCATCCATATACGATTGCCTGCCATTTAGGAGTTCTCCCGCATTATTCTAACTTGCCTAATGGACTGCGTCTTGCTGTAGAGTATGCCTTTAGAAACAAAGCTGTGCGTCTGGTTGTCTGTACATCTACTCTTGCACAAGGAGTAAACATTCCAATAAAGTATCTGTTTATGACCAGTTTTATGGTCGCACGAAACAGTATGCAAATTCGTAGTTTTCAGAATTTGATGGGACGAACTGCGCGATCTGGAATGTATACCGAGGGAAGTGTTATCGTTACAGACCCTCAGCTGTTCGATAATAAGAACAACCGAAGAAATGGCGGCAATTACAAATGGAAAGATTGTATTAAGATGTTTGACAGTAGCGCTGCGGAGCCTTGTGGAAGTTCAATCCTGTCGCTTGTTCAGGACATCCGAATTGACTATGAAACCAGAGTTATCGGTGTCAAAGTTGCTCAATACATTATTGACCACTATGCTGAAACAGATTGTTTCGGACAGTGTGTCAGCAAACTTACTGCAGCTCTTCACAAGGCACATCCACAAAAAAGTGCCAACAGCATTGTGGAATCAATGATGGCACGAAAAAGCATTGTGGAGGCCATCGAAAACCACCTGTGTTTTGTATTTTCAATCGGTGAGGATGCTGATAAGCAGGCGGTAGCGGCTGATATTTGCAAAGGAACTCTGGCATACTTCATGGCAAATGATAATGAAAAAGCCTTGTTAGAAAGAATCTTTGATGTCATCACATCGAAGATAAGTGAACTTGAGCAATCACAGATTAAGAACTACGCCAGAACTATGGTCGGCATTAAGCTTTCGTTACAAATTGAAAAGTGGATAGCCGAAAACCACCTTACCCAGCAGAATTATACAGATGAACAACTGGTTAAGATGCTAATATCTTTTTTCCAGGAAACCCATACGCTCAAGAAAGAAATAGACTGCTTTGCGGATATTTGCCAAATGTGGCTTGAAGGCTGTTCATTTGTTGAAATGCATGAGCGTACATCCTTGCCGATAGCGGATCTTGAAGATATCTGCAGCAAGTTCATTTCTTACGAATTAAGTTTCTTTGTGGGGAACGTCATGGATATCATCGAAATCAATGACGAGGACTTAGTTAATCCATTGCCCAATTTGCTCCTTCTACAAAGAAGATTGAAATACGGAGTCAAAACAGAAACCGCAGTTTCGGTATGCGAGAAAATCTTTAATGACCGATTCCTTGCAAATCTTCTGGCAGACGAAATAGGCCATGATTCAATCGAGGCTAACAGCATCGTAGGTGTTATAAAGTCGCATAAAGATGACATCTTGGATATCCTATCGGCCTATCCGACGTACTTTTCCGAGCGTGTTCAATGGATATGTAAGGATTAACTTCATGGCTTACGCCGAAACTTTTGGCCGCATCAATTGTTCGAGCATATGAAGAATCAGAGGTGAAAAATGACTGTTTGCTATAATAAATTGTGGAAGCTCCTGATCGATAAAAACATGAAAAAGAAGGATCTGCGTCTGGCTACCGGCATGTCTACGACCGCCCTTGCCAAGCTGGGCAAGAACCAGCATGTCAGCACAGAGATCCTGACGAAGATCTGCACTGTGCTGGATTGCGACTTCTGCGACATCATCGAATTGGTGAAGGAGGAGCAGCATGATTGACTTTTCCAAAATCGAGCAATATCGGGAGAACAACCGTATTGAGGCTAAGAAAGCCCTTGGCGGGCTACCCAGGAGCATTTGGGAAACCTATTCCGCCTTTGCCAATACCCACGGCGGTATTATCCTGCTGGGAGTGGAAGAATGGGCGGATAAATCCCTGCACACGGTAGATCTGCCCGACCCTGACAGACTCATTAAGGAGTTCTGGGATATCGTCAATAACCCCAATAAGACCAGCGTGAATGTCCTGTCCTCCAAGGATGTATTTGTGCAGGAGGTGGATGGCGACCACATTGTGATCATCAATGTTCCCCGTGCAGAGCGCTCTTATAAGCCGGTTTATGTAGATGGTAACCCGCTCTGTACCTATCGCCGCAACGGAGAGGGTGACTACCGCTGCACCAAGGAAGAATATCAGGCCATGGTGCGCGATGCATCGGTAAAGACGCAGGATATGCTGGTTCTGAACGAGATGGACTTGACAGTGTTCAGTCAGGAGAGCGTCCGCAGCTATCGCCAGAGGATGCGCCTCTCCCGCCCCGGCCATGTGTGGGAAGCCTTGGAGGATGAAGATTTCCTCCTGAAGATGGGTGCTGTGGGTATCGGCTCTGATGGGAAAAAGCATCCCACCTCCGCAGGACTTCTCATGTTCGGCAACGAATACGATATTGTGCGAGAATTTAACGCTTACTTTCTGGACTATCAGGAACAGTATGACGCTGATACCCGTTGGACTGACCGTATCATATCTTCTTCCGGCGACTGGAGCGGCAATGTGTATGACTTCTATTTCCGGGTCTACAACAAGCTGATTCAGGATATTAAGGTGCCCTTCAAAATGGACGGTGGTACCCGTATAGATGATACCCCAGTGCATCAGGCACTGCGTGAAGCGCTGGCCAACTGTTTGGTGAATGCCGATTACTACGGCAGACAGGGGTTGGTCATCGTCAAAAAGCGTAATAGCATTACGATGTCTAATCCGGGTAGCTTCCGCATCGAAATTGATGCCGCAAAGAGCGGCGGTGTTTCTGATCCGCGGAACGGAGCGATGCTGAAGATGTTCAACCTGATTGATATTGGTGAGCGTGCTGGTAGCGGCATTCCGAATATCTTCCGCGTCTGGCGCGAGCAAAATTGGACAACTCCGGATATTACAGAGCAACTCGAGCCGGAGCGGACAACATTAACGCTCTTATTCTCCAAGAGTGACGATAAAAAAACGGCGATAAAAAGTGACGATAAAAAAGCGACGATAAAATCTGCGCGGCAGAAAGAAGAAATCGTTGCATACCTTACTGATCATATTTCGGCCAGAAGTGCCGATATTGCAGAGCTCCTTGGAGTCAAAAGTACACGAGCCAAGAAACTCCTCTCTGAACTGACTGCGGAGGAAATTGTTGTAGCCGAAGGCGGAAATCGAAACAGAACTTATAAGCTGAAAGCGTAAGGAGAGTGTCAGATGCCAATTCCCAAATATGATGAGATGTACCGTGCCTTCCTTGATTGCTTGGCAGATGGCCAACTGCACAAATCAAAAGAGGTAAAAGATGCGGTTGCAGGGGTTTTCTCGGTTTCCGAAAAGGAACGGGCTGAGATGCTGCCAAGCGGGAAGCAGCAGCTTTTTGATAACCGTATTGGCTGGACAAGGACATATCTAAAAAAGGCAGGCCTTGTGCAAAGCCCGTCACGAGGTATTTATGTGATTACGCCAGCAGGCAGACAAGTCCTCAATGAAAATCCTCCTCAAATCGATAACCTTTATCTTCAGCGCTTTGAGTCATTTCGAAAGTTTATTTCTCCGAACAATAATGAAGAAAGCACCACTTCGACACCCGCAGCAAAAGTATCCAGTAAAACACCACAGGATATTTTGGATGAAGCCTTTCAGCAGATCAACACTACCCTGGCAGATGATCTCTTGAGTGAAATAATGAAGCAGCCTCCCGCTTTCTTTGAACATCTGGTCGTCAAGCTGTTGACGCAAATGGGATATGGTGGCTCGGTGGATGATGCCGGCACGGTCATCGGGCAAACCGGTGATGAAGGCATTGATGGTATCATCCGTGAAGACAAACTTGGCTTCAGCTTGATTTATATTCAGGCGAAGCGTTGGGATTGTGACAAAACCGTTGGCAGACCAGAGATTCAGAAATTCGTTGGTGCGCTGGCTGGACAAGGTGCTTCCAAAGGATTGTTCATTACGACGGCCCAGTTCACGAAAGAAGCACGCCAATATGCAGAGAAGCAACACACCACAAAGGTCGTGCTTGTTGATGGCACCACGCTGGCAAAATTGATGATTGAATATGATTTAGGGGTGTCCACGGAAGCTACATACGAAATTAAAAGAATTGACAGCGACTTTTTTGCGGAGGATCTTGATTGATTTTGCCCGCCAACTTCTGATAATAGCAACTTATCAAAAGCACTACTAAAGTTAGGAGGACACACATGAAATCCAACTTTGAATTTCTCAACAGATACTGGCCTGCGCTGGCACAGATCGGTGCGGCAGCGGAGAGCTATGTCTACTCCGATGCCAATGCCTGCCTGTATAAGTTGGGTATGTTTGGTGAGCGGCTGATTCTTGAGATTTTTGCTTTTGAGCATATCAAGGAACCGACCATCGACAACACCCACGCCAACCGGATTCGCCTGCTGAAGCGCGAAGGCCTGATTCCCAAGAAAATCGACGACATCCTGTATGCACTTCGCAAAACGCGAAACGATGCGGTCCATGCGGGTGCAGACTCTGTGGAGGATGCAAAAACGCTGCTCTCTATGACCTATAACCTTGCGGTTTGGTTCATGGAAGTATATGGCGACTGGGGATATATTGCCCCTGCGTTTGTCATGCCTGAAAATGTGGTGCAGCCGGACTATGAGTCCATCATTAAAGAGCAGGAGGAAAAGATTGTTGCACTCTCCAAGCAGGTCGATGCGGTATCCACCGCAGCATCGTCCAAGACATCCAAGGAACGTGCGGAAAAGGGTGAAACCGCATCCGAGAGCATGGATCTTTCCGAGGCTGAAACCCGCTATCTGATTGACGAGCAGTTCCGTAAATTCGACTGGGAAGCCGACACCAATAATCTGCGTTACTCCAGGGGAACCCGTCCGCAGAAAGGGAGAAATCTTGCCATTGCTGAGTGGCCCACTGATTCTACTGTCGGCAAGAACGGTTATGCAGATTATGCTCTGTTTGTGGGACTGAAGCTCGTGGGCATCGTGGAAGCAAAGAAAGCCGCTATTGACATTCCGTCTGTAATTGACCACCAGTGCAAGGAATATGCCAAGGGTATTAAAGCTGAACATAAGGACTACGTTATCGGCCAGTGGGGTGCATATAAAGTCCCCTTTGTTTTTGCTACCAATGGCCGTAAATATCTGAAGCAAATCGAAACCAAATCCGGTATCTGGTGTCTGGATTTGCGTAGTGGAGCAAATGCCCCCAAGGCTCTGCAAGGCTGGATCAGTCCCCAAGGTCTGATGGAGCAACTCGAAAAGGATATTGCCGCCGCCAATGCCGCGCTCCAGAACACTCCCTTTGATTTACTGCGCGATCCGGATGGATTGAACCTACGCAAATATCAGATCAGCGCTATCGAAGCAGCGGAGCAGGCTGTCATTGACGGCAAACAGACTGTTTTGCTTTCCATGGCAACTGGTACCGGCAAGACCCGTACTATCCTTGGTATGATCTACCGCTTTATCAAGAGTGACCGTTTTAAGCGTGTCCTGTTCCTCGTGGACCGCACTGCGCTTGGCGAACAGGCCGAGGATGTTTTCAAGGAAGTCAAAATCGAAGAATTGATGACCTTAGATTCCATATATAACATCAAGGGTCTGGATGAAAAGGAAATCGATAAGGAAACCAAGATACATATCGCTACAGTACAGAGCTTGGTCAAACGGATTCTCTATCCCGAAAACGATACTATGCCCTCCGTTACTGACTATGATTTGATCGTGGTGGACGAAGCGCACAGAGGCTACATTCTGGACAAAGAAATGAGCGAGACGGAAATGCTCTACCGTAACCAGGATGACTATATCAGCAAATACCGCACCGTCATCGAATATTTCGATGCAGTGAAGATTGCCTTGACCGCGACCCCGGCACTCCACACAACCGAAATCTTTGGCAAGCCTGTCTTCAACTATTCCTACCGTGAAGCCGTGATTGACGGTTATCTGGTAGATCATGATGCGCCACACAATATCCGCACAAAACTGCGTGTTGAGGGTATCAACTATCAGAAGGGCGAACAGCTTGCTATTTACGACCCGGTTACCGGCGAAGTTCTCAATAGCGCTGAGCTGGAAGATGATATGAAGTTTGAAATTGACACCTTCAATCGCCAAGTTATTACGGAGAACTTCAACCGGACCGTCCTCGAAGAAATCGCCTGGGACTTCAATCCGGATGGTCAGGGCAAGACCCTTATTTATGCTGTTGATGACAACCATGCTGACCTCATCGTAAAGATTTTGAAGGAAATCTACGCAGAGGGCGGCGTTGACAACGATACCGTCATGAAGATCACCGGAAGCGTGGCAGGCGGCAACAAGAAGAAAATCTCCGAAGCAATCAAGCGTTTCAAGAACGAGTCTTTGCCTAAAATCGTGGTTACGGTTGACCTTCTGACCACTGGTATTGATGTGCCGGAGATCACCACCTTGGTATTTATGCGTCGCATCAAATCCCGCATCCTTTTTGAGCAGATGTTAGGCCGTGCCACCAGACTGTGCCCCTCCATCGGTAAGACGCATTTCGAGATTTATGACCCCGTGGGTGTGTACGAATCCTTGCAGGATGTCAGCAACATGAAGCCGGTTGTCACCAATCCTTCCACCAGCTTTGAAGATTTGATGAAGGGGCTGGAGGTAGCAGCCACCGATGAGCAGCTTGCCTATCAGATCGACCTGATCGTTGCCAAGCTGCAGCGCAAGCGCCGCAATGTAAGTAAAAAGGCACTGGAGCAGTTTGCCTACCTTACCGGTGGCAAGGATTTGGGCGTCTTTGCAGAACACCTTAACAGCAGCACAATCAAGGAGGCCACCGCTGAACTGCTGGGACATCGTGAGGCGTTCTCCGTGCTGGACAAGGACAGGACCCACCGCAAGCGCCCGGTTGTCATTGATAATCATGAGGACGAGCTGATTGACCACACCCGCGGTTACGGCGAAGGCCAGAAGCCAGAGGACTATCTGGAAGCATTCAGGGAGTTCATCAACAACAATATAAATGCCATCGCAGCTCTGCGCACGGTATGTACCAGACCTTCCGAACTCACCAGGGAAGCCCTCAAGAGCCTAAAGCTGGAGCTTGACCGCCATGACTTCACGGAGAAGCGGTTGAACTCCGCATGGAATGAGATGACCAATCAGGACATTGTGGCCGATATTATTGCCTTTATCCGCCAACAGGCTCTCGGTTCTGCGCTTGTAGGGCATGAGCAGAGAGTAAAGCACGCATTTGCAAAGTTGAGAATGAACCATGAATTCAACAAGACACAGTTAGAATGGCTCAAACGGATCGAGAAGGTTCTGTTGGAAGAGAGCGTTCTTGATGAACAAATTTTTGAAGTTGGCGCATTTAAGAATGCGGGTGGCTTTACGATTATTGACCGCCGTTTTGGTGGGAAGCTTCGTGAGATCATGACGGAGCTCAATGAGTATCTCTATGACGATGGAGGAAGCGTAGCGTGAACAATCAGGAAATCGTAGCAAAACTATGGAATCTCTGCAATGTATTACGGGATGACGGTATTACATATCATCAGTATGTAACGGAACTGACCTATATCCTGTTTCTTAAGATGTGCAAGGAAACCGGCACTGAAGGGGCTATCCCGGAACAGTATCGTTGGGACAAGCTCCTTGCCAAACAGGGCGTTGAACTGAAGAAATTTTACAAAGAACTGCTGGAGCATTTGGGCGAGAGCTGTACTGGCCGCGTCCGGGAAATCTATCAGGGTGCCCAGAGCAACATCGACGAGCCAAAGAATCTGGAGAAGATCATCCAGACCATCGACCAGTTTGACTGGTACACCGCCAAGGAGGAGGGGCTGGGCAATCTGTATGAAGGCCTCTTGGAAAAGAACGCAAATGAGAAAAAGTCCGGTGCCGGGCAGTATTTTACGCCCCGCGTTCTCATCAATGTCATGACCCGACTTATTGCCCCCCAGCCCGGTGAGAGGTGCAACGACCCAGCCTGTGGTACTTTTGGCTTTATGATCGCTGCTGACCGCTATGTCAAGGACCACACCGATGACCTGTTTGAACTGCCTGTGGATCAGCAGGAGTTCCAACGTACTCAGGCATTTTCTGGCTGCGAATTGGTACATGATACTCACCGTCTGGCTCTAATGAACGCTATGCTGCATGATATTAACGGCCCCATCTATCTTGGTGATACACTGTCCAACTTTGGTAAGGAAATGAAAGGCTATGATGTCGTTTTGACAAATCCGCCCTTCGGCACCAAGAAAGGAGGAGAACGTGCTACCCGTGACGACTTTACTTTCCCCACCAGCAACAAACAGTTGAACTTCCTGCAGCACATCTACCGTAGCTTGAATAAGCACGGCGGCGCTCGTGCGGCAGTTGTTCTGCCAGACAACGTTCTGTTTGCTGACGGCGATGGTGAGCGCATCCGCCGCGACCTGATGGAGAAGTGCAACCTGCATACCATTCTTCGCCTGCCCACCGGCATTTTCTATGCTCAGGGCGTCAAAACCAATGTGCTGTTTTTTACCCGTGGCCGCGAGGACAAAGGCAATACCCGTGAGATTTGGTTCTATGATCTGCGCTCCGATATGCCCTCCTTCGGCAAAACTAACCCTCTGAAAGAAAGCCATTTTGACGAGTTCGTTGAATGCTATAAGGATGGTGACCTGTCTGCTCGTACTGAAACCTACAGCGCGGACAATCCCAACGGCAGATGGCGTAAGTTCACCTACGAGGAGATCTTGGCCCGTGACAAGACCAGTCTGGATATCACCTGGATGAAGTCTGACAACGGAACCGAGGACTATACTCTCTCTGAACTGCTGGAACAGATCAAGGAAAAGTCCACCAACATCGCCAAGGCCGTGGCTGCTCTGGAAGAATTGATTGGCGAGGTAGATGAATAATGGATACGAAAGCATTACGGCAAAAAATCCTTGACCTCGCTATCCGAGGCAAGTTAGTGCCACAAGACCCGAACGACGAACCTGCATCCGTGTTGTTGGGACGTATTCGCCAGCAGAAGCAACAGATGGTCAAGGAGGGCAAGCTCAAGCCCAAGGATATTAAGAACGATTCCGTTATCTTTGTCGGTGAGGATAATTTGCATTATGAGAAGTTCGCTGACGGAAGCGTGAAATGCATTGAGGATGAGATACCATTTGAGCTGCCTGATGGCTGGGCGTGGTCAAGACTTGGTGCAGTTGCAGAAGCGATTGGCGACGGCGATCACCAACCTCCTCCGCAAACATCTTTCGGCGTTCCTTTTCTTGTGATTTCAAATGTTTCTGGGGGCCGGTTATCTTTTGAAAACACGCGTTTTGTCAGCAAAGAATATTTCAGCCAACTACCCGAAACTCGCAAGCCGCGAAATGGTGATTTGCTTTTTACGGTTACTGGCTCCTATGGGATTCCGGTCTTGATAGATTCAGATGATAAATTCTGTTTCCAGCGACATATTGCAATAGTTCGTCCGTGCACCATTTCGAATCGTTATCTCTATGTCATACTCGGGTCATCATATGTAAAGTCTATCTGTGATGCTAAGGCTACTGGCACGGCACAAAAGACGGTTGGACTTGCGACACTAAGAGAACTTCTCATTCCCGTAGCGCCCTATAAGGAGCAGATGCAGATTTACGCGCAGACGCAAGATGCGCTAAGTATTGTCGATAGTGTATCCTCAGATAAAGAAGATTTGCTAAACATAATTGAGAGCGCAAAGGCGAAAATCCTCGACCTTGCTATCCGAGGCCAGCTTGTACCACAGGACCCTACTGACGAGCCTGCTTCTGTCCTGTTAGAACGAATCCGAGCAGAGAAAGAAGAACTCATCAAGCAGGGCAAAATCAAGCGAGACAAGAAGGAATCCGTCATCTTCCGTGGTGAGGATAACTCTTATTATCTCAAAACTGGAGAATTGGTGGAGTCGCTGGAGGACTGGGATTTCGAAGAACTCCCCGGCGGTTGGAGTGTATGCTGCCTTGGAGAGCTGTGCGACTACGGTAACTGTACTAATATTGATACCGCTGATATCGCTGATTCTGCGTGGATATTGGATCTTGAAGATATCGAAAAAAATTCCGGTATTGTTCTACAAAAAGTACGCCAAGGCGAACGCAATGCAGGAAGCACAAAGCATCGTTTCCATAAAGGTCAGGTGTTGTACAGCAAACTTCGTCCTTATCTGAACAAGGTAGTCTTAGCTGATGAAGATGGATATTGCACCTCTGAGATTTTGCCATTAGAGTTTGAGTGGAATATACTTCCGCAGTATGCACGCTACTTTTTGATGTCCCCAACATTTTTGAGATATGCCAACAAGTGTTCATATGGCGTGAAGATGCCGCGCCTCGGAACAGCAGACGGGAAGAAAGCTATAATTCTTGTTCCTCCGCTTGAGGAGCAGAAACGAATCGTTATAGCAATTGAGCAGACTTTTTCCCAACTTGCTTTTATCACAGAAAACCTATCCTAATCAACAGCCGCCTTCGAAAGAAGGCGGCTGTTTCCCTTACCATGTGACGATTTTATCCACCAGCGCCCGCTGTTCGCTGGCAGTCCTACGAAGGTAGATGCGGGTCGTTTCAATACTCTCATGGCCCATCAAATCCGCCAAGAGAGCAATGTCATTGTACTTCTCCAGAAAATTCTTGGCGTACCGGTGCCGAAAGGAGTGCGGATACACAACCTTTTTATCCAGTCCATATTTGTCTGCATAGTTTTTGAGCTGTTGTGATATTCCGCGGGTGGTGATGCGCTCACCATAGCGATTCAAAAACAAATAGCCGGAGGAACGGTGTGTTTCCTCCAGCCATTCAAGAGTTTCCGTCCTCAACTTTTTGGGTACGTATAACCTGCGCAGTTTTCCTCCCTTGGTGTACAGATCAAAGTAGCCGAGCTCCACATGCTCGATTTTGATTTGGATGAGTTCGCTGACGCGAGCGCCGGTGGCAGCCAGATACCAAACCACGAAGTACCACTCCATGTTACAGTCCTTCTTGAGCTGCTTTTTCAGAAAGTTGTAATCGGCATTGCTGATCACATTCTCCAGAAAGTTCTTCTGCTGTACCTTCACAGCTTTGAGCCGCAGACGATCCTTGTGCAAGAATTCCAGATACTTGTTCATTGCCTGGATACGCAAGTTGACGGTCTTGGGCTTGAAGAATTCCATCAGATACCCTTTGTAGGCCAGCAGGTTTTCCTTGTTGACCTCATCGTAGTGGGCATGATAAAAATCGACCGTCCAGAGATAGGAATGGATGGTGTTTTCCGAAAGATTGCTCTTTCTTAGGTGTTGCTCAAATGTTTCGTTTGTCCTCATAAAAGGTGCCTCCCAATAATGTTTTTGCGAAATTATCGCGCCAATATTATAGGGGAAATATGTGACTATCTCTTATTATGAGAAGATGGCTGATGGAAAGCTGCATTGTCTTGATGATCAGCTGCCTTTTGAGCTTCCTGATGGTTGGGAGTGGTGCAATCTTTCTATGATCGGCACAACAAACATTGGGCTCACATATCGTCCGACTGATATAGAGCCAGGTGGCATCATGGTTTTGCGTTCGTGCAACATTGTTAACGACCAAGTTGACTTGAGCGGCTTGGTTCGTGTTAAAACCACTGTCAGAGAAAATCAATTTGCACAGAAGAATGATATTTTGATTTGTGCCCGAAATGGGAGCAGGTCGCTTGTAGGTAAATGTGCGCTAATTCCAGATTTGAGAGAACCCGCATCCTTTGGCGCATTCATGGCGATATATAGGACAGAGTATTTTGAGTTTATCGTGCATTACCTTCGTTCAAGTTTCTTTAGAAGTGTATTCGATGACAGCAATTCCACTGCTATCAATCAACTTACGCAGGATATGCTAAAGCGGGCTATTGTCCCACTTCCTCCGTTATCTGAACAACGCAGAATTGTTGAAGCAATTGGTGCAATGCTTTTTGAACTCAATCAAATAGAAAAGAGCCTCAGTTGAGGCTCTTTTCCACATTCTCGACCAGAGTGAACACCGTTTTCAGTTTGGCGCAAATGGTTTGCTGTTCTCCTATCGGCGGTACCGGGTAGAGCCAATTTTCTATGTTGTCCTTGCTTATAGACGGAGAATTATCTCCCTTCATATACTGATTCAGACCATTGACTACATAACCCGATATCATCAGGAAAAACATAAATTCGGGCAGCAACACACCGTTGGAGTTGCAGACATAGAAACCGGTCGATGCGATACAGTTGCTATGTTTCTCCTCAACAAATGCAATATTTTCAAGATATGGTCTGACCAACGAAAACAAAACACTTCCATCTTTTACAGCACGGCTCGCCCGACTTGGAGCATCAGACACTGGAAGGTGCTTTGCGTCCTTGATGCAATGGAGTCGATTGTCGATGGCGTCAATGTCGATATAGTCGAAAAAATCGCCCTGGGGCTTTGTGCTTCCCAGACCTTCAAAGCAAGAATAACCTCTGCACCAGGCCCAACTCTCAGGCAATTCAAAGGGTATCTCGTCATCGATATTCACAACCTTGCCCCCCATCTTCTCATAATAAGAGTTATCCTCACCACGGAAGATGACGGATTCCTTCTTATCCCGCTTGATCTTGCCCTGC
Source organism: Dysosmobacter segnis (assembly GCF_014297285.1). Taxonomy (GTDB): domain Bacteria; phylum Bacillota; class Clostridia; order Oscillospirales; family Oscillospiraceae; genus Oscillibacter; species Oscillibacter segnis. Next base: position 16,297 of record NZ_JACOQI010000016.1, read on the forward strand.
TTGATGAGTTCTTCTTTCTCTGCACGGATGCGTTCAAGCAGGACAGAAGCAGGCTCGTCATCCGGGTCTTGCGGCACAAGCTGGCCGCGAATGGCGAGATCAAGGATTTTGGATTTGGCCTTTATTACATAATCAGCCAATGCCGCTTTATCATCTTCTATAGTGGAAACGACAGACTCAGCGCTGCCAGTAGAAGACATTATTCTATCGATTTGCTGGATAGGGGGAATCGGGAGTAATACCTTTTGGAATTCATCGAAATTTACATTTTCGACGGTTGTACCTGACTTGGTATATTTGAGCAATAACTGTGTCTCCATCCCCTTTAGACATACATAGATATATTCTGCGAGCTGCGGCATATACAGTATAATAGCCTTAAGGTCCTGATTAATGGTTGCGCATTCTTTAAGAATGGCTACTGGCAATGTGTGTCGTAGAATTCCGCTACGAGTGACCAATAGCAATGTGTCTGGCTGGTACATCTGCATTTGCTCTGCGCCCAAGGTGCTTAAGCGCAGCTGCGAGGAAGTTATATATTTACTTTTCATATCTTTGGATGTTACCCAAAGAATATCCCCATCCCAATATTCCGAACGAGAAGTTGAAGGTGTTTTTCCTCCGGAAAATGAAGCAAGGTTAGATAAACGTTCCCATGCCCAACCATCTGGCAACTCAAACGGTATCTCATCCTCAATGCATTTTACGCTGTCGTCAGCGAACTTCTCATAATGCAAATTATCGCCATATGACAAGGGGGAGTAAAGCACTTGCGGTGCTTCACTCCCTCTTTCGCAGTCATTGATTTTCCTGCGCCCCATTCAGGCTGGCCCAGTGCTGGCGCAGCAGCCTTTCTGCTTCTCTGCGAAGGGAACTTTGGAACATGACAGCCACAACCAATGCGCTAAGCACTGCAGCCACAGGCTCCAGCCAGGGATATGCGGTCCAAAGCTGTTCTCCCCAGCAAACAAGCGGAACACCAACAAGCAGCATAAACAGCAAAATAATGATGGCAACGTCGGGCCTGCCGTAGCCTTCATGTCTTTTGATTTTGGCCCGTATCTGTCGAAGCGCACGGGCGCGGATCTCCCGGATATTTCTGGACGAGCACTGCTTGTCCTGTGCGACGGACTCGGCGGACTCGCCGTTGATGACGGTGCGGAACAAAATCTCCCGCTGCAACTCGGTCAGCTCATGCAGTCCCTCGTCAATTTCTTTGCGCACATACATGAGCGGGTCTTCATCAGATCCCTCTGGCAGATACTTCGCCCGGTCAAACCAGCGCATATCATCGTAGATCGCGTTGCGCACTTCCTCCGGCAAGAACGCTTCCGGATTGTAAGATCGGGGCTGTTTGATATCCACATCTTCCAGAGTATCTGGCGCAACGCGCTTGTGAAAGTTGGCCTCGCTGTAGTAGAGCATGTGCTCCAGCTCCTTCCACTCCTCTGGATGCTCCTTCACCCACTGGTCTGCGGCAGCGGCAGCTTCCGGGTCCATGGAGCGTATCCAGCGCCAATCCGCCTGAAGCTCTTTATAAGACTGGGTATCCTTGAAGGACATGAACTCACCACTCTTTCTGTATTCACAAAAAATTTACATTTCTCGACCGTCCGATTTTGCGATTTTTCTCTAAGTAATAGTAGAAGGACAATTTCACCCGGGTGGAGTTTCCTTCGGTTCGGTACGGCACGGCCTCCGCGCTGACGAACCCACATGGCCTTAGACAGAGCACCCCATGAGAGCATGTGCGCTCTCAGCCATACGGCGATTCGCTCGGAAGGCTATTCCATCTCTGACCGTGCTCCCGGGAGCACGGTCTTTTGCTATGTGCCGTTTCCAACGGCACGGCTATATAAATCATTCTAACACGGAGGAGGCGAAAAAGATAGCTCACAGATGAAAGTAAAAGACTCAGCTGCAAAGCGGCGGAGGGGTGCACACCAGTCCGACCGCAAAACAAAAACCGCCGTGACTGCGGCAACAGTCCGGCGGCTCGGCGCACACACAGGCACGCGCAAATCAACTAACCAAAGTATAGCAAACGGGCAGCGGAAAAGCAATGAAAACTTTCCGCACGCTCCCTGTGTGAGTGCCGCAGAAGTCTACAACAACACAGGAGGTATGAATTGAGTTACAACAAATGGCCCAAGCGCAGTGCAGAGAAAAACTATTTTATGGTGCCCAACGAGATATTCAGCATCGGTCTGGATTACCGGGAGATATCTCTCTACATCTATCTGCTCCGGTGCGAGAATCGTAAGACTTACCAGTGCTACCCCAGTTACAAAACCATCGGCCATGCGATCGGCATGAGTGAAAATACGGTGGCAAAGTACGTGCGGCAGCTGGAGGAGAAAGGCCTCATCTACACGGAGCCGACCATCATGCAGAGCAAAGACGGAAAACCGCTGAACGGAAATCTGCTCTACACCATTCGTCCTATCCCGGGTGTACTCGAAGCGTTCTATGAGCGGCAGTTCCGGCAGGCAGAGGAGGCTGCCGCCCGCTATCGTGCGGCGCAGCTCCTCGAAAAGTTCAATGCTCAAAGCCGACAGAACGCCTTGTGTGTGCCTTCCCAGGAGGAGGCGAGTCCCAGTCCCTGCCAGAGGATTGAACCCGGATGTGAGCCGTTTTCGGCAGACTTTTGCAGGACGAAAGAAAAAGCAGGATAAAGGCATGGCGTCGCAAGCGCCGCCGCAGCCGCCACTTCTGCCCGCAGTGCGGGCAGTTTCGGGCGCTTGAAACTGGCGTCTTTGAGAGGCAAAATAAGCACCGATGGCGTCAGCTTCCCCGAAAAGCCCCGTGTTGCAGGGCTTTTCAAGGATGTCTTACAGCAAAAAGGAGGAATTGAATGAGTAAAGAAACCAGAGATCGTATTGCATTCCGGATGCAGCCGGAAACCAGAAGAAAGATCGAGCAGTGGTACGCTGCCGACAACTGCCAGAGCAAAAATGAGTTCATCGAGAAAGCCGTGAACTTCTATGTGGATTATCTGGGAATACAGGACAACACAACGCTGCTGCCCATGGCGATCATGTCTGCTATCGACGGCAGGCTGAGCAGATTGGAGGACTATATCGCCCGCAGAGATTTTACCAGATGCGTGGAGCAGGACATGACCAACGGTATCATCGCGGAAGCGTTCGAGATGGACCGGGATGACTTGAAGCGCAGGCGCGCGCAGAGTGTCCGGAATGTTAGAACGACCAACGGTACTATCTCTCTGGAGAAATACGCATGCTCCCGTCAGGAGCCGGACTGGGATGATGACGAATGGCAAGACTGATCCTCAAGAGTCCTTATATCAAAAGCACCGGCGGGGCCTCCGGATACCTTCGCTACATCGCGACCCGGGAGCGGGTGGAGCTTATCCCGGATGACCGTCCGCCCACCCGAAAGCAGGAGCAGCTCATCGCCAAACTGGTCAAGGACTTCCCGGACAGCAAGACGCTCTACGAGTACGAGGACTACCTGACGAAACCCACCAAGGTCAGCGCCTCTGCGTTCATCACGCTGGCTCTCGAGTCCAACTGGGATGCCATCCACGGGTCAGACCAGTACATGAAGTACATCGCCACCCGTCCGCGCGCCGAGCGCATTGGTACTCACGGCCTGTTCGGTGATAGTGATTCCGTTTCACTGGAGAAGGCCATGGAGGAACTGGAGCGCTACACCGGAAATGTGTGGACGCACATCATCTCCCTCAAGCGTGAGGATGCGGCCCGCCTGGGTTACGACAACGCCGCGGCGTGGCGAAATCTCATTCGAGCGCACCGCAACGACATCGCGGCGGCAATGAAGATCCCACTCGGCGACTTCCGATGGTACGCTGCTTTCCACGACGAGGGCGAGCATCCGCACATCCACATGATGGCATGGTCCGCAAAAGCGGGACAGGCCTATCTGTCCAAGGAGGGCATCCGTCAGATCAAGTCCAAGCTCACCAACGATATTTTCCGCAACGAGATGCGCCATCTCTACGAACAGAAGTCTGAGTCCAGAGACGAGCTGGTACGGGAATCCCGCCGGGCGATGCTGGAACTGGTACACGCTATGCAGGACGGCGTGTGCGACCACCCAAACGCCGAGCAGCTCATGCTGGAGCTGGCGGCGCAGCTCGGAGCGGTCAAGGGCAAAAAGTCCTACGGCTATCTTCCCAAGCGGTTAAAGAATCTGGTGGATAGGATCGTGGACGAGATGGAGCGACTCCCTGTCGTGAGCAAGTGCTATGATCATTGGCTGATGCTCCAAGGCAAGGTGGACAGCTACTATCACGACAAGCCCCAGGAGCGCATCCTGCTCTCACAGAAAAAGGAGTTCCGGCAGATCAAAAACGCGGTCATTCAGGAGGCAGAGCGCCTGCACATGGGTGAGATCACCTTCGAGGAGAAGGGCCTCAATCAGCAGGACGAGCTGGAGGAATACCGCAACGCCTCCTACGACTACTGGGCGCTGCGGGACATCATCCGGGACGAGAGCCTGACCATGGAGGAGCGGAGCGACGCCGTCTCTGAAATGGACAAGCTGGCAGAGAGCGGCGACAGGTATGCCCAGTACCTGATGGGAAAGCTCTGGCGGGACGGTCCTCTGCTGATACCCAACGCGGCGAATGCCCGGTACTGGTTCGAACAGGCGGCGGAGCAGGGACATCTGGTGGCGCAGTACTCCCTGGCCAAGCTATACCTCTCCGATGATGTGGAGGTACGGGATATCCGTCTGGGAATGAATTGGCTGTACACCGCCGCGGTCAACGGAAGCAGCTGCGCCATGTACCGTCTGGCCAAGGAATGTCTCAAAGGCAAGCATATCAAAAAGAATACCGCCAGCGCGTTGGAGTGGTTCACCAGGTCGGCAGAGAGAGGAAACCCCTACGCTCAGTACATGCTGGGCAAGCTGTACCTTACCGGAACGGAAGCTCCCTATGACGAGGAACGAGCCGTCCGCTGGCTGACCCGATCCGCTGAACAGGACAACCAGTATGCACAGTATCTTCTGAACCACTTGGAGGAAAACCGTCCGCCCTCTGCAATGCTGGCGGTGACCCGGCTGCTCCACCACATGAGCCGGGTGTTCCGGGACAACTCCGTCCCCAAGTCCCGCCCCGGCGGAATCCAGATCGACCGCAAGCGGCTGAAGAAGCTGCAGGAGAAGCGCATTGCCCTGGGCCACAAACCGGACGACCATGAGGAGCAGTGGCCTGATATGACCATGTAAGCGGCTCAAAAACTGAGCCGCAAAACAAAGAATAAAACCCTTCCACGCGGAAGGTAGAAAGGAACTGAATGAGAAAATCCAAATACAATTCGTTTGATGAACTCCCACTGATGCTGACCGTGGAGGATGTGTCCCATGTGCTGGGCATCGGTCTGGCCCACGCCTATGAGGTGGCCCACCGCAGGGATTTTCCCGCCATTACCCTGGGCAGCCGCATCATCGTTCCCCGTGACAAATTCATGGAATGGATCGACGAACAGGCCGCGAAAAAATCTGAAATATTTTAGTAGCTATTCCAAAAACTCTGTGGTATGTGTTTGTGTTAAAAAGGAGGGATCATAAATGGCAAAGAAACGAGCCAACGGTGAGGGCAGCATCCGCAAAAAGCCCAGCGGCCGCTGGGAGGGCAGATATACCCAGGGCAGCGACCCGGTCACTGGCAAGGCCATCCAGAAAAGTGTGTCCGCCAAGACCCAGGCGGAGTGCAAAGAAAAGCTGGCGAAAGCCATTCGGGAAAACCGGGGCGTACCGCTCAATCACACGGGCGACTACACCGCAGCGGAGTGGTGCCGCCTGTGGTTTGAAACTTACAGCAAGCCCAACATCCGCTACAACACCGCCAAGGGCTATGAGGGGATTATTGAACACCACATCATCCCGGCCATCGGCGCGATCAAGCTTAAGCAGCTCTCGTCCATCCACATCCAGAGAATGTATAACGACCTGAAAGAAAACGGCAGGATGCCCCGTGGGGCGAAACAGAACGACAAGCCCCTGTCCAACACCTTCGTGCGGCGTGTCCATGCGGTGCTGCAGGCGGCGCTGAAGCAGGCGGTGAAAGAGCGGCTCATCCCGTACAACCCCTGCGAGAACTGCCGCATCCCGCCCAAGGACAAGAAAGAGATGACTATCCTCCCGCCGGAGAAGATCGGTAGATACCTCCAGGAAGCGGAAAAATACGGTGTCCTGCCCATGTTCTATCTGGAGCTGTCCAGCGGTCTGCGCCGGGGTGAACTGCTGGCACTCCAGTGGGAGGACTTGAATGTGAAGGAGCGCATCTTGACGGTAAACAAGCAGGTCACCCGCATGGAAGGCGAGCTGGATGTGACGGAGCCGAAAACAAAGAACTCTGTCCGCAAGGTGGCGCTGTCGCAGCAGGCGGTAGACCTGCTGGTGCAGGAACACGAGCAGCACCCGGACAATCCCATCTTGTTCCCGTCGCCCCGGACAGGCGGCTACTGGAGTCCGGACGCCGTGTCAAGGATCAACCGAAAGCTGCTGAAAAACGCAGGCATCGAGGAGCACGTGCGCTTCCACGACCTCAGACACACATTTGCGACTATGGCAATCTCCAGCGGCGTGGATGTAAAGACCCTGTCCAGCATGCTGGGCCATTACAGCGCCGGGTTCACTCTGGACACCTATACGCATATCACCAACGATATGCAGCGAGGCGCGGCGGAGAAGATCGGCGGCTTCATGGAGTCGGTCACGGCAGCCAACACCCCGGAACCTCCCGACCCGCCGGAGCAGAGCCGGTGCAAGGTGATACCGTTCGAGAAGGTGGGATAAAGTAAACGATGCCCAAGGGACAAATCATAGTCCCTTGGGCATCCATTTCTCGATGAGTAATAGAGGATAAAACAGAAAGCTCTCTATAAAATAGGGAGCTTTCTGGGACTACTTTCTGATTAACTTCACTTTTTCAGCTGTTGCTCAAAAGTTCGTCCTCTTATTGAGTATATAGAATTCAATAATTATTATACCATGTCGTGCGCTAAAGTCAACTGTATTTCATCTTAGGGCTTTTGCATATAAATCATCAATATCCTTCTGAATGTCATAAGTGGCAATAACGTCTGCTTCCTTGATGATGCCTTTTGAAATTAAGTCTGCTTTTTTACTTATAGGCGCAAATCCCACACAGGGTTTCGTTCCGTATTTGTAATTGTAGAAAAAGATGTTTCCATCATCGTAGAATCCTTTGATAATGGTAGCTAACTCATAACTCATGACTTTGGAATATCTAATTTCATTAGTTAATACATATTTGAGTTCATAATGTGCGTATTTACCTGTGACGCCGAAGTTTGAAATCTGTGCATTTATATAACTTTCAAGTTTATTCCAATAAGCATTTGCGATGTCATCAATGATTTTGTGTGTGACCTCAACGTCGCAGATTTCTTCTAACTCGATATGACTATCAGCGAATTCACAGATTGAGGGATTGTATGTTGAACCTGTAGTAATAACGGCAACATTTCGCTTGTTTGCTCTAATTGTGTTGAGCAAAGGGGTCATGTCTTTGTCATTGGACATGATGAAGAACTCATCAATATTATTATTGGAATACATGGATGACAAAACATCAATGGTAATCTTCAAATCAGCATAGTTTTTTCCCTGATTCGAAGTATGAACAGTCTCAACACCATAACTCTGCAATACAGACTGATGGAAAGATTCATGTAAATCCATATTATCAAAATTACAGTACACGACTATTCTAACAACTCTTCGTTGATGTTCGGAGCACCATTTTCTTAATTTTTCAAAAAAAGCAAGACGCAGAACATTAGTTTTCTCTTCCAAAAGAGCTTTATATACATTTTCATAATCAATGAAAACCGCAACATTTGTTGGAACTCCGATTTGCTTATCTTCCATCATGTATCCCTTCTTTAATAAACTGGATGTGTGTTTGAAAAAGGTGAACACCGTTATGTATTGCCACCAGAAGACCACTTCTGTGGCACCAAGTCCCACCGTGAAATTATTATAGAGGATAATGATGGAATATTCAAGATTTCGTCGTATTTGGGGTGAAAATACTGGAGCTATGCCAGTTAGGGATTGGTTAGGGATTTAGCGGTTTTTGCCACTCTACCATACAAGGCTACAACCGCCATTTTACCTCTCTGACCACAGTTGGAATGTGGTCAAGTGAATCTCAAGAATCAAACTTTTAACGCAGAAAAACCGCCTAAAAGGCGGTTTTTCAAAGAAAGGTGGTCGGAGTGCAGGGACTCGAACCCTGGGCCTCCTGCTCCCAAACTTTTGAATAAAAATTTTTCTACTTTTTCCAGTGCTTTATAGCCGTTTTTGCTTTATTATGGCAGCTCTTCGCAACTCTTGACTCCACTGTTTCCACATACTCCACGGCTGTCTGTAGTCAAACATGTGGTCAAAAACCGCTTTCTGAACACCCTCGTGACAGGGGACAGAAAGCGGTTTCTTATAGTCTGCCGGAGTGCTGTGGGCAGGTAATCCGGCACTCCGGTTTGCTGCATTGTACCTCTGATGAGGAGGTTGTGCAAGTCCTTTATGCAAGGATAGGCGGCGCAAAATTTGCATCGCTATAGACAAAGAATAGAAACTTTCCCTTAATACGAACTGCGTTTTAAGGGAAAGCGCACCAGAAGTAAGGGAAAGTGTCTGCGCTCTGCGAGTAAAACGCTGTTGACTTTCATCATAATTTTATCATGAATATTTTTCGATTGGTACTCAAAGCGAGTTGACTTTCTTCATCGCGATATAGAAATCCCTGGAGAGTTCTGATACGGCAATATCAGACAGACCGAGTGTGATACTTCGTTCTGTACGGAGTATGAGAAACAGCCGGACCTGATCTGCAGGAATAAAGAGAAGCTTCGTGTCACCATGACGGACGAACAAGAGAAATTGTTTGAGACAGGATCGTGCTGGAGATCATGGACGAATACTTGAACGCGTAGCGCAGCACCCATCGGTCAAGCTTTGGCCGCCGAGCGTGTTTTATACCAAAGTGCGTACCTGGCATTGTAAAAACGCTATATCGGTGATATAATAAGTTCAATCATCTGGTAAAGGAGAGTTGCAGATGCCGTTTAGTTCCGAAATTAAGAATTTTAGATTATCTTGTCTGATGAATCAAACAGAATTCGGCAACGCTCTCGGTGTTTCTTTTACGACCGTGAATCGTTGGGAAAACGGAAAGGCCCGCCCCAATATCAAGGCGATGAAAGCTCTGAAGCAGTACTGTGAGGAGTGTGGTCTCCCCTATGAGCCGCTTGAAAAAAGCTGGCGTGAGAATAGAATTCAGGAGGGTGCGGTATGATCGACTTCTGTAATCTTGAAAAATATCGGGAGAACAACCGTATTGAGGCTAAGAAAGCCCTTGGCGGGCTACCCAGGAGCATTTGGGAAACCTATTCCGCCTTTGCCAATACCCACGGCGGTATTATCCTGCTGGGAGTGGAAGAATGGGCGGATAAATCCCTGCACACGGTAGATCTGCCCGACCCTGACAGACTCATTAAGGAGTTCTGGGATATCGTCAATAACCCCAATAAGACCAGCGTGAATGTGCTGTCCTCCAAGGACGTATTTGTCCAGGAGGTGGATGGCAACCACATTGTGGTCATCAATGTTCCCCGTGCAGAGCGCTCTTATAAGCCGGTTTATGTAGATGGTAACCCTCTCTGCACCTATCGCCGCAACGGAGAGGGTGACTACCGCTGCACCAAGGAAGAATATCAGGCCATGGTGCGCGATGCATCGGTAAAGACGCAGGATATGCTGGTTCTGAACGAGATGGACTTGACAGTGTTCAATCAGGAGAGTGTCCGCAGCTATCGCCAGAGGATGCGCCTCTCCCGCCCCGGTCATGTATGGGAGGCGCTGGAGGATGAAGATTTCCTTCTGAAGCTGGGCGCTGTGGGCATCGGCTCTGATGGGAAGAAGCATCCCACTTCTGCCGGACTTCTCATGTTCGGCAATGAATACGACATTGTGCGGGAATTCAATGCTTACTTTCTGGACTATCAGGAACAGTATGACGCTGATACCCGCTGGACTGACCGCATCATCTCCTCCTCCGGAGACTGGAGCGGCAATGTGTACGACTTCTATTTCCGCGTCTATAACAAGCTGATTCAGGACATTAAAGTACCGTTTAAAATGGATGGCGGCACCAGAGTGGATGATACCCCTGTGCATCAGGCTCTGCGTGAAGCACTGGCCAACTGTCTGGTGAATGCCGATTATTACGGCAGACAGGGGCTGGTCATCGTCAAAAAGCGTAATAGCATTACGATGTCCAACCCAGGCAGCTTCCGCATCGAAATTGATGCCGCAAAGAGCGGCGGTGTTTCTGATCCGCGGAACGGAACGATGCTGAAAATGTTCAACCTGATCGATATCGGTGAGCGTGCTGGTAGCGGCATTCCGAATATCTTCCGCGTCTGGCGCGAGCAAAATTGGACAACTCCGGAGATTACAGAGCAACTCGAGCCGGAGCGGACAACATTAACGCTCTTATTCTCCAAGAGTGACGATAAAAAAGCGGCGATAAAAAGTGACGATAAAAAAACGACGATAAAAACAGCACGGCAAAAGAATGAAATTATTACTTACCTGACAGATCATATTTCGGCCAGAAGTGCTGATATTGCAGAACTGCTGGGTGTTAAAAGTACAAGAGCCAAACAGCTGTTGAAGGGATTGCTGGATGAAGGTGTTGTTATTGCAGAGGGCGGCAATAAGAACCGTGTATACAAATTGAAAAGATAACACAACGCAGTTTCCGTAAAGCCAATTTGCGGGAAAGCAGAAATACCAAATTAAGAGAAGCGTGGTAAACGAACATGGCAATAAAGAAAAATGAGCTGTACAGTTCTCTTTGGGCGAGCTGTGATAAGCTGAGAGGCGGCATGGATGCCTCTCAGTATAAAGACTATATCCTGACCCTGCTGTTCGTGAAATATGTTACGGACAAGTTTCAGGGTGTAAAATATGCCGATATTACGGTTCCCGAAGGCGGCAGTTTCGACGATTTGGTTGCATTGAAGGGTAATAAAAATATCGGTGAAGAAATGGATAAGGTCATTGCCAAGCTGGCAGAAGCCGGGGAGAACAATCTCCGCGGCGTGATCGACAATGCCCATTTCAATGATGAAGCCAAGTTGGGCAGCGGCAAAGAAATGGTGGATAAGCTCACCGGCTTGATTGCCATTTTCCAGCGTGACGAATTCAATTTCAAAAAGAACAAAGCCAGCGGTGACGATATTCTTGGCGATGCCTATGAATATCTGATGCGGCATTTTGCCACGGAAAGCGGCAAGAGCAAGGGCCAGTTCTACACACCGGCCGAAGTTTCCCGTATTCTTGCCAAAGTGATTGGCATCGACAGCATCGAGGAGCGCGACGAGGGTTACTCCGTGTATGACCCTGCCTGCGGATCTGGTTCACTTCTGATTCGAGCAGCGGATGAAGCCCCCTTCGAGATTGCTATTTGGGGACAGGAAAAGGAAGTAACCACCGCAGGTCTCGCCAAGATGAACCTTGTCCTGCACAACAAGGCTGCCGGTGAGATCAGAGCAGGAAATACATTTTCTGCTCCCCGCTATTTTGAAGAAGGCTCCGATGATGAGGTGCTGAAGCGTTTCGACTTTGCGGTGGCCAATCCTCCGTTTTCTCTGAAAAACTGGACGGATGGTCTTAAGGATTATGGCCGCTTTGATGGCTATGGCGACAGACCGCCTGAAAAGAATGGCGACTTTGCGTGGCTGCTCCATATTTTGAAGTCCTTGAAAAGCACCGGCAAGGCTGCGGTCATTCTTCCACACGGTGTTCTGTTCCGTGGCAATGCGGAGGCGACTATCCGCAAAGCCATTATTGACAAGGGCTATATCAAGGGCATCATCGGCCTGCCCGCCAACCTGTTTTATGGCACCGGTATCCCTGCCTGCATTATCATCATCGATAAGGCTGATGCCGCCGAGCGCAAGGGTATCTTTATGATTGATGCCAGCCACGACTTCGTTAAGGACGGCAATAAGAACCGCCTGCGTGAGCGGGACATCTATAAAATCGTCACCACATTCAATCAGCAAATCACAGACGATCCCAAGTATGCCCGCTTTGTTCCCAATGATGAGATCAAGAAGAAAAACGAGTATAACCTGAATATCCCCCGTTACATTGACAGCTCTACGCCGGAAGATCTGCAGGACATTGACGCCCATCTGCATGGCGGTATTCCCGCGGCAGATGTAGATTCCATGGAGAAGTATTGGGCACTGTTTCCCGGTCTGAAAGACAAGCTGTTTTCTCAGCTGCGGGATGGCTATTATCGGCTGAACATTCCAAAAGAGGATATCCGCAGTGTGGTCTATAACGACCCTGCGTTTTCTGCCTACGCCGAGCGCATCGACAATGCCTTTGACGCATGGATGCAGATGGTAGATTCCGGCCTCCGGAGCATTGATGAAGATACGGAAGTCAAGCCCTATATCGTCGAGTTGTCGGAGCAGTTGATTGGCTGCTTTGATGGTCTGGAGCTGGTGGATAAGTACGATGTCTACGAGGTGCTGCTTTCCTACTGGCACGAAGTCATGGGCGACGATGTTTATCTTGTGTCGGTGGACGGCTATGGCACCGCCCGGACATGGGAAAACATCATGGGGGAATACACCTCCGGCAAGAAAAAGGGGCAGGAAAGGGTCATTGGCTGGGAGGGCGTTTTGCTGCCCAGGGCACTGATCGAGTCTGTATTCTTTGCCCCCGAACGCAAGAAAATCAATGAGGCGCAGGCCATTGCCGAAGAGACCCAGAGCAGACTGGACGAGTTTGTGGAGGAGCAGACTGCCGATGAGGGATACCTGAAGGATCACCTCAACGACAAGGATAAGGTGGATGCCAAGTCTGTCGCCGCCCGCTTGAAGGTGCTGAAAAAGGCTGATCCCAAGGGAGAGGAATATGCGGCATTGAAACAGTTTGTGGACTTGACGGATTCCCTTTCCAAGCAGAATAAGGCCGTCAGGGAAATGAACGCTGAATTGGAGGAAAAGGTTCGGGCAAAGTATGCTTTGTTGACCGATGAAGAGATTCTGGATCTGCTGGTGAACCGCAAATGGTATGCCGCCATCTTTGAAGGAATCAAGGCGCTGTATGTCACCACTTCTCACCAGATGACCAACCGCATAGTGGAATTGGTGGAGCGGTATGAGGATACCCTGCCGGAACTAACTGCTGCCGTTGCTGATTATGAGTCCAAGGTCAAGGCTCATCTGAAAAGGATGGGATTTGTATGGTAATGCAGGGATATAAGCAGACAGAAATAGGCATGGTGCCAGTAAAATGGTCGGTCTCTGATTTTGGCAGCAAGGTAAAAATATATCGAGGCGGTTCTCCACGTCCTATTCAGGACTATCTTACGCAAGCACAAGACGGTATCAACTGGATTAAAATCGGTGATGTGCGCGAAGGTGATAAATATATTACTTCCACAGAAGAGAAAATCATTCCCGCAGGCGTAGCGCAATCGAGAACGGTTCATGCAGGAGATTTCATTCTGTCAAACTCTATGAGTTTTGGAAGACCATATATTCTGAACATTGATGGCTGTATCCATGACGGCTGGCTCACAATTCAAAAATATGAGAAGACTTTTTCTAAAAACTTCCTTTATTACCTGCTCTCTTCTGATTCTGTGTATCAACAGTATATCAGCATGGCTGCGGGCAGTAGTGTAAAGAATCTTAATAAAGAAAAAGTATCTGCTCTTGTGGTTGCCTATCCAGATATTAAGGAACAAGAAAGAATCGCTGATGCACTTTCGAATATTGATTCTTTGATAGCTACGCTTGAAAAACAAATTGCCAAGAAAAAAGCCATTAAGCAGGGCACAATGCAGGAACTGCTGACAGGCAAACGCCGCCTGCCGGGGTTCTCTGGAGAGTGGGAAACAAGGACATTACACGAAATATCCAACGAAATGGTTGATGGTCCGTTTGGAAGCAATTTGAAAACAGAGCATTATACAACGGAGCGACAAGTCCGTATTATCCAGCTCAGTAACATTGGCGAAGCTGGTTGGAATAATGCGAATGTCAAATATACCACTTTTAGCCATGCTGCTGAATTACAGCGCTGTATTGTCCAACCCGGCTCTATTCTGATTGCCAAAATGATGCCCGCAGGAAGAGCAATTATCTGCCCAGATAATGAAAAAAGTTATATTTTAGGATCTGATGTTGTAAAAGTTGTCCCTAATAGCAGTGTTGATAGCAGATATCTTGTTTATGCAACAAAATCTCAATTTTACTTAGATCAAATTGCAGATGACACTCAAGGAAGCACTCGTGCCAGAACAAGTGTAAGCAAATTAAGAAAAACAGCCATTCTTTTTCCGGAAAAAGATGAGCAAATAGCTATTGCCGACATTCTGTCCGAAATGGATATGGAAATTGCTGCGCTTGAAGGAAAGATTGCCAAATACCGTCAGATCAAACAAGGTATGATGCAGCAGCTTCTGACGGGAAAAATTAGGCTGGTGTAAAGGAGGGACCGATTTGTGGCTAAAAGCACGATAATCAAAGAGTTGGCAAATAATCAGATTTCTATGGAAGTAGCTTTGCAGCGACTTATGATTATAGCTTCTGATTTGGAAAATGAAGAACTGTCAGCATGGGCCGAGGCAGAATTACACGGCTATTCCCAGAGCGATACATTGCCAGAGTATAGGAATATACGGTCTATTCATTTTCTTTACTCCGGAATAAACGGTAGCTTCAAAGTTACGAATTGTCCGTTTACCTTTACAAATATTTTGGAGGAAAAACTATCTAATATTTATAACGTTCCCATTATGGATAGCGTTTCCTCTTTGCAAGACTTTGTTGACAATCCGGATAAGAAATCTTATAGAAGAGATTTTTCAATGCTGAATGGGTATGTTCTGCAGAGAACTGGGATTCAATGCACCAGCATTTACCAAACAGTACCATTGAATTTCCTGCAGAAAATTTTGAGCCAGATCAAGACCATACTTATGCATGTATTTCTTAAGTTGGACAAAGAGTATGGTTGCTTGGATGACTTAGATGTGGATACAACCACAAAAACACCTGAAGAGGTCGAAAAAATCAATGAGGTTGTGAATAATTACATTTTCATCGACAATAGCATCAATGTGGGTGATAAAAACAAACTCAAGGGTTCTGAAATTTTTGGCGGGGGTAGGGGGCATGGCTGATATCTCATATAAGTATCGAGATAATGAACACAGCATCGATTCTTATGACAATGTGGTGTTTACATACGGCTGGATAAGAAACGCTTTGAGATTTGTTTTTGAATCTCAAACCGATATTACGCTAAATTGTGTTATCGCATTTGATTCGGACGATATGTCATATGAGTGCAAATCAATAGACGAATTCAAAAAATATGCTTTTGGAAAAGCAATCCGTGTAAAATACATGAATGTTTATGTTTCCGAAAATTGGATTCAAACGCTCATAAGCATTTATGTAAATCACTCCTCTAAATCAGAACAGCAGGAATTCATACTCTCCTCGGAAAATGAAATGTTGGTGATTAGTCTGCGAGATGCGCTTCTCGCCAAGAAAAAAGGCAATCCTCGCCCGCAGCCACTTACCGTCTTTCGATATGAGGATAACAGCGTCCACATTGGTGATGGTAATAAGATTTCAAGCAGCACAGTTGGATCAAAGAACATGATTGAGACTGAATGTGAAATATCCAATCCCGCACCTGAAAAAGAAAAATTAGGATCCAAAGTGTTTTGGCAAATTTTGATTCCGGTTGCTGTCGTTGTAATCGGAGCCCTTGTTTGCATTTGGCTTGGGATTGATACGCAATAAAGACTCCGACCGAAGAAAGTCAAACACAGGATGCTGTAACAGTTTATGGTGTGTATAATCGATTTGTGTAGAGGAGGCATTACAATGAGCGAAGAGAAAAGTTTGGTAGGGCAAGTTATTGACCAGTCGAGTGGTGTTCTTGAAAAAGCATACGACGATCTTGCGCATCCGAGTGCCAAATCTTTAGGGAATACCTTGAGCCTTGTTCCTCGTACTATTGGGGTATGGCTCGGGAAATGGGAAAAATGGGTCATTAACGGTGAGGAAAGCATTTGTTTAACCGCTCAGGCAGTACAAGAAAAAGCTAAAAACATTCCTGAAGAAAAGTTGACTGAACCAGAACCCTATGTTGCAATTCCCGCAGTACAGCAACTAAGTTATTGCTATGACAGCGAAGAACTTCGAGAACTGTATGCAAATCTGCTCGTTTCTTCTATGAACGTAGACACCAAACACTATGTATACCCATCCTTCGTGGATATAATCAAGCAGCTATCACCCATGGATGCCAAAGTGCTTGAGGCAATGAAACAAGAGCAATCTCCAATCCCTGTTGTTACAGTCAGGCTGAACTTCAAAGAAAGCAAATCGTATCACGAACTTCTTATTGATTACTCGATCGACCTTTTTCAATTGTTCGGTGATACCAGCATTTTGAGTGCCAGCCTTCAAAACCTTGATCGTCTTGGCATTATTAAAATCCGATATGATCAGGTTGTAAAGCCTGATGAGAGATACGATGTCTTTTATGAAGATGCCGAGTATAAAGGCCTCGTGGCCTCATTTCAAGGTAAGGAAAATACTGATATCACGCTCTCGAAAGGGTTAATTGAACTCACTGAATTTGGAAAAGCTTTTTGTAAGAGCTGTTGTGAGGATTAGGAGGTGTATCTATGCCCAACATTGGTGATAGCGAGCGCAAAACTCAAAATCGTGTGGTCAAATTCTTTAGGGTTAAGCTGCACTATACATATTTGGGGAACCTGCATGACAGTGAGAACCATAACATCATGCAGGAGCGGCTGCACGCCTGGCTATTGAAACAGGGCTATTCCGAAAAGCTTGCAGCCAATGCCGTCGATGCGTTGGTGAAGACCTCCACCAATCTGCAGCAGGGTTTGTACCATGCAAACAAAGAGGTCTACAGCCTACTGAAATATGGAGCCAAGGTCAAGGAGTCCGTGGAGCAGTCCCCTAAGACGGTGTATTTTATTGACTTTGAGGATGTCACTAAAAATGACTTCTATATTGCGGAAGAAGTCACTATTGTCAGCAACAACACCAAGCGTCCGGATATCGTTCTCTATGTGAATGGTATTGCGCTTGCGGTGATCGAACTGAAAAAGAGCAGCGTATCCGTGTCCAACGGCATCCGGCAGAATCTGACCAACCAGAAATCGAATTTCATCGAAGATTTCTTTACCACCATTCAGTTCTGTATGGCCGGGAACGACAGCGAGGGCTTGCGCTATGGTACGCTCCTTACCCCGGAGAAGCACTATCTGGAATGGAAAGACGACGGCTTTACCGAGCATCAGACGGAACGCGATATTGTGGATATCGAGGTTGAGGAATACTGCGAGGGGATTCCTGGCAAGCTGGAAAAACAGCTTTTTGCTCTGTTTTACAAAAAGCGTTTCCTTGATCTGATCCACAACTTTGTAATCTTCGATAAGGGCATCAAAAAGGTCTGCCGCTATAATCAGTACTATGCCATCAAGCGGGCGCAGCATCGTTTGACGGACAAGAAGAGCGGCGGCATCGTTTGGCATACCCAGGGCAGCGGCAAGAGTCTGACGATGGTGTGGTTCTCCAAGTGGATTTTGGAGAATAATTCCAATGCGCGTGTATTGGTTGTTACCGACCGCGAGGAATTGGATGAGCAAATCGAAAAGAATTATAAGGGTGTGGATGAAAATATAGTCCGTACCAAGAGCGGAAAGGATCTTCTTGAGCGTCTGAATGCTTTTGATGATCGCCTGCTGTGCTCTCTGGTACATAAATTCGGGAAACGTGGCAGCGACAGTTCGGAAACGGATTACGAAAAATACATTGAAGATCTGAAAAACGCCTTGCCCAAGGATTTTTCTGCAAAGGGCGATATCGTAGTTTTTGTGGATGAGTGTCACCGCACGCAGTCCGGCAAGCTCCACGAGGCTATGAAGGCGATCCTTCCCAATGCCATCTTTATCGGTTTTACGGGCACGCCGCTTTTGAAGAAAGACAAAAAGACCAGTCTGGAAACTTTTGGCGGATATATTCATACCTACAAGTTTAATGAAGGCGTCCGGGACGGTGTTGTGCTGGATCTGCGGTATGAGGCCAGAGATGTGCCGCAGGGCATGATCTCTCAGGATAGAATCGACGCATGGTTTGAGGCAAAAACCGTCGGTCTGGCCCCCAGAGCAAAAGCAAAACTCAAAGCTCATTGGGGTAACCTGCAAAAGATTTTCTCCTCTCGCTCCCGCTTGGAGCAAATCGCCAATGATATCATCTTTGATTTTGCCACCAAGGCACGACTGATGGACGGAAACGGAAATGCTATCCTTGTGGCCGGTTCTGTGTATTCAGCATGCCGATACTATGAAATTTTCCAAAGCAAGGGTTTCCGGAAATGTGCGATTATTTCTTCTTATGCGCCGCAAGCCGGTGATTTAAGAACGGATACTGTCAGCGACGAGGAAGAAACCGAAACATTTGAAAAATACAGCACTTATCTGAAAATGATCGGCGTTGACCCGTCGGAGGACAAGACGCAGATTGCCAAAAAAGTAGAAGCTTTTGAAGCGGAAGCAAAACGCAAGTTTGTGGACGAACCTGCAAACATGAAACTGCTGATCGTAGTTGACAAGCTGCTTACCGGTTTCGATGCTCCCAGCTGTACCTACCTCTACATCGATAAGGCGATGCATGACCACGGCCTGTTCCAGGCGATCTGCCGAGTCAATCGTCTGGATGGCGAGAGCAAAGACTTTGGCTATATTGTAGATTACAAGGAACTATTCGGAGACTTGGCGGATGCCATGAACAAGTATACCGCCGGTGCCTTTGAAAGCTATGATGTAGAGGATGTCGATGGGCTTTTGAAAGATAGAGCAACAGAAGCGAAAAAGTATTTCGTTGATACCCTGGAGGAATTGGATGAGCTTTGCGAGGGCGTCGAATTGCCCAGAAAAGAGCTCGACTATATCCACTATTTCTGCGGTGAAAGTGGTCGCGACGAAAATCAGGACGAAGCCTTTGCCCGCATTCGTGAGAAGTTGTACAAGCTCGTTGGACGCTTGATTCGCGCTTTTGCGGAGTTAAAGCCTCGTATGACGGATTTAGGGTATACCCTTTCCGAGCAAAGCGCATTGGACGACAGGGTTGCGTTCTATGTGAACATGCGTGACACGATTGGTAGGGCCAGCGGCGATTTTATTGATCTGAAAGCCTACGAACCGGGTATGCGGTATCTGATTGACAACTACATCTCAGCCAGCGAGTCGCAAAAGATCGGCAGCATGGATGACTTTACCCTGCTTGATTTCATCATCTCGCAGGAAAATAAGCTGAAGAGCGAGCAAAAAGGCGAGCAGGAGAGTGCGGCAGAAACCATTGAGAACAACATCCGCAAAAAGGTTGTTGAGCGAATGGTCATCAACCCTGCTTATTACGCAAAAATGTCTGAAATCCTGGAGCAGTTGATACTTGACCGCCGCCGCGGAGTGATTGCCTACGGGCAGCTGCTGGACACATACATGGAACTGGCGAAAAATGTTGCAAAGCCCGAGGAGAATACAAAGTACCCTGAGAGTATTCGTTCCAATGGCGCACTGCGGGCGCTCTATGATAATTGCGGAGAAGATGAGGCGACTGCCTTGAAGCTGCACAAAGCCATTGTCAAGGCGCGGCTCGATGGTTTCCGAAATAATCCGGTTAAGGCAAATAAAATCAAGCGAGCGCTCTATCAACTTTTGAATGACGATAGCGAAGTGGAGCGAATTTATCAAATTGTTGTGGAACAAGAGGAGTACTGATGCAAATAGTTGTTTTCAATATTCCTGTGGAAGTTATCAGAAAAAATATTAAAAATTTGCATCTCTCTGTGCTTCCACCGGACGGCAGGGTTCGTGTATCGGCACCCACGCAACTGACGGATGAAGCAATTACGATGTTCGTTCGGACAAAACTCGGCTGGATCAAAAAACAACAGGAGAAGTTTCAACAGCAGCCGCGTCAAAGCGAGCGGCAGTATGTGTCCGGGGAAACATTATATGTTTGGGGTAAGCAGTACTTTCTTCAAGTGGAATACAGCTACAAAGGCAATGCTCTCACACTTTCGGGTGACAAGGCTATCCTGACGGTTAGAAAAGAAAGCAGTTCAAAGCAGAGAGAAAGCTTCGTAAATGAATGGTACCGCAACCTCTTGAAACAGGAAGTGGCGAAATATCTTCCCAAGTGGGAGAAAACTACGGGGCTTTACTGTAGCAGTTGGCAAAGCAAATATATGACCACCAAATGGGGCACCTGCAACACAAACACACAAAAAATTTGGCTAAATCTTCAGTTGGCGAAGAAGCCGATAGAGAGTCTTGAATATGTAATCCTGCACGAACTGGCACATCTGAAAGTCAAAAGTCATGGTCCGGAGTTTGTCGCTATTTTAAACCAGTATATGCCGCAATGGCAGGAGCGAAAGAAGCTGTTGAACGAAAGTAAGTTGGATTATATGGATTCCGATTTTGAAGAATGACGGACAATGTCTGGTAAAATGGCAATTGAGTTTTTTGATGTGGGGAGTCATGCAAACAAAAGTCAGTAGCCGAAATGAAAAAAGTTTCGCAAAATTTACGAGACCGAAAAAGAGCATAACGAAATAGGCTGGTGAAAAGATACATCGCCAGCCAGGATGGAGTTATTGGCCTGATTAGTTTTACGGGATACCCAAGGTTACCATTGCCATAAGAGAAAAACTTTCAGCCCAAATACAGACAGAAGTAGAATGTACTTAAGGTGTTACTGTCCGCCTGTGAGTTTAAGCCAGGCCATGTGATTGGCAGTGCGGAGGCGTATACCTATCTGGGCATGGCGAACTATGTGAAGCATGAGGGTAGCAGGCCGATGAATATCACCTGGCAGCTGGACCGCCCGATCCCGGCGAAGTTCTTGAAGAAGACGAATAAGTTGGTTGTGGGATAAGGAGGAGCGTATGACTGAACTTGAAAAAATAGAACGGGCAAAAATGTATATGGACAAGCTGGCGAATGGCATCAATCCCATCGATGACACCATGGCTCCAGACGATGATCTTATCAACAATGTTCGGTTATCACGTTGCTTTTTCTTCGTATCTGACGTGTTGCGGCAGGTAATTGAAAATGGCGGGACAAAGTCGGCTGTGAATAAGAAACTTAAAAAGCTTCCTCTTGAAATCCCCATGGAGAAAAGAAGCCAGTTTGCCTATACTGAGGTGCCTATCCCGGCCAGCGAAATCGCCAAACGGATAAACGCCCTATCCGACAATGATGCTATGCAAAAACTTACCTATTCAGGAATCCTCACGTGGCTCACGGAAATTGGAATGATGGAATGGGCACTCGCACCAGACGGAAAGCACACGAAAAGGCCGACAAAAATTGGCGAAGAAAACGGCATTTCCGTGGAAGAACGAACGAGCAGCAACGGACCCTATCAGGTTGTCGTTTACAACAATACCGCGCAGCATTTTATCATAGACAATCTGGATGCAATTCTCACAGCAGAGAATATGCAGACACAGATGCAAGGCGTTCCATGGACGAAAGATCATGACGACTGCCTCATTGACCTATATAAGAAGTCCGTACCGGTGAGTGAGATCGCCATTACCCTAAAGCGCAGCGCATCGGCGGTACGAGGAAGACTGAAAAAGCTTGGATTTGACGCATAGTTTACTTTGCGATGCCACAAGGAGGACACAGATATGGCCTTAATTCGTTGCCTGGAGTGTGGAAATTCAATTTCCGACAGAGCTGAAAAATGCCCTCACTGCGGGCTGCCAGCATCATACTTTTCCTCTTTGAGTAAGAATACTCCGCACATGAAAGAGGCGGGACTGGATTACAAAAATCTGCAAAACGTCCTGATTTCTTTCGAACGAGACCACGCCCAGTTGTTTTCAGCAGAACACTATATTTCGCACAGAGATGCGCAGAGGCTGCGGGATACATATGGAAAATACAACGAGAGCCTAACCAATAAGCTTATTTTTCAATATGTCTGCAATAACGCTGCGGCGATACGAGTTGATATCGACTCACTGCGCCGCTTCTTGCGCCAGATGCAATCTTTGGATGGAGATATTACGGCGCATAATACCACATATGTGGACCGCGCGCTGGAGCGGGATAAAGACTATTTTGACAATATCCTAAAACAGATTGACCCTAATATCCAGCTGGATAAAGAGCAACGCCGTGCAGTAATTACCGATGATGACTACTGCCTGTTAGTAGCTGGTGCAGGTGCGGGAAAAACCACAACGATGGCTGCAAAGGTCAAGTATCTGGTTGAGAAGAAGAGTATAGATCCGGGAGAGATCATTGTGATCTCCTATACGAACAAGGCAATTGGAGAACTGCGTGATCGAATCAATAAGGGACTTGGTATTCCCGCAAAGATCTGCACCTTTCATGCTTTTGCATATGATATTGTGAAACAGTTTTCGGAAGAACCGCCTGAGATCAATTTTTCTTCCCAGCAGATTATTTTTGATATGCTGGAAAAGTCGATTTTTCACAACAAGCAGCTCATGCGCAATCTCGTTTTATTCTTAGGGTATTACTTTGATTTGTCCGAGGATGTTTTCAAATTTACGGATTTGAATCAATACCACCTCTACAAAGCGGCGCAGGACTTTGAAACACTAAAAAGCGGTCTGGGCGAATACATCAAAAAAGTCGAACAGCAGCGCACAAAAAAGACTCGGACCATAACCGGAGAATATCTGCGTTCCATGCAGGAAGTGCAAATTGCAAACTTTCTGTATCTGAACGGACTGGATTATGAGTATGAAAAAGTGTATCCCTTTGGATCACCTTCTCGTAACAAAAAATACACGCCCGATTTCTATATTTCGCAGGGGGAGCATAGCGTTTGGCTGGAGCACTATGCACTCAGCGAGAGCGGCTACAACAGCCTGTTTACCCCGCAGCAGAGGCAGCGTTATCTCCGTGCCATTAGTGATAAGCGTCGTATTCATAAGACCAATAAAACTACATTACTGGAAACATGGTCCTTCTATACGGATCGGCGTCCTCTTCTGGACCATCTGAAAGAAGTGCTTGAAAATGAGGGCTTTATTCTAAAGCCTCGTAATTTGGAAGAAGTCTATAAGAAGATTGTAGAAACCGGGAAAGACAAGTACATTTATAAGCTGATCATCTTTATGATGAAGTTTATTGAGCAATACAAAACAACTGGTTATGACGATGGCGGCTTCGCTGTTTTGCGAGAAAGAACAGACAATCCGAGAACGCTTCTGTTTCTGGATATTGCCGAGCAGGTGTATCACCACTATCAATCCGTGCTGAAACAGCGCAATCAGATAGACTTTGCAGACATGATAAATGATGCACACTTCTATTTGCAGGAGATTGAGCGGCAGAATGTCACGCTCCCTTACAAGTATATCATCATTGATGAGTTCCAAGATATTGCTCGGCAGAGATTCAATCTGACGAAAAGGCTATCTCAAATTACGCAGGCGAAGGTTGTTGCGGTCGGTGATGACTGGCAGTCGATATATGCTTTTTCTGGCTCTGATATTACGCTATTTACTCGTTTCCTGGAGCTTATGGGGGCTGGAACGGAGTTGAAGATTACTCATACCTACCGTAATTCGCAGGAGCTCATCGATATTGCTGGAGGCTTTGTACAAAGAAATACTTCGCAAATCCGAAAGCAGTTGATTTCTCCGAAGCATCTTGAGAACCCGATTGTTCTTGAAGTTTTCGATGATAGTATCAAACCTATGGAGCGACTTGCAGATACCATCGAGCATATCATTGGTGAGATTCTATCTGAGTACGGCGAGCAGAGTTCGATTTTGTTGATTGGACGATACAATTATGACATGTACAAGCTGTACCGAACGAATCGGTTCAGCGAATTGCCGGGCGGTGCGATTAGAAGCGAGAAGTATCCTAATGCAAAGATAACATTTATGACGGCGCATAGCTCTAAGGGACTTGGGTATGACAACGTAATTCTGATCAATATGTTCGAAGGAAAATTCGGGTTCCCGTGCCAGATAGAAGATGATCCTATTATTAAGCTCGTTACATATGAGGACAATAGTATGCCCTTTGCGGAAGAGCGGCGATTGTTTTATGTGGCGATGACACGGACAAAAAACAGGGTATATATCGCGGCACCTAAAACGAAACCATCCAGATTTCTTATAGAACTCATTAAGGATTTCAATATTCCACATAATGATGAGATCAATATGCAAGTAGTGGACCTGTTTAACTTGCGCTGCCCCGTATGCGGTTTTCCTCTAA
The DNA here is from genome assembly GCF_014297285.1 of Dysosmobacter segnis. GTDB lineage: Bacteria > Bacillota > Clostridia > Oscillospirales > Oscillospiraceae > Oscillibacter > Oscillibacter segnis. Next base: position 40,688 of record NZ_JACOQI010000016.1, read on the forward strand.
AGTACGAGTTTAATAAAAACTATGGCCTGAATCTATGGATATGTACAAACGAGGCAGAACTTTGCGACTTCATGACCAATGACAGGACGCACATGCATGACATTTTGAAATGTCCTAAATGTACAGATGGTTATTTGATCGTCAAAAAGAATCCGAAGAATGGTGACATATTCTATGGTTGCACCAACTATCTTAACGAAGAAAAGAAGTGCACCTATATGGTGCCGTTAGAGAGCGGACATATGAAGGATGACTAATAAGGAGAATGCATATATGGAGCCAAATGATAAGATCCAGCTTTTTGAAAACCAACGCATCCGCACAGCGTGGGACGAAGAAAAGGAAGAATGGTACTTTTCCGTTGTCGATGTTGTTGCGATTTTGACGGATCAGCCAGATACCCGTCATGCCAGTACATATTGGGCGGTTTTAAAGAAGCGGCTGAATAACGAGGGCGCAGATCAACTGCTTATAAATTGTAAGCAGTTGAAAATGACCGCTTCGGATGGCAAAAAGCGATTGACCGATGTGGCCGATACCGAGCAACTTCTCCGTATCATCCAGTCCATCCCATCACCCAAAGCGGAGCCGTTCAAACTCTGGCTGGCACAGGTGGGACGGGAGCGTATCGAGGAAACCATCGACCCAGAGCTGACCATCGAGCGGGCATTGGAAACCTACCTCAAGAAAGGCTACACCCGCGAGTGGATCAACCAGCGGCTGCAAGCCATTCAGGTCCGTAAGGAACTGACAGACGAGTGGGACGCCCGCGGCGTGCAGAAGGGCGTGGAATACGCAATCCTCACCGATGAGATCTCCCGTGCATGGTCGGGGATGTCCACCCGGCAGTACAAAAACTTAAAAGGTTTGAAAAAGGAAAACCTACGCGATAACATGACCACGCTGGAGCTGGTGCTAAATATGCTGGCGGAGGCCACCACCACGGAAATTTCCAAACAGAAAGCACCGGCAACCCTTTCGGAAAACATCGACGTGGCCCGTGCTGGAGGTAAGGTGGCTGGCGATGCGCGGAAGGCCATTGAGACGCAGACCGGCGTTCCTGTCATCACGTCCAAGAACGCCACACAGCTCAGCGAAGTGGTTACAAATCTGCTGGAAGACGCGGGAAATAAAGAAAAATAGCATTCAGACCCTACATGGGGCGGTTTAAAATCTGCCTCGCTATAATCAAAGAAAACCGTGTGCTGACCGCAAGGTCAGCACACGGTTTTTTCATTTGGATTCCTTCAGCCAGACCTCCAGTTCCTTCTGAGAGATCAGGCCCTGCTCACATTTATCCTTCTCCGCCCTGGCCCGCTCGCTCCAATCGTAAAACTGCTGGTCGGTGATCCGTCCGGCCTTGATCCACGCAAAGCGCCGTTTGTATTCCTTGCGGTAAGCCTTGAAAGCGTCATTGTTTGCCTGCCGGAGCGTCCACTGCTTCAGAGCGCCGATGTCGCGGCAGCGCTGCTGACCTTTCGGAACAGGCCGCTCGCAATATTCCGCGCTGACCCGCCCGGTCTGCGGAAACCATCGTCCGCAGTTCTTGCAGCGCCGCACGGTGATATTCCGCTCCACGCAGCTCCGCAGAGAGTAGTCGATCATGTCCCGGATGCTGGAGGAATACAGCACCGGCGAACACCGCCCCGGCTCCACCGGCTCAAAGCTGAGGGGGATAGGGTGAAAACAAAACAGGCCGGGATCTTTCGGCATATCGTAGGTATAATTTTTTGCTGCCTGTGCCTGCGGCTCCCGTCCCGCGCTGTCTACATTCAGCACCAACTCAAAAAAGCGTTGGATCTGCTGCTGATACCGCGGAAGCTGTTCAGGGAGCTGGTGCAGTTCGTCCAGTATCTGCGCATCCTCCGCACTGCCTCGGTCATTTTGAATGTACATCGCTGACTGGCGGTAGCGGCAGTGAACATAGAGAAGTCGAAAATAAATGTGTATGGAGGCTAACCTCCCCAGTTTTCTCTTGAAATTCTCAAGTGCGTCCCTGTCATCCTCTGCGATAAACCGGCTCCAGTTATCAGTGATGCTTTGCAGTATCGGCGTCACTTCCGCACAGTCCAGTTCCTGAAAGGCAAGCAGGCTTTCCAGAAAGGGGAACTCCTTCTGGACGTCCGGAACGCCTTGCATACCAAGGGAATCATACTGGAAAATCTCTCTGCCCTCAGAGAAATACATTTTGGCATACCACATGGCAGATCACCTCGAAATAGACAATCGTAATACGAAAATACAGACAGTCTTGACAAGAAGTGAAAAGTATGTTACCATACAAACACGGAAAGACTGTCAAAAGTAATTTACAGTTAGTCTAACACGAGGACTGCGGATTGTCAATGAAAAAGACGGTCACAAATCCGAAAAAGCACCTCGACAACTGAATACCCATCACCGGAGATGATACATGCCGGAGAAGTAACGCCAGGACGCCGCGGTAAAGCGGTCGAGCGTGCCAGGGCAGATGAAAACGCCGTGCGGGTCAAACAAGGCCGCAGGGCAGGAACGGGTACGGTGCGTGGCAGAAGATCGTTAAGAAAGGGGGGATCGGTATCTATCGTTCCTGCAAAAAGGAAAACCGCTGAACTGTTGCAGCAGTCCAGCGGCGCGCCGCGTTTCGGAAAACGCAGACTCCATCTGCAAACAGTCTAACAGAGGGACCTCCGAAACGCAAGTAATTTTTCTCTGAATTCTATTGGAGGTAACGATTTTGAAAATATCAACCTATCACAGCTACGATGAATTGCCGCTGTTCCTCAACGCGGAACTGGTGGCAAAGGTGCTGGGCGTGTCCATCTCCAGTGCCTACGAGTTGATGCACGAAGAAGTATTTCCGTCCGTGCGCATCGGCAGTCGGTTCGTGGTGCCCAAGGATAAATTCCGGCAGTGGGTGGAGCGGCAGACTGGAGGTGCCAGATGAGAACTTGGACAAAGCGCGACCCGGTCAAGAACTATTTTCCTCTGCCTAATGAGATCTATCAGCTGGGCTTGTCTCACGGTGCGATCGCTGTCTACGGTTACCTGCTCCGCATCGAAGACCGCAGGACCTATCAGTGCCATCCCAGCTACGCCACCATCGGCAAGGCGGTGGGTATGAGCAACAACACCGTGCGGAAGTATGTGCAGGAGTTGGAGGAACGCGGACTCATCCGCACAGAGCGCACCAGCATCATCACGAGGGACGGGCGCAAGCAAAACGGAAGTCTGCTCTACACGATCCTGCCGATCCAGTTTTCCATCGACCAGTTTTATCAGCGGCAGATGGATGCTGTGGACAGAGCAAAGGAGCGGCAGCGAGTGGCAAGACGCATGGAGCGGACCGGCGTGTGAAACCGGCGAGTATCTTTCTCGGCGTGCTGTTATCATGGGCAACCAAAACCGCGAAGCCCATCAATGCGGCAAGAGAAACAGCAACGGGATCACGCAGCCCAGCGGGGCCGCGACGCCTCGGAACAGCGACGCGCATGAACGCATCGCTGTTCCGCAGGCTTTCTGCGTTCTTCGAGATTCCCCTCGACCAAGGCCCAAAAGCGGCAAAGTTTGCCGTTTTAAGTCCCGGCCGCGCAGGGTTTCCGAACCGCGCAAAACGCTCCGAGGGTAGTGATACCACCCCCATCCAAAACGCCCCGTGTTTCGCCGTGTGAGCCGGTGTGTGCGCGGTTAGGAGATGGGGTGGCGTGTGTACCCGCTTTCACCTGCGAAAGCGAACGTGAGCCGTTTGTGCGAGTGTGATTTGAAACCGCGCTGGAGAGGACTTTCCCACGCCGTATGGGACGTAACTTCGGCAGATTGGGCGGTTATCGGAGGATTTTATTTATAGCAGGATAAAGGGTTGGCGTCGGAACCGACGCTCTGCCCGGTCACTTCTGCCCGCAGTGCGGGCAGTTGACGGGGGTTTCAACGCAGTCGGTTGTGGCGTCTATTCGGAAGATTTTTTGTACGATTGGCGTCTGACGTCCGTGAAAGGCCGATGAATACAGGCTTTTCGACGGCGTCTTAGCGAGAAAGAAGGCATTTTATGAGTGATAACAAGGATCGCTTGACCTACCGGCCGGAGCCGGAGACCAAGCAAAAAATAGAGCGGTGGTATCAGGAAGATAACTGCCGCAGCAAGAATGAATTCATCGAAAAGGCGGTGAACTGCTACGCGGATATGCTGGCCGCAGGCGAAAGCGCCACGCTGCCCCGTGCGGTGCAATCCGCCATCGACAATCGACTGAAGCTCTTCGAGGATCGCATCGCGTCACTGCTCTACAAGCAGGCGGTGGAGATGGACATGGCAATGTCCATCCTCCTGCAAAGTCTCAATGTGAGCGAGGAAGTGCTGCGGCAGGAGCGGGCCAAGAGCATCGCCGCCGTCAAGCGCACCAACGGTCAGCTGCGGTTGGAGCAAAAGCTCCGTGAGCTGGAGAGCGAAGCATGGCAAGGCTGATCGTCAAAAGTCCGTACATCAAGTGCGGCACTGGGCAAAGTGCTGGCGGGTATCTCAAGTACATCGCGACGCGGGAGCGGGTGGAGATTATCCCGGATGACCGTCCGCCCACCAACAAGCAGACGCAGCTCATCGCAAAGCTGGTGAAGGATTTTCCTGACGCAAAAGAACTGATGGAGTACGAGGACTACCTCTCACACCCGACAAAAGCGACGGCGTCCGCGCTCATCACGCTGGCGCTGGAATCGAATTGGGACAGGCTCTCCTCGATGGATGGCTACGCCAAGTACATCGCCCTGCGGCCCAGAGCGGAGCGGTTGGGGGAACACGGTCTCTTCGGTGACGATGACAACGTGGATCTGAACAGAGTCATGGATGAACTGGACCACTACACCGGCAACGTGTGGACGCACATTATCTCCCTCCATCGGGAGGACGCGGAGCGGCTTGGCTACAACCACGCGGAGGCGTGGCGCACATTACTGCGTACCCACCGCAATGACATCGCCGCGGCAATGAAGATCCCACCGGAGGACTTCCGCTGGTATGCCGCCTTCCATGACGAGGGCAATCATCCTCACGTCCACATGATGGCGTGGTCGGCAAAGCCGAATCAGGCGTACCTGTCCAAAGACGGTATCCGCCAAATCAAGTCCACGCTGACCAATCAGATCTTCCGTCAGGAACTGCTCCATGTCTACGAGCAGAAAAGCAAGTCCCGCGACGAGCTGGTGGCGGAAGCGCGGAAAGCCATGCTGGAATTGGCGAAGGCCATGCGGGAAATGACCTGCATCCACCCGGAGGCGGAGCAGATGATCTGGAAACTCTCCAAACAACTCAGCACCGTAGCGGGCAAGAAAACCTACGGCTATCTGCCGAAGCCGATGAAGAAGCTGGTGGATGAGATCGTCGACCAAATGGCGCGGCTGCCCACTGTGGATGCGTGCTATCAGACATGGTGGGAACTGCAATGCCAGGTGGAGGATTACTATTCCGAGGGGAAGAAACGGCTGCGCCCACCGCTGTCTCAGCAGAAAGAATTCCGCCAGATCAAGAACGCCGTCATCAAAGAGTCGGAGCATATTCGCATGAACAGGTTTTCCTTTGAGGATGAGGAAATGCAGGATGACGGCGAACAGATCAGCACCTATGACATGAGCTATGCGTGTCAGGATCTGCAAGGCGTGGCCAACGATGATCGTTTCCCTCTGGAGGAACGGGACGAAGCGGCGGAGCAGTTGGAGCAGCTTGCGGAGGACGGTGACGCCTACGCCCAGTACATCATCGGCACGGCGTACCGCGACGGCGGACTGCTGATACCGGACACAGCCAAAGCACAAAAGCTGTTGGAACGCGCGGCAAAACAGGAAATCGATGCGGCGCAGTACGCCCTCGGCAAGCTGTACCTCTCCAACGATGCTGACGTTCATAATCCCGCCAAGGGTATCTATTGGCTGAAACGCTCTGCTGACAACGGCAACGATTACGCCGCCTACCGGCTGGGCAAGGAATATCTCAGCGGCAAAAATACGATAAAAGATGCCGAAACAGCAGTGTCATATTTGCGGCAGGCCGCGGATAACGGCAGCGCCTACGCCCAATACCTGTTGGGCAAGCTGACCCTCATGGGGGAGGGCGTTCCGAAGGACATGGACGCCGCCTACGAATGGTTCGCGGCGGCGCGGGGTAACGGCCACACCTACGCAGAATTTTTCATGAAACGCATGGAGCGCGGCGAACAGGAGCCGCCCTCCGTCCTGTTGTCCGCCACCCGGCTGCTCTACCACATGGGCAATATCTTCCGTGACAACGCCACGGCTCCCGCTGCCACCGGTGTCCAAATCGACCGCAAGCGGCTGGCGCAGCTGCGGCAGAAGCGCGTCGCCCTCGGCCACAAGCCGGACGACCATGAGCCGGAGCAGCAACAAGGGTTTTCAATGAAATTCCATATGTAAAGTGGGCCGAGGTGTTCATTTTTTGCGCCGCAATAGTCAAAGAAACATTTGCAAAAACAGTAGCTTTGTGCGCCGGGTTGTGGTATGTGTTGTGGTTGCCAAAAAGGAGGTGCCGCAATGTACGACTACATGAAGGCTCTGCAAAAGCGCTTCGACCGGCAGCCGCATCCAGAACTGTACGCCCAGGTCGAATACGCCCAAGAGGAACTGCGGCGGGACATGGACGCCGCAGGGCGGAAGAAGCTGCTGCGGCTGTTGGACGCACAAAACACATTGCTGGTTGAATCCAAGCTGATGAGCTTCACGGCGGGCTTCAAGCTGGCGTGGGGCATGGCAAAAGAGTTGGAGGCAGACGGGCTCTACTCCTTCGAGCGGGAGGAAGAAGAACACATCTGCCATCCGGCGGAACAGGAGGACTAAATGTCGAAACGAAGACCTGCTGGCGACGGGATGGTGCGCAAGCGGGAGGACGGCCGCTGGGAGGGCCGCATCGTGGTGGGCCACAAGAAAAACGGTACGCCCATCTTCCAGCACGCCTATGCGCATACACAAAAAGAACTGACGGAAAAGCTCCATCAAAATATCGAACGCTATCAGGACGTGGACCTGACCGAGGACAGCCGCATGACCTTGGGGGAGTGGCTGGACCGTTGGCTGACGGACTATAAAGAGAACACCGTCCGCCCCGGCACCCTTGCGGGGTATCGAAGCTGCATCGAAAACTACATCAAGCCGCGGCTCGGCGGCAAACAGGTGTCGCTGGTGACATCGCAGGATGTGCAGAAACTCTATCGGAGGCTGAAAGAGAACGGGCGGGTCAGGGAGCATCCGAGGTTTGGTTCCGCCCTGTCGGATACCACCATCAACCGCCTCCACGCCATCTTCCACCAGGCGATGGAGGACGCCCTCCACGCGCATATCATCGCCAAAAATCCCACCGTGGGCGCAACGGTGCCGAAGGCAAGCCATGCGCCGAAACGTGTCCTGACCGACAGGGAACTGGACACCTTTCTGGACGCCGTGCGAGAAGACAAGATATGGGGTGACTTCTTCTATGTGGAGCTGACCACAGGCCTGCGGCGGGGCGAGATCTGCGGACTCATGTGGCAGGACTTTGACGCGCGGAACGGCGTCCTTCAAGTGCGCCGCACCCTTCATAGCCGAAAGTTGGGTGTTGATATGCTGGGCAAGACCAAGACCCGCAGCGGTGAGCGCACCATCGTCCTGCCCCGCAGCACGGCGGAAATTTTGCGCCGCCGAAAAGAGAATGCGATCACGCAATGGATCTTCCCAGACCCTGTCCGACCGGAGCTGCCGCTGTCTCCGAACTGCGCCTACACGCACATGAAAGCGATTTTGCACAAGGCGGGACTGCCGGACATCCGCTTCCATGACCTGCGCCATACCTTCGCCACCCACGCCATCGCCAGCGGCGTGGATGCCAAGACCCTGTCGGGGATTCTGGGGCATACCAACGCCAGCTTCACGCTGGATACCTACACCCACGTCACACCGGATATGCAAAAAGCCGCCAGCGGCATCGTTGGCGGCTTCATGGAAGATCTGCTCGGAAAGGGGCTGAGACCTTGGCAAAGAAACGGAAAAGCGGAACTGGCACCGTAAGACAGCGCAGTGACGGCCGGTGGGAGGGCCGCGTTGTCATCGGTTACGATGACAGCGGCCTTCCCAAAACGAAGAATGTTCTCGCCAAAACAAAGCGGGAATGTCAGGAGAAACTGCGGCAGCTCACTGAAAGCATGGTGGGGCGAAATGACCGAAAGATCAAACCGGATATGCTGTTCGGAGACTGGCTATGCTACTGGTATGAAACCCACAGCAAGCCGACGCTCCGCGCCTCCACGCGGAACAACTACGAAAATGTCATCCACAACCATGTCCTGCCGGAGATCGGGAAGATCCCGCTGAACAAATTGTCACAGAATGATTTACAGCAGTTCTACGGGCGGCTGAAAAAGAATGGCCGCAAGCGTCTGACGGAGCAATACGGCGCGGGCCTTTCCGACCGCATGGTGCGGATGTGCCACGCGGTCTGCCGCTCCGCCTTGGAACGGGCCGTGCGGGATGATCTGCTCCGTACAAACCCCGCCATCGGCTGCAAGCTGCCGCCGAAAAAAGCAAAGGAGATGCAGGTGCTGGATCGGGAGGAATTGCAGAAATTTCTCATTCAGGCGCAGGCGGACGGGTACTACGAGCTGTTCCTGCTGGATCTCTGCACCGGTCTGCGGCGGGGTGAATTGATAGCACTTCAATGGGAGGATCTGAACTTTGAAACCGGCGTGCTGACCGTCAACAAGCAGGCGTACACGGTAAACGGCGAATTGCAGATTATCCCGCCCAAAACCAAGGCATCCGTCCGAAAGCTGGTGCTGCCGCCTGCGGTGCTGGCCGTGCTGCGGGAGTACCGCAGGAAGGTGGATTCCCGCTGGATGTTTCCGTCCCCGGTGAAGGCGGACCGACCGATCACGCCCGGCGTGGCACGCAGGCGGCTTCAGACGATACTGGAGCGGGCAGACTGCAAGCGTGTCAGATTCCATGATCTGCGACATACCTTCGCAACGCTGGCGCTGGAAAACGGCATGGATGTGAAAACCCTTTCCGCCATGCTGGGGCATGTGTCTGCGGTGACAACGCTGGACATCTACACCCACATCACCGGCGATATGCAGCGCGCAGCCGCCGCCAGCATCGACCGGAGCATCGGCAAGATGGAGCCGCAGGAAGAAGCGGAGCCGGAGCAGAAAGGCATCGTGGACTTCCAGCCCTATGTGGGGAAGAAAAGAAAACCAGGCACCGGCTGCATCAGCGAACTCAATGACCACTTGTTTGAGGGACGCTATTCTCCTATATGGCCGGACGGGACACAGCATTCCCGCAACGTCTACGCCCACACCCGCGAGGAGTGCGAGGAAAAGCTGAAAGCGCTGATCACGGAGATGAACGAGGAACGCAAAAATCTCAAGGAGCAGCTTTCGGGCATCGCCCCACCGACAAAACTGACCAAAACACAGCGCAAGCTGTGGGACTATATGCGCCTCCACCCGGAGGTCACGGAATTCTCGACCATCGCCAAACGAACCGGCCTGTCGCGGAATACCGTGAAGAAGCACTATGAGATGGTGGCGGCAATGTTGGGGAGAAAATAGAAATCACGGAAGTGCAAGAACAGAGGCGAAGAGGATTGATTGGAATCATTGCCTCTGTTCTTCCTGTTTTGTTATAGATGAAATATGTAAAAAACTAAGATAATTCTATCACAGTATTGCGTATGCGTAATGCGGATTCTTGTCTTTTGCTAAAATCGATGGTACTATGATATTGATAATTACGCGCAGCCTCACGGCAGAAAACGACCACATCATCCAGCCGGCATTTGCCGAACGCTTCTATCGTGAGCCATAAGTGAGCTTGAAATATCGGAGGTGCAGCATGGCTATACCGAAGCTGAAGAAGCAGAATATTATCGACGCCCTGAAATTCATCGACGAGAACGGGGTTCCCGAACATAATACGAGCGTAAAATATGTTCTTGTGTCTGAGAATGGGAAAAAATACCCGCCGAAGTATGTGATGGCCGTTGCTGACCATTTGGCGAATGGTACGGATATTTCAACAGAAGCATTTACCAGTGCCGATGCAAAGAACTATCTGGAAAGCCGGGGCTTCACTATTGAAACAAAACCACAGGAAAAGTTCGAGTTGTCTATTACTGCTGAGAGTGTAGAGTCAACAGATGAACGCTTTACCATGGAAGATCTGAACCTTGGGGATAACTATAAGCCGCTGAATGCTTATTTCGAGAAGGCAAATGGGGATATCATCAAGCGTGCATACAACAAAGGCGAAAAAAGAAATTCTAATCAGACTATGCCGCGTATTGCCTGCCAGATATTTGAGAAGCAGCTTGCCGCATTATCCGTTGAGGACAAGGAGAGCTTTCCCGTTTGCAAATACAGCCCTAATAGTGACATGATTAGAGGTATTTATACGAGTGTCGATGAGTACAAGAAGCACCGCAACTCGTTAGAGTACTTGACCTACAGCTATGATAACGGCCGCCAGTTTGTTATTTATAGCTGGAATATATTCTCTACGATTATCTTTGTTCAGGAATGCTTGAAGCGGTTTGGTGAACCGGGGGATCAATTCGTTCTGATATACCGCGAGAAAGATGAAAAAGAGGTTAAGGAGAAAGAAAAAGAAGCTGCTGTGCAGGTGGAGCTTGATCAGCAATCCAAAGAGTATCAGAATTCGTTTTCGTCCATGCTGATTAAATCAAAGAACCTGATTTTCAGAGGCGCACCAGGTACGGGAAAGTCCTATCTTGCCAAAGAAATTGCTGCGGATATTGTTAGCAATGGCTATGAGAAGGAATATAGTCATCTTACTGAGGAGCAGAAGAAGCAGGTGGAATTTGTCCAGTTTCACCCAAGCTATGATTACTCTGATTTTGTTGAAGGACTAAGACCGAAAATCAATGATGATGGGACAATGGGCTTTGAATTGCAGGATGGCATTTTCAAGAAATTTGTTGCCCGTGCCAGAAAGAACTATGAGGACTCCCAAAAATCCAGAGAAACCGTAGAAAAGGAAGTCACGGTTCAAGAATCCATGACAGAGTTTTTCTCCGGCGTTGAGTTTGGCGTTGACCCATTTAAAACGATCAATGGAAATGAATTTACCATTACCGGCGTGGATGACGGGCATATCCATATTTCCATTCCCGGTAACGCATCTGTCAACAGGCTTGCTCTGAATCTGGATGAAGTTAGAAAGATGCTGGAATCCGGGCAGAAGTTTGAAAAAATAAAGGATATCACGTCCTTTTTCGGAAAGACGTTTGCTACACAAGGATACTCCTATGACTTTGCTATCTATAAAGCAATCAAAGCGAAGAAAAGTACAGTTTCAAAAGCAAAGGCAAAACAGGAGGAACTGAAAAAATACATATTCATTATAGATGAAATCAACCGCGGCGAGATTTCAAAGATTTTCGGTGAACTGTTCTTTGCGATAGATCCCGGTTATCGCGGCAAAGCCGGAGAAATCTCCACGCAATATTCTAATCTGCACTCTGACCCTGACGAAAAGTTCTATATTCCTGAAAATGTCTATATCATCGGCACCATGAACGATATCGACCGCTCTGTGGACAGCTTTGATTTTGCCATGCGCCGTCGCTTCCGTTTCGTGGAACTCAGAGCGGATGAGCGTCTTGAAATGCTTGCCTCGCTGGAAAACGAGGAATTAGAGGCTGAAGCAATCAGAAGGATGGCTGCGCTCAATAAGGCAATCGCAGAGGTTGAGGATCTGAATGAAAATTATCAGATCGGAGCGTCTTACTTCCTAAAGTTGAAAACACTTGATTTCGACCAGCTTTGGACTGATTATCTGCAACCGCTCCTACAGGAATACATTCAGGGAATGTACGATGAGGAAGGAATTATGAATCGGTTCGCAAGGGCATACGGCTATCAGAAACCCGCCAGAGGTGATGCGAATGAAGCTGCTCAGGATCAAGGATAACTCCCAGCAGAAAAAAGATGTCTTTTCTCAAGTAGCGAAGCTGACAGGTAAAATTGCAGATAAAACGTTGGAACAGCTTGAGCGTGAAGGCGTATTCGTATTTCCCGAAACCGTAAAGGACGCAGAGGATATTACACAAGATCAGATGATTCTCCAAAGCGTCAATGACACCTATCGCTCCGGCAATGTAATGGGCTTTCTCGGCTACGGTGATGAGCGGCTTGTGATCGAGTCCCGCTTTTGCGGAGAGGGGGAAGATTACTTTTTCCAGTATCTTTTAGACAAAGTTCTGGACTTTCCCAATATAGTAGATTTGGATTCCGACGCCAATCAAGATAATCGGCTGTTCAATTTTTTGTTGTTCCTGTTTCCATATTACCTCAAATCGGCGATGCGGAAGGGCTTGTTCAAGAAGTATATCCGTCATAGGTATAATGACGGATATGTAAAAGGCACCATTGATGTCGCAAGGCATATAGAAAAGAACACCCCGTTTGTAGGTAATATTGCATACAGCCAGCGAGAGTTTTCGTATGATAACAGTCTGATGGAGCTGGTGCGGCATACAATAGAGTTTATCAAAAGAAAGCCTTACGGAAATAAACTTCTGATCAAAGTGAAAGACGAGGTAAAACTCGTTATAGATGCGACTTCAGAATATGAGCCGTGTGACAGGCAGAAAATTATTGAGCAAAACAAAAAGAATACTGTCCGACACGCTTATTTCAGAGAGTATCTTGCATTGCAGCGGTTGTGCCTTTTGATTCTCCAACATCAGAAACACCAAATCGGGGCAGGGGCGAGACAGATATATGGCATCCTGTTCGATGGAGCATGGTTATGGGAGGAATACGTCAATTCGCTGATAGAAGATGTGTTTTATCACCCAATGAATAAAGGCGGTAAAGGCGCGCAGAGATTGTTTGATGGAAATGTGGGATTGATCTATCCTGATTTCATCAGCCGGAACAGTGAGATGAGAATTATTGCCGATGCCAAGTATAAGCCGATTGATAACATTGGCAATCGAGATTATTTACAGGTGCTTGCCTATATGTTCCGTTTTGATGCAAAGGCTGGCTACTATCTCTATCCAGAAGTGGAAGACTCTGACGATTTGAAATTGTGGTTGAATCGTGGTTTGACCTATGAGAAAAATGTTATGGCGCGTGATGACATCAGCGTTACCAAGCATGGCCTGAAAATTCCCGTGGATGCGCTAAATTACAATGAATTTTCTGCGAGAATAAAAACCTGCGAACAAGAATTCAAAAGTGCGCTAATATTTTAACTGTTCAAAGAAGTGCGTACTTAAATAAGAAAACAGCCCCTGAAATCGAATGATTTCAGGGGCTGTGGTCCGAGATGGGAGACTCGAACTCCCGACATCTTGCTCCCAAAGCAAGCGCGCTACCAACTGCGCTAATCCCGGATTTAGGTTTTGAGTTTTGCGCCAGATGTGGTCAAACATGTGGTCAGGCGGTTTTTTTGACCACCTCGGCTTGCGGGGAAAGTGCCTGTATCGCAGGCGTGTCAATGGATTACGAGGATAGCGTTTTCCGGCTTGAAGGGGAAGCGACCCGCTCCCAAACCAGGCGCGATACCAACTTCGCTATACCCGGATATTCAATTTCTGTCATTATACCACGACGAAGGGGAAAATCAAAGATTTTTCTGTCTGTGGTCAATCCTGTGGTCAAAGCCGCTTTTATGCCGTTTTCCGCAATCGGGGAAAATCCCGCAATCGCAGGTGTCACAAGACTTTGCGGCGTTTCGCCTTGCCCTGTCCCGGATACAACCACGGCACTCCCAAAGCAAGCGCGCTACCAACTGCGCTAATCCCGGATATGAAATTCAGACTGATCCGACGGCCGGATGTTCTAACTCAGGAGTGTGTTTGCAAATGGCTACGCCACAGAACCTGACCGCAGTACACGTGGCTTGCCGCAAAAGGACGGAATGCAGACGAAAGACTATCCTCTATTTTACTGAAATCTGCCGCAAAGTCAAGTCCTATATAGAAGAAGCCCCGTGCCCTTATGGGCACGGGGCATTGATCTTAGCAACCGCAGCCGCTATTGCAGCCGCAGCCGTTGTTGCAGCCGCCCCAACCGCCGCTGCCGCAGCAGCACCAGATGATGATCAGCAGAATGATGATCCAGCAGCAGTTCCCGCCGCCTCCGCAACCGTTATTACAGCACATATCGGAACCTCCTATGAGATCGAGATGTAGACCGTTCATGCGGTCTCAATCCATAGTATGTGCCCCGGTGAAGAAGGTGCGAAATTTTTTAGAGGCGCTCACTCTTGACCAGCTTCCACGAGCTGCGCCACTCGTCTCTGGTAAAAACGCCCAGGTCCATCAAGTAGTCGGCCAGAGACTGGCTGCCGTCAGGCAGGTCAGCCTCCAAGGCGTAATAGGAGATGTACACAAGCTGCGCCCGCAGGAAGGCGGCGCTTTGCAGCATGGCAGCGTCACCGTCGGTCAGGACACCGGCGTTCACGGCTCGGAGCAGGGTATCGGACAGATCCTTGTTGGCAGCGGAGCTGTATCCCATGGCCCGGAGCACGAATTCTGTGTACTGATAGGCGTTGACAGCCCCAGCAGGCTTGAAGGATGTGGCTGTGTAGCCGTTCGTATAGCCCTTTTCGTAGGCGTAGCCCACATAATGCTCCGCCTGAGAGCCTTTCTCAATGTCCTTGAACGGCGTAGTTCCAGACCAGGCCAGCGCCTGCTCCTCCTCGCCCAAGACCCGGATGAACATGATGAGGGCCTGAAGGCGGGTGGGGGCAGCCTCCAGATCAAAGCCCTCGCCGTAGCCGGTGAAAGTGCCCTTGAACAAATGCAGGGACTTCAGGGCGGCGGCCATGGCGTTGTAGTCCGGCCGGTCGGAATAGGAGAAGGCGTACTGCCCCTGATAGTCTACCACTGCGGTTTCGGAGGTGACGGTATAGGCGGCGGTGGTGTCCTCGGCGGTCAGATAGCGGTGGTTGGCGGTGAGATTCGTACCGCTGGGAACCACAGCTCCGGTGGTAACATCCACCACAGCGCCGGATTTATAGGTCACGCGCCCGCGGCCGGCCAGCAGCAGAACGCCGGTACCTGTGACGCCGTGAAGCGTGTCACCCTCCTTGAGGCGGGTCTCCTGCCAGGTGGCAGTTGCCTCGCCTACCTCACCGTTTTTCAGACGTTCGGCCAACGCTTTGTCCGACTGCTCCAATGCCTGATCGATTTTTTTCTCTGCGCGTTGAGAAAATTCACCGTTCAGGTAAGAAAGGGATGCCAGCGGATCTCCCGCGTCCCCGGCGGCACCGACCCAGACGGCAGAGGCCAGAAGCGCGCATACGGATAGGAACAGGACCAGCTTTTTCATGGGGAGTTCCTTTCTCAGTGATTGGCGATGCGGTAACTCAGGGTCAGAAGGCTGTCGGCAAAGTGAATGTTTTCAAACTGAACATCCGGATTGGGGCTGGACAGTTCCACATTGGTGAAGTTCCAGAAGCCCCGGATGCCAAGGTCAATCAACCGGTTGGCGGTAGCCTGTGCCACAGCCTGAGGAATGGTCAGAACAACAACGTCCACGGCGTGGCGCTTGATGTAGGACTCCAACTCATCGGTCGAATAAACGGGGATGCCGTTGATCTGTGTATCGATCACATCGGGAGAGACGTCAAAGGAGGCGTCCACGGTGAAGCCGGTGTTTTCAAAGGGGAAGTTGTTCAGCAATGCGCGGCCCAGGTTGCCGACGCCGATCATGATGAGATGGTGATCGTTGTCCACACCCAGAATGTGACCAATCTCGGAACGGAGTTCTTCAACGTTGTATCCATATCCCTGCTGGCCAAACTCACCGAAACAACTGAAATCCTGACGGATCTGAGAAGCGGTAATATTCATTTCCTGCCCCAGAGAGTGGGAGGAAGTGCGGACAATGCCGCGGTGATAAAGATCGGTTAGCTGCCGGTAATACCGGGGAAGCCGACGAATGACGGCGTCCGAGATATTTTCTTTTTTCATGATTTGATCCACCTGCTTTGAAAAAATATGTTATCACTATTTTAAAATAAAATGCCGGACTTGTCAAATTTTTTAACAATCTTTGCCGGGATAAAAATTTTTTGCTAAGAAAGGCTTTACATGACCGAAAAAATCTGTTATACTATCGAGCGATGTGTAAGGGGACTATCTCTTGCCGGAACAACCGAATACGCGCCCGTAGCTCAGTTGGATAGAGCGTTAGACTCCGACATTTCAGGTGTCTCCAGTTGAGATATGGCGCAAAGCATTGCCACACCTGCGTTTGCGGGAACGGCAGAGAAAAAATAGTTAGTTGTTGACTACTATTTGACTACTATCGCAGAAACCCACAATCAAATACGCGCCCGTAGCTCAGTTGGATAGAGCGTTAGACTCCGACTCTAAAGGCCGCTGGTTCGAATCCAGTCGGGCGTACCAAAAAGGATGATTTCTTATGAAATCATCCTTTTTTATTCGTGGGTGAGCGATTTGCAAGTTGGGATCAAATGTCCTGTTCTGTCAGGCGGCAGATGTGTTCTTCTTCCTCTAACTCGAAGGAGTAGAGCCCACCTGCCTCCAGCTCTTTCGCCATGCCCCACGCCAGCTTGAAGCCCGCTGTGAAGCTCATCAGTGTGGACTCAGCCAGCAATGCGTTCTGTGCGTCCAACAGCCGCAGTAGTTTCTTCCGTCCTGCGGCATCCATGTCCTGCCGCAGTTCCGCTTGGACACGGTCGACCTGTGCGTCCAGTTCTGGATGTGGCTGCCGGTCGAAACGCTTTTGCAGAGCCTTCATGTAGTCGTACATCGCGGCACCTCCTTTTTGGCAACCACAACACATACCACAACTCGGCGCACAAAGCTACTGCAATTTTCCAATGTGCTGATCATATTCATATCTCCAGCATCCCTTGCAGTTCCGCACTGGCGGCCTTTTTGTTCTTGTCGAAGGCGTGGGTGTAGATGTCCAGCGTGGTGGAGGGCTGGCTGTGGCCGAGGATGCCCGCCACCGTGGCGACATCCGTGCCGCCCGCGATCATCAGACTGGCGGCGGTGTGCCGGAGGGAATGGACGTTCAGCTCCTGCGGCAGGCCGTTCTTCTTGAGGATCAGCTTGAAGCGGTAGGTGAAGGTGGTGGGCGTCATGGGGAGCTGCGCTCCCTGACGGCGGAACAGGAAGTCATCGGTGGTCAGTTTTCTCTGGTCATAGGTTTCGGTGATGTATGCGCATTCCTGCCGGTACTCCCGCAGAAGACTTTCCATCTCAGCGGAGAAGTACACATAGCGATCACCCGCGCGGGTCTTGGGTTCCTTGACGAAGATTTCCTCGTCCGTCACCTTGACCGCGTTGCGGCAGATGTGGATGGAACGCTGCTCCCAATCAATGTCGCACCATTTCAATCCGCAGCACTCACCCCGCCGCATTCCTGTGGCGATGATGAGCTTGAAGTAGGTCTCATACTTGATGCTCTCGCCCTCCAGCGCGGTGATGATCTTCTGCGCCGTTTCCTCGTCCGCGATCTTCTTTTCACACTTGCGCCCGGCGTAGCGGTAGGTGCGCCACGCCGGATTATGCGAAAGAAAGCCACCCTCCACGGCATCAGAGAGGATGCTGCACAGCGTAGCGTACACGCCCTCAATGGTGTACTCGGAGAGTGGCTTTTTCGTGTCGGGACTGATGACTTTTCGCAGTTCTGCGTAGAAATTCCGGAAGTGCTCCGGCCGCAGTTCGGTGAGCTTGTAGTGACCCAGCGCCGGGAGGATGCGTTCGATGTCCTGCCGGTCACGGCGAATGGTGGACTTCGCCAGCTTGCCGGGGGCGATGTCCGTCAGCCACAGGTCGATGTATTTTGCCAGCGTGAGCTGCTGGACGGGCTGCGGCGCATGGCGGCACTCCCGCTCAAAGAGGACTGCCTGTTCATTGAGCCACTTTTCGACCTGCCTGGGTGTCAGCTCCTCCGGCGGGTGGACGGTTTTCTGCTGGGGCTTGATGCGTTTGCCGTTGTAGTCATAGCCCATGGAGACCACGATGAGATAGCTGCTGCCGCGCTTGCGGATGCTTGCCATAAAAATGACCTCTCTTTCATTTGACCTCGGTACAGTTGAGGCTTATTTTGCAAGCACAACATACCGCAAGCACGGCGGCAAAGCTATCCTTAATTTTGAGGAAAAATGATTTTCTACGAAAGCAACAATCATGCGCTGTGCCGCTTCGGAGAACAGGCGGCGAGATTGAAAATCTGTCCGCCGTCCGGACGGAGCATGGTGAGCATGGAGTCTGCCGCCTGCTCCTTCTGCGCCTGCTGCGGGTGGCAGTAGGTGCGCTCTAAGAAACCGGTGTCCGCGTGCCCCACGAGGTCTGCTACTGTCTGCTTGTCCACGCCGCAGTGCAACAGCGATGTCACGAAGTAGTGCCGCAGGGTGTGAAGGTGGTACTCCCGCGGAAAGCCGATGGCGGCATAGATCTTCCGCAGCCGCTTGGTGAAAGTGTCCGGGTGGATGAGTTGCCCCTGCTCATCAGTGAAGAGGTAGGGGCTGAGCCTGCGGCGCTGCTTGTCCGCCTCCATCTGCTTGCGGCGCTTGTAGGTCAAGAGAATGCCCCGCAGGTCGGAGGAGAGATAGACTTCACGGCTCTTGCCGTTTTTGGTGCTGCCTTCCACGATGCCCTTGCCGGGAACGCTGCTGCGGGAGCGGCTGACGGTGAGCAGCAGACCGTTTTGCGTGACGGTGAAATCAGACCACTGCAGAGCGCACAGCTCGCCCCGGCGGCAGCCGGTGTACATGGAGAGCAGGTAGAACAGGCGGTAGTGCCGCGGCTCCTTTGACAGCGCGTCCAGCAGCTTTTCCACCTCGCTTCGCGTGGGGATGCGCTGCACCGTGCGCCGCGGTATGGGGAGGTCTAACATCCGCGCGGGATTCTTCTCGATGATCTCGTTGCGCTTGGCGTCGCTGAGCACGGCGGAGACCACGGAGAGGTACCGCTGCGCGGTGGATTCGTTGATGCGCTTTCCGTGGTGCTTGCGCTTGCGCAGCTCGGAGAGCATATTTTCCAGTGCCATCGGTCGGAGCTTGTTGAGGCGGATGCCGCCGATCATGGGATACACCACCTCCAGCATCCGCCGGTATGCAGCGATGGTGCTGGGGGCGTATTTCGTTTGCCGCTCCAGCCAGCGGGAGGCGAATTCCTCGAAGGTCATCTCGCCGTCCTCGGCGTAGTCGGTCTTGAAGCTGCGCTCCAGCTCCTCGGCGGCGTGGGCGACATACTGCCCAATGCCGCGCTTGGGGACACCGGGCGGGACTTGGATGGTCTTCGCCTTGCTGATCTTTTTGCCGTTGGGCCGGTAGCCGTTGCTGACGGTGATCTTATATCGCCGCTCATCCAATTGCTTGATGCTTGCCATTTTTAGAACCCTCCCATGGCTTGCTGCTGTTCTTCTCGCGCAGACTGCTCGTCCAATTTTTCTTTCATCGCCAGAGCCGCGCCCGCGGCGAAGCCGATCACCGCACCGAAGTTTTCGGCGGCGATTTTCGCCTCCATGCGCCGCCGCTTTTCCTCGGCGTCTTCATCCTCATCCATCAATGTCCCCACAGCGGTCAGTCCGGTCACGGCGGGGATCAGAGGAACAGGCCGCGGATCGCTACCACGCCATACCACCCGGCCATCGCCGCTGCGCCGATTACCAAAAGCAGCATGATCCACTTGAGGGCCACCAGCAGGTTGAAGTCCGGGAGCCAGTCGATCCACTTGGAGGAATACTTTTCGCTCAGATTCCCAACCCGTTCCAGCAGTTTGTTCATCTCTGTCAGCGATCTCTGCATCTCCGTGAGCGACTTCTGCACCGGCGTCAGGTCGATGTACGGCTTCAGTTCTGGCAGTGCTTTCCGAATTTCCTCCAGTTCCCAGTTTATTCCGTCTGCCTGCTCCGTCAGCTTGTTCATCGCCTGCGGCAGATCGCACTGGATCACAATGGGCTGGATCGGCTGCGCTGTTTGCTGCGGCGCGCTGCTCGGCTGATTCATCCGCTTCAATTCCTCCATCGATTTCCGCTGCTCGATGGAATTTTCTTTGGACGAGCTTTGCCCGTATTCTGAATTCATGTTCCATGGCCTCCTTGCAATACTTTTCTTCGTGTAATTTGTTGTCACGGCATTTCATGCCGTCCGGTGTGGTGTAGGTGATGTATTTGCGGCTGCTCTCCCAGCACACCGCATAGCCCTCGGCTGCCATCAGGGAAACGAAAGCGTCCTTGTCGGTGGCGTATTTCATGCACTCGTCGATGGTGTTCATAAGCCGCAGCTTCCAGCTTTGGCCTTTCAGTGCCGTGTGGTATTCCGCGCCGCTCATGCCGCGGGTCTGCTGCGTTGGTGCGTCAAAGACAGGAAGACCCATCTCCTGACAGATCATGTCATTGCGCCGCATCAACTCTTGCAGTTGTTCCTTCGCCATGTGCAGCTTTTTGCCGGTCTCGAAGTTGACGGAGTTGATGACACAGTGGGAATGGATGTGCTCGCGGTCTATATGGGTGCAGACCAGCACCTCGCAGCCGTCGAAGTATTCCGCCAGCCGCCGCGCGGCTTCGTGAGCCTGCCGTGGATCGACCGCCGCGCCTTTTGGGAAGCTCTGCACCATGTGATAGAACATCACGCCGCCGTCCTTGTGGTAGAGAAGTTTCGTGTTCAGGAAATCGTCGTAGACGCTCTGCGGCTGGCAGTTGATGCCGCTGACGAGCGGCACGCCCTCCCATGTGGTTTTCTTTTCCTGCATGACATAGAGCATCACGCCGCGCATGGCGGCGCGGGACTGTGTGCCCCGCTTGTAGTTCACAAAATGTACGATGGCCATACGGCTCACCGACCTTCCATGACTGACCGCAGCGCGGCGCTGACCTCGGACAGTTCACCGGCAGCTTTTTCCAGACCGATGACCTGCACCTTGCCCATGTTGGCGAGGACGGTGAGCCGGTTGATGTTGCTGCCGATGCCCTTGAGCTGGCGGAGCAGTTCCTTCTGCTCGTCGATGACGATGATCCGCTTGCCGAGGCAGCAGGCGGTGACGTAATCGCTCATGGACATGTGGGCCTTTGCCGCCAGTGCCCTGATCTTCTCACGGTCGGCGGACACCATGCGCGTGCTGAATTTGATATCTTTTTTCATAATCAGTGACCTTTCTGAAATGATTTCTCTCGTCCCCTCGGAGAGCTGGGGGTTCCTCAAAGGGGGACTGGTCCCCCTTTGAAGCTGCGCCGCCGGAGGCGGGTAAAAGCGTTTCCGCAGAAACGCTCGCAGCTTTGAGTGGGTGTGGGCTTCTACCCGCAGCTTGGGGGTGTGGGGCCATGCCCCGCCCAGAGCGTTTGGCAGGGCAGCGGCTTCGCCGCAGACCAGACAAATGCGATGCTGGCTGTCGTCCGAGCGGACGACGAATCCCTCGTCCCGCCGCAAGCGGCAGGACTCGCTCTCTCTGTCGCTCGTCCTCTTCCCGCCGAAACCGCTTTGCTGGGTTTCGGTGGGAGCCCTGTTGGGGGCGGTGATAAAAGCTCCCGTTTTGCATTTTTTCGGCATTTCTGTGTGGGGGGTGGTATCACTACCCTCAGCGTGCGCTTCATGCCGTTGAAACGCTGGACGCCCGCGGGTCACGGCGGCTTATTTGCCGTTTTTATGCCACTGCGGTGCTCGCCCTGTGTGGGCTGAATATCCCCTCAGCGGGTACACACGCCACCCCAGCCCCTAACCGCGCACACAGCGGCTCACGTGCCGAAACACGGGGCGTTTTCACCGCCCGAGACATCGGCAGGGGCGATAGGGTCAACAGCTTGGGTACCCAGTGCATCGTCACTTTCGGCACGGTGCAGCTCGATAAGCCGCTTGCCGTTGCTGCGGCGCACCACGGCGGAAATACCGATTTTGCTTAGTGCGGCAACACTTTGCAGGATCAGACGGGATACCTTTTTCGGCGTGATGCCCTCGCTGCCTGCAGGGTCGATCTGCGCGGACAGCTCCGTGGGAGTGCCGATAAATTCCGTGCGGTCACGCATCAACTCAGAGAGAAGAATGACGATCCGGCCGCCCAGCAGCTCCGGCTGCGTCCGGCTGTCCGACACCAGCTCCCACACATTTTCCGCGTTGCGCTCCAGCGTCAGCTCGCGATATTCAATGTCACGCCCGATGCAGAAGAACTTTGCGGTGCTCTCACTCGTTCTTCCTTCTGAGAAGAAGATCACTTTTTTGCCGCATCGCCTCTCCACGCAAAGCCAACGGCTTTGCGCGTCTCTCCGTTCAGAACCCAGCAAAGCGGTTCTGAACGGAAAAGGAGGAGCGACGGAATGAGTGAGTTTTCGGCGCAGGCGGAAACGAAGGATATGAAGTCCGCGACGACGCAGCGTATGTGTTGTCATAACCGGCACCACGGATCATTTGCAGCGTGTCGATGATGACCAGCACCGTGTCAGGATGCTCCGCGAGGAACGCGCAGAGCTGTTCCTCCAGACCCTTGCCGAGAGTGTCACTGTTGGTGGTGAAGTGGACGCTGGCGGGGGCGTCCTCCGTGATCTCGAACAGGCGGTTCTGGATGCGGAGGGTGGAGTCCTCCAAGCAGAGGTAGAGCGTGGTGCCCTGCTTCACGCCCATGCCACAGACGGGATCTCCCTTCGCCACCGTGACGGCCAGCCACAGCGCCAGCCAAGATTTGCCGATCTTCGGCGCGCCTGCCAGCAGGTGCAGCCCTTGCGGGAGCAGATCGTCGACCACGAAGGAGACCGGTTCGTAGGCGGTGCTTTGCAGCGTGTCCGCGTCAATGGTTTGCAGTCGGTTGATTTGAGACATAAAAAAACCTCCGGATAAAAAGATAAGGGCAGAGACTTCGCTGCAGTCGAGGCTCTAACCCTTTCACTTGATTATTCTGTATTTTTTGATAGAATGAGAATATCACCGGACAGCCATAAAACAGATATGGGACAGGGGGGCGGGCTTTTGAAGATCGGAACGGATCAGTATAACACGTTTGACACCATGACCATGGACTGCTGGAATGACCGTTTGTACTACGAGGGAAAGGAGTTTCCAGCAGGATATTTTGCGGCGGAGATTTTGAACTTTGCCGGAGAGATCCACGATCCTCTTCTGGAGCGTATCACTGTGCTGACGGCGCTTGTGGACGATTTGAGCACAGCCGAAAAGAGCAAGCGCCATGATATTGCGGCACAATTGAAACCGCTACTGCATGACACGGTTTCCTGGCTGTATACTTGCCCTCCGTTTTGCTATTGCGAAAGCCAAGGTGCGTATGAGGATCTTGAATATGCTTTGAGCGAGGAGCGGCTCGATCGGGACTATGAGGAAAGGGAGGAGCATCTTCCGTTCATGGCACTTTCCTTTTGCGAGCCGATCCTGAGAATCTTGGTGGCGATCTATAATTTTTGCCTGCTGATCCGCGCATTCGAGAAGAAATATCTGCGCGGATCAAAGCGGCGTAATGCAGACGCCTTCGCAAAGGCGGCGCATGAGTGCTTTGATGAGGATGACAGCTTTCTGATCCTGCTGGAGCAGATGCCGTTTGGCGGAGTGGAGGAATTTTTCTCTTATCCAAGAGTTATCACAGGATTCAAATATTTTCAGGATGAGAACAATGAGGCAAAATGGAAAACCGCGCAGCGCGTGATTTGCAGGCGTGCCATTGACTTTTATGTGTTCGACCTGATGAACGGATTGCACCATGGCCACGCACCCAGCCAGTGCCAAGGCTGCGGGAGATACTTTCTGACCACCAACGGTCACACCCCCAAATACTGCGACGGCGTCGCACTGCAGGACAATCGCTATACCTGTCGGCAGTACGGCGCGATGAAGCACCAGAAGGAGCAGAACAAGCAGCACCCGGTCTACCGCCTGTTCAACACCCGCACCGACACCATCCGCAAGCATCACCAGAGGGGGAAGATCTCCGATGACCTGCGGCGGGAGGCACTGTATCTGGCGGGGAGCTACCGGGACAAGGCACTGATGGACAACGACTACGCCGCTGACGGATATGCGCGGGATATGGAATTGGAACACATTTACGCGGAGGCAGAGAAGCGGCTGAAATGAGGAAGGTGGGGCGTTCCTGTGCCGAAAAATATGTATACCGTTGCAGGAGATAGCCCCTGCAATGAAGCGCTGGCTTTGCGGATACAAGCCGGAGACGAGAACGCCGCGGAGCGGCTCATCGCACAGAATGAGGGCTGCCTCACCGAACTGGCGCGGGCATACACGCCATGGTGTGAGATGGAGGACTTGAAGCAGGAGGGAGCGCTGGCACTGCTGGACGCGGCAGGGCGCTTTGATCCCGCCTACGGAACAAAGCTGCTGACCTATGCGACGCCTGCGATAGAAGTGGCGATGATGGACTACGCCGCACGGTATTCTTCCTCTCTGTCTATTCCCATCAGCCGGTACAATCAACTGCGCAGGGTGGCATACCTCTGCGCCGAGGGATGGGACGCATATGATGCTGAGTTGGCCAAGGTGGTGTGCGGAGAACTGAATGTATCTGCCAAGGTAGCTGGGGCATTGATAAAAGAATACCGGACGCTGTTTTGCGTCCGGCAGTTAGGTGACGATGTGTTCTCCGTCAGCGATCCTGCTGCTGCCTATGACCACCTGATGCGTCGGACGCTGCTGATGCAGCGGATGGAGGAGGTGCTGACGCCCAGAGAGCTGAATCTGGTGCGGAGCTACCTCGGCATCGGCCAGCCGGACGAGGTTGGTATGACCTTTCAGGAGCTGGCGATCTACCTCAACTACAACGGCCCCAGCGGAGCGGGGAAGGCGTACAAGGCCGCGCTGCGGAAGCTGAAAAGGGACTTGTATGGCGGGAGCTTACGGCCGGTGGCTCTCCGCTCAGAAGGCCATCCGCGCCGCTAAAGCGGAGGCGGAGCAGGACGCGGGGTAAGTCTACACCTAAATGGACCGCCCGTCCCGTATATCCAAAAGGTAGGAAATCCGCCCAAAAAACTGCCTATTTCCACGCTCTCGGAATTGTGGTAGAATGAAAAAGAAATATGTAGCAGGCGGTGGAAATGAAATGTATAACCTAAATTGGTCAAGAAGTGACCTCACCCGGCAAAAGCTGAGGACGTTCTGTGAATACTACGCAAAAATGTCATTAGCCTCTTATGGAGTGAGCATTTATACTTCCGAGGTTGATGACCATGGAATAGATTTTATTGCAGAAAGCAAGAGAGGATTTTTGAAGTTTCAAGTTAAAGCCATTCGCAAAGGAACAGGCTATGTTTTTATGCGGGAGGAATATTTTGATATTTCAGACCAATCACTTTACTTGTTCTTGCTTTTGCTAAATGATGGCGAACACCCCATAGAATATTTAATTCCTGCGACCACATGGGATAATGACAGTAGTAATATTTTTGTTTACCATTCATACAAGGGTAAAAAGTCGAAACCAGAATATGGCCTAAATATTTCCGCCAAGAACATTCCGCAGCTCGAAAGATTTAAGTTAGAAAATATGATAACGGCAATATAATGAGGAACAAAATATGGCTTTAACCATACAAGAGCGATTGAAAGACCTGCGTGTGGAGTGTGGCTTGACGCTGGAACAACTTGCGAAGCAGACGCACCTCTCCAAGTCTGCGCTGGGCAGCTATGAAGCGGAGGACTTCAAGGACATCAGCCACTATACGCTTTTCTCCGGCGAGACCCAGACGGAGAGCGCCGCCCAGACCGGCACAGTAAGTACGGGCATGGGCAATATGGGCGGCCCCGGCGGGCAGAAGCCGGACGGAGCGCCGCCCTCCGGCGGCGGAGGCGGCCCAAAGCCGGACGATGATACCCCACGGTCAAAGCCGACGGGCGAGATGCCGCAGAAGGATAGCGGCAACGCCAAAGCCTGAAAAAAGCCAACGGAACGCAAATCACCAAGCCGTTGTGATACAACAGCTTGGTGATTTTGCACAGTTATTGATCTGACAGCTCAAGTCTTGCGGCAGACACGGAAAAAAATCTTGACTTGTTGCAGTTCAAGTCCTATAATCAGCCTATCTTTTTGGTATGGAAGGAGCGTTTCCCCATGAACAAAGCAAATACCCCTTTTCGCTATGACTACGTTGGCAGCTTTCTTCGCCCTGCCGGACTGAAGCAGGCGCGGGCGGACTTTCAAAACGGCAAGATCGGAGCCGATGAGCTGAAAGCAGCGGAGGATCAGGCGATCCGTGAGCTGGTTGCCAAGCAGCAGAGCGCCGGATATCACGTGATCACCGACGGCGAGTTCCGCCGCGCCACCTGGCACCTCGACTTCATGTGGGGCTTTCATGGTGTGGGCCACAGCCGCACGGAGAAGGGGCTGCCGTTCCATGGAGAGAACGCAATGCTTGATGATACCTACCTCACCGGAGAGGTGGGAGTGGACAGCCATCCCTTTGTGGAGCATTTCCGGTTTGTCAAGGCGCTGGAAGACGAGAACACCGTGGCCAAGCTGACGATCCCCGCACCCGCTCAGTTTCTGGAGCAGATGGTCATGCCCTTTGCAATGGAAAATACCAGCAAATACTACCCCAACATTGAAAAGCTGGTGGAGGATCTGGCAGCGGGCTACCGCAAGGTCATTGATGACGTATATGCCGCCGGGTGCCGCAACCTGCAATTTGACGATTGCAGCTGGGGTATGCTGGTAGACCCCCGTGCCTGTCTGATCTTTGATACCGACGAGAAGGGGCTGGAGGCCATCAAGGAGCAGATGCTCGCCGCCAACAATCTGGCCATTGAAGGCAAGCCGGAGGATCTGGTCATCAACACCCATGTCTGCCGGGGCAACTTCCACTCTACCTACGCCAGCTCCGGCGCTTATGACAGCGTGGCCAAGACCCTGCTGGCCCGTGAGAACGTGACTGCCTACTATCTGGAATTTGACGATGCCCGCAGCGGCGGCTTCGAGCCCTTGGCCGCTGTCAGCGGTGAGAAGAAGGTGGTGCTGGGCCTCGTCACCACCAAGCGTCCTGAGTTGGAGGATAAGGCGACGGTGATCGCCCGCATCCATGACGCAGCCAAGTACATCCCGCTGGATCGCCTGTGCCTGAGTCCCCAGTGCGGCTTCGCCTCCTGCGAGATCGGCAATAAGCTGACAGAGGCCCAGCAGTGGGCCAAGCTGGCGCTGGTGAAGGAGATCGCCGAAGAGGTCTGGGGCTGATCTTAAACGGATACCTGTGTCCAAGGAGATGTGGGATCCCATGGATGCCGCAAGAAAACTGATGAAACCATTGGTATGATCCTCGGACAGCTATTTGACTGATATTCTATGAGATAAAGTCCCCAAGCTGTTGTTATGCAACAGCTTGGGGACTTTGAGGCTGTCGATAAAGTGATATATTTTCCGCGACGGTAAGGAAGGGTGTGCGCGGGAAACCCAAGAAGGGTGTCCCGCGCCATTAAAATCCTAAGTTTTCAGAACTTTTATGAAGTTCTGAAAACTTGCTCAGCGGGGAGAAAAGACTTTTTCGACACGCTGAAGGTCCCCAAGCTGTTGTTATGAAGTGACCCCAAAAAATTAGACAATATTCTAAAGTAAGAATTGTTCAAGCAGCCGAAAGGGCTTGCTGTCTGTGAATTGCAGGCGGCAAGCCCTTTAGCTTTGCGTTGACGGAGCGGTATGCGGATACGCCGGTCAGCGTGATTGAGCGGTAAGGTGCTGCATGTCAGAAGAAAAACGGTAATTCCACTGTGTCAGCCAAAATGAGACAGCATTTTGAATAAAAATGTGGGAAAAATAGCTTTGCAGCGCTCCGGAACTCTTGACATTTAAATGCACTGTGCTACTATATGACAAAAAAGATGATGCAGTGGAGGGCAATCCCGGAAACGGAGAACGTTCATACCGGAGGCTTCACGGCGAAACAGAGCTACCGCAAGCAAGCTTATAAGCGGAGAGACCGCGGAAACGCGGTTTTTCAAAGCACAGCAGTTAGTCAACTTTAACAAAAACCTTGCATATATGTAGGTTGAATTCATCTGACTGCAAAAAGGACAGCAGCTATGAAGAAGTCTGAGAATTTCTGGAACAGAAACGCGAAGCGCTATGATCGCTTTATGCGAAAGGACCGGGCGGCATACGAAAAGCTGTATGAACTGATCCGACCGGTTGTAAAAGCCAGAACGGTGCTGGAACTTGCCGCCGGGACCGGGCTGATCGCTAAAAACATTGTGCGTGCGGCAAGCCATATCGAGGTGACGGACGCCTCCGAGGAAATGATCGCTGAGGCGAAGCGGAACAACCGCTCTGCAAAGCTGCACTTTTCAGTGTGGGATATGTTCTGCCTGCCCTATGCGGACAAGTCCTTTGATGTGGTGATCGTATCCAATGCGCTGCACATCGTCCCGCAGCCGGAGAAGGCCCTTGCCGAGATCCGCCGGGTGCTGAAGGATGACGGCGTGCTCATTGCCCCTACCTTTACCCATGGGAACGGCACCCTGCGAGGCATAATCAAGCTGTTTTTTATGAAACTGGCGGGATTTCCGCTGAACAGCAGGTGGTCAAGCGCGGATTATCTGGCGTTTTTGCGGCAAAACGGCTGGACGGTGCGGAAGAGCGCCGTGCTGAAAGCGTCCTTTCCGCTGACCTATGCGGAATGTGTAAAACCGTCGGTGAAGGGAAGGGGGTAACGCTATGAAATACATGGGAATGCCATGGGGGATGTGGACGCTGTTTGCGGGCTCCTTTCAGGCACAGTTGACTGATGTGCTGGGGTATAATGAGCAAACGGCGAAGGCGATCACACGGAGGGCAAAAGCGAAATACAAGGAGATCCTCAGCCGTCTGCCGGAGTTTGAAAAGGGGGACCGCTTCAAAATCAATCTCGTGGGCTGCGCCATGCTGGGGGCCTTTGTTCTTACCATGCCAGAGCGTCCCAATGTAGATCGGCTGACGGAGTATTACGCCAAGGCCATGATGACAAAGCCTATGCGCTGGTTCTGCCGTAAAAGCGGCGAGAAAAAGTTCACACCCCAAAGCGTTGCCGGACTGCAAGCGGCGGCAGCGCTGAAGGCCGCCGACCGGAACCCCTATTCGTGGAACATGGACTTTTACGAGTACCCCGACGGCAGCGGCTACGAGGCCCGGTTTACCAAGTGCGGTATCTGCGTTTTGATGCGGGAGCTGGGGCTGTACGATTTGACTCCGGCCCTGTGCCGTCTGGACTACACCATGAGCGAAGCGGGCGGCACGGCGGATTTTACGCGGCAGTATACCCTTGCCACCGGCGGGCCGTACTGCGACTGCGGCTATAAGAAAAAATGACAGGAAAGGATGTTTTTTATGATTCAGACAACAATTAAAGTTTCCGGCATGGCCTGCTCCATGTGCGAGGCCCATATCAACGACGCCATTCGCGGCGCATTCCCGGTGGAGAAGGTCACATCCTCCCATTCCAAGGGGGAGACGGTGATCCTCTCCCAAGCGCCGCTGGACGAAAACGCCCTCCGCGCCGCTATTGACGCCACCGGCTACACGGCGGGGGAGATCCATGCGGAAACGTATGAAAAAAAGGGACTGTTTCATTTCGGAAAAAAGAAGGACTGAGCTCATTCCTGTGGTCCGGCTTTCCGGCCATCGGTTTGAAATAAATAAAATCCATATAGGAGGATAATTGTTATGAAGAAAATTGGTTTGTTTGCCGCAGGCGTTCTGTTTGGTACCGCCGGTATGAAGCTGCTGGGCAGCAAGGACGCGAAAAGAGCCTACGCCCAGACCACTGCCGCCGCACTGCGGGCAAAGGACAGCGTGATGACCGCTGTGACCGCTGTGCGTGAGGGGGCGGATGACGTCTATGCGGAGGCTAAGGCCATCAACGCCCAGCGCACGGAGGCCGAGACCGCTAATGTGGTGGAGGATACCTCCGCAGAAGAGGAAAGCCAGGCAGAGTGATCCATGAAATGCACGATCCTACATGATACGGCCGGGCGGCTGCGGGTCCATCTTTGCTGTAAGCGGATGACGCTGCGGCAGGCGGACGTGCTGGAATACTATCTGCTGGCGGTGGACGGCGTGCGCTCCGTCAAGGTCTATGACCGGACGCGGGATGCCGTGGTGGTGTATGACGCGGAGCGGGAGCGCATGATCCGTGCGCTGGCCCGGTTCTCCTTTGAAAAAGCGGAGAAGCTGGATCTGGCGCCGGAGCACACCTCCCGCACCTTGAACCGGGAATTTGAGGATAAGCTCGCCCTCACTGTTATGCGCCGCTGCGCTTCCAACCTGTTTCTGCCGGCGCCGGTGACGTCGGCGCTGGCTGTGATCCGCTCCGCAAAGTACATCAAAGAAGGGCTTCTGGCCCTGTGGCACCGGAAGCTGTCCGTTGCCGTGCTGGATGCTACCGCCGTCACTGTGTCTATGGTGCGGGGAGATTTCGCCACTGCCGGTTCGGTCATGTTCATGCTGCGGCTGGGGGAAATTCTGGAGGAGTGGACCCACAAGAAGTCCGTGGCCGACCTTGCCTCCGCCATGAGCTTACGGGTAGAAAACGTCTGGCAGCAGGTAGACGGCACCGAGGTGCTGACGAAGGTCACCGACGTGAAGCCGGGGGATCGCATCGTGATCCGCACCGGCGGCATGATCCCGCTGGATGGCCGGGTGGTGGAGGGCGAGGCCATGGTGAACCAGTCCTCTCTCACCGGAGAATCCATGCCGGTGGCCAAGCGGCCCGGCAGCCCTGTTTATGCCGGTACGGTGGCTGAGGAAGGCGAGTGTGTGGTCTGCGTGGAAAAGGTGTCCGGCAGCGGACGCTATGACCGGGTGGTCCGCATGATCGAGGAATCGGAAAAGCTGAAATCCACCGCTGAGGACAAGGCGTCCCGCATGGCGGACAGGCTGGTTCCCTATACGCTGGGCGGCACGGCTGTGACTTATCTGCTGACCCGCGATGTGACCAAGATGCTGGCCGTTTTGATGGTGGACTTCTCCTGCGCGCTGAAGCTGGCGATCCCTGTCGCGGTGCTGTCCGCCATGCGGGAAAGCAGCGGGCATCACATTTCTGTCAAGGGCGGGCGTTTTCTGGAGGCTGTGGCCAAGGCGGATACCATTGTGTTCGACAAGACCGGTACGCTGACCTACGCCACGCCGAAGGTGGCACAGGTCATTCCCTTCGGCGGACACCGGGAAGCGGATATGCTCCGCCTCGCCGCCTGCCTGGAGGAGCATTACCCCCACTCCATGGCCAACGCCGTGGTAGAGGAGGCGAAGCGGCAGGGCCTCACCCATGAAGAATACCACTCTCAGGTGCAGTATGTGGTGGCCCACGGTATTTCCAGCATGGTGGAAAATAAAAAGGTCATCATCGGCAGTGCCCACTTTGTCTTTGAGGACGAGGGATGCTGTATCCCGGAGGGAGAGCAGGAGAAATATGACGCGCTGCCCGCCGCGTATTCCCACCTGTATCTCTGCATCGATGGGGAACTGGCGGCGGTCATCTGCATCCACGATCCTCTGCG
>NZ_JACOQI010000017.1 GCF_014297285.1 Dysosmobacter segnis
GACTACGGCCTATTCACCCACAACTTCGTCGCGAGCCTCGTGAAAAGCTCGCTCCGCTGGTGCTTTCTTTTCTCACGTTGTTTAATTTACAAGGTGCACGTCCCTCAAGCGGAACAGTCACTATTATATCAGGCTCAGTTTCGTTTGTCAAGTACTTTTTTCAAATCTTTTTCAGATTTTTCTTCAGATCTTTTCAGATCTTCAAGCACCCGACTCATTCACTTCATCGCCGTCAAACAGCTTAGTTAGAATACCAGACGATCAAGGAAAAGTCAACACGTCTTTCGACGGTTTGTTCACTTTTTTCCGGCTCTCCTAAAATAGTTTACATAATGTTATTATTTTCCACACCTAGCTAATGCTGATTATAGCTATCATCATCTGTGCTTATCTATTTTTTGACGCGTTTCGTCATTTTGCCTTATCAGGTAAATCAGCTGTCAAATTCATGTAAAGGGCCGGACACCGTTTTTCTGTGTCCGGCCCCTCAAAAAACTACTTTAAGAGCAGCGGTTGAAGCTGTTTTCCCTCCAGTGCTGCCTCTACTGTTTTTCCGATCAGCCCAAAATCCGCCGCCAAGGATGCAGGCTTCTTCTCCGGATCATCCTGTCCAAAGGGTACAAAGTAATAATGCTTCCGATTCAACAGCTCCCCGATGTTCTTCGCCGAGGCGGAAAGGCCGTCATTGGTGGAAAAGGCGATCACCACAGGCCTGCCGCACCGCAGATGGGATTTGGCTGCCATGGTCACTGCCGTATCGGTGATGCCGTGGGCCAGCTTCGCCAATGTGTTGCCGGTACAGGGAGCGATGACCAGCACGTCGATCATCCCCTTTGGTCCCAGCGGCTCCACCGACGGAATATCGTAGAGTACCTCATGGCCTGTCAATTCCTCCAGCTGCTCCAGCAGTGCGTCGGACGTTCCGAACCGCGTATCCGTAAAAGCGGCGTTCTCCGACACGATGGGAATGACCGTCTCATATTCTTCCGTCAGCCGTTTCAGCGCCGCAAGCGCCTTTTCGTGAGTGCAAAAGGACCCGCACAGGGCAAAGCCCACCCGCTCCGTTCTCATAAAATGACCCCCTGTTCTTTTATAATAGTATAGACCGTGTCCCGGATCACGGCTCCCGCCGTTTTGGGCATCAGCTTTCCCGGCAGGCCTCTGGCCCAGATACATTCCAATCCCAAAGCCTCGGCGGCGCTCAAATCGATTCCCTGAACGGACGCCACATCCACGCAGAGGCAGCCTGGCTTCAATTCCCGCAGACGGTCCTCACCGAAGATCGGCTCCGGGACGGTGTTGACCACCACATCAAATGCTCCCAAATTCCCTTCCAGCTTTCCAATGTCCGCTGCTTTATAGCCATACGCCTTGGCCCACGCAAGGCTCTCCGGACGCCGAGCCGCTGCCGTCACATGGGCGCCCATGGCCGTCAGTCGGTGGCACAGCAGCTTTCCGATGCGCCCAAAGCCCAGCACCAAACACCGACTCCCCAGCAGCGACCGTTCCAAGCGTTCCAAAATCACCTGGACTGTTCCCTCCGCCGTGGCGGCGGCATTGGCCACTGTCAATTCTTCGCGTCGGAAATAGTCGACAAGCTTCAGGTCCAACTCCGCCGCAAGGGCTGCCTGGGCAGGCTTCACCTGTCCCGCCAGGATCAGCTGATCCCGCCGAAGCTGGCGGAACAGTGCCCCCGCGCCCCGCCGCGGGCCTTCTATGTTCAGGGTATCCCCCTCCTTGCACAGCGGCAGCGGCAAAATCACCACCTCCGCCGCTACGGCAGCGTCCCAATCCATTTCTCCGGCCACGCCGCAGGCCGCCACTGTGTATCCGTCCCGGCGCAGCAGCGCCAGCAATTCCTCCTGTCGGCGGTCACCGCCGATGATTCCAAACAGCAAAATCCACGCACCCCCTTGCCCCAGCGTATGACGCCGACGCAAAGCTGTGCGTGGATCTCATCTGATTTTTCCGGCCGCCGTCAGCAGCGCATCCCGGTCATTGGGCAGCGTTCCGTCCATGACCTGGTCCAATAGCCCTTGCAGCGTCCGGCCCACCGCCGGGCCGGACAGTCCCAGTCCCAGCAGATCGTTTCCGTTCACCGCCAGCTGCTTCAGAGAAAAGCAACTTCCCTTTTCCAGTTCCCGGTCCAGCATGGCCTCGATCCGGTCGATCTCCTTCTGCCGGCCACGGAATTCCTCCGCCTGCCCCATGTTGTCCGCCCGCTGGATGGCGAGAAGGTACCGGAAATTCCGTTCTCCGAAGCGGTTCAGCATCCGGCGGATGCCCTTTTCCGTCTCCACCCGGTGATCATGCCACTCCACCAGCTCACCGATCCGTTCCTTAGCGGCATTGTCGAACCGAAGCCGGTCCATGACGCCGTCGGCAATGCGGCGGGAAACCACGCCGTGTCCCATGAAATGTCCGATGCCCTGCGTGTCCAAGGCGAAGCACTCCGGCTTACCCATATCGTGAAACAGCACCGCCCAGCGGAGCACCGAGTCCGGCGGCGCGGCGTCCAGAGCATGAAGCGTGTGCTCCCATACGTCATAACAGTGGTGGGGGTTCCGCTGGTCAAACCCCACCATCGGCAGGATCTCTGGCAGCCCCGCGCCGATCACGTCCGGGTACCGCCGCAGGACGGACGCTGCCCACGGGCCGCAGAGCAGCTTCGTCAGTTCCTCGTGAACACGCTCCGGGGCCATCTCCCGCAGCAAGTTCCGACAGGTCATCAGTGCCTTGCCGGTTTCCGGTTCGATGGAAAAGCCCAGCACCGCCGCAAACCGCAGGCAGCGCAGGATCCGCAGGGCGTCCTCCGAAAACTGCCGCTCCGGATCGCCCACGCAGCGCAAAATTCCCTCTTGCAGGTCCGCCTGTCCGCCGAAGGGGTCATACACCGT
Source organism: Dysosmobacter segnis (assembly GCF_014297285.1). Taxonomy (GTDB): domain Bacteria; phylum Bacillota; class Clostridia; order Oscillospirales; family Oscillospiraceae; genus Oscillibacter; species Oscillibacter segnis. The sequence continues at coordinate 2,898 of NZ_JACOQI010000017.1, forward strand.
CCCTCGAAGGTCTGTTGCCATGGCGTTGACGGTAAAATCCCGGCGGGCCAGATCTTCTGTCAGATCAGGGGTAAACGTGACCTGTTCCGGATGACGGTGGTCGGCGTAAGCGCCATCCCGGCGGAAGGTGGTGGTCTCCACTTTGCCCTCCTGACAGCAGACGGTCACCGTACCGTGCTTCAGTCCCGTGGGAATAGCCTGGTCGCCGAAAACCTTCATGGTCTCCTCCGGCAGCGCGGAGGTGGTGACGTCCCAATCCTCCGGCATCCGGCCCAGCAGGCTGTCCCGGACGCAGCCGCCCACGCAGTACGCCTGATGGCCCGCCGTCTCCAGTGCCGTCAGCGTTTCCCGCACATAGGCAGGAATTTTTAAGTTCACTCGTTTTTCCCGCATATTTCCCGCCCCTTTCAGTTGCATTTTCCAAAAACACATACTATAATAAGTTGATTTGGAATCGGTACTACTATACACCATTTTCCGCCGTCACGCAATCACGGCGTTTTTTGAAAGGAAGAGCCTTTATATGATGAACAATCCCAAGCCCATTTCCGAATTTCTGGTTCCCGGCAAGCGCGCCCATCTGGTAGGCATCGGCGGCGTGTCCATGTGTCCGCTGGCAGAGGTGCTGGCCGGTAAGGGTCTGCTGGTGCAGGGCTCCGATATGACGGAGAGTGATTCCGTCAAGCATCTGCGCTCCAAGGGCATTTCCGTTGCCATCGGCCACAACGCGGAAAACTTAGGTGACTGCGATTTTGTGATCCGCACCGCCGCCGTCCATGACGGCAACCCGGAGATCGCCGGGGCCATCGCCCGGGGCATCCCCGTCTATGAGCGGGCGCAGGCCTGGGGCGCCCTGATGCGGAAATACCCCAACGCCCTGTGCGTTTCCGGCACCCACGGCAAAACCACCACCACCTCCATGTGCACCCACATTTTTATGGCGGCGGAGCAGGACCCCACCGTGATGATCGGCGGCACATTGCCTCTGCTCCACTCCGGCTACCGGGTGGGCCACGGCGACACCATTATTCTGGAATCCTGTGAATACTGCAACAGCTTTCTCAGCTTTTATCCCACTGTGGCGGTGATTCTGAACGTAGAGGCCGACCATCTGGATTTCTTCAAGGATCTGGGGGACATCCAGCATTCCTTCCGCTCCTTTGCGGAGCTAGTACCGCAGGAGACCGGTCATGTGGTTGCCAACTATGATAACGCCAGCGCCAGAACAGCTCTGAATGGTCTGGACCGCCCTCTGTTCTGGTTCAGCCTCCACGATCCCAAGGCCGACTGCCGCGCGGAGCACATCACCTGGACCGACGGTCTCCCCAGCTTTGACATTGTGATCCACGGCGAGGTCTACGCCCATGTGGAATTGAAGGTGGGTGGCGAGCACAACATCTGCAACGCTCTGGCCGCCGCCTCCGCCGCCTATGTGCTGGGTCTGCCCGGCAGCGCCGTGGAAACCGGTCTGGCCGGCTTTACCGGCGCGGGCCGCCGCTTTGAGTACAAGGGGGAGTATCACGGTGCCAAGGTCTACGATGACTACGCCCACCATCCCGATGAGCTTCACGCCCTTTTGACCATGGCCCGCCAGCTTGGCTATCAGCGGCTGGTGGTGGCCTTCCAGCCCCACACCTATTCCCGCACGGCCAAGCTGTTTGACCGGTTCGTGGAGGAATTGAAGTTGGCAGATGTGGCAGTTCTGGCGGAGATCTACGCCGCCCGTGAGCAGAACACCATGGGTATTTCCTCCGCTGATCTGGCCCGGAACATTCCCGGCAGCGTCTACTGCTCTACTTTAGATAAGGTAACTGCCCAGCTGCGGGAGCTGGCCCGCCCCGGCGACCTGATCCTTACCGTAGGCGCGGGCGACATCTACCGGGCCGGTGAAAAACTGCTGAGCGAAACGGAGGGCTGATGATGACCGTTTCTGAAATTTACACCACCTCCCCCACCCAAGGCCCTGAAAAGGTTCTGGAGAGCTTCGCCCTGTTGGACCAGCTCCACATCCCGTACAGCCGGGTAGAGCACGAGCCTGCCGAGACCATGGAGGCCTGCGCCGCCATTTCTGACGCGCTGGGCATCCGCATCTGCAAAAACCTTTTCCTCTGCAACCGCCAAAAGACTGATTTCTACCTGCTGACCATGCCGGAGGACAAGCCCTTTCACACCAAGGACCTCAGCGCCCAGATCGGCTCCTCCCGTCTCTCCTTCGCCCCGCCGGAACTGATGGAAGAGCTGATCCACTGCACCCCCGGCTCCGCCAGCGTTTTAGGACTGGCCTATGACACGGAGCATCGGGTCCGGCTGCTGATGGACCGGGAAACCTACGAGGCGGCGCAGTTCGGCTGCCATCCCTGCCTGAACACCGGCAGCCTGCGAATGGCCACCGCCGACCTTCTGAACGTGTTCCTCCCCCATACCGGCCACACGGTCACGGTAGTGGACCTGCCCAATAAATAAGGAGGCGCCATGAAAAAGTTGATTGCCGCACTGTCCCTGCTCTTTGTTCTCTCCCTCACCGCCTGCGGCAACTCCGATGCCGCGCTCCGACAGGAAAACGAAGCCCTCCGCCAGCAGATATTGGCTTTGGAGGCTGAACGGGACAATCTTACCAAAGAAAACAAGGATCTGACTGAGGAAAACGCCGCGCTGGACGACACAGCCCCAGAATCCGGGGACGATGAGGCCAATCCCATCGACCGCTTCTTTGAAGGTGTGGATGTCGGTTCCTCCACGGCAGAGATGAACGCCGTGGCCGACAGTTGGGCCGGTGCTTGGGAATCCGAATGTCGGAATGCTGCCAAGTGGCTGAAGGGACAGCTCCCGCTTCAGGAGGATCAGGCATTGGTGGATGCTTACATCGCCTCTGCCGAGGAACAGTCCGCCCGGATGGACATTATGGCTATCTATCCCATTGCGGACCTCACTCTTCCGCAGACTGACCGGAGCGCTTCCAGCGGCACCCTCCGGGGCGTCCTCTGGGCGGGAGCTCATCAGCAGATCTGGAAGGACACCTTCTATCAGCTGCTGTATGTGGCCCCGGACTACACCAGCGGCGTGGATTCCGCCGTGTCCTATCAGTTTCTCTTTGACGTAGAGGCAGCACAGACGCAGCTGGACTCGTTGCTTTCCGCAGATTGAAAAACGTTGTCCATTGTAACCGAATTATAGTTGACATAAAATCCACCCCATATGCTGTTCTCAAAAACAGATGTGGGGTGGATTTTATGAAGCATACGTGCTTGCATTGTTGGCCGCAGCATTACCTCCTCTCCCTCACCGCCTACGGCGGCTCCCAACCGGACGCGCCGGCACTGGAACCCGCAGGCTGACCGCTTCAGGTTTCCGTGCAAAGTTCTCCATTCAAGCTCAACACTCCTTATAAAAAAATCCTGCCGCAATGCGGCAGGATTTTTTTATAATAGGATTCTTTACTTGCTGAGAGCCTCATCGATGGCCTTGGCAGCAGTCTTGCCTGCGCCCATGGCCAGAATGACGGTAGCAGCGCCGGTCACGGCGTCGCCGCCAGCGTAAACGTGCTCGCGGGAGGTCAGGCCGTCCTCGTTGACCACGATGCCGCCCTTCTTGTTGATCTCCAGACCCTTGGTGGTGGACTTGATCAGGGGGTTGGGGCTGGTGCCCAGAGCCATGATAACGCAGTCCACGTCCAGCTCGAACTCGCTGCCAGGAACCTCAATAGGACGGCGGCGGCCGGAGGCGTCAGGCTCGCCCAGTTCCATCTTGATGCAGCGGATCTTGTTGACATTGTCGTTCTCGTCGGCCATGATCTCCACAGGATTGTTGAGGGTCTTGAAGATGATGCCCTCTTCCTCGGCGTGCTCCACCTCTTCCTTACGGGCGGGGAGCTCCTCCATGCCGCGGCGATAGACCACATAGACCTCGGCGCCCAGACGCTTTGCGCAGCGGGCGGCGTCCATAGCCACGTTGCCGCCGCCCACAACAGCCACCTTCTTGGGGTGCTGGATGGGAGTGTCGGAATCAGGCTTATAGGCCTTCATCAGGTTGATACGGGTCAGGAACTCGTTGGCGGAGAGGACGCCCTTGTAGTTGACACCGGGGATGTTCATGAACATAGGCAGGCCAGCGCCGGAGCCGATGAACACGGCCTCGAAGCCCTGCTCCTCCATCAGCTCGTCCACGGTGATGGTACGGCCGATGACGGTATCGGTGGCGATGGTAACGCCCAGCTCCTTCAGGCCGTCCACTTCTTTCTGAACGATGGTCTTGGGCAGACGGAACTCGGGGATGCCGTACACCAGAACGCCGCCAGCCAGATGCAGAGCCTCAAACACGGTGACGTCATAACCCTTCCGGGCCAGGTCGCCGGCACAGGTCAGGCCGGAGGGACCGGAACCCACCACAGCCACACGGTGGCCGTTGGAAGCGGGCTTCTCCGCAGCGCCGGAAGCATGCTCACGGTGCCAGTCGGCCACGAAGCGCTCCAGACGGCCGATGCCCACAGGCTCGCCCTTGATGCCGCGGACGCAGTACTTCTCGCACTGGCTCTCCTGGGGGCAGACACGGCCACAAACAGCGGGCAGAGCGGAGGTAGCGGCGATGATCTGATAAGCGGCCTCGAAATCGCCCTTGGCGACCTCGGCAATGAAATCAGGGATATGTACCATCACGGGGCAGCCCTGCATGCAGGGCTTGTTCTTGCAGTTCAGGCAGCGGGTGGCTTCATCCAGAGCCTGCTCCTCGGTGTAGCCCAGAGCGACCTCGTCAAAGTTCTTGTTCCGGACGTTGGGGTCCTGAGAGGGCATGGGATTCTTCTTCAAAGACATATTGGCCATGGTTATTCGGCCTCCTTCTTGAACAGGTTGCAGGTCTCCTCGTACTTGTGGGCCTCGAAGTCCTTATACATCTGGTTCCGCTTGACTGCCAGATCCCAGTCCACCTTGTGACCGTCAAAGTCAGGACCGTCCACGCAGGCGAACTTCATCTCGCCGCCCACGGACAGGCGGCAGCCGCCGCACATGCCGGTGCCGTCGATCATGATGGGGCTCATGGAAACGGTGGTGGGGATGCCGTAAGGCTCCGTGGTCTTGGAGACGAACTTCATCATCACCATGGGGCCGATGGCGAACACTTCATCATACTGGTTGCCGGCGTCGATCAGCTCCTTCAGAGCCTCGGTGACCAGACCCTTGCGGCCATAGGAACCGTCATCGGTGCAGACGATCAGCTTGTCGCTGGACTTCTTGAAGTCCTCCTCCAGGATCACCAGATCCTCGGAGCGGAAGCCCACGATGGCATGGACCTCAGCGCCATCGTCATGGAACTTCTTCAGCACGGGATACGCAATGGCGCAGCCCACGCCGCCGCCCACAACGGCGACCTTCTTCTTGCCCTCGGTCTCGGTGGGCTTGCCCAGAGGTCCCACGAAGTCTGCCAGGCAATCGCCTTCCTTCATGTGGCTGAGCTTCACAGTGGTGGCACCAACCGTCTGAACAATGATGGTGACGGTGCCCTTTTCGGGATCATAGGCGTTGATGGTGATGGGGATACGCTCGCCGTTTTCATCCGTCCGCAGGATGATAAACTGACCGGGCTGAGCCTTTTTGGCAATGAGGGGCGCTTCGATCTCATAGAGAGTTACGGTGGGCCTCAGTGCCTCTTTTCTCACGATTCGGTACATATTGGTGTCTCTTCCTTTCCTATCTGAAATTCTTCCAACATAATAAATCGCACATTGTCTGAATTTTAACATAGGTGCTTTCATCCGTCAACTGCTTTGGAGAAAAAAAGCGCGAAATTCTCAGAAACCGTGCAAATTCTTTGCCATCCCGCCCTTTTTAACGCTCCCGCGGCCGACGCTTCCCTGTGTCAAAACCGCTTTCCGGGCCTGAAAACCGCCGAAAACCCGTTTCAAAACCAGAATTCTATGGTATACTACCAAACAGGCGCAATTTTTCCCCGGAAAAAATTTCTTCAAATTTTCGGGAACTTTTTTCGTTCCCCTGCGTCTATGGTATACGGTGCCGCCTCGGCGACCATTCAAAAAACTTTCTGCAAGGAGAACACACATGAAAAAAATCACTTCCTTGGCGCTGGCTCTCGCGCTGGCCCTGACCCTCACCGCCTGCGGCAAGAAGGACAACACCGCCGGTAATGGCGATTCCAGCGTGCCCGCTGACGCCACCGCTCTGCTGACCGCCGTGTGGGACGCTCACTCCGACGACGAGAAGTTCCCAGCTGCCGGCGGCGACTATGAAAATCCCGTGGAGGACGCCCCCGGCGCCGTGAGCATTGCCGACGCCGACAATCTGAACTACATGCTGACCCTGCCCGTGGAGGATGCCGGTAAGATCGACGGTGCCGCCTCCCTCAGCCACATGATGAACGCCAACACCTTCACCTGCGGCGCTTTCCACGTCACCAGCAAGGACGATGTGGAGACCGTTGCCAGCGACCTGCGGGATGCCATCCAGTCTAAGCAGTGGATGTGCGGCTTCCCTGACAAGCTGGTGATCTTCACCTACGATCAGTATGTGGTGTCCCTGTACGGCGACGAGGAGTTGGTGAACACCTTCCGCGACAAGTTCACCGCCACCTATTCCGACAGCACCATCGCTTATGACGAGGCGATCCTGTAACGTTTCCGCTTTTCTCACAGCGTCCGCACCGAATCGTGCGGACGCTGTGAAATTCAATTTTGGAGTTGCCCTATGCTGTTTTCCAGTATTCCGTTTCTCTATACCTTTTTACCCTGCGTCCTGATCCTGTACTTTCTGGTCCCCGGCTGGCTGAAAAATACAGTGCTGCTGCTCAGCAGTCTGTTTTTCTATGCCTGGGGTGAGCCCCGCTTCGTGGTGTTCATGGTCATTGCCATCGTACAGGGTTATGTATTCGGCCTGCTGGCTGAAAAATTCCGCGACCGGCCCAAACGGGCCAAGCTGTGCCTGTGGGCCTCCGCCGTTGTCAGTCTGGGACTTTTGGGCTACTGCAAGTACGCCGACTTTTTCATCAGCGGCTTCAACACCCTCACCGGGCTGTCCCTCCCGCTGCTCCATGTGGCCCTGCCCATCGGCATCAGCTTTTACACCTTCCAAATTCTGAGCTACGTCATCGACGTATACCGGGGCGATGTGACTGCCCAGCGGAATCTCATTGACCTTGCCGCGTATGTGGCCATGTTCCCCCAGCTCATCGCCGGGCCCATCGTCCGATACGCGGACATCGCTCCCCAGTTGAAGCATCGCACCCACACGCTGGCCGATGCTGCCTACGGCGCCCGCCGCTTCATCCTCGGCCTTTCCAAAAAGGTGCTGCTGGCCAATGTCCTCTACGAACTGATCTCCGCCTACAAGAGCGCCGCGAACGTCTCCGTCCTGTTCGTCTGGCTTTACGCCGCAGCCTATGTGCTGCACCTTTACTTCGACTTTTCCGGTTACAGCGATATGGCCATCGGTCTGGGCCGCATCTTCGGATTCCATTTTATAGAAAACTTCAACTATCCCTACATCTCCGCCAGCGTCACGGAGTTCTGGCGGCGGTGGCACATGAGCCTGGGCAGTTGGTTCCGGGACTATGTGTACATCCCGCTGGGCGGCAACCGGGTCTCCAAGGCCAAATGGTTCCGCAACATTTTCATTGTCTGGCTGCTGACGGGCCTGTGGCACGGCGCGGCATGGACCTTCATCCTGTGGGGGCTGTTCTTTGCCGTGTTCCTGACGGCGGAAAAGCTCTGGTACGGCGAAGCTCTGGCCCAGACACGATTCCTGAAGCATCTCTATGTTCTGCTGCTGATCGCAGTCAGCTTCGTTATCTTTGATGCCGCCAGTGTGTCGGACGCCTTCCGTACCATCGGTTCCCTGTTTGGCCTGGGTGGGCTGCCCCGTTCCGACGTTCTGGCCCGCTATTATTTTGACAGCTACTCCGGCGTGTTCCTTGTAGCAATCGTGGGCGCTACACCACTGCCCGCCAAGATCGTCCGGCAGTTCTCCGAGGATGGCCCCGGCAAAAAGATCATGTCCGTTGTGGAGCCGGTGGTGCTGCTGGCCCTGCTGGCGGTGGTCACCGCCTATCTGGTGGACGGGTCCTTCAACCCGTTCCTGTATTTCCGCTTTTAAAGGAGGTCCCGCCATGTTTGAAAAATGGAAAAGCATTCTCACGGTGGGGCTCCTGTCCGCGTTTGTTCTGGGTTTTGGCATCTGGGCGGCGGTCAAGCCCGCCGATGCGCTCTCCACCAGTGAGCGCCGCCCGCTGGCCCAGATGCCGGAATTGTCCGCAAGCAGCTATCTCTCCGGCAAATTCATGTCCGGCTACGAGGATTACGCCACGGACCAGTTTCCTCTGCGGGAGCAGTTCCGCACCCTGAAAGCCCTGATGGGGCTGTATGTGTTCGGCCAGAAGGACAACAACGGCGTCTATCTGGCAGACGGCTCTGCCGCCAAGCTGGAATACCCCCTGAATGAAGACTCCGTTGCCCACGCTGCCGACCGGTTCCGCTATCTCTACGAGACCCTCATGGCCGGGACCAACGCCAAGGTCTACCTCTCCGTGATCCCCGACAAGAATTATTTTCTGGCGGAGGCCAACGGCTATCCCGCTCTGGACTATCAGGCCCTGACGGACGCTCTCCGGAAGCAGACGGAGTTCGCCGCGTATATCGACCTGTTCGGCACGCTAACCGCAGATGACTACTACCGCACCGATTCCCACTGGCGGCAGGAAAATCTGCTGACCACAGCGGATACGCTGGCCGCCGCCATGGGCGCCGCGCTGCCGGACAGCCGCTATACAGAATGGACACTGGACCGGCCATATTACGGCGTGTATTACGGCTACGCCGCCCTGCCCATGGAGCCGGACCGGCTGACTTACCTCACCAGCGACCTTCTGGACGCCTGCACGGTGTACAATTACGAGACTGGTAAGACCGGGCCTATTTATGATCTGGCAAAAGGTGCCGGCAAGGACCCCTACGAGCTGTTCCTCTCCGGGTCCGTGTCGCTGCTGACCATTGAAAATCCCAATGCGGATACAGACCGGGAACTGGTGATCTTCCGGGACTCCTTCGGCAGCTCTCTGGCCCCTCTGCTGGTCCCCGGCTATGCCAAGGTGACGCTGGCGGACATCCGCTACCTCCCCAGCAGCCAGATGGGAAAGTACCTGACCTTCACCGATCAGGATGTGCTGTTCCTTTACAGCGCCCCGGTGCTGAACAACAGTGAAACTCTGAAATAAGCCGCAAAGCGTCTGCCGGAAATGGCAGGCGCTTTGGACTTTTCTGCGGAAATGAGGCAGTTTCCTTTTTTATCTTGTACTTTTGAAAGAAATCATATATAATAGTAGCCTGATAATTATGCTCCGAAAGTGCGCTCTGCGTCGGAGCAGCGGAAAGGAAGGTTATCCTATGCTGAAATTTCATTCGGAACAGGGCGAGATCTCCGTCTCCAGCGCTGTTTTTTCCAACATTACCGGCATGGCTGCCACCAACTGCTTCGGTGTGAAGGGCATGGCCTACCGCTCCATGACGGACGGTCTGGTCCATCTGCTGCGGCGGGAGGCCATGAGCAAGGGCGTCAACGTGATCTATAACGAGGACGAATCCATTTCCATTGAGCTCCACATCATCGTGGAAAACGGCGTCAACATTCCCGCAGTGTGCCGCTCCATCATGAACGAGGTACGCTACGTGGTGAATAAGAACACCGGTGCGGAGGTCCGCGCTGTGGATGTGTTCGTAGATTCCATGATCCTGTGAGGAGGACAGCAGAAGAATGAGTAAAGAAATCACCGGCGCGCTTTTCAAGCAGATGATCCTGCACGGGGCCGCCGCTATCACGGCCCAGAAGCAGGCCATCAACGATCTTAATGTATTCCCCGTGCCGGACGGTGACACGGGCACCAATATGTCCATGACCATCGCCACCGCTGCCGAGGCGCTGCGCAAGGCCGCTCCCGCCTCTGTGGGACAGGCGTCCTCCGTCACCGCCTCCGCTCTGCTTCAGGGTGCCCGGGGCAACTCCGGCGTCATCCTCTCCCTGCTGTTCCGGGGCCTTTCCAAGGCTCTGAAGGGCATGGAGACCGCTGATGCCGCCGCCTTCGCCGCCGCCATGCAGGAAGGTGTGGCCGCCGCTTATAAGGCCGTTATGAAGCCCGCCGAGGGCACGGTGCTGACGGTTTCCCGCCTCGCTGCCAAGCGGGCGGTGGACACCGCCGCCGAGGGGGCCGATGTGGAGGCCACCTTAGCCGCCGCCATTGAAGAGGGCTACGACGCCCTGGCCCAGACCACGGACATGAACCCGGTGCTGAAAAAGGCCGGCGTGGTAGACGCAGGCGGTAAGGGCTACCTGCTGATTCTGGAGGGTATGCTGGCAGAGCTCCGCGGCGAGCCCATTCCCGAAAGCATGGAGGAGCCTGAAACGCACAAGGAAAAGGCTGACTTCAACGCTATGGCGCAGGAGGAGATCACCTTTACCTTCGACACCGTGTATGTGGTGCGCAAGGCCCGGGAGGACATCGACCTCATGCCCCTGCGGGCTTATCTCAGCAGCATTGGCGACAGTCTGGTCATCGGCGAGGATGACGAGACCTTCAAGGTCCATGTCCATACCGACATTCCCGGCGCGGCCCTGACGGAATCCCAGAAATACGGCACACTGGAGCTGGCGAAGGTTGAGAATATGCGCTCTCAGGCCGACGCGCTGGCCGCTGGCCAGACCGCCCAGAGCACCGATGATCTGGACGCCATTGAGGAAGAACTGGAAAACGGAGAAAGCGGCCACAAGGTAGCCGCCCCTGAAAAGGCCGTGGGCTTTCTGGCCATCTGCGCCGGCGACGGCCTTGCCGCCGTGTTCCGGGATCTTGGCTGCGACGCCGTGGTTTCCGGCGGTCAGACCATGAACCCCTCCACGGAGAGTATTCTGGCCGGGATCGATCAGGTCCCCGCTGAGACCGTGTTTGTTCTGCCCAACAACGGCAACATCATCATGGCTGCCCAACAGTGCCAGGGCCTGACGGAGAAAAACGTGGTGGTCATCCCCAGCAAGACTGTTCCCCAGGGCATCACCGCCATGATGAACGTAGACCCGGAGGCGGAGGTCGCATCTATTACGGAGGCCATGACTGAAGCGCTGTCCACCGTCACCACCTCCCAGATCACCTATGCCGCCCGGGATTCCGATTTCGATGGCTTCGAGATCCATCAGGGCGACTATCTGGCCCTGAAGGAAGGCAAGCTGTTCGGTACCGACACCCAGCTGGACGCTCTGCTGGAAAAGCTGGCGGAGGAAGGGAAGGACGCCTCCTTCATCTCCCTGTACTACGGTGAGGATGTCACCGAGGAGGCCGCTCAGGCCGCAGGCACCCGGTTTCAGGCCGTCTGCCCTGATGCGGAGATCAGCGTGCTCTCCGGCGGTCAGCCTGTATACTACTATATCATTTCCTTTGAATAATCCCCAATTACAAACAGGGCAGTCCATCGGACTGCCCTGTTCTTGACAAAAGGAGAACGCTATGCTGTTTTTGTGCTATCCCAAGTGCTCCACCTGCCAGAAGGCCAAGGCCTGGCTGGAGGAACGGAGCATTTCCTATGATCTGCGGGACATCAAGCAGAACAACCCCACCGCCGAGGAGCTGACCGCGTGGTATCAGAAAAGCGGTTTGCCTCTGAAAAAGTTTTTCAACACCAGCGGTCTGCAATACAAGGCCCTCGGCCTGAAGGAGAAGCTGCCCGCCATGAGCGAGGCGGAGCAGCTCGCTCTGCTGGCCACCGACGGGATGCTGGTGAAGCGCCCTCTGCTGGTGGGTGAGAACTTCGTTCTCACCGGCTTCCGCGCCACGGAATGGGAAGCGAGACTGGTATGATCCAGACGATCGACTTCGCCCCACTGGACGGCATCACCAAAATCGTGTTCCGTCAGGTGTGGAGCCAGTTTTTCGGCGGCGTAGACCGCTATTTCATTCCCTTTTTCTCCCCCACCCCCCACCATCTGATGACACCCCGGGATCTCCGTGAAGTGGACTATATCCACAACGCCAATCTCCCCTCGGTGCCGCAGGTGATGACGAAAAACGCCGACGATTTCCTCTGGGCCTGCAACGTCCTCAAGGACATGGGCTACACGGAGGTCAATCTGAATCTGGGCTGCCCCTCCGGCACCGTTACCGCCAAGGGCAAGGGCTCCGGGTTTCTGGCCCATCCGGACGAACTGGCCGCCTTTTTTGATGAGGTGTTTTCCAAAAATCCCCTGCCGGTGTCCGTCAAGACCCGGCTGGGCTATGAGACGCCGGAGGAATTTGCCGCTCTGCTGGACCTCTACAACCGCTATCCCATCGCCTGTCTCACCGTCCATCCCCGTGTGCGGAAGGAAAAATACCGGGGGCCTGTCCATCTGGACACATTTACCGACGCACTGGCAAACAGCCGGAATCCCGTGTGCTACAACGGCGATCTGCGGACAGCGGATGAGGTCCGGGTCTTGGAGACTCGGTTCCCGACGGTCACGCATGTGATGATCGGCCGGGGACTGGTGGCGGATCCGGCGCTGGCCCGGAAGCTCCGGGGCGGCAAGGGCACCGACCGGAAGGAATTGACAGACTTTCTGGCTGCGCTGTATCAGGGCTATACGGACTTCTATCAGGGGCAGGTCCCCACTGCCGCCCAGCGGATGCGGGAGGTGTGGTTCTACCTGATCCATCTGTTTGATGACGCGGAAAAGCTGAATAAGCAGCTTCGCCGGTTCCGCACCCCCTCGGAATATGAACGGATCCAGGCAGAAATTCTGGCCTCCTGTCCGATTCGGTCTAACGTTCAGGGGGATCTGATCTAAGCACAAAACTTCATGCATGAGCAGCGCGCCACGAACATGCACAAATGCCAGTGCGTGAAGTTTTCGTGCATCATTTCCGGTTGCCCCGCAGGGGCGAGGAAATGGCACATTTTTTATTTTTCTGTGCTTTTGCATAGCAAAAAACTTCTCCAGTCAAACTGGAGAAGTTTTTTGTTGAAATACCGTTATTTCAAATGAGCCTCCGCGGCGGTCAGGATATTCCGCATGAGCATAGCCCGAGTCATGGGGCCAACACCGCCGGGAACCGGGGTAATGTAGGACGCCTTCGGCTCCACGGCGGCAAAATCCACATCCCCGCAGAGCTTTCCGGCCTCGTTCCGGTTCATGGCCACGTCAATGACCACTGCGCCATCCTTCACCATGTCGACGGTAACGCAATTCACCTTTCCAACGGCGGATACTAAAATATCCGCCTGCCGGGTGATGTCCGCCAAGTCCGGCGTTTTGGAATGGCACAGCGTCACGGTGCCGTCCGCCTGAGTCAGCAGCGCTGCCATGGGTTTGCCCACGATGTTGCTGCGGCCCAGCACCACACACCGCTTTCCCGCCGGGGAAATGCCATATTCCCGCAGCATTTCCATAACTCCCGCCGGGGTACAGGGCTGGAACACCGGATCGCTGATGTTCAGCCGCCCCACGTTGTAGGGATGGAAGCAGTCCACATCCTTTTCCGGGGCGATGGCAGCGATTACCGCCGCCTCCTCCAAGGGCTCGGGCAGGGGCAGCTGCACCAGAATGCCGTCCACCGCCGGATCACGATTCAGTTTTTCAATGAGGTCCAGCAGTTCCTGCTGGGTGGTCTCCGCCGGGAGCCGGTAGGGAAAGCTGCGGATGCCGCACTCTCCACAGTCCGCTTCCTTACCCCGGACATAGACCTGCGAGGCGGGGTCCTCCCCTATCAGCACCACCGCCAGCCCCGGCTGACGGGGCAGCTTGGCGGCTTTCTCCGCTACCTGGGCCTTTACCTTGGCCGCAAGGGCTTTTCCGTCAATTCTCGTTGCCATGCGTCTCTCCCTTTTCCGGTTTCTCCTGTGTTTCCGTATCCGGAACGGTCTCGGCGTCAGGGGACTCCACAGCCTCCGTCTCCAACGGGTCCGCCGCTTCTCCCTCCGTAGGCACTTCGTTCATAAGGGTCTCCGCCAACACGGCGTCCTCCGCTTCCGCAGCGGCCAGACGCGCTTTTTCTGCCGCCACCTGATGGACCCACAGGCTCTCCGGCGACCGCTTCTTGATGCGGATATTATAGAACAGCATAAAGGCTGCCACCGCCACCATCACAATACTCAGCGCCTGAGACACCCGGATTCTCTGTCCGAACAGCTCCCAGTTGAAGAGGTACAGGCTGTCGGTCCGCAGGCCCTCGATCCAGCTGCGGCCCAGACCGTACCACAGGAAATAGAACCAGGTGTTCTCCCCGTCAAACCGACGGCCCTTGGACACGATGAACAGGATCAGCAGCAGGCCGATCAGATTCCAAAAGCTCTCATAGAAAAAGGTAGGATGGACCTCGATGCTGGTATACTGGCTGACCCACAGCTTCATCCGCCAGGGCAGGGTAGTCTCCCCGCCGAAAGCCTCCCGATTGATGAAATTGGCCCACCGGCCGATGATCTGGCCTAACAGCAGGCCCATCACCGCTACATCGCCCATGGCAAAGAACGGAAGCTTATGGCGCTTTGTGTAGGCCAATGCCACCAATACGCCTGCGATCACCGCGCCGTAAATAGCCAGTCCGCCGTCCCAGATCCGGAACATGGCACCCCAATCCAGGCTGCCGTCCGTATTCCGGTAAAGGTCCAGATAGAACAGAACATAATAGAACCGGGCACCGATGATGCAGCAGGGCACCGCCCAGAGCACCATGTCCATAATGTTGTCCTCAGTCAGGCCATAGTGTTTGGCCTGCTTCATGCAGAGATACAGCCCCGCCAGCATGGCAAATGCCAGAATGATCCCGTACCAGTAGATTCCGTGGCCGATATGGATGGCCACCGGGTCAATGTTCAATTCCCAATCCCCGAACAGGCCGGGGAAGCTGATGGGCATGTTTTTCAGTGCGCTCACAACAGGTTCTTCCTTTCGGCGGCAAAGAGTTTACCCCGCCGCATATGTTTTCTGCAAGAGACCCAACGGGCCTTTTCGTCTCTTCCCAAAGACTTATTGTTTCGGCACGATCCGGCTGAGGACCATCCGCTCCGCCGTGACATTGGTTTTCAGGAACGCCGCAACGTCCTCCGGCGTGATGGATTCAAATACCTCCGGGAAGCGGAGGGGATCATAGCCGTGGAAATAGCCCTCCGTCAAGGTCACAGCGATGTTCTCAAAGGAGTTCAGTCCCCGGAGATTGGCGCCGAAGGATGCCTTGCGGATTCGCCGGAAGTAGTCTTCGTCCACGCCCTCCGCCGCGATGCGGGCAGCCTCCCGCAGGATGGCGTCGGTGACGGCATTGGCATCCTTGCTGTCGCCGCCGGCGTAGAGATAAGCCACGCCGGGCATCATCTCAAAGGCACCGCCGAAGCTGGGGTTGATGAGGCCCTGCTCATAAAGCCGCTGATACAGCGCGCTGGACTCCCCCATCAGAATATCGCTGGCCATGTCACCCAGAATGGCGGCGCGCATATAATCGTCGCCCTCCGTCGCCGGGGCACACTTGAAGCCCGCCAGGAACTGCGGTGCGGAGACCTCCATCTCCAGAACGGTCTCCTTCTCCGCCACGGTCTCCGGCTCCGTGCCGTAATCCCGCTCAATGATGGGGCCGCTGAGCTTGGGCAGCACCCGGTTGGCCAGATCGATCACATGGACCGGGTCCACGTCGCCCACCACCGTCAAAATCATGTTGGCCGGGGTATAAAATGCCTTATGGCAGTCATACAGCGTGTCCGCGGTGATTTCGGCAATGCTCTCCACTGTACCGGCAATGCTGGTGCGGGCCGCATGGCGATGATACATGGCCCGCAGCATCCGGGTGTAGATCTGCCAGTCGGGGTTGTCCTCGATCATGCGGATCTCCTGACCGATGATGCCCTGCTCCTTGGCAACGCTCTCGTCGGTGAAATAGGGAATGGACACAAAGGACAGCAGGATCCGCAGGTTTTCCTCAAAATGCTCCGTGGAATCGAAATAGTAGGCCGTCATGGCGTTGGAGGTGAAGGCGTTGGGCTCCGCGCCGTTTTTCGCCAGCTCCTGCAAGGCGTTGCCCTCCCGGGTGTCGAACATCTTGTGCTCCAGATAATGGGCGATGCCCGCCGGGGTGTTCAGCCACTGCCCGTCCAGACAGAACCGGGTATCCATACCGCCGTAGCGGGTGGAGAAAAAGGCGTACTTTTTGGCGTAGCCGGGCTTAGGCACCACGCAGACCTCCAGTCCGTTGGTCAGCCGTTCCCGGCAGACTGCCTCGCCGATCCGCTCATAAAAAGTCTCTTTCACGCTTCCCCCTCCTTCCCCTTCAGGAAATACACCGTATCCAGCTTCACGGTGCTCATGGCCCGGCAGATCCGTTCCGCCGTCATATCCTGAATGGCGCGGGCCAGGTCCGCCGGGGTCTCATGCTGCCCTGTGGCAGCCTGCCCCAGATAAAAGTTTTCCAGCTTGCCCTGAGAATCGCCAACAGTTGCATAGTTGTTCAGCAGCGTGGAGCGGGCGCCTTCCAGCTCCCAGTCCTCCAGCTCACCCTTCTGAACCGCCTCCATCTGGGCCATGATCTCATCGTAAGCCCGCTGATAGTTCTGGAACTCAATGCCGGAGGACACGGTGATGAGGCCCTTCTGCCGGTGGTAGAGGGAGGACGCGTAATAGCAGAGGGACAGCTTCTCCCGGACGTTCAAAAACAGCTTGGAGTTGCTGGAGCCGCCGAAGAGGGTATTACCCATCAGCAGAGCGGGCATATCGTCACTGCCGCAGGAAAAACCCATGCCCAGCTTGCCCTGGGTCACGTCCAGCACATCCTCCACATGCTGCACGGATTCCCGGCAGACGTGGGGCGCCGCCGTGGAGATCACCCGGACCTCCTCACGGGGCAGGGTGGCAAATGCCGCCGCCAACGCCTGCTTTACCCGTTCCAGATCGGCGCTGCCGCTGTATATGATCTCCAGCGGCGCTGTGGAGATCAGATCGCGGTACTGGGTATAGACCTTCAGCGCTTGCAGCTTGTCCACCGTCTCCTCGTCGCCCAGACGGGGCACGGCGTAGGCCTCTCCGTCGCACAACGCCCGCAGCAGACGGCTGTCCGCCCAATCCCGCTTATCGTTGATGAGAGACCGGATGGCCTCCAGCAGATTGGTCTTTTCGCTTTCAAAATACTCCGGCACAAACCGGCCGTGGTAGGTGACAGGATCGCAGATCAGCTCGCCCAGCAGCGCCGCCGCCGGTTCCAGCAGCCGTTCGCCGTCGGGAGCGTACCGATCGTCAATAAAGCTGGCCACAAAGCCCACGCACTGGTTTTCGCCTTTTTTTCGCACTGTGTAGTCGATGGAGGCATCGTAGAGGTTGTCCATCTTTGCGGAAAGCGCTCCCATATCGGGACAGCTTACCGTACCCCGCCGCAGCACCGCCGCCAGCAATGCGTTGGCTCCCGCCGTCTCCCGCCGCAGGGGCGTGACGAACTGTGCGGAAAGCAGACTGGTTTTGAATTTTCTCGCCGGCAGATAGGTCAGGTGGACGCCCTCTGCCAGCCGGATGCGTGTCGCTTCCAAATCATCAACTCCTTATGGACCGCGCAGGCAGCCCGTTCAATGTCAATACAGAGCTTATTATATGTCAAATATATGAATAATTCAAACCTTTTTCTGTGGGCCTCTCCATCATTTTTGCCACTGTGCGCAAAAAGCGGAAAAACCGGCGGTCTCCCGCCAGTTTTTCCGCATAAAACGATTCTTTTTTATTCCAGCACCCGCAGGAGATTTTCCGATGCGATGGCCTGCCGCTCCGCCTCCGAAAAGCCGATCCGTTCCAGCTCAAAAATGAAATTCTGAGCCTGACCGCAGTCCTCCATGCCCTCGCACCCCTCATAACCGGGGCCGAAATACTCGCAAAAGTCAAAGCCGCAGGCCACATGCTCCGGCCCCATCACCTCCGCCATGTGGGCGGCATGACGGGCCAGCATAGCCGCCGTCTGCTGCCGGGGCTCCTTATGTACAAAGTTGTGGGACACGTTGACCCCCACCACACCGCCGGTATCCCGGATGGCGCGAAGCTGCTCATCCGTCAGGTTCCGGCGAACATCGCACAAGGCCCGGCAGTTGGAGTGGGAGGCGATCACCGGCCCCTCCGCCAGATCCATAATATCCCAAAAGCTGCGGTCACTGGTGTGGGATACATCCGGCAGGATGTTCAGCCGCTGCATCCGCCGGACCGCCTCCCGGCCCAGCGCCGTCAGGCCCTTGTCCGGATCGCCGCCGGCGCCGCAGGCCAGCAGGTTTTCCTCGTTCCACGTCAGCATCCCCATTCGGACGCCCCACTGTGCATACTGTTCCAGCCGCTCCAGCCGGTCACCCACCGGCTCCATGCCCTCCACGCTCAAAAAGGCGAACAGCTTTCCCTCCGTTTGCGCTTTCCGGGCCTCCGCCGCCGTCCGTACCAGCGCCAGCCAGGGGCACTCTGCCAGTTCCTCCCGAGCGCGGGCCATCATCTCCTCCGTCCGCCGCCAGCCGTCCCAGTCCGGGTGAGCGGACCAGATGGAGTCCTGTTCCACCGTTGTCCAGATGGAAAGCCCCAGGCCGCCGATCTGCCCCGCCTGTAATCTCGGCAGGTGACGCCGTTCAAAGACACGGTCCTCCCCGGCCTGCCGCCACTTGGTCACATCATATAAGAGGTCCGCATGTCCGTCGAAAATCATCATCTGGTGTCTCCCCTTTCTTCCTTATACAGTATATCTGCCTGTTCATCCTGGTGCAACTGTAAATTTCCTTGAATTTTTCCGGGTTTTTCTCCATTTTCCCCTTGACTTTCCGGCAAAAATCCTGTAAACTGATTCCTGTTGTAAAGCGTCACAGCTTTACAGGAAAGGAGTTCAACATGAAAAATCAGACTTATCGGATGACGATGCTCTTTGATTTCTACGGTGAACTCCTGACTGACCGTCAGAAGGAGTTCTTTGATCTTTATTATAATGAGGACCTCTCCCTGTCTGAGATCGCTGAAAACGAAGGCATCTCCCGTCAGGGCGTCCGGGACGTGATCGTCCGGGCGGAGGCCGCCATGCAGGAGATCGAGGACAAGACCGGCCTGATCCGCCGCTTTGAGCAGTTCCGGGGTCATCTGGATGCCATCCGCAGCGCTGCTGAGGATATCCGCACCCTGAACTACCGGCAGTATGAGGACAGCCGCCTGACGGAACTGGCTGACAAGATCACGGCGGAGGTCTCCGCGCTGAAGGAGTAACCCATGGCATTTGAGGGACTGAGTGAAAAACTGAATGCGGCCTTTAAGCGCCTGCGGGGCAAAGGCCGGCTGACGGAAAATGACGTCCGGGAAGCCATGCGGGAGGTCCGTCTGGCACTGCTGGAAGCCGACGTGAGCTACAAGGTGGTCAAGGAATTCGTGGCCACCGTAACGGAGCGGTCTGTGGGCACTGACGTGCTGGACAGCCTGACGCCCGCTCAGCAGGTGGTAAAGATCGTCAACGAGGAACTGACGAACCTCATGGGCGGCGGCACCGCCAAGCTGGCTTTCGCCAACAACGGCCCCACGATCGTCATGATGGTGGGTCTTCAGGGCGCCGGTAAGACCACCACCACCGCCAAGCTGGCGGGCTATATGAAGAAGTTCCACAGTAAGCGGCCCCTGCTGGCCGCCTGCGACGTGTACCGCCCCGCCGCTATTGAGCAGTTGAAGGTAGTGGGCGGACAGCTGAATCTCCCGGTTTTTGAAGAAGGACAGGGCGATCCCGTAAAAATTGCTGAAAACGCCCTACGCTATGCCAGAGATCATGGCAATGACCTGGTGTTCCTGGATACCGCCGGCCGGCTCCATGTGGACGAAGCCCTCATGGACGAGTTGAAGCGGATGAAGGCAACCGTCCATCCCAACGAGATCCTGCTGGTGGTGGACGCCATGACAGGTCAGGACGCCGTCAACGCCGCCTCCGCCTTTGACGAGGCGTTGGGCATCGACGGTGTGGTGCTCACCAAGCTGGACGGCGACGCCCGCGGCGGCGCAGCCCTCTCCATCAAGGCCGCAACCGGCAAACCCATCAAATTTGTAGGTACCGGCGAAAAGCTGGATATGATCGAGCCCTTCCATCCCGACCGCATGGCCAGCCGGATTCTGGGCATGGGCGATATGCTGTCCTTCATCGAAAAGGCACAGCAGACCTATGACGAAAAGCAGGCCAAAAAGCTGGAGGAAAAGCTGAAGAAAAACAGCTTTACCCTGTCGGACTATTTCGACCAGCTCCAGCAGATCCGGAATATGGGCGACCTCAGCCAGCTGGCAGGTATGATGCCCGGCAATCTCGGCAGTAAGCTTCAGGGTGCACAGATCGATGAAAAGGCCATCGCCCACACGGAGGCCATCATCCTCTCCATGACCCCGGAGGAACGAGAAAATCCTCAGATCTTAGGCGCCAGCCGGAAAAAGCGGATCGCCGCCGGCTGCGGTCTGGATGTTGTGGATGTAAACCGGCTGCTGAAGCAATTTGAGGGAATGCAGCAGATCATCAAGCAGGTCACCGGCGGGCGGAAGCCCGGCTTTGGGTTCGGCGGTCTGGGACATGGCCGCGGCCTGCGCAAGCGCAAAAAGAAATAAACCGTATATTAGATGTCATAACCCGGACATTTATTATAAAAACATCAATCTATTTATTACATTTTGGAGGTACTATCAATGGTTAAGATCAGACTGCGCCGCATGGGCGCCAAGAAGGCTCCTTTCTATCGTGTTGTTGTCGCTGACTCCCGTTTCCCCCGCGATGGCCGTTTCATCGAGGAGATCGGCACTTACAATCCCTGCGTGGCTCCCGCCGATATCAAGATCGACGCTGACCGCGCCAAGGAGTGGATCAAGTCCGGCGCTCAGCCCACTGACACCGTGAGAGCTCTGCTGAAAAAAGTGGACGTCCTCTAATCCGGAGGGCGGAGCATGAAGGACTTGCTGCTCTACATCGCCAGAAACCTGGTGGACGATCCTGACAGCGTCTCCGTGACGGAGGTTCAGGGCGACCAGGAACTGACGTTGGAGCTGCGCGTCGCCCCTGATGATATGGGGAAGGTGATCGGCCGTCA
The DNA here is from genome assembly GCF_014297285.1 of Dysosmobacter segnis. Taxonomy (GTDB): domain Bacteria; phylum Bacillota; class Clostridia; order Oscillospirales; family Oscillospiraceae; genus Oscillibacter; species Oscillibacter segnis. The sequence continues at coordinate 23,941 of NZ_JACOQI010000017.1, forward strand.
GGGCCGCATCGCCAAGGAGATCCGGACCGTGGTCCGGTCTTACGCCCAGCGCACCGGCGTTAAGGTTTCCGTCGATATTGTAGACTAAAAAAGCAGCTCACCTGCAATGCAGGTGAGCTGCTTTTTCCTTTTACGAACCGTTCAAATCGGCGTTCAGACACCCAGACCGGCATAGAACAGCCAGCACAGTACATATCCGGTCAATACCGCCGTCAGTGTGAAGGGCACGCCGATCCGCATGAACTGCCCCGCCGAGACCTCATAGCCCTCCCGGCGCAGAATACCGCAGGCGGCGATATTGGCGCTGGCTCCCACAGGAGTCAGGTTGCCGCCCAGCGTCGCGCCTACCAGCAGTCCGAAGCACAGCACCGTCTGATCCACCCCAAGGGCGGCTGCCACGCCGCCTACCACCGGCAGCATGGTGGCCGTATAGGGGATGTTGTCCACAAAGGCGGAGATCAGCACCGAAGCCCAGACGATGATGGTATAGGTCAGGAACAGGTTTCCGCCGCCCATTCCCGTGATGATATAGCTGAGATCATCGATGATCCCCGCCCGTTCAATGCCCCGGATCACCAAGAACAATCCTGCCAGCAGCGCTAATGTCTCATAGTCGATGGCCTTCAGCACGTCCTTTGCCAGGGCTGTGCCGTACCTGCCGCACTCCGCCGCAAGCCCCGCCAGGAAGAATGTCATGCAGATCAGGCCGTTGGTGATCTCCGGTTTGTTGGGGATAAAGGACGCGGCGATCAGGGAAAGCACCGTTCCCAGCAGCAGACAGGTAGGCAGATAGTCCGTCACCGGCGTCAGTGCCGCGCCGTACAGCTTGCCCTTTTCCTTCCGGAACAGAAACAGCATCACCGGCACCGTCATCAGCGCCCCGGCCTGCACCACCCAGAACAGGCCTGGGCGGCCCCGGTAGACAAAAAAGTCCATGAAATCCAGTCCCATGTGGCCGCCCAGCAGGATGGACGTGGTATCTCCCACCAGCGTAGCCGCGCCCTGCAAGTTGGAGCTGACGGCAATGGCCAGGATCGGCTGCGCCGGGGAAATATTCAGCTTTTTGGAGATGGCAAGTCCCACCGGAGCCAGCATCAGCACCGTGGCTACATTATCCACAAAGGCGGATACCAGCCCCGCGAACAGTGCCAGCGCGATGATGAGCCACTTCACGCTGGGCAGCACCGCTACCAGCCGGTCCGACAGGCGGTTTGGCATATTGGACCGGATGAACAGATCCACAGTCCCCATGGTGCCCGCCAGCATCATCAGCACATTCCAGTCCACCGTTCCCGCGACGTCCCCCAGCGGCACGATCCGCAGGAGCAGGAACAGCGCCGCCGCGGACAGGGCGGACACCGCCCGGTACTTGGGCAGTAAAAGCAGCAGGGCGTAAACCGCGATAAAGGTCAGGAGTGCGATGGTTTTCATATGGTATCCTCCGTACAAATTCGATAGAACTCCAAATACGGCAAAAGCGGCACTTTCGCCGCGTCAGACAGCAAAAGTCCCGCTTCTTCCCACGCGGCCCAGGTCCTTCATCCGGGATGGCAAACCGCGCAGCACCCTGATGGCGCAAGCCGCTTCCTTTTACGCATGTCAGGATACCAGACTTTTCTCCGTCCGTCAAGCGAACGCTTCGATAGGATAAGATATGCGGGCCTGTCCCATTTCATTCCTGCGTCACCTCCGGAGCGGGAAGGCTTCCCCCTCAGCTTCGGCCAACGGGAACGCGGGGCCACCGTCCCGGCTTTCCCTGTCCGGTCCCTTACTGCCGCCGGGCCGTCCGGTACTCGTCACCGGGGCGGTAAAAGGGGCAGCTGTCATTGGCAGAACGGAGGAACCGCTCCATCTCGTCCTCATCCAGATCCGCCTCGCAGTAATTGGTATCCGCTTCCGGATCGTACTCATAATAAACGCAGTCCTCACAATTCGTCATAGCGTGCTCCTCACTTGGTAGGAATGATCTCGATCCAGTAACCGTCGGGATCAGAGATAAAGTAAATACCCATGGCCGGGTTCTCGTAGCAGATGCAGCCCAGCTTTTCGTGGAGAGCGTGAGCCTTCTCCATATCCTCCACCGCCAGAGCCAAGTGGAATTCGCACTCGCCCAAATCGTATTTCTGGGGATGATCCCGGAGCCAGGTCAGTTCCAGCTGAAACTCCGTTTTCCCGTCCCCCAGAAACGTGAGGATAAAGCTGCCGTCTGCCGCTTCCTTTCTGCGGACCGGCTCCAGCCCCAGCGCGTCATGATAAAAAGCGATGGACCGATTCAGATCCGTCACATTAAAATTAAAATGGTTAAAAGCAAACATAGGTTCCCTCCTGTTTTGATCTGCCTGCATTATACCGCGTTCCGGGTCTGTCCGCAAGCGGTTCTCTCTTTTTATATTCCCTGCCGCGGCCATTTGTCTTTCTCACAAAATCTTAGGAAAATCCGCCCTCACTCCGGAATTTTGTATAAAACGCCCTCAGCTTTTATGCCTTCCCCCTTATCTTTATCCATTTTCACATGCGCTTTCCTGTTGACAATTCAATTCCGCGGGATTACAATAAGCCCATAATTCAGGCAGAAAGGAGCGATCCAGATGATGTTCAATCGTTTTTACAACATGGAAATGAAGAATACTTCTGCGTCCGCTCCCAGTGCGAACGCTGGCTCTTCCTGCGCACATACCGCTTGCACTTCTCATACTGCCAATACTGCTATGATCGCTATTATGGACGCCATTATTATGGCGTCCATTATTATTTGCGGCCTGATTATTAGCCTGCGTGCCATCGCCTTGATTGCGATTCTGGTACTGGTCGTAGGTCTGATTATTCAGGAAGTGAATACGCCCTGGTGTAATGAGTTAGCGATTTAACTGTTTGATACAGTAAAGCGGCTCCGCCAGTGGCGGGGCCGCTTTTTTGTATGACTTCCCCCGTATTCCGCACGGCCGGCGGAGCGGAGAAAGCCCCATATAAATCTGATTTCGTTTTGATGAAAAGGAGATCCAATATGAAAAAGAAATTGTTAGCCTTTGTTATGGCCGCGACTATGGTGTTCAGCCTGGCCGCCTGCGGTTCCAGCAGTTCCAATGATTCCAGCAGCTCCAGCGATTCCAGCGATTCTGATTCCGCCCAGTCCGGCGACGAGGTCCAGACCTTTAAGCTGGGTTCCATCGGCCCCCTGACCGGCGACAACGCCATCTACGGCCAAGCCGTGGTCTACGGCGCCCAGCTGGCCGTCGATGAGATCAACGCCAGCGACTCCAAGATCAAGTTTGAGTTCAAGGGCGAGGATGATGAGGCCGACGGCGAAAAGTCCACCAACGCCTACAACAAGCTGATGGACTGGGGCATGCAGGTTCTGGTCGGCCCCACCACCACCGGTGCTTCCATGGCTGTGGCTGATGTCTGCAACAGCGAGCGCACCTTCATGATCACGCCCTCCGCTTCCGCTGTGGACGTGACCGCCGGCAAGGACAATGTGTTCCAGGTCTGCTTCACCGACCCCAACCAGGGCATTTCCTCCGCTGACTACATCGCCGAGAACATGCCGGACGCCAAGATCGCCGTGCTGTACCGCAACGATGACGCCTACTCCCAGGGCATCCACGATACCTTCGTGAAGGAAGCCACCGAAAAGGGTATGAGCGTTGTCTATGAGGGCACCTTCACCAACGATACCGCCACCGACTTCTCTGTCCAGCTCTCCGGTGCCCAGAGCAACGGCGCCGATCTGGTGTTCATGCCCATCTACTATCAGCCCGCTTCCATCGTTCTGGCTCAGGCCAAGGCCATGGGCTACGCTCCCACCTTCTTCGGCGTGGACGGCATGGACGGCATCCTGACCATGGAAGGCTTCGATCCCTCTCTGGCTGAGGGCCTGATGCTCCTGACTCCCTTCTCCGCTACCGTTCCCGAAACCCAGTCCTTCGTGGAAGCTTACACCGCTGCCAATGACGGCGTGACCCCCAACCAGTTCGCCGCTGACGCTTATGACGGTGTCTACATTGTCAAGGAAGCTCTGGAAAAGGCCGGCTGCACCGCTGATATGAGCAGCGCCGATATCTGCGAGGCTCTGGTGGCTCAGATGACCCAGATCTCCTACTCCGGTCTCACCGGCAAGGACATGACCTGGAACGCTGAGGGTCAGGTCTCCAAGGCTCCTACCGCTTATGTCATCAAGGGCGGCGAGTACGTCCTGCCCGAGGCTTAATGTCTCACACCTGAACGCTGACCGCAAGGACCGGCAGCCGGGGCCTTCCCCGGCTGCCCCCTGCGGTGTTCAGGTCCCTGTCCTCTTCCGCTGTTTCCATGGCGGAAATCTGGGCAGAGGCGCTCCCTCCGCCCGTATTTCTGTCATGGAAGGCTCCACTCCATATTCTATAAAGAGAAAAGAGGTATTGCCCCATGGAATTTCTGTCCTATTTGATCAGCGGCATCAGCCTGGGCAGCATTTACGCCATCATCGCTCTGGGCTACACCATGGTGTACGGCATCGCCAAGATGCTGAACTTCGCCCACGGCGACATCATTATGATCGGCGGCTATGTTTCCTTCTGCTCCATGTACTATTTAAATCTCCCCCCCATCGTGGCCACCCTGCTGGCAGTGATCGCCTGCACCGTCCTCGGCATCGTGATCGAGCGGCTGGCCTATGCGCCTCTGCGCTCCGCCCCCTCTCTGGCAGTACTGATCACCGCCATCGGCGTCAGCTATTTCCTCCAGAACTCCGCTCTGCTGATCTGGAAGGCCGCCGCCAAGACCTATCCTCCCGTTGTCGCAGGCGCTGTGCAACTTTTCAACGGCCAGCTCACCATTTCCTACATCTCTCTGCTGACCATCGCCGCCTGCATCGTCATCATGCTGGCGCTGACCACCTTCGTCAGCAAGTCCAAGATGGGCAAGGCCATGCGTGCCTGCTCCGAGGATAAGGGCGCGGCCCAGCTCATGGGCATCAACGTCAACTCCACCATTTCCGCAACCTTTGCCATCGGCTCCGCTCTGGCGGCCATCGCCGGTGTGCTGCTGTGCTCCTTCAACACCTCTCTGATGCCCACCACCGGCTCCATGCCCGGTATCAAGGCGTTCACCGCCGCCGTGTTCGGCGGCATCGGCTCCATCCCCGGCGCATTTCTGGGCGGCCTGCTGCTGGGCATCATCGAAGCCCTGGCCAAGGCCTATATTTCCACCCAGCTGGCAAACTCCATCGTTTTCGCCGTTCTGATCGTGGTCCTGCTGGTGAAGCCGGCCGGTCTGCTGGGCAAGATCGTGCCCGAGAAAGTGTAAGGTGAGCAGGATGAAACAACGAAAGATCAGTAAAACCAATGTGGTGAATTTCTCCACCTATCTGGGCATGGTCATCTTTTTCCTTGTGATGACCGCTCTCAGCAAGGCCGGTGTTCTGAACCGTTCCATGACCGGCCTGCTGGTCCCCATCTGCTGCTATATGTCTATGGCTGTGTCCCTGAACCTGACGGTGGGCATCCTTGGCGAACTGAGTCTGGGTCACGCGGGCTTTATGAGCGTGGGTGCCTTCGCAGGCGTCATCGCTTCTCAAAGCCTGCTGGATGTGGTCCCCTCCGCCGGTCTGCGGCTGACCATCGCTATGATCGTGGGTGCGCTGTTCGCCACCGTGGCCGGCTTCATCGTGGGCGCTCCCGTGCTGCGGCTTCAGGGCGACTATCTGGCCATCGTGACTCTGGCCTTCGGCGAGATCATCAAGGAGCTTGTGACCTGCCTCATCGTGGGCCATGACGAAAATGGTCTCCATATCCTCTTTAACCTCACCGGCAACAAGACCGTGGAGGATCTTGGCCTCAGCGACACCGGCATCGCCATCATCAAAGGTGCGCAGGGTACCGCCAGCGTCAAGACCATCGCCAGCTTCACTGCCGGTTTCATTCTGGTGATGGTGACGCTGTTCATCGTGCTGAATCTGAAGCACAGCCGGGCCGGGCGGGCTATCATGGCCCTGCGGGACAACCGCATCGCCACCTCCAGCATCGGCATCAACACCACCAAGTACAAGCTCATGGCCTTCGTCACCTCCGCTGCTCTGGCCGGTGCCGCCGGTGCGCTGTACGGCTTGAACTATTCTTCTCTCCAGGCCGCTAAATTCAACTTCAACACCTCTATCCTGGTGCTGGTGTTTGTGGTGCTGGGCGGTCTTGGCAACATCTGGGGCAGCCTGGTAGCTGCCGCGGCGCTGACCATCCTGCCGGAGGCCCTCCGGGAATTTGCCGACTACCGGATGCTGGTGTACGCCATCGTGCTGATCCTCGTCATGCTGGCGACCCACAACCCCACGCTGCAAAGCTTCTTCGCCCGGCTCAAGCCCGGCAAGAAGGAAGAAAAGGAGGCTGCCTGATATGTTCGGAAAACTGGTTCCCGTCCCCTCCGGCGCTGTGATCCCGGAGCGTGACATCGGCAAGCGTCCCATCCTCAATTGCATCAATCTGGGCGTCACCTTCGGCGGCCTGAAGGCCGTGGACGATTTCAACCTCATGATCGGCCGGACGGAGATCGCCGGTCTCATCGGCCCCAACGGCGCGGGCAAGACCACGGTGTTCAACCTGCTGACCAAGGTGTATCAGCCCACTCACGGCACTATCCTTCTGGATGGGCAGGACACCCACAACATGACCACCGCTCAGGTGAACCGGGCCGGTATCGCCCGTACCTTCCAGAACATCCGCCTGTTCAACGACCTGACGGTGGAGGAAAACGTCACCGTGGCGATGGACGCTCAGATGAAGTACAGCATGGTCAGCGGCATCTTCCGCCTTCCCAGCTTCTGGAAGGAGGAAAAGGTGGCACACGAGCGGGCGCTGGAGCTGCTGAGCCTGTTCCATATGCAGGATCTGGCAAATGTCAAGGCCGGTTCCCTGCCCTACGGCGCCCAGCGCCGTCTGGAAATTGTCCGGGCGCTGGCAACCAACCCCTCCTTGCTGTTGCTGGATGAGCCCGCCGCTGGTATGAACCCCTCCGAAACTGCGGAACTGATGGAGAACATCCGCAAGATCCGGGATACGTTCCAGATCGCCATTATGCTCATTGAGCATGACATGAATCTGGTCATGAACATCTGCGAGGGCATCTGCGTGCTGAACTTCGGCCGTGTCATCGCCAAGGGCAGCCCCGAAGAGATCCAGTCCAACCCAGTGGTCATCGAGGCCTACCTGGGCAAACAGAAGGAGGCGTGAGCATGAGCACCATTTTAAAGGTTGACAATATCAACGTCTATTACGGCAGCATCCACGCCATCAAGGGCATCTCCTTTGAGGTCAATGAGGGCGAGATCGTGACCCTGATCGGTGCCAACGGCGCCGGCAAGTCCACCACTCTGAACACCATTTCCGGCCTGCTCCACAGCAAGACCGGCCATATCGAGTTCATGGGCGAGCCTCTGAACCATGTACCCAGCCATAAGGTTGTTTCCAAGGGACTGGCGCTGGTCCCCGAGGGACGGCGGATCTTCCTCCAGATGTCTGTGCAGGAAAATCTGGACATGGGTGCTTTCTCCCGCCGGGGCGGCAACATCGACGCCGATATGGAGCGGGTCTTTGAACAGTTCCCCCGCCTGAAAGAACGCCGCAAGCAGGTGGCCGGTACCCTCTCCGGCGGCGAGCAGCAGATGCTGGCCATGGGCCGGGCACTGATGTCCAACCCCAAGCTGCTGATGCTGGACGAGCCCTCCATGGGCCTGGCCCCCATTCTGGTGGAGCAGATCTTTGACATCATCAAAAATCTCCACAAGGCCGGCACCACGATCCTGCTGGTGGAGCAGAATGCGCAGGCGGCCCTGTCCGTGGCTGACCGGGGCTATGTACTGGAAACTGGAAAGATCGTCACCACCGGCACAGGCGCGGAACTGCTGGCCTCTCCCGCCATCAAGAAGGCGTATCTGGGAGGCTAAACGTCGGAGCAAAGTTCGTACACTCCGTTTCCACCTGACGGCGAAACCCTCGTTTTCTTCCTTGCTCCTCCTCTTTCGCGTCAGATTTGCTTCGCCGGATTCTGACGCGAGTGGGACGGGAGATGCGAGGGAGCAAAGTCCGCATGGTTCCTTTCCATCTGGCATGAAGCCTTTACTGTTTTCCATTTTCGCAGCATAAACCGCACGTCCGTTTGGACGTGCGGTTTCAGCGTGTCGAAAAAGTCTTTTCGCCCCGCTGAGCAAGTTTTCAGAACTTTATAATAGTTCTGAAAACTTAGGATTTTAATGGCGCAGGACACCCTTCTTGGGTTTCCCGCGCACACCTTTCCTTACCGTCGCGGAGAATTTACCACTTTATCGACAGTCTCAAACCGCACGTCCGTTTGGACGTGCGGTTTTTTCTCCCCGCCTCTTTTCAAAGCCGCTTCCCCGTGGTATACTGCTGTCAAGACAAGTTTGAAAGGGGTATCGTATGCACGCGGAGGAACGCAGAGAAACGATTTTGAAGCTGCTGCGGCAGTCTGCTCAGCCGGTCAGTGCCTCGACGCTGGCAGGCCAGCTATCTGTCAGCCGCCAGATCATCGTAGGAGACATTGCCTTGCTGCGGGCCGGAGGCGCGGACATTTTAGCCACCCCCCGGGGGTACTGCCTGCAAAATGCCGCCGCAGCCGGTCTCACCCGCCGGGTAGCTGTCCGCCATGACGAGGCAGGCATGGAGGTAGAGCTGAACACTATGGTGGACAATGGCTGCACCGTGGTGGACGTTATCGTGGAACACCCTCTTTACGGCCAGCTCACCGGCCCCTTGCAGCTTTCCAGCCGATACGATGTGGCCCAGTTCATCGCCCGGAGCCGCACCGCCCAGCCTCTCTCCGTTCTCACCGGCGGCATCCACCTTCACACGCTGCTCTGCCCCAGTGAGGACGCTTACCGGCGGGTACTGGACGCCCTGCGGCAGGCAGGCTTCCTGCTGGAGGGATAAAACTTTCTGTTGACAAGCATACCGATTCCGTGTATAGTGTGTTGGACAGGTGTCAAGACACCAGTCTGACACACTATTTTTGATCGATACGGAGTATTCTCATGGAAAAGGTAAACGCATTCCTGAAGCGCAAAAACATCGTTTTTTCCGCCAAGCGCTATGGCATTGATGCCCTGGGCGCTATGGCACAGGGCCTGTTCTGCTCCCTGCTGATCGGCACCATCCTCAACACGCTGGGCACGCAGTTCCACATCGGTTTCCTCACCGCCCAGATCGGGGAAAAGGTTCCCTACACCATCGGCGGCCTGACCTCCTTTATGAGCGGTCCCGCCATGGCCATTGCCATCGGCTACGCCTTGCAGGCGCCCCCGCTGGTGCTGTTCTCTCTGGCGGCTGTGGGTTATGCCTGCAACCTGCTGGGCGGCGCGGGCGGCCCCTTGGCCGTGCTGTTTGTGGCGATCATCGCTGCGGAGTGCGGCAAGGCCGTCAGCAAAGAGACGAAGATCGACATTCTGGTGACTCCCATTGTCACCACCCTCATCGGCGTAGGCACGGCCTATGTTATCGCCCCGCCCATCGGCACCGCCGCCAGCGCCTTCGGTATGGTCATTATGCAGGCCACGGAGCTTCAGCCCTTCCTGATGGGTATTCTGGTGTCCGTGCTGGTAGGCGTGGCCTTGACCCTGCCCATCTCCTCCGCCGCCATCTGCTCCGTACTGGGCCTCACCGGTCTGGCAGGCGGTGCGGCTGTGGCTGGCTGCTGCGCCCAGATGGTAGGCTTCGCCGTTATGAGCTTCCGGGAGAACGGCTGGGGCGGTCTGGTGAGCCAGGGCCTCGGCACCTCCATGCTGCAAATGCCCAACATCGTGAAAAACCCCCGCGTCTGGATCGCCCCTACCGTCACCTCCGCCATTACCGGCCCCATTGCCACCTGCCTGTTCCGTCTGCAAATGAACGGCGCGGCCATCAACTCCGGTATGGGCACCTGCGGCCTGTGCGGCCAGCTGGGCGTGTGGACCGGTTGGGTGGCTCCCAGTGAAAAGGCTCTGGCCAATGGTGCCATCGCCATGAACCCCACCGCTTTTGACTGGGCGGGCCTGATCCTGATCTCCTTCATCCTCCCCGCCATTCTGTGCCCCCTTATCAACCAGCTCTGCCGCAAGGCCGGCTGGGTGAAGGACGGCGATCTGAAGCTGCCCTGATATCCCTAATTTCACACATGTAGAAAAAACCATCGGCTTTTTGTGGAAAAAGCCGATGGTTTTTGTTCTTCTATAAGATTGTGCCCTGTTTAGCCGAATTTATGCCCCAATTCCCGTCCGAACGTACATTTTTAATAGGTGTTTTTCATTGTTAAAAAGCAAACATCTGTTGACGAAACGCCATGTTTTGGGTTAGAATACGAGTCAGGAAAGTATGTTCCTTTCAATGGCTGATCGCGCTGTCTCATAAGTTCTGCGTACGGCGCGCTCTTTGTCGGGAGTCCCGGAAAACGATTACTTGTATTCATTTTCCGGAACGTGTTATTTTATCTAAAATTGGAAGCGTACACATACCGTTATTTCCTTGTTTTACTTCATTTTTTCATCAAAGCAAGCAGAAAGGATGCGTGTTACATGGATGTAAAAAAGTGCAACGTTCTGGCGGCTGAGATCCGGCTGGAGACCCTGAAGGTCATCCACTCCCGGGGCTTCGGTCACGTGGGCGGTTCCATGGATCTGGCAGACCTGATGGCCGTTTTGTACGGTGAGGTCATGAAGTTCGATCCCAAAAACCCCCGCTGGGAGGATCGCGACTGGCTGGTGCTCAGTAAGGGCCACGCCGGTCCCGTGGCTTATGCCACCTTCGGTCTCATGGGCTTCTATCCCATGGAGGAGGCCTACACCCTGAACCAGCCCCACACCAAGTTCCCCAGCCACACTGACCGCAAGCTGACTCCCGGCGTGGATCTGACCACCGGCTCTCTGGGCCAGGGCGCTTCCACCGCTGCCGGCGCCGCTCTGGGCAACAAGATCGACGGCCGCACCAACCACGTCTTCTGCGTCATCGGCGACGGTGAGGCGGACGAGGGCCAGGTCTGGGAGTCCTTCCAGTTCGCCTATGCCCACAAGCTGGACAACCTGATCTATTTCATCGATAAAAACGGCTATCAGTTGGACGGCCCCACCGATGACATTCTGGCTCACGGCGATCTGGCCAAGAAGGCGGAGTCCTTCGGCCTGTACACGCAGGAGATCGACGGCCATGACGTTCAGGCGATCTATGACGCCATTCAGAACGCATACGCCAAGAAGGGCGTTCCCAGCTGCATCGTGCTGGATACCTGCAAGGGCAAGGGCGCTACCTTTGCCGAGCCCAAGCATGACCACTCCTCTCAGCCCAACGAGGAGCAGTGGGCCGAGGCCATCGCCGCTTCCGAGAAGGCCTTGGAAGCTGTCAAGAACGCTTAAAGGAGGGTGCGAGTAATGAGTGTGAAAGTAATTGGTAAGCATGAAAAGGACTCCCGCGCCTGCCGCGACGCGCTGGCCCTGACTCTGAACGAAATGATGGCCGAGGACAAGTCCATCGTCTATGTGGACTGCGATCTGATGGGCTGCATCAACACCAAGATGCTGAGGAAGAACTATCCTGACCGCGCTTTTGAGGCCGGTATTGCCGAGGCCAACGGCGCCGGCGTGGCTGCGGGCCTCGCTGCCGCCGGCAAAAAGGTGTTCTTCCATTCCTTCGGTACCTTCTCCTCCCGCCGCTGCTATGACCAGATCTATATGTCCGCCGCTTATGCCGGTCTGCCCGTCCACGTGCTGGGCTCCGACGCCGGTGTGACCGCTGCCTTCAACGGCGGCACCCATATGCCTCTGGAGGATGCCGCTATGTACCTGAGCATCCCCGAGACCGTGGTGCTGGATCCCGCCGACTATGCCCAGCTGGAGTGCATCACCCGTCAGCTGCCCGGCATCACCTCCGGCGTGACCTATACCCGCTTTGTCCGCAAGGGCATCGTCAAGGTCTATGAGGACGGTTCCGAGTTCCCCATCGGCAAGGGCGTTGTGCTCCACGAGAGCGACAAGGACGTGGCCACCATCATCACCTCCGGCATCATGGTGGACGAGTCCTTGAAGGCTTATGAGGCCCTCCAGGCGGAAGGCATTTCCGTCCGCGTGATCGATATGTTCACCTGGAAGCCTCTGGACGAGGAGTTGGTCATCAAGGCCGCCAAGGAGACCGGTGCTATTGTCACCGCCGAGAACCACAACGTCACCTGCGGTCTGGGCAGCGTGGTTTCCAACTGCCTGGCTAAGAACTGCCCCACCGTTCAGGAGTTTGTGGGCGTGCAGGATCTGTTCGGTCAGGTCGGTCCTCAGGACTTCCTGATGGATGAGTACGGCCTCCGTGCCGCCAATATCGTGGCTGCCGTCAAAAAGGCGATCAGCCGCAAGTAATTCGGATATCCGGCGGGGTCTCCCCGAAGATCCCGCCTGTATCACTTAAATCAATTAAAAGGAGATTTCAATCATGGATGCATTTTCCGCTTCTCTGATGGCTGACAAGAGAGAGATTGTCTTTGCTCCCACCGTGTATAAGTTCCAGACCTTCGCTCAGATGGCTGAGGAGTTCAAGCTGGGTGAACGGGACGTGGTTCTGACCAACGAGTTCATCTACACCCCCTTCATGAAGGAACTGGGCCTGAAGTGCAACTTCGTGTTCCAGGAGAAGTTCGGCGCCGGCGAGCCTTCCGAGGCTATGATCCAGACCATGTATGACGCCATCCCCTATGACAGCTATGACCGTGTCATCGCTGTGGGCGGCGGCGCCATCATGGACCTGTGCAAGCTGCTGGGCTGCAAGCGTCCCGACACCGTCCACAACCTGTACTTCAAGCGCTTCCCCGTGGTCCACGAGAAGGACGTCATCGCCATCCCCACCACCTGCGGCACCGGCTCTGAGTGCACTAACATCTCCGTGGCCATCGTCAAGGACGAGAAGGACGGCGTGCTCACCGGCGGCGAAACCAAGCTGGGCCTGGTGTCCGATGACATCATCCCCAACAAGGTGTGCCTGATCCCCGACCTGCTCAAGACCCTGCCCTACAAGCCCTTCGCCTGCTCCGCCATCGACGCGCTGGTCCACGCAACCGAGTCCTTCCTGAGCCCCCACCGCAAGACCATGACCTCCGAGCTGTTCAGCGAGAAGGCCATGGACATGATCCTCAAGGGCTTCAAGCTCATCGACGAGAAGGGTAAGGACGCCCGCTTTGAGTATCTGGATGAGTTCGTCACCGCCTCCTTCTACGCCGGCATTGCCTTCCTGAAGGCTGGCTGCGGCCCTGTCCACGGCATGAGCTTCCCCCTGGGCGGCACCTATCACGTGCCTCACGGCGAGTCCAACTACATGCTCTTCGGCGCCATCATGGACTACTATGATGCCAACAAGCCCGACGGCGAGATCATGAAGTTCAAGGAGCTGGTGGCCCGCATCCTCGGCTGCGAGGTCAAGGACGCCATCCCCGAGATGAACGCTCTGCTGCAGCGCATCCTGCCTCTGCGTCCCCTGCGTGACTGCGGCTTCACTGAGGCTGACTTCAAGATCTTCCCCCAGTCCGTGGAGACCAACCAGCAGCGCCTGATGACCAACGCTTACTATCCCTTCGATCTGGAGAGCGAAGAGGCCATCTACCGCAAGTGCTATTGATCCCAACGGATCATCCGCAAAAGAAAAATCGCAGCGGTCAGCCGCTCCTCTCCTTTGAGAGAAACGGCTGACCCCGCAGAACCCCCGACAGGCGATCGTATTTACGATGCCTGCCGGGGGTTTTCGTTTTGACCGCAGCCTGTCGGCAGAATCAATATGGCGGCTGGCCGGGAAAAGCAGACTGCCCCCGCCCATACGGGCAGTCTGCGGTGCACCGTTTTTTGCCAAAATTTTGTTCTTGACAGAGAACCTATGCACTTTTGGGATCAGCATAAAACCATCACGCGGTATTATGAGATTCTGATGTCGTCCGTGTGCGAGAAATATCAGCTCAAGCATCTGGAATATGATATTCTGATGTTTTTGCACAACAATCCCCAGTATCGCACGGCGGCAGATATCGTCAGGGTCCGGAAATCCACCAAGTCCCATGTGTCCACCTCACTGAAAACTCTTGAGGACAGGGGCTTTATCGCAAAAAAGACAGACCCGGTAAACAAAAAGCACATTGAGCTTGATCTGCTGGAACCGGCAAATGAGATCGTCCGGGACGGACTTCTGGCCCAGCGGCAGTTCACGGAGCAGATGCTCCGGGGCCTGACGCCGGAGGACATCGCCGTTTGCAAGCGCGTATTCCAACAGGTATGCAGCAATGCAGAAGCATGCATCAAACAGAAAGGATAAAAACATGGATCACAAAACCTATCAGCCCAAAATGCCCGATATTATGGAGGCCATATTTGATACGATATATCTGTTGTTCGACCTCGTAGCAGGCATCGTATTTTTCGCCATGGCGCAGGGCCGCCCCCTGTTTGTTCTCTACGGCATCCTGACCCTGACCCTCTGCGGCGGCGATGCCTTCCACCTCGTTCCCCGGATCTTCCGGGCGTTCCGTGGAAGCACCCCCAAGATCAAGCATCTGATGGGCACCGGCCTGCAGATCTCCTCCATCACGATGACGGCGTTCTATGTGATCTTGCTGTTCATCTGGAAGCTCACCTTCCCGGACTTTACCGCTCCTGCGGCTGTGGAGGTGATGATCTGGGCCTCCGCCATCATCCGGATCGCCGTGTGCCTGCTGCCCCAGAACAACTGGTGCACAGACGAGGGCAATCTGAAGCTGTCCATCCTCCGGAACGGTGTATTCGCCGTCACCGGCATCGGCGTCATTATCCTGTACGCCATTTCCGGGAACGCCGGAGGGTATCACATGACGAAAATGGTGGCGGCCATCCTGATCTCCTTCGGCTGCTATCTGCCCGTTACGCTGTTCAGCAAAACGAAACCCAAGGTGGGCCTGCTGATGATTCCCAAGACCTGCGCGTATATGTGGATCATCGCTATGGGCCTCCAACTTTTGTGTTCCTGGAACGGCTAATTGAATGAAGGTCAAAAAATTTCCGGGTGCAGTGCACCCGGAATTTTTTATCCTAATTCTTTTGTTCGGCGATAGGCCGCTTCCACAGCTGCGATCGCCGCCCCACGGAATCCCCGATCTTCCAGCGCCGCCACACCGGCGATGGTACTGCCGCCGGGACTGCACACGGCGTCCTTCAAAGCGCCGGGGTGCTCTCCCGTTTCCAGCAGCAGGGACGCGCTGCCCAGAAGCATCTGGGCGGCGTACCGCATAGCCTTGGCACGGGGCACACCGCACTTCACCGCCCCGTCTGCCAATGCCTCCACAAACATGTAGGCATAGGCGGGGCCGCAGCCGGACACGGCGCTGGCCGCGTCGATCAGATGCTCCGGAAGGTCATCCAGCAAGCCGGATTCTGCCATCAGAGCTTTGAAGGCCGCCAGTTCCTCCGCCGTTACACGGTCATTTGCCGACACCAGCATCAGCCCCTGTCCCACGGCGCTGGGGGTGTTTGGCATGATGCGGATGATCTTCTTCTCTCCGCCCAGCATCTCCGCCAAGCGGTCCAGACTGACGCCCGCCAGCATGGAGACAAAAACAGCGTCAGACGCCGCAATGTCCTCTGCCAGCTTTGCCGCCACACCGGCAAACATCTGGGGCTTCACTCCCCAAAACACGAATCGGCTCTCCCGCAGGATCGCTTCCGCCGTCTCCGCGGTGCAGCCGATGGATGCCGCCGCCTTTGCGGAGTGTTCCGCCGTGGAGCAAGCCACGGCCACCGCCGCCCCGCCCACGGTTTTCACCGCTGCCCGCGCCAGCGCGCCGCCCATATTTCCAGCGCCGATAAAACCGGCCTCATACTGATATGCCATACGCCTCTCCTTACCGGGTCTGTCCGCTGCCCCGAATGATGTATTGATAGGTGCTCAGCTCGTCCAACCCCATCGGGCCGCGGGCATGGAGCTTCTGGGTGGAAATTCCCATCTCGCAGCCAAGGCCGAACTCGCCGCCGTCAGTGAACCGGGTGGAGACGTTGACGTACACCGCCGCGCTGTCCACCCCGTTGACAAATTTCTCCGCGTTGGCGTCGTTCTCCGTCACGATGGCCTCGCTGTGGTGGGTGGAGTGGGCCTGAATATGTTCGATCGCCTCGTCCACGCTGTCCACTACCCTGACCGCCAAAATGTAGTCCAAAAATTCCGTGTCGAAATCCGCCGGGCCAGCCGGTGTTCCGGGAATCACGGCGGCAGCCCTTGGATCCAGCCGCAGCTCCACGGGGATCTGCCCCGCGGCTGTCCGATCCTCCGTCAGCGCCTTCCGCAGCATGGGCAAAAATCGCTCCGCCACGGCTCTGTGGACCAGACACACCTCCTCGGCGTTGCACACGGAGGGGCGGCTGGTTTTGGCGTTGACAATGATCTTCACCGCCTTGTCCAAATCGGCGTATTCGTCCACATATACATGGCAGATACCGGTGCCGGTCTGGATGCAGGGCACCGTCGCCTGCTCCACGCAGGCCCGGATCAGTCCCGCCCCGCCACGGGGGATCAGCAGATCCACCAGCCCGTCCGCCGTCATCAGAACGCGGGCGCTCTCATGACTGGTATCCTCCAGAATATTCACGATGTCCGGGTCGCCGCCCACGGCGGAAATCCCCTGCTTCAGCGCCTTTACGATGGCGGTGGAGGTGCGGACGGCCTCTTTCCCGCTGCGGAGAACGCAGACGTTGCCACTTTTCACTGTCAGTGCCGCCGCATCGGAGGTGACGTTGGGGCGGCTCTCGTAAATGATCGCCACCAGTCCCAAGGGCACCTGCTTTTTATAGATGGTCATACCGTTGGCGTGGTGTGTCTCCGACAAAATACGTCCGGTATGATCCGGCAGCTTCACCGTGGCCCGGATACCCTCCGCCATAGCAGCGATGCGGCCCTCATCCAGCCGCAGCCGGTCCAGCATCACATCGGAAATGTGGCCCCGTGCCGCTTCCAGATCCGTTTCGTTGCAGGTCAGGATCTCCGCCGTGTGGTCCACGAGGCTGTCCGCCATGGCGGTCAGGAGGCGGTTTTTCGTCTCCGCGTCCGCGTCCCGGAGGGCGCTCCAAGCGGCTTTCGTTTTCCGAATGATATCCAATGTGGTCATTTGCTCACCTTCTTTGCCAAAAATCGGGTGCCGATGGGTTCTCCCCCTACGATGCCGTACAGCAGATCCGGGTTCCAGCCGTTGGCGATCACCATTTCGCAGCCTGCCTCCGTGGCGATCTGCGCTGCATGGAGTTTTGTCACCATGCCGCCGGTGCCCAGTTCGGAGCCGCTGCCCCCCGCCAGAGAGAGGATTTTCCCGTTGATCTCCGACACTTCATGGATCAGCTTCGCATCCGGGTTCTTATGGGGATCGCTGTCATACAGACCGTCAATATCCGACAGGAGGATCAGCAGCTCCGCTCTCGTTGTGGCGGCCACCACAGCGGAAAGGGTATCATTATCGCCCACGGCGATCTCCTCCGTGGAAATCGTGTCATTCTCGTTGATGATGGGCAGGGCCCCCAGCTCCAACAGGCGGTCCAGGGTGTTGTGGAAGTTCTCCTTCCGGCTGCCGCCGTCGGCAATGTCCGGTGCGGTGATCAGAAGTTGGGCCACCGTATGATTGTATTCGGTGAACAGCTTGTCATACACATACATCAGTTCGCACTGTCCCACTGCCGCCGACGCCTGCTTGGTTGGCATATCGTGGGGCCGCTCCCGGAGGTTCAGCTTGCCGAAACCCATGGCAATAGCGCCGGAGGACACTAAAATAATCTCGTGGCCCGCGTTTTTCAGGTCACTGAGCACTCTGCACATCCGCTCCACCCGCTGAATATTCAGCCGCCCGGTGGCATAGGCCAGTGTGGAGGTCCCCACCTTGACTACGATTCTCATAGATCGTTCCCCTTTCCATCCGCCGCAATCGGTTTCTCCGGGATTCGGTGCCGCTGTCAAGAGGCTTTGGCGCCGCCCTCTTTTTTGCCGATTTTATACCAGAATACCGTATCCGTCAAGGCGTCCGGTCCTCCCTTTGACAATTTTTACAAGAAGCTTTACAATAAGGGAAAATTTGTGTACACAGGCGTCTCCGACGCCGGGAAAGGCTGATCCTATGGAACGTTCCTCCGGTATTCTGCTGCCCCTGTTTTCTCTGCCCTCCCCCTACGGTATCGGCACTATGGGCCTCGCGGCTTATGACTTTGCCGATCTGCTCCACGCCGCCGGTCAGCGGTACTGGCAGATGCTCCCCCTCGGTCCCACCAGCTACGGCGATTCCCCCTACCAGAGTTTTTCCTCCTATGCGGGCAATCCCTATCTCATTGATTTGGATTTGTTGATCGAGGATGGGCTTCTGACGGAGCAGGAGGTCTGTGACCGGGACTGGGGAGAAGATCCCCGTCATGTGGACTACGGCAAGCTCTATGAAAACCGTCTGGACCTGCTGAAAAAGGCTGCGGAACGGGGCTGGATGCGGGATAGCGGCGCGGTGGCGGGCTTTACAGAGAAAAACGCCTCCTGGCTGCCGGACTACGCTCTGTTCATGGCCCTCAAGCGGCATTTCGGCATGAAGCCCTGGCAGGAATGGCCCGATGAGGCTGTCCGGCTCCACGATCCTGCGGCTCTGGCCCGGTACCGGGAGCTGCTGCGGGAGGATGTGGAACTGTTCACCTATATCCAATTTCTGTTCTTCCGCCAGTGGACCGCCTTGAAGTCCTATATCAACAGCCTTGGCATCGGTATCATCGGCGACCTGCCTATTTATGTGGCCATGGACTCCGCTGACGTCTGGGCGGAACGATCCATGTTCCGTCTGGACAGCCGGGGCGTTCCCACAGAGGTGGCCGGTGTTCCGCCGGACTACTTCTCCAAGGACGGCCAGCTTTGGGGCAATCCGCTCTACGATTATGACGCCATGAAGCGGGACGGCTTCGGCTGGTGGATCCGCCGGGTGGACGGCGCCGCCAGACTGTATGATGTGATCCGCATTGACCATTTCCGGGGCTTCGCCAGCTATTGGGCGGTGCCCTACGGTTCTCCGACCGCCAAAACCGGCCGCTGGGTCAAGGGGCCAAGACTGGATCTGCTGAACGTCCTCACCGGCTGGTTCCAGGGCATCCGCTTCATCGCAGAGGATCTGGGTGAGCCTTCTCCCGACGTGATGAAGCTGCTGGCGGATTCCGGTCTGCCGGGGATGCGGGTTCTGGAATTTGCCTTTTCCCCCACAGCGGACAGCGCCTATCTCCCCCACAACTGCGTAGAGAACTGCGTGTGCTATGCCGGGACTCATGACAACGCCCCGCTGGCCCTGTGGCGTCAGGAGGCAGAGCCGGAGGAGATCGACTTTGCCGTGCAGTATCTGGGGCTCAATGAGCGGGAGGGCTTCAACCGAGGTGTGCTCCGGGGCGGCATGACCTCCCCCGCATCCTTGTTCGTGGCCCAGATGCAGGACTGGCTGGAGCTGGGCAAAGGCAGCCGGATCAACACCCCCGGCACAGGCCGGGACAACTGGCAGTGGCGGCTCCTTCCCGGTGAACTGACGGTAAAGCTGATCGGTGACATCCGTGAGATGACCCGGATCTATGGCCGTCTCCCCGCCAAACAGTCCAAAACTTAAGCGATATACGAACCGTCCCCGGAGGCTTGAAAGCCTCCGGGGACGGTTTTTGAACTATTTGGCAGAAAAATCTGTTTTACAGACGGTTTTACAGTTTTTTCAGATGCTTTCCGGCGGCCTTCAGCATCAGCTTCTTCGTACCGCCCTCGAAGGCCACCTCCGCCAGGGCGTCGCCGCCCATAGGCTTTACCGACACCACAGTGCCCTTGCCGAAAGCGGTGTGCTCCACCTGGTCTCCCTGACTGAGCTGGATCAGTCCCACCGACGGTGCGGCAGGGGTACTGCCCCGGCTGCTGGTGCGGAGGGTCTGGGCCGTGGGTTTGGTGCTCTTGTAGGTATGGACGCCGCCGCTGACATAACCGCCGGAACGGCCCGAGCTTCCGCTGTAAGAACTGCCGCCAAAAGAACCTCCGCCAAAATCATCGCCCCAGCGGCTGCCGCCGAAGCTGTCCTCGTCATAGGTGCCGAATTTCGGTTCCGGCTTGCTCTCCCAGCGCATATCCTCCGCCGGGATCTCGTCTAAAAAGCGGCTGGACTTGTTGGCGCTGGTGCGGCCGTAGAGCATCCGCTGGCGGGCGTTGGTCATCACCAGTTTTTCCCGCGCGCGGGTCATGGCCACATAGCACAGCCGCCGTTCTTCTTCCAGTTCTTCCTCGTCATACATGGAGGCCGTGCCGGGGAAGATCCCCTCCTCCATGCCCACCACATACACCACCGGGAATTCCAAGCCCTTGGCAGAGTGAATGGTCATCATGGTCACACAGTTGTCATCCGCCTCCACACTGTCCAGATCCGTGTACAGGGCGATCTCGTTCAGGAACCCGGACAGGGTGGCGTCCTCCGGGTCCTGCTCCAAAAAGCCCAGAATGTTGGACTTCAATTCCTGCACGTTTTCGATGCGGCCCCGGCTCTCCATGTCCTTTTTCTCCTCCAGCGCCCGGACGTAGCCGGTCTGGTTCAGGACTTCATCGTAAAATTCCGGCAGGGCCAGCGTCCCTCCGGCCCGGCGCAGGCCGTCGATCAGGTCGGCGAACTTTGTCAGCTTGCCTGCCGCCGTTTTCAAAGTGGGGAACAAATCGGCGTTGCGGATGATCTCATAGAGAGACGCCCCCTGCTCTGCCGCCAGCTCCGCCACCTTGTCCATAGTGGTTGCGCCGATGCCCCTCGTGGGCGTATTGATGATGCGGCGGAGCCGCAGATCGTCCATAGGGTTATTCAGCACGCAGAGGTAGGCCAGCATATCCTTGACCTCGGCGCGGTCAAAGAACTTCATGCCGCCCACAACTTTATAGGGGATGGCGTTGCGCTTCAGGGCGTATTCCAGTGCGTTGGACTGGGCGTTCATCCGGTAGAGAATGGCGGTATCCCGGAAGTTCCGTCCCCGGTTGACCCCCATGAGGATGTCCCCGGCCACGAAGTTTGCCTCGTCTCCCTCGTTGAAGCTGGTCTTTACCGTCACCACGTCGCCGCTGCCGTTGTCCGTCCAGAGGGTCTTGCCCTTCCGGCCCTCATTGTTCTTGATGACGGCGTTGGCGGCATCCAGAATGTGCTGGGTGGAGCGGTAGTTCTGTTCCAGTCGGATCACCCGTGCGTCCTTGTACTGCTTTTCAAAGTTCAGGATATTTTCGATGTTAGCACCCCGGAAGCGGTAGATGGACTGGTCATCGTCGCCCACCACGCAGAGGTTCCGGTGTCCTCCGGCCAGCAGGCCGGTGAGGAGGTATTGCAGGTGGTTGGTGTCCTGATACTCGTCCACCAGCACATACCGGAACTTTTTCTGGTAGTAGTCCAGCACCTCCGGCTCCTTTTGCAGCAATGTGACAGTGTGGTAAATGATGTCGTCAAAGTCCAGCGCGTTGGCGGTGCTGAGCTTTTGCTGATAGGCGGCGTAGATCTTGGCGATCCGGGTATTTTTCCAATCGTTTGCGGCTTCCGCCTTCTTGCGGAATACCTCCGGCCCCTCGTAGCGATCCTTGGAGGCGCTGATGGCGGAGAGAACGCTGCGGACGGGGAAGGTCTTTTCGTCCAGATTCTGCTCCTTCAGAATATCCTTGATGACCCGCTTGGCGTCATCGGTATCGTAGATGGTGAAGTCCTTGTCAAAGCCGATGCGGTCAATGTCCCGCCGCAGGATGCGGACGCAGGCGGAGTGGAACGTGGAGGCCCACACATCGTTGGCGGCGGGGCCAAGACGGGCCGCCAGCCGCTCCTTCAATTCTCCCGCCGCCTTATTGGTGAAGGTGATGGCGATGATCTCCCATGGCCGGGGGGCGTCCACGGCACAGAGCCGGTGGACCCGGCGGACCTCGTCACCGTCTGGCCGATCCGGGAAGTGCTCCAAAAAGTCCAGATCCTCTTCCGTGGCCCAGTTGGGGACCTCGTCGCTGTCGCTGCCCCGGCCATAGGTCAGCAGGTTGTAGACCCGCTGGATGAGCACCGTGGTCTTGCCGCTGCCCGCCCCCGCCAGCAGCAGGAGAGGTCCCTCGGTGGTCATGGCCCCCTGACGCTGCATAGGGTTCAGCCGGGCCAGATCCCGGGCGATCACCGCTTTCCGGGCGGTCACATACCGTTGTTCAAAGTCAGTCATACTGTTCTCCGTTCTCTCTGTTTTCTCAAACTGACCTCTATTTTACGGCAAAAAGCGGCCACGGTCAACGGCGGAACCGCCGATTTTTCCGTATCCGTTTTGTAATCAAATTGAGGTTGACATTTGTCTACCTTTTTGCTACGCTGGTGGTGTAAGAGGTAGACAACTGTATACCAAGCGAGGTGCGCTATGAAAATTGATCTCTCCAACAGCGAATGGAAGCTGATGAACCACCTGTGGCAGACCGCCCCCATGACCATCACGGAGCTGACCGCCGCCTTAAAAGAGGACACCAGCTGGTCGAAAAACACGGTCATCACCATGCTCTCCCGTCTGGAGGGCAAGGAGGCCGTCCGCCACGAGGAAGGCCGCCGGGCCAAGCTGTATTTCCCCGCCGTGGACCGGGAGGACGCCATTGAGGTGGAAACCGAGACCTTTTTGGATAAGATCGGCGGGCTGGGCCTGCTGATGAGCGCCATGGTGGAAAAAAACGCCCTGACAGAGAATGACATTGCGGAGCTGTCCGCCATTTTGGAGAAAGCGGGTGGAAAACTATGAAAGAGATCCTGTTGACTTCTTCCGTTCTGATCCTTGCCCTGCTGCTTTTGCGGCTGCTGTTCCGAAAAACCATCTCCCGCCAGGTGCAGTACGCCCTGTGGGGGCTGGTGGCGCTGCGGCTGCTGGTGCCGGTCAGCCTGCCCGCCATGGAGCACAACGTCCTGACGGCGGCGGAGCCGGTGACGGCCCGGATCACCGCCCCGGCCCTGTATGTGACCCCCTACCGGGAGACCATTGTCTCCGCCCCGCCGGGCGTCTTCCAAACCCCCGCCCCCTATCAGTCCTTCCGGGTGGACACCGCCACAGAGGACAGCACCGTGACGTTTACCGACGGGAAAAATGTCACCCATTCCATCGAGTATAAAAGTCAGATCCCTCTGACCCCCGTTCTGAAAGCCGTCTGGCACACCGGGATGTATGTCATGGCGGCGTGGTTCCTGCTTGCGAACCTCCGCTTCATGCTTCGTCTCCGCCGGAGCCGGAAACTTTACCCGGTGGAAAACTGCCCCTATCCGGTGTATCTGACGGCGGATCTGCCCTCCCCCTGTCTGTTCGGCCTGTTTCACCCCGCCGTCTACCTGACCCCCGCCGCCGTGGAATCCCCGGAGACCCTGCGGCATGTTCTGATCCACGAGACCACCCACGCCCGCCATCTGGACCCCCTGTGGAGCCTGCTGCGGTGCATGTGTCTGGCGGTGTACTGGTTCGACCCGCTGGTGTGGATCGCCGCCATCGTCTCCCGCCGGGACTGCGAGCTGGCTTGTGACGAGGGCGCGCTGCGGCAGCTGGGAGAATCGGAGCGCATCCCTTACGGTCAAACGCTGCTGCGGCTGATCCCCGTGGCCGGACGGTCGGAAAGCCCCTTGCTCTCCGCCACCACCATGACGGCGGGAAAGCGGGAATTGAAGGATCGCGTCACCCGCATCGCGGAAAACCGCCGCACCGTGGGCGTCGCTCTGCTGGCGGTGGTGACCGCCGCCGCGCTGGTATGCGCCCTCACCTTCACCGGGGCAAAGCCCTCCGTGCGGTCTCTGACCGGCGAGGAGCTGTCCGAGTACGCGCTGACGTTCAACACCGTTGACCGCTGGCAGGACTCTGCCGGGAATGACTGCGGCCTCCGTCCTGTCCAGTTTTTGACCTCCGTCTATGACGATCCCATAAAGATCGATATGTATCACCTGTTTTACAACGGCGTTTCACCGGAACAGCCAATTTCCGCTGCGGAACGGCAAGAGCTGGTGGACACCTGCTATGACGGCTATGACCCGGAGGTGGATCTCATCAAAATCACCGCGGAGCAGGCGGATCACGTTCTGGTGCGCTGGGTCGATCTGCCCCTGGCAGAAACCGACGCGCTGAGTATGGGCAGCTTTGCCTATCTTGCAAATTATGACGCCTATTACCACTTCCACGGAGACACCAACGCCCTCGGTGATGTCTGTTTCTATGCCGGGGAGCGGAGCGGCGATACCGTGACCCTTTATTATCAGCCGGAGCAGTGCGGCGCGCAGCTCGTGGATACCGCCGGTTCCGGGGAGGAGGTCTGGGCCAAGGTCACGGTGGTCCCCCAGCCGGGCGGCGGCTTCCAGCTCCGCTCCAACCAGCTTTGCGCCCGGCCGGACGCTCTGCTGTCCTCCCGCCTCCTGACCGGCGAGGAGCTGGCCTTTTTCAACACGCAGTTTTTCAACAGTCAGACCACCAACGAATTTGGCGGCGTGCAGCACACGCTCCACAACCAGTTCCTCACCTGCCTGTATGCCGGCCCTCAGGACATCAACCTGTTCGACCTGTTCTATAACGGCGTTGGTACCTGGGAGGCACCCAGTCAGGCGGAGCTGGAGCAGCTGGGCGTGTTAGCGGAGGACGGCAGCCAGATCTGCCCCACCTATAAGCTGACCACGGCGGCTATGGACGCCTTTCTGCTGGAAAACACCGGCCTGACGCTGGCCCAGACCAACAAGGTGGATCTGGATGCGTTTGACTACCTGCCGGACTATGACGCCTACTATCTGACCAAGGGCGACACCAACTACCGCTCTGTCACCTTTACCGGCGGTGAGCGGAAGGGCAGCTATATCCGGCTTTACTGGAAGGATTTTTACTACGGCGGCGAAACCAACGAGTGCGTCACTCTGCTGGACCGGGGGGATGGACAGTATTGGTTCGTGTCCCACCTGCTGGTGGACAGCGTTACCCCCTCTGCCTTTGCCTACCCGGAGGAAGATCCGTGGATGACGATCCCACTGGACGACCTGACGCCCTACGAACCGCAGAAGATGTCCCTGACCCGCCATTCCGATGACTGTGCGGAGCGGGGCGGCGGCTTCTCGGTTGACGGCAGCGGCGGCGAAAGATATTCCCTCCGGGTTTACCGCTCCACAGACGGGGCAATCTACGCGGCAATCATGCGGGCGGAAGCGGTCAGCAGTCAGCAGGGCATTACCCAGTGGGAGGCCGACGTATTTTTCACCGCACCGGCTTTGGATGTTCAGGAGCTTGATGATACGGTACGGCTGTTCTTCTTCCACAATCTGCTGGGTCACAGCGGCTTTACGGTGTCCTATTCGGACTATCTCACCGGCGGGCCGGGACGGGGCGGCTACATCGGCACCGTCACGGATTACTACTATCTGGACAACAGCGGAACGCCCTACCTGCTGGCCCGGGCCAAGGGAGACTGCGAGGCCATCGACCTGGACGGCGACGGGGAAAATGAGCTGTGCGCCGCCTCCGGCGTTTCCGGACAGCTGTTCTTCCTGCGGAGCGGCCAGCTTTACGAAGCGGATGTCAAGGCGCTTTTGCAGAACGCCTGGCCGGAAATAAACTACTGGGATCACGCCAGCTGGGATCTCAACTACCGCCGCCTGACCGTCCGCGGTTTTGTGTCCATGCCCGAATGGGCCACGGCGGAGCATCCCCAGCCCAACGCCGATTTCATCCGCTATCTCTACTACCGGGATGGGGCGCTGCTGGTCTACAAGCCTGATAAGGACAGCCAGACAGCGGATCATGTGGTGGGAACGCCCGATGTGCCGGAGCCGGTGCTGGCCGCAGCCAAGGCCACCGTACAGAAAGCCTATCAGGACTACAAAAACGGCGGATACGATTCCGGCGCCGACCTTGATAACTGGCGGGTGGAATATGTGTCGGAGGACTGGTACAGGGCTTATCCCAATGGAACGCTTATCGCCTATAACCTGAATTATGAGTATCATGCCCAAAAGCCCGCCAACGTCACGCTGGCCGGCGGGGCCTATGTGGACGAGGACGGCTGGCTCATGCCGGACTACCCCTACTGCCATTATCTTTTCTTCACAGAAACGGATGGACAGTACACCTTCCTGGAGGAATGGATGCTCAATGACGGCGGTCCCGGCTCGAAGGTATTTGACGCGGAGATGCAGCGCTGGGCGGTGGAACTGGGGTTGTCCTCCGTGGCGGATACCACGCCGGAGGAATTGCTGCACCAGCTTTACGACGGCATGGGCGGCCAATTCCTGACCCAACTCAGCACCATGAGCGAAACGGACCGGCAAACCGTATGCCAGAAGCTGGATGTCATTTTGCAGGAGGGCACAGCGGAGCAGCAGAGCCTTTATCTGGATGCGGTGCAGACCATGGCGTGGTGTTCTCACTCCTTTGACGGCGCTCAGTGGGAGGCCTACGACTACTTTCTGGAGCATTCCGCCCGCTCGTCTCAGGCGGCCTACCGGGCGCAGGCTGTGATGGACGCACTGACCGGCGGCGGAGCGGTGCAGATGCGTCTGGAACCTGCCGACGGCGTCCGGGGCGGCGACTATACCGTTGGCGTTTCCGACGGCAGCGGCGCTGTCCGGGCGCAGGGCTTTTCCGGCAGCTTTTACTGGGCCACGGCCTCGGACAGCGATCCCTCCGGCAGCAGCATCACCCTGCAAAGCCCGGACGGACGCTGCACCATTACCGCGTGGGAGAATTCCTCTATCGTGCGCTGCGAGGAACCGGGGAAAACCGCATGGTTGATGGCGGCCTCCACCTCCTCTGCCCCATATGACGGCAACACCGTGTTTACCTATCTGCGGAAGTGGTACGATGAGGCGGAATTCAACGCGCTGGTGGACAGATTGATCGTTCCGGCGGATGGCCGGAACCGGGAGGAACTGGCCCAGAGCTGGCTGGACGCCGTGGGCGATGTGACCATCCATCAGGTGACGCCGGGCAGCAAGTACGAAAATTCCTTCGTGCAGAACCGGGTCACGGTGGAAAGCGCGGAACCGGCGGCCGGTCTGTATGACCCGGAACTGCTGGCAGGCCAGCATTTCACCTTCACCAACGAGCGCATTTTCGTGCCGGGGAACTACCGCTCCAAGGAGCAGCAGACGGTGAACAGCAGCGCCAGAGCTTATCATGGCGAATATGGACCCATGCCCGGCGGCGGGGCCTTTCTGGATACCCGCTCCGGCCTGCTGTACCAGACGGCGGACGGCTGGAAGGGGACGTTTGCCCCCTGAGGGGGATCTTTTCAGAAAAGTCTGGCAAAAATAAAAGAACATAACCGGCGGATTCATTGACTGATTGGACGGCCGCAATGGCTGCATCCAATGAAAAGGAAGTATATGGAAAGCATGAAGCAGAAATTTTTCTGCGCCGCCGTGCCGCTGGTAATGCTGGCGGTGTCCGCGGCCCTGAGCGTATTCGTTTACCGATTACCGCAGCCGGTGCGGGAGCCGCTGCCGGTCCTCATGTATCACCACATGGTCCCGGACGGGCAGGACTGCAATGACATGACCGTGACCCCCGGCAAGTTCCGCGCCGACTTGGAGACCGTTCTGGCGATGGGCTATACGCCGGTGCTGCCCCGGGAATTGGCCGCCGGGGACGCCCTGCCGGAAAAGCCCATCCTCATCACCTTTGATGACGGCTACCGCAGCAATTACGATCTGGTGTACCCCATTTTGCAGGAATACGGCGTAAAGGCCTGCATTTCCATCATCGTCCTCATGCCGGATCTGCCTACGGACAACTTCTGCACCTGGAACCAGCTGCGGGAAATGACGGCCTCCGGTCTGGTAGAGATCGGCTCCCACAGCTACCGCCTCCACAACTTAGGCGGCGACGGCGGCAATTTTGAGTCCGGCGGGGCCAACGGCGTGGAGCGCCGTCCCAACGAGTCCGACGCGGATTTTCAGACCCGTGTGCTGGATGACATCCAGTTGAGCCATGACCGGATCGCAGAGGAGCTGGGCGGCGTCACCTGCTTCGCCTATCCCTTCGGCTGCTCCGACCCGGATGCCAAGGCCCTTGTGGACGAATTGTTCCCGGTGACTCTGATGACCACGCCCAAGTGTGCCGATCTGGCCAAGGGGCTCCACGATCTGCCCCGGTTCACCGTTACCATGAAGACCAATCTGGAAAAACTCCTGCGCTGACCATACATCGCCCCCCGCCTGCGCTTTTACGCAGGCGGGCGTGTGACTGTCAATAGATGTGGTAAATTCTCCGTGACGGTAAGGAAGGGTGTGCGCGGGAAACCCAAGAAGGGGAAGCAGGCGAAGCGCCGCCAGCAGCGGATGAAGCGAGCCTGTTTCGAGGATGGCCCCCGGTTTTCGGGGGCAAAGCACACGGAAACCGGCTGGGCCGACGGTGTATTCTTGCTCCACGCGGGGAGAAAAGACTTTTTCGACACGCTGACGCCCGCCTGCGTATAAACGCAGACGGGGCCTTTGTTTTCAGCAGAAGTCATTTTTCCCTCGCGGCGTATTTTTTACTGCGGACAACTATTGTTCCTCCCTTGACTTTTTGTCAGCAAAGCTTTAAAATAGTAAAGTGCCCTCCCTGTGAGGGGTTTGTTTCCCCCGGAAGTCCGGGATCAGATAGAAGCCGATAGCACGGGCCCCGATCCCGTGCGGTTTTTTTACGGCTGGATGGGAGAAAAACATGGAACACAAGAAAAACACCAAGAGCTTTGCGAGCCGCTGGGGCTTTATCCTTGCGTCCGTCGGTTCGGCGGTGGGTATGGCCAACGTCTGGGGCTTCCCCAACAAAATGGGCAGCAACGGCGGCGGCGCATTTTTACTGATTTATCTGCTGTTTGTTTTTATTTTCAGTTATGTGGGCCTTCCGGCGGAGTTTGCCATGGGCCGCCGTGCCGCCACCGGTACGCTGGGCGCTTACGAAAACGCTTGGGACACCCGCAGCAAGTCTGCCGGCAAAGTCGGCGGTCTGCTGGGCT
The DNA here is from genome assembly GCF_014297285.1 of Dysosmobacter segnis. Taxonomy (GTDB): domain Bacteria; phylum Bacillota; class Clostridia; order Oscillospirales; family Oscillospiraceae; genus Oscillibacter; species Oscillibacter segnis. The sequence goes on from NZ_JACOQI010000017.1 coordinate 52,890, forward strand.
GGCTGCCTCTGGCTGGCTCCCTGTGCATCGCCATCGGCTATGCCGTCATCGTCACCTATGTGCTCAAGGCTCTGGTGGATTCCCTGCTGGGCACACTGCTGACCACGGACACCGCCGCCTGGTTCGGTGCCTTCTCCTCCACCCCCTACTCCGTGATCCCCTATCACATCGTTGTGGTGGTGGGCACGCTGCTGACGCTGTTTCTGGGCGCCCGCAGCATTGAAAAGACCAACAAGGTCATGATGCCTGTCTTCTTTGTGATCTTCCTGATTCTGGCCGTGCGGGTGGCCCTTCTGCCCGGCGCCGCGGAGGGATATGTCTTTATGTTCACCCCCCGCTGGGAGGCCCTGACGAATCCCATGATCTGGATCTGGGCTATGGGGCAGGCGTTTTTCTCCCTGTCCGTCACCGGCAGCGGCATGATCGTTTACGGTGCGTACCTCTCCAAGGACGAGGACGTGGTGGGCGTGGCCCAGCACACGGCCCTCTTTGACACCATTGCCGCCGTGGTAGCCGCCCTGGTTATTATCCCCGCCTGCTTCTCCTACGGTCTGGACGTGGGCGCCGGTCCCAGCCTGCTGTTCGTGACCCTGCCCACCATCTTGCAGGACATCCCCATGGGTCAGCTCTTCGCCATCATCCTGTATATGGCCATGATTTTCGCCGGCGTCAGCTCTTTGCAGAATATGTTTGAGGTGGTGGCGGAGTCCCTGATGCACAAGTTCCCGAAGCTCACCCGCGTTACCGTCCTGGTACTGCTGGGCGCGCTGTGCCTGGGCTTCGGCATCGGCATGGAGACCATCAGCAAGTGGGGTCCCTGGATGGATCTGGTGTCCATTTATATCATCCCCATCGGCGCTACACTGGGCGCGGTCTCCTGGTTCTACGTGATGAAGAAGGACGCCCTGCTGGACGCCATCAACACCGGCAGTACGAAAAAACGCGGCGATCTCTGGTACAATGCGGGCCGGTATGTGTACGTCCCTCTGGCGATCATTCTCTGCTGCGTGGCCCTGTTCATGCACGTTGCTTTCTGATACCCACAGAAAATTTCCACGCATATAGCTAATAAAAAGGACCCGGCGGCTGAAAATCAGCTGCCGGGTCTGTTTCGTATAAAAGGTTTCATCAATCGTAGCGCAAGCTCAAGGTAGCGGAGTCCTCGCCGTTCCGCAGGAAGGGCATCCCCTCGCCGATGCGGGAGCGCTGGAAGTACAGATACTCGCCGGAGGGGGAGATCAGCACTGGGAAGCTGCCGCTGAGGGAGCTGCCCACCCCGGCGGACATATCCAGCCGCAGGCAGTCATCCTCCATGCGCCATACACCGAAGAATCGCAGATCCATCTGGTTGTCATAGCACTCGTACAAATTAGCCAGCCCCGCATAGTCCGGGCCACAGTCGCCGTAATGCAGCTCCAGCGTCCACTCATCGCAATCCCACGAGGTATCGGCCAGCCCCAGATCCGTAGGAGGCCACCACCAATCGTCACCGGACGGCTCCCAGCCCTCGGGATGGTCGATGGCGGTGGTGTTGGTGTAGATGGAGAAGTCGAACAACAGCATACGGCCCTCCTCGCTGGCAGGCAGGATCACATCGCCGTACAAATCCTCCTGCGGATACCAGCTCACCGCCGTACCACCGTTAGCCACGAGGTTGATCTCCATATCCGGCTCCTCCGGATCCACGAATACCAAAACAGGCTGGGCACATTCCTCCCGGTAGAGGACTTCGTCCGCCACCGGATGCAGGCCGTTGCCCTGAGACTGCCATGTGATGTGGTTCACGGCAAGGCTGGTGTTCTCTCCCCGCGGAATGACGCAGAACAGCTTGCCGTACCCCGGACCGAGGACCCGCTCCGAGGGGATGGTCAGCATGACCGGCATCTCCGCCGTCAGGTCAAGGCAGTTTTCCAGCATCCAGTCCGACAGCTTGGAGGTGTCCCCCTTCTCCCGGCAGCCGAGATAGGCCGCGGCGCCGGGATAGCCGCCGTATTCCAAATCAAAGCCCAGCTTGTCGAGACATTCCTCCACCAGCTTCGGGTCCACCTCCGCTTCCGGTTCGGAAGGCTTCACAGGATCGGCCTGACCGGTCTGATCGGTCCTGCTGTCGGAGATCGTCTCCTTTACGCCGCCGTTTCCCGCTGCCGGGGCCGGTTTCTTTTTCCCTCCGCAGGCAGTCAGGCTAAGAGCCAGCGTCAGGCAGAGAAGTGCCGACGCCAGCCGGTGCAAAGTCAAGCGCTTCATGATTCTGCCTCCTTCTCAGAATTTTCCGCTGCGGCCGTGACCTCCTCCGCCGCTGCGGCTTACAGTTCCTCCGCTGCTTCTGCCACCGCCGCCGGAGTCGCTCTCGATCTTACGGCGGGTCTCCGTGGTATGGGTGTAGTGGTCATAGCTGTCCGTCAGCTTCAATCCACCGCCCGCCGTGGTATACACGTTGGCGTCAACGCCCTTGCGCACGGACTTCATCTGTCCCTTCAGGATCATGCACACCAGAAACGCGATCAGGCAGGAGACTGCCACCGCAATGCCGATGGCCGGCAGGGGGCTGGACCGCACAGGTTTTCCATCCTCAGCCAGAGTCAGAAACTCGTCACAGGCGGCAAGATAGCTGGAAACCCCGGCATACCAGTCGCCGCCGCTGAATTTATCCAAAAAGCGATCCTCCAGCTGTTTTTCGCCGTATCGGTCAAAAGCATACTCCGCCCATTCGCCGTAGACGAACATGGCGTAGTCCCGCTCTTTCATGCTCAGCATGATGATGACGCCGTTTCGGTCCTCGCCCACACCAAGGCCCTCGGCGTGGTAGATCTGATACAGGGCGGTATAGGGATCGTCACCGTAGCCGTAAGCTGTAAAGTCCTCCACAAAAAGGGTATAGATGCCGCAGCTGCGGCGGAGGGCGATATCCTCGGCCCGATCCTCCAGTTCTTCCCGCTCCCCGTCGGAGAGCATTCCCCGCAGATCGAACACATAGTTCATGCCGGTGCTGCCCAACTCCGGAGCTTCGCCGGACTGGACGGTCTCGGGCTGCTGCGCCTCCGTTGGGAAGTCTGCGGAGAGATAGTCCGCCGCCGTCGCCGCCATGGCGTTCACCGCCTGACAGAGCGCCTCGGCGCTCACGGTCATATCCGTACCGTCCCACGCCCGCGCCGTCATATACGGCTCCACCGCGTCATACACCAAGCCGGAGAGTTCCTGCCCGTCGCCCCGCGTCTCGCTCAGCATCGCGTAGACGCACCAGTCGGTCTCCGCCAGGGTGTAAGAACCGTCCGCCAGAGGCTCCATCACCAGCGTCAGCGAGATGCCGTCCTTTTCCTCGCCCCAGCCGTAGCCGGAATCTTTGTAAACATATGTGGCGATATCTCCGGCGGTGGTACCCTCGCTGACATCCTCATTGGTAAATATGTCCACCCGCAGGTCAAGGTGAAGCGCCTCCGTCAGCTGGGGCAAAGTGTACTGACCCAGATCGGACAGTTCCTCCGAGCCCAGTGCGTCGGTCTCGTCATAGATCGCGCCGTATTCCGTCCACGCCAGAGTGGGGACGCACAGAGTCAGCGTCAGCAGGAGCGCCGTCAGCAAAGCTGTGACTTTTCTTTTCATGTCCGTCCCTCCTTATCGCATCAGCAGGACAATGACCGAACTCAATACGGACAGCGGCACGGCAATGGCGGCAAACATCCCCCAGAACCGCCCCTTGTCCACAGGCAGGTCTCCTACCAGCTTTCCGGTCTGTCCATTCATGGCGAAGAGGAAATCCTTGCCCTGCCATTTGGTATTCAGCAGCCACACCGGCAGCAGCGCGTAGTGGACCTTGCCCCGCTGGATGTCTGCGTGTTCGCCCCTCGGGAAACAGGTCGCGTATCCCGTTACGGTACCTTGCAGCGCCTTTTTCAAGCTGCCCAGACAGCGGACATCGGCCCGTTCCCGGCTCTTGTCCGCCGACACGTCGAACTTATCCGCCAGGAAGCCCGGCAGATACGCCGTGGAGAAGGGTTTCAGGTCATCGTAATTGTAAGGCTCGATGGAATCCATGTGATCATCCGGCATTTTAGTCGAGGCGTCCACCGGTACCTTTTCAAAGGGCATCGTTCCGGCACGGTACACGTCAAAGTGCTCCGTCTTTATCACCTCATACTCACCCTCGGTGCGCTTGTGGGACCGGGTACACTCATAGTGGGCATTGCCCTCCGCCTCACCGCTGAACAGCCAGAAGGGTACATAGACCCCCTGGATCTCCTGTAAGTGATTTTCCTTGGAAAAGCTCTTGGGAAGGAGCACCTTGCCCCTGTAATGCTTCTTGAGCTCGCGGATGGCGTCCTCGCGGCTGAGTTTGAAGGGGATCACGAAATCCGGCTTCAGCGTTCCCGCAAACTGCCCCGGCACCACCGTTGGGTTTCCACAATAAGGGCAGGAGGTAGCCGCCGTGCTTGCGTCACAGATCAGCTCCGCACCACAGCTTGGGCAGCTGTAAGCCTTCATGCCGTCGCCCTCTGCGCCCCAGTCGGCGCTGAGGTCCGGCAACTCCCAGCCGCCTTCCTCGGCTGCCTTCTTTTCCGCCGCCGTTTTTTCTTCTGCCGACTGCTGCGCCGCCGCGGCCTGTTCCTCCTTTTCCGCGTAAAGCGCCTCGATCTCTGCTACATCATAGGTACTACCGCAGTAATCGCACTCCAGCTTGCCGGATGCGCCCACAAAATGCAGCGGGCCGGTGCAGCTTGGGCATTGATAGTTGGTCACCTGTGCTGCCATGCTTGCTCTCACCCTTCTTTCTTCATTTTCCGTTCAGCGCCCGCCCGTAGACGGGCGGACGCTGTTGAGCCGTTTTCTCCGATCTGTTTCCCTTATCCTCTGGGCGCACCGCAGTACTCGCAGAATTTTCCGTCATTCTGTCCGCCGCAGGCGGGGCAGGTCCACGGACCGGCTGCTGCCGGAGCGGGAGCGAAGGTCTCCTGCTGCTGCATGGGGGCCTCCTGCTGCAGGGGGGCTGTCTGAACTGTGCCGCCGCCACGGGCGGTCTCCATCACCTGAAGCAGCGCCGCTCGGATCTCGTCGCCCATTTCGCGGTACTTGCGATATTCCCGATTGCTCTCCGGATCGAAGCCGGCAGCCATGGTATTCATCCGGCCCACAGAATTTATCTGTCCCATCATGGGGCGCTGTGTCATGCCGCTCTGGGGCCGACCTGCCATAGGACGCTGGTTCATGCCCGGCTGATTCATCATAGGCCGCTGACCCGCCATGCCGCTCTGAGGACGGCCCGCCATAGGACGCTGGCCCATCATACCCTGCTGCCCCATCATGGGCCGCTGCATGGTGTTCTGCGGCTCGATGTACACAGAACTGTTGTTCAGGCGGAACTTCATTTCGTCAAAGTAGGGGTTATTGACGGAAATGATCACTTCAAAGTCATAGGAATACTCGTAGCGGGGCGGGTTGTAGCTGACCTCCTTGCCGTCCGGTCCCTCCCGCTTCTGCTCCGTGCGGCTCTCGTCAATGTCCACGCGGCAGCCGGTCAGCGCGGTGCAGTCCAGAATATCCGGGTTGGCGTCCGCCAGATCCCGGGCACGGGTAACGGTGAACCAACGATGCTCCTCGTCCAGCAGGACCTTACAATCCTCGCCGTAGGAGCGGGTGGTGCGGAACTGGGACGCCCTGCCCCGGTTTTCCTCCCGGTAGGCCAGCTGCCGCTTGATGTCCTCCACCGTAGAGCGGCGGCGGTCACTGAACCAGGGAGAGAACTGCTTCGCGCAGTCCTTACAGAGGTTGCCGTCTTCCAGTTTCTGATTGCCCAACAGTCCGATCTACTCGCCGCAGATGTCGCAGTATTTCTTATCAAACAATCCCATAATAGCTTCCTCCTGTTGTTTTCAACCACCGTAACGGCTCACATTGCATTGTCCACCCGGAACCGGGACCTTGTCCCCGGCCGTGGCTCCCGCAGCCGGGGACGGATTTTCGCCAAATAAACCTGCTATTTGCTCTTATTCTTCAACTTTTTGAAGCTCCACCACTTTGTCCGCCGCTTCCGACCAGTCCACCGTCAGCTCCAGTCTGCCGCTGTCCTCGCCGGCCCCGGCACAGTGGTAAACGTCCAGGATCTTCCCCCATTCCGTGCCGTCCGCCTTCTGGAGAACACGGTTGTCTAACATCAGCCCTGTGTCCTGTATCTTTTTACGCGGGATGTAGGTGAAGTCCAGCGGGGTTTCCAGAACGGTCTCGCCGTCCAACCGGAGGGTCAGGCCGTCCTCTTCGCCGATGCTCGCCTGCCAGCGGCCGTCTTCACTTTCCCATGTACCCTCCAGCACGGGCCAGAGGGCGGAATTGTCCACATAGGTGTGGTCGCCGTCCAGCAGGAACGCGGCATCCGGATTTTCCATGCCGTTGCCCCCATCCATGATCCGGTCTGTGACAAAGTGCTTATAGAGGCCGGAAAGGGCTAAACCTACGAGTATCCCCGCCAGAAGAATCCAGATCATCCGGCGCTTCATCCAACGATGTCCCCGTCGTCAAAGGGGTCGCCGCACTCAGGACAGAACTTGGGGGGATGCTGCGGGTCGGCGGGCTCCCAGCCGCACTTGTCACACTTGTACTGAGGAACTCCGGCAGGCTTGGGCTTGCCGCACTCAGCACAGAACTTGCCCTTATTCACCGCGCCGCAGGTGCAGGTCCAGCCGTCCGCTGCGGCGGTGGGCTTGGGCTTGCCGCATTCCGGGCAGAATTTTCCGGTGGCGGTGGCGCCGCAGGCGCACTGCCAGCTGTCCCCGGCAGGCTTCGGCTCCGGCTTCTTGCTGCCGCAGTTGGGACAGAAGTTGCCGGTGATGCCGCCCTGACCGCAGGTGCAGGTCCAGCCCTGCGCCGCAGGTGCGGGAGCGGGCTGCGCCGCCTGCTGCTGCCCCATCTGGAATAGGTTCTGGGCGTTCATGCCACCCATCTGTCCGGCCACGCCCATGCCCATAAAGGCCATAGCGGGACCGGCGCCGGTGTTGGCGGCCGCCGCCTTCATCGCCTCGCCCTGAGAGCCGACGAGATGTGCCGCCGCACGGGTGGGGTCCATAAAGGCCGCGTTGCGCTGCAGCTCCTTGATCATCTGCTCGTCTTCCTCATTGGCCTTCACGCTGGAAACGCCGAAGGAGACGATCTCCATGCCGCGCAGATCCCGCCACTTGCCGGAAAGCTGCTCGTTGAGGGCGTCAGCCAGCTCCAGAGTATGGCCGGGAAGGGCGGAATAGCGGATGCCCATTTCGCTGATCTTGGCGAAAGCGGGCTGCAAAGCCGTCAGCAGCTCCGTTTTCATCTGACCGGCGATATTTTCCGTCTTGTAGTCCTCACTGACGTTGCCGCAGACGTTGGTGTAGAACAGCAGGGGGTTCTTCAGCCGGATGCTGTACTCACCGAAGCAGCGGATGCCGATGTCGATGTCGATGCCAGCCCGCTGGTCCACCACCCGGAAGGGGACGGGGCTGGGGGTGCCGTACTTATTGCCCGTCAGCTCCTTGGTGTTGAAGTAGTAGACTCGCTGATCCTTGGGAGCCTCGCCGCCGAAGGTGAAACGCTTGCCGATATTCTGGAACACGTTCTTCACGCTCTCGCCCAGATCACCGGAGAAGATGCTGGGCTCCGTGGACATATCGTAGGTGTATTCGCCGGGCTCGGCGCAGACGTCCACCACCTTGCCCTGCTCCACGATGAGCATACACTGTCCGTCCGCAATGGCGATCAGGCTGCCGTTGGTGATGATATTGTCATCGCCCTTGGTGTTGCTGGAACGGCCCGTGACCTTCTTTTTGCCCTTGACCGCCAGCACGTCAGAGGGGATCGCCTCGCAATAAAAGTATTCCTTCCACTGGTCGGCCAACACGCCGCCAGCCGCGCCCATTGCCGCTTTGATCAGTCCCATAATTTTACTCTCCTTTTCCTGTTGTTGTATTTGATTTCAGCATTCGCTTTTGATCGCATCTTATAAAATCGCCTGTTTTTTAGGGAAAACAAGGCCTCAGCTCCCTCCCGTCAGGAAGGTGTCTCCACTGACATAAAACGGAGCCTGATCCGTAATGGGCCAGGTGAACCAGCTCACATCCCAGGGCCGCTTCATAAACAGGCACACCCGCGCCGTATCCTCTGGAATGGTGAGGGAGAAGAACATCGGCTCATTGATCTTGATTTTCCCCTCATACACCACCTTCTCCGAGATCCAACTTTGTTGGGTGCCGTCATCGTTCAGCACCGGCGTTCCAACGCTGAATTGGATGTCCGTTTCGTACCACCGGCCCACCAGCAGCTTATTCTGTCCGTTGGGTTCCAATGCGTTCATGGGGATCACCGACAGCGGCTCCGTCACCTCGGCGGGCGGGTCCCGCCAGTAGAAGATCAGCGATTTTTCCGGCTCCCCTGTCATAGCGTTCTCCAAGGTCGGCGGCAGGAAGCCGCTGGAGCGCATATAGGTGACGGTACGGACGCCCGCGCCCCCGTTCTTTTCATAAGGTATCCGCACAAGCAGGCTATTCCGGTTCGTCAGGGCGGCGAAAAACGCCGCGCCAGTCTCCTCGTCGGTCAGCCGCACGCTCCAAGTCTCATTGGGCAGCCCCGGCATCAGCGGTTCCTCTATCTGCTCCGCTAGCAGATGCTTTTCTGACCGGTATTGCGGGGTGTCCGTATCCAGCCCGGCAGCGTGGTACCAGTCCGCCCTCATCACATAGCCCTCCAACAGATCGGACCACAGGCAATCAAAGCACAGCATAGAGGCGATATGTTCCTCGCCGGGCCTGTATTCCCGGCCGTCCTCCTCATAGTGGGTCATGCGCCACGTTCCGTAGAGGTCCGCGATCCCCATCTCTCCGCCGGGGCCCGGCCGCTCTGCCGGGGCAAAGTAGAAGGTATCTCCGTAGGGGGGTCTCGATCGCCAGAGAATCGGTGCTTTCGATCCGACCGTCCAAGGTCAGCGGCTCGCCGGTATTCATCGTTCCCGTCAACCGCAGGGTGCTGTCCGCGCCCAGCCACCAGTTTCCGTCGAGCAGGCTGGTATTGTAGTACGAGCCTAACACATCCCAAAACTGGGCCGTTCCGTCTTCGTTGAGATAGAGGTCCGCCCACCACGCCTCCGTGGGCATAGCACTGGTTTTCATGCAGTCGTTCATGGCATCATAGCTCTCGTGCCGCACAGCGGTCCAGTAGTCCGCGCTGAACGGTGTGGAGGTCTGCTGCCGGGTATCCTCCGCGCTGTCGGCAGCAGAGGGTGGCACATCCGTATTTGTGTCCGGCCCCGGTGTTTTGCCGCAGGCAGTCAGGCCGAGCCCCAGAAGAAACGCCAAGAAAAACGCGGTCCATCTTTTTTTCACAGCTGTGCCTCCTTTACGCTCAACAGTCCTGCGTCACCGGAATACGGATGCCGCCAAGAGGATCGGATTATTCCCGGAGGGGCCGTTCGCCGACAAAGGACTTGAAGCTCTGCCAACGGGACGGTCTTTAAGCGGGTCCTGTCGGCTCCCTATCGTTTTTAATTCGCAGATCATATGGCTTAACTTCTGTATACCATGGAATCCCCGTTTTGTTAACCCTAATTTCTCCAAATTAGGGTCCCAAACATGAAATTTCCCGGAAAAAGCCGAAAAAGCACTGCTCGTTCACGAACGCCCGTTCCATTTTATGGTTCTTCTTACAAAAGGCGTATGTCAGCCCGGCGGCGGTTATCCGCCCTCACTTTCGCTCCCTCCGGCTGTTTTTCCCATACCCATAGGAAGAAAGAAGCCGGAACGATTGCTCGTTCCGGCTGGAAACTATATGGCAGGCGCAGCGCGGTTTGCCCCGCTCAGAGCGTCTCCTTCTGTAAAGCCTGCGCCAGTGGGAGTACCACTGCGCCCAGATCCTCCATAGCGTGGGCGAAATCGAAAAACTCCTCCGTCTGGCCCTCCCGGAACAGATGATCCGACACAGATTTGACCGCCACGAAGGGCACATTGTTCCGCAGGCACACCTGGGCGATCGCGCCGCCCTCCATCTCTGTCAGCAGAGGGTGGAACGTGTCTCGGATGAAGATTGCCCGGTCGCTGCGGACAGCAAACCAATCTCCGGTGGCCACCCGCCCCAGCGCCGCCTTGCGGCCCAGTGCTGCCAGCAGTTCCACGCACCGCTCCGGCTTCCAGGTGGGAAATGACACCCGGTTCACCGTGGATACCAATCCTACGGGATCACCGATGGCAGAGGTGTCCACATCGTGCTGCACAAAGTCCTCGGCGACCACCAGGCTGCCGGTGGGAAGCTCCGTCAGGCATCCGGCCACTCCGGCGTTGACGATCATATCCACACCGTACTTCAGGCACAGGATCTCTGCCGCCATGGCGGCATTCACCTTGCTGACACCGCCGGCGCAGGCAATGATCCCCGGTGCAGCCTCGTAGAACGGCACACCGGACACGGTCTCAAATGCCTTCAGCTCCTTGGCCCCCGGCAGGGCATGAAACTCTGCAGGCATGGCAAATTGCAATCCAATTTTCATTATATTACGCTCCTTTTTACCGTCTCATCAGGCTTTCTCCAAATACAGGCCCTTGTTCCCGAAGGGTATTTTTGAGAAAACCGCAAATTCAAAAACAAGAAACCAAAACTTTTAAAAGCAAAAAGAAAAGGAATTCAAGCAAAAGCCTGAATTCCTAAACTTTCTGTCAGGCGGCTTCAATTCGGATATTTTCGTCTTGGAAGCCTTGCACCGCAACGGTTTTGAGTTTTCCATAGAATTCAGAATGCGATTATTTCAAATTTTCTCTGACGCAATTCGA
>NZ_JACOQI010000018.1 GCF_014297285.1 Dysosmobacter segnis
AACAAGAAATACATGAACATGAAGCACTTGGAGGCGGCTTTGGACGACGCCTCTATTGCCGGCTGACTTCACTCAGCCGGAGCCTGCAAACAATTTTGCGCATAAATCTTGACGGAACCGTATTTTTTTGCCGCACTTACCGCATCTGCTGGCTGATGACCCCACCGATGGTATCGGCGGCATCCTGCTTCATCTGCGCCGTGGCATGGGTGTAGGTGTTCAGGGTGAACCCTGCCGAGTAGTGGCCCAAGGCACCGGACAGTGTTTTCACGTCCACGCCGCTTTTCAGGGACAGCGTGGCGAAGGTGTGCCTGAGATCATGAAACCGAATGTGCTCCGCGCCGATGGCTTTCAAAATTTTGTCATGGGTTCTCCGGAAAGCGTCCGGGTCATACATGGTTCCGGTCTTGGGCGACGGGAACAGATATGGGTTGCGAGGGTGCTTTTTGTGCTCGGCAATTAACAGGTCAACTGCCTGCTGCGGGAGGGCCAGCGTTCGCACGGAGTTGCGAGTTTTCGGCGGACTGACCACCAACTCCCCGTTGATTCGGTTTACCTGCTTTGTGATAGAAAGCGTTTTGCTCTCCGTATCCAAATCCGTCCACTGGAGAGCCAGCAGCTCCCCTCTCCGCAGGCCGGTGGTCAGCTCCAGATAGAAAGCGGCCAGCAATCCTCGTTTTTCCGCTTCGGCGAGGTACAGGCCGATTTTCTCTTGCGGCAAGATCTTCATTTCTTTCTTTTCAAGCTGCGGCAGCTTGCAGCCTTGGGCGGGGTTGGTGAGGATCAGCCGTTCGGCCACCGCCTGCTCCAGGCAGTTGTGCAGCAGCGTGTGAACGCCTCGCACCACTCTGGGGCTGAGGCTTTTGTCCCTGAGTTCAGGAAAATTTTTGCGCTGGACTCGTCCAGTTTTCTGGAGGTTGTTGTAAAACCGCTGGATCTGAATGGTGGTCAGCTTGTCCAGTGGAACGTCCCCAATTCCGGGAACGATGTGATTTTCGATGTAGTTGGTGTAGTACAGTTTGGTATTCGGGCGGATTCTCGGCTCGGCGTAGACCTCGTACCACGTCCGCACCCACGATGCCACTGTGTAAGTCCCGGCTTTGGATACATCCAGCCGCTGACTTTCGCTGATCGCGGCTTTGAGTTTCTCCTTGACCTCGGCCTGCGTCTTGCCCAGCACGTTCTTGATGATGCGCTTTCCAGTCTCTGGGTCATAGCCCGCGGTGTAGCGACCCTCCCATCGGCCGTCCTTTCTTTTTCGGATATTTCCCTCGCCGTTTGCTCGTCTTTTTGGCATGGTATCAGCCCCTTTCGACAACGAACAATACCGTAACTAAGGGAACAAAGCTACCGAAAAACGGAATCGTTATCAGAACGTTATCATTTGAAGGGGATGCCCTATCTTTGTCTATGGCGGCGCAATTTTTGCGCTGCCGGAGGCATTCTTCTTTTGTTACAGCGGTGCGATTTTTGAACGGTCAAGAAGCCCTTTCATTGACTACAGCGGCGCAAAATATACACGTTTTCCTCCGAAAATCGCCGCTATGCAGAAATCACTTTTTTGAGCGGTAAAAAACGGCGATTTCCTCAAACGCCTGCGGAACGGTCACCTTGAAAAGTCCGCCGTCACGGGGGTCTGATGCCCCTCACGTTCACCCAAGACTGCGAAAACGCCCGCCAAGGTGCACCTTAGACTGCGGTTTCAAAACCTCGGAAAGCCCCGCACTGCGGGGCTTTGTGGCTGAGAGGTGCCCAACTACGGGCACCTCTCTTTATCTTGTACTAAAATCGAACGGCCTTCACCGCTCGAAAAACCTTCCTGGAAAGTTCGACTTTTCGCCAATAGACACTCCCGCAAATATCGCCAAAAAGTTACCGCCACAACGCTGCCCCAAACCGCTTCTGATCGCGTTTTTCAACTTCTCGCACAAACGGCCCACGTTCGCTTTCGCGAGTGAAAGTGGGCACACACTCGGCTCTCGGAGAAAGATCGCACACAGCGGATCACACGGCGAAACACGGGGCGTTTCAGATGGGGGCGCTATCTCTATCCGCAATGCTCTCCGGCGTGGCCTTCCTGCTGATGTTCATTGAATTCCCCATCCCGGCTCTGATCCCCTCCTTCGTAAAGCTGGACGTGTCCGATCTGCCGGAGCTGTTGGCCGCCTTCTCTCTCGGCCCTGTCTACGGCATCGTGGTCACCTTCCTGAAGAACCTGCTGTTCTCCGTGCTCCACGGCACCTCCTCCGCCTATGTAGGTGAGCTGTTTAACTTCGTGATGGGCAGTGTCTTTTCCTTCTCCGCCGGTTACATCTATTCCCGGAATAAGTCCCGGCAAATGTCAATAGGAAAGTGTAACAAAACGAAAAAATATTTTTAGACGGTCTGCAAATAGCCCTCAAACAGCTGCCCGGCAGAGGCCCAGCCCAGCAGTTGGCGGGGGTATCTGTTCAGCCAGCTTTCCACCGCCTCCACGTCTTTTTGGGTGACCTTATCAAAGTTTGTTCCCTTGGGGAACTTCCGCCGGATCATCTGGTTTTGTTTTTCGTTGCTTCCTCGCTCACTACTGCAGTATGGGTGACAGTAATATGTCCGGGTGCGCTTGCTCTCACAGCGTTTATATACGGACCGTTCGATCCCGATATAGTCCGCAAACTCGCTTCCGTTGTCCATGGTAATAGATTGGAATACCTGCGGGAAGCGGGTGCCCCATTTCCGTTCCATGGTGTCCAGCGCACGGACGACGCTGGCCGCGGATTTATCGCGGATCAGGCGGATCACCTCCATGCGGGTGACGCGCTCGGTCAGCACCAGGAGGCACTTATGCCCGCCCCTGCAGGAAACCACCAGATCCATTTCCCAGTGGCCGAACTCCTGGCGCCCGTCGATCTCCGGCGGGCGCTTTTCTATGCTCTCACCCTTTGGCTGCTGTTTCGCCCGCTGGACGTGCTTGGTTTTCTTCTTCCGCCGGGAACCCTTGAACGGCAGCGCCTTATTGGTCAGGCGGAGAAAAACGCCCTTGTCAATATAGGCATAAAGGGTTTGGCGGCAGATCCGCGTTTCAAAGCTGCCGTACTTTTCCGGGTTGTTCTCAATCTCATGCAGGGCTGCCTCCGGGCTGTAATTGTCGTCAGCAATCAGCGCCTCCAGGGTTTCGGCGTACCGGCGATCACTTCCAATTTTCAGGGGGCCGCCCTTGGCCGCCATGTTGGCCCGGTAGCGGGCTTGTGACCGCTCCGGTATGTACTCGGTCACTTCGATATAATCCGCGTTCATGTAGGTGTATGTCCCGCGTTTGATCTCGCGGCAGACGGTGGCGGCGCTGACGTGCAGGGCCGCGCCGATCTCGCGCATGGTGGCGCCCTCTTTTCTCATTCTGGCGATCTTGTTCCGGTCAAACTCCGTCAGGTGCTTATATCCTTTCATGCCCGTGCCCTCACTTTCAAAAAAATATGGACGGCGCGGTGCATACAGCACTCCACGCCGTCCTATTCTTTGCCCAGCAGCCAGTCCACGGAAACCTCCAGAACGTCCGCGATCACCACCACCTCAAAGTCAGCCACAAACCTGCCGCCGTTTTCGATCCTGCTTATCACGTCCCGCTCCACAATGACACCAGCCAGTTGCAGACGCCGGCAGAGATCAGACTGTGACAGCCGCGCCCGCAGGCGGGCCTCCCGGATCCGGTCACCGCATATATTTCTTTTCCCGTGGAAATCATACGCTTTCATGGGCAGCCCTCCAGGCGCGTGGTAATGTTCAGCAGTTTTCTTGATATTAACACATAGGTTTCCACGAACCCGTGTTAATAATCAGCACCGAAAAATATTGAACACTCTGGAGGGCAAACGCCGAAACGCCCCCGGCGCTGTGTGCGTCGGGGGCTTATGCTTTTTATTCTCCCAGGATCTCCGCCGCCAGGCTGTCCATAGCCTTTTCCATGAACTCGTTAAGGCTGAACCCAGCAGCTTCCGCCGCTTTCTGGTATCTCTCTTTTTTCCCTTTCTTCACAAACGGGTAAAGACGCTCATAATTCGCGGCGTTATACTTGTTCTTTGCCTTGGTCGCCGCCGTCCCTGTTTTCTTTTCCATGGGATCGCCTCCTTTTTCTGTATTGTATCAGATTATTTTAACTTACGCAAGTATATAATATATACAAACTCACGCAAGTATATTTGTGCAGTATTCCGTCTTGCTTTTTGTCTTACGCAAGTATATAATAATAATCAGAAAGGGGGTGGTTGATATGGCAAAGAAAAAACGCCGACGGCATAAGCCGACGGCGCAGCCCAACAGGTTGCAGGTCTTGGCGGACACAATCCTGGCGGGCACAATCTCCGGTCTGATTACAGCGGCAATCCTCAAATTGCTGAACTGGTAACAGACAGAGGGGCGGGGGGTAACCCCCGCACCCTCAATATAAACGAAACCCACTAAAATGTCAATAGGAGGGCAGCGCATGAAATACCTGCTTTTTGTGGCCATATTCGTGGCGGTTTATATTCCGGTTCGCTACGGGATCCGGCTGCTTCGTAAACTTTTCAATGGGAGGAAATGAGAATGGGGAAAATGGAAAAAGCGGCCCCGGCTGTTACGCTGGAGGTGGTCACGGTCCCGCTGGCTGACGGGCGGCGCGGTGTGGTGTTAGTCCTCACCGATGAATACAGCAGAAAAACAGTCATGCGGGCCATGCCTGCCAGTATGTGACCCGCAGAAGAACCCCGACGCCAGGGCGGCGCCGGGGTTCCTTTTTTATTCTGCTGCGGTGGCCTCCGCCGCGTCCGCCGGTTCCTCCAATGCGGGCGGCGTGGTTCCGCCGGTCTGCTCCGGCGTCCCGCTCGTTTTGCTCAAAACCAGCTTGGACAGCTTGGAAAAAACGTCTTTCGCATACAGCACATAGGCCGTCACCATGGCCAGGTTGGCGGCTGTTGCCACGTTGACCGTTTCGCCGTCAATGTCGATTGCCACAATATCGGGGTTCAGGCGTCCCGCTACATAGAAAGCGACGAAACAGGCGGCAATAATGATCCCCTTAATGACGCCGTTCCGGCATTTGATACGGTCGAAAGTACCGTCAAAAAGGGCGTTCAGGCTGCCCAGCACGACGTTGACAGCCACCAGAAGAACCAGGCCAATGGCCAGGCGGATAATAGTCTGTTCCATTTTTACCTCTCATTCCTGCCCAGTGCTGTCCTGGCCATTTTCGTGGCACCGCGGAAATGGGCAGCTTTCGCATTGGCTCCGATCACAGGGGATCGAACCGTCCCAGCGTACCAGGGCCACCAGCCAGGTGACCACAGCGGCCAGGGAAAGCACCCAGGCCAGCACCTTGAAAATAACCATTTCAGCACCTCCGGCAAAATTATTTGTTGATGGTGATAACCTGGCCCACATGGATCAGGTTCGGATTTTTGATCCCGTTGTCTGTTGCCAGCTTGGCCACGGTGGTGCCGTACTTCGCGGCGATACGGGAAAGGGTGTCCCCGGCCACAACGGTGTACTTGACGGCTCCGCCGGGCAGGCGGAGGACCTGGCCCACACGGATCAGGTTCGGGTTTTTAATGCCGTTGATCTCCACCAGTTTGGCCACGGTTGTGCCGTACTTCGCGGCGATACGGGAAAGGGTGTCGCCGCTCTTTACGGTGTATGTACCCGCCGCCTGGGTCGTCGGTTTCGTTGGCTTGTCCACCGTCCCGCCGGACGTACCGCCCAGTTTCCGGGCGATCATGTCAAAGTCCGGGGTAATGAAACCGCGGATATACCGCCCGTTCACTTTCATGGTGCGCTTGCCCACCTTGCCGCCGTTCATGTTTCCCTCTGTGACCACAAAGGTGCCGCCGCCCACCTTGGTGACAATGCCAATGTGATCCGGTGCGCCGGTGTTGTCGGTGGTGGCGTAGTTGGCCCCGTCCTGCCAGTCGTACACGCAGGCGTCGCCCACCTTGGGGGTGTATGCGTCGTTCTCCGTCCAGATCCCTTTTTTCTTGGCGATCTCGACGTACTTTCCCACGCCGCACTCCGTCCCGGTGTACTCCGCGATCCCTGCCTTGATGTACGCCGCGGAGGTCGTGGTGGCACAATGGGCGTCACCCACCTGTACGCGGTAACCTCTTGCCAGCGGCTTGTGGTTGTTGTAGATGTTCAGGATCTCCAGGTGCTTGGCGCTGCCTCTGGTTGCTCCATTCCATGCGTTGATAATGTCCGCAACCTTTTGGCGCAGTTCGTTTCCGGTCATAATGTTTATACCTCCTCACAGGCCCGCGTCCGGTGGTTCTCCGGTGCCCGCGGGCGGTTCCTCCGGGGCAGGCTGCGGCCCGCTCCCGCTCGTTCTGGCGGCCTCCGCCGCCGTGTCCTTGTTCGTCTTAATCCAGCCCATGACGCCGTTTTCCAGGCCGCACACGCCGAACACGCAGCCGGTCAGTGTGGCAGGCTCTGATCCGGTGTGCCAGAAAACCACCAGATCGGCCACCGTGTACGCCACCAGGAAAACCGCTTCCAGAACCAGGATCCTGTCCATGGTGCCCATTTTCTTTTTAGGCGGCTTCCGTTCCTGCCGCAGCGTCCGCAGACGCTTCCGCAGGTGCTTATACGCCAGCCGGGCCACGAAATAACCCAGGAGGGCACCGGCAGCCCACGCCGCCGCGGCCACAATAAAGATTTTCACGGCTTCCTCCCATTACAAAAAATCGTCCGTTTCCACGCACTCGCGGTAAACGTCCAGGATCCGCTCCGTGGTCACTCTGGTTTTGTTGTTCTTGAAATCCTTGTGATCCTTGCAATAGATTTCGTAGGCGTCAATATCGGCCAGGATCTGCTCAAAATGTTCCTGACTGTGCCGGGTGCCGTGTTTTACTTCGTCCCCGAACCGTAGGATCCGGTAACGGCAGTTTATGGCCTCCTGCTCTCCGTCCGCTTTCCTCATGGCCTGCACCTCGGTTTCCAGCCTGTCCACCTTGGCGATCACTTCGCTGTTGATCTTCCGCCCCAGCCAGGCCAGGAACTTGGAAACGGGGTTGATCTTCACCGGGGTAATTTCGATAAACACGGACACCAGCGCCACCACGGTGACGCCGCCAGCCAGCGCCTGGCCTATGCTCACGGTGGACAGCGTTTCAATTAGTTTTTGCACGGATCCACCTCCCCCATGGCGGTATCGTAGTCCCGCCGAACCGCCGCCATTTCCTCCTCATACCGGAGGGCGTCGCGCTGGCCCAGCTGCTCCGCCATGGCCTTGGTGATTTCGTTCTGGCGGTCAATGATCCCGCAGAGGTCCGCCACCAGCTTCATATAATCCATGGCAGCGTCACCTCCTCGCACCGATCAGCCCGGCGACGTGTTCCAGGTCTGCCATGTCCGCCTCAAAAAAGGCATGGCCCCACAGCCAGAAATCCGCATGATCCGGGTGGCGTAATTTCTGCGCCTCCGGGTCGCTCCACAGGAGATCCCAGCGCATTTGATGGCCGGCGTCTTTCCGCTCCAGCTTGGCCGTGATGGCGCCGATCAGGGCGCCGCGGGCTTTCCCGTTTCCGTCGTCATTTCGTGCAAAATAGCGGTGTGCGCTCTCGCTGGTGACCGCGCACAATGGGCGGCCATTATGTACCAGAAACCCGTCCACAGCGTCCACAGGCGTACCATACCGGAGGTTTACGGGGCCGTTGATACTCACAAACCGCGCTCTTTTTCTTACGATGTAGGCAGCGCCCACGGCTTACACCTCCGTCCACCCGTACACACCAGGCTCCCACACGTTGCTGTCCACAGTGCTGGTCCAATGCTTGCCATTGTGCGACACCTTGGCGTCCTTGCTGTATGCGTCATGTGCGCCAACCGGCTGGGACCATTCCGGCCATTCCTCCGCCGGATCGGAAACCGTCGTCCAAAGGCTTGCGGTTTTGTCCGGCGTCCAGTCCGCTTGTGACGTATGGGCCTGAACGCATTTATACAGCTTCCCGTCCGTATATCTGCGGATCTGGCCCACGGTATAGGCCACCGGCACCGCCCACGGCGCGAAAAGGTCCGCGTGTTCCGCCGCCGTTGTGGCGTCCACGCTTCCGGCCTCCGCCATTGTGACGAACACGATCCCCGTAGCGTCTGCCGCCTTGGCGATCTCCACTCCCGCGTCCGTTTCTTCCAGCATGACCGTGATTTCTGCCCCCGCCATGTCAGGGCGTCCCAGGAGGTGGTAAACGGTGCCGTTGTGCGCGATCCCCGTGGCCTCCGCCTCCGGGCACAGCACGAAACAGCCGTTTTCCGCCTGCTTGATGTAGTTGGGGGCCTCGGTCATGGCCACGGTCGCCCCGTCTTTTGTGATCTTGAACATGGTTTACACCTCCGTTTTGAAAATCGCATAAAATAGCCGCCGCAGTTTCAGCACCCTGCCGTGATCGTTGAAGTTCTCATAGTAGGAAATCGGTGTTTGCAGCCATTGGGCCACCTGCTCCACCGTCATTTCACCGCTGGCCACACGCGCCTGGAAAAGCCGCAGTTTCCGCCGCGCCCGCTTCATGCCGTCCCGGCAGCCGTGGATCTTCACGGCGCCGGTGTTCGTCACCTGAAACTTTGCTTTGCAGAACCGGAACGGTCTGGAGAACGGAACCACCTTTGACTTTCCGGCGTTGACCTGCAGGCCCATGGCCTCCGCGTGGCCGATCACGTCCGCCGCGGTCACCTCCGCCGCCTGTTTCGTCGGCAGAATGGTGTAATAGTCGTCCATGTAATGGGCAGCACCATGGATCGAAAGCTGGGCTTTGATCCGGTTGTCCAGGGAGGACGGCAGCGCCACCATTTCCTGCTGGCTTGGCTCCACGCCCAGCGGCATACCCACGCCGCCCGGCACAGCTGCCACCACCAGATCGGCCAACTGCCGCAGGTCCGGGTTTAGGATCATGCCCCGGTGCCGCTCATACAGCAGCGCGTGGGGCGCGTCCGGGAAAAAGTGGTGAAAATCCATCAGGAACAGGGCGCCCTCCAGGCCATGCTTGCGGTAATGGTCCCGCAGGTGCTTGGCCAGGCGTCTGTAATGGAAATGCAGGCCGCCGCCTTTCTGGCTGGCTTTGTTGTCGTAGATCATACTGGGCACATACAGCGGCACCAGCACCTTTTTGGTCAGAACCTTATAAACCTGCCGATCCTCAATGTGCGGCGCGTCTATTGGCCGAACCTTGCCCCGTTCTTTCAGGGTGAAATGGGCGGTTTTGCCCGGCTTCCATGTTCCATTTAGGATCTTGCGCCGGCGCTTGGCGGTGCCGGAAAACAGGTGCATTTCAAACCGCTGTGTGCTGGCTTTCCACCTCACGCCGTTGCAGCATTTCCGGCCATAGAAAAACATGGCCCGGTAACTGAAAACTTCCTCAATCGGCCCCAGGGCGTCGCTGCGGGCCTTTCGCTTTGCCTGCCGCCTTGTCTGGCGGCGTCTGTAACGCGCCTCGCGGCGCTGTTCGCTTGTCATAGAAAAGTATTCGCCCTCCGTACAGTTGTGGTGTTGGTGTGCGTCTAAACTGCTTCGATCCAGCGCATGAAACGGGGTTAGCACAATACCCCCGCCATGCAAGCAGCGTCCGCGCGGGATCATCAGCGGGCAGTTTCAGGCTTTCGCCAGGGAAGTATCTTTCCTTTTACATGGGTCCGGTTCACGTTCGTTACTGCATTTGACCCAGCTATGCAAAATCAGGGGGCCA
Organism: Dysosmobacter segnis; assembly: GCF_014297285.1. Taxonomy (GTDB): domain Bacteria; phylum Bacillota; class Clostridia; order Oscillospirales; family Oscillospiraceae; genus Oscillibacter; species Oscillibacter segnis. The sequence continues at coordinate 9,678 of NZ_JACOQI010000018.1, forward strand.
GCGCCCAGGAATTGTTGGCGTTGTTATTGTTGGCGCTGCCGTCGGTGTTGACAAGGCAGAAATTGTTGCTGTTGCTCGAATTGACGGAACGGCACCACGCATTGGCCGCCGTCAGAGGGGAAAGCCGCCCTGCCTCCCGGCGCGTTTTCAAAGATACACCCATAAAAATGACTTATTTCCGCTTCCTGTCGCTCTCCAGGATATTCCGCAGCAGGGTGTCCTCCCGGTCTATCAGTTCGCCCAGGCTCTGCGCCATGCGGTCCAGCTTGTCCATGGCCTCCTTGGGTGGGACCGTCTTTCCGCTGGGCGCCGTAAAGCACCCTTGCGGGTTCTGGTACATAACCAGATAGGCGTGGGTCAGGCGCACGTCCAGCGCAGAGAGGGAGGCCAGCGCCTCCAGCAAATGCGCCTTGCGCTGGGCTTTGCGCTGTTCGTCCGACGGGTATATTTTGTTGGCCTTTTCGGTGTGGTCCATGACCTCACCGGCCAGCTGCGCGGTGCCCTCTGCAATCAGCCGGGAATAACGGGCGGAAAGCCGCGTCAAAAAGCCCACCGTTTCCACATAAATCTGGTTTGCGGTGTTCACATACTCCGCTTTGCTCACGGTCCGCTTTTCTTTCAGAACTGACATTCTTTCACCTCACGGGTTTTCTTCCTCTGTCCGGGTTTCCCGCCCACTTCCGTGGGCGGGATTTTGCCGGATATGCTGCGGCGATTAGACAAAAAAGCAGGGGGCCAGCGCCCAGGAACCGTAGGCGTAGTGATTGATGGCGCTGCCGTCGGTGCCGACAAGGCAGAAATCGCTGCTGTTGCTCGAATAGACGGAACGGCACCACGCATAGGCCGCCGTGCCGGTGGCGTTGTGCTTATAATGCACCTTGCTGTTTCCAGCCTTGTAATAGTCATACTGGGCCTGGTAATTCTTCTCCGCGCTGTTGGCGTAGGACCTGGCCCCGTGGTATTCAAACTCCGAAAGCAGCGGTAACAGATCCGTGGTGCTGGTGACATAGCTGGCGGTGTCACTTCCGCCGCCGGTGTTGTCGCTGTACTTGGTGGCCGGCTTCATAACCGCCCGGAGATCCGCCGGCAGGGCTGCCAGCAGGGTATTGGCCGCGGGGCTGGTGGCGCTGGCGCTGTTGCTGCCCAGCACGGTCTTTCTCATGTGGCTGTTATTCCACCCGCCGCTGTTCGTGTATGACGTGTTCATGGTAAAGGCGCCGGTGGTGCTGGTACTGTTTCCGTAATTGCCGTCTACCAGGCCCACCAGGGTGCCGTTGATCTTGCCAATCTGGAAATGGATCCGGTTGCTGCCCTCGCGGCTGGCGTTGTGGTTGAAACCCAGGATAAACACGGAAATGGCCAGATTGGAGAACGTCGTGGCGCCCACCTTGCCGTTGATCGTGATCCCCTTGGCGTCGCCCACGCTCCAGTAATTGGACCCCTTTCCGGCGTCGGACACGGCGCGGATCGTTGCCCAGCTGTTGGAGGCCAGCGTGTTGGAAATGCTGGTGACCGTCACCGGGGTGGTGGTCGTCTTGGTCACGCCGCCCTCGGAATAGCTGACAGTGACCGCCGTGGTGTTGGCTGCCATGGTGGTGGGGCTGCAGGTGTAGCCGGTGACGGTCTTTTTACTGCCGTCTGCCATGGTAGCGGTGACCACCATTCCCGCGCTGTTGAACGTTTCGCCGGTGAAATAGGAGGTTTTCGTGGGTGCGTGGGTCACCGCGATACTGGAAAGGTAGTTGCTCACGGTAATGGCCTGGGTGCAGGTCTTACTCACGCCGCCCTCTGCGTAGGTAATCGTGATCGTGGTATTAGACAGTCCCAGGGCGCCGGTGGGTGAATAGGTCCAGCCGGTCACCACGCGGGTGGCGTTGTCCGAATATTTAGCGGTAATCACCATTCCGGCGCTGCTGAACTTCTCCCCGTACTTGTAGGCGGTTTTCGCGGGTGCCGTCGTCACGGAAATGCTGGACAGGGTGCGGATCGTGATCGCCTGGGTGCAGGTCTTTGTGACGCCGTTTTCCGTGTAGGAGATCGTCACCGCCGTGTCCGTCTTGGAAAGGGCGCCGCTGGGGGTGTACGTCCAGCCCGTCACGGTCTTTTTGGTGCCGTTGGACATGGTGGCCTCAATCACCATTCCGGTGGCGTCGAAACTCTCACCGATGTAATACGCGGTTTTGTTGGGTGCGGTTTTCACGGAAATGCTGGACATTTCCAGGACCGTGACCGCCTGGGTGGTCGTGACTGTCACGCCTGCCCGCTGGTATTTGATCGTCACCGCCGTGGTGCTGGCTGCCATAACGGTGGGGCTGAACGTGCAGCCGTCGGTTACGTCCTCCGTGGTGCCGTCGGCATAGGTGGCTGTGACCACCAGGCCGGTGGGGTCGAATGTTTCCCCCACGTTGTAGGTGGTTTTCGTGGGTGCGTGGGTGACTGCCACGCTGGAGGTAATCACCAGATCCACGTTGTACTGCATGGCGCCGGTGACCTCCACCACGGCGCTGGCCGTGTGGCCGTTCAGGGTGGCGGTTACCTCCCAGGTGCCGGTGTTCTCCGGCAGGGAGAACTTGGTGGAACCCACGCCGTTCAGGGTGGTTTCTCCGTCCGTGCAAACCACCGCCGCGCCGGCGCAGGTCGTCACGTTGATACTGGCAGACTGGACGCCCAGGGCCTCCTTTAGCTTTTTCAGCGTGACCTTACGATTTTGCCCGTCAGCACCGGAGAAAAACGGAACCGTGTCCGTCAGGGCCATGGCGTTGCTTTCCGTCAGCACCTGGGTGGGCTGCTGGTAGTCCACGCCCGGCGTGGCCTTGGTCACGGTGTGGTTTCCCTTTGCGTCCTGGCCGCCTTTCAAAATGCCCTTGGCGGTGATCGTGTCCTGTTTCTTTTCCAGTTCTTTGTTGATCTTCTCAAACAGGGCATTATGGGCGTTCGCGTCCTTGTCGTGCTCCTCCAGGTCCGCCTCCGACACCAGCACCTGCGAACTGGACAGGGTGCAGGACACTGTGGAGGCGTCGCCCACGATAATGGGCACGGTAATGTTTTTTTCCACCGTTTCCACCGACGCCACGGGGATAAAGTCCGCCGTGTCATAGGCGTTTTGGTAGCAGTAAAGAATGTCGTGGCTGCGGTCATTGGGGTAATCGGGATCCGCCGCAAACACGCCGATCTCGCGCCAGTAAAAACCCTCCTCCAGTTCTGCGTTGGAGAAATGGCCGGACACGTCGGCGTACTGCTCCGCGTTGTTTTTCACCGCGGCGTCAATGGTCACCACGGCGCTGACAAGAGCCGTCATAGCGGAGATCGGACCGCTGATTGTGCCGTTGCCCAGTTGAATGGTTGTGAATTTGATCCCCTCACCGGCCATATTCCTGTAATACAGGTTTTTGCCGGCGTCTGTCAGTTTCGGGGCCTGAAACATGGCTGATAACCTCCTGTTACATAGTCGCCCTTTGCAGGGTGATAAAATCGCCCGTGTGGATCCAATGGCCCACGAATACCTCCGCCGGAGGTGTGGACAGATCCAACACGATTTCGTCCAGCCAGGCGGAAAGGCGCTTGACGGTGCCCAGCACCCGCTTGAACTCCTCCACGTCGTCCGACGTAATGGCCGGGTTCGTGGTGTATGCCTTAAAGTGATAGGGTTTCCCGCCGTATTCCCACCACTCGCTGATATGACCGGCCTGGAAAATGGTTTCAATGATCCGGTTCACCGCTGCCGGGGTGCCCATCTGTGCGTAAAACAGCAGGCTTTCCGCGATCAGGGTTCGCTTGACCTTAATGGAAAAGTTTTCGTCATAGGACGGGGTACGCAGTTCCACGGCCAGCAGATCCAGCACCTTTTCCGGCACAGCATAGATCGCCGCATAGGTGCGGGCGCCGTCGGCATAGGCCAGCAGCTTCTCCACCTGCCTGCCCACGGCGTAGGCAAGCGCCTGGATCTCCGGCTGCTCTGCCAGGTTCTCCGGCATAATGTCCGTGAAGCGGCTGCCGGAAAGTTTAATCATCTTCCAGCCCTCCATACGTCACGGTGGCCGATCCGGTCAATGCTGCCACCTTGGTGGCGGCCACCGCCGCGAACGTCGGCGCGGTCACGGTGACACGCTTGGCGCCTGCCTCCATGACCATGGCGGCCAGTTGCGACGGGTTCACGTCGCGGCCTATGGTGCGCTGCCAGGTTTTATATTCCTCCACGGCCTGGGCCACCGCCGCCTGGATTGCCACCGCTCTGGCGCTGTCGCTGCGGTTGATGTAATACGTCAGGTTAATGCTGTATGTGACCTCCTCCGGGGCTTTCACGGTCAGCTTGTCCGTCATGGGGCGGATCGTCTTGCCGGAGAGGTACGCCTGCAGGCCGGAGATCATGGCCGCGCCCGGCTTGGAACCGTCGGCCATGATGAAAACAATATCCACCTGGCCCGCTTCGTGGTCGCTGGTGGCCACCACGTCACCAATGGCGGCGTTGTACTTCTTGGCGTGGTACAGGTATCCGTCCTCCGGGCCTGCCGTAGAATAGGCGCCAGGGGCCAGGTAAACCCGCTCCGCCAGGCTTTCGTCGTTCTCCACGTCTGCGCCGCCCTCCGTGGTGTTCTGGTTCACGGCGCTGGTAATGTAGGGAACGGGATCCACGATGGTGGACACCTCGCCAGGCGCCAGTCCGTTGCCCGCGTTGCCTGTTGCGGTACACTCCGCCAGCACGTCCACCGTCAGGCTGCCCGCCGGGATCTCTGCGTACTCCATCGTGCTGAAATAAATGGAACCGCTGGAGGAAACCCTGGTGCCCGCCGGGATCGGTGTGGCCAGCGTCCTGGTGGCCGACGCGGTAAAGCGGATCGTGGTCGTGGCCGCCTTGGCCGGTTCTCTGGTAACGCCTTTCAGCAGCGCCAGATTGTCCAGGAACTCCGAATAGGAGTATTTCAAAAGGCTTTGCTTGCCCGCTCGGTCAACGTACTGCATGGCTTGGTAAATCTGCGCCGCCGCCGAATACAGGATCATGCGGTGGACAGAGGCGCGGCCCAGGGACACCTTGCTGCCCGTCGCTTGGAGCATGAACGCCTCAAAGTCTGCCACCATATCCCCGCGCACGTCGTCAATGGTCTTGTTGTCGATGAAAGACACGTCCGGGGTGTTCTGAATTGCGGAAATATCAGGCACTTGTTATCACCACCTTGGGAAAAAGTTTTCCGGTGTTGCCGCCGGTCCAGGTCACTTCCTGCACCCGCACCTCCGGTATGAATTTGGACACCTTTTCGGTGACCTCCGCCGTGTAAAGGCTCTTTGCGGCCTCTGGCGGCATATCCACAAAATCCATGTTCAGGCCGAAAGCCCGATCCAACGGCATGGTGCCCTCCCGTGTGGACAGCAGGAGGGCCAGCTGCCGATCCAGTTCTGCCAGCCAGTCCGCCGTGAACGTATATTCCAGTTGGAAATTGAAAAGGTCGTTTTCGTTCATGCGTATTCCTCCAGTGAAATGGTCAGGGTAGCCTTGGCCAATTCTCCGCGGCTGTAAACCTTGTCCCAGGCTTCACTCGATCCTGTAACGCGGAACGGACGGCGGCCCACCAGTCTGCCGCCGATCACCAGGTACTCCGCCGAACCTCTTTCCACCATGCGCTCCACCATGTCCAGGATCCGCCGCGGCTTCACGCCCAGGGCAGCGGACAGGTGAATGGTCAGGCTTATGGTCTGGAGGCCAGGCCCTAAAAACTCCGCTTTCGGCTTCACGCCTAAAACTTCGTGTTCGGTCCAGCGCCCGGAAACCTCGCGGCTCATGCTCTCAAAGGTCAAAACCCTGTTGTCGCTCACCTCAAAAATGATTTTGCGCCCCAGCGTTCCGATCATGTGTAAATCGCCTCCTTACGATGGCCCGGAGGTTCCGCCGCCCATGCTGTCCGTGTGGGTGTGGTTGTCCAGGGAAACCCCGCCGGCGGTCACGTCGCCGCTGACGGTCACGGTTCCGTCAATCACCAGCTTGGCGGCCTTGATGGTCATGGTGCCGTCCTTATAGCGGATCATGGCCTCACCCGGCGAACGGGCCAGGTCTTTGCGGTAAAGCCCTTTGGAACCCTCCGGGGGCTTGTTCTTTTCGCTCCACGGTCGTCCCAGGACCACGCCCGCCTCCGTGCCGTTGGAGAGGTGAAGCACCATAACCATGTCGTCCACCTCCGGCATGAAATACTCCGATGAAATCAGGGGAATGGGGGCGGTCACGGCGTCGTCCTTTTCGTGGTACACCACGCGGACCGTGCCCGCGGCGTAATCAACGGCTGAAATCTTTCCCAGCCGGATATTGTTTTCCATGCGTTCCTCCTCGCGTCATTCCTCCACCAGCGACATTTCCAGGTCCATGGTGTAGCCGCCGGATCCGCTGACGCTGTGGGTAATGGTGTCAATGTAATACTTGCCGGACAGCTTCCCCAGGCCCACCACCTGGACGCATTGGGAGGCCACCAGGGAGGCGTTTCCCACAATGGTGGCGGAAAGTTTGGTCTTTCCGTGGTTGGCCTTGGCCACCGCCGCCTTGATCTTCCGCTCCGCGTCGGCCTTGCTGTCGGCCTTGCCGCTCTGCTTTAGGATCCGGCTGCCCTTGCCCACGGTCACCTTGATTTCCTTTTCCGTGGCCGGGCTGGTGTATGTGAACTCTCCGCCGGTGTAGGTTCCGGCCTGATCCTGCTGCCATGACCAGGATTTCATACTGGACGGGGACAGCACCGCCGCCGCGCCCTTTTTCTTGTATGCCTCCCGGTCATACACCACGATCTTTTGGGCGTAGACTTTCATGGCCAGCCCGTAGGTGTTGCACAGGTTCATGTAAAATTCACAGTCGGTTTGTTCCGATTGCTCCACGCTCTTGATCGTGAACGGGTCGCCCTCCACGTCCCAGGCCAGCGCGATCCCGGCGCGGCCTGCGATCTCGGTTCCGATCTCCTTTATGGTCACGTTTTCCCAGGTCTTTGTCCGCTGGGTGGTGGTGAAACTGCTGTCCAGCGGCGTGGAGATTGCGGAAATGCTCCCGGAAACCGGCCAGCCGGAAAAACTGAAACTGTCCACGATAAAGAAACCGCACGGCAGGATCCGGTTGTCCCCGGAATACTGGCAGTTCAGCGCCCGGATCGTCGCGGCCAGGGTGTCACCGGCGACGGGGATCCATGCCCCCGTCCACCGGCGATCCCGGTCTTGCAGCGTAATGTCCAGGCTGTCCGCCTCTCCGCTTGCCGGATCCGTGTATGAAATATCCGTCACGAAACCGGAAATTTCCGCCGTGGCTGCGGTTCCGTTGTAAATCAGGTCTACATACGCCCGCCGTGTATTCATACCTTGCTCCTCCAGATCGGCAGGTCATTGGCCGCGGTCTGTTCCGGCGGGGCCGGGGTCTGGAGGACCACCCCGGCGTCAAACACGAACGTGTCCAGCAGCGGGAAATTGTTTTCCATCAGCCAGCCGGTGTATTCTTCGTCGCCGTACACCTCATAGGCGATTTTGTCCCATACGTCCCCCTGCTTGGTGGTGTAGGTGCTTTCCATGGTGTGGTCCTCCTCTTATGCCGGGCTGAATTGCTTGCGCTTCTCCTCGGCTTTCATCTGCCTATACAGTTTCTTGAACTCCGCGAAACTGATCCGCCCGGCCTCCTCGGCCTCCTCGCGGCTCGGCGTCCCGCCGTAGAAATTGAATACCGGGGAGAAAACGACGGTTTCACCGCCGCCGCCCGTTCCGCCGCCCGGTGTCGGCTTCGGCTTCGTCCATTCGTCCAGGAGGGCCGCCAGCTTGGACAGCGGCAGCACCGCCTCCGGCTCTCCGCCCTCACCGATCTGCGCCAGCGTGGGCGCCGTGGCAATACCACCGGCAGCCAGGGCGGGGATCGTCGGAATGTTAAAGCCCAGGGTTTTCCCGCCGACGCCCGGAACCCAGTCCGGGATTGTCACGGAAATGCTGTTGATCTTCTCCAGCACCCAGTTGATTGCGGAAATAACCCCGTTTATTGGGGCTTTCGCCAGGTTCACGATCATGCCAAACACGTTTCCGAAAATGGCCACGATATTGTCCCAGGCGGCGCTCCAGTTGCCTGCAAATACGTTCTGCACAAAGTCAATGATATTGGCAAAAATGGCCTTGACGTTTTCCCAGGCCGCCGAAACACTTTCCCACCACCCGCTCAAATAAGCGGACAGCAGGGGGAAATTAGACTGGAACGCAGAAACCAGGTTCGCCACGGCCTCGGAAACGCCGGTCTTGATGTTTCCCCATACCTCGGAGATCTTCGCGCCCAGTTCCGCAGCCTTGGCCTTGATCTTGTCCCAGTTCTTATAAATCAGGATCCCCGCCGCCACAGCCAGGCCGATGGCGGCCACAACTGCCAGCACGGGAAGATTTAGCGCCGTCATGGCGCCCGCCAGGGTAAAGGTGCCCGTGGCGCTTGCTGCGGTGACCACTTTATACACGGCCATAACTGCGTTGTAGGCGGTGATCGCCACTTTATACGCCTTGTAGGCCGCCACAGCGGTGGCAATACCCGCCGCCAGCGCCAGGATCAGGGTGCGGTGTTCCGAAATCCATTTCACCGCGGTTTCCGCCGCCGGAATGATGGTTCCGGTCATGTAGCTGCCGATCTTCTCCAGCGCCTCCGAAACCACCGGCAGGGCCGCCTCCGCGAACTCCCGCACATACGGCAGAATGTTGGTGCCCAGCTGCGTCAAGAAATTGGCGCCCAGGTTTTTAATCATCTGAATGTCATATTTCAGGCTGTTGGTCTGCCGCTCAAAGGCGGTGTTTGCCGCGCCGGTGGCCTCGTACATTTCCGCCGTCTTGCTGGTCAGGTTTTCGGCCTGGTTGCCTGCCATAGCCAGCACCGCGGTTTGTGCCTCCACAGAGGAGAACAGGCCAGCAAACGCCAGTTCGTTGCCTCCCACAGCGTCCTTTAGGGCGTCCAGAGATCCCTGCAGGCCCTTGCTTTCAAGCAGCGCTTGGCCGCTTTCATAGCCCATGTTTTTAAGGGCAGCCTGCATATTCTTGGACGGGGAGAGGAACGCCTGCATTGTGGCTTTCATTTGCGTAACCACTTCCGCCGTGGAACCTGTAACGCCGGTCAGCGTGGCCATGGCGCCCCATAGCTGTTCTTGCTCCAGCCCCAGGGTACTGGCCAGGGGAATGACCTTTCCCATGCCTGCGGCCAGTTCCGGGAAAGAGGTTTGGCCCAGTCTTACGGTGGCAAATGCCAGATCCGCCGCCTGCTGCACCGCCTCCGCGGAGGTATCGCCGTAACCCTTGGTTACGGCAGAAAGTAGGTTGATACTGTCCGTCGTGGTCGCGTTTCCCGCCGCCGCGGATTTTGCCGCGGTTTCCAGAATGGCCGCGGCGTCTGCGCTGTCACCGAAAGCGGAAACCACCTGATACATTCCGTCCGTCAGGTCAGCCGTGGCCACGCCCGTGCGGTTGGAGATTTCCAGAACCTGATCCCCGATTTCCGCCGTTCGTGCGGCCACCTCTGCCTCCGTGCCGGTCAGCAGCGTGGAAACGTTGGCCAGCTGGGCCTCATACTCCGCCGCGGATTTCACCGCAGCGGTTCCCAGGGTCGCCACAGCGGTGGCGGCTGCTACCATGGCACCGGCAGCGATCTTTCCCGCGGTCTTTGCCGTTTTCCCCAGCGCAGCCAGGTTCTTGTCTGCGGTGCTGCAGGCGGTTTTCAGGGAACCGTCCACCTTGCCGCCGATTTTCAGCATTAACTCATACGTTTTATTTTTGCCTGCCATGTTTTGCCACCTCCTCCGCGTACTGCGTCACCGTGTCCGCCAGTTCGTTCAAGTCCGAAACGGACAGGGCCAGAAGATAATCCAGCCCTGTCCGCAGTTGTATGGACAACCCGACGCAGGCCCTGTTTATGACGGCGGGCGTTAGTTGTCCCCAGCCCCGCCGTAAAGAAAACCCACGACAATGCCTTTCAGCTTGATTGCCTCCTTTGCGGGGAGGCGCTCGAAAAACTCCAGCGGCAGGTGGGCGACGCGGGCCGCCATGAACTGGGCGTATTCCAGCGTCATTTCCACGGTTGCGGGGTTCGCCGCCGGGTTCTTCTTCGTCACGAAACGGCCCACGGCCTGCAGGTCTGCCGCCGTGGTGTCCTCCAGGCCGGACAGGTCCACCTCTGTGTACGTCTGCCCCTCAAAGGTGAAAGGCTTGTCCAGCTTCATAACCAGGGCGTTTTCCTCCGCCGCGGTGTTTTCGTCATTCTCCGCCAGCAGGGCGGTGTCCATTCTCTTTTCGTCGCTCATGTCAGCACATCTCCTTGATCTTGGCCAGAACGTCCACGCCGTTGACCTTGTAAACCTCGTTCAACTTGTCCAGTTCCACCACGGTCTTGCCGTCCACCTCAATGAGAATGTAAAGAGTGGTCAGCGTGATCTTAGTGTCCATGGAACTGCCTGCCTTGACCTTGCCGGTGGTCAGCTTTCCGCCGCGGCCACGAACCACCACGCGCATGGGTCTGAACTCAATATCGCCCTCGGTATTGGTGGTCTGCTGGGCGCCGCGGATCTCCAGCTGCACGGCCTTGGTCATGTCCATCATATCGGCGGTTTCCTTGTCCAGCAGGCGGAACGGGATTTCCAGTTCCTGATTGCCGAAATAGCCCACGGTGGGGTCGTCGATCTCACCCAGGATCCCGGCGCCGGTCACGGTTTCGCTGGACGGCTCAAAGTCCGGCAGCGTCATTTCCTCACCGACACCCAGCAGGCGGTTTCCCTTGTTGTAGACGTTGTAACGGTTGATCTTAGTGGGGATCGTGTTCATCTTTATTCACCTCCGATTGCGCTTTCCAGGGCGTCCACGTCATACTCACGGATATTTTCGATATATTCCGCGGGAATGTACGGGGCCAGGTAGGTGTGTACGGTCAGGTGGCCGGCCAGCAGGTTGGTAACGGGGTTTTCGTCGCTGCGGAACTCCACGCGATAACCGGCGCAGTAGTCGCGGGCAACGTAGCCGTTGCCGATAATGTTCTGGCTGTCCACGATAGACTGGATCAGGCGCTTATTGCCCGGCTTGTCAACTTTCTGGAAATAAGTCTGAATGAAATTATTTCCGTCCCAGTCAAAGAAACGGCGCACGGCCCACCAGCGATCTTTCGGATCCGTGGTGGAGGGATAGGCCGCGGTGTTGTTGCCCCAGGACTTGAACCCGTTGGCGTTGATCGCGGTAATGACGCCGTTGGCGTTCAGCACGTCGTTGGCCTGCTGCTGATCCAGCGCCACCGTGGTGCCGTCTTTCAGAACCGTGGCGGTGATCCGCAGGTCCTTATTGGACGGGCTTTCATAGGGCACATCTGCGTTGTTGGCGTCCGTGTAGGCCGTCAGGGCGGCAAACATGGCGGAGAAATAATATTTCTTCTCGCCCACGGCCACCATGGGCCACAGGGCCGCCGCATGGGCGGAACTGGCGCCCAGGGCTTCCTTGGCGCCCTTTACGCTGGTGTAAACCACCGCGCCGTCGCTGTCCGCGGAAATGTCCAAAAGGCAACTGCAATTAAAATTGCCGTTGATGTTCTCGGTCTTGGCCTGGAGGGCTGCCGCTACGGTGGGGGTGTGGCTCCAGCCGGGTGCCAGGATCAGGCCGGGCACCATGCCCAGGGTGGGGTAAATCTGGCGGATCAGTTCCAGTCCGGTTTCCTTTCCCGTGGCAGCGTCCACGCCGCCCACAATGTCGGCAGCGGTCACGCCGGAGGGTTTCAGGCTGGTGCTGCTCACGGTCAGGCTGCTGGCCTCCTTGGCCGCCGTGGAAAGCAGCGTAATGGCCACGCTGCCGTCGTCCTCATGTGCCGCCTCGTAGTCGCTGCCGGCCACCAGGGTGGCGCTGCCGTTCTTCACGGCCAGGGTGTTCAGCAGCACATATTTCTTGTCATACAGCACCACGCCGTCCACAACGTCGCAGCTTTCCGCCTGGTTCTGCGTGACGTGGGCCGCCTTATTGGGATCCAGCACGTTCACCAGGATAATGGGCGCAACGTTGAAAACCTGGAAACAGGCGCTAATGCTCTGGCAAAGGGTGAAGTTCTCGAAATCGTCCGAATAGCCGACAGCCTCCACAGCCTCCTTGTAGCTGTAAACCAGCTTGGGGGTGTTGACCGCCGCCGCGGGGTCTTTCGCCAGGTGAATGGGCGCCGTGCCGAAAATGACCTGCAGGCCAGCGCTGCCCTGAATGGGTACGGTCAGGCTGGTGGCCTGCTCGGTGTTATATACACCGTGTTTGTATGCCATGTTGTTCTACCTCCTGTTTAGTGTTTGACCTGTACCAGACGATACAGGCGGGAAATATGCCCCGTGCCGCTCCGCAGGTTCTTCATGGCCTCCGGTAACTGCTCCAGGGGCACCACCAGGCCCTCCATGGCCGGCTGCTTCACGATAGCCTCCGCCAGCGCGGTGGGGATCCCGTTGGTGTATGCGGTGTACTGCTTCGCCACGCCCGGAATGGACGGGCCGCAGTAAACCACAGTGGTGGCCTGTTCGGCCTTTTTGGGTTTCGCCATTATGTTTCTGGCACCTCCTTGAAAATCGCCGGCGCGTAGAACGGCAGCCCCACGGCGGCGAAATAATACGGGTGTGTGTCCTCCTCCTGGGTCGCCCACCGGATCGGGTGCTGTGCTTCATAGCGGTTTGCCACGATCCCGTCACGTTCGTAATGCCTCACGATCTCGTTGACAATGTGGAGGGCGTCGCGGTAGCCCTGGCGGTTCGGGTCCGGGTCGCACACGCAAATGACCATGACCACGTTTACGGTCTGCCGTGCGTCCTGCGCCGTCACCTCTCCGTCCGAAAGTTTCACGGCCACATAAGGCTCCGGCGGCGCTTCCGCGTCGGTTTCTTCGTCGTCACCCTCACGAATGGGGAGGCCCTGCGGGACGATTTTCACCGCCCGCTCGACGCCCAGGGAATTGGTCAGGGTATAGTGGGAAAAAAGCTGTTTCAGGTCCTCCACAATGGCGTCCTGCAAAAACTCTTGTGTCACGCGGTTGCGCCTCCTTGACTTGTTTCCGTTTGTCACTTATAATTGCGGTGTGGTAATAATCAGCATAATGTGGTAATAATCAGCATTGGAGGAAATAGAAATGGGAAAGCCTAAAACTGTCATAACTGAAAACGGGGCCGTTTATCAGCTATCAGATCCCAGCGCCCTGCGGTTGGTGTATAGAATTGTTGGCGTGGCTTTGATCTTAATGGGGGCTGTGCTGACGTTGATTTCCCCCGCCGGTGTAGCTTTCGCGGCGCTCGGTTTGGCGCTTGTCTTTTGGTTGCCCAAAAAGATCCAGCCGGCAAAGAAATTTCTTCGCTTCACCGGTACGCCATGCGCCGGAAATTGCACGTTTGGGCATTGGGATCCCAAAGTACACACCGGGCAGGCGCAACTTGAACGCTTTGAAAAAGCTGTTCATCAGCCTATGGCCATACTGTCCTATAACGCCCAAAATGGTTTTGCGGAAATAAAGGGATCTGGTTCCGACACCTATATGACAAGCCTTGATGAATGTACTTGCCCCGATTTCGACAAACGGAGTAAACCGTGCAAGCACATATATTTCCTTGCCCTGCAAATGGGATATACAAGCGACGATTTTTATTCCTGCTGATCTCCAGCGGCTCCTATATGGGGCCGCTTTTTCATGCCCTTGCACCTGTCAGCTGCTCGATCCGCTTTCCGATTTCACGCTGCAGGGTTTCGTATGCCAGGGCCTCCGCCTCCGCTCTCACTTCCTCGTTTCCCATCATGTGGGGAACGGCAGGCGAAAGCAGCTTTTTGACGGGGAGGCGTTCCGCGCCGCGCCGCTGCACAATGGCGGTGTGCCCGGATCGGAACGTGGTAATAAACGCTTTCAGGCCGCCCGCCTCCAGCGGTTTCATGGCCCCGCTGTTCAGGACCTTTGCCGCCGCCGCGGCTGTGTCCGTGTTCGGCTGCGTCATAAAGTCCATAATGTCCCGCATGGGGCCTTTGGCCAGCACGGCGGCCTCCAGGGTGGAGGCGCTGGCGGAAAGGATTTTGCTTTCTGATTGCAGCGCCTTTTTCTCTTTCAGCGCATACCGGCCTTTGCTGTCCTTTATGATTTGCCGGCGTACCTTTCTGGCGGTGCTGTTCAGGGCATTTTTCAGCACGTTGGGCGCCCCCAGCTGCTGGGGCAGCGTTTTCAGCTGCCGCATGACCCTGGCCAGTTCTTCGTCGGTGTCGATCCGCAAAATGCTTTGATCGCTCACGATCTCACCGCCTCCAGTTCAATGGCCAGCACTCCGGCCTCCTCGGTGCAGGTTTTCACCTTGTACGCCTTGCCGTCCAGCGTCAACACGACGCCCTGGGCGGGGCGTGGGCCAAAATCAGCCTTTGCCACATAAACCAGGCGCCGGGCCTTGTATGTGCCCTCCGTCTGTGCGGCCATGATCTTGGCCTTGTCCCGCTCCAGCAGTTCGTTGTCGTCCACCACCGCGGCCATTTCCTTACCGTTGACCGTGTGGGTGTCCGCGAACTCCAGGCAGTTCAGGAATGTGGTGGAAATGTCCGCCGCGATCTGTTCCTTGAACGTAGGGGCGCCCATTACTGGGCACCCCCGCCGTTATCCGCAGCAGGCGGCACAATGGCCGCCGCAGGGGTCTGGACGATAGCCGCCGCCAGGCGTTCCACGATCAGCGCCTTTGCAGCGCCGCGTGGGAGATCCACGCCCATGTCCTTGGCCAGCTTTTTCAGGTCGTCCTTGTTCATTTCTTCCAGCTGTGCAGGATCCAGGTGGCCCTCCACCATGTCGGTGCTTTCACCGCTATGGTTGCCGTCGTGGTTCTCCTGGCTCTCCTGGGTGCCCTCTGCGGCGTCTGTTACCTCCTGGGTGTCCTGGGTGGTGTCGGCGTTCTCGGTGCCGTCCTGGCCGCCGTCAGCGTCCTGCGGGGGCATTGTGGCCTCCTCCACCGCGTCGTCGGTCATTTTGGCGCTTTCAGCGGAAAGCCACGCCTGCACCATGCGCTTGTCATAGGCGGGGAGGGTGTCGCCCGCCTGATACATACGCCCGCCGTACAGGATCGGGCGCTGTGCTGTCAGTCGCTTCATGTTCCTTTCCTCCTGGCTCTTAGCCCAGCAGTTTCACCAGCACGTTTTCGTCTGCGCTGGCCGCAGGGGCGGCAGCGTAACCCGCCGGAATGTTGTTCACCTTGCCGGAACTCTCGCCAGTGGAGGCCACGGTGGTGATCTTCTTGGCGGCTTCGTCGTAGTACACCGCCGCGCCCATGGTCATGGCACCGGCGGCCTTTTCCATCTCAAAGACACCCACCACATGGAGGTGGCCGGTTTCGCCGGCGGCAATATCTTCACCGGCCACGCCGATCCTGGTTCCCAGGCTCACCACTTCGCCGTTTTTGACTGCGGCGCTGGCCTTGTAGTCCAGCACCTCGCCTTTCTGCCAGTATTTTGCGGTCATGTTCTCTTACCTCCTGTTAAATAGTCGTGCCGGGGTTCTTGGCGATACCGCGGAAGTCAACCGCAGTAATGCCCCAGTCCAGCCAAATGTCCCACACAAAGCCCAGGCGGCCCGGAACCTCGCTGCGGCGAATGGTGGGGGTTTCCTGGCCGTTCAGGTAATCAACCTGCAGGCTCTTGGCGTAACGCTGATCACCGGCGACAAACCAGGGGATCGCGTTGCCGCTGCCAGCCAGGACGTTCAGGGCGCCCTCCTCGATAACCTGCAGCTTATTGCGGTACTGATACAGGGCGTTCGCGGTGTGGCTGCCGATCCCGGTCACGTCGATCATGGCGGTTTCCAGGATCTGCGACATCTTGAAGCCATAGCCCACGGGGACGATCACATACTTGGGTTCCACCATGATGCTGTCACCGAAAGGATCCGTCTGGTGCAGCAGTTTCAGCATGGCGGCCTGCAGGGTGTCAATGGACGGGGCGGCGCCGCTGGCGATCAGGTTGTTGTGGGCATTGTCGAACAGGGAAACACCGTCGAAAATGGCGGGGTTGTCGATCAGGATCTTGTAAACCTGCTTATTGATCGTGCGCTTTGCGCTTGTGGCGTACAGGCCGGGAACCTCGGTAATGAAACCCACGTCGTCGTTGATAAACGCCTGGCGGGTCATACTGAACTGGCGGCCAAAGGTGTCGATCTGGCGCTGGGGAAGCAGTTCCGACTTGGGTGCGTCGGCTTTCAATTCGCCGTTTTCGCCCACGCGCAGGAACTCACCGGCGCCGCCGGCCAGATAGCTGTGATCCTTTGTGGGCTTAAAGTCGGGCACGCTGCCCTTGGCGGTCCACAGCTGGAACGTGGTGGGGATCTCCTGATACTTCTGGACGATATTCTTTTTGATCGCATTGTCCAGGATCGCGGGAAACGCCGCGGTGGGGTTGAAGAACTGGCGGCAAGCCTCGTTCCACAGGTCGTCCTTACTCATACGCAGCAGGGAGGTGGTGGTGCCCATGCCGTCGCGGGCCATGCACTCAATAACCATATCGCGCAGGGAGTAGCCGCGCATTTCCTCCGCACCGCGGGCGGGGTTCTGGACGTCTACGCCGGCCCGCAGCAGCATGGCGTCCACAGCTGCCTGGCGGAAGTTATCGCCCTCATCGCCGTTCATGCGGCTGGAAACAGGGGCGCCGTGTTTCAGCAGATAGTCCACCGCCGCCTGTCTTACGGTGTCCATGGTGGCGCCGTTGCTGATATACTCCGCGGGATCCATGCCCGCCTGACGGCACAGCGCGGTAATGTCGCTCACGCGCTGGCGCTCCGTTGCGACGGCCTGGCGGGCTGCCTCGGTGGGGTCTGTGCCCTGCTGGCCGTTATCGTTGCCCATACCGCGGGCGCCGCCGGTGGGATCCTCACCGCCCTGGCCCTCGCTGCCCTGGGCGGGGGGATTGTTGCCCGCCGCGTCGATCTGGCGTTGCAGGCCGTCAAACTCTGCTCTTTCCTCTGCCGTCAGGTCACGGCCAGCGGCGCGGGCGCCGCTCACAATAGCCTGCTGACGGGCGATCATTTCCTGAATGGTCATGGTTGTTTTGCCTCCTCAATGATAAAGATTTTTGTTGATCTGGATCTGCTTTTCATAAACAGAAAGGTCCTTGGCCGTCGCCTGCTCCGGGTCGTCGGCTCTGCCCACGCCCACGGTGGCGTCCGCCGGCACGGAAACAATGGACACCTCCAGCGGCGTCCATTTGCGGGCGATCTGGCAGGGGCCTGTAAAACGTCCGTCCGCGGAGGTCTTACCGGCCACCACTTCCTCCCAGCTGTCCACGCTGTAACGCACGGACGTGGTTTTCAGGGTGCCGGATTTGACTTTGCCGAAAATCTTTTCGGCGTCGTCGTCCGTGTCGAACTCCACTTCGGCCATGCCGCGGTGGTTCTCCACCCATGCGCGGATCACTTTTCCCACCACCTTGTCGGTGTCGTGGTTGAAAAGCAAAACGCCCACGTCGTTCAGGCGGGAGAGATCCAGCGCGTTCTCCGCGTGATCCAGGATTTCCATACCAAACCAACGGCGGTATGGCTCCTCGCTGGAAAAGCTGATCGTGCGCCTGCGGCTGTCCTCCTGGCCCTCTGCGCGGCTGTTGGCCTCAATGTGGCCCATGCTTCGCTGCCCGCTGTTTCTGTCCCTCTTGGGGTCATTTGCCTGCGGTGTTCTGCTGTGCTGCTGTCGTTCCATTTCCAAAAATTACACTTCCTAACTCGACGCCGACGGATCGGCCATATTCCAGGACCTCGGCCATTTCATTGACGGCCTCTTTCCAGTCCTTGCCCTGTTCCGCGCAAACGTCCTGAAACGTCTTTTGCCCGGATTGCAGGGCGGTTTTTCCGGCGGTGCTTTCCTTTGCCGGGTCGATCCACTTCTTGGGGGCTTTCGTCCAGGTGTGGGAAAGGTATTCCGCCTTTTTATCCCA
This sequence comes from Dysosmobacter segnis, assembly GCF_014297285.1. Taxonomy (GTDB): domain Bacteria; phylum Bacillota; class Clostridia; order Oscillospirales; family Oscillospiraceae; genus Oscillibacter; species Oscillibacter segnis. The sequence continues at coordinate 27,570 of NZ_JACOQI010000018.1, forward strand.
AAAGCCGGGCATATCAACCAGCCCGGAGAGATAACAGGAGATAACAAAGGTTTCGTACACCTCCGACATGAAATCTGTTAGCAGTTCCACGTCCTCGGTGTATGTGTTTTCGTCCTCAATAGCATTTTGCCGTGCGGAGGAATAGGTGGCCCCGCTCATGTCGCGGCTGACGGCCTCATAACTCAAGCCCTGGCCTGCGGCAATTAGCCCCTGCTGGGTTTTCAGGAACCCGGCTGCGTCGCTGCCGGAACCTTTCGGATCCACCACCTGGATTTCGTCACCGGCGCCCAGGCTCTGGATCATGCCGGGGGCCAGTTTCTTGCCCTCATAGTCCATTCCGCCGTCCGGCGTTCTGGTGCCGCCGCGGCCAAAACCGCCCGCCGGGATTGCCCGCTTGATGAACACAGCCAGGCAGGCCGCGATCCGCTCCTTGACGGAAACGGCGGTTATAAACTCGTTCGTGTCGCGCACTCTGGTGATCGTGGGGGCCATGTCGGACATTTCGCGCAGCTGGCTGGGCCGCTTCTTGGATTTGTAAAAATATACGTCCTTGGCCTCGACGTAAACGGGGTCGTTTAGGCTCCAGCCCTCAATGTCGTATTGATTGATCCAGTAGCCCACCGGCCTGCGCCATTGGTTGTATTCGATCCCGCCCACAACACGGTTTCCCTGGTGCTTCGGCTTGCTGGCGGTCACGTCCAGTTCGTCCACCTCAATGGCCTGCAGCTGGAACGGGACCAGCCCCTGCTTGGTGTAGCGGTAAAGGAACAGCAGGCCGCCGTCCACCTTTTTGCGGTCTACCGCCATACGCAGCATTTGGTTGAAACTCTGTTCGCCGGTCACGTCGCAGTTTCTGGCCTTGCACCATTGGCGCCATGCCTTTTCCAGCTTTTCGTCCAGTTCGTCGTTGCCGGTTTTAGCCTGGAGGGTGTAGCCCTTGCCCACCACGTTGCGCTTGTATGCGTGGAGGATAGACTGGGCAATATCACTGTTGCGCTCCAGGTCACGGGCGCGGGCGCGTACCACGTCGCGGCTGAAACGGTCCGTAACCTCCGCGCTTTCGTTGTGTACCCGCCACCCGGCATTTAGGCGTCCATACCCTGCGGCGTCATATCCGCGCAGGATCTCCAGCTGCTGCCGCCATGCCTCGCGCTCACAGGCGCGGCGCGGGGAAACAGCGGCCACAATTTTGTCAAAGGCTCCCATGGTTACCTCCCGTCAAAGAACGCCACAAAGGTGCGATCCAGCAGGCAGTTGTCCGTCCCGCTGTCGATCTGCGCCTCCAGGTCGTCACGAATGGCTTTCAGCTGGGCCAGGTCCGCCCGCGTCAGGGATCGGCTGCCGATCTTGTATGACTGGCCGCCGGCCAGAACGGCGGAAATGGCGCTGTTTACCTGCTCCAGCATTTCAGCCGCTTTTGTGTTTGTACTCATTTGGTGGCCTCCTGTCAGATCCATGTGTCATTTTGGTTGATCCAGTTTTCTTCCTGGCTTTGTCGCGGTTCCTGCTTGGCCGGTTTCCGCGGCTCCGGTGCCGCCGCCTGTCCCTCCACGCTTTTCAGGTACAGGGACCGGACGCCCATAACGTCCGCCGCCGCGGCTGCGTACACCTCGCAGTCCAGGTAATGGTTGTCAGCGTGGGAGGATTTCAGCACCCATTTCTGGACCTCTTTCCCGCCGGATCGCTCGGTTACCTTGTGTTCCGCCGTTACCTGTTCGGCGTATTCCATGTCGCAGTCCTTGTAAACCTGCCAGGAACCTGTCCCGTTCGGCTTCCGCATACGGGCCGCGATCTGGTCTTTATACTTGCCGCCGTCCACCAGTACCAGGGTCATGCCGTTGGCCTTGCTGCCGGCCTTATTGACCACGGAAAGGCGGTAATGGGACAGCATGGTGCTGGTGCCCTTGCATGGCAGCACCCAGTCCGAATTGATGGCGCAGAACTCGTAAACTTCGTCGGTCTGGTCGCCGCTGTCCATCAGGGCCAGGTTGACCATGGCCGTGTCGCCGTTCGGCAGGGAAAACTCCACGTTCATGGCCTTTTCCACCTCTGCCATGGAAAGCGCCTGCCCGTGGGCCACGTTCTGGCTGGTCATGTAGTCGCCCCATGCGCGGATTGTCCAGTACAGACAATTTTCCTGTACGTCGATCCCGCCGGTAATTAGCTTCGTCCAGGGCGGCAGCGTCCACTCCGGCGTTTCCGTCTGCCGCTCCATGACCAACTCCGCGTTGGTTTTCAGCTTCGTGTCCTCCCACGGCTCCGCCAGCCAGCTGTTGGTGAAGTTGTGCAGCAGTTCCGGGTCGTCTTTGCTCCGCATGAACTCCCGCGCAATATCGGAAAAACGGGTGAACGGGGAATACAGGGTGTTCAGCCAAAAGGCCACGCTTTTGGGGTTCTTCGTCCGTTGTTTCACAGCCTGCCAGCGGCCAGCCCGTAGCATTTTCCCCTTGTCCTGATCCGTAATCACAGCCCCGCAGGCTTGGCACACATACACGGCCATTTCCGCCCGGTCGGTGTTCTCCGGTACGTCGTCCTTGCTGGGCCATTTCAGGCACCCGAATTTCAGTTCTATGTACTGCCCACAATGCGGGCACGGGACAAAGTAATGCTTTTCAGCCTCCGCCGCCTCTTTGGCTTTCCAGATATGGCCCGTTTTCAGGGTGGGGGTGGAGGCCATAAAGATTTTGCGGTTGAAAAAGGTTTTTGTGCGCTCTCGCGCCAGGGAAACGGGGTCGGCCTCTTTCTTAGACGCGCCCGGAAACTTGTCCACTTCGTCCAGAAACAGGTAACGTATATTCGTACTGGCCAGATCCGCCGGGCTGTTCGCGCCCGTCAGGTACACGGTCATGTCGGAAAACTTTAGCGCCAGTTTCTTGCTGTCGTTCTTCCGCCACTTATCAGCCAGAACCTTGCAGCTTTTCACCATTGGCTCCAGCTTGCTTTCCGTGGTACGCTCCGCCAGGTCGTCCGACGGGTAAACCACCATAGCCGGGGCCGGGTCCTGCGCGATCAGGCTTCCCAGCATATTCTCCATGGCAGACGTGCCGCCCACCTGGGTGGGCTTCACGAACACGATTTCCTCCACCATGTCGTCGGAAAAGGCGTCCATGATCTCCACCAGGTACGGGGTCACGCTGTTGCTCCATGGGCCTGGGATCGCGTTTCCGTCCGGCAATACGCGGTATTTAGCCGCCCACTCCGAAACCGTCAGGCGTTCCACAGGGCGCAGCACTTGAATGGCGTTATAGATCCACGGCGGCACGGTATAGGGTTCCTGCTTGTACTTCCTCATGGCGCCGCGTCCTCCCGATCCTCCATGATCGCACCATCAGAGAACGCGGCCAGCAGGCTTTCCAACTCTTTCCGCATGGCCTTTTCCATGGCGCGGATCGCTACCGCGTCCGCATAGCCGGACATGGTTCCCGCCATGCGCGGGGGTATATTCATGGCGAATTTCTTAAAGCTGGCCATGAACTCGGTTAGTTCCTCGGTGGCGTGATCTGCCGCCAGGTAACGCCCCTCTGCAATCGCCGTTTTCAGGCGGTGCAGCTGGCCTTGACTTTCTTTCAGTTCAACCTCCGCCTCCAGCTTTTTCAGCGTCAACTCCGCCGCCCGGCTGTTTTCGCCGGTTTCCTGGGCTTTCGCCTCGACGTATGCCACATAACGCTGGACCGTGGCGCAGGTTCTATATTTGCGGGCACCGCCGCCGGGCGGGATCTCTGTTTCCAGGACGCCCTCCTGGGTCAGCTGCTGCACACGGCGGACCGTTTTCCCCAGCAGCTGGGAGATCGCCGTGGTGCTGGACCACTCCGGCACCGTGCCGGACAGCACCACCGGCTTTTCACTCTTTGCCCGCTTTCCGGTGCCGCCGGTCTGCTTCTTTTCCGCCACCGGCGCCACCTCCTTTTTGCTCCGGCAGGGTGCCCCGCCGGTTTCGCTTTTCCGGTTTTGGTCGATTTCGTTTTTTTCTCCGCTCCTTTTTCGGCTTATACCCCCGTAGGGGGGTATAACTTTCCCGGCATTTCAAAAAACCGTAACGTAACAGCCGGATTTTTTTCTGTTTTCACAGGGTAAAACGTCGGGCTTTCCTTGCCCCGCACGGCTTTTCCTGCTGGGGAGTACCTACACAGGGGGGTGCGGGGTCCTTAACGGGTGCCCTGGGTGCCCCTCGGCAAAGGCACCCAGGGCGGGAGGGTTAGGCCGGGCCGCCGCACATAGCAGGCACGGCGGACGGGGTGAAAGGAGGAAAGCCCCCGCGGTACTCACGCCCCGGCCATGGTGTGGAAAGCAAAGAACCACCGGCCTTTCGGCTGGTGGTTCTCGGTATTCGTTTCAGGGCTTCACCCCTGCGCTGCTTTCCATGCTATCAGTATAGCACGGTCAATAGTCCAAAAGCGTCCAAACTTTTCAGGGTCGATTATTCCGCCCGTGCGGCCCTGCCCGCTGCTGCTTCCTGGCCATGTATTCCTCCAGCAGTTTCCGGTTGCGCTTGTTCTCCAGGATCTTATCCAGGGCGGCGTTGTAGTAGTTGAACACGTTGGACCGGCTCATGTAAAGGGCCTCCGCGATCTTATCCCAGCCCCGACAATCTATGTGCCGCATTTCCACCACGGTGCGCTCGGTGGAGTTGGCGGGTAATACGTCGATCAAGTCCATAACGTTCAGGACGGCCTTGGCCATTTCCTCCCGCTGCTCCTCGATCCTGTCCTCCACTTCGGAGATCCGAAAGACAACGGACACGGATCCGTCCGTCTTTGTCGGCTTGGTCGGCGGCGTCAACCTGAACGCGGACCCCGTACTGGGCGCCCGCAGTTCGCTGGAAAGGACGCGGTGGCGCTCCTCCAGGATCCGCTTTTTCCCCACAGCCGTGTGGTACTGCTGCAGGTATTCCTTGACAGCCTCACGGCCCAGGGTTTCGTCCGTTGTCTTTTTGCTCATTCTCACACCTCGGTAATGTCGTACCCAAAACGGTCCTTTAGCATTTTCTTTTTCATGGCATACTTGGCCGTTCTGGTGGCCTTGCTCTTTACGTCCTCCACGACGAACTCCCAGGGCACCCCGCTTTGTTCTGCGTAGTATGGCGCATGACTTCCGTATAGCTGCCTGTTTGGCGGCTGGTAGTATGTAAAATCCGCCTTGTAGCGGATCGCCCGCACCCGCTTTCCCTCCGTGTCGGTAAACGCTTCCTGCAGGGTGAAATCCACCTGGAGGCGCAGATCGCGGATCTGCCCCCTTGCCTGGCGGGCAGCCAGAACGTCGAACCTGCGGGCTTCTTTCTGGCTGTCGAAATGCAGGACGGCCCCGGAGGCTGTCACCCGCTCGGTGGGGGTGTTGTGGTATTTCGTGCCCTTTGCTGGATCCTGCGGCGGCGCGGCGGGAGGTGCTGGCCCCCGCCGCTGTTGCTGCTCCATGTACTTTTTCATGGCCTGCGCCTGGTATTTCGGCGGCAGGTCGGAAACGTTTATGGCCATGTTATTTCTTGGCCTCCTTATGCGGGCAAACAATTTTTTCCTCCGCCGTTCTGCGAAAGAACGGGAGTTCTTTTAACATTTCATTCAGCGCATAGCGCAGATTAAAGCGGGCGCAGGACACAGCGCCATATTTCCAGAGTTGGCAGTCCGTACATTGTGGGCTTGCCGGTGGCTTTTCTGCTTTCACTTCTCCGCTCCGTTCTTGATCAGGCGTTCCCGCTTTTCATTTAGGGCTGCCAGGGTCATTTTGACGACGCTTTTTCGCCATGTATTGATCTGGCTTTGATCCTCCGATGCAGTAATATCCCGCAATAGACTGCGTTGGACGTTTATAGCGCTTTCCAGGACTACCGGGACATATTTTGCGGCCCGTTCCTTTCTCCGGCGCTCTCTGGCCGTTCTAAACGCCGCACCGATTAGGGCCGCCGCCAGTATGAACCCGCCCACAGCCCGGTTTGTCAGGCCGATTTCTATTCGTAGCACCGCCAGCGCGAACTCTGCCAGTCCCCAACAGACTACCAATAGCGTCGTTTCAGCGCATATAATCAGTGCGTTTTTGAAATATTCTTTCACGCTTATACCTCCTCCGCGTCCGGGATCTCCACATACTGCCACGACATGGGCGGACGGTCCAGGCCGAACTCTGCCAGAGGGCTGGGCGCGTCGAACTTCTCCGGTGACTGGACGATCCAGCCGGAAAGCCGCCTGCCTTTTGCGTATTTCAGCAGATCCTCCCGCGGAACGCATGACATTTCTTCCAGGTCTTGCATGGTTCGGTATGATACTTCCCCAGGGCAAAGGAATTGACCTTGCACCGCTCCGGTGCCGCTGACGTACACCAGAACGGTCACGGGCCATTCAAGCCTTTCATTTTGCGGGTGTGTCTTTCGGATTTCCAACGTTTTTTCGCCGTCCAGGATCTTCTCCCACCACTCCGGTTTCATGCTCATAAGCACAGCCAGCATATTAACCTCCGTTCTTGCCGGACAGCGGAATGATCCGGCATTTGTCCGTTGCGAACTCCGCCACATGATGGAGCGCCATACAGGCCAGCATAATATCCGCCATAAGTTCGTCCGCGTCCTCTGCGCCCCGCCCGTCCTTGTTGTGCGCCCGGAGGCTGGCGGCCAGCGCGTTGCCCAGGTCCTCCAGGTTCTTGGCGGCTTCCTGCCACCGCTCTTTCGGCAGGGTGTAACCGATCTCCACTTTCTCGGTGTTTTCCACGGCTCACACCTCCCAGGGGAAAGCAGAGGCAGGGAGATCCGGGAAATACTTCCGCAGATTGTCCTTGAAGAACACAGGGATCTCGTTCTCCTCGCAAAATGCCACGATGTTGTCCACCCACTCGCGGGCGGGCGTCACCTTGTCCGGTCGGTTGCCGGTTTCGGCGCCCAGGATCACCCACTCCGGTAAACCCTCCGCCGCGGCCATGTCCACCGGCCCCAGCAGCGGCTCCATGCTCCAAAAGCTGTTGATGCTCACACCCTGCATGACGTACATTCCCACCGCGTCCATGTTCGCCACGGTGCTGCCATACCAGAAATTGCTTTCGTGGGGCAGGAGGGCCAGGTGGTCCAACTCCAGATACCGGGTCGGGTTCTTCGTCAGGAACAAATAGCGGTGCTGGGGTGCCTTGCGGCAGGCGTCCAGCACCTCCACGATCCAGGAGGTGGGCACCCAGCGCCCAAACAGATCCGCCATGCTGCAAACAAACACGGTCTGCGGTTCCTTTGTGTTCTGCGGCTGGCCCAGGCGGTAGCGGTGCAGGGTAGGCTCGAAACCATACGGGTATGGCGTCGCCTTGATCTTCTCCGGCAGCACATGGAGGCCGCCGGCCAGCGGGGCCGGATCCTCCAGCCCTGCGTTGAAGCGTGTGGCCGTTCGCCTGGCGTAGCAGTACGGGCAGCCATGGCGGCAGCCGGTTACGGGGTTCCAGGACATTGTGGCCCAGTCAATTTTCGTCTTGTTCATTCTTCGTCGCTCCTTTCGCTTTTCCACTCGTTCACTATGCACTCGTTACAGTCGAAACTCTGGCAGTACACGCAAATGTCCACGCCGTCGGCCATGGCCGCGCGGACGATTGCCGGGAAGTCCGGCAGGTTCACCTTTCGGCGCGGTTTCAGTTCCGCCAGAATGTCGCCCAGGTATTCCGACGCCTGCCAGTCGCCATAGATACGCGCCGGGGCTTCCTGTTCCTCGGTTTCCGGGTTCATAGTCCAGAGGGCAACACACCCGCCGTTCGGGTCATGCTCCCACCGCGCCGGTGTCTGGCTTATGATCTGCCCATCTGCGCCCCGCGTCGTCAGGCCTATGGTGGCCGTTCCTTTGGCTATGCAAATAATACTCATGCTTTACCGCCCTTTCCATTACACGGCCACCAGCCGCTCCAGCTGTGCCATGGTCGTGATTGTTGTTCCGCACCATTCCGGCAGGTTTGCCCGAACCAGGGCCGTGGCAAACGGTGGCGGTACTGCGTTCCCGCACCTTGCCACTTGCTTGGTTTTCCCGTACTCCTTGCCGGTGTAATCTTTGTCGATTTTATAATCATCAGGAAAGCCGTTCGCCCTGTACAATTCCCGCGGCGTCAGCATACGCAGCCCTATATCAGCCATGAAATACCAGGCGCCGCCGATCAAAAACAGGATCACCTCGTTGTCCGCCAGCGTGTAGCCGCAATACTCATTCAGGGCGGCACGGATTTTTGGCCAGTTTCGGAGATCGGCGCCCGGTGTCGCTTTTACCACTTCGGTGGTAATCACCCCATGATGGCCTCCGCCAGCGGTTATTGTTTGCACCGGCTCCGTTGCAGGCCCGCCCAGGTTTGTACCTTTCAGCTTGACCATGCTGGCCATGGTGATAGCTTCACGATCCCGCGTCGTGACCGTGTGAAGCGGTGCGCCCGCGCTCTGGTTGTGGTCGCCGCTGTAATACTTTGTCAGCGTAGCCGCCGCCAGGCCGTAGCGGTTGGAGGCGTCAATGGTCATAACCGGTTCTTTGACGCTTTGGCCTCGCACTCGCTCCGATTGCTCCGTGTGGTACTGGATCATGGCTGGACACGCCACGCACTCCTCCGCTTTTGACACCTGGGTGTGCGTCGGCTCCATTACGCTGCGCCCGCGGTCCCCGCCGCCGGTCTGCCCGATTGCGGCCAGGGTTGGCGTAATCAGCATTTGGTTTCCTGCGGTTGTCACGGTATGCACTGGGGCGCCCGCGGCTGCCCCCACGCTGTTGGTGGTATTCGTTACCGTCAGCGGCGCCATGACAGGGGAGGCCACGCCGTACCCGTGTTTTGCTGTCACAGTTTGAAGCGGCCCGCGCATTTCTTGCCCGCGGAAATCCCCAGCATGGTTGACAATCACCAGAAACGGATCCGCCGATTTTATCACGAACTTGTCCACGCCTCTGGCCACACGCCGCATAGTATTGGGACGGAGGGGGCGCTGCGCCGAAAGCCCATATTTTTCCTTGATCTCTGCGCGGCTGTCAAAAATGGACGGGCACGGCAGGCTCCAGTCTATGATTTCCGCCGCGCTGCGCCATGGTTTTTTCTTTCCGCTCTTTACCTCCGGGCTGTCTGCCGGCGCGTGTGTTGGTTTCGGCCATACAATAGGCCGCCCGTCATGCCTGGCAATCAGGAAAAACCGCTTTCGCGTTGTGGGCGCTCCATAATCCGCGGCCACAAGTTCGCGCCACTCGACGGCATATCCCAGGTTTTTAAGCTGCTCCAGCCATTTGTGGAAAGTTTGGCCCACCAGTTTTTTGACAGGCTTTCCTTTTCGCACAGGCCCCCACGTTTGGAACTCCTCCACGTTCTCCAGAATAATCACGCGCGGGCGGACCGTTCCGGCCCAGCGCAGGACGATCCATGCAAGCCCGCGTATATTTTTGTCAACAGGTTTCCCACCCTTGGCCTTGCTGAAATGCTTGCAATCCGGGGAAAACCAGGCCAGGCCCACGGGGCGCCCTTGGCAGACTTCCACCGGGTCCACGTCCCACACGCTGGCTTGAAAATGGCGCGTGTGCGGGTGGTTCGTCTTGTGCATTAAAATGGCGTCAGGATCGTGGTTCACCGCTATGTCTACCACGCGGCCCGTGGCTAATTCGATCCCGGTTGACGCGCCACCGCCGCCGGCGAAATTGTCCACTATGATTTCGTCCAGGAAATTGATCTGCGCCCCACTCATGTTTCCGGCCCTCCAAACGTCGCCAGGTCGAAACAGGCCTGTTTCCCAACGTACTGGCACCACGCCCATTCCAGCATGGCGCCGCGGCTGTCCTGGTAGTCCTGCATGAACAGAACCACGTCCGCCGCCTCCATCATGGCGAAACACAGGCGCATATAATCCACGGGGCGCAGCCCCTCCGGCGCCGTGGCGGGGTTCAGTACGATATGGCCCGCCGCCGCCAGCTTCTTTTCCACCTCTCGGAACTTGGCTTTATAACGCCTGTCCCCGGTGATCTTGCCTGATATGTAGATTTTCACAGAAAACCCTCCTATTCGTTGAAAATCTCGAAATACTCCTGGTATGGGTAACCGCTGATCTCATGCCACCCGCTCCGGCAGGTGGATCCGTCGTCGAACTTATACAGCACGGCGCCCTTTCTCGCTTTCGGGTCCTTTCTCCAGCTGGACGCAGGCACGGCGGTGTATGTGATTTCCGGCTTGTCCATGTTCTGCGTTTTGCTGTACCGCTTCCCGCGCTTGCCGATCTCTCTGTACCTCTCCATGGTGGAACGGCTTTCTTTCATCAGGTAGGCGGCCAGCTTGTAGTGGTTGCCGCGCCTGTCCATAGGCTTGAAGCTGATACCTCCGCCACCTCTTGGGACATTCTCCCACGCCTCCGTGATGATCTCCGGATCCATGCGGGAAATGATAACGTGAATATGCGGGTTGGTCATGCGCTTGGTTTCTATGACCACCACGGCCTTGAACGTGATCCCGCGCTTTTTGCAGAGTTTCCGCAGGTTCCGCAGAAAAGCGGCCTTGTTCTCCAGGATCTCCTCGAAAGAACTGTCCTTGACGTAGTAGTGTAGAACGGCGTGGAGATCCCTATGGCCGAAATTGGCGTTTATATCCCAGCGCAGGTGTTCCTCTGCCACCCGCTCGTTGATCCGCTCCTGCTTCTCGGTGGTGTGGCCGGTATTTGGGCCGCGCTTCACTCCTTTGGTGTGAACCCGGAAAGATTGCATTTTCTTGTGTTCGACACACGGACCAGCTTTCACCACCCTATGAACGTAGGCCATGGGTGCCTCCTTTTCTGCTGCTGGTCGCTTTACTAATCACTCTTACCGGCGCTATACGGGGCCGTGGCCCCGTCGCTTTTTCCGGCTTGTATTCCGTCCGGGAACCTGATATAATATAGGTATATCGGACGGTTTTCCGTCGTCTATATTGCCACCTGCGCCGTGTTGACAGCACCGGGCGCAGGTGGCTTTTCTTTTTATGCCAGGTAATCCTTGGCCATTTCCAGCAATTCCGCCGCGTGTTCCTGGTCAATGATTTTGACCTTGCCGGGCTTCTTCGGATCTGCGTCGATGGCCCAGCACGTTTTCTTTGCCAGTATTTCCCGTTTGTTCAGTTCCTTGTCCAGCCTGCTTTTGTAATAGTCCCGTTCTTTACGCCAGGCCACAAACTCCAGAAAGTCGTCCGTCGTCATGGCTACGGTCACGGTCATATCTTCCATGTGTACCTCCCTCTGCTGCTTTTATGGCCGGGCTTCATTGGCTAATCTGCCCAATCCGTTGTGTAGCCACATTCACCCAATGCGGATCGTTGTCAATCCCAATATAATTTCTGCCGGTTTGCTTACAGGCCACCCCAATAGATCCGCTGCCCATGCAGCAGTCCAAAACTGTTTGCCCCTCATTTGTATAGGTTAAAATCATTTGTTCACACAGCCATACAGGTTTTTGTGTTGGGTGCAAATTTATCCGGCGCTTATCTGTTGGGCCGCGCAAAACGTCTCTTGGGTATCTGTCTGTGCTATCATAGGTCACGTTTCCGTATTCCCCATAAACTTCTCCGTGCCTGCTGTTTCGCCGGTGCTGTGCTGTACTCACCTTTCTTTTGTGGCCATGGGTCATTTGTGGGTTATAGGTTGGCAGACGATCATAAAAAATCAGTATGTTTTCATGGGCTTTTAGAGGCATTTTCTTGGCGTTCAGGTGGCCGGTAGCCTCTGTTTTTTCCCATATCCATTCATACCGAAATTCTTTCAAGTTGCTTACTGCAAGAACTTTGTCAAAGGGTGATTGTCCAAACAGCACTTTTGCCCCGCCAGGTTTTACCACCATGTTGGCAGCTTTCCAGAACTCAGAAAGGCAAATTGGTGTGTCCCATTTGCAGTTTGTTGTCCCATACGGTAGATCCGTGAAAAGCATATCCACGCTGCCCGGTTTAATTTGCAACATGGTTTCTATACAATCACCCAGCAGGATCCTTTCAGCCATTTGTGGGCACCTCCAGCAGTTTCGCCCATGGCCTTGCCATAGGGATCTCCGGTGCGCCGATCCAGCCCCATGTCCGTTCGTATTTCTCGGTCATGCTTTTGGCCAGGGTGGCAGCCTCCGCCGCCGTGTAAAACAGCTTCTTTCCAATGTCGTCCAGCCTATAATATCCCGGCTGTGGGAACCCGTCCGGCCCGGTGAAAGCCAGGCACACCTCCGTATAACCGCCGGTGGAAAAACCGCGCACCGTGCCCTTACACACGCAGTATTCCAGGAGAGGCCCAGCGCGGTTTTGCGCGGAATAGAGGTGTTCAAAAACGGCGTACATTTCCGTGCCGATCTCCGGCCTTTCAACTCTCGCCATTGTCTGCCGCCTCCAATTTCTCCGCCAGGTCCTCAATGGTGGCCGCTGCTTCCTCCAGTTCCGTGGCCAGGAGGTTCCGGCCAAAACGGTCCCGCTGGTGCAAGGCCTCCAGGCGGAGGTCTGCGGCCTGCCGCTTATATGGGTTCGTGCTGTCGGTCTTAACCGGTCCGCTGCCGGTGTATGCCCGTTTCAGCCACCAGGTAGGGCTATTCCGTTCAGCTTGGTGGGCGCAGTTTTCAGCGTCGCAGTTCTCCGCGTCGCAGCTGTCACAAAATACCCGGTGGAAATCGTCGTCCCACGGGCCGGACAGGATAGGGAGGGCGCCCAGGAAATCCCCCAGGGCCTCCGGGGAGGCCGTGATCCTTTCAAAGTTATTCACCGCCCGGCCTCCTCTTTGTGGAGGTCCACACCCTCCAGGGCGTTCCACACGGCCCGCTCCCATTCCTTTGCCCAGCCGGAACAGGCTTTCCGTACTGCGTTAATCACCACAGCCTCGCCGTCGGCCTCCCACAGCAGGCGATCCTTGTCGATCACGTCCGCGCCGATATGCTCCGCCGGATCCCGCTCGATCATGTCCACCAGGTACAGGGGAACGCCCCAGCAGGCACCGCCGCCAGGCGGCTGGTAAATCTGGAACCCCTGCATAATCACCGGCACCATCGTGACCTCCTCGCCGCGGTCACCGCCGCGCCAGTGGTCCATATCGTCCGCCGCCGTTTCTCTCAAAACCAGCTGCGGCTCCGTGTCCTTAATGATCGACGTGGGCATATCTCGCTCTGGGATCATGCCCATGTGTTCCACGATGGTGGCCAGCACCTTGCGCGGCAGCAGGGCGCGGTTGGCCATGGCAAACCAGTGATCCGTGTAAATGGCCACGTCGTTGCCGGTGTTCAGGACGGTGTACCCGCCCGCTTTGTAGGCTCTTTTGATGGCGCGGATCAGCCCGCCCTCGTTAATCAGCATTTGAAACCCTCCTTTTATATAAGGTGCGGCATAGGCACCGGCCTTTCCTCCTTGTCGGCCCTCCACACCTCTGCGTCCCGTATTTCTGTCCAGTCACAGCCCCATACCTCCGCCGCGTTCAGCAGGGCGGCAAAGTTGGAACCATGTGGCACCACGACGGTGCCATATTTCCGGCTTACCACTCTGGCGCAGCCGCTGGCCCGCCAGCGTTCCCGCCGTGCCCGCTCCGTCACAGACGTTTCATACTTGCGGGCGGCCTCGCGGGTTACACCCCGCCCCAGGCGTTCACCGTACATTCCCATGTTTCCATGGCCTCCTTGACTGCCTTGGAGTAGTCGGTGGAGGTGATCCCGCTGTCCCATGCGCTTCTCGCGCCGCCCTCGCCCATGTTGTAGGCCATGGCGGCCTTTTCGACGCTGCCATACTTGGCCAGATACAGGCCCAGCTTGTAGCAGCCGCCCGCGATATTCCCGGAGGCGGTGGTGGGATCCAGCCCCGTGGCCGCCTGGATTTCTGCGTGATAGGAACTGCCGGGGCCGGGGTTTAGCTGCATGATCCCCACCTCACCAGAGGCGCCCACGGCGTCCATGTCGAAATTGCTTTCCGTCTGTGCCACCGCCAGGGCCAGAGGATAGGGGCAGCCGTATTCCTCGCAGTACGTCCTCATGTAGTCCTGCCATTCGTAGGGCATAGGAACCGCCAGGGAGAAATAACCCTGCGCCAGCAGCGCCTCCTCGATCTTTTCCGTTTCCTGCGGGTCCTCCATGTATTCTTCCTCTGCCGCGGCGAACAGCAGTTCCGCGGGCAGGATTGCCGCCGGGGCCGCCGACGCTTCCGGCGCGGCAGGTTCCGCCGCCGGTTCCTCGCTGTACGCCTTGGCCACCATGACCACGCAGACGGCAACGAACAGCGCCAGGGCGATAAAGGCCAGAACCTTATTGCGTCGGCGGGCTTTGCGCTCCCGCTCCGCCGCGCGGGCGGTTCTGCGCTCCTTGGCCGCCTTGATCTCCGCCGTGGCCTGTTTCAACTCACGGGCGGACACCGCCGCCCGGTAAACGGCCAGATCGTCCTCCACGGCAGAGATCCGCACCCCCTGGGTGGTCTGCTCGGTGGTGATGGCCGCCACGTCCTGCTCCAGCTTGTCCACGCGCCGCTCCATGCGGCGGGCGTATTTTTCGCCTTTCTGGCTCATTTCTTCGTTACCTCCTTTTTTCTGGTGGCCCGCCCGGTCACCTCATAGGTGATACCGAACCGGCGGCGTCCGCACTCCGAACAGGTGATTTTCTCACACCTCTGCGCGACGGGTTTTACAGTCTTACCCCTGGCCGCCAAATCGACGGCGCAGGGCTTACATAACAGCTTTGTCATTCGTCCGTGCCCCTTTCGTCAATATGGGCGGCGCACATATCAGCCTCATGCAGCCGCCACACCCATGGCGTTGCGTCCATGGCCGCGGACAGGTCCCGCAGGTCTGTGCGGGCCGCCGTGTCATAGGCTCCCATGTGCCAGCGGATTGCCAGGGCTTCGTGATCCTCCAGCCGGATAAACCGGGCGATCTGGTACAGGCTCTTTTCTCCGTGCCCCAGGGGGAGGGGATCCCGGAACGTATAACCCAGGTAGTCCTCCCACACACCCGTTTCCTGGTTCCTGCGGCGTTTTCTTTCAATGTGGTACACGCCTGCCTTGCACACGTCATGCAGCAGCCCCAGGATCGCCACGGTTTCCTCCTCCCGCTCGGAGATGGGGGCAGGCCCCAGCGCGTCCCTGGGCGTCAGGTCGCGGATCGTGATTTCCCGCAGACGACGGTAAACGTTCAGGCTGTGAATAACCAGGCCACCGGGGAAAGCGCCGTGGTGCTTGGCTCCCGCCGGGGCCTCGAAAAAATCCGTTTCATTCTCCAGGCGCTCCAGCAGTTCCTCCGCACCGTCGCGGTGGACGCTGGCCAGAAACAGATCCTTGAAATGTTGGGCCACGGTTTGCAACCCGTTTCTCTCTAAAAAATCAGACATTTGCCGTTCCTCCTACTTTAGTTTTTTGAATATTTCAGCGATAACGGCAGCCGTCCAGCCGTTCCCGATAGCCTTGATCCGTTCGCCCTTTGTAGCGCCGCCCTTTTTGGTGTAGCCGTCCGGCAGGGTCTGCAGGCGTTCCAACTCCGTGACGGTGAAGCGGCGAACAATTCCATTTTTCAACACTTGGGCCTCGCAAGCACAGTCCAGCGTGTTGGATTTTCCTTTTATGACCCTGCCGCGCCGTGTTTTGGAGGTGGGGAAAGCCAGGTTTATCCCGTCGCCGTCCTCCGCCACGATATAACCCTGGCGGGTGGCTTGCTTTATTCGCACCTCTCCGTTTTCAGAGGTCACCAACTGCCTGGCTTTCTGCGATATGGACGGATCGAAAAGCAGGCCGTTTTCAGCGATATATCCGCCGGTGTCAATATTTGGCTCCAGAATGTCACCCAGTTTTATGCGTCGGTCCTCCGGTGGCGTGACCCCCGGAATATTAGTCCAGTAGGTCCGCGGCCTGTTTTGGGCGGACACCAGGCTGCTGTTGATGTGTAGCGGCTGGACCCGCATGGTTTCCGTTATGACGGCCTCCCATTCCTTTTTCATCTTGACGTTTTCAAGCATGAACAGCAGTCCCGGATTTCTCCCGCGCAGTTCTGCAACAATCCGTGAAAACTCAAAAAATAGGGCGCTGCGTGGGTCGTCAAAGTTCAGGTGCCGCCCAGCCCTGGAAAATCCCTGGCACGGGCTTCCGCCTATCACCAGGTCGATTTTGGGGAGGTCTGCCGCCTTTATGTGCTTCACGTCACCCAGTTGGACTATATCCGGCCAGTTCGCTGCAGAGATTTCCATGGGGGCGCGTTCGATTTCGCTTGCCATGTACCTGTCCACTTTTACCCCAGCCATTTCCAGCGCAAGCCGCCCGGTGCTAATACCGTCAAAAAGGCTCAACACGTTCATGTGTTGCCCGCCTCCTCTCCATGGCGGTGGTGGCTTCCTCCACCATGCCGCGCTCCCGCAGGCCCTCAACGGAAAGGCGGTGCGCCTCATGGTACAGCTGCCCGCCCGCCGCGTCGTGCGTCGTGATCGTCAGGATCGGGCACCCCAGGGAGGAGGAAAGAAACGCTTTCGTGTGGCCGTCGTCCGTCGTCCATTCCAGCCAGTAGTCCGGGCGGCCATTCGCTTTCTGGAAATCCACGCGGCGCATACCCGGCAGGGGCTTGTATGTCGCCACCAGATTGTAAAGGCTGGTTTTGTTGGCTTTCAGCCTCAACACGGGGCCACCTCCGTTCTGTACCACTCCAGGATCCGTTTGGCGTACTTCTTGCGGATCCGCTTCTTTTTTGTGTGGCGGTAGCGGTTATAAAGCGGGCGGTTGTCAACCGACGCCCAGCGCAGCGCCGTTTCCATTTCGTGCTGTGCCTCCACCTCCGCCGCCACCTTGCGGATCCATCTGCAGAAAGCGGGTGCCATGGCCTCAATGGTCATAGCGATTTGCGCCCAGGCTTCGCCTATTTTCCGGCAGGCTTCCGTTGCCTGCTCTGCGCTTACGCCCAGTTCCTGCAATTCCGACTTGCTATCGTGCAGAACCTCCGCCGCGGTCACGGTCTGTTCACCCATTTGGAAAGCCCTCCCCATTCTCCCAGCCCAGCAGTATATGGTGGGCCAGGTCGTTCATATCGCGCCGCGCTTCCTCCAGCGCCAGCAATTTGTGGTAGGAGATCCCGACGCCCTCCAGCTTGTCCCGGAAAGCCTTGGCCACTTTGACCGCCGCCGCGATCTCCGCCCTGTCGTCCGCCACCTCCGCCGCGGAAATGGCTGTGCTTCTGTCGTCCATGGCGTTCTCCTCTCGCGTCCGTATCAGGTGCCCGCCTGCTGTGGCTTGCCTCTGCGTCGGAGGTTAGCCTGGAAACGGCGCTGCGCCAGTTCCGGGTCATAGACAGGGCGCTGGTTCCGGTCCAGCTTTTCACCGTCCTGGCCTCTCCGTAATTCTGCGTAGATCGTTTTTCTGGATTTCCCCAGGTGCGTGGCGATCTCCGCCACACTCGCGTAATTGCGCCACGCCTTGGCGATATACTCCCGTTCGGCGGGGCTAATGTATTTTTCGCTCATGGCTTTTTCACCTCCGATTGCGACAAAAAAATAAGAGTAACAAGGGATTTCCCTTTGTTACTCTTATTGATAGCATTTTCGATTCGTGGCAAATTGCTGGAATATCTTGACTTTATGCGGATGATATGCTAAAATTTTTCCGGTTTTTAGGTGACTGTCTGCGGGTAGTCCGCCGGGAAATCCATTAGAATTTAACAGATCGGAGATACATATTATGGAAAGAATCAAGACTCTCGAGACTCGTAGCCTGTGCGACAGCGCCAAGAACGGCGGCTGCGGTGAGTGCCAGACTTCCTGCCAGTCTGCCTGCAAGACCAGCTGCGGCGTGGCAAACCAGAAGTGCGAGAACACCAACAAGTAATCAATCGCAATTTTCAAAAAGCTGCCGCCTGTTCAGGCGGCACTTTTTCTGTACGAGGAGAACGGAAGAATGGTACATCAGTATCAACTGAACGGCTACAACATCGTGCTGGACACCTGCTCCGGTGCCATTCATGTAGTGGATGAGGTAGCCTATGACATCATTGCGCTTTACCCGGATCACACGGCGGATGAGATCGTAACGGCAATGATGGGAAAATACGGCGCACGCGAGGATGTGACGGAGAAGGATCTGCGGGACTGCATTGATGACGTGGAGGCGCTGAAGCAGGCCGGGAAACTCTATACCCCCGACACCTTCGCGGACATGGCCGGCACGTTCAAGGAGCGCTCCGGCGATGTGGTGAAGGCGCTGTGCCTGCATGTGGCGCACACCTGCAACCTGAACTGTTCCTACTGCTTTGCCAGCCAGGGAAAATACCATGGAGACCGTGCGCTGATGAGCTTCGAGGTGGGTAAGCAGGCGCTGGACTTCCTGATGGATCACTCCGGCAGCCGCACCAATCTGGAGGTGGACTTCTTCGGCGGTGAGCCGCTGATGAACTGGGACGTGGTGAAGCAGTTGGTGGAGTATGCCCGCAGTGTGGAAAAGGAGCGGGGCAAAAATTTCCGCTTTACGCTGACCACAAACGGTATGCTCATCGACGATGACGTGATCGACTTCGCCAACCGGGAAATGAGCAATGTGGTGCTGTCGCTAGATGGCCGCAAGGAAATCCATGACCGGCTGCGGGTGGACTATGCAGGCAATGGCAGCTACGAGCGCATCGTGCCCAAGTTCCAGAAGCTGGTAGAGGCCAGAGGCAACAAGAACTATTATATGCGCGGCACCTTTACCCATGCCAATCCGGACTTTACGAAGGACCTGTTCCACATGGCGGATCTGGGCTTCACGGAGTTGAGCATGGAGCCGGTGGTGTGCGCGCCGGAGGACCCCGCCGCACTGACAGCGGAGGATCTGGAGATCGTGAAGGACCAGTACGAGCTGCTGGCCAAGGATATGCTGCGTCGGGAAAAGGAAGGCAAGCCCATCACCTTCTATCACTACATGCTGGATCTGACGGGCGGCCCCTGCATTTACAAGCGGATCTCCGGCTGCGGCTCCGGCACGGAGTATATGGCTGTGACCCCTTGGGGAGACCTGTATCCCTGCCATCAGTTCGTGGGTGAGGAAGCCTACAAGCTGGGCGACATCTGGAACGGCGTGACCAATACGGCCCTGCGGGAGGAATTCCGTTCCTGCAACGCCTACGCCCGGCCTGAGTGCAATGACTGCTGGGCGAGATTCTACTGCTCCGGCGGCTGCGCGGCCAACGCCTTCCACGCCACGGGTTCTATCCGCGGCGTTTACGAGGCAGGCTGCGAATTGTTCCGCAAGCGTATTGAATGTGCAATCATGATGAAGGTGGCGGAAGATTCTGCCAAGGCCAACGGCTGATGGAAACGCCCATTGCTGATTTTGTCCGGCGGTACGCGGATTCCGGGATGATCCGGGCGCACATGCCCGGCCACAAGGGAAAGTCCTTTCTGGGCTGTGAGACACTGGACATCACCGAGATCCAAGGCGCGGACAGCCTGTACGAAGCGGAGGGCATCATCCGGCGCAGTGAGTCCTATGCCGGGGAACTGTTCGGCTCTGGCCGGACGGTGTACTCCACGGAGGGGTCCAGCCAGTGCATCCGGGCGATGCTGTATCTGGCGCTGACCTGCGGAAATGGGTCCCGGACGGTGGTGGCGGCCCGAAACGTACACCGGGCGTTTGTATATGCGGCGGCCCTGCTGGATTTTGAGATCGTCTGGCTGTGGCCGGAGCGCAGCTCGTCTCTCTGCGGCTGCCCGGTATCGCCGGACACATTGGAGCGGACACTGGCGGAGATGCCTGCACCGCCGGCGGCGGTCTATCTCACCAGCCCGGACTATCTGGGCGGCATGGCGGACATTTCCGCTCTGGCAGAGGTGTGCCGGAAACATGGTACGCTGCTGGCGGTGGACAACGCCCACGGCGCCTATCTGCGGTTTCTGGAACCATCCTGTCACTCGCTGGATTTGGGCGCAGACCTGTGCTGCGATTCGGCACACAAGACGCTGCCGGTGCTGACCGGCGGCGCGTACCTGCACATCAGCCGTGCGGCTCCGGCATCTCTCCGGGAGAGTGCGAAAACAGCGATGGCCATGTTTGGCTCCACCAGTCCGTCCTACCTGACGCTGGCGTCGCTGGACCTATGCAACCGCTATCTGGCGGATGGGTACCGGGATCGCCTGCGGGAGATGTGCGGACGTCTGGAGGAAGCGCGGAAGGCGCTGACGGCTGCCGGTTGGCAGATAGAGCCATCGGATCCGCTGCGGCTGACTGTCAAGGCCCCAGCCGGGATGACCGGCGGGCAGTTGGCGAACCGACTGCGTGAGAGCGGTGTGGAATGTGAATACGCTGATCTGGACTTTCTGGTACTGATGCTGACGCCGGAGAATGGCGCTGCGGATATTGAACGGATTGTGTATGCAATGGGAACAAACGACACAACCTATGCGCCGCAGCCGACGCTGCCGTTGGCCTGTGGAGAACGGGTATGTTCCGCGCGGGAGGCACTGTTTGCCCCACGGGAGACCGTACCGGCGGCGCAGTCATTGGGCCGGGTCTGTGGCGCCCCCACCGTGGGGTGTCCGCCTGCGATCCCCATTGCGGTGTCCGGTGAGCGAATTGGCCCGGAAGCGCTGGAACTGTTCCGGCGGTACGGTGTGGAGCAGGTGGAAGTCCTGCGCTGAAAACGGTTTTGAGAAAAGCGAGACCGGCAAATCTGAACACTGACAAACCGCAGACCCGGCAGCATTTGCCGGGTCTGCGGTTTGTTTTCTTGCTGTATGCATCCGGCTTGTGAACTGTGGAGTCTTGCCAACGGCGCGTTTTGGGGATGGCCTTCTGCCGATGAGGGAAAATAAAACGCCCGCTGTTATAGTAGGAATGCGGTCTGGCAACTGCAAGGTGTAAAACGAAGGGAGACCACACAAGAAGGAATACCACAAACAGTTTATCAAAAATCTTCCAGTGTGCCTCTTGGATAAATTACCAGAAAGTCCAAAGACTAAACGTAGTTTCACGAGGATAAGGAGATTTGAAATATGAAAGCAACAGGAATCGTGCGGCGCATCGATGACCTGGGCCGGGTGGTCATTCCCAAGGAGATCCGCCGCACTATGCGCATCCGCGAGGGCGACCCGTCACAGATGACATTGGCACCGTGGCAGCGTTTCAGCTTCGCCATGCTGGATCTGGCAAAACGGCAAGGCTGGAACTAATACATAATGTCGGGACGGCCCGACTCATGTCATTTGCATGAGTCAGGCCGTCTTTTACCACCAATATCCGGAATGCTTTGGCGTTTTTTCATCCTTTGCTTTTGCGTGATCTCGTTTTCCCAGAAGCTCATCCTCTCGGGATATGGTCGGATCGTACCAATCCGCTTTTGCGTTTGCCCACTCCTGCCATTCAGAAATATCTTCATCCAGATGGGCTACTTTATACGCTGATATGTAGCGGCGAATCTTGCAAGCGGTGTCATAGTCATCAGCAATATTAGCCAGCGCAAGAGTGCGGTCGACCTCTGTATTATACCGCTTGCGGCGTTCTTCCTCCCTGCGCGCATCTTCCTGACGTTTGCGTTCAGCCTCTTCCCGCGCAAGTCGCTGCTGTCGCAATCCCTCAGCAGCCGCATAGAGCTCCAACATCATGTCGCCCAAACGGTCTTCCAGTTGATATGCTTTACAATCGCGGAAGCTTTTCTGATTGTTGATCTTGAGACAAAGACGGCCATTGTATTGGTAGTCGTACTTGCTGATCTGGGGCCTTGATGCATAGGAATACTTCCGGCGCTTTTCTTCGTATTCTAAAAGTTGGCGGTTTTCCTCTTTTGTCGGGATGTGATTGATTTTATCCTGTGACTCAGAGAAAGAAACACAAACAGTTTCCCCATTAACAGCAAACTCCAGATTATCCGTAAGCTTGCAGCCCAACGGTTCCATTGCTTTGATCAGGGCGTCTATGATGCGGCAGGCACGTGGAATAGAAGTGTTGGATATCGTGTTTGCTAAAAACGGTGGTGCCGGTGTATTGCGCGGCCGCCATTTGTCATTGGCATTGCGGTTTTCTTGCTTTTT
Organism: Dysosmobacter segnis; assembly: GCF_014297285.1. GTDB lineage: Bacteria > Bacillota > Clostridia > Oscillospirales > Oscillospiraceae > Oscillibacter > Oscillibacter segnis. The sequence continues at coordinate 49,466 of NZ_JACOQI010000018.1, forward strand.
CCATTCCGCAATCACCTTCCGGTGGGCAATGATTTTGGAATGCATACGTTCGTTTTCATCCGGCAAAAGAATTTGTGACGCAACTGCCATCACAACAGCACGATCTTCATCCCCCAGAAACTCAAGAACATTTTGGTTTGTTTCAGATGGTGGAGTGTATCCTGTTTGTGCGCCGATTTTCTTTGCAGTCTTGGTGCTTTGAGGTAACGGTGTCTTTGCAACAGGCTTTCCAGCCCTGAGTTTTGCCCAATACCCCTGTGACGGAGTTGGGATCTCAAGGGATTTGCACACCTTATGGATGGCAACGTCTGACACTTTGTATTTCTTTGCGACCTCTGTCACCGGGGCAGCCCAGACCTCCTTGTAGAGTGTTTCTCGGTCATAGACATTGTAAGTTTGGCCCCATTGTTTGATGGTTTCTGGTTCCTGAAATAGTTCCGCAACCACGTCAACTTTATGCGTCTCGTCGGGTACCTGTTGTTCCTGTACTACGGTTGACGATACAGAGAGTTGCCGCACCTTTTCCTGTTGATCAGAGAGTTTCTTGTTTGGATCAGATCCCGGTTCGGGCTTCTCCCCCTTGGGCAAAGAGACTTCCTTTACGAGCGAAACGACTTTATCAAACGGCTTTTTCAGCGCAGTCTTTTCCACAGGTTTCCCAAAACTTATTTTTGTCCAATATCCGGACGGTGGAATTGGAATATTAGCCTCTTTGATCTGCTTTAGAAACTGCGAATAGGGAATATCATATTTCTTCGCTGTTCCGGCGGCGGAGATTTCCCAGATCTCATCATATAGCTGCTTCCGTGTCAATCGAATGACTGTCATTTGCACAGTTGACACCTCCTTTCTCTTTGAGCCTTGGACTGTCTGGTCTTGCGGGGGAATGACTTTCTCTGTAGCAAGCGTATTGGGTTTCGTACCATCATCGTTTTCCGCCATTATGGAATTCTGTGGTTCTAATGGCTTTCCGATGAGCGCACAAAATTGTTTGATCCCTCCTATTCTTCTTTTTCGCTTAATAGAAAAACCAGATCCCGCTTCAAGTCCTCAAATTGAGAAATGATCCGACTCAGATTCTTTTCGATCCCTTCCACCTGGATCTCGTTGATTTTGCCGTGGTTATAAGCAATCAATCTTTCCGGAATGATGGAGTAGCTCCAGCTTTCACGGTAAGCGTCTTCATTCTTTACGGCAAACCCGATCGGCAACACATTGTTTCTCATGCCGAGTGTCAACAAGTTCGTAGAGATCCCGAGATAATCCGCTGCGATTTTGATCGTGATTTTAGGCATTGCTCTGATTTCATCATCTGTATACTTTTCCATGCATTCACCTCCTTCTAAAAGTTATTTTATGGGCAAATAATTTGCCATTGTTGCTTTCATTGTACAGATTTCGTTTCAGTTTGGCAAGGTTTCTCCGAAAACATGATTGAGTGGAAGACCACGCAACGGCGTAGAACGAGGACCACTTGAAGTTCTGTAAAATACAAATTGAACATTTGCGGTTTACATTAGCGCCGTGGGAGCAGTTTTGTTTCGGAATGATGGATTTAGCCAAGCGGCCGGGGTGGAAACCGCTGTGATCCCAACTACTTATGGAACGAAATGATATTGCACATCCTCATAGGAAAATTCGTAGATCGGTACATCAGGAAATTTTGCACGGATCTCCTCTAAGCTGAAAAAGGACTCGTTGGAAATTCCTTGTTGCCCAAGGGAGTCCGGCCTGCGGAAATCCATATAGCGACTGGCAGAAAACTGACCGTAATGGCTCCGAAATTTTCCACAGAGCCTGCATCTTCCACCCCATGCATACCCAATAAATTCTCGGATGATAACTTTTTCATATTCGTGTTTGTGGTTAGAACGTTGGACACTTTTTGAAGTCTTGGAGGTTTTGGATTTCTTCCTATGACGCGCATCCTCATCGTACTCCTGTAAGAATCGCTTCATCGGTCATACCCCCTTATTGGTATCACGGAGAAGTTCTCGTTTGCTCTTTGCTCGGCAGTAGGTCTTTCCACTCTCGATCCGCTTTGTGACCGGACAAAGGCCGTTCCAGGAACCGCGCTGCTTTGTGTAAAAGGCTCGCTGTGCCCGTTTCGCCTGCTTTTTTAATGGGGTCAATTTATTCATGAAGGCCCTCCTTCTGTGGTGCATTAAGTAACTCTTGAAAGCTACGGCAAAAATCAAGATAGCCAGCATGTCCCAAAAGAAGCATCTTAGACGGCAGTTTTTGAAGGGCGGTCAGAAAAGCCGTTTCGTCACGCTTCCTGACCTTACAGAAAATAACGCAGTAGTCGTTGTCGGTGCGATGGGTTTCCTGTCTAAAATAGACCCGCACTTTCTCCTGAATGAATAGCTGATCCGCAAGATAGTCTTTCGTATCCACAAAAGCATAGTGCCGAAAGAGCAGGGAATGGCTTTCAAGTTGAACAAAGTGCGTGTTGCATAGAACCTCTTGTTGCAATTTCATTACAATTTGGTGAAAATAGTTGTTTTTCTGCTTGAAATTCGCTATGCTAAAATCTCCCACTGGGAAATTCACCAAGGAGGCTGAGAAAATGAGCCTTGTATCGTTTCCGGTCATTGATCCTGCTGCAACAGGCAGAAACATTATGCGCTTGCGTCTGGAGCAAGGGTTGACGGTTCGTGATGTGCAGGTGTTTTTCGGTTTTGAAGAACCGCAGGCCATCTACAAGTGGCAGAGCGGGAAAAGCCTGCCCACCGTCGATAACCTCTACGCCCTGAGTGCTCTCTTGGATGTACGGATGGATGAGATCTTAGTTGCCGCAAAGCCTGAATTGAAAATTGCAGAAATTGAGCCGCAGGCCGAAGCCTGCGGCTCAATTATATTTATAGTCTGTTTTGTTGGCGCTGTCATTGAACTGCTGGTTGAATTTGATGACAGCATTGTAAATTGGAGAAATACGCAAAATTCCAGAAAGTGAATATTGACTTGCTCTTGGGAGTACACTATAATGAAACCAAGAAAACTGTGTAAATACGCAAAATTCCCGAGTGAGGTATGGATATGATCGAACGGAAAAAATATCTGGAACGGCTCATCGCAAGAAAAGAAAACGGTTTAGTGAAGGTCATCACCGGCATCCGGCGGTGTGGAAAGTCCTATCTGCTGTTCAATATCTACAAGAGCTATTTGAAATCCATCGGCGTGGAGGATGACCAAATCATTTGCCTTGCGCTGGACGATGACGAAAACATCCAGTACCGCAATCCGTTGGAGTTGGGCAAATACATTCGCAGCCTGACCACAGATGAGAGCAAGACCTATTATGTGTTCCTCGACGAGATCCAGAAGGTCGTAACCATTCAGAACCCCTACATTCAGGGCGTGGAGGATAAAATCGGCTTTGTGGACGTGGTCCTCGGCCTGATGAAGCACGATAATATTGACGTGTATGTGACAGGCAGCAACTCAAAAATGCTGTCCTCGGATATTTTGACCGAATTTCGCGGGCGCGGCGATGAGATCCGGGTCAATCCCCTGTCTTTTGAGGAGTTTTACCACGCCTACGAGGGCGACAAGCGGGACGCTTGGCAGGAGTATTATACTTACGGCGGCCTGCCCCTCGTGATGATGAAAAAGAGCCACGAGGAAAAGGCAAAGTACCTGCAATCCCTGTTTGACAAGATTTATCTTGGCGACATCATCGAACGGAACAAGATCTTGCACGATAAGTCCGTTTTAGATGATATTCTGAACATCATTTCCTCCTCGGTCGGCTCCCTGACCAACGCGGGGAAAATTGCCAGAACCTTTCGCAGCGAACGGCAAGTCAACATCAGCGATGAGACTGTCAGCCGGTATCTGGAGTTTTTCGTGGACGCCTTTATGATCTACAAGGCAGACCGCTATGATGTGAAGGGCAGAAAATATATCGGCTCGCCGCTGAAGTATTATTTCAGCGATGTGGGCTTGCGAAATGCCAGACTGAATTTCCGCCAGCAGGAAGAAAATCATATCATGGAGAACATTATTTATAATGAGCTGTTGTGCCGTGAGTTCAACGTGGATGTGGGCGTGGTGGAGTACTGTTACAAGGACGAACAGAAAAAGAGTAAGCGCACGCAGTTGGAGATCGACTTTGTGGCAAACAAAGGGAGCCGTCGGTATTATATCCAGTCTGCCTTGACCGTGGCAGACGAGGAAAAGCGGGCGCAGGAAGTAAACTCTCTCAACCGCGTGGGGGACTCCTTTAAGAAGATCGTGGTGGTGAAGGACAATATCATCCCATGGCACGATGAGAACGGGATCCTGTATGTGGGCATCGAGAAATTCCTGCTGAACGAAACAGCGATGGAACTGTGAGAGGGTAGCGAGGTGTTACTATGTTCTACAAAATGATCGAAGCCAAGCGCAATGAGTGGTTGGCTTCGGAGACTTGCACAGTCAAGGCGGTCATTGACTACATCGTAAAAACCGGGCAAATGCGCGATGCGCAGGTTGAGGCAATCAAAACCTATCTGTTTTTAAAAATCGCGTGTGGCTGCAAGCCTTTAGCAGAGTTGTTCTGCGAGGGTGCGTTCAATACGCTGGATCTGGATGATTTGGAGGTATCGCACAGCACCCGTGAATACCTCAAAGTAAACAAAGCTGCTGCAGCACTGTTTGAATACGCCTGCCTCACCAACGATGCAGGAGAGCAGGTCTCTCCCAAGCTGGAACAGCAAATCCGCAAAGAACCGGAAAGCATTGATTGCCATGCGTTCTTCCACAAAGCCTTTTATGATTTATCTTACACCGACTACCTGTTCAGTCTCCCCATGGGCGCAGGCAAGACCTATCTGATGGCGGCTTTTATCTATCTGGACTTATACTTTGCGCGGAATGAGCCGAAAAATTCTGCTTTCGCACATAACTTTATTATCTTTGCGCCCTCCGGTCTGAAGTCCTCCGTTGTCCCCAGTCTGAAAACCATTCAAAACTTTGATCCTACATGGGTCATTCCCGAACCGGCCGCTTCGGAACTCAAGCGCATGATCTCCTTTGAGGTACTGGATCAGAGTAAAACGGCAAAGAAGTCCAACAAGACGAAAAATCCGAATGTGCAGAAAATCGCAAACCATCAGCCGCTGTCGGAGTTGTTCGGTCTGGTTGCCGTCACCAACGCGGAAAAAGTCATTCTCGACCGTATTCAGGAAAGTCAAGGTCAAATCAACCTATTTGAGGAAAGTGATGACGAAAAAGATCGTCAGGCGAATGAGCTGCGCAACCTGATCGGCAAACTCCCCGCTTTGTCTATTTTCATTGACGAGGTGCACCACGCTGTCAGCGATGAGATCAAACTGCGCGCTGTTGTCACACGTTGGGCGGAAAATGATACGGTCAATTCAGTCATCGGCTTTTCCGGCACGCCGTATCTGGAAAAAGCAGAGAAAATCACCGTGGTGGACAATCTGTCAGTCGCCGCAGCGGAGATCACAAATATCGTGTATTACTACCCGCTCATTAACGGTGTTGGAAATTTTCTCAAGCGTCCGGTGGTGAAGATCGCGGAGTTTGCGGACAGCAGCCGTATCATTGAAGCCGGTGTGCGTGAATTTTTTGAAACCTACAAGGATACCGTCTATGCCAATGGCACAGTCGCAAAGCTGGGCATCTACTGCGGAACCATCGAAAAGCTGGAAGAACTTGTTTACCCGCTTGTCGCAAAAATCGCCGCGGAATGCGGCTTTGGCAGCGACACCATTCTCAAGTTCCACAAGGGCAATAAGCAGTACCCCCAGCCTACCGACAGCCAGATGCAGTTTGATTCACTGGATAAGGCAATTTCTAAAATCCGCGTTGTTCTGCTGGTTCAAATCGGCAAGGAGGGCTGGGACTGCCGCAGCCTGACGGGGATCATCCTCTCGCAGGAGGGCGACTGCCCGAAGAATATGGTGCTGCAAACCTCCTGCCGATGCCTTCGTCAGGTGGATAAGAACGCGCCGGAAACGGCACTCATCTACCTCAATGACAGCAACGCGGACAAGCTCAATGCTCAACTCCAACAGCAGCACCGCATTTCTCTGAAAGAATTCACCGAGGCCAGCCACGGTAAAACTGAAATCAAGCGGTATGACCGCACCGCTTACTTAAAGTTGCCCAAAATTGATTTCTACCAGTTCAAAGTCAATTACGAAACCCAGACCGAGGAACCTGCCGCTCCGGAATCAAAGATCCCTGTTGCCGCAGACGAAGCGAAGGTGTCTGATGACATTATCAAGACCACTGACCTGACCATGGAAACGCAGCGCATTGAGGTAAGCAACACCGAGCGCGGCACAGAACAGGCGACCTTTGCCACGTGGCTGCTTCGTATTGTCAAGGGCAGCTTTGGTTCACTGACCATGCAGGAATTAAGCCGTTACAGCGATTTGCTGCGGGAGGTCTATTTGACCGTGACCTACGAGCGCGACGGCGTTCGTTACTACAGTTCCCGCTACGACCATGCTATGGTGGAAGCAAATATCCGAAAGGCGTTCTGCGAAAAGCGCACCTTCCACACAAAGGAAGAGCTGATTCCCGAGGAAGCCAGCCTGCTGAATATCGCAAATTTCACTCCCACAGTCCACACAGAGAAACCGGACGATTACTACCCCGCACAGGACTTGGTAGAACGCATCATTCTGGATGATAAAGGTAAGTTGAAAGTCAGCGCAAAAGAGCAGGCCATGATGGAGTTGGCAGAGGAAACCGGAAATACCGCCATTTTGGAGATGCTTCGCAAGCAAAATTCGTCCCATCCGCAAAAAGACCGCACCTTCCACTATCTGCCCTATCACACAGACAGCGGCTTTGAGCAGACTTTCCTCAAAGAAGTCCTGACCTTCGATGAGGTTGAGCGGCTTGGCTTGGAGGTCTACTACAACGGCGACCGTGCCATGACAGAATTTAAGATCAAGTGCTATCAGCGCCTGAACGGTGGCTGGCGATATATTGGAATGTACACGCCGGATTTCCTCGTTCTCCAGCGCAAGGATAGTAAAATTCACAAGGCCATTATCGTGGAAACCAAGGGCGGTATTTATGCCAATGACCCTGCGTTCAAGGATAAGCGGACTTTTATGGAAATGGAGTTCTCCCGCTATAACAATCAGGCGTTCGGCTACGCGCGGTTTGAGTATCTCTATTTGGAGGATACTCTGCCAGAGGCGGAACGTATCAGACAAACACATGAGAAAATCTGCGGATTTTTTGAGGAGAGATAAATAATGGATTGGCTTGATTATCGACAGGCACTTGGGTTATCGTTTAATGACGACCAAAAAAAGAATCTATTTATAAAACGTATAGAAGTCTTTATGCGATCCGGAAAACGATATTCCTTTACCGAACGAGACGAAATTGCTTTTGCGTACATGATAGGTGAAACTTATCTCCCTTCTGACCGAGAACCGTTGGCTTTTTGTTTAGACGAAGAACTGGTCGGACTTCAAAAAGTATGGCCATATCTCAAAAAACATACTGATAACTTTCTCGATTTTTTGGCAACGCTTGTTGCATTCATCAATACATACAAAGGGAAAAATTCGGATAAAATTGCCGTTTTTTCTGCCATAAAAGGTGCACTCAATGACTGCCATATAGATTTTGAAATCGTAAAAGATAGTGATGGTGATTTCATTTTCCCTAAAGGCGCAAAAGAATTGGATGATGCGCTTGTTTCTGAGCCGTTAGATTGGTTAGCTGATTATTCTGAGTCGCGCAAGGCATTTGTAAAAGCTCTAAAAGAGTATTCAGAAACAACTTCGGATAACGCCAGCGATATTGCGGACAAATTTCGCAAAACCTTGGAAAACTTTTTCCAAGAGTTTTTTGGAGGCAACAAGTCACTCGAAAACTACAAAAATACATATGGGACATATTTGAAAAGCCAAGGAGTTCCTAAAGAAGTAAGTGGAAATTTTGAGACATTGCTTCAAGCATATACAAGCTTTATGAACAACTACGCAAAGCATCGAGATGCCACAAGCAACAGACTTCTGGAATACCTTATGTATCAAACAGGCAACATCATTCGTCTCCTGATCACATTAAAACAAGGGGAGGACAAACAATGAATATCAGACCTACAGTAGATTTTGATGACAAATATCTGAATGCAAAGTGTAAAGTGATTGAATGTATTAAAGCACTGAATCAACTAACTCCGGAACAAAACCAGCAACTGGCTCGAGAATGTTTTGCCTCCATGGGGATGGCAATGTCACTTGAACAGTTCATACACCACATGGAGAATGGAGGACAAGGATAATGCCCATTAAATACATTCCCTTCATTCCCGAGCCCGTGGAGGGGCAGGCGGTGCTGGGCAATTTCAACCGCATTCTGCGCTACAAGGGTGCGGACGAGCTGTCCATGACGCTCCAGCGGGGAATGCCCCTGTACGAGATGGAGAAGCAGGAGACCGTGGGCGAGAACACCGATGGCAACATGGTCATTCGCGGCGAATGCGTGTCTGCCTGCGCCTATTTGAAAGAGCAGGGCGTTCAGGTTGACTTGGTCTACATCGACCCGCCCTTTGCCAGCGGCGCGGACTACGCCAAAAAGGTCTATATCCGCCGCAATCCCAAGGTTGCCGAGGCCATCGCGCAGGCGGAGCGGGAACTGGATGTGGACGAGCTGAAAGCCTTTGAGGAAAAGATGTACGGCGATGTCTGGGATAAAGAAAAGTACCTGAGCTGGATGTACGAAAACCTCATGGCGATCAAAGGCGTCATGAGCGAAACGGCATCGATCTATGTGCATCTGGACTATCACATCGGGCATTATGTGAAGATCCTGATGGACGAGATTTTTGGCGAAGACAATTTCCGAAACGAGATTATCTGGAAGCGCGCTACCGCCCACAGTGATGCGGAGTTTTACGGCAACAACTTTGACTGCATTTATTTCTACACGAAATCTCAGACGGATTATATTTTTAACACGGTCTATCAGCCCTATGATGATGCGTATGTTGCTCGCTTTAGCCGGACTGACCCCGATGGTCGCCGCTGGGACAGCGGAAATCTGACCGCGAAAGGCCTTTCCGGCGGCGGTTACGACTACGAGTATAAAGGCTATCGCTCGCTTTGGAGAATGCCGCTTGAAACCATGGAGCGCTTAGACCGTGAAGGCAGAATCCATATTACAAAGACTGGCGGCATCCGTTCCAAAGTCTATCTTGACGAACTGCCTGGTATGCCCGCACAATCCATGTGGCTGGATATTAACCCTGTAAATTCACAAGCTGTAGAGCGTTCAGACTACGCCACGCAAAAGCCGGAAGCGTTGATTGAACGCATCATCAACGCTTCCTCCGACAGAGGTATGCTCGTTGCTGACTTCTTCGGCGGCAGCGGCGTGACTGCCGCCGTTGCCAACAAGCTGGGGCGGCGCTTTATCCACTGCGACATCGGGCTCAACTCCATCCAGACTGCCCGCGACCGCCTCGTTACTGATGGTGCGGAATTTGATGTACTGGAGATCAAGGACGGCGTACAGCTTTACCGCAACCCCGTTCAGACGATGGATAAGATTAAGTCCCTCATTCCCGGTCTAAAAAACGAGGACGATTTGGACTCCTTCTGGGAGGGAGCCATCTCTGACAGCAAGCTGGGCATGATTCCTGTCTATGTGCCAAACCTGATGGACAGCAGCTCCAAGCTGCTGGATGTGGTGCTGATGAACCGCATTCTCCATCAGGCCATCCCTGACTTGGATAGTAGTGTAAAAAAGGTCATCGTGTATTACATCGACATCACCGACGAGGACGAAATTCGCCGCTTTATCGCCGCGGATGACAGTACCACCGTGGAGATTGAGCTGCGCGATCTGAAAACGGTGCTGGACGATGTGGCCATTGGGGACGAGGTATCGTTCCATTGCACAGAAGTCCATGATGACCTCTTCGGCGGCTGGCAGGTGGTGATCGACAGCTTTGTCAGCGACCGCGTGCTGCAAAAGATCACGGAGTTCAACAACAAAGCCCGCATGAACGCCTCGCCCAAGAAGCCCTTCAAGCCCATTGAAATCAGCGAGGAGGGGCTGGAACTGATCGAGTATCTGAGCCTTGACTGCACCGCCGCTGACGGCGCATGGCACTCCGACAGCGAGATCAAGATCGACAAGCTGGGTTATGTCATCCGCAACGGCGAGAAAACCAAGGAGTTCTGGGACGGAGCTATCCGCAGTGAAAAGAAACCGCTTAGATTGAAGATTCGTAATATCTGCGGAGATGAAACCATGTGGGAGATTTGATATTATAAATCTTTGAAAAAGTAAGGACTGAGGGAGTTTTACTCCCTCAGTCCTTACTTTTTATACTTCTCCCTTAAGCTCCTATGCCCGCCGCGGGCGATATTCTCCTGTTCCTCTGGCGTCCAAACCTTCCATTCCGCATTCTCCTCTCTCAAGTCCAGATGCATGAAGCCTCGGTAGTTGATAGCTGGATCAAAGTCCAGATTCCCCTTGATATGCCGACGCCATGCTGTGCTGTCCGGCTCCGGCAGAGACACCTGCTCGACCTCATAGGTTTCCAGTTCTCCAAAGGAATCGATTTCCCGTAGGAAATCCGATGCGGAGATTTTTCCTTTGAGATACCTCCCTCTGACCTTGACCGCTGCACTGATCCATTCCTGATAGCGAGCGTCGCTCACAGGCTTCAGCCGATCCCGCTGGTCTGGCGGAGCGTCCTCATAACGGTTCCGTCGTTCTTCCATCCTATGTCGCAGAACATTGTATATCCGCAGTGCCTCATCCAATGCCGCACCATCCTTGCCCTTGAGCTTTGGCCCCAGCGCCTTGCAGGATAGTCCGTCGATCACACGGTCGCAGTAGTGCGTTTCCGCAGAGGTTTTCGGAATGAAATACTGCCAGCAGCACTCACACCGTGCGATACGCTTTTTCTTCTGGCGGAAATAAAGCTGCAATTCCAACAGGTACAGCTCAAAGGTATTTTCAACCGTATACCGCAATCGGTGTCCGAACGGCATCGGCCTGCAAGGAAAGAACTGGTGCATTAACGCGGGGTATGCCTCCTCCAACGCTCCATACCGTTCCCACTGCGCGGCGCGCTCATAATCGGCAAACCCGATCTCCAGAAGATTTCGAATACGCAGCTGTGCCCTGCACGGCTCGTCCAGTGCCCGAAGAACTGCGGCACCTTTCTCGGACGGAAAAATCGGCGAACCATTGTCCTGCATTGCCATTGCGTCCCGAAGATGTTCAGAGGCATAAAAAGCGGATATGGTATCGATCCTCTTGATCCAATCAGGCAAGTCGCTGATCTGTTTTTCAAAATCCTCATAGTCCGAATAGGGAACATCCATGCGTTCCAAAAACAGAGGATGCTCCGTCCAGAGCCGCTGGATCACGGCATGGTATTCCGCAAAATCCAGAGAAGTAAACCGAACCAGTTCCTCCGCTGGCGTTCGACCCCTGAGTTCTTCTACACGCCCATCCTTGCCAACCAATAAAATATCGATGTTCTCTCCGGTATCTGTTTCCAAAAAGATGCCGGAGATATTCTTTTCGGGAGCGGTCAACTTGGGGTCACGCAGTCCGAGCTGTAGTTGCAAGTCTTGGAAAAATCTCGAAAACCACTCTTCCATGTAAAAACCATCTCCCTTCCTTTACAGTATCAGTATACCACATTGACAAACCGGAAAGGAGTATTTTTTATGAACCGACTGCAAACCATTGACGCGGACACGCTGCAAAGCACCGCTTACGAACCGGTCTCCTTCGTGGTGGACGATCTGCTGCCCCAGGGACTGCACCTGCTGGCAGGCGCGCCGAAGATCGGCAAATCGTGGCTGGCGCTGTGGCTGTGTCTCTGCGCCGCGCAAGGCAAACCGCTCTGGACGTTCGCCACACGGCCATGCGAGGTGCTGTACCTCTGTCTGGAGGACAGCTTCCAGCGTATCCAGAGCCGCCTCTTTGATCTCACGGAGGACGCGCCGCCCACGCTGCACTTCGCCGTCATGTCCCAGCAGCTCCACAACGGGCTGGTGGAACAGATCGAGCAATTCCTGAAGGAGCATCCACAGACCCGGCTCATCGTCATCGACACGCTCCAGCGCATCCGCACAGCAGGCAATGACGCGAATCCCTATGCCAGCGACTATCGGGACATCGGCGTTCTGAAAGCGCTGGCGGACAAGCACCGCATCGCCATTCTGCTGGTGCATCATCTGCGGAAGATGAATGACGATGACCCCATGAACATGATCTCCGGCACCACCGGACTCAGCGGTGCCACCGACAGCAACTTCGTCCTCCGCAAGAGCAAGCGCAGAGAGAACACCGCCACGCTCTACTGCACCGGGCGGGACATCCCCTACCGGGAACTGGCGCTGGAGTTCGACGGTGAGGATCATGTCTGGAAGCTGCTGTCAGATGACTGCGAACAGAAAGAGCAGCCCAACGAGAGAATTCTTTTTCTTCTCTCTGAATTGCTGCGCCGGCAGCCGGAGATCAGCGCCCCTGCCAAGGCGCTGTTGGAAAAGATCGACCCTGCCAGTGCGGAGGGACTGACCCCCAACAGCTTCTCCCACCGAATCCGTAAAAGCGTTGACGCTCTAAGGAGAAACGGCATTACGGTGTCCTTCCGCAAGAGCAACGGCGACCGTCTGATCTGCCTGAAAAGGGTCGATGGGGTCGATGATCCCGTTGCCGGAAACATCGTCACCATCGACCCTGAGAACCCGCCGTGTTTCGGCGTGTGAGCCGCTGTGTGCGCGGTTAGGGGCTGGGGTGGCGTGTGTACCCGTCGAGGGGATATTCTGCCCGCACGGGGCAAATTCCGAGACGGCATAAAAACGACGAA
>NZ_JACOQI010000019.1 GCF_014297285.1 Dysosmobacter segnis
GTCAGGGTGTCCAGCTCATAGCCGCTGTCGGGCTTGACGGTGATGGTCACGGTATCGCCCTTGGAGGCGCTCTTGGGGCTGACGGTCACATCGCCGTGCTTGACAGAGGGCGCGGAGACATCATAGCGTCTGGAGGAAGAGCTGGAACCGCCGCCGGAGCTGGGCGCAGAGTAGCTGACCGTCCAGACACCGTTCGCGGTGCTGCTCACATAGTAATTGTTTGCCAGAGCGCCGGAGGGGTTTGTCAGATACACGCCGGAGGTCAAGCCGGATTTTGCAAGAACCGTATAGGTATAAGCGCCCTCGCTGCCAGCGCGCTTGACGATGTTGGTGTTGCCGTTGCCCACAACGTGAACGCTCGGGTCGCTGCTGAACGTGCCGCCGGTGATGGAGATGGTCTCGCTGCCCGGGCCGCCGCCCTTCTGAATTTCGCCATTGAAAGAGCCATTTTTGATATTGATAACAGCTGTTGTGTCAGTTGTAGCATCAGCGCGAACAACACCGGTAAATGTACCGTTCTCAATGTTGATCGTACCGCCGGAGTTGTAAACATAGGCAGCATACGGAGCGGTATAGGTGCCGCTCTTTACAGTGGCGGTGCCGCCATACTGAACAGCCACCGCACAATTCAAGTACGTGCCATCTCCAGTTCTGATATCCGTAACTTTGATCTCGCAATTTTCCAATGTTGCATTGCTTCCAACCTGCACGCAGCCGCCGTATTTTGCGGTCAGCTTCATGTCGGTGAACGATGCGGTCTTGGTTTCAAAAGCAGCGCCCAAGAATGCATTGATACCAGTGATGTTATAGGTGCCGCCGGAGACAATGACCTCACCACAGCCGGAAGCCTTCACAACGCGCTCGTCCGTCTCGGCGCTGACATTGTTCAGGACCAACTTGCTCTCACTGCCCACCGTAAACAATGCAGTGTAGTGGTAGTTGTCGCTTGCGCAGGTGCTTCCGGTGTAAGATCCGCCGTTAATCGTCACTGTAGAGCCGGCAGAACCTTCGCGAAGGTCAACAAATCCCCAGACTTTCGTCTCCCATTCGGTATTATGCGTGTCTCCCATCTTCATGCCGCTTCCTGCGGTCATGCCGTTGATGGTCAAGTTTACATTTTTAGCAGTGACCCAAATCGCACTGTTTTTCTCATCCTTAGATTCACTTCTATCCGATACCGTCGCAGCAGTCAGTACATGACCGTTCAGATCAAGCGTCATGCTCTTCGTGACTTCAATCGGCTTTGTAACGGTCACATCCTTCAGCAGCGTGACGGTCGCGTTTTCGTCAGCGGCGGTGATAGCGTCGGGGAGGGTGGTGTACTGCTTTGCCCCGATCATAGCGACCGTCTCCTCGTGCGGCTTCACCCAATGACCCTTCGAAACCTCCACAAGCACTTCGTTGGCGTTCTTGTTAACAATATCGCCGTAAGCAGTACCGGCGGCAACGACCTTGTTGTCAACGATCACAAGACCGGTATCGTTGACCGCGTCGCGGCCAAGAATTTTGTCGGACGCTTCCTCACTTGCACTGCTGTTCTGCTTCAGCGTATTGCCGCTGGCAGAAGAAGCAGCGTCAACGGTGATCTGCCCAACGTTCGCCGTGCCGACCAGCGTGCCGACATAGTTGCCACTATCCTTTGTGGACGTCAGCGTGCAGCCGCTCACGGTGCAGTCGGTGATGTCGTGGTAGGTGGCGGGATTCGCACCGGCGTGACCGATCAGGCCGCCGACAGAGCCCTTCGCCTCAATCGTCACATTCTCGACGGAGCAGTTTGTAAGCGTGACCTTGGTATCGACCGGGCCGTCGTTCTGGTTGTTATAGCCGGATGTCCAGCCAATCAGACCGCCGACGCGCGCGCCGCCGGTGCTGACAATTTTGCTGTTCTTCAGATGGCAGTTATCCAGTTCGATTCGAGTCATGGAATCCACGCAGTTGATAAATGCGCCGATTCCCTGATTATTCGTTGTGTCGTTGATATCCGCACCAGCAATGGTCAGATCCTTGATCACAATGCCGGATTTGCCCGCAAAGCCGCCCGCAAACAAGGGGGCGCTCAGGCCGGTGATGGTCTTGCCGTTGCCGTTCAGGGTGATGACGCCCTGACCATGGTATCCATCCACACCCACCGGCGTCCAGTTCTTACCGGTCATATTGATGTCATCCAGCAGCTCGATCACGGTGTCGCCGGTTTTGTCTGCGGCCGCAAAGGCGTCGGCGAGGGTGGCGTAATACGCATCGCCAATCTTTGCTTCGCATTCGGTTTTCAGCGTAAGAACATCGTCCTTTGTGCCCTTCCACGCAAGCGCATCGGTGAGTTCGATCTCATTGCCGCTGCTGTCCTTCACCGTCGAGCCGGCGGGCAGGGATGTTGTTCCTTTGGGAATCGTGTAGAGCGCGGCGGTGCCTTTCGACTTGGTGTTGTTATCCGCCACAAGATGGAACTCGTTTTTATCCGTGTGAGCGCCGAGATACAGACCAACATTCTTGATGCTGGTATCGCCAGGCTGTGCTGTGATATCAAATGTGTTGCTGGTCGCAGTAACAGTGCTCGTGATGTCCCACTGCGAAATGTACTCAAACTTCACCGGGCGGGTGCTGGTGACGGTGTTGCCGGTGAAGTTGATGGTGGTCAGAGACTTGAAGTTGTCACCCTGCCCCTCGTTGTCGTCCTTCTTCCAGTTGCCGTAGGCGGGACGGATCCACGTCGGGTTGGAGTTGTTCGCAGAATCCGTGTTTTCGTAATTATTGAACGTGCAGCCGTTGAAGGTCAGCGTCTGCGCGGCGATCGCACCGACGATGATGCCGTTGAAGGTGCAGCCGTCGAACTTCAGCTCGCCCAGCTGGCTCCACGGGCCGGTGTAGAGCTGGTAGTTGAAGCTCATGACGTTATTGAACGTGGTGCCCTTAAAGGTCACGTTGGTGTAGGCGGGGACAGCCAGCAGCAGGGACGTGCCGATGTTGTCGATGCTGGTGTAGCCGGTCGCGCCGCTGGTGATCTTGCCGCCGACAAAGACGATGTTCTTGCCGTTCGCACCGTCGTTCTTCTCGCCCAGATAGCCGTTGGAGTTGTAGCCGTTCAGGACGTTGCGATCCTCAATCTGCCCCGTCGTGTCGTCTCTCTTACCGTTGCCGAGTACGCCGTTTTTGTCATAGCGGTAGTCGCCGACGGTGACGTACATCGTGCCACCGAGCGCTTTCTGCGCGGTGATGTACTGATCGCGGGTCATTTTGCTCAGCTGTTCGAGGGTGTAGGGATTGTTTTCGCTGCCGTCGCCAACCGCCGTTGCCGCGTTCGAACTCGTCACGGTCGTGCTGTCGTTGAGCGTTTCGGTCGTGGCGGTCGTCTCGCCGACCTCGGCGACGACTTTTTCGGTTGAGGTACTACCCTCGGTCGTGCCCTCTGTCCCCTCTGCATACGCCGCGGGGATCATGCTCAGGAGCATGGCCAGCGTCAGCAGCAGAGACAAGAGCTTGCTTGTTATGTGTTTCATAGCTTCCCTCCTATAAGATTTTTGGGGTAATTATGTGAACCGGAATCATTCGAAAACGTTTCCGGTTGGCACGGGGAATATACGTCGCTCCGCATGGCAAGGGAATCAGCTCTACTGTCCCCCAGCCTGCGGCGCACAACGTCCATGGCCGCGCCGAGATTCGGCGGTCTGGCCGATTGTTCAGTTAGAATCGCCGTACATTGGCTCAGCGGCCTGCCTGCGCAGACGGGGCAGCCGCAGCGCTGCTTTCCTGTACGGCTGCTGATAACCGATTTCCACGCGTGGCCGTTTTCACACAGCCACCAGGCCCTCCGGCTGCTGCCGGGCGTCACCTGCTGTGGCGTGAAACTGCCGTTAAGGGTCGGATGCCACTGCGATGCGATCACCGGCTCCTTGGTCTCCAGATCATTAAATCCCGGCAGGACCTTGCGGTTGGTGCAATATGGACAATCGCTCCCCCTGTTCACACGGTGGGCAATGACCGCACAGAAGGAATGTCCTCTGTCACAGAGCCACCACACGCGGCGATTGGAATATGCGCTCACCGCCTCCGGCGTCAGCGCACCGTTCTTTTTCCGATCCCACTGTTCAGCAAGCTGCGGATGCAGCGAAGCGAGATCATTGAATCCGGACAGGACCTTTTGTCCCGCGCAGAACGGACAGCCTGCGTTTGATGTGATGCGGCTGGCAACGCTCGCCTGCCAGCTATGTCCTTTCGGACACCTCCACCAGACCTTCCGGTGTGCTCCCGGCATGACCTGCGTCGGCAGCAGCGGAGAATTCTTTTCCGTGTCCCACTCCGAAAGCAGGTCAGGGAATTTTGCCGCCAGAGAGTTTTCCTCCGGCAGAACGATGCGGCCAGCGCAGACGGGACAGCCCGTTCCCCGCGCGCGGATTCTGACTTCGGAACGGTAGGAATGGCCTTGGGGGCATCGCCACCATACCTTTTGATGGCTTCCGTAGGTCACATCCTTCGGCGTGAGCGGCGCATTGCGTTCATCGTCCCATTGTGCCAGCAGGTGAGCTTGTTCATGCCCGGCGCAGAAATCGTACAGAGACGGATGGATCGCTGCTCACCTCCCGCAGAATACTTGTCCGCCTGCAATACAGGCGGAAGGGTCTTTTATTGCGCATTGTGTATCTGGCACAGTGGATAAAAATGTACAGGTTGCCGACCACAGCGATATACACAAAACCTGCACCTTAACCATAGCACTCCTCTAATAGAATATCAATAGGATAACAGCTTAAAACCGACTAAAAAAGCGTACTTTTTTATCCAGCCCTTTATACTTTTTACGTTTTCTTAACATTTTCTTTACACACGTCATCCTGAGCCCAGAGCAAAAAGCTCCGGTGGGTGACGCCCAGCAGTTTTCCTGCTGCCCGTGCGGACAGCTCGCCGCGCTCCCAACGTGCTTTGACTTCGCCAAACCCTTCCGGCAGCACCTTGCGGGGCCTGCCAAATTTCACGCCACGCGCCTTCGCTGCGGCGATCCCTTCCGCCTGCCGCTGGTGAATGAATTCGCGCTCTGTCTGCGCCACATAGGATAGCAGCTGCAGCACGATGTCCGCGATCAGCGTTCCGGTGAGATCCCGGTTCCGCCGTGTGTCAAGCAGAGGCATATCCAGCACGACAATGGCCGCACTCTTCTCCTTGGTGATAATGCGCCATTGCTCCAGGATCTCTTCATAGTTTCTTCCGAGACGGTCGATGCTCTTGATCACAAGTGTGTCGCCGTCTTTCAGTTTGCGCAGCAGCCGCTGGTAGCTGCGGCGGTCAAAATCCTTGCCAGACTGCTTGTCCACAAAAATCGCCCGGTCCGTTAACCCGAATTCCCGCAGGGCGATGAGCTGACGCAGTTCATTCTGCTCCTTGGTAGAAACTCTTGCATAACCGTATTCCATGTGCTGACCTCCCAATTTATCGGTGGATAAATTGTAAGCCAGGTGCCGGCCACATGGGCAATATAGTGCTATATCACTATATTAGCACATATTTTTCAATTAGTGAAGTATCACTAATAACCTTTTCTCAAATAATTTACCATAGTGATAAATCGTCATGGAGGTTTACACTATGGATACTCGGGAAACTGTTGCACTTCGCATCCGCCAACTTTGCGCAGAACGAAAAATTACGCCGAATGGGTTAGCAAATCTATCTGCTGTTCCTCAGGCAACCATCAAGAGTATCCTTAATGATGAAAGCAAAAATCCGGGCGTCGTGACGATTAAGAAGCTTTGTGATGGTCTTGACATTACCCTCGGCGAGTTCTTCTCCACACCTGAATTCGATATGCTGGAACAGGAAATCAAATGAAGCCTCTTTCTCAGCCTCTACCGCCAGCGCTCCTCCATTTTTTGCGTAGAGTACACGCATAGTGCGTGAACTCTACGCTCTATAAGGGGTATTCTCTCTTTTTCGCGGAAAATCTTTCATCCGCTGCTGCGTTTGACGGTTACACATTGCCGCCGCGCCTTTTCTCATTTGAATGGAGGGCTGCTACATGAAAAATGAATCCCAATATGGTCTGCTGCTTTTACAGCGGTATCTGTATGAGCATACGGATGATCAGCATCCGGCTTCCGTAGCGGATATTCTTGCCTTCTGGCGGGAACATGGCATTCAGGCAGGGCGCAAGAGCGTATATTCCGCTATTGAAGTCTTGCAAAGCAACGGCATGGACATCGTCTGCGTCAAAAGCACCCAGAATCGATACTTCGTGGGCGAGAGGCGGTTTGAACTGCCGGAGTTGAAGCTACTGGTGGACGCGGTAGAATCCTCCCGCTTTATTACGGCCAAGAAAAGCGAACGGCTTATTGAAAAGCTGGGTAAGCTCACCAGTGAATCTCATGCCCGCCAGTTAGATCGGCATATCTATATGGAAGGTACCGCCAAACCGGAGAATGAGTGTATTTATTACAGCGTGGATGAGATCCATAACGCCATTCAGGAAAAACGGCAGATCACCTTTCAGTATTACGAATACACCCCGCAGAAAGAAAAGATACTCAAGCATAACGGCTACCGCTATCAGTTCAGCCCGTATGCCCTTATCTGGAGCCGGGATTGTTATTACACAGTGGGCTGGTCGGAAAAGCACGGGAAGCTGGCACAGTTCCGGGTGGATCGAATGGTGGCTGTGGAATCATCCGACCAGGCGGCTGTTTGTATGCCGGACTTCGACCCGGCTGAGTATGTGCGGAAAATATTCGGAATGTACCCGGACAATCTGTGTACGGTGGAACTGCTGTGCGATAACGAGGTTATGCGCAGCGTGATAGACCGCTTTGGCGAAGAAGTCTCAACGGTGACAGCAGATGACGGCCACTTCAAGGCCATCGTGGAGGTAGCACCCAGTCCACCGTTTTTTGCATGGGTGTTCACCTTCTGCGGCAAGATCCAAATCCTCGGCCCTGCAGAGGTGCTGGACGAAATGCGCGGCATGGCCGCATGGCTGCAGTGATCCGGCAGAGGTGTTCCTTGCGGGGAACACCTCTGCCTTCTTGACTTGCTAATCGAACAAATGTTTGCTATACTGGCACTGTTCCCAATCGAGAGAACGCACGAGGAGGTGAAATGCGTGGAACAGACCTTTGGCAGCTTCCTTCGGGAGAAGCGTATAGCGCGCGGCCTGACGCTCCGAGGCATGGCGGCAAAGCTGGACCTGTCGCCGGTCTATATGAGCAACATTGAGAATGACCGCCGTGCGGCTCCTTCGCAGGAATATCTGGAACGGATGGCCCTGCTGCTGCAGTTGGACAAGCCAGAACGGGAATGGTTGCTTGACCTTGCGGCAAAATCCAAGCAAAATCGGGTATCCGCAGACCTTCCGGACTACATCATGGATCGAGACATCGTCCGGGCTGCATTGCGCACAGCCAGGGAGGCAGACGCCACCGACCAGGAGTGGCAGGATTTTATCGACCGGATCAACCGGCGCATGAGATCATCCGGAGAGGACAGTGATACCAAGGCATGAGAACACCATATTACAGGGAACAGGCTCTGGAGGGGATCGCCCGCGAAGTCATCACCGCCTATGATCCGAATCTCTATTATGGCGTTCCCAGAATGATCCCTATCGAGGACATCATCGAAGCACAGGGGATCACGCTGGAATATCAGTGCCTGCGGAAAACCGGGTGTGTCTTGGGCGAAACGGTTTTTGATGATGGCGGCGCCATTATCTATGATTACGATATCCCAGGATATACCGTCATTGCGGTCAAGGGCGGCACCATACTCATCGATAGCTCCCTCTGCAGAGAGGATGCCTCCACAGGCCGACTGCGCTTTACCTGCGCTCATGAGCTGGCACACTGGCTGCTGCATAAGAGACTGTACAGCGGAACCGGCGAGAGTGCAGCCATGATGACAGGAACAAACATCGTCAGAACGCAGAACAGCGCATTGGAAATGCAGGCGAATCTGCTGGGGTCCATCCTTCTGATGCCGCTGCCCCAAGTAAAGCGATGCTTTTACCAGCTCCAACCTGGCAGGGATCGCCAACAATTGGTCGCGGATATGGCCGACATTTTTCAAGTCTCCAAGCAAGCCATGCGTATCCGGCTGGAGAACCATCATCTGCTGTGAAAAAATTTTAGGAAGCTGTTCTCAAAAAAGAGAACAGAGAAAGCGAGGCGCCATGGAACAAGAAATACGCAAGATCCTTCGCTGTCCCATCTGCGAGAAGGGACGGATCGCGGATGCCCCAGCGGGGGCGGCCCTTTCCCAATATCGGCTGTTTGCCATGGTAGGGGATGAACCAGCTGATATTATCGCAAAGTGTCCAAGGTGCGGTATGCAGGTGGGGATCACCGTGCGGCACAGGACCGAGCCGTCGATTATCGTGCCCACTCTCTGCAGAGATACGGCATGGGCCTGAATTAAGAAAAGACAAAACAATATATAACTTCGTCAAGCGCACCAACCACCCAGCGTCGAATCAGACGTAAGAGGGAAGTATTGAGTTAGGAGCCTTACAAGTAGCTTTTCAGCTATGCGTAAGGCTCTTTTTTTGCGCCCTTTTCGCATTGTTGAATGGCGGAAAGGACTTGTATGCTCCATCGTTGGCAGCCCTATGTCGCCAGATACCCGTGACCCGATCTCAGAACTTTCAAAAAAATCTGAGATTGGAGTCACGAAAAATGAAAAAATGGCAGGAAGAACGCAATTATAGACGCATTTACAACGAAGCTGGTGAAGTGATCGCCAATATCATCACCGTGGATGGTGTGGATGTGGAAGTGGCGGAGGATGTGTATCTGGCCTACTCCCAGGCGGACCGCCGGGAGCGGTATGTACGGGAGGAACAGTTTTCCGGGAAACTCCTCTCACTGGAACAGATGGCGGAGGACGACCTGCTTTCGGACTATGTCGGCGCGGAAACAGCCCCAAGCGCGGAGGAAGAAGCACTGGAACGGGAGCAGGCACAGAGCCTTGCGGAACGAAAGGAGATGTTGCTGTTGGCCATGCTGTCTCTGAATGACGCGGATCGGGAGTTGATCAACGCATTGTTCTTCGACGGCGCATCCACCAGAGACTACGCGGCGCGGATCGGAATTACCCAGAGGGCGGTCATCAAACGCCGGGACCGTATTCTGCGGGATCTGAAAAAATATTTTGAGAATTTTTCAAATTAAGGGTATTCACCCGTAGCCTTTTTCGGGAGGACAGTGAGGGACCCAAAAGGAGATCCCTCGCTGTTCCTTGAAAAGTGCATACCAGCAGTACGGGCAACCGCCCGGACGGATGAGCGTTCGCGCAGTGTGCGCCATGACCCGGAGGAGATATCTTCGGCGAGCGATAAAACCTGTGACGGGCCGACTTTGGCAAAGTCGGCTGGCATTGACTCTGTTCGGGCTGATAATGAGACACAAAGCACTGGCCAGCATGATGAGGCTGGGCTGCCCTGGGGTTGAAAGCAGTAGAGACCCCAGGAATACGCCCGTGAGAAGGTAGCCGCCTTCTGTCCGTACTGTTCCCTTTATCCACCGGGGCGCGAGCTGCAAATACGGTGAAACGAATGACAAAAATACTTTTTATCATGATAGGGGAAATCCACGGATGAATACAAATGATACAAACAGGCAGAAAGCCCACGCCATGATCGACCATATTTTCAAAGACCTGCTGCCTGCCCAGGGCATGGTGGAGCGTTCCGAGCAGATCAAGCTCAGCCACCGAATGTTGGATACCATGCTGAACGGCGGCATCGCCCTGTGCGACGCAGGCACCGGCATCGGCAAGACCTACGCTTATCTGGCAGCTGCCGCAGCGGCCAACCGATCCGGCACGGAGGCACTGCACAAGCCCATCATTATCTCCACCTCCAGCATCGCCTTGCAGAACGCCGTGCAGACAGAATACCTTCCGCTGCTGTCCTGCACCCTGCTGGCAGACAGACAGATCGACCGCCCACTACTCTCTGTGATCCGCAAAGGCAAAGGCCATTATGTTTGCGACGAACGCCTGCAAAGACGGCTTCGTCAGGTGAACTTTCAAAAGAAAGATCCGGCAGCCGCCGACGCCCTTCGCGCGCTGAAAGGAACGCTGGACATGGACAATGTCCCCCATCTCAGCGGTTATGACTGGGAACGTGTCTGCGTTCCGCAGTTCTGCGACTGCGACCATCAGGACTGTCGGTACAAGCGCTTTCTGAAACGCTGCGACGCGGATCGATATGTGTTCCAGATCTGTAACCATAATCTTTTGCTGGCGGACGCCATCCACCGCAGTCAGGGGAAACGCCCCATTTTCCCGGAGCATAGCGTCATCATCGTAGATGAGGCCCATAAACTGCCGGAAGCGGCGCGGGAGATGTTTGGTATGACGCTGACTGCCGGTGACATCCAGAGCGTGATCAACCAGCTCTGCGCGGAACGATATCTGCTGGCAGCAGATGTGCTGGCAGGCACGATGGGGCCGCTGCTCCGCCAGCTCACGCAGCCCAGAGAGGAAACCGAACCCGTGGATGCGTACCTTCATTTGCTGACGATCCCCAGCCGCTCTCTTCTTGTTATTGAGAAGCAGGTCGGCAGGCTGCTGTCGGCGCAGGGGCGCAGGCAGCTGGAAAAGCTGCGCGGCACGGTGTCTCTCTTTAGCAGTCCGAGAACGAATATGATCCTCTACACAGCGGATGACGGCGATGGCGGAACCATGCTGTGCGCCACCGTTTCAGATTTGACAGAACAGATGCGCCAGGTCCTGTGGAGGCCGGAACACGCTTTTGTGCTGGCCTCTGGGACTTTGGCTGTGGGGGATGACTTTCACCGTTTTCGTTCGCAGACTGGACTGATGGACGGGCGGCGCGTAACGGAGTCTGTTTCACTTTCTCCTTTTGACTATAAGCAGAATTGCCTGCTGTACTTGCCGCAGCTTCCACCGAGTCAAAGCTCGGAAACGTACTATGATGAATTGGCAGATGAAATCGCGGAACTCATCCGCGCGGCCTGGGGCCATGCGCTGGTGCTGTTCACCTCCTACGCCGCCATGTCAGCAGTAAAGGATAGGCTGCGGGAGCGGGAACTCAGCTTCCCGTTATTTACCCTGGGCAGAAACGCCATGCACATGACGGAGCGGTTTCGGCAAACGCCGGGGGCTGTGCTGCTGGCCACAGGCGCTGCATGGGAAGGCTTTGATTTCCCCGGCGACTGCGTATCCCTGCTGGTGATCCCCCGCCTGCCTTTCGCCTATCCGGACGCACTGAAGGAAAAAGAGCGGGAGGAATACGCATCCCTTCGCCAGTTTATTCAGAATGTGGCCGTGCCTGAGATGCAGATTAAGCTGCGTCAGGGCTTTGGACGGGCCATCCGCACAGAGACCGACACCTGCGTCATTGCCATTCTGGATGAGCGCGCAGGCCGCGGACACCGATACAACAAAGCCATGCTGGACGCCCTGCCGGAAATGCGTGTCACAGGCAGTTCACGAGCAGTAACAAAGTTTCTGCGGGAGCGAAAGCCGGAAAGCTATTTTGAGGTGTGCGCATGATCGACGCCAAGAAGGAATTGCAGTACCGGCTGGCCGTTCGGATGCTGGAACACTTATCCGAAAAGGGCTTTCTGACAGCAAAGGAACTGGCTTATGCCAAGGGACTTGCCAGAGAAAAATACGCCTCGCAGACTGTTCGGGAATAGTGCTGGATATTCCGCGGATAGTGTGGTAGCTTGTGTGTTGCCAAAAAAGATACAGGAAGTGAATGAAATGGCAAATGTAAAAATGATCGCGCCCCAGACATTCCAACCGGAACACATGCGGGTGGCGGCCTACTGCCGGGTCAGTTCGGACTCCAAGGATCAGCTGCATTCCTACGCCGCCCAGATCCGCAGCTACACGGAGGAGATCGCCCAGCATGACGGCTGGGAGCTGGTAGACGTATACGCGGACGAGGGACTCACCGGTACCCGGATGGACAAACGGGAGGACTTCAACCGTATGATGCGGGATTGCCGGAAGGGTAAGATCGACCGCATTCTGGTGAAGTCCGTATCCCGCTTCGCCCGAAATACCAAGGATTGCCTCTCCACTCTGCGGGAACTGTCCGCTCTGGGTGTCTCTGTCCAATTTGAAAAAGAAAATATCGACACGAAAACGCTCACCACCGAACTGATGGTGAGCGTTTCCGGTTCTCTGGCCCAGCAGGAATCCATTTCCATCTCGGCTAATCAGAAAATAAGTTATCAGCGAAGAATGGAAAGAGGGGAATTTATCACCTGCTCGGCACCTTACGGCTATCGGATCATAGACAAGAAAAACCTTGAAATCATCCCGGAGGAAGCGACCACGGTACAATGGATATTCGATGCCTATTTGAATGGCCGCAGTGCGGAATGGATTGCAGACCAACTCACAAGAAGGGGCATTGAAAATACCAACACACGCAAACCGTGGACTGCTTATGGAATCCGGTACATTTTACGCAATGAAAAATATATCGGGGACGCACTGGGGCAAAAGAAATTCACAAAAGGTTTTCCCTTTTTTAGAAAACGCAACCACGGAGAGCAAGAGCAGTATTACGTAGAAAATACACATTTGCCCATCATCGAGCGTGAGCGGTTTGAAAAAGTGCAGAATCTTCTGCAGCAGAAAGCGAAAAGGAAGAAACCAACGAGAAGTCAATATCCACTTACCAGAAAAATAATTTGTGAGAAATGCGGGACGCCATTTATCCGGCGAGAAACTGCGAAAGGCTTGGTGACATGGGCCTGCCGAACCCATGACCGGAATGCTGCGGACTGCCCCGTGGGGCGTATCCCAGAAACGGAGATCCATGCGGCATTTATCCGGATGTATCGGAAACTCAAAGAGAACGCGGATATGATCCTGAATCCAGCTATGGATCAGCTGAACGCCTTGGAAACCATCCTGCGGCAGAATAATCCCAAAATGCTGATGATTAACAAGGCGATTGCGGAAGCAACGGAAGAAAGCCATAAAATCAGCACCCTGCGGGCTAACGGCTTGCTGGATGCCGATGCCTGCGCCGTCCGCATGAATGCCATCAGCGCCAAACTGACTCAGCTCCGGGGAGAACGCCGCCGGTTGTCGGAAAACGAGGCTTTGGATGAAACCATGGATGCCATTCGCAAGATGACAGATGTCATAAAGAATGGGCCGGAACAGATGAACATCTTCGATGAGGACTTGTTCGACAGCTTAGTGGAAAAGGTCATCGCAGAATCCCAGACACGCATCCGCTTCCGGCTTTATGGCGGTTTAAAACTGGCAGAACAATTGGAGGTGGCGGCAAGATGATAAACCGAAAGATTTTATATGGGTATCAGATTCGTGACGGCGCATTGGTGATTGTGCCGGAGGAACAGCAGACCATCCGCATGGCCTTTACACTCTACATCGCCGGCACTTCCTATCAAGCTGTTGCGGATGCTTTGAATCACCAGAATATCCCGTATTGCCCGGAAGCGCCGCTTTGGGACAAGCACAAGGTAAAACGCCTTTTGGAAAATCCCCGCTACACTGGCAAGGATGGCTTTCCTGCGGCGGTAGATGCGGATACTTTCCAAGCGGCGCGGAAAAAAGCGGAAGAAAAGAACGCCCTACGGCAGCCTCGCGGGGGAAAATCCCCCATTGCGCGGCTGACTCCCTATTTCCGCTGCACCTGCGGTGGAAAGCTCATCCGCATTGGCGGTAAATGGTTGGATAGCAGCGAGCTGCACCTCAAATGTGGGTCCTGCGGCAGTACCATCACCACAGATACGGATACAGTGCTGACAGAGGCAAATCGACAGATTTATGCACACGAACACCCCAAACAGCCTGCTTATGCCCCCTCTGCGGAAGTCATTCGACTGAGCAATGCCATCAACCGTGGCTTAGAGCAGCCGGACTCTCCAGAAGCGGTGATGGCGCTGATTCTACAAGGGGTAGCTGCACGATACGATTGCTGTCCGGAGCCAATTTCTGAATATGAAAATTTTGACCACCTACCGAAAGCAGATTGGAATCACTTTCGGCGGGTGGTTTCTTATATCACGATCACACAGGAGCATATCATAACAGTTCAGTTTACAGATCAGGCAGGAAAGGACGAATGATACATGGAAGCGACAACGATTTTAGATAGGCGGGTGCGGGTGATTCCCGCTACAAAAACGCAGGGAGCCATTCACAGCACCCATAATGGGAAAAAGCGGGTGGCGGCCTACTGCCGGGTATCTACCGACAGTGAAGAACAGCTCAACAGCTATGAAGCCCAAAAGTCCTACTACACACAGAAAATCGAGGACAGTCCGGATTGGGAAATGGCGGGGATCTATGCCGACGAGGGCATCACGGGTACCAGTCTCAAAAAGCGAACAGAGTTCAAAAAGATGATCACTGCCTGCAAACGAGGCCATATCGACCTCATCATCACAAAATCTCTCTCCCGCTTCGCCAGAAACACCGTGGACTGCTTGGAAACAGTGCGCCTGCTAAAAGCCAACGGCATCGGTGTGTACTTCGAAAAAGAGAACATCAATACGCTGACGGAATCCAGCGAGTTCCTGATCACCCTGTTCAGCGGTTTCGCCCAGGCGGAATCCGAATCCCTGAGCAAGAATGTCGCTTGGGGCAAAGCAAAAAGCGCGGAAGCCGGAAAAGTGACCTTCCAATACAAAAAGATGCTGGGATACCGCAGGGGCGCAGATGGACAGCCGGAGATCGTCCCGGAGGAAGCCGAGGTCATCAAGCGGATTTATCACCGGTATCTGGATGGCTGTACGCTGGGGCAGATCAAGCGAGAATTAGACGAGGACAAGGTCCCGACCGCACAGGGGGTAGACTCCTGGTCGCCTGCCATCATCCACAACATCCTGACGAATGAAAAATACATCGGAGACGCCTTGCTGCAAAAGACCTATATCACGGACTGCATCTCCAAGAAGGTGAAGAAAAACCAGGGCGAGCGCGCCATGTACTATGTGGAGAACAACCATCCTGCCATCATCTCCAGAGAGGTGTTCGATCAGGTGAGAAACGAGATGACGCGTCGCTCCAGCAAGCGCAAAGTGCTGCAAAAGAGTGGCAAAACAGAGCTGGGGAAATACTCCGGTAAATACGCCCTGACAGAACTGCTGGTATGCGGTGAGTGCGGTTCCCCGTACAAACGAGTGACTTGGGCAAGAAACGGGAAAAAGCGGATCGTATGGCGCTGCGTGTCCAGATTGGAGTTCGGCACGAAATACTGTCACAACTCCCCGACACTGGATGAGAGCAAGCTCCACAGTGCAATCCTCGCCGCCATGAACGAGTTTGCCGCCATCCGGCAGGAGGTCTGCCCCGATGTACTGGCGATGGCAGAGGAAGCCAAGCAGGCATTATCGCAGGCTGGCGCAAAGCTGCTGGAACTGAAGAAACACCTGGAAGCGGTGAGTCGGGAGCAAAGCGATCTGCTGGACCGGCTGCTGGAGAACATGGGCGATGCCGAACTGAATGCCAAAATGAAGGCCCTGACGGACGAGAAAGAATCCCTCAAAGCACAGATCCTGGACACCCAACAGATGGAAGTCAGCTTGGAGGAACAGGCCGCCCGCCATCAGCAAATGTGGGACAGCATCATGGAGTGCAGCGCGGGCTACACGGAGTTCGACGATGAGTTCGTCCGTCAGATCATCCAGAAGATCACGGTAGAGGACGAGGAGACTATTCGCATCCACTTCCGGGATTCGGAGATGGTGATGGAACAAGAATTATAAGAAGAAATGGAGTAAAGAATATGGCAATTTTTATGACTGGCGATACACATGGTGATTTCAGCAGACTTCGCCCCGCGGCCTTTTATGAGCAGGTGCAGCTGACGAAAGCAGATTACCTGGTCATTTGCGGCGACTTCGGCGGCATCTGGGATGGCAGCAATACCGAACAGCAATGGCTGGACTGGTTGGAAAACAGGCCGTTCACGACGCTGTTTGTGAGTGGGAATCACGAAAATTTCGACCTGCTCTGCAGTTACCCGATCAATCAGTGGCACGGCGGACTCGTACAGGTGATTCGCCCCAGCGTCCTGCACCTGATGCGGGGACAGCTTTATGAGATCAGCGGAAAGCGGATCTTCACAATGGGTGGCGCAAGCAGTCACGATATCCAAGACGGCATTTTAGAGCCGGACGATCCGAACTTTGAACGAAAGCTCCGGCAGCTTAATGCCGCAGGAGCGCTGTTCCGTGTCGATCACCACTCCTGGTGGAAAGAGGAACTGCCCGACGATGCGGAATACCAGACCGCGCGAGAAACGCTGGACAAGGCTGGCTGGAATGTAGACTACATCATCACCCACTGCTGCCCCAGCAGCATTCAAGACACATTCAGCGGCGGGTTGTTCCAACGGGATGCCCTGACAGACTTTCTCGATGAGGTTCGAGAGCGATGCCGATTCCAATACTGGTTTTTCGGACACTACCACGAAAACATGGTGGTAGCGAAAGAGTTCGTAATGCTCTATAAGCAGATTATCCGACTGAAATAACAAGAGTAGCCAGGGGAATGACGGTTTTACGTCATTCCCCTGGCTATTCTTGTTTGAGAAAGAAGGAAATACTATCATTTTTGCGTAAGTGTTGCTCTTGTGATAAAATATAATTGCAAGGTAACGCAGATGCCAATTGCATGGGAGGGGTAAAGATGCTGTCTCAATTTGTTATAAAGTGTTTGGATGAATTTGACCAGGGCACGGGGGACATTCAGTTTTCTGCTGTTCGATACTTCGAAATCGCCAGCGAGAATGCCAAAGAGGAAGAGGATAAGAAAGCCCTTAATGTTCTTAGTGGAGCCCTCTCCATGGGCTACAGCGACGAGAATGACAACTATGTTCCTCAAGCTGTTATGGCTGATGGACGAAGAACCTTTGCAATGGAGGACTTAGATGATAGTGGTATCGAAACCTTGAAGGAGACTCTTCCCCACTTTACATCAGCCTGGGTCAAGGCACAGCTCTCAGACATTATATGGGTCAGGACATGTGAGCAACCATTCGCGCAAACGGCGGTGGAAGAAAATCTGCGGTTGTTTAATGAATCTTTTGATCCGAATGAATGGGTTGTTTGTTATCATGCAGTCAGAAGGGCTTTTCAGATTGCCCTAAAGCCTAAAATTAAAAATAATAGCTTTTCAACCGTGCTTCAACAGATCGATTCGGCAATACAGAAAATGGAGAATTGCAATGGTAGTTTTTTGCCATTAAAGTTGATAGAAATAGCTGTGCCGTATATATCGGAAGAGAAACAAAATCAGTATCTTATCTCGTGTCGAAAAATTTTTGATAAATCCATAGTGGATGCCACAACCGAACCTATTGTTAGATATTCTGTTGCCATTCAGTGTGAATTGCTCAAAAAGCTAAAGCGGCAAGGTGAGATTCACCCATTGCAATTAGAGTTGGCAAGGTACTACGAAAAAATAGCAACAGAGTCGGCAAGACATCCTTACCAGGCAATTCAAATGCTGCTATGTGCGTACAGGCTGTATGACAGTAGACTAGATCGTGAAAAACGTCTTGATTTACACGAAAAAATTGAAGAATTACAACACGCGGGATTGCATACAATGTCATCCATTCCCATTAAGTATGATCTTACCCCTATTCGCAGCCAGTTGGATAGGCTTTTCCATGGACTTTCCCGTCAGGAGATGATTGTAGAATACGGGAGAATAGCCCTAATTTATAACATTGCAGATGTACGGCGAGGCGTTTTGGAAGACCGACGAAAAAATATGTTTTTGAACCTGTTGTCTAAGCGGATAATGGATGAAGAGGGGCGAGTCATAAAAATTATTCCCCCATTAGATTTTCATGAACCCGAAAAGGATCCTAATTTGTTTCATGAACACATGGTAGCTTATGTGACAGACTGCAGGAATTTGGGAGAATCAATTTCACTTAGAATCGCCTATAGCTACATTCAAAAGCAAGGCGGCATTGAAACTGGCGATCTGGATTTTTTGATTGACAATAATGCTATTATCCCAGATGACAGAAAAGAAATAATTAAACTGGGATTGAGTATGGGGTTGAATAACGAAGTGTATGCAGCAATGCATATTCTCCTCCCGCAGACTGAAAATATAATTAGAAACTTGGCAAAGATGTGTGGAGACCCAATTACATATTTGAAAGAAGATGGGACAGAAGAATTTAAACCACTATCACAGCTATTAAATGCAGAAAATCTTAGAGAATCTTACGATGAAAATGTCCTTTTCACATTTGAAACCCTTCTGGATGAGCGAGGTGGACCAAATCTGCGTAATGAAAACGCCCATGGTATCCTATCACCTGCAAAGGGGAGTAGTGGTGCTGCCCTCTGCTTTCTTAGTCTACTGATTCGGTTTTTATCTTTATATTCCTGTGAATCTGCAGAGGTTCTTCATAAATTGCTGCAGAGGTAAAGATTCAGTATAGGTCTGTTTTGAATGTGCAAGTGGACTTTTCAATGAGACTGGAATGTACAACTTAAAATTTAAAAACCGTTGTAACACAAGACTTTCACCCTGCATCTTTTTCGTCAACACAAGGCAGAGTAAATCAGGACATCCGATTTGGATGCCCTGATTTTTTTATTAGACGAAAAGAACTCGATACCGACACTCATGCGCGAAGTGCATTTTAATCAGAGGTGAGGTAGGGTTCCTGCGAATTGCGGAACGCAATTCGCGGGATGCCGGGAAGCGGGTTCGAGCCTCGTAGCCCGCTCCAGAGTAAATCAGGACATCCGATTTGGATGCCCTGATTTTTTGTCAGACGAAAAGAACTCGATACCGACACCCATGCGCGAAGCGCATTTCAAACAGAGGTGAGGCAGGGTTTCTGCGAATTGCGGAACGCAATTCGTGGGATGCCGGGAAGCGAGTTCGAGCCTCGTAGCCCGCTAGCGGCGGTTCGTGTTGAAAAACGAAAGGAAACCCGCAAAGGTGTCCTCAGCAAATACCCCCTTCCCTGCGAAGGGAGATTCTACGTTTTTGCCGGAGCAAGGCAGCGAAAAATGCGTAATACGCTGAGGACCCCCGGCAGAGCCGGAGGTCCTCATGATATAGGCTGGAAGATTTAGTCAACGGCGATGACGGCACCGTCAAAGTTTTCGGCGATGTAGTTCTTCACGGCATCGGAGTGCAGGGCCTCGGCCAGAGCCTGGATGGCGGCGTTGTTCTCGTTGCCCTCTTTGCAGACCAGCACGTTCACATAGGGGGAGTCGGAGGATTCCAGAGCCAGAGCGTCCTCAACGGGGTTCAGACCGGCGCCCAGCGCATAGTTGGAGTTGATGACGGCGAGATCCACCTCGCTGGCGATGCTGGGGATGGTAGCGGCTTCCACCTCGGTGAAGGTCAGGTTCTTGGGATTCTCCACGATGTCCTTGGGGGTAGAGGAGAGGTTGGAGTCGTCAGCCAGCTTGATGAGACCCTGAGCTTCCAGCAGCAGAAGGGCACGGCCTTCGTTGGTGGCATCATTGGGGACGGCCACGGATGCGCCGTCAGGCAGGTTGTCCAGAGAGTCGGACTTGCCGGCGTAGATGCCCATGGGCTCGATGTGGACGCCGGTGACGCTCACCAGATGGGTGCCGCGGGTGGTGTTGAAGTCATCCAGATAAGGGACGTGCTGGAAGTAGTTGGCGTCCTCATCGCCGTCCTCCACGGCGGTATTGGGCACCACATAGTCGCTGTACTCGTGGATCTGCAGGTCGATGCCCTGCTCGGCCAGAATGGGTACGCACTGCTTCAGGATCTCGGCGTGGGGGGTGGGAGAGGCAGCTACGTTCAGAGTGACGGTCTCCTGGGGCTCCGCAGGCTGCTCGGTCTGCGCGTCATCGGTGGTGTCGGCCTTGGCAGAGTCATCGGACTTGCTGCCGCAGGCGGTGAGGGACAGGGCCAGCGTCAGGGCCAGCAGAGTGGCAAAAATCTTGTTTTTCATGTTCTTTTCCTCCAATGAATATCAGAATTGATGAATTTTATATTTCAAGCGCTTGCCGGAATACCCTTGTGCACATAGGGGGACAGGCGATGAAAACAAATGAAATGCGGGGGACTTACTTGGTGTGGGCCAGACGGGAGAGCAGGTCGAAGGCGGTGAGTTTGCCTGCGCCGGTATCCAGCCGTTTGTCGATCTTCTTGGACAGCCAGCCGAACAGGGACTGAACAATCTGCACCATGATGATCAGGATGACCACCGTTACCCACATCACCGAGGTGATGAACCGCTGGTGACCGTACCGCACGGCGATATCGCCCAGACCGCCGGCGCCTACGGTACCGGCAATGGCGGTGTAGCCCAAAATAGTTACGATGGAAATGGCTCCGCCTAATACCAGAGAGGGCTTGGCCTCCGGCAGATAGACCTTCCGGATGATCTGGCAGGTGGACGCGCCCATGGACTGAGCGGCCTCCACCACGCCGGCGTCTACCTCTGCCAGAGAGGTTTCCACCATGCGGGCGATGAAGGGGGCGGCGGAGACCACCAGAGGCACGATGGCGCCCTTGACGCCAATCTTGGTACCCACCACCAGCTTGGTGAAGGGCATGATGGCCACCATCAGGATGATAAAGGGCACGGAGCGGCCGATGTTGACGATCCAGCCTAAGATCTGATTCACGGTTTTGCTGGGGCAGATGCCGTGGGGCTGGGTAACGGTGAGGGCAACGCCCAGAGGCAATCCCAGCAGATAGGCGAACAGGGTGGAGATCAGCACCATCACCAGCGTATCCCGGGTGCCGGTGAGCAGGATGCCGCCGTATTCCGACCAGAATGCAGAAATGACCTCAAGCATGATACTCCACCTCCTCTGCGGTGATATTGGGTTGGGAACGGATGTAGCTCAGAGCCTTGGCAGCCTCGTTGGGATCGTCCGGCAAAAGCAGGAGCATGGTGCCGAAGGCCTTGCCGTCGATATTCCGGGTGTCAGCGCCCAGAATGTTGACTTTGACGCCGCACTCGATCGCCAGCGAGGCGATAAGGGGATCGTAGACCGTGCCGCCGTTGAAGGAGACCCGGACGGCCCGGGTGCCTGCGGGGTACTGCTTAGCGCTGACGCCGCCGGGATACACCAGACGGCGGGCCGCGTCGGTGGCGGGATGGGCGAAGATGTCCTCCACCCGGCCTTCCTCGGCCACCTCGCCGCCGTCCAAAATGGCGACGCGGGTGCAGATCTCCTCGATAACGCTCATCTGGTGGGTGATGATGACCACCGTGACCCCCAGTTTTTGGTTCAGCTCCTTCAAAAGCGCGAGGATGGAATTGGTGGTGGTGGGGTCCAGAGCGGAGGTGGCCTCATCGCAGAGAAGCACCTTCGGGTCCGTAGCCAGCGCCCGGGCGATGGCCACCCGCTGCTTCTGACCGCCGGAGAGCTGGGCGGGATAGGCACTTGCCTTTTCCTTCAGACCCACCAGATCCAGCAGTTCCAGCGCCTTTTTCTCGGCCTGAGCCTTGGGTACACCGGAAAGCTCCATGGGGAAGCAGACATTTTTCAGACAGGTCCGCTGCATCAGCAGGTTGAAGCCCTGAAAGATCATGCTGATCTTTTTCCGGGCCTGCCGCAGCTCTTGGGGGGAGACGGTACGCATACAGGACTTGCCGTCCGCCTGCTTCTCCATCCAAGTCAGCTTCTGACCGTTGACGGTGATGCTGCCGCTGGTAGGCCGCTCTAAAAGGTTGATGCAGCGGACCAGCGTGGACTTTCCCGCACCGGAGAAGCCGATAATGCCGAAGATCTCGCCGTCTCCGATTTCAAGGGAGACGTCCTTGACGGCGTGGACCCCATCGCCGGTATCTCCAAAGGTCTTGCTGATATGTTCCAGCTTGATCATAATATCCTTCTTTCGTTGCTGCGAAAATAAAGAGGGCGGAAAGCGTCGCCGCTTTCCGCCCTTCTGAACAGCATAACTGTTACACACAGGAGAGGTTTTTCGCGGAGGCGCACAAAGGCTTGGGCATGGTCATCATCCCCATGTCCATCATGCACATCATCATACCAAAGCGAGTTACAATCATGTTGGTGCGTCTCCTTTCCGTCCCCGGTGTTCGGGTTCCGTTTTCGATGGGCATAGCGTAGCACTGTTGACCGTCCCTGTCAACGGGGAAAATTATTTTTGGAAAAACCGCAGAAAATCGGCAGGGTCAGCAAAAAATGTTTTGTGCAAATATCAGCTATACTTTGAACTGGCATAGCGAATATGAGATAATTGAACGGGAACAGACCGGGACGCTGTCAGCAGTCCCGGCCTGTTTTTCGATTAAGACAAAATGGCATTTGCACTCCGGACCGGCCCCATCCGGTCCGGAGTGCGGCGGAGACCTGCGGATCTCCGGCGGGGAAAAAGGAAAGATAGGAAAGATAAAAATAGGAAGATAAGGTTTCAGGAAAGATTAGGAAATAAGGAAAGATATAAAAATAGAGGTGTGTTGAAGGTTCATTCCGCCAGCAGCTTGCCCATGGCGCGGCAGGCTTCCAGTGTATCGCCGTCAGGGGCTTCCTGACAGATGATGCTTTCACAGACCAAGTTGATTCCGGCGTCATCACAGTCCTTTTCCCAGGACCGCATCCATTCGCCGTCGCCCCAGCCGTAGGAGCCGAACAGCGCCACCTTCTTGCCGCTTAAGTGGCTCTTGCAGGCGGAGAACATAGGCTCAAACTCCATTTCCTCCAGTACCTCAGAACCCATAGCGGGGCATCCGAAGGCCACGGCATCCACGCCGCTGAAGGTGGAAGCGTCCACCTGTGCGGCTTCTAACAGGGCGGCTTCGGCTCCGGCACTCTTCATGCCCTCCAGAACGGCCTCCGCCATCTGCTTGGTGTTGCCGGTGCCGCTCCAATAAATCACTGCGGTTTTCTTCATCGTAAAAATCTCCTTTCTTGCGGGATCGGTCATTGACCGTTGGTATATCAGACTGCGACGGCCAACTGGTCAATGCCGGAACCGGCACGCCAGAGGGCGCAGTAGATATCGGTGCATTTGCGGAACTTATCAAACAACCGCCGGGCCAGCGCCTCGTCACCGTAAACCTTCCAGAGACCGGCGCACTTGTAATTGACGGCGTGATTTTCGATGAAGCCCCGCACATCCTGAGGCGGATAGCTGAGAAACAGCCCTACCTCGTGGGGAAATTCGCCCCCGGAGCGGAAGCGCTTGGCCAGATAGGCCACGCACTGCTCACTGCTTTTACCGGAATACCCGGCATCTGCCAGCAGTGCTTCCGCCAACTGGTCCTTCAGGTCCACCCGCAGCTCAGCGGGACGGTAGAGGTACAGCAGCGCGGTGTGGCCCTGATAGCGCAGAGGCAGCAGCCGCAGGCCCTTTGGGACCAGAATTCGATTCAACTCCCTGATCTCCGCCGTCAGCTCTGACAGAGAGGTGAACGGCGCGGGGAAGATGGTGCCGGTTTTGATCCCGGCCAGAGTCGGTGCGCATTGCCGCACCAGATTTTCCTCAGACATACCGTGACCTCCTTGCTTGCTCGGACTGCTAACGGCGGTTCTCACGGCACAAGCGGCACGCCGGTGTGAGAAGCGTCCGCCTGTGCGGTGATGATTGTGGTTAGATAACCTTAACTGCTGGGGAAGGAAAAGTGAAGCTTGACCCCTGTGACTGTATCTTATCAAAAGCTTGGAGCCGTATCCGCTCCAAAACGTCGGGTACGGCTCCAAAACAGTGAATGTGGCAAAATAATCCTGAACAGAAGAAGCGGAAGTCCATGTCAGACTTCCGCTCCTGTATGATTGCGGTCAAATCCGCCTTTCCACGTCAGCATCCGAGAGGGAAACCGGTTTTTCGCCCAATCGGGGCGCGCAGCTGTCATATTCCGCACCGGCCCGGTACTCCCGGGGAGAAACGCCGATCACATCCCGGAAGGCTCTGGCGAATTTGCTGGCATTGTCATAGCCAAACTGACAGGCGATGTCCAGCACCGTCCGCTCGGTTTCCCGCAACAGCGCCGCCGCGCCGTGCATCCGCTGTGAGCGGGCGTAGGATGCCGGAGACATACCGTAGACTCCGGTGAAGCTGCTTTTGATCTGCGCCTCGGAGACGTTGAACTGCTGGGATAAGCTTTTGAGGGTCAAGGTCCGGTCTGGTTCTGCCAACAGACAGGCCTTGACCTGCTCCGCCAGAGTGACCTGTGCGGCGGTGCAGCCGTGGGGAGTCTGCCCATCCTCCGGGGATAGGGTGCTGAGAAATAGGAGAAGCTCCAGAAGCTTTACCTTAAAATATCCCTTGCGGATGTCCTCCGGGACGGCGTACAACTCAGAAAACACGTGCTTTACCCGCCGGGAGGACCGGGCGGTGAAAACCGTCCTGCCGGGGCACAGCTTTTCCATCAGGGTGGCCGGCCGCACTTCCACATCGCTGAGAATACAGGAAAGGCACTCCGGCGCGGCAGCGGGATCAATGGTGACGGTGATTCCGTGGTAATGACCGGTGGGGAAGCGGCTGTCCGGAGGCAGGGAAGAGGTGCGGGCTACCGCCAGATCTCCCGGAGACAGATAGAAATAGCGGCCGTTCTGCCGGTATTCCACCCGTCCTTCCAGACAGTGATGGATCTCCAGCCGTTCCCCGGAACCATCCCGCAGTTCCCGGCAGGCACGGGCATGAACATCCCGGTAGTCCAGCTCCATACCGGGGAATACCCGGTACCGGGTCACAGCGGCTTCACCGCCGGAGGCGTCCGGATAGAGGCGCAGAGGATCGGCCTCGCAGGGGTTGGGGGATGCGCAGGCGGGCGCGAAAGCAGAAGCGGAAAAACGCATAGAATACTCCTTTACGCCGGTTAGATAGATCTAACTGATAATAGCATACGAACAGCAGAAGCGCAAGCGGTCTGTTGAAAAATGTGTTTTCAGTTGCCTTTCAGCTATTCAGATGCTATAATGAAGCGATTGCTGTCGAACGGAAGGCGGCAAAGCAGCTTCCCAACCGGCAGAGCTGTTTTAGGGTTTACAGTGTTCTGAGGGAAGAAACACGAGGAGGAGAAATCGATCCATGAAGCAAAAACTGAGTTTTAAAGAATACATCTATGTGGCCAGTATGCTGTTCGGCATGTTCTTCGGCGCAGGAAACCTGATTTTCCCGGTTTATATGGGACAGGTGGCTGGCCGGAATATGTGGGCGGCCGTTCTTGGCTTCCTGATCACCGGCGTGGGCCTGCCTCTGCTGGGCGTGGCTGCCTTGGGCATCAGCCGCAGCAACGGCCTTTTTGACCTCAGTCATAAGGTGGGCCGTCCCTATGCGTTCTTCTTTACCTGCGCTCTTTATCTGACCATCGGGCCGTTTTTCGCCATTCCCCGGTGCGCAACGACTTCCTTCACCGTGGGTCTGGAGCAGATCCTGCCCCACGATGACAAAAGCTGGCTCTACCTGCTGCTGTTCTCTCTGCTGTTTTTCGCTGTGACGTTGGTCCTTTCTCTGCGGCCGGGCAAGATCCTTACTTATGTAGGCAAGGTCCTGACGCCATGCTTCTTGGTGTTCCTGGCAATCATGGTGTTCGTGACGATCCTGCATCCCACCACCAGCATCGGCGCGGTGGAGCCTCAGGGTGCTTATGCCGCACAGCCCTTCTTCACCGGCTTTCTGGAGGGCTATAACACCATGGACGCCCTGGCAAGCCTTGCCTTCGGCATCGTGGTGGTGCAGGTGATTCAGGGGTTGGGTGTGGAAAAGGCGGAATCCGTGGCCATGACCACCGTCCGCTCCGGTATTCTTAGCTGCCTGCTGATGGGCGTGATCTATCTGCTGGTGACGCTGATGGGCGTCTGGAGCCGGGGCGCGCTGGAAGCCGCTCCCAACGGCGGCACGGCGCTGGCACAGATCGCCCAGCACTATCTGGGCAAGGCGGGCTTGTTGGTGCTGGCTGCCACCGTGACGCTGGCCTGCCTGAAAACGGCGGTGGGCCTTATCACCAGCTGCGCGGAGACCTTCGTGGGGATGTTCCCCAAGGGCCTGTCCTATCGGAATTGGGTGTTCGTGTTCACGGGCATTTCCTTCCTACTGGCCAACGTGGGCCTGACCGCCATCATCACCTACGCTGTGCCGGTGCTGATGTTCCTGTATCCTCTGGCCATCACCCTGATCCTGCTGGCGCTGCTGGGCCACTTCTTTGACCATGACCGGGCTGTGTACGCCTGGGTCACCGGCCTGACTCTGGTGGCGGCTTTCTACGATCTGCTGCGGACGCTGCCGGATCATCTCCGTGCGGTGCTCCATGTGAATGGCTTGGTCGACACTGTGGGCAAGGCGCTGCCCTTTGCCACCATCGGCCTGGGCTGGATCTGCCCCGCGATCCTGGGGCTGGTTATTGGCCTGATTTTCCGGGCCGTCCGTCCGAAGAAAGCATAACATTATAAAATGTAAAAGGAACAGACCTTTGCGGGTCTGTTCCTTTTTTGCCATAAAATTTGATTCCCGGCACATACTACCTCCAGAAACGGAGGGATCGCATGGAAAAAATCTCGAATGATTACCGGGAAAACGTCCGGGTGCTGGACGGCCTTTTAGGCGTGGGCCGCAGCTGCGACATGGTGAGCCGGGATTACCTGATCGGCGGACGGCGGGCCCGGCTGTGGGTGGTGGACGGCTTTGGCAGTGACAGCATCCTTGAGCGGATGGGGGCTTTCTGGCTGACACTGAAGCCGGAAAACGTGATGAGTCTCACCGAAATGCAGGACTTTCTGGACCGGTATATCACTTTTTCGGAATCCAACGTCACCTTTGACATATCCGACGCCGTGACCTCCGTATTTTTGGGAAAATCCCTGCTGGCGGTGGAGGGACTGGCGGGGGTGGCGCTGATGGACGCCAAGGGCTACCCCAGCCGGAGCGTACACGAGCCGCCGGACGGCAAGGTGCTCCGGGGCAGCCACGACGGCTTTGTAGAGGCAGTGGTGCCCAATATGGCGCTGCTGCGCCGCCGCATCCGGGACCCGCACCTCACTATGGAGGGGCACAAGGTTGGTTCCCGCACCCATAATGACGCGGTCCTCTGCTATCTGGATGACAAGGTGGATCAGGACCTGCTGCGGAAGCTCCGGGGCAAGCTGCTGGGACTGGATGTCCGCTCCCTCTCCATGGCCCAGGAAAGTCTGGCGGAGGCCATCCGGCCTAAACAATGGTATAATCCATTTCCGAAAGTGCGCTATACAGAGCGACCCGACGCGGCGGCGGCCAGTATCATGGAGGGCAGCATCGTCCTGATGGTGGACAATTCCCCCTCTGTGATGATTTTGCCCACCGGTTTTTTCGATTTCACACAGGAATCCAACGACTATTACTTCCCGCCGCTGGTTGGCACCTATCTCCGGGTCCTGCGGGTAACGGTATTTCTCCTTTCTTTATTTATTACCCCGGCGTGGTATCTCATGGTCAGCGAACCGAACCGTTTGCCGGGGTGGCTGAACTTCCTGTCTTCCCCGGAGCCGGTGTCTTTGAGCCTGCTGAGTCAGCTTCTGGTGGTGGAATTTCTCATCGACGTATTAAAGCTGGCGTCCCTGAACACACCGGACAGTCTTTCCAATTCCTTTTCCATGCTGGGAGCCTTGGTTCTGGGGGATTTTGCCGTGCAGGCCGGATGGCTGGGGCCGGAGGTGCTGGTGTATATGGCCTTCGTGTCCGTGGCGGGGTTCGCCCAGCCCAGCTATGAACTGGGCTACGCCTTCAAACTGCTGCGGGTGGCGCTGCTGCTGGTGACGGCGGCCTTTGACGTCTGGGGATTTTGCCTGGGCGTAGTGGGGATCTTCGTTCTGCTGTGCACCACAAAGCCGCTGGTTGGGAAAGGGTATCTCTATCCACTGGTTCCCTTCAACGGCAAGGCGCTGCTGCGGCTGCTGGTCCGGGAACCTATCAGCCGGGACAATACCTGAGAGCCTGTCAATAGAGCGGTGAGCTTTCCGCAGCGGGCAGAAAGGGCTTTTTCAATATGTTAAGCAGCCGTTTTCTCAATGAAGGCGGCTGTTTCTTCATTTGCGGGAGTGGGGGATAGGCCTGCGGGCTTGGAAACGCCCGTGTCGAAACATGTTGATTGGAATTTTTTACAATTGCCGCAATCGATTACGTCGAAAATTCTATGAAAATACCAAGAAGTCCATGAGTTTTTTCCTATATCAGCGAAGTTTTTTCTATCGCTTTTTCAGGGGAGAGCCGATACAATAGCATCATAACGGCGAGGCGGCCTGACCGCCTTGAACGGATGATCAATGATCTTGAGGAGGAACTAAGATGAAAAAGACACTTGCAATTCTCCTGTCTGCTGTCATGATGCTGGGCCTGTTGGCCGGCTGCGGCAGCAAGACCACGGAGCAGCCCTCTACCTCTGGCACTGAGAACACGGAGACCGCCGCGCTGAACGTGGGCGTGTTCTACTATGACTACTCTGACGTGTACATCTCCAGCGTCCGCAGCTCCATGGATGAGCAGCTCAAGGCTATGGGCGTGAACTACACCAACTATGACGGTGCTGGCAACCAGGCCCAGCAGACCGACCAGATCAACACCGCCATCTCCAACGGCGCCAACCTGCTGATCGTCAACATCGTTGAGACTTCCTCTCCCGATGCCGCTCAGAACGCTGTTGAGGCCGCTAAGACCGCCGGTATCCCCATCATCTTCTTCAACCGTGAGGTTTCTGACGATGTTGTGAACAGCTATGAGAAGTGCGCCTTCGTCGGCACCAACGCTCCCGAGGCCGGTCACATGCAGGGCCAGATGGTCGGCGAGTATCTGCTGGAGAACTATGACACCGTGGACCTGAACGGCGACGGCGTCATCTCCTACGTGATGTTCAAGGGCCAGGAAGGCAACGCTGAGGCTGAGGCCCGTACTCAGTTCGGCGTGGAGGACGCCAACGCTGTCCTGACTGCCGCTGGCAAGCCCGAACTGGCTTACTACAACGCTTCCGCTACCGATAAGTACCTGGTCGATCAGGGCGGCAAGTGGTCCGCTCAGGCTGCTAACGACTACATGGCCACCATCCTCCCCGAGTATTCCGAGGCTAACGGCAACATGGTCGAGCTGATCATCTGCAACAATGACGGCATGGCCGAGGGCGCTGTCTCTGCTCTGCAGGGCGCCGGCTACAACACCGGCGACGGCAAGACCATCCCCGTGTTCGGCGTTGACGCTACCGATTCTGCCAAGCAGCTCATCAACGAGGGCAAGATGACCGGCACCATCAAGCAGGATGCCGAGGGCATGGCTTCCACCATTCTGAACCTGGTCAGCAGCGTTCAGGGCGGCGGTAACCTGATGGATAACACCTCCTCCTTCAACGTGGACGAGGGTGTTGCCAAGATCCGTGTGCCTTACGCCACCTACACCGGCGAATAAGCCAGACCATCGCTTCTCTCGCCCCATTAAACAGTAAGGATAAGCGGGGCTGTCGGTTCGACAGCCCCGCTTTACAATTCAAGCGGTTCCGGTTCGGGCCGCTTTTCAACCCGCAGTGGAACGAACCCCGGGACGGACGGAACGTGCCGTAAGGGGTCTGCCGCGGGAATCACGCAGATAGGAGGTAAACGCAATATGGAGCAGCCGGCATTGCTGGAAATGCGGAATATCACAAAGGAATTCCCTGGTGTCAAGGCGCTGGATGGCGTTTCCCTTACCGTCCGGCCCGGCACCGTCCACGCCCTGATGGGTGAGAACGGCGCAGGAAAGTCCACCCTGATGAAATGTCTGTTCGGCATTTATGCCAAGAATGCAGGTACCATCGTTCTGGACGGTAAGGAAGTTGATTTCAAAAGTTCAAAAGAGGCGCTGGAAAACGGCGTGGCCATGGTCCATCAGGAACTGAATCAGGCCCTGACCCGCAGCGTCATGGATAACCTGTGGCTGGGCCGCTATCCCAAGGTGGCGGGTCTCATGGTCAGCGAGTCTGTCATGCGCAAGCGCACCCGGGAGATCTTTGAGGAGCTGGATGTCCATGTGGACCCCAAGGCCATCATGTCCACCCTGCCCGTTTCCCAGCGGCAGATGGTGGAGATCGCCAAGGCGGTCAGCTATAACGCGAAGATCATCGTATTCGATGAGCCTACCTCCTCTCTGACGGAGGCGGAGGTCGAGCACCTGTTCCGCATCATCAATATGCTGAAGGAGCGGGGCTGCGGCATCATTTACATCAGCCACAAGATGGACGAGATCCTCCGCATCAGTGACGAGGTCACCATCATGCGTGACGGTCAGTGGGTGGCAACGCGCCACGCCAAGGACCTGACCATGGAGGAGATCATCAAGCTGATGGTGGGCCGCGAACTGACCAACCGTTTCCCGCCCAAGGACAATAAGCCCGGCGAGGTGATTCTGGAAGTGGAGCATCTGGCGGGCAAATACACCCGCCTGAAGGACGCCAGCTTCCAGCTGCGCAAGGGTGAGGTGCTGGGTATCGCCGGACTGGACGGCTCCGGACGCACGGAGGTGCTGGAGAATCTGTTCGGCGCCATGACCAAGGAGAGCGGCACCATCCGCCTCCACGGTAAGGAGATCAAGAACAAGACCCCCCGGGAAGCCATTAAAAACGGCTTCGCCCTGCTGACGGAGGAACGCCGGGCCACGGGTATCTTCGGGATCCGTGATATCAAGGAAAACACCGTCATTTCTAACCTGAAAAGCTATCTGGCAGGCGGTTTCTGCCTCAGCGATAAGAAAATGAAAGAAGATACCGACTGGGCGATCCAGGCCATGCACATCAAAACGCCCAGTCAATCCACACAGATCCGCTCGCTCTCCGGCGGAAACCAGCAGAAGGTCATCATCGGCCGCTGGCTTCTGACTAAGCCTGAGGTCCTGCTGCTGGACGAGCCGACCCGCGGTATCGACGTGGGCGCGAAATACGAGATCTACCAGCTGATCCTCGACCTTGCCAAGGAGGGGAAGGGTGTCATCATGGTGTCCTCCGAAATGCCGGAGCTGTTGGGCATTTGTGACCGTATTCTGGTCATGTCCGGCGGTGTTCTGGCCGGCGAGGTGGATGCCCGGAACACCAGCCAGGAGGAGATTCTGACGCTGGCAGCCAAATATGTGTAAGGAGGAGCGCACTGTGAATCAAGAAACGAACGTACAGGAAAAGGAAGCCCGTGTCCGGCAGCCGTGGACGGCCCAGCGGGTGGGAGATATCCTTTTAAATAACGCATTGCTCATCATCATGGCCATTGCGGTCGTTTACATCGCCATCAAGAACCCCAACTTCATCAAACCCGCATCACTCATCAACATCCTCTCCCAGACGGCGGCCTATCTGCCTGCCGCATTGGGCATCGGCGGCTGTATCGTGCTGACCGGTACCGACCTGTCCGCAGGCCGTGCCGTGGGCATCACCGCCTGTATCTCTGCATCTCTGCTGCAGAACGCCGCTAACATGGCCAACAAGATGTGGCCGCAGATCGGTACTCTGCCCATTCCCGTGGTCATTGTGCTTGCCATGC
The DNA here is from genome assembly GCF_014297285.1 of Dysosmobacter segnis. GTDB lineage: Bacteria > Bacillota > Clostridia > Oscillospirales > Oscillospiraceae > Oscillibacter > Oscillibacter segnis. The sequence continues at coordinate 31,392 of NZ_JACOQI010000019.1, forward strand.
TCATCGGCGCGGCGATCGGCTGCTTCAACGGCTTTTTCGTGGCGAAATTCAAGCTGCACCCCTTCATCGTGACGCTGGGCACCCAGCTGATCCTCTACACCGTGCTGCTTTTGTATGTCCAGCAGGGCAACAACAAGGGCATGGCTATCTCCAACCTTGACCCGTCCTACACCGGCTTTGTCAAGGGCAGCCTGTTCAGCATCGGCGGCACCCCCATCCCCAACTATGTGCTGTTCGCCATTGTGCTGACGGCGGTCATGTGGTTCGTGTGGAACAAGACCACCTTCGGCAAGAATATGTTCGCTCTCGGCTCCAACGAGGAGGCCGCCAGAGTTTCCGGCGTCAATGTGTTCGGCGTGACGGTGGGCGTTTTCGCCCTGGCCGGCGCTATGTATGGTTTTACCGGCTTCATCGAGGGCGCACGTATCGGCTCCAACACGGCCAACACCGGCCTGAACTATGAGTTGGACGCAATCGCGGCCTGCGTCATCGGCGGCGTGTCCTTCGTGGGCGGCATCGGTAAGATCAGAGGTATCGTTATCGGCGTTGTCATGCTGCGGCTGATCTTCGTGGGTCTGACCATGGTGGGTGTGCCGCAGGATCTGCAATACCTCATCAAGGGCGCTATCATCCTGTTTGCCTGCGCACTGGATATGCGGAAATACCTTGTGAAAAAATGATCTGCGACAAAGATGGCCCGCCTTTGCGAGCCATCTTTGCTTTATCTGGAACTTTTTGCGGCGAAACGGCGGCAAAAACCGCCGTTCTTCCTGCAATCCAGCCAATTCACGTTCGGACTACCCCTTGAACTCGAAAAACATGGACATACCGTTTCGCTTCGCTTCACTTCGTGGTATAATAGCCGCAAAAGAGGCTGCTATCGGATCGCTGCTTTTCCATCCGGCAAAGCCGGAGGACCGGGCGGCGGAGGTGCCGTAGACAAGAAAGAAGGTCGGAGCCATGGAACTGTACCGGGTGCTGTTGGTAGATGACGAGGAGGATATCCGCGAGGGTATTAGCCGGAAAATGGACTGGCTGGGGCTGGGATTCTCTCTGGTGGGGGAGGCCGCCAACGGTCAGGACGCTTTGGAACTGGCGGAGAGTCTGCGGCCTGACGTGATCCTGACGGACATCAAGATGCCGTTTATGGATGGGCTGGAGCTGTGCCGCATTTTGACAGACCGGCTCCCGGCGGCCCGGTTCGTGGTCTTTTCCGGTTTTGATGCGTTCGAGTACGCCAAGCAGGCCATCCAGATGAACGTGGTGGAGTACATCCTGAAGCCCATCAACGCCGATGAACTGTCCGCCGTGCTGCGGCGGCTGAAGGACCAGCTGGACCGGGAGCGGGCGGAGCGGCGGAACGTGGAGCTTCTCCGCAGCCGCTATATGGAAAACCTGCCCATCCTGCGGGAATTATTCTACGCCAATCTGCTGGACGGCCGCATCGAGCCGGGAACGGAGCGGGAGCGGGCGGCGCGTCTGGACATCGACCTTCAGGGCGAGGAATGGGCGGTGGGCCTTGCCTACATCGGCAGCGACCGGAGAGACGCCCTGTCCACATTGTCCGTCCAAAAGCTGCTGGAGGAATCCCTGACGGCGGATCGCTGCAAGCTCTCCCTGTATAATGACTGGGTAGCGGTGATCGTCAGCCTGACGGAATCGTTTACCATCTATGACCTGATCCGTGTTCTGGACCGGGTCTGTACATTGGCGGCATCCTATCTGAGCCTGACGCTGACGGTGGGCGTGGGCGCCCCCTGCAAAGAGCTTTCCGGGATGGCGCGGTCCGCAGCTGAAGCGAGAACGGCGCTGGAATACCGCTCCATGGTGGGCCGTGGACAGGTCATCTACATCGGAGACCTGGAGCCGGACGGCGGTCAGGTGCTCACCTTTGAAGAAGCGGACGAGCGGACCCTGACTGCGGCGGTGAGACTGGGCAGCGAACAGGAGGTCCGGGACGCGGCGGCGGCTCTGGCGGGCAAGATCCGGGAGGCGAACCCCTCCGCCGGACAGTACAACCTGTTCCTTATGGAACTGGTGACGCACCTGATGAAAATGACCCGGCGCTCCGGCGTGGGCGTGGAGGAGGTTTTCGGCACGGGCTTTTCCTTACCCATTCAGGACTCCGCGCTGCCCAGTCTGGAGGAACTGGAGGGCTGGTGTGCGGAGCGCTATCTGCGGCTCCGCACGCTGATCCGCCGCCGTCAGACGGATTCGGCGGGACAGACGGTGGAAGCGGCCAAGGAGTATATCCGGCAGCATTACGCGGAGAGCGACCTGTCGGTGGAAAAGCTGTGCGCGTATCTGCATTTAAGTTCCACCTATTTTTCCACGCTGTTCAAACGGGAAACGGGGACCAGCTTCACAGCCTATGTTACCACGGTGCGGATGGAGGCGGCTGCGGAAGCGATCCGCGGCACAGAGGAGAAAACGTATCTCATCGCCCAGCGGTGCGGCTATGAGGACCCCAACTATTTCAGCTATGTGTTCAAGCGGCATTTCGGCGTGACACCGACGAAGTACCGCAGCGAGGGTAAGTGACGGACGGAGAGAGGAGCCACCTGTGGATAAGAAACCTTCCGGCTTTAAAGCAAGGTGGAAAGCGCGGTATCACCATGCCAGTATTCAGTTGATCCTGTCCATCGCCTTTACGGCGGTGGCCGTGATTGGAATGCTGTTTCTGGGGATGGCGCTGCTGCTGCGCTTTTCCTCCTCCGCCAACGAGATGGCGGCGGAGAGCAGCCAGCGTGTGCTGGCACAGGTGAACTGGAATCTGGACAGCTATCTGCGGAACATGATGCGGGTATCCGACACGGTGTACTACCGGGTCATCAAGAGCGCGGATCTGGAGCAGAGCGATACGGCGCAGGAGCTGCGTGATGCTTTGAAGCTGCTGTACGCCAAGGACCGGGATGTACTGGTGTCTCTGGCGGTGTTTGATGGGAACGGCGAGCTGATCTCCGCCACGCCCCTGACAGAATTGAAAAACAGTGTGACGCCCAGCCGTGAGGGGTGGTTCACCGCCGCCATGGAGCGCATTGAAAACCTGCATTTTTCCACGCCTCATGTGCAGCACCTGTTTGAGGACCCCGACGCGCGGTATCATTGGGTGGTGTCCCTCAGCCGCCATGTGGAGTTGACCCGGGGCGGCGTGATCCAAAGCGGCGTGCTGCTGGTGGATATGAACTTCAGCGGCATTGAGCAGATCTGCAAGGATGTATCCTTTTTCGACGGACAGGGTTATCTCTACCTGATCGACGGAAACGGAGAGATCATCTACCACCCCCGTCAGCAGCTTCTCTATGCGGGCTTGCAGGAGGAAAACAACCTGACGGCCGCCGGATACGCTGACGGGACGCATACGGAGATCTTTCAGTCCCAGCGCCGGCAGGTAACGGTGAAAACAGTGGGCTACACCGGCTGGAAGCTGGTGGGCGTGGTGCCGGCGGAGACGCTGCGGGACAATTACAGTCAGCTTTTGCTGTTTGCCCTGTTTATAGTGTCCTTCTCCATCTTTTTGCTGGTATTCGTGAACCTGCGGCTTTCGGAATGGATCACAGCACCTATGAAAAAGCTGGATCATGCGGTGAGAGAGTTGGAAAAGGGCGTGGAGTCCGTTGACTTCAATGTGGACGGTCCCTACGAGGTGGAGCATCTGAGCCATTCCGTGCAATCCATGATCTCCACCATGCGGCACCTGATGGAGGATGTTCTCCGTCAGGAGGAGGAAAAGCGCCGCAGCGAGCTGGACGTGCTGCAATCCCAGATCAATCCCCATTTCCTGTACAATACGCTGGACAGCGTGGTGTGGATGACGGAGAACGGCCGGACACAGGAGGCTGTGGTCATGCTGACGGCGCTGGCCCGGTTTTTCCGGATTTCTCTCAGCAAGGGCAGCAACATCATTCCCATCGGGGACGAGATCGAACACGCCCGGAATTATCTGACCATCCAGAAAATGCGTTATAAGAATAAGTTCTCTGCCGACATTTCCGTGGAGCCGGGGGTGGAGAAGCTGTATACCATCAAGCTCATCATCCAGCCGATTTTGGAAAACGCCATCTATCACGGTATGGAGTATGCCGACGGTGACGGCGAGATCCACATCCGGGCCTTCCGCGAGGGAGAAACGGTGGTCATCGAGGTGGAAGACAACGGGCCGGGTATGTCGGAGGAAATCGTGGAGCAGCTTTTGAAGCCCACCAGGGATGTGAGTGTCCCGAAGGCAAAGGGCTCCGGTATCGGCTTCCGCAATGTTCACCAGCGGATCCAGCTGACCTTTGGCAGCGCTTATGGCCTGACCATCCGCAGCGAGCCGGATAACGGGACGGTGGTGCGGATCTGCCTGCCTGTCTTGGAGGAAGAGGACGCCCGGAAGTACCGGAAGGAGGGGGAGCGATGAGCCGGAAAGTATTATTGCAGCTGGTGCTTCCCCTGATTGGATTGAGCGTGCTGTTCTGGCTGCTGGCCTTCGCTCCCGGTGATAAGCATCACCAGCCAGCCCTGTTGGAAATGTCCGTTATTCTGCGGGATGGAGACGGCAATGTTTCCGCCATGCGAAAGGGCATGGAGCAGGCGGCCAAGGATCTGAACGTGGAGTTGCGTTTCCTGACCCCGGCGGAGGACAACAGTGCCGTTGAACAGGTGCAGTTGCTGGAACATGAGGTGTCGGGAGCGGCTCCGGCTGTTCTGCTGGTACCGGCGGACCGGGAGGCGCTGGGCGAGGCGGTATCCGCCGCTGCGGGGAAGACGACCCTTGTGACGGTGGAGACCGATATGACCGCATGGGGGGCTGATGCCTCTATCAGCATGGACCACCAGGCATTGGGCGAGGCGCTGGGCAAAGCGGCGATGAACGGTGTGCCCTTCGGCGGCACGGTGCTGCTGCTGGACAGCCTGCCCGGGGACAACGGGATCCGGGAGAGGATGGAAGCGACCAAGGCACTTTTGGAAGAAAAGGGCCGGCAGGTGCGCATTTGCCGGTGGACCTCCGACAGTACAGCCTTCGCCAATATTTTGCGGATCGAGCGCCCGAAGGCCGTGATCGCCTTTGAAGCAGCGGCGCTGACGGAAATGGCGGAGCTGTCACGGGGAGAGGAAGCCTTCCCGCTGCTCTACGGCTGCGGCTCTACCGCCAGCATCGCCGCTGCGCTGGAAAAGGGCCGTGTGACGGCCATTGCGGCAGTCAACGTGTTCTCCGCCGGGTATCTGGCAGTGGAGGCTGCGGCAAAGCTGGCCCGGCATGAAAGCTGGACGGGGGCCTCATCTGTGGGCTTTTCCGTCGTCCGGCAGGAAACGATGTACAGCAGCGATAATCAGAAGCTGTTGTTCCCTGTGACCTGAGACAGGAAGGAGAGAAGACGGATGAAAAGGATCGGTTGTCTGATCGCCGCACTGTCTCTGCTGATGACGCTCTCTGCCTGTCATACAGGCGGGGAAGCCGAGCAAACGCTTCGGATCGGCGTGGCGCTGTATCAGCAGGAGGACACGTTCATTGAGACCGTGACCAGAGAATTGCAGCGGGTAGCCCTGGAGAAAGAACAGGCGCAGAACTGCAAAATCAACTTATATATCACCGACGGCAAGGAGAGCCAGACCAGCCAGAATGAGCAGGTGGACCGCTTCCTGGAGAGGGGATATGACGTGATCTGCGTCAACATCGTGGATCGCACGGCGGCGGCGGTGATCGTCGACAAGGCACAGGCTGCGGGGGTGCCGGTGATCTTTTTCAACCGGGAACCGGTGGAGGAGGATCTGCGCCGCTGGAAACACGCCTACTATGTGGGCCTTCCAGCGGGAGATGCCGGAGTTTTACAGGGTGAGCTGGTACTGGACGCATGGCGGACCCAAAGAGACACGCTGGACCGTAACGGCGACGGCGTGATCCAGTATGTGATGCTGGAGGGAGAACCGGGACATCAGGACGCCCTGCTCCGGACGGAATACTGTATCTCCACCCTGGCAAACGCAGGTGTCTCTGCAGAAAAGCTGGCCAGCGATGCTGCCAACTGGCAGCGGGGTCAGGCCAGCGTCAGTATGCGCCAATGGCTGCAGGAGTTCGGAGAGAACATCGAGGTAGTCTTTGCCAATAATGACGACATGGCATTGGGAGCGATTGACGCCTGCGCGGAGGCCGGCTTGGACAAGCGCTCCATGCCCTTCATTGTAGGCGTAGACGCCACGCCGCCAGCCTTGGAGGCACTGCGGGAGGGAACGCTGAAGGGGACTGTCCGCAATGACGCTGTCGGATTAGCAGAGAGCATGATGGAGCTGGCCGTTTCCCTATCCGTGGATGGAGAGCCTTCTCAGGATCTGGAATTGACGGATGAGCGGTATGTGTGGCTGCGGTATGAGGCGGTCACAGCGGAGAGCTTAGAAGATCAGGCCGTTTCATAAGAACGGCGGACATAGAATAGAAGCCCGCAGAGGGTTGGATGTACGAAGAAAGCAAGGAGGCGCGAGGTATGACATATACAGGGCTGGAGACCTATGTGCAGCAGGCTGCATTTCATAAAACACTCACTCGGCTTTATGGTGCGGAGGGGGCAGAAAAGGCCCATTCCCGCTGCATGGAGGTCATGGAAGAGTTTTATAAGACCTTTGACCGTCCGGCGCAGGCGCTGTTCAGCGCACCCGGCCGTACGGAGATCGGAGGAAACCACACCGATCATCAGAAGGGCTGCGTACTGGCCGCTTCTGTTGATCTGGATATTCTGGCGGCCGTGGCGCCTACGCAGAGCGGGATCATCCGGGTGCTGTCTCAGGGATATCCCATGATCGAGGTGGATCTCCGCGAGCTTGACCCGAAGGAGGAAGAGATCAATACCTCAGCGGCGCTGATCCGGGGCGTAGCGTCCTGCATGAGCGCCATGGGCTGTGATCTGCAGGAGCGGGGACTGGATGTGTACATGACCTCCACCGTCCCCAAGGGCAGCGGTTTGAGTTCTTCCGCTGCCTATGAGGTGCTGATGGGGACCATGCTCAACGAGCTTTTCTGGGAGGGGCGCTGCACGGCGGTGGAGCTGGCCCAGATCGGCCAGTACGCGGAGAATGTGTTCTTCGGAAAGCCCTGTGGTCTGATGGATCAGATGGCCTCCTCCGTGGGCGGCGTGGTATCTATTGATTTCGAGAATACGGCCCACCCGGCGGTGGAGCAGCTGGATGTGGATCTCCATGCCTACGGCTACGCCCTGTGTATTCTGGATTCCGGCGCGGGCCACGAGGATCTGACCAATGAATACAGCGCCATCACCAACGAGCTGCGGGCGGTCTGCCGCGTTTTTGACAAAGAGGTGCTGCGTGAGGTGCCGGAGGAAGCGTTCCTTGCGGAACTGCCCAAGGTCAGAGCAGCGGCAGGGGACCGGGCGGTAAACCGGGCCTTCCATGTCTACGCGGAAAACCGCCGGGCACTGGCGGAAAAAGAGGCGCTCCGTCAGGGGGATTTCGACAAGTTCCTTGCATTGGTGCGGGAGTCTGGTCGGTCCTCCGCCATGTATTTGCAGAATGTCATTCCCACCGGAAGCACGGCGGCGCAGGAACTGATGGTGACCATCGCCCTGTGCGAGCGTATTCTGGAGGGGCGGGGCGCTGTCCGTGTCCACGGCGGTGGCTTCGGTGGTACCGCCCAGGCCTTTGTGCCGCTGGATATGTTGGACACCTTCAAGAAAGCGACGGAGGCGGCGCTGGGTCAGGACTGCTGCCATGTGGTGATGATCCGGCCAGCTGGCGGCGTCAGATTGGGATAAGGAGAACAGACGCATGAGTTACCAAGCCATCAAGGACCTGGTGGGCTACGCCCTCCGCACGGGACTGATCGATGAATATGACCGCCCTTGGGCGGTGAACGAGCTGCTGCAGGCTATGGGGATGGATGCATGGGAGGAGCCGGCGGAAACGCATGAGCGCCCCTTGGAGGACATCCTGAAGGAGCTGCTGGATGACGCGGCGGCCCGGGGACGGATCGAGGATGATACCACGAACCGGGATCTCTTTGACACGGAGCTGATGGGGCGGCTGACGCCCCGGCCCTCTCAGGTCATCAGCGAGTTCCGGCGGCGGTATCAAGCTGGCCCGAAGGACGCTACGGACTGGTTTTACCGTTTCAGTCAGGACACGGACTACATCCGGCGCTATCGCATCGCCAAGGATGTGAAGTGGAAGGCAACCACCCCCTACGGGGAGCTGGACATCACCATTAACCTCTCCAAGCCGGAGAAGGACCCCAAGGCCATCGCGGCGGCAAAGGCGGCACCTCAGACCAGTTATCCCAAGTGCCAGCTTTGCCGGGAAAACGAGGGCTACGCGGGACGGCTCAACCATCCCGCCCGGCAGAACCACCGGATCATCCCCATTACCATCAATCAGGAGGACTGGTTCCTCCAGTACAGCCCCTACGTCTACTATAACGAGCACTGCATCGTTCTGAACGGGCATCATACCCCTATGAAGATCGACAAAGCTACCTTCCGCAAGCTGCTGGACTTCGTTAAGCAGTTCCCCCACTATTTTGTGGGCAGCAACGCAGATCTTCCCATCGTGGGCGGCTCCATTCTGAGCCATGACCATTTCCAGGGCGGCTGCTACACCTTTGCCATGGAGAAGGCCCCCATTGAGCGGCCCATCGCCTTCCGGGGCTTTGAGGATGTGGAGGCGGGCATCGCCAAGTGGCCTATGTCCGTGATCCGGCTCCGCTGCGGAGACGATCAGCGTCTTGTGGAGCTGGCAGACCGCATCCTCACCGCATGGCGGAGCTATACGGACGAGGCGGCCTTTGTGTTCGCGGAGACCGACGGTGAGCCCCACAACACCATCACCCCCATCGCCCGGATGCGGGACGGGAAGTTCGAACTGGATCTGGTGCTGCGGAACAACATCACCACGGAGGAATACCCGCTGGGCGTGTATCACCCCCATCAGGAGCTGCACCACATCAAGAAGGAGAACATCGGCCTCATCGAGGTCATGGGCCTTGCAGTGCTTCCCGCCCGGCTGAAAGCCGAGCTGAACGGCGTGGCCCGGGCACTGGCCCGTGGCGAGGACCTGCGGGCCGATGAGACGCTGGCAAAGCACGCGGACTGGACCGAGGAGCTGAAAGCCCGCTATACGTTTACCGAGGAAAACGCGGAGGAGATCCTGCGGCGGGAGGTCGGCGTGGTGTTCGCCACGGTTTTGGAGCACGCCGGCGTTTACAAGTGTACACCAGAGGGCAGGGAAGCCTTCTTAAGATTTGTTCAGAGCGTGTAAGCTGGATATAGACGTGAAAAAATAAGGAGGACGTGTATATGAAAACCATTCTGGTGGCCGGCGGAGCCGGCTATATCGGCAGCCACATGGTAGCGCTGCTGGTCAAGCGGGGCTACGAAGTTGTGGTGGCGGACAATCTGCGCACCGGACACTGGCAGGCCGTCAAGGGCGCGCGGAAGATGTATGTGGGTGACTTGCGGGACGGCGCGTTCCTACATCAGATCTTCACGGAAAACAAAATCGACGGCGTCATCAACTTCGCGGCATTTTCGCTGGTGGGCGAGAGCGTGACCAACCCGCTGAAGTACTACGGCAACAACGTGGAGGGCGCGGTGTCCCTGCTGTCGGCCATGCAGGCTCACGGCGTGGACAAGATCGTATTTTCTTCCACGGCGGCGGCCTACGGCGAGCCGGAGAAGCAGCCCATTGAGGAAGGGGACCGCACGGAACCCACCAATCCCTACGGCGCGACGAAACTGGCCATTGAAAATATGCTGAAGTGGTGCGACTGCGCCTACAACATCCGCTATGTGGCGCTGCGCTACTTCAACGCCGCTGGTTCCGACACGGAGGCAGGCATCGGCGAGGATCACAACCCCGAATCCCACCTGATCCCGCTGGTGATGAAAACGGCTCTGGGTCAGCGGGATCACATCGGCATCTTCGGCGAGGACTACCCCACGCCGGACGGCACCTGCGTGCGGGACTACATCCATGTGAAGGACTTGGCAGAGGCTCATCTGCTGGCGCTGGAGTATCTGGAGCGGGGCGGCAGCAGTGACGTGTTCAATCTGGGCAATGGCGCCGGTTATTCCGTGCGGGAGATCATCGAAACGGCCCGCCGGATCACCGGCAAGGAGATCAAGGCCGTTGTGGAGCCCCGCCGGGGCGGGGACCCCTCTGTCCTGATCGCCTCCAACAAGAAGGCTGCCGAGGTTCTTGGTTGGAAGCCTGTTCTGGGGCTGGATCAGATCGTTTCCGACGCATGGGCGTGGCACAGCGGCCATCCCAACGGCTATGAGGGATAAGGGATGTATCGACTGAAGCCGTTTGGCGTGCTGAATGGCAGAGAGGTGCCCGTCATTGAGTTGTTCAATGACAAATTCGCCGTAGAGCTGCTGCCCTACGGTGCGGCTGTCCGGGCCATCCGCGTGCCGGACCGAACCGGCAAGCTGACGGACATCTGCCTTGGATATGACGAACTGGAGAGCTACCGGACGCTGGACGCCTGCTTTGGCGGAACCATCGGCCGCTGCGCCAACCGCATCGGCGGGGCACGGTTCACCATCGACGGCAGGTCGTACCGCGTCACGGCCAACGAAGGGGAAAACTGCCTTCACGGCGGAATCGAGGGCTTCCACAAGAAACTGTGGGAATTTACCTGCGAGGAAAACGCGGTCACCTTCTCCTACACCTCTCCCGACGGTGAGGAGGGTTTTCCCGGCGCTGTCCGGGTGGAGGTCACCTATCGCCTGATCGACAATCAGCTCACCATCGCCTACAAGGCGGCGGCGGAGCAGAGCACGGTGGTGAATCTCACCAACCATACCTACTTCAATTTGGGCGGCCACAGCAGCGGCACAGTGGAGGATCATGTGCTGACCCTGCGGGCCAGCCGGTATACGCCCATGGATAGCGGGAATATTCCCGTGGGGACGCTGGCGCCGGTGGAGGGAACGCCGCTGGATTTCCGGACACCTGCGGCATTTGGGAGCCGTCTCCACGATAAAGCCTTTAACGGCGGGCGGGGATACGACCACAACTATGTCCTCGATGGCGAAGAGGGCCCTGCGGCGGAGCTGTGGTGCCCCGCCACCGGCATCGGTCTGGAAATGACCACCTCGATAGAGGGAATGCAGCTCTACACGGCGGGTTGGCTGACGGAGCGCAAGGGAAAGGGCGGTGCGGTCTACGGTCAGGCCCACGGCGTCTGTCTGGAGACGCAGCATTTTCCCAACGCGGTGAACTGCCCAGCGTTCCCGTCGCCGATCCTGCGCAAGGGAGAGACGCTGCAACAGTGGACGGCTTTCCGCTTCTTTGCACGATAAAATAATGACATGGCGAAAGAGGACAGTGCTTAAAAAGCACTGTCCTCAGCGTGTCGAAAAAGCCTTTTCTCCCCCGCGCGGGGCAGAAATACACCGTCGGCCCAGCCGGTTTCCGTGCGCTTTGCGCCCGGAAATCGGGGCCTTCCTCGAAACGGACTCGCTTTCTCCGCCGCTGGCGGCGCATCGCCCGTTTCCCCTTCTTGGGTTTCCCGCGCACACCCTTCCTTACCGGTACGGAGGATTTACCACTTTATCGACAGTTTCAGGCCGAAAATATACACCGTCGGCCCAGTTGGGATCGGAGCCTGCTGCGGATTTTACTCCTGCGGGGTCAACTCGCCGGTTTCGGTGTTGATGACGTAGCCTCGGATGGTGACATCGGCGGGCATAAGGGGATGGTTGCGCAGCAGGTCCACGGTCTCCGCCACGGAGTTCTCCACGCAGTCGAAGCCTCGGAGCCACGCCTCAAAGTCAATGCCGCAGTAGCGCATCATGTCGATATGGTCCTGAGAAACGCCCCGCTGGATCAGGTGGCGGATCATCATGTCGGCATTGATGTGGGCTACGCCGCAGTCCGTGTGGCCGATGACCATGACCTCCTCCACACCCAGCTCGATGATACCCACCAGCAGGCTGCGCACGGCGCTGTCAAAGGGGCCGGTGATCATGCCGCCGGCGTTTTTGATCAGCTTCACATCACCGTTGCGGATGCCCAGCGCTGCGGGGAGCAACTCCACCAGACGGGTATCCATGCAGGTGAGGATGGCGATTTTCTTGTCTGGGAACTTACTGGTCTGGAACTTTTCATAGCCCCTGGACCGGACAAATTCGCGGTTATATGCCAGCATTTCTTCGATCATGGCAGTTCTCCTTTTCACTTTTTTTCTATCATACCGGATTTTGCCACCCCGCGCAACCGGAATCTTTCGGAAATTGCAGCATGGCAAATGGCGTATTGACAACATAAAACTTTTTTGATAAAATTTTTCCGTCAGCACAAGCTGGCAAAGTTGGCACAAGCTGACATTTTTCGCATATGTTTTTATACGCTCAGGCAATACAGATATTACGAAGGTATCAGTGTCCTCCCAAGGAGGGTATTGGTGCCTTTTTTGTTTGATGCTGCGGAAAATGCCTGAAAACTCATTTTAGGAGGAAGCTATGAAAAAACTGAACAGATTTATCAGCCTTGCGCTGACGCTGGGGCTTGCACTCAGCGTGATGGCCACGTCCGTGTCCGCATCCAAGTTCGTGGATGCCCACGGGAATGAGGTGGAACTGGATGACACGCTGGAGGCTTACAGCAGCGTGGTGCTGTCCGGCGCGGACAACGCGGCCCGTAAGGCGGAGACCAATTTGGGCGATCTGTGGACCGACGCGCTGCGGTGGTTCGCCGTGTCCGGCAAGATCAATGCGTATTTTGACGAGGACGATGTGACCGCCGGCAACACCAAGGTAGATGTGGACGCCGATCACATTGTTGCCCTCTGGAACGGCGGCAATCTGCGCGCCGACATTGCTGCCGGCAAGTTCGGCGCGGCGGAGCTGGCAGCCGTCCTGCCCTATCCCAACAAGGTGGCTGTGATCTATATGAGCGGCGCTCAGCTGCTGGAAGCTCTGGAGGCGGCTGCTCAGGCGCTGCCCTACGGCGATGCATCCGCCGATGCCTGCGCTTCCTTTATGCAGGCTGCGGGCCTGACTTACAGCGTCAACGCGGATCGGGCCTATGACAAGGGAGAAGCTTACGGCAAGTACTGGTTCAAGGCAAATTCCGTCAGCCGTGTGACGATCACCGATGTAAACGGCAAGGCGTTCGACCCGAACGCTACCTATGCGGTCATCACCCACAACGCAAACTTTAACGGCATGGACTCCTCTTATGTGTTTAAGGCGGCTGCGGAGGCTAACGAGAAGTCTGCCATCACCAAGGCCGTTGTGCGGGATGTGGTGTGGATGTACATCAGCGAAGAGCTGGGGAATGTGGTGGGCGACGCCTATGCCGCCCCTCAGGGCCGCATCACGGTAACGGCCACCGCGGCGCCGGCTGAGTCTGCGAAGCCCGGCCAGTCCGCGACCACGACAGAGAATGGAACCTACACCGTTGTGTCCGGCGACTCCCTCTGGAAGATCGCATCTAAGGTCTACGGCAGCGGCAAGCTGTGGAGCAAGATCTTCTCTGCCAATCCCCAGATCAAGAATGCATCTATGATCTATGTGGGTCAGACGCTGACCGTTCCCGCAAAGTAAATCACGAGGCACAAGCCGCAGGAGACCTGCACATCCGTCACAAGACGGATGTGCGGGCATCCTTATTGCTTTAGAACAGAGCGGACCACTTGGGACTGCTGTGTTGTACGGCAATCAAAACCATACCATCGCTCGACAAGGGCAAACACGCCTGACAGCGCGTCTTTCCGGCGCTTTTTGCTCTTTTCGCCTTGGTGGGCGCCAGCCCGCCTGCATCTCAAAAAAACAAAAATCACTCGAAAATCCATCCCTGTCAGGTGCAGACATTTTTGCCCGTCAAAACCGTGTCTGCCCTTGTCAAGCGATGGTAGAAAATGAGGACTTATCGTATGAACCGTGAATTGCAAACGATCATTGTTGAAGTGGAAAAGGCCGTGGTGGGCAAGCGTGAAGTCATAGAAAAGATCCTGATGGCGCTGTTGGCCGACGGACATGTTCTGCTGGACGATATCCCCGGCGTCGGCAAAACAACGCTGGCGGTGGCCCTGAGCCGCACACTGGGCCTGACCTATAACCGCATCCAGTTCACGCCGGATGTGCTGCCGTCCGATATTGTGGGCTTTTCCATTTACAACAAGGACAGCGGCTGCTTTGAGTACAAGAGCGGCGTGGTGAGCAATACCAACCTGCTGCTTGGGGACGAGATCAACCGGACGTCCAGCAAAACCCAGTCCGCCCTGCTGGAAGCGATGGAAGAACGTCAGGTCACGGTGGACGGCACAACTTATCCGCTGCAAAAGCCCTTTGCGGTGATCGCGACCCAGAACAATGTAGGAACCGCAGGCACCCAGTTGCTGCCCTATGCCCAGATGGACCGGTTCCTTGTCCGGCTTTCCATCGGTTATCCCGATTATGAGGCCCAGATGTCCATCCTCCGGGACCGCCAGAGCACAGATCCCATTGGTTCCGTGGCGCAGGTGGTCACCCGTGACGATGTGCTGCGGATGCAGGCGGAGGTGCGGGCCGTCACAGCAAAGGACAGTATTCTGGACTATATTACCCGTCTGGCCATGGCGTCCCGGGAGCATCCCATGGTGGAGGTAGGCATCAGCCCCCGCGGTACCCTGTTCCTTGACCGTATGGCCAAGGCCCATGCTTATCTGGAGGGCCGGGATTATGTGACAGGCGGCGATGTGCAGGCGATTTTCCATGATGTCTGTGCCCATCGTGCGATCCTTAACCAGAAATCACGGCTGTCCGGCGGAACGGTTACGCAGGTACTGAACGAACTGCTGGAAACGGTGGAAGTTCCGGACCGCAGACAGGCATGATGCGGAAACGGAGATTTGCTTACGGCGCATGGCTGCTGTTTGCCATGTTGCTGTATTTCTTTGAGAACAATACCGGCACCCGGACGATTTTGGCCGCTTCAGTTTTCCTGCCGGCTGCGTCGGTCCTCTGCGTGGTGCGTTCAGTCAGACGGGTAACGGTTCATCTATCTGCGCCGGACTGCTGCAAACAGGGAGATGCCGCGGAATGCTCCGTGCGGGCAGAGGGCCTTCTGCTCGGAGCGGTGCTGACGGCAGTGCTTCGGGGCCGCAGCCGCCTGACCGGGGAGGAAACGGCGGTGAAACTCTCGGCCTCGCGGTTTGCGCCTGACGCGGCAGGTACGCTGCGTACCGCCCATTGCGGTACGGTCATGCTTTCTCTCAGCGACGCGGCTGTGCAGGATTGGTTTGGCTTGTACCGCTGTGCCCTGACAGTTCGGAGCACCCGCTTCGTGACCGTCGAACCGCTGCTGTTTGACATGCAGATCTCCCTTGCGGAAAATGAAACGGTCACGGCGGACAGCGAGCGCTGGTCTTCCAACCATCCGGGGCACGATCCCAGTGAGACCTTCGGATTCCGTACATACGTTCCCGGCGATCCCATCCGGCAGATCCACTGGAAGCTTTCCCAAAAGACAGACTCCCTGATGGTGCGGGAACTGGGGCTTCCGGTAGCGGAGGAGGTCCTGCTGCTGTTGGATACCTCCACCACTGGGAAGGAAGATGCCGCGGATGCGCTGGACGCGGCCATGACGGCGCTGCTGTCCTTGTCCCGGTCCTTGACAGAACAGGGGATCACCCATTCTGTTGGCTGGAAAAACAGGGAATTAGCGGAACTCTCTCTGTGCACGGTACAGGATCAGCAGGACTGTACAGCGGTGCGTGAGCAGATTTTGACTGCCGCTGCCGCACCGGATGCGGAAAGCATCTGCGACTGCTTCCGCAAATGGTCCGGGGATGTCTATGCGCATACCGTTGTCTGCGCGCCGTCCTTGCCCCGGGGCCTTTCCCTGCTGCAGGCGGGCAACCGTGTGACCGTGCTGCTGTCTGACGGCGGCACACAGAGCTGCGGCGGGGTGACAGTTGTACCCTTTTCGCGGAAGAATATGGCGCAGGAATTGGAATATCTTGAGATTTAAGGAATGTTCATGAAACATCAGACGGTTGGGTTACAATTTGATTTTCAAAAAAGTGAGCGGGCAAAACCATGGAAAACAGCACTCCCCATTGTCGGTGTGCCGCTGCTTGCGGCAGTGCTGCTTCTGGCCCTCAAGCCTGCCAGAGAAAGCCTGAAGTGCTTGTGCAATCTGATGTTTGCGGCCAGTGAGACGGTCAATGCCTATGCCTACGATTATTTTGAGGTTTCGGACGCGGCCAGCCCGGTTCTGGCATTGGGCCTGCTGGTGACGGCAGCGGCCGGTGTTCTCCTGCTTGCATACCTGCGCGGCAGCAAGATCGTTCCGCTTCTGGCGGCGTTGGCCCTGACCGGCGGGGAGATCTGGTTCGGACTGACTCCTCCGGCGGCTGTCAATGTGCTGATTTTTGCGCTGCTGGCGCTGTTGGCCCTGCCTGTGGATACCCTGCGGGGCAGACTGGTATTTCTGCTGGCAGTCATGGCCGTTTTTCTGACGGTACAGCTCTTGGCTCCCGGTGTTCGCATGGGGGTGGAAGAAGCCTCTGAGCATGTGCGGGATCGGCTGGATGCTGCCGAACAGCTTGTTTCCGGCGCAGACTATACGCCGCAGCAGGAACCGCCCCAGACCGCCCGTGAGGAAAACCGGCTGGATACGGAAACCGCCGGAGAGATGTCCGGAGATACGCAGAATACGCAGGACTATCAGCATATTTATGAACAGGAACAGGAAATCAGCCGTCCCAAGCGCATCGACTATCTAAAAATCGCCGTACTGACGATTCTGATTTTGGCTCTGCTGACGTTGCCCTTCCTACCGTTCGTCCTGTTTGACGCCCGGCGGCGCAAGGCAATGGAACGGCGGGCGGCGTTTGATTCCCCTGACTGCGGGGAAGCGATCCGCGCCATGTTTCTACATCTGGCTGCCTATCTGGATCGATGTGGAAAAGGCGTTGGGAATCGCCCCTTCTCCCAATGGGACGCTGCGCTGGCCCAAACCGTTTCTCCGGAATACGCCGCGCAGTTCCGTCATGCCGCTGCACTTTTTGAGGAGTCTGCATACAGTACCCATGCCATGGGGGAGGAACAGCGGGCCGAACTGCAAAGTCTTTTAACCGAAACGGAGCGGCTGCTGTATGACAATGCAGACCGGAGAACAAAATTTCGCTTGAAGTATGTGGAGTGTCTCCACGCCTGAGAGGAAGCAAGAATGAAAAACGCAAAGCTTTTATTGTTGACTGTGGTGCTGCTGCTGACCCTGACGGGTTGCCGTACCCGGACCACCGTGCCTGTGGATCCGATCCCCGATGAGAACGGCGAGGCAGCGGAGGACCAACTGGGACAGGCCGAACAGATTGAGGACGCGGAAGACGATCCTGCGGCAGAAGAGGATGTCAGACCGGATGCGGATGCCCCGACCGCAACGGACCCGGATTCCGACCGAAAGACGTATGCGGAGGACGCAGACGCTGAGATCGTTCCCGGTGCGGACAAAACCCTCACGCAGCAGGGGGACGGCGGAAAAACACCGGAGCATGATGCCAATGGGGGAGCTACCGGCGCAAAGGATGCGACCACCGGTGAGCTGACCGCAACGGAAACCGTTCCCGCTGACCAGGCAGAAAACACCGGCGCGGATGAAAGCGGCCAAACGGCAGAAACTGCGCTGCTCTACTATCAAACACTGCTGGAGGACCGTTTGAGCGGACTCTTTGAGTGCCAGCGCTTCTATATTTACTGGGAGACGGCGGAGGACTACCACACTGTCCATAAATCATCTGACGAGCATCAGATCATCTTGAATGCCGGGGCGTATGACGTGTCCGCAAAGCTGCAAAATGACGCACTGATTGTGGATGACGGCTGGATCCAGCGTAAAGATCCCGGTGTGATCGTCAAGGTCGTGGAGCGCTCCGTCCTTGGCAGCGGAGTGTCGTCCACCCGACAGGCGGAAACGGTTTGCGGTGCGTTGAAAGCACGGGAGGGCTGGTCCGGGCTGGATGCCGTCCGGAATGGCCGGGTCATTTTGCTCTCCGAGGAGCTGCTTTCCGGTCAGGCCAGACGGACCGGCGCAGCGGTTTTGCTTGCCAAGGCCATGTATCCGAGCCTATTCAGTGATACAGACGCGGAAGAGGCACTCCGTGCACTCACTCAGGAAGCATACGGCGCGCCTGCGTCCGGTACGTTTATTTATGTGGGATGAAAGGAATGGTTTTGATATGACGATCCTTGTAATTGACGGTCAGGGCGGAAAGCTCGGAAAACGGCTGGTGGAAAGCATCAAAAAATCCTTCCCGCAAGTGGAGGTCATGGCCGTCGGGACCAACAGCGCCGCGTCAGAGAGCATGATGCGTGCCGGTGCGGACCGGGTGGCGACCGGTGAAAACCCGGTCATTGTTGCCAGCCGGACTGCCCAGATCATCGTTGGCCCTATGGGGATAGCCCTTGCCGACGCGCTGATGGGAGAGATCTCTCCGGCAATGGCCAATGCCGTTGCTGCCAGCGCGGCCTACCGGGTGTTGATCCCCATGAATCTCTGCGACACCTATGTGGCAGGCGTCAGCCAGAAATCTTCTGCCATCATGGATGACGCGATGGAGCATATTCGCCAACTGCTGACGGAGATGGGAGATACTGCATGCCTATGACCCGGAACGATGCACGTTCTTCTGTGCAGATCAGAAAGCTTACCTACTCGGCGCTGTATCTTGCCATTGCATTGGTCCTGCCGTTTCTGACGGGACAGATCCCTGAGATTGGATCCATGCTCTGCCCAATGCACATTCCGGCATTGCTGTGCGGCTTTGTTTGCGGCTGGCCGTGGGGACTGGCGGTGGGATTTGTTTCCCCGCTGCTGCGGTCCCTTCTCTTTGGGATGCCTACGGCTTATACGGCAGTGGCCATGGCGTTTGAACTGGCCGCCTATGGCGCGGTTTCCGGGATCTTATACCGCATTTTCCCCCGCAGAAATTGGTCTGTATATGTCACTTTGATCGCCGCTATGATCGTGGGCCGCCTGGTGTGGGGCGGTGTACAGTTTATGATGGCGGGCTTGCAGCATACCGTGTTTGACCGCTCTCTTTTTCTTGCGGGCGCAGTGACCAATGCGCTTCCCGGCATCCTTGTACAGATCATCCTGATCCCCATTCTTGTCATCACAATGGAGAAAGCCAAGCTGACGCTGAATGGGACGAGATAATGACAGAAGATCGAATCGGCAAAGAAATCAGCGGCAGTATGCACCGGCGATTCCCGTCGCGCAAAAGAGGACCCATCCAATACGGATGGGTCCTCTTTTCAAATAGCTGTCAGCGGAAGGCCGTCTGCGAAATGTTCACTTCCCGTCCGCAGCGGTTGTCAATGTCGGTATCGTTGTCCTCGAACACGCTGCCGGGGAAGGACAGGGGGCTTTCGGCGGGTACGCTCTCCAGCAGAACGGCGGTGCCGTTGTGGAAGAACTCGTTGTTCGCATACTGGGTGTGGGTGACGACGGTACCCTCGGCGTTGAAGCGGAATCCCACCTGATTGTCCTCGAAGCGGCAGTCCATGGCGTTGACCCAGGTGGTGCCGTAGGCCAGCACGCCGGTTTTCCAGCCGGAAACAGTACAGCTTGTCAGGTGCAGCTGGCGATCACGGCCAGCGCTGTCACCAGTGCGGCAATGTGCAGGAACTTCTTTTGCAGTGGCTTGGGGGCCTTTTGCCGTGTCCAGGGCTTGATACTGCGGGCGCAGTGGGGACAGAAGGATGCGCCATCCGGGAGGGGAACTCTGCAAAGCGGGCAGAGATTTTGCTTTTCCGGGGTGATTCTGGACTCTTTCATCTTTAAAATGCCTCCATCAGACGAAGAACGTTTTTATACCGCTTGGCGGGGCTGACGCGACTTTACGAAATGAAGGATCTGACCAAAGCGGAGCTGGCCCGCCGGTCCGGCATCAGCGAGGTCTATCTGCATCAGGTGTTTGCGGGGCGGCGGAATCCTTCCAGGGATCGGCTGCTGTGCATCTGCGTCGGTCTTGGCATCACGCTGGATGAGACCCAGCGGATGCTGACGCAGGGGGGCTACGCCCAACTGTATCCCCGCACCAGACGGGACGCCATTATCAGCTATGGCGTGGTCCATCAGCTACCCCTGGGGGAGATCAATGACAAGCTGTTTGCGGAGCAGGAAAAAACCTTGTTTTGACCGGGCGCTGGGAAGGATTTGCCTGTGCGGAAAACGCACTGCAAATATAAAGACAACGAAAGGGAGACAGAAGATGAAAAAGTTGACAACAATTTTGCTTGCGGTGGCAATGACGCTGCCTCTGGTGGCTTGCAGAGGCGGGAACGCCGGAAATACCAATGGCGGAAATACCAACAGCGGAAGCACCGACAAGCATACCCATGTGGAGGAAGTTATACCGGCAGTGGAACCCACCTGCACGAAGACCGGGCTGACAGAGGGCAAGCGCTGCTCCGAGTGCGGCGAGGTTCTGGTGGCACAGGAAACCGTTCCCGCTCTGGGCCGCACGACCGAAAGCGGTACCTGCGAAAGATGCGGACAGTCATTCGGCGATTGGCGCATCGACTATTATGTGGATGACTTCAATCAGCCAACAGATGAATGGTATATTACGGAAGACGAATATCTCGTAGGTACTTTTAGCAACAGCGCAACAACAAATTCAAAATTGTATGCGAATGTAATGGTGGATCTGGACGATAATGTTATGATATTCCTCTATGAATATGGCAGCAGACAGGTCAAAAACAGCTCTGAGCGCTATTGGGATGAATATAACATCACCATGAGAACGCCCGATGGTGCAGACCACAAGATAACAGGTACTATGTATTGTGGTGATGATAGAGTTAATATTGATGATGCTTATATCGATGAGGTGCTGACAGCATTAAAGGGAGAGGGAAACGTCATGTTCCGCATTGAAAATGCTGACAGAACGGTTGAGAGCTACTTGATTGAGGTTGCCACCTCCAACTTTGCGGAGCTGTATAACGCGCAGACCGGACAGTAAAGGGGCTGTCATTCGAAAACTCTCAGAAAGCGGGAACACTCTTTTGGAAACGCTGCTAAAGGAACAGGTGGCTCCCTGTGGGATCGCACCCTTGCTCCGTGACGGACAGCGACAAAGCGGCGATCCGGGAAGCTCTGACCGCCTGTGAGGCACTGAAGTAATTCGCTTTTTGACAACAAAGCAAGTAATAGGCGCAAACAGCCGCAAGCCATGTTCTGATGGCTTGCGGCTGTTTTTCATTCGTGCCATGCCTTGCGGCAGTTTCGGCACGGATAAAGCGGAGGAGCGCATGCAGCAACCTCCGCTTGAAAAAAAGCTGTCCGGTTGCTATAATTGGGTCTGTACGAAGCATTTTCCAGCTATAAGCGGGACTTTTCGACACAGACTATCCATCAGGGAGGGCTGTACGATGAAAGAACCTTCGCTTTGGACGTTGTTTTCGGATACCGGAGATCCGTTGGCCTATCTGCTTTACCGCGCCGGGTCTGCCGGACGCTGATTTTCTTTCGGAGGCGGGGCCTCCGTACATAGGTGGTGAATTGATGGCGTTGTCGCCGTACATTGTGACAAAGGGCGTAGTCCTCCGGGAGACGGAGACAAGGGACGCCGATAAGATCCTAACCCTCCTGACAGCGGAGCGGGGCAAGCTCTCTGTCATCGCCCGGGGCGTCTGCCGCAAGGGGTGCAAATTCGCCGCCTGCGCCCAGCCGTTGGCCTACTCCGAGTGGACGCTTTACAAAAAGGGCGACTGGTACT
Source organism: Dysosmobacter segnis (assembly GCF_014297285.1). Classification (GTDB taxonomy): domain Bacteria; phylum Bacillota; class Clostridia; order Oscillospirales; family Oscillospiraceae; genus Oscillibacter; species Oscillibacter segnis. The sequence continues at coordinate 53,101 of NZ_JACOQI010000019.1, forward strand.
ACGCCAACGAGGGGGCCACTCTGGAACTGTTCAACGGTTTGCGGGCGGATCTGGACGCAATGGCGCTGGGGTTTTATCTGGCGGAGCTGACGGAGGCCGTCACCACGGAGGACGCGCCCCATCAGGGGCTTTTGAGCCACCTGCTCAACGGGCTGTACGCCGTTTCCATTCTGCGAAAGCCTTTGCCGCTGGTGAAAGCGGCGTTTGAGATCAAGCTGCTGTGTCTGGCTGGCTACGAGCCTCTGGCGGACGCCTGCGCCTACTGCGGTTGCCCCGATCCCCAACAGCCGTATTTCGACGTTTTGCAGGGCGTTCTCCGCTGCGGGACCTGCGGAGAGGGGCGCCGAGGGTTTCCCCTGTGTCGGGATTCACTGGCCGCCCTGCGGCACATCGTTTACGGCGACCCCAAGCGGCTTTATTCCTTCACACTGGGACCGGAGGCCCAAAAGCGGCTGTCCGCTGCCGCCGAAGCCTTTGTCTCCGCCCAGTTGGAGCGGGGATTCCGGACGCTGGACTTCTATAAGAGTGTCCGGTGCATGAATGAGCCATCCTGATTGATTACATTTTGTATGATACCGTGCCTTTTATACGGTAAGGAGCGATTATGAGCGAATTATTTGATAAATCCATCCGCACCTTGGAGTTGCCGCGGGTCCTTCAACTACTGTCTGAGCAGGCGGTCAGCCCGGAGGCCAAGGAGCTGGCACTGGCGGTCCGGCCGGAAACAGATTATGAGGACGTGCTGCGCCTGCTGGATCAGACCGACGGCGCACGGGCCATGATCGTCCTGCGGGGGGCGCCGGGTTTTTCCGGTGTCAAGCCGGTAAAGGACCTGCTGGACCGGGCGGACCGGGGCGGCAGCCTCAACATCCCGGAGCTGATCCGGATCGGCGATCTGCTGTACGCTGCCCGCCGGGCCAAGGAGTATTTCAATGCCGACGCGGCAGAGCCTACCGCTCTCGACCAGATTTTTCTGTCCATCCACGGCAACCGGTTCTTGGAGGATAAGATCCGGCGGTGCATCAGCGACGAGAACACCGTGGCCGACGCCGCCAGCCCGGAGCTGGCGGACATTCGCCGTCACATGCGGGCGGCGCTGGCAAAAAGCCGGCAGATTTTGCAGAAGATCATCTCTTCCCCCAGCTATTCCAAGGTTTTGCAGGACAACATCATCACCCAGCGGGATGGGCGCTTTGTGGTCCCCGTAAGGGCGGATCAGAAGGGCAATCTGCCGGGACTGATCCACGATGTTTCCTCCACTGGCGCTACGGTGTTCGTGGAGCCGATGGGGGTGGTGCAGGCCAACAACGAATACGCGGAATTACAGGCCAAGGAACAGGCGGAGATCGACCGCATTTTGGCGGAGCTGTCCGCCGATGCCGCCGCCCACCGGCGGGACATTCAGTGGGATCATGACGCGCTGGTGCAGCTGGATCTGATCTTCGCCCGGGGCGAATTGAGCTATAAGATGGACGCGATCCGCCCCCAGGTGCGGCGGGACGGCTTGATCCGTCTGCGGAAGGCGCGGCATCCCCTGCTGGACAAAAAAACAGCGGTACCCATCGACATTGAACTGGGCGGTGCGTTTGATACCCTGGTCATCACCGGCCCCAACACCGGCGGTAAGACTGTTTCTCTGAAAACACTGGGTCTGCTGACCCTGATGACCCAATGCGGCCTGCATATCCCCGCCGGGGACCGCAGCGAGGTGTCCGTTTACGAACGGGTGCTGGCGGACATCGGCGATGAGCAAAGCATCGAGCAGAGCTTGTCCACCTTCTCCGCTCACATGAAAACCATTGTAGAGATTTTACAGGAGGCGGACCGGGATAGTCTGATCCTGTTCGACGAGCTGGGAGCCGGTACCGACCCGGTGGAGGGTGCGGCGCTGGCCATTGCCATCATTCAGCACGTCCGGGCACTGGGGGCCAGAGCTGCCGCCACCACCCACTACGCAGAGCTGAAAACCTTTGCCATGACCACGCCGGGAGTGGAGAACGCCTCCTGCGAGTTCAATGTGGAGACCCTCAGCCCTACTTATCGACTGCTGATCGGCATCCCCGGCAAGTCCAATGCCTTTGCCATCTCTCGGCGGCTGGGCCTGCCCGATGAAGTTATCACCAACGCCCAATCGCAGATGAGCAAGGACAGCGTTCGGTTTGAGGACGTGCTGACCCAACTGGAGGCCAAGCGGCAGGCGTTGGAAAAGCGAGAGCAGGAGACTGACCGGCTGTACCGCCAGCGGGAGGAGGACGCCCGGAAAGCCCGGGAATTCCGGGAACAGATGCAGCGGGCCAAGGAAAATGCCCGCAGCCGGGGCGAGGCCGAAGCCAAGCGCATCCTGCGGGACGCCCGCTCCGCCTCTGACGCGGTGTTTGCCGAACTGGAACGGATGCGGAAGGAGCAGGCCAAGGCAGACCGGGCCATCAACGCCAATGAAGCCAGAGCCGAACTGCGCCGCCAGCTGAACGAGGCGGAGGACGCCATCGACAAGCGGGATGCCCGCTCCGAGCCGATCCCCAAACCCAGCCGTCCCATTCAGAAGGGGGATCTGGTGGAGATCCCTGGTGTTTCCACACCGGCAGAGGTGGTGGGCGTGGGCAGCGACGGCACCTTGCAGCTAAAGGCCGGTATTTTGAAAATGAAGGCCAAGGCCGACGAAGTACGTCTCATTGAGGACGATGAGCGGGCCGCCATGAAGAAAAAAGCCCCCAAGCCCACCCGGACCGCTGTGACCGGTCTCCGCACTGCCGCCAGCCGGGAGCTGGACATCCGGGGCATGGAGACGCTGGAGGCGGAGAGCGTGGTGGAGACCTTCCTCTCCACTGCCGTCATGGGCCATTTGGAAACCGTCACCATCATCCACGGCAAGGGCACCGGCGCACTGCGGAATGCGGTGCATGATATCCTGCGGCGGAACAAAAATGTGAAGTCTTTCCGTCTGGGCGTCTACGGTGAGGGCGAAAACGGCGTCACCGTGGTGACCATGAAGTAATACGAAATATTGGCACAAAAGAATCAAACAAACACGCCATACCTCCCGGTATGGCGTGTTTGTTTGTTTATTCAGCCGGACAGCTCCCGGATCTCCGTTTGGATCAGCCGTCCCGCCGCGGCGGAGAGCTGGTCCATCCGGCGAATGGGAGCCAGATCCTGCCCGTAGATAGCACGGGCGTTGGGAACGTTGGCGTTCTCCCCCATAAAGACGGCGGCCACCCGGACACCCTTCCGCCGCAAGGCCCGGACCTCGTCCGCCGTGTCCTCTACACCTACTTGACCGTCATAGTCCCTGCTGAGGGGGACCTTGCCGGTAGGGAGAATCTTGTGGCTGTCGTCGGGACTGGCATCCGTCAACAGGATCAGCAGGTGCTTGTCTGCCGGGGCGGTGTTCAGCAGCTCCGCTGCCATCCGCAGCGCCAGTCCGTCCCGGTTCCAGCCGGCGGCGAAGTAGTCAAAAATCTTCCGTTCTCCGTTTTTCTCACCGAAATCCTTCAGCACCCGCAGCACCGTATAGCCCCGGAGACTGCAAAAGCTGCTGACGCGGACGGGAATGCCGCAGTCCGCAAGGCTTTTTGCCAGAATATACCCTTGGGCGGCGATGGTTTCCTGACAGTGAAGCCGGGAGGCAGAGCCGTCCAGCAGCAGGTCCACCGTAAAGCCGGGGGTGCTTTCCTCGTCGCTGCGCAAAAACACCTTATCGTCTCCCAGCACTGGCAGCCGCCAGACCCGCCGGCTGTCCAGATGGCCCTGTCGGGCGGAGACGGCGTCCGGCTGCTGGTGGATCAGCATGCAGTTGCGGATCTGCTCCGTCAGCCGCAGGAGGGCGCTTTGATAGAGGTCGCTGTTTTTGACGTAAGCGGCCCGGTTTCGCTTGGCCTGCTCCTCTGCCTGTTGAAAAAGCCGCTGGGCATCGGCGCTGACCGGTTTGTCGGGCGACGGCTCCCCACGGGTGAACCAGAGGTGGCAGCCCAGATGGTTTCCGGTGCAGTCCCGCTGCTCCATCAGCGCCAATTCCTTGGGAGCGTACAGACTGCGGCCGAAGCAGCGTTCCACATAGTCCCGGTCCTCGGTTTCCCGCTCATTGGAACGTAAATGGGAGCGCAGGGCATTGGACGCCCGCACCATGCCGTTTTCTCCCACCGCCGCAGATCGGCCGATGGCCAGATCGTCGGTGCGGACCATCTCCGTGGAGAACAGCTTCGTCAGCAGCGGCGCCCACCGCTCTCCGAAATGGAGGGTAAGGGGCGTTTTGGCGTGGGCGGTGCCGTCAAAGCGGAGATATTTTTGGAAGGCGGCCCGGATCGCCGCCGCTACCTCCTCTCCACTCATGGTACCGGGACAGGCAAGAGCCTCCGACAGTCCCTTTTCCCAAGGGGTCAGCACAGGCAGTCTCTGCCCAAGCACGGTTTTCCATCTGGCGGACTGTATGGCGTACACCAGCTGGTTTTTCTCCATCCACTCCTGCCGGGAAAGCTGATATTCCGATTCAAAAAACGCGGAAGCATGGGCCTGCCGCAGTGCTGCTAAAGCGGGACGCTTCGGTAATTCCTTCTCATAAACGGCGTTTTCCAGAGCCAGCCACGCAAGGTCATCGTACACGGCCTGCCGTGCGTCCCCCGCCCAAGCGGCGAACAACTGCTTGGGAAGCTCATCCCCAAACCATTTGTGGACCAACCCAATGACGCAGTTCATATAAAGATCAGGCTGGCCGTCAGACTGCATGGCCAGAAACTGCGGTTCAAATTTGTAGTCCCCGCAGGCAGTCCACACCTGATTGATGGCCCGCCGCTGGCGGGCGCTGTAACCGGAGGCTTCCATATCAGTCGGTAAACAGTCGGCTGCGGTCCAGCTTCGCCGGGATCCGGGCGGCAATAACATCCCGGATGAGACCCTGCTCGTAGCTGTCAAAGGCCTTATTGGTGATACCCATGTCCAGCGCCGTTCCGGCGCTGATCCCCCGGCGGATCAGCCGCAGAGCGTCCAGCATACCCCGGAGGTCCAGCGCCTTAGAGGAGATCTCGGCGCTTTCGCACTTTTTTTGCAGGTCGAGGAAAAGCTGCACGAACTGTCCCCGGTATTTCTTCTCCAGCGAGGGGAATTCCTCTCCCAAAAGCCGGTCCAGACCGTCCCCGTCAATGGCGGGCATCTGAATCACCGCGAACCGGCTGGTCAGGGCCTCATTCAGCTCTCGTGTTCCGGCGTAGCCGTAGTTCATGGTGCCAATGAAGCGGGCGGCTGGATCCACCTCCACCCGATCATAACCGGGTACATCAATGGCGCGGCGAAAGTCCAGCGTGGCGTGGAGCACAGCCAATGCCTCGTTTTTCGCCATGTTGATCTCGTCCAAGATCCCGAAGCCGCCATGCTGCGCGCAGAGATACACCGGGCCGGGACGGAAGGTCACCTGCCCGTTTTCAAAGGTATCCATGCCGATGAGACTGGCGGCGTCCATGTTCACATGAAAGGATACATCCCAGCTTGGCCGTGCAAAGACTTGGGCCAGATTTTCCGCCAACACATTTTTACCTGTAGCCTTGCTGCCGGCCAGCAGCAGATTTTCCCCGCACAGGAGGGCGGCAATAGAGGCTTCCCAGACCTCCTTTCCGTAGTAATGGTAGCGGGGCTTGGGGATCCGGTTTTGCAGCTCCGGAGGGGTGGGATAGGCGTTCCGGTATTCCTGGATGCCCTCCAATAACTCCTTGCTGATTTGTTCCTGCTCTAAAAAATCCAACAAAATCGTTTGCTTCCTTTCTGTTGGGGGCGCCGCGGACACGCGCCGTCTTTTTTCGGCCCCATCATAGCACGATGATTTCTGAAAATCAACGGGATATCAACGTTTTTTGAATTCTGTGGAAATAGCGGTTGATTTACCTACAAAACTGGTGGTATAATAAAGACAAAAATACGGAGCAAGGAGGATATACTATGATCTCAACAAAGGGGCGGTATTCTATCCGGATCCTGCTGGACTTGGCCGAACACCGCAACGGAAGCTACATTCCCATGAAGGATGTTGCTGCCCGCCAAAACATTTCTCTGAAATATATCGAGCGGCTGATGCCGGCCCTGAAGGCGGCCGGTCTGGTGGACAGCGTTCACGGGATCGGCGGCGGTTACCGGCTGACCCGGGAGCCGGACCAGTATACCCTGTGGGAAATTCTACGGCTGGCGGAAGGGGATCTGGCTCCGGTAGCCTGCCTGCAAAGTGGCGCGGCCCCCTGTGCCCGGGCTGCGGACTGCCGTACCCTGTCGGTGTGGGACGGCTATTATAAGCTGAGCCGGGACTACTTTTCCGGTATCACGCTGGCGGACCTGATGCGCGAGCCGCGGACAAGTGACTATGTAATTTGAACAGGCGGGACCGGACGGAAGTCTGGTCCCGTTTTTTCGGCTAAAATCGACCGCTGTCAAGGGAGAAAGCCTTGCGTGTACGTAGAAAAGGGCAAATACAGAACGGTTATGTAAAGTGATTTTTGCTTTTTCATTTGGTTGAAAATAGGGTTTGCGGTTTTGCGGATATTTGGAGATATTTGTCTGAATACGTTGATAATACTAAAGAAAAACGATGTTGATAACTCTGTGGAAAATGTGAATAACTCCTTGTAGATAAAAATTATTGTCATTTTTATGTAAACACTAACGCTTCCCGGCGAAACCGGACGCTGGCTGCGGTTTTTGTCAAATTATGAACTTTTTACAGAAAGTTACATGCGGAACGCGAATCCGGCGTTTGTAAAGATGGCAAATCGCCCATTTTTTAGAAGCCTCGGAAAATCCATAATATACAATTCGTATTATCCTTGTTCAGCAGAAGAAAAAGTTCGTTTTCCTGTGAAAATAGGTTGACGCTCCAGCAAAAGTATGGTATCATGTTTTCTGCTTAAATTATCTCATCGTTCCCTATGCTGACGTAGAGCAGCTGATTCGTAAGAATCAGGTCTGCGACCCCAAAAGTGAATATGCTAATGTAGCTCAGTCGGTAGAGCAGCTGATTCGTAATCAGCAGGTCGTGTGTTCGAGTCACATCATTAGCTCCAGAAAACAGCGGAAATCGAATGATTTCCGCTGTTTTCATGACTTTTAAGAAAAGTCTTGACCCACACAAATTGCGGTTATTCCTCACGCCGAAGGCATTTTTCTTCGACGCTTTTCAAAAATTACCGTCTGGAAACACCGGCTTGACCCACACCGTGACCCACACAACGAAATGCGCAGAAAGATTCAAAGAGCACCGGAGAGGAAACCGTTTCCTTTCCGGTGCTCTGCTTGCCTGTGGGTCTTATCGAATCTGTGCCATGAAACTGCCCATTTTCTCCGCAGCCTTTTGCTGCATCTGCCGAGTGGCGTGGGTGTAGGTGCGGAGTGTGAATCCGGCGTCATAGTGGCCGAGCATACTGCTGACGGTTTTGACGTCCACGCCATTTTGCAGTGCCAGCGTTGCGAAGGTATGTCGGAGATCATGAAAGCGGATATGCTCCAGTCCCGCGTCCTTGAGGATTTTCTTATGAAGGTTTACCACCGAGTCTGGGTGGTACATTTCTCCTGTTCTGCTGGACGGGAACATCCACGG
>NZ_JACOQI010000020.1 GCF_014297285.1 Dysosmobacter segnis
CTGTCTCAGATATGCGATGTATCTCATTCGACCCTGAAAAACAGCGAACGCCGCGGCGGACAATTATCTGTCGACACGATTGAGCGGATCTGCGATGGGTTGGGCATTACCATGTCGGATTTTTTTGCGAGGAAAGGTTGATACGAACACAGTCTTGCCATTTTACCTTGAATTCGATATAATTACTTCATATCAAAGGCAAACCCAATGTGCTATGAGGAGAAATTACTATGAATAAGAGCGAATTGATTGCCACCATGATTGAGACCAGCGGCCTCTCTAAGAAGGATTGCGATGCTGCTCTGTCTGCGTTCATCGCCACTATTGAGGGTGCTTTGAAGTCTGGCGATAAGGTGCAGTTAGTTGGCTTCGGCTCTTTTGAGGTCAGAGAACGCGCTGCACGTATCGGGCGCAATCCCCGTACCATGGAAACTGTGGAGATTCCCGCATCCAAGGTTCCTGCCTTCAAGGCGAGTCTGGCATTCAAGGACGCAATCCAGTAATTACAAAACACGGCCTGGGCTCTTGCCCCAGGCCGTGTTTTTAATATGCGAAACGCTTATCCGCAAAGATGGCAATTATATTTTATCATCTGGTAACCGTCAAAGCTAAAGGCGTATAATAATCGTGGCGGCTTCTTCAAGTTATCGAAACTGCGCCATATCATTTTGCTTGTCCATTTATATTTCCTCCTGCAAAAAAATAAGCCGGAGCGAACTTGATCGCTTCGGCAGGTAAACGTATGATGGGCAAAACGCCCTTTTTGAATCTGGAATGCATCAATACTAAGATTGGATATATTTCCGGATGGTGAAGACCGAGGCACGCTTGGAGAAGTGTTGCGATTTTGAACATTAGTCGTTATATATAATGCATGGTAGGTTGGCACATCATTTCTAGAGAAGGCAACAGTGTTGATATGGAATTGTAGGAAGATACAATATACGTCATATACAACGCTATGGGAGATTCAGTGAGGATTTTACGAGACGGGAGAATCGAAGTGGGGTTCAATGAAGATGGCATGCTAACCGCTTTATTTGAGGAGGGCAACCAAAATAAAAACAAGTGTTCTGTTAAGAATGCTGCACTGGTTGGCTATCATCAAAAACTCTGCGGAGGAAGTTACTTATGTGGGATACGGAATTGTTGATTTAGCGGGGTTTACTGGTACAACATAGGTAGTATAAGCGGATAAAATAATTCAAAAAAGGAGAACATTGAATATGCAATTTTTCAAGAAGAATCAAAAGCGGATTGTGATATTTTTCCTATTTGCAGTACTACTGGTATGTGTACGACTGACGATTGGTAAGTTACAGGAAACGATTGATAACTCGCCAGAGGCGAATGTCAGGATAACATCTACGGGAATTGATGTAGAAAATCATCAACTTCTTCTAGATGCCGCTGTACCCCTAAAAGGCTGGAAGAAGCCTGCTCTGCTTCTTGAAACGGAGGATACCTCTACGGAAATTTCCTTAACGGAGACAAAAAGCGGTTTATTCATCGGCTCTTTTAGGGTGCCCTTGGATCAGCCAAACAGCTTTCAGCTCTACCTGACGGATGAGGGTACTGTTCAAAAGCGCCTTCGTGATTGCGACAATGCAATAACACTGCTTCCGGTGCATTTTAGAAAATATAATCTTTTGACCCCAAAGTTTGAAGCGGGAAATCTCAGGAACGGAGTTATTACCACCGAAGTGAGTGATATTTGTTTAGAGGGCGACGAAGATGGTAGCTGTACCGTAGAACTACGTGTGTACTGCAATGGCATTTTGACCAAGGTAGCGCCTGCTACACGGGATGCAGAAAGCGGCCTCTATTGTTCGGAGCGTATAGAAGTACCGTGTAGACGGAGAGACGCCCTATGGTTGACCATTGCCTATCAGGATACTCAAAATATCGAATGCGAAGTTACTCTTGGACGCTGGGAGATTACCGACAATGGTGATGTCCAGCGTAAGCCTGAGCTGGCGCAAGATATTTACCCAACTTTGACTTGGCCGGAGGAAAATAACAAAACGGCGTAGCTGTAATGAATCTTTCTCATCTGGCGTTCGAAAAGCAATAGCCAGTAAAATTTTAATAGGCGGCATCATAGTCATCCTGGAAATAATGTCCGTGATGGACGCCCTCGCGGTCGAAGTCCCACTCCCAAGTCACAAACTGGACGCCGCGCTCGCTGGGGTGGCCCGCCAGCACTGCGTCACCGAAGTCAGCAAGGACGCGGTAGTCACCAGTGAGACCGCTGGCTTTGAGCCGCGGCGCGGTTTCCAGAATCGCCATGTACTCCGAAGTCGTTTTGGCGGTGTCGATGACGCTTTGCAGCGCATCCTGCGCCCGGACGCTGTCCACACACTCCTGCCGGTACAACACGCTGCCCTGCCGGAGATGCGGCAGAGACGCCCTTTTTCCCCGCAGACGGGCAGGTGGTGATCCTCGATGGGCTCTACCGTGAAACCGTTTTGCCGCAGCCGGGTGGCGGTTTCTTCAAGGAAACGGAGCTGCGCGGTTTCGTTCTGATTGTTCATTTTGGAGTCCTCCTCGTAAGCAAAAAAATAAGCCGGAGCATCCTGAAATGCTCCGGCCGGTTGACGGATTAAGTTGTGAAATGAAAAAGGGCGCCCTTTTGATGGCTTCGACGAAACCAACAAACAGACGCCCGAAAGATCGTATAAAATTTTGAGGAAAGATCGCTCTATTCTGCGCCCGCAAAAAGGGCGCTTCTCAGGATTTTGCCTTTGAATCTGTGAAAAGGGGAGTTCAAATCTCCCCGGTTACCAAAATAACGCGAAAATATCTTTTTTTCTGAGCGCAGAATTTGAAATAAAAAAAGGCGGCAACCCTTTGGTATTCTAAGCGTTGCGCTTAAAATATCCGAATTGTTGCCACCTTATGGTACACTCAGACTCCCCAAAATCGAACCCTGTCGCTTCTTCGGCGGCGGGGTTCTTTTCTACCCGGAAAGTCTTGGTTTTGCAAGAGGTTAGGTTATATGCGGTGGTGATTTTATACCCGTCAGGTTCGTCCCACACTGTAACGGAATTGACGAGTAGATCAATGAGCCGTCTGCGAAAATCTTCATCTTCGATGTTTCCATATTTGAACTGGCTCAACCAGAATACAATTTGGTCACGGTCAATCCGATAGACGAATTTTTCCTCAGCTTTGATTTCTTTGTTGAGCGTCTTCTTCTCATGTTCGAGCTGGACAAGTCGGTTCATCAATGTTTCGGAAGCAATACCCTTTTCAATGGCAGCGGTGATATTCATGATTGATTTTTCAACTTCTGATAACTGAGCGGTCAACTGCGGAATATGAGTATCGTTTATCAAATCCTGTTCACTCTGTCGAATTGCCATGTCTGCAATTTCATCAATGAGCTGATCGGTCAAAAGGTTGAGAGCGTCACGGGCTACTATCCCTTCGATATAATCTTTTTTCAAAGGCCGCTTGTCACACCCAAGTTTTCTCTTTTTGGTGTAACAGGAATAGTAGTGGTAGACCTTGCCATGTCTACCGGCTCCGCTTTCACCGTTCATAGAAGCCCCACAATGACCGCAGAACAGCTTTCCAGACAAGAGGTAATCTACCTTAGCCTTGCCCCTTGCTGGGGCTGTGGCGGTCTTAGAAAGCCGCCGCTGTACCGTTTCAAATAGCTCCTTGTCAATGATGGCGGGAATACCATTTTCGATGACAATATCTTTGTAGGTATAAGTGCCGATGTAGCGAGTATTGCGGAACATGGCCTTAAAGCTGCTGCGGTTGAACTCTGTGTTTTTGGCGGTCTTATATCCGGCAGAGTTAAACTTTCGGCAAATGTCAGCGACACTTTCACCATTGGCATAAAGAGAGAACGCTTCTTGAACGATGTGTGCGGTATCTGGATTAACGACCAGCTTATGATTTTCCACCTTGTATCCAAGGGGGATATGACCGCCTACGCTGTGGCACTTCAAGGCAGATTCACGCATACCTCTTGTGACCTTCTGCGACAGCTCGGCAGAGAAAAACTCAGCCATACCCTCTAACACAGATTCCAAGATGATACTCTCAGGGCTGTCGGTAAGGTGTTCCGTGGCGGAGAGGACTTTCACGCCGTTCTTCCGCAGACGCATTTTCATAATTGCGCTATCGTTGCGGTTACGAGCAAAACGGTCGAGCTTCCAGACGATGACATATTCCCAATTCTGCTTTGCGCTATCCGCAACCATTTCCATGAGGTGAACCCGCTTTTCCACATCTTTGTGAGCGGTCGTTGCTCGGTCAACATAGATTGCTACAATGCGGTAGTGGTTTGCTTTACAGAAGGCACGACAGTCACGAAGCTGCCCTTCAATGGATTGGTCACTTTGACCTGTGGAGCTATACCGAAGATAGAGAGCAACATCTTGATCGCCGTTGTAAAGCGTATATGGGTCTTCTTGAAATTGAGAGATTTCTTCCTCTGTCAGACAGGAGAGGTCGATTGGAAATTTTTTCATGCAAATCTCCTTTTTAGCTCCATGACTCTACCAACAAAGCGCAATCGTCCAATTTCAACACCGCCAAAAACACGGGGAGGATAGTGTGGGTTAAAAGAACGAAGGGTCACAGTATCTTCATCAATACTGATTTTCTTAACAAATCCTTCTTCGTCATCAACAATGACAACCATAAGAGTATCTGTTTCGGGAGGTGTATCCTTTTTAACCAGCACTAAATCGTGATCGTCTAAGACTGGCGACATACTATCTCCGTCAACTTGTAACCAGAAACAATCATCACAGTCATATTCGGGGTCAACTTGTTCATATCCCAATGCTTCTTGCTGAGCGATGACACCTTTTCCTGCGGACGCATGACCGAAAATAGGTCGCTTGCAATTCTTTTCATAAGGTTCGGTGGTCAAACCAACAGAGGACAAGTGAAAGAGAGGGTCGTCAGTTTCGCCTTTCAAATAGTCAGCCGTTGTTCCAAGATTGATAGCAAGAGTTTTTAAGTCTTCATCTGAAATCATGCGGTCAGGCTTTTTATCTACATCGTTCAAATAATACTTGGGGCGGTTGATAAGTTTGCAAATATAGGTGACGCTTTTCCCTTGTTGTTTGGCTAAATCTCTAATACGGCTTGTGTTCATAAGTACCTCCTTCAAAAATATCCTACTTTTTTAGGATTTGCTATTGACAATCCTACAAAGGTAGGATATACTTTGGATTGTGAACAAGAGATTTTGACAACAAAAACCCGACCCCCGAAAGGTTTTCTTTTTTCGGCGGTTGCTGTGGTCAATGGTTTAATTGTCTGGCAAGTAAATTGTACCATTACGCCCACTGGTTGTCAATAAATATTGTTCTCAATTCAAAGAAAGGAGAGGTTTTGTGAAAGAGCGTGAGAAAATTCGCTATCGCCTGAGCGTCAATCACCTGTCGTTTGCATGGTTGATTGATATGCTCCGAAAGCGGGGTATTGAAACGAACGGCCCTGTCCTGAGTGCAATTCTCGCAGGGACTCGTAACGGCCCTTCTGTGGACAAGATCATCGCTGAGTCTATCGACATTCTGGACTGGTACGAGCGGCAGATCGGCGGTGTGTCATGAGCGACAGTGCATTTGCCCCGGAAGTGCGAGGACAGGCCAAAGCGTTCAGCTCACTCCTTGCTCGATCTGTCCGAGAGTTTTTCAAGGACGAAGGGAACCGCAAGCAGTTCGAGAGCTGGTACGAACAGAAGTACGGAACACCGTATCAATGGAAACCTATGGTTTGGAGGAACAGATAATGAAAAAGGTATTTGGAGTATTGGCATTTCTCTCGTTTTTCTACCTGTTAGGTGTCGTTGGTGCGGTAGAGCAAGACACGATGACTCTTGGCGCAGGCATGGTTCGCATGGGTATCGGCCTTGGCTGCTTCTGGTTGTTCTGTGAACTGTCCGGTGCGTTTTATCCTGACCCGCCGAGAAAAAGAAAGAGCCGCTGACGGAACTGGTACTTCCATCAACGGCAAGCGTAAAAGCTCAATCTGATTATATCAGAACCTATTGTTTTGTAAAGGAGAACTTTATGAATAGCACGATTGCAAAACTCGCTGACGAGTTCGAGAAGATGGAGAAAACCATCGCTTCTCAGAAGAAGATGATCGAAACCCTTATGCCTACGGGCTATGTTGATACCGATACCGTCAAACTTCACCTTAACTCTGTGTATGGTGTCATGTTCGGCGGTCGCCCCTCTCCGAAGCGCTGCAAGCTGGAAGACTGTTCTTGGGACGAGATCAATATGTATTCTTCCTTCGGCCTTGCCGACAAGATGTTCGAGGTCGGTGATACCAAGAAGTTCCGTCTGGCTGACGGCTCCTACCTGACTGCCCGTATCATCGGGTTCAACCATGACTACGCAAGGGACGGCAGTCTGGTTCATATCACTTTTGAGACTGTGGAAACCCTTGACGGTGACATTCCTATGAATGAGAAGTCTACCAACGAGGGCGGCTGGGACGCTTCCTATCTCCGTGCCAAGCTCAACGGCAACTTCTTCGAGAAGCAGCTTCCCGCTGATTTGAAATCGGCCATTAAACCCGTGGTGAAGATGACCGCCAAGAGCAGCAAGAACGAAGTGCGGGTTCCTTCCGTTGACAAGCTGTTCGTTCTTTCTGAGCAGGAGGTCTTCGGTCGCAAGATTTATTCCTGCGGTTATGAGGGTAAGTGGTACGAGTGGTACAAGCGAGAGAACACGCCCTATGGCAAGTGCAAGCAGAATGGTGAGAGGGATTGGAGATGGGAGCGTTCTCCTTTTTCCGGCAACACCAGCTATTTCTGTGGTGTGTACACCAGCGGCGACGCCGACAGTATCTACGCCAGCTACTCCTATGGCGTGTCCTTCGGCTTCTGCGTTTGATCGGGTATCTCGTAAATCCCGCCCCGTCAGGGGCGGTGAAAGGAGTGAAAACATGAATGTCAATCGCAAGGTTGGCACTGGCTTTGAAAGAGACTTATGCCTGAGCCTGTCGGGTTGTGGCTTTTGGGCGCACAATCTCGCTCAGAACAGTCAAGGTCAGCCGTTCGATGTGATTGCGGCTCGAAACGGTGTCAGCTATCCCATTGACTGTAAGGATTGTTCCAAGAACATTTTCAAGATGGAGCGTATCGAAGAAAACCAGTTTTCCGCTATGACGCTCTGGAAAGATACCGGGAATGGAGAAGGCTGGTTTGCAATCAGGTTGATAACTGGTGAAGTTCGGTTTATCTCCCTTTCTACGCTTTTGGAATTGTCCGTTTTGCGAACTGTGCTGACTGCCAACGATATTAGGCGATACGGTATCACACTCGGAGAGTGGGTGTCCCAATGCAAGTAACTGTTGGTAATCAGCTCCGAATTGAAAACCCGTCTGAGCAGTTGCTTACATGGTGCAAGAAGCAGCTTATCCTTCCCAATCCTGAGTACGCCAAGAAAGTCCGTATGCACTTTTGGGTAGGCAACACGCCTGAGAAGTTGTACCTGTTCCAATGGGACGGTGACACACTGGTTCTTCCCTATGGTTGTTTGAACAATGTGTTGGCGATGGACGATTGTCACATGAAGGTCAATCTTCCTACACCGACCGAGGTGGATTTCGGTTGCACCATTCCGCTCTATGACTACCAAGTGGAAGCCAAGGAAGCCCTGATAACTGCCTACTACGGTATTCTTCAAGCCCCTGCGGGGTGTGGTAAGACGCAGATCGGAATTGCTGTTGCGGCGGATACAGGACGAAGAACCCTCTGGTTGACTCACACGAGAGATTTGCTCGTACAGAGCAAAAGCCGAGCAGAGCAGTACATGAGTCCTTCTCTGACTGGCACGATCACCGAAGGTAGGGTTCAAATAGGTAAGGCAATTACCTTCGCAACGGTGCAGACCATGTGCAACCTCGATCTGAGCCAGTACCGTGATGTTTGGGATTGTATCATCGTGGACGAGTGTCACCGTGTAGCAGGAACCCCAACCGCTATGACGCAGTTCTCAAAGGTGCTGAACGCTCTGGCAGCTCGACACAAGTATGGCCTGTCCGCTACGGTTCACAGGGCAGACGGTATGATTGCCGCTACCTACGCTCTGCTGGGCGGGATTGCCTATCAGGTGCCGGACGAAGCGGTGAAAGACAAGATTATGACCGTTAGCGTTCTCCCCCGTGCCACCCATCAAGGACTCAGCCGTGAGTTCTTGGACACGGACGGTACAATCATTTACGCTAAGTTGGTCAATTTCCTCGCTGACCGTTATCCTCGAAATGACCTGATTGCCGCTGATCTTGTGGCAAACCGAGATCACTACAATCTCATTCTCTCTGATCGGCTGACGCATTTGGAAACCCTGATGAATAGGCTTCCGCCCGACCTGAGAAAACAGGCAGTCATGATTGATGGGAAGATGACCACGAAGAAAGCCAAAGCTCTCCGAGAACAGGCCATTGAGGAAATGCGACAGGGGCGCAAGCGGTATCTGTTCGCCACTTACTCTCTGGCGAAAGAGGGGCTGGACATTCCCCGGCTCGACCGGCTGTACCTGACTACGCCGCAAAAGGACTATGCTGTGATAACTCAGAGCGTTGGTCGTATCGCTCGTACCTTCGAGGGAAAGGGTGAGCCTATTGCCTACGATTATGTGGACGATGGTATCCAGTACCTCGTGAGAAGTTATAAAAAGCGGTGTACCACCTACCGCAAGTGTGGTTGTAAATTCATCGAATAGGAGGTGTCGAAGTGAAAGTTTTGGTCGCTTGTGAAGAAAGTCAAGCGGTTTGTACTGCGTTCAGAGAGAGAGGTCACGAAGCCTACTCATGTGATATTCAGGAACCGTCAGGCGGACACCCCGAATGGCACATTCTCGGTGACGCTCTCGAAGCCGTTAAAGGCGGGAGCGTGACTACGATGGACGGACAGGTTCATGTCGTTGGTAAATGGGATTTGCTGATTGCACACCCGCCATGTACTTACCTAACCAATGCCGGAGCAAGACACATTTGGAAAGGCGGTCAGTTGCAGCCAGATCGAGTGCAAAAGGGCATTTTGGCACGAGATTTGTTTATGCGTTTCTGGTATGCGGATATTCAGAGGGTGGTTATTGAAAATCCAGTTCCTTCTAAGATTTTCTGCCTACCTGAGTATTCTCAAATTGTTCAGCCTTTTCAGTTCGGACACGCCGTAACTAAGAAAACCTGTTTGTGGGAAAGAGGGGTGCGCCCCTTGGAGCCAACAAACATCGTGGAACCGGTTAAGGGACGAAAGATGGTTTTGAAAAACGGAACTGTCCGCTACTCCTGTTGGGAAATGGATTGCGGTGGAAGTAAGGAGGAACGGGCGAAAGCTCGAAGCAAAACTTTCCCCGGTATTGCAAAGGCGATGGCTGACCAATGGGGAGGTGACGTCGGCAGTCATGGATAATCTCTTTATCTTCGACTGCGAATAGCAGTCTTTCAAGATGACTGGCTGTTCGTGTTCAAGCACAGAGGTACAGGTGAATACACAGTCATTCACAACGATAATGACGCAATCTGGCAGTTTCTTCGAGAGCAACCACTTCTCTGTGGCTTCAATAATAAGGCGTATGACAATTTCATTCTGAAAGCTGTTGCCGCTGATTGTACGCCGCAGGAAGTAAAAGCTCTGAGTGAATACCTCATTGATGGTGGACAGGGCTGGCAACACCCTCTTATGCGGGGCAATCCCGTATTCGTGACCTCGTTTGATATTCGTGACGATATGTACGAGGGTCTTTCGCTGAAAGCCTGTGAGGGTCATTTAGGAATGTCGGTGGTTGAAAGCTCTGTGCCGTTTGATCTTGACCGTCCTCTGACCGATGAAGAACTGGACGAAACGATTTTTTACTGCAAGCACGATGTTGACGCTACCGAGAAATTGGTAGACCTCAGACAATCGTATTTGCAGACAAAGATTAACCTCGGTCGCAGAGTGGGTATCTCGGACGAAAAAGCCCTGTCCTGTACCAATGCTAAGCTGACCGCTCTCATGTTAAACGCAAGGCGTAGAGAGTGGAATGATGGTCGAGATTATGTCTATCCTCCACGGTTAGATGTGTCCATTATCCCGCAAGAGATTTTGGATTTCTTCGACACCATTCACGACAAGTCAATCCCAGACGAAGTTCTTTTCAAAACCGCTCTGACCTACAAGTTTGGCGATTTCCCTTGCCGGTATGCGTGGGGCGGCGTTCATGGCTCAGTTAAAGGGTATCACGGCAAATCCACGGTGAAACGGGTTATCCAAAACCGAGATGTTTCTTCACTGTACCCCTCGCTATTGGAATTGTTCCAGTATCTTTCCCGGAATGTGCCTGACCCTCATGTGTTCTACAATATTCGCAAGGAACGCATACAGGCCAAGCATGACGGTAATGACCAGTTGGCGAAGGACTTGAAGCTCCCGCTCAACACGGTGTCGGGGGCGCAGGAGAACCGCTACAACGACCTCTACGACCCGTTGAAAACCCGTTCTATGCGAATATCGGGACAGCTTTTCCTGACAATGCTGCTTGTTCAGTTGCTTCAAGCGTGTAAGTCAATCGTCCTGCTGAACTTCAACACGGACGGTCTAATGTACGAGATTGACGCTGACGAGGTTCCCATTGTAGATAGCGTCTGTGCGGCGTGGGAACAGACCACAGGGTTTGAATTGGAACTGGACGAGATTGACGAGGTTTGGATTAAAGATGTCAATAACCTCATTCTCCGAAAGACCAACGGCAAGGTCAAGTCAGTTGGCTCGTATGTTAGCTACGGCGCAACCTCGAAAGGTGCATGGCAGATCAACAATTCGATGGTAATTGTCAAGAAAGCCCTGATTGACTATTTCACGAAAGGCGTTCCTGTTCGAGAAACAATCATGAATAGCAATGACATTATGGATTTTCAGATCATCGCAAAAGCAGGTTCTTCCTATGACGGTGTTGTTCAGAAGATAGGCAATCGTGAGGTACAAGTCCAGAGAGTCAACCGTGTGTACGCCGTAGACCCGTTCAAAGATCGCCAATGGTTCGGTACGCTTTATGCGCTGCAAGGCGAGAGCTACAAGAAAATTGGCAATATCCCCGATCATTGTCTGGTAGACAACGACAACCATCTATCCTTTGATGAAATTGACCGAGAGTGGTATATCGCTACAACCGAAAAGAGAATTATGGACTTTCTCGGAGAGAAACGGCGAAGAAACACCCGTAGAGTCAATTCCATCAAGAAAAAATTATTAGAAATGTTGGAGGTATAAATATGGCTACTACCAAGAAAGCCGCTGAAACTGCGGCGGTGGATTATTCCACCATGAATGTATTCCAGAAGTTGCAGCTTGCCCGTGTGCGCTTCCTCGAAGCTGGCGTGGACAAGAGCGGCAAGCACATGAAGCTCGAATATAAGTATTTCGAGCTGGCGGACATTGTTCCTAAGGCCGAGCAGATTTTTCTTGAAATTGGTCTAATGATGGTTCCGTCCATGTACGGCGACAAGGCGACCGCTCGTGTCTACAATGTCAATGACCGTGAGGACTACATTGACTTCGTGGCACCGTACACCCCCATCGCTCCTATCGTGTCCAACGCTGGCAATCAGGTTACAAACGAAATGCAGGCGACCGGCAGCTCCATTACCTACATTCGCCGCTATCTGTGGCAGCTCGTTTTGGACATTGTGGAGCATGACAGTATCGACAGCGGCGAGTTTGATACGACTCCCGCCCCCTCTCCCACCGTCACGAAGAAGCCCCCTGTGACCACTGAACAGCGTCAGGAGATCAAGAAGGAACTGACCGGCGCTCCTGCTGGTGCGGCTACCGAGGAACAGGTCGGTACGCTGAAAAGTCTGCTGAAAAAGCTCATGGATATTGACGCAGAGCAGGAACAGTTCGTGCAGACCATCGCTATGAAGACGGAAGGTTTCTCCAAGATCGAAGCCGACAAGTGTGACGCTCTGATCGAGGGCGTGAACAATATGCTGGCTGGCTACGAAATGAAAACGGCAAAGGAGGGGTAATCATGGCAATCATGCTTGGGAACCTTAATATGTCAAGCATTGAAGCGAGATTGGGTATTACTCTGCAAGAGAAAGATCGGAATACTCTCAGCTCCATGCGACAAGATGATGCACAGAACATTCAGCCGGGAAAGTGGCATTGTTTTGACCTCCCGTTCATGATTATGTGCGGAGATTTGGGAACCGCTCAAAAGGTTTGTGAAATCCTCCGCCCTTATTCAAATTCAATGAAAACTCAACTGCAAATCAGTTGGCAGAAAGGAGAAAGTGAAAATGGAATGGCTTGACGGCAATAAAATCCAGATTATCCCTCCCAAGCGTCCTAAGAAGCTGACGGGTACTCGCTTTGCCACTATTCTCGGTCTGAACCCGTGGTCTACGCCGTTCGAGATTTGGTGTGAAGTGACCCGTACCTATCAGAAGCCGTTCGAGGACACGATCTACACCATCGCCGGTAAGACCATCGAGCCTAAGCAGGCTGAGTACATGAAGCAAACCTACTTCATGAGCAATCTGGTCACGCCGACCGACATTTGGGGCAAAGACTACTTCCGTCAGACCTACGGTGACTTTTTTAGGGAAAGCCCCGTTCTCGGCGGTATGTGGGACTACTTGCTCTATGGTAAAGATGGTAAGCCCACCACCGTCCTCGAAATGAAGACTTCCAAGCGTGTCGAGGACTGGAAGGACGATATTCCTGAGTATTACGCTTTGCAGGCGGCGTTGTACGCTTACCTTCTCGGCGTGGACGAGGTTATCATGGTCGCTTCCTTCCTCGAACCCAAGGATTACGACAATCCTGAGAAGTTTGTGTGCAGCGGTGAGAATACCATCACTCGTCCCTTCAAGGTGTCTGAGCGGTATCCTGACTTCGAGAAGAAGTATGTGAAGCCTGCCCTGAAATGGTGGAAGGACTATGTGGAGAGCGGCATTTCCCCCGCCTTTGACGAGCGCAAGGACGCTGAAATCCTGAAAGCTCTCCGCACCAACAACCTGTCCCCTGAAACGGATATGGCGGCGCTGGTCAAGGAAGCCGAAGACCTGAAAGTCAAGCTGGACGCTCACGCCGCTGAGGTGTCTGAGGACGAGAAGCGGTACAAGGTCTTGACCGACATGATTAAGAAAGCCGCAATCGCTCAGTTCCGTGACGGTGACAAGAAGGTGTCTATCGCTGGTTCTGCCTATAATTGGGAGGTCAGCCGTACTTCCACCTCGAAGATCGACAAGGACGCTATGAAAGCGGACGGTATTCTGGCGAAGTACACGACCACCGAGGACAGCTACCGCATTTCCCCGAAAGCCTTGAAAGAAGGTGCGTGAAATGGCGCAGAGTATGCAGAGATTGAGCAAAGATGATTTGCTCAAACTTCTCGACCGGTATGCCGATGACGATTTTGTTGGGGTTTTGTTCACAGCAGCTCGTGATATTCACTCCGACCAGTCCACCATCTTCGTATTCTATGACAAAGTAACGGAGGTTTAATTATGAAATTTTCCAAGTTCGTGAAGTCCCTCGCCCCTGATGGCGGCGCTATCTATGAGTACATGGACGAACGCTGGCTTGCTTCCCCGTCCGTACTTATGCTCATTCCCGATGGTATCCGCAGCGTGACCGGGTATAGCAACGAGAAAATGCCTGACGGCATTGGTCGCCTGATTTCTCAGGTCGGTTGCACCGAGTACGCCACGCTGGTCAAGGCAATCATGCCTGAGCCGGACGGCGCAATCAAAGATTGTGTCCGTATCTTCGCCACGCAGGACAGCACCATGACCTTTCCCATCACCAATGATGACTGGTCGCTGATCGAGAAGTCTGACTTCTGCGAAATCTTGTACGCTTACGATCTGGAAAGCGACAAGAGCGTACCGAAAGCCCTGCTGGTCAAGCAGTACGCCAAGTACCCCGATGACGAAGACCAGTTGGTCGGTATCATCTTTCCCTGCGAGTACACAGAACAGCTCAATTTCCACACCATAAAAGAAGTATGAGCGTTTGTGGTGGTTGCCCCATCTATTACAATGAATATTTCGGTGTTTATTGTGGAGGTGGGTGCTTAGGTCAAAGCGCTTGTGCCGAAAACCTAATAACTCTCGTTGCTAATATAGCAGACACTATTACAAGATCAAGAAAGGACGATAAAACAATGGCTAAAATCGGACTCACCGAGGGTTTCACCCTCATTCCCGAAGGTACTCATATCTTTCAGATTACCGATGTGAAGTACAAGGAAGACTTCGGCAAGCTGGAAATCTATATGCAGACGCAGACCGGCAGTAAGCACATCGAGCGCTTCTCTCTGCTGAAATCCGATGGCTCTCCCAACGAGGGTGCATACAACGCTTTCAGCTACTTCGCCAAGACTGCCCTCGGCAATTTCGACCTGACCGAGATCGACCACACTGATCTGATTGGTCACTTCATCGAGTGCGATGTAGAACATGATGTTCAGGAGAACAAGAAGAAGCCCGGACAGAGCATTACCTTCGTCCGTCTGACCGATAAGCGCCCCTCTGAGGGCTGGGACGGCGCTGGCAATACGGTTACTACCCCCGCTGCTAAAACCGCTCCTGCGGCTTCTCAGGCCGCTCCTAAGACCCCGATGGATTTGGCGGCTCTCCTTGGCTGATACCGAGTGCGAGGGAGGGCTAATTTGAAAGGCTCTCCCTCGCCAATGGTATGTTGAAAACTATGTTGAAAGTGAGGATAAGCTACAATGGCAGAAGCCTATATTTGTTCGCTCTCCAAGGTTCAGCGCCACGCTGAAATCTGCAAGGAGATCAACAGGCTCTATGAGCAGAAGAACCATGACTACGGTGACAGCTTCCACCAGACCTTTGTTGAAGAAGGAATGGCGATGGCTCGTATCCGTTTGGGCGATAAACTCAGCCGCTTTAAGACTCTCTCCCGTGGCTGTGAGCAGAAAGTCAATGACGAGTCTATCCGTGACACCCTGATTGACCTTGCCAACTACGCCATTATGACGGTGCTGGAAATGGAGGTAGCGGAAGATGTTGCAAATTAAAACCATTCGGAACCGTCTGGACAATCCCACCCTCTTTGACGACGAAGTAAATGCGGCTCTGCGTGATGGGTGGACTCTGAAAAAGAGAACCGTTCTGCGGCCTATCGGCCAGTCCGAGTCCGTCTATATGCACACGATGTTGTATGCAGAGTTGGAGAAGGAGGTCGCTGACGATGACGCTGAATGAATATCAGGTACTCGCCTATCGAACGACCAACCATGAGCTGACCAATCAGGGACTTATCGAAAATGGGGTCATGGGTCTATGTGGCGAAGCTGGTGAGTGTATCGACCTCGTGAAAAAATCCTTGTTTCAGGGTCACGACCTTGACCGTGAAAAGCTCATTGACGAGCTGGGCGATGTTCTCTGGTACGCCGCACAGTTGGCAACCGGATTAGATGTGGGCTTAGATGTTGTGGCACAGTACAACATCAATAAGCTCAAAGAGCGTTACCCTGACGGGTTCGACAGCGAAAAGAGTATTCATAGAAAGGAGTACGAAAATGTCTGACTGCTTCTCCAAATCCGAAGTGACCGATTTTCTAAACTTCATGAAGCTGCCTGACGGAACCTCTGTTGTTTCCGATGGCATGATGAAGTACCTGACGGCTTACGGCTTCTTTACCGCCCCTGCTTCCACCAAGTACCACGGCAATTACGAGGGTGGTCTTTTTGAACACTCCTACACGGTAACGAAGTTCCTCCTGACACTCACTCAGGACAATCACCTGATCTGGCGCAAGGCTCGTTCTCCCTTCATCGTGGGTATGTTCCATGACCTATGTAAGATCGACCAGTACCGCCACCCGGTAACAGGCCACATTGAAGAATTTAATGGTGGGCGCACACCAATCTATGACGAACAGGCGTGGGAGTACAATCCCGACACCCTTCTGAAAGGTCACGGCGATAAGTCCGTCATGCTTCTCTCTCAGTTCTACACGCTGACTGATGAAGAAATCATGTGTATCCGCTACCACATGGGCGCTTTCACCGACAAGTCTGAGTGGAATGACTACACCAGAGCAGTCAGCCAGTACCCGAATGTGCTGTGGACACACCATGCGGATATGCTGGCAAGCCATGTTGCGGGGGTGTGAAGTATGTATATTCCAACGGTTTCTTTCGATTTCGATGGCGTAATTCATTCCTACCGAAGCGGGTGGAAGGGTGCCGCTGTTATCCCCGACCCTCCCGTGGAAGGGATTAAAGAGGTCATTGAACAACTCATAAGCGATGGTTTATGTGTGGTCATCTGTTCTTCTCGTGCGGAGTCCTTTGAAGGACAGACGGCGATTGCTGAATGGCTAAAACACTACGGGTTCCCGATGGTGCAAATTCAAGCGAAAAAAGTTCCTTCCATCGTTCATGTCGATGACCGTACAATCTGTTTCGATGGTAGAGCAAACCACCTCCACGAACAGATTATCAACTTCAAACCTTGGTATGAAAGGGAGTCTGAAAGTGAAAATCATTGAACCTTCTGTGAAGCTTATCAACGCTCCCGATTATAAGACCCTTCTGACCACTATCGAAGCCGCAGGGCGCACTTGCTACAAGTCCGAGGACAAAATCACAGACGGTAGCGCAGAGAAGTTCGTCCGTGGCATTATCAAACGGGGCCACGAGGCTGTCATTGAGCATGGCTCTCTCACTGTCCGCTTCATCTGCGACCGGGGTGTGAGCCACGAGATCGTTCGTCACCGTCTGGCTGCGTTCTGTCAGGAGTCCACTCGGTACTGCAATTATGGCAAGGAGGGTTTCGGCGGCGAAATTACCGTCATTCGTCCCTCAACCTTCGCCAAGACCGACTCGACCTACCACATCTGGAAACGGTCGTGTGAACACGCTGAGGTCGCCTACTTCGATCTGCTGAACGAGGGCTGCACCCCGCAGGAAGCTCGATCTGTCCTTCCGAACAGCCTGAAAACCGAGGTGGTCATGACCGCTGACCTCAGAGAATGGCGGCATTTCTGCCGTATGCGCTGTCCCGTAGCGGCTCACCCCGATATGCGGGTCGTTGCCAATATGCTCCTGACCCTGCTGAAACAGACCTATCCTGTCTTCTTCGAGGACATTGAGGTATGAGAATTAAGAAAGCTGGCGGCAAGGTGTTCGGTGCGGTCTTAACTGCCGCCGAGAGAAAAGCGATGGACATGGAAATCAATCGTCAGATCGTGGAAGCCGACAGGCGCTACGCCAATGACATTGACGCTATGGTGCTTTACACCCTTCATGTTCACCTTGGTTTCGGCAAGAAGCGCCTGCGGAAGTTCTATGACGCTTTCTCTGCCGAGCATGACCGCCTTATCCAGTATTATCAAATGCCTGACGATTACACATGGCTCTGTAAAGAAATGTTGAAGCGTATCGGCGTTGATGTTGAAGCGTGGAACAAAGAAAGGAAAGAACCCGATGAAACTGAAAAGCATTGACGGCAAAGTGCCGTATATCATGGCTGCGGGAAAGGACTTCGTGAAAGATGAAATGTCGCTGGCGGCGGCAGAGCAGATTTGTTCCCGTGGAACGCGGACCGCCAGCAAGCTCTTTCCCGATTTCCCCATCTGCGTAGATGACAAGTTCTATTTTGCTGGAACCTCGACAAAGCCCAAGTCCAGCAAAGCCAAAGCCCCTTGCGAGGACTGAGGTTTTCAATCTTCCTGTGGTTCGTCACCGTTGTCG
This sequence comes from Dysosmobacter segnis, assembly GCF_014297285.1. Classification (GTDB taxonomy): domain Bacteria; phylum Bacillota; class Clostridia; order Oscillospirales; family Oscillospiraceae; genus Oscillibacter; species Oscillibacter segnis. The sequence continues at coordinate 17,704 of NZ_JACOQI010000020.1, forward strand.
CTGTCCTCTGTCTGAAATTACCCACGGTTGAGGTTGAAGAACCTTCTCCCGTTGTCGAGGTGGTAGAGGTAGTCACCCCGGAGCCAGAGCCGGAGGTGACACCTCAGCCGTGGACAGACGAGGAAGTGATTGTGCTGGCGAAAATGCTATGGGGAGAAGCCAGAGGGGTCAGCTCTGACGCTGAGAAAGCGGCTTGTGTGTGGTGTGCGCTCAACCGTGTCGATCATGGCTACGGCGATATTATAACGGTCGTAACTACACCTAAACAATTCGTAGGGTATAAAGAGAAAAATCCGGTCGATGACAATTTGATTACTCTCTGTATAGATATACTGACTCGCTGGTATGCAGAGAGAGAAGGTCAGGTTGAGGTCGGTCGTGTCCTCCCTGCGGATTACCTGTGGTTCTCTGGCGATGGCGAGAGAAACCACTTCCGCAACGCCTATCGTGGCGGCGATAGATGGGACTGGTCTTTACCGAGTCCGTATGAAAGCTGAGGTAAGCCTATGAGCTATTTGAATATACCCGCTGAGATTCGAGGGGAAAAGGCATGGGTCAATGTGTGGGACGGGTCAAAGGTTCCCATGCAGGCCACCGTCAGAAAGGCGGCTTCTTCGTCTAACCCGGACACATGGTCAAATTACATTGACGCTGAACACAATGTCCAGCACGGCTACTATGACGGTCTTGGCTATGTATTTCACGATACAGGGGTTGTAGGTATCGACATTGACGATGGCTTTACTGATGGGCTTCTAAACCCGCTGGCGGCTGACATTATCGGTCATTGTCAGTCCTACACGGAAAAGTCAAGAAGCGGGAGGGGGGTTCACATTCTCGTTCGTGGTGAGCTGCCTTTCAAGGGTAAGAACAACCGTGCCGCCGTGGAGATTTACAAGAGCAATCGGTACTTCATCATGACCGGCGAGGTTTTGATCTTCTCCGAGATCGTTGAAAACCAGTCAGCGATTGACTATGTGATCGAGAAGTATTTTCCCGACACACCGAAGGAAAGTAGCTCAGGTACGGTTGCCCCTCAGCGTATCTATTCTCCCATCTACCGCCGCCCTGAAAACGGCAAGCTGCATTTGAAGCCTGAATACCCGCCTATCACACCGGGAAGCCGGAACCTCAGCCTGACTTCTTTGGCGGGTCAGCTCCATAACCAAGGATACACCAAAGCAGAGATTTACAAAGAACTGTTGTACGCCAACTCCCAAGCCTGCAAACCCCCGCTTCCGCAGTCCGAGGTAGAGTTAATTGTAAACTCTGTGACGAGGTATAGACGATGAGTGCTATCGAGTGTTGTTACGGTTGTCCTGACAGGTACGCTGGCTGTCATGCAAAATGCGAGAAATACCAGTGTGAAAGAGAAGAACATGAGCGGCAGAAAGAGTTGGAGAAGCGCCAAAAGGCACAAGAGATGTACTACTATGACCGCTTCAAGTATTGGAGGTAATTATGAAACCATATCAGCGTGGCGATGTTGTCATCATTGATGTTCCCATGCTTGCCAACAGTCATATTCAGGCTGGTAAGCGTCCGTGGGTGGTTGTGCAAAACAATGTTGGCAATCAGTTTTCTTCCACCAGCATTGTCGTTCCCCTGACCACTAAAATCAAGCGGCTTGAGCTGCCGACCCATGTGGCTGTCACTTGGGGTTCTTTACAGCCGAGCATGGTTGAGTGCGAACAGGTGCGTGTCGTAGATGTGTCCGATGACTGGGAATACATCTGCACTTTGCCGCCTGAGATCATGCGTCATGTGGATACCGCTTTGAAAAACGCTTTCTTCTATGGGAGGGGAGGGGATGTAGATAATGACAAAACTTGAATATGACAGTTTGCAGATGGCGCTATCTGCCCTACTTGATAAAGAGCGGATATATCGCAAACGTATAAGCGGTAGTGAACAAGACGGTTATAAGATGGGTGTCCGAGCTTGTAAAAGCGCACTTTCCAACTTTAACCCAAACGGAAAAGACAAGAGAGGTGAAATCCATGAGTGATGAAGTTATGACAGCTCCCGAAGAACAGGCTCTCTTTCAGCTCTCCAACGGTCGTTACATCATGGACGAAGCTCAGTCCAGAGTGATGTTCCAAATCAAGGAAGCACAGCCTGAGCATAGCCACCCGATCAGTGGTACGGGGTATTCGTGGGACGAGTCCGGCATGGCGGAGTTGTTCTCCGAGTGCTACAAGAATGATACCCGCTACTGCCCCGAAGCGAAAAGCTGGTTCACCTACTCCGAGGGAGCATGGCGCAAGGATACGGGTTCTCTGCTGGTAGCGGAAAAGATCAAAGAATTCTGCCGCCTGATGGCTCTCTATTGCGGTGAAATCGCCAATGAAGAACGCCGCACCGAGTACATGAAGTTCATCGTAAAGATGGGCGACAGGCGCTTCCGTGACCGGCTGATGAAGGACGCTGCCAGTGTGCTTCCTATCGCTTCGGCGGAGTTTGACGCAAACCCCTACCTTATCAACTGCAAGAACGGCACTTTCGACCTCGAAAAGATGGAGTTCCGGGAACATGACTGGAAAGACTTCCTGACCATGCAGACCAACTTCAACTACACCTTGCAGGACGCACGGTGCCGCCGCTGGGAGAAGTTCGTTGCAGAGGTCACTTGTAATGACGAAGACAAGGCTGACTATCTGCAAAAGGCGCTGGGGTACTCTATGCTGGGTATGGCGAACGAAGAATGTATGTTCATTCTTCACGGCAAGACCACTCGCAACGGCAAGTCCACCATGCTCTCGGCAATTCACCACCTTCTCGGTGACTATGCTTCCGTATCCCCCGTGTCGATCATCTGCAAGGCAGAACGGTCGAAGAACGCCGAAGCAGCAAACCCCATGCTGGCTTCCCTGAAAGGTAAACGGTTCGTCACAATGGCAGAGAGCAACCAGTATGGCAAGCTGGACGAGGAAACAATCAAGCAGCTCACGGGTGGCGAGGAAATCAAGGCTCGGAACCTCTATGAGACTGCTACAACCTTCCTGCCGCAGTTCACCCTTTGGCTCTCCTGCAACGATCTTCCCACCGTCAGCGATAAGTCCCTGTTCGCTTCCGACCGTGTTCGGGTCATTGAGTTCAACCGTCACTTCACCGAAGCGGAACAGGACAAGAACCTGAAAAATGAGTTCCAGACGCAGGAAGCTATGCAGGGCATTTTCGCTTGGCTGGTCGCTGGGTACTTCAAATACAAGCGGTTCGGTCTGAAAATGTCTCCCGCTATGCGGAAGGTAGTCAACCAGTACGAGCGTGACAACGATCTTTGCTTGCAGTTCCTCGAAGAACGCTGTGAGCAGGCCGAGGGAGTCAATACCCGCTCGAAGTCCCTGTTTGACGCTTACAAGATTTGGTGCAAGTCCAACGGGTACTTTGCCTGTTCTGCCAAGCGGTTCAACGCCGACATGGAAACGCACCCTGAGTGGCATGGCGGCAAGGTCGTGTATCAGGGCTACCCCGTCTACAAGAACCTCAGACTGAAAGGAGCGTCCTAATGAACCGTTCATGTAATTCTATCCTCTGTCGCTTCGGTATCCACACAGCAGACCCGTATGTTCATATTCAGGTCAAGTGCCGTAATGGTTCTCACCGCTGGCAGAGCAATTATGAAGTCTGTAAGCGGTGTGGCAAACGCCTGAGAAAAATCCGTATTGTGAAGGAGCGTCCGTGATGAAGTGGAAAAGGATTAAGTGTTTCCTGACTGGTGGACACCGCCTGTACGATAAAAACCTTCAAACCATTCATGACACAAATGGGTATCACTTCATTAACTACTGCGTGAAGTGCGGTAAGGTGTTCGCTGCGTTCATGGCGGAAGCTGAATTGAATGGCCTGATCAACCGAGACATTGAGCAGTTCAGAAAGGAGAGATTGCATGATCGCAACGACTGAGGAACAACACCTACTGGAAAAGTGGCAGAAGAAGCTATGTTTGCAGGAGTGGCGCATAAAGCTCGTCACTCACCTTCGCCCCGAAGAAATGTCCGTCAGTAATGCGGCTGGGTGTACGGATTGGTCGGAGTCCATCAAGACCGCCCGTATTGAGATCATCAATCCCGCCTGCTACGGCGACCGCATTGTACCGTTCAACTTTGAAAAGACATTGGTGCATGAGCTGTTGCACCTGAAATTCTCTTTCTGGTGTCAGGACGAGTACAGCGTAGCTGATAGGCTTATGCACCAGATGATTGACGATCTCGCAAGAGCTTTGACGGAAGGTGACAGCGATGAAGACTGAATATTGCCCCGATTATGTGGGCGTTGCCTGCGTTGATGGCACTTGCCCTGTTGCCAACTGTGAAGAATACGCTGAGCGGTGTATGCCTGTCATTTCATGTTGCCGGGACTGCTTCTATTATAAGGGCTGTGAAGACTGTGCAATCTCTGACGATTGCAACCGAATGGAGGATAAACATGAGTAAAAAGTGTGTATGCGGTAACGAAATGTTCACCGTCTTCATGTGCCGCAAGTGCGAACACCTTCTGTATGTCGAGGAAGACGAGAATTTTCCTCAGAAACTCGGAAAAATCGCCGCCAAATCCTGCCCCTGTTGCGGTGAACAGGACGAGGGACTGTGGAGACTTCTCGGTCGAGCGGAAGGGTTCGAGGGAACGATTTTCGTGGAGGAACAGGACGATGAATAATGATGCTGTGAGAGAGTTGCTAAACGCCGTTGGCGCTTTGGCTGAAATGTCTCTGAATTTTTACAGGGCTTTACTCAATGCTGGTGCGACCAAAGAGGAAGCCTTTGTTCTCTTGCAGTCTTTCATCTCTGCTACCATTCATGGCAACAAGGAGAAAAGCGATGAAGACTGAGAAAAAGAACCTTCGCCGTATTTCCATCGTAGTCACGGCACAGACCAAGGGCAACCTCGAACGGCTGGCGGCGGTCTGCGGCTACTCGGAGATCGGTCGGGTGGTTGACAAGCTCACCCGTGAAAAGATGATTGCCCTTCACGACTTTGAAAGAAAGGAGAAGTACCATGAATGATGTAATGGAGCAAATCAAAACGCTTTCTGCCACCTTGGACGAGGAAACCACCCGTTTTCACCCTACCGGCAGATTGTTACTACTGGGTTCCTACGAAAGCGTATTTCTGAAAGCGGTCAAGCGCAAGGCCGATCTGTTAGGCATTGACTGTGACCTCACTCAATACCCCTGCCCTCCATACAAGGCCGTGGTAGTGGACAGAGAAACCGTCCCGTCTGACATTAAGCTCGCCGCCGAGGTTGACATTGACCACTCCTACTCACAGGGAATGTCATCGGTGTCTCAGGCAACTTTGGCGCTCCTGTTGGCATTGGACTTGGTTTACGCCAAGGACATTACCATCGTAGGTCGGGGTCACGCCGTTCAGAACTTGGCAAAGTACCTCACCCTCGACAACGCAACTGTGACGGTGGCGCACTCCAAAACCAAGAGTCTCTTGCAAGCCACGATGAACCGTGATGTGGTGATCTACGCCACGCCGACTATCACGAAGGACATTTCCTACAACACCCGTGATCTGGTCATCGACCTCGGCAATAGTATTCCCCACCCTGACCGCTTCAATTGCCCCTATGTGAACAGGATTGGTCAGCTCACCGTGAGTGTGTTGCTCAACCGCTTTGCGAGAAAGGAGCATAGAGCATGAGTGACATTCTGACAACTATCGCCGCCGTTGAATGGATTGTTGTAGGCTGCCTATTCCTCTGGCGACTGCGCCACTGGAACCGCCGCTTTTCGGAACTCTATGACGAGCTGCGAAAGGAGATCGACCATGAATAAGGAAGACGCTCACATTGTCATAGCTATGGCAAATCACAACATGAATGTCACCGATGTTGCTCGTGCTATTTTCGCACACAGAAATACCGTTCTCTATCACTTGGACAAGGTGAAGCGGCAGACCGGGTTAGACCCTCGGCGGTTCTATGATTTGGTCGAGCTGGTGAAGATGGCGCAGGAGGTGTTGGAAAATGGGTCTTGATATTACGGTCATGGAACGCAAAGATGTTCGCTGCCCTCATTGTGGTGAGGTCATCACCACGGTAGATGTTGCCAGCACCGACAGCGGTGGTCGGCTTTGGTACGACTTTCTGGAAAGGCTCGGTTACTATGTTCCCTATGAGAAGCGTACCAAGGAGAACGACTGGTACGGCAAGGACATGGTTCTTGACAACGAGCAGGCAAAGCAGCTCACCGACTATGCCGTGAAGAAAGAGGTCTACAACTGGGACGGTGTGGAGTGGATTGTGACGGAAGCACTCGCTCATGGGAACAAGGTGGTCATTAACGCCGACTGGTAGTTAGGTGATAAAGGTGATAAAGGTGAGTGTTTCTGCAAAGACTTTTTTTCAAATTGGCGTGTTTTGAAAAATTGTTTTTCGTATTTTAGGTGAGTTAGGTGAGTAATCGGGCATAAATGCCTATAACTCTCTCTTATACGCGCGTATATAGAAATAGTTATAGGGAAATGCACCCGATTACTCACCTTTATCACCTTGGCGACTTTGAAAGGAGAAAACAACTATGGCAGATAAAATTGTGAAAAAGCGCACTCGGCCTGATCGTAAGGAAGCCCTGAGCGTTCATACAGAGCCGGGTGACAACAGAAAATATCTGGAACATTCGATGGTCATGTTGGATTGGCCTGATGTGAATGTAAGAGAACCTGAACAGGTCAAAGAGCGTATGGGTATGTACTTTGCTCTGTGCGCTCAGGACGATATGAAGCCCTCGGTTGCTGGTATGGCATTGGCTTTTGGAGTTGATAGAACGACTCTATGGAAATGGGCAAATGGAGTGGATAGTAAGACTTTGCCCACGGAAAGCCGCAACCTCGTTAAAAAGGCGTACCAACTTTTGAACGCACAAATGGAAAACTATATGCAGAATGGGAAGATCAATCCGGTTGCTGGTATCTTCCTGATGAAGAACAACATGGGCTATGCGGACAAGCAGGAGGTCGTGTTGACACCCAACCAGCAGCTCGGAGATCAGGTTCCCGCTGAGGACTTGGAGAAGAAGTATCTCGAAGATGTGGTGGGTGCGTCCAGCGACTATGACCCGGAAGACTGAGCGACTTTCACGACTTTTGCGACTATGGCTTACGACTATGCCGAGCGACTTTGCGACTTTCGCCCGAACGACTTTACGACTTTGACAGAGCTGCCGATCTCCTCACGGGGTCGGCGGCTTTTCCTTTTTTTTTGGCTGATCGGCGGCGGGTTCCACCGGGGCGGCGTGGGCGCTGCCGGGGTTCCGGCCTGATCTGAAAGCAAAAACATTTTTCAGCCCTTTATATTGTATAGCTGCCGTATTTGCAAAAAATCTTGATTTTCTTTTGTATTTACGCTTGACAAGTAAATGCAAATATGCTATCTTGTATTTACCGAAAGGCAGTAAACGCAAATTGAATTTTGAAAGGGGTTTGCATTATGAAAATTTATGATCTGCCTGTTATGGGTTATGAACGGGCAAAGAGTTTTTACGGAAAGGCAAAAATCATTGAAACGGACAACGGCGAAAAAGTTTTACAGTCCTACAATACTTTTGTTTGCCGCATCACGGCGGCGGGGCGGTTCGTTCGTATGTGGGGCGGTTATTCTGCTACCACAATGCGCCATGTAAATAGTTTTCTTTCGTTCTATGATATGAACGGCGGCGGGAAATCGTGGTGGGATATGCAGCCGGTAGAAACGGAAAAGCCGAAAGCGGCGGATATGACCCCCGCCGAAAGTTTGAAAGCTATGTGTAACCGCCGTGCAGCTAACAACATGAATTATTGAAAGGGGTGTATTAAATGAAATTCAAGACAACACAAAAGGCAATCAGGGCGAATTACAATAAAATTATTTGCGTTCCCTATTGCGGATTGCAAACCCTTTTGAATTATGAAACCCCCGTTGCGTACACAGTACGCCGTGAGGGGTGGGCGGCTGATATTTACGATATGGGCGGCGGGGTTGCCATTGTAACAGGCTATGCCCCTTTCGGAAATATTCGCCCATCTTATGAATTGCGTGAACGGTATGAAACGCAAGCCGAAAAAATCCGCTATGATTATAGCCTTTCCTATGAACAACAGCGGGAAAGCCTGAAAAGCCTTGCAAGGGATTTTATAAAGGGGGTTTGCAATCATGAATAAGCGTGAATACTGCGAAAGCCGGGAAAGCATTGCATACTATAGCGGCTTGAATGGGCTTGAAATCAAGGGTATTGAACACGGTATAGATGATTTCATTTATTGCGTTTCCGGGGCATGGGGCGGCGGTAAAGCGTTCCACCGGTGCAAGATACAGTACACCCGGAAAGGGGCGGCGTTTTTCCGGGTGCATGGGTATAGGGTTCCACTTGATGAATGTATTAGAATGGGGGTTTAATTATGAATTACATTTTCAAAACAACGGCAACAATGAAAGAATACAACAATAAAAAGTGGTACATTGACGGCGGTATTGTTTCAGATATGCGTATAGATGCGGATAGCGTGGAAAATGCGCTTGAAATTTACCGGGAACGGGTGGAAAAAAAGCATTGTATCACTATTTCCAAAAATGCCATTAAAAACAAGTCGGAAATGTTCGTTGATCTATCAGACGGGGGCGCAAAACAAGTTGGTTATGTTATCACGGGTAAAACAGAATTTGACAAGGGCGATTATGCCGGATATAGCACACAATATATTGATCTGTGGGTGACAATTCTAACCGTTGTTGATACGGTATTTTAATAGGGCGGTGAAAGCGTGTATTTGATTTTATTATTGCTTTTGCTGTCGGTGCAAATCCTGATTGAAATATTGAAATTGAATAAGTGAACGCCGCCCCGGTGCTATTCCGGGGCGGTTGTTTTTTGTGCTTTTTCGGCCTGTTTGGGGCGGCGTGAATGGGTGACGGGGGCGGGGGATATGCCAGCGGCAGCGAGGGCGGGGTGAGCTGAAAAATACCCGCAAAAAATAAAAAGACTTATTTACACTTACCTATTGACAATTACATTTACCTATGCTATATTATATGCAAGAGGTGATCTTATGATGACATTCAAAAACGCAATCGGCTATATCCGAGTCTCCACCGAGCGACAGGCCGATGATGACAAATACGGTATCGAGGTTCAGAAGCAGGCCATTCTTCTCTACGCTAACGATAACGGTTACAATATCGTAGACTGGAAGGTCGATGAAATCAGCGGTGCGAAAGATGACCGCCCCGGCCTGAACGAAATCCTTTATGGGGACGATGTAAGCAACCCTCCTTATGAAGCGGTGATCGTATTCAAGAATGACCGTGTGGCTCGTGATACCAAGCTGTACTTCTACTACCTGTATGTGCTGGAAAAGAAGAACATCAAACTTCTGAGTACGCAGGAGAGCTTCACAGAGGGTAGCGAGTTTGCCAACATCTATCGTGCGCTGTTACAGTTCGTGGCAGAGCAGGAGAGAAAGAACATCGCTCTGCGAACCGGCAAGGGTCGTTCCATCAAGGCTTCCTGCGGTGGGTACAGCGGCGGTCGCCGTCCCTACGGCTACAAGGTGGTTGATGGTGTTCTCACCATTGACGAGCAGGAAGCTCCTATCGTGAAGTTCATCTTCGAGAAACACGAAGACGGCGTTTCCATGCTGGGTATCACGGAGCTGCTGGAAAAGGCGGGATACCAGACCCGTTCCGGCAAGCGGTTTCAGGTGTCCACCATCAAGAGTATTCTTGGCAACCGCCCTCTGTACGAGGGTATGTATAAATACGGCGACATGAATTGGGTTAAAGGTGTTCATGAGCCGATTTTGAAGACGGAGTGTTAAATAAATATGAAAGATCTTTATGGACTTCGCAGTGAAGACATAGATATGCTCAAACAGGCAGGTTACGGTGATGACATATTCTATGTTGGAAATTATGGAATATCCGATGTAACCGGAGAGCAACTTTTCTTTATTTCGTTCTATACTTCCGAGCAAAAGAATAAAGCCTATAAATATCTTTATGAAAGTAAATGAGGGGTAAGAAAGGTTGGGTGAAATGAAAAAGATGGTGTGGCTGATAGGGCTGGCGGTCATCGTGGTCTTCTTTCTGGTCGGGTGTTCTAAGAAGGACTCGGCTGAACCTATTGCTTGGGACTCGGCTCTTTCCGAAGCCGGGTTCACCGATGACGAGATCGCAAGCTATCGGGAAGTGTTTGACACCGTAGGGGTGACTGATTTCCACGATATTTCTATCGTAGATAATGACCCGATGACCGTGATTTGTGGTAAAATTTATGACAGCGAGGATTTACAGCTCAATGTGACGCTGGAAAATCGCCAGATCATTTATGTAGAGTTGGCTGGTATACCTGATACTAAGACCCAAGCCTATTTCAACTGGCGTGGCAAAGTGAAATGGAAGACAGTGAACACGAAAAAAGCAGTTGAGCTATATTCTGACACCGAGGGCGGCTATTTAGGGGTTCTGGATTGGGACAATAAGACGATTTCGGAGTATGAGGGCTGACACCATGAGGTTTTTTCTCAATGTAATCGGATATTTTCTGATAATCAGTTCTATTTTGCTGGTTCTGGCGTTTGTGATACCGAAAATTTTATAATCGGCTTCTGTAAGGGCAGGAGTGTCAGCCATGACGGGCTATCTGTGTAGAAATACACGGGTAGCTCGTTTTTTTTGTTGGAAAGGAAATGCACATGAATTATGAAAAACTCTCCGGCTCTATCCGAGCCGTGATCGACCGGCGACCGGGAGATAACGGAGCGTACAGCGACCTTTTTTCTCTATGCCGGGAGTGGGAAATCAAAGATTTCTCGGCGGCACATAAGGCGAACAAGGAGCTGCTGGCACTCTCCGCCGATCAGGTAGTCCGTGGCGGCGGGGCGAAGTTCTATGAACAGTGGCGGCGGTGTCTTCTCTTTGAAGCGCCCCATGATTTTGATTCCTTCATGACCTACATTGAACTCGACCGCAAGCCGGAAAAACGGTTCTATGCTCCCCGTAAGCACTATCTCAGACCGATGGTGCAGGGGTTTCAAGATGTTCTGGACGGGAAGCTGCGCCTTTTGACGATCTCCATGCCGAAACGAGCGGGAAAGTCTCAAACGGGTATCAATTTTGTGAATATGCTCTCCGGCAAGTTCCCTGACCGTTCGACCCTGATGGAAGGGACAGGTGATGACCTTGTAAAGAGCTTCTACAACGGTTGTCTGGAATACCTGACAGTCCCTAACGAGTATCTGTTCTACGATGTATTCCCGGACGCACGGCTGGTACAGACCAACGCCGACACGAAGACGGTGAACCTGAAAAGCAAGTCCCGTTTCCCCACCATCATGTGTCGTTCCATTGACGCTCGACAGGTGGGTTTGTCCGAAGCCACCAATGTTCTCTATCTTGATGACTGCGTAGAGGGTCGTGAGGAAGCGAAGAACCGCCAGCGGCTTGATGACAAGTGGGAAGTGATCTCCGGCGATATTATGGGTCGTGCCATTGAAGGTACGCCCATGGTGTTCACGGGAACCCGTTATTCCCTGTATGACCCCATCGGTCGTGTGCAGGAACACGCACAGCGGGAGGGCTGGGCTTGGAGAGCGATTGAGATACCCGCCCTCAATCTCGTGACGGACGAGAGCAATTATGAGTATGAACGGGAGGGCAAGAAGGTTTTCACCACCGCCTACTTCCGGGAGCAGCGGGAGCTTCTGAGTGCAGAGCAGTTTGAGAGCGAGTTCCAGCAACAGCCCTTTGAAGCGAAGGGTCTGCTGTTCAGCAAGGACGAGCTGAACTACTTCTTCGAGCTGCCGAAAGACCGTGACCCGGATACCATCATCGCCGTTGGTGATACGGCAGAAAGCGGCTCGGACTCGACTTCCATGCCGGTGGCGATGATATACGGCAGCGATGTGTATATCGTTGATGTGGTCTTTGATGATTCTCCCGCTGAGGTGACGAAGCCGGAATGTGCCAAGTGTCTGATTGAGAATAAAGTCGCTTCTGCTGTTTTTGAGTCCAACAATGCCGGTCAATATTATGCCAGAGATGTTGACCAGATCATTCGTGAGCGTGGGTACTCTGTTGGTATCCGCACGAAGCGCACGATCTCCAATAAGCAGACTCGTATCGAGTTCGCTTCCGACAACATCAAGAAGAACTTCTACTTCAAGCACCCTTCCACCTACAAGCGGGGCAGTCAGTATTGGAACTTCATGAAGGAAGTGACCACCTACACCCGTTCCGGCAAGGTTCCGCACGATGACGCTCCCGACTCCCTCTCCTTATTGGAGAACGAAATTCGTATGCTGTCCGGGGGCAAGGTGGAGGTCTTCAAGCGTCCCTATTGAAAGGTTGGTTTTGACAAATACTGTGGCGAATGGTATGATTAAAGATTAACTATTGACAACCATTGGACACAACGGTATACTTATAGTTAGAAACCAGCAGAAACCAACAAAACGGTATACGAATGAACAGATAACGATAGGGTGGAAAGGAGGTGCTGTAAGTGGGTGCGAGAACGTTGTTTGGTCGCCGTGTGATCTATACCGATGTTGCCGAAATCAATGCCGGGAACATCATTGATGTTCTGCAAAAGGCTCTATTCGTCCATCTGCAAAACAGCGCCGACATTGACTATCTCTATCGGTACTATCGTGGAGATCAGCCCGTGCTTTACCGGGAGAAGGAAGTACGGCCTGAAATCTGCAACAAGGTCGTTGAAAACCGAGCCAATGAGATCGTGTCCTTCAAGGTCGGCTATCTGATGGGTGAACCCGTTCAGTATGTGAGCCGAAGCGATGACGAGAACATTTCCGCTGAGGTCAGCCGCTTGAATGATTATGTTCTCAGCGAGGATAAGCCTGCCAAGGACAAGGAACTGGCGGACTGGTCGCATATCGGCGGAACTTCCTATCGCATGGTGCTTCCTGATGGAGAAGCCGATGTGGAGGAAGATGAAGCTCCCTTTGAGATTTTCACCCTTGACCCCCGCTTCGCTTTTGTGGTCTACTCCACCGCCCTCGGCAATCCTGCCATGATGGGCGTGAAGTATGTGAAGGACGAGAACGGAAACCTGATTTTCAGTTGCTACACCCGTGACCACTACTACGAGGTGGAGAACACTTGGGCGATCATTCGGAGCGAACCTCAGATTTTGGGTATTCCCATCATCGAGTATCCGGCGAATAAGGCTCGGCTGGGAGCCTTTGAGATCGTCCTCCCTCTGCTGGACGCTATTAACACCGTGGAGAGCAACCGCCTTGACGGTGTAGAGCAGTTCGTACAGGCGCTCATGCTGTTCCACAATGTTGACATTAACACCGAGGATTTTCGCCAGCTCCGTGACGAGGGGGCAATTAAGTACAAGGACATTGACCCGCAGTTCAAAGCTGAAATCGAGTATCTGACCTCGGAAATGAACCAGACGCAGACGCAGACCCTCGTGGACAGTATGTATAACACCGTCCTGACGATCTGCGGTATGCCGAACCGCAACGGTGGTTCTTCCACCAGCGATACCGGCTCTGCGGTCATCATGCGTGACGGTTGGTCGGCAGCGGAAGCGAGGGCGAAGGACTCCGAGCTGATGTTCAAGCAGTCCGAGAAGGATTTCTTGAAGCTGGTTCTGCGTATCTGCCGTGACCTGAGCGACTTGACGCTGAAACTCAGCGGTCTGGAAATCCGCTTTACCCGCAGAAATTACGAGAATATCACGGAAAAGGCAAATGTGCTGACTGCTATGCTTGCCAATCCGAAGATCGCCCCGGTTCTGGCCTTTACCCATTGTGGTTTGTTCTCTGACCCGCAGCTTGCGTACCGTATGAGTATGAATTACGCTGAGGAACAGGAGAAAAAGGCCGCTGAACTCGCAACCAAACAGAAGGAGGTTAATCCTGATGGAAAAGGAAATCCGCCTGACCCCGGAAGCGGTCAGACAGATTGAGGAAATCTTGACTACGGGAAAGACCGTTGAGATCGCAGAACGACACGAGAAGGTGATCGTGTGGGCGGTCAGCAGCAAAAAGAAATATGAACAGCCTATCGCATAGGTGATAGGAACAGCCATTACGGGCTACTGATACCGAAAAGGTATTGGTAGCCCTTTTATTTTTCCTTCCAATGCCCTCGGAGTTTTCGGACAGTCCGTGAAAGCTCAGTCTTTTCGGAGATATGAGAAAGGCGAAGACAATGATTTGACCGCCGCAAGGCGTTGAATGGTCAGGGAAGACCTTAATCGCAAACGGGAGACAACCCGTAAAAACGGAAAATAGTGCTGAGTGAACAGCCTTGTTAAACGCAGGAGGTAATCATTATGGCAAAGATCGACACCAGCAAAATCACGGGCTATGCGGAAATGTCTGCGGAAGACAAGCTGAAAGCACTGGAAGCGTTCGAGTACGAGGACAACGTTGCCGAGCTGGAAAAGCAGAAAGCCGCTGTTTCCAAGGCCAACTCCGAAGCCGCTGAGTGGAAGCGCAAGCACAACGCTCTGTTGGGTGAGGACGAGAAGAAGAAGCAGGAGCAGGAGGAAAAGTTCGCCAACATGGAGAAGGAGCTTTCCGAGCTGCGGGAAGCCAAGCGTGTTTCCGAGTTTAAGGCCAAGTTCATCGCTCAGGGCTATGACGAGGCTCTTGCTGAGGATACCGCAAAGGCGATGGCTGATGGTGACTCTGCCAAGGTGTTTGCCAACCAGCAGAAGTTCCTTGACGAGTATGCAAAACAGGTCAAGGCTGACGCTCTGAAAAAGACCCCCAAGCCTACTCCCGGTGCCGGTGGCGGTACTGGCGAGATGGATTACGCCAAGAAAATCGAGGAAGCACGGACAAACGGTGATTTTGCCGCCGTTGCTTACTACACCCGCCTGCAAGCCGAAGCGGAAGCGCAGGCGAAAAAAGAGTAAAGGAGAGTTTTTACTATGGCAGATCAGTTTGCTATGAGTTTCGGGGTACTCAATTACTCCGGTATGCTCTTTAACAAGGGCAACACCCGCACCCCTCTGAGTTCTATCATCGGCGGTCGTGCCAAGACCACGAACCATGTTGAGTTCGTGACCGGTCAGGAGTTCACCTCTGGCGGCGGCGCTCAGCCTGCTATCAGCGAGAGTGCTTCTCTGACCGCCCCTGATGCTACCGTTGTAACCCGTGCGCAGAAGACCAATGTGACTCAGATCTTTCAGGAGTCTGTGGGCATTTCCTACGGGAAGATGTCTAACATGGGTACTCTGAGCGGTATCAATGTGGCGGGTCAGCAGGCCAACCCCATGAACGAGCTGGACTTTCAGGTTGCCGCCAAGATGATGAAGGTCAATGCCGACATTGAGTACACCTTCATTAACGGCGTTTACAGCAAGGCTACTGATGACACCAAGGTCAACAAGACCCGTGGCATGATTCCCGCAATCACCACCAACACTACGGCGATGGCAAAGAAGCCCCTCGGTCTGTGGGATATTGCCGACATGGTGAAGAAGATTTACGGCGCAAACGCTCCCACCGATGGCCTGTGCCTGTGGTGTGACGCTGTGACCCTGTTCCAGATCAACGCTGACGCTGTTCAGAACGGTCTGACTGTGGTTCCCGCTGCCCGTAACATCAACGGTATCTCCCTGTCCAGCGTGGTCACGCCCATCGGCGTTGTCTACCTGTACCTTGGCGAGTACCTGCCTGCCGGTACTGCCCTACTGCTGAACCTGAGCGTTCTGGCTCCCGTTTATCAGCCTGTCCCCGGCAAGGGCAACTTCTTCCTTGAGCCGCTGGCGAAGACCGGCGCTGGCGAGAAGTATCAGCTCTTTGGTCAGATCGGCCTTGACCACGGCCCTGAGTGGTTCCACGGTAAGTTTACCGGTATCTCTACCGAGTTTACCGCTCCCACTTACAGCCGCAGCGTCTTCATCGCCAATGACGCAAACAACCCGGTGAACACTAAGGCCGTTGCTGGTGCCTAAGAACGGCGCAGGGGCAAAACAAATATTTTAGAAAGGAAAGGTGGAAAGCATGACGGACGCTGAGAAGTTGAAAATGGTGAAAGCCATGACCGGCGAGACAGACGAGGACACGCTTTCCACCTACCTTTCTATCGCCGGAAATAAGGTGTGCCGCAGAGCATACCCCTTTGACCCCACCGTGACCGCTGTTCCTGACCAGTACGCTCACATTCAGGTGGAGATCGCCGTGTATCTGCTGAACAAGCGGGGGGCCGAAGGGCAGACCACTCACAGTGAGAACGGTATCTTCCGCTCCTATGAAGACGGCGATGTGCCGCCTACGCTGCTGAGGGACATTGTTCCCTTTGCCGCTGTGATGGGAGGTTGAGCGCATGAGGACGCTGAACCGCAACAAATCGCCCTTCTGGTATCTGCTGTATGACCGCAAGGTTCCCGTCAAAGACGAGTACGGCAACGAAACCGGCGAGGAACTGGTGGTTTACAAGCCTGCCGTGGCGATGAACGCCAATATCTCGGCGGCGACCGGCTCCGCTCAGGTGGAGCAGTTCGGTAATTTCGCAGGGTACGACAAGGTGATCGTCACCGATGACCTGAGCTGCCCCATTGACGAGCATACCGTGCTGTTCATTGACAAAGAACCGCAGTATGACGAGGACGGGAAGCCGCTCTACGATTACATGGTCAAACGGGTCGCCAAGTCCCTCAACTCCATTTCCTATGCGGTCAGTAAGGTGACGGTATCGTGAGTCAGACGATCAATATTCCGCTCTCCGGGAGAGGGATTGAGCGGCTGATACGGGAAGCCGAGAACCGGAAGAACCGGCTTCAAGAGCGGACTGCGGTCTTTCTTGACCGGGTGGCGCAGGAGGGCATGGAGAGAGCTTCTGTCAAGTTCTCGCAGGCCGTTTATGACGGCACGAACGATGTTTCCGTGACGGTGGAACCCCGTGGGAACAATGTTCGAGCGGTGGTGGCGACAGGCGGGGCTACCCTGTTCATTGAGTTCGGCACAGGCGTGACCTACCCGGACGATCACCCGGAAGCGGAAGAACTCGGTATGAAGCGTGGCGAATACGGTCAGGGTCACGGCAAGCAACACTCCTGGGGTTATTACGACGACCCCGGCACGAACGGAGTGCTGAAAGAAAAGAAGAACGGCGGGTTCGTGGTCATCACTCACGGCAATCCCGCCAATATGCCGATGTATGAAACGGTAAAGGAGCTGCAAGACCGGCTCACGGAGATTGCGAAGGAGGTGTTTTCATGATTGATGTGGAGAGTCAAATCTACACGCCGATTGCGGAAGCCCTGAGAGCGCAGTTTCCCGGTATCTTGGTCAGCGGTGAGTATGTTAATGCCCCTACCCGTTTTCCCTATGTGAGCTTGGTGGAGCAGGATAACTACACCACGGAAGCCCACATGGACAGCGGCGATACGGAGAGGTTCGCTACGCTGATGTACGAGGTGAATGTCTACTCCGACAAGGCAGGCGGTAAGAAATCCGTTTGCCGAAAAATCATGAGGTTTGTGGACGATCTCATGTACGCCAAGAATTTCCGGCGTACTTCTCTGTCCCCGGTTCCCAATTTGGAGAACGCAACAATCTACCGTCTGGTCGCCCGATACAAGGCTGAAACGGACGGAACCACTCTTTATAGGAGGTAAATGAAATGGCTATTTCCACCTACAAGGTTTTTCTGATGAAGAAAGCCGACACTGGTGAACAGTGGAGCAAGCTGATCGACATTAAGGAGTTTCCTGACCTCGGCGGCGAACCCGAAATGCTGGAAACCACCACCCTGAGCGACAATATGCAGACCTACATCGCCGGTATCCAGTCCCTCGATGGTCTGTCCTTCACCGCCAACTACACGCTGACTGATTTCCAGACCCTCAAGGCTTTGGAAGGCAAGAAGGTCAGCTATGCAGTCTGGTTCGGCGGCACGGAGAACGCCGGTGTGGTCGCTCCCGATGGCTCTAACGGTAAGTTCTCCTTTGACGGTGAGCTGTCCGTGTATCCCGTGGGCGGCGGCGTGAACGAAGTGGTGAACATGAACATCACCATCGCTCCTTCCACTCCCATCACTTTCTCCGCAACCTAAAACACCAACCATCGCCGTATTGATAAGGAGGATTTATCATGGCAAAGCAGTTGACGATCAATGACCCTACTACCGGCGTGACCTACACGCTGGAATACACCCGCAAGACCGTTGAAGCGATGGAGAAGAACGGCTTCGTTGCTGCCGATGTGGAGCGCAAGCCTATGACCCTGCTTCCGGCTCTGTTTGCCGGTGCGTTCCTCGCCCATCATCGGTTCGTGAAGCGTGATGTGATCGACAGCATTTACGCTCGTATGAACCACAAGGACGAGCTGATTGCCGCTCTGGTAGAGATGTATAACGACCCCCTGCTGAGTCTGCTGGACGAGCCTGAGCAGGAGGGCAACGAGGGAAACCTGAGCTGGAAGACCGGCTGGTAAGCGACCGATCTTCCAGAAGTGAGGGGGGCGGCGGCGACCATCGCCCTGCTCCCCTTCTCGCTTACACACCAAAGTTTTATGGGGTTTTCCCGTACTATCTTTCCATCGGCATGACCTATGAGCAGTTTTGGGAACAGGACTGCGAATTGGTGAAGTATTACCGAAAGGCGGCGCAGATCAAGCAAGACCTGAGAAATCAAGACGCTTGGCTCCAAGGAGCTTATTTTTACGAAGCTCTTATTGATGCCGCCCCGGTTCTTCGTGCTTTCGCCAAGAAGGGAACCAAGCCCACGCCGTATCGGGAAAGCCCCTATGAGCTGTTCAGTCGGCAGGACAAGAAACAGCAGAAGCAGCTTCAAGAAAAACACGATGACCAAGCCAAGGCATACATGGAAGCCTTTATGGTATCGGTCAATAAGAAATTTCAAGAGAAAGGTGGTGGCGTAAGTGGCCGACAATGTGGAAATTCAGGGGTTGGAGTTTCAGATCGTCAATGACAGTACGCAGGCGGTCGCAGGACTTCAAAACCTGATTAACACACTCAATCGTTTGAAAACCGCTACCAACGGCGGCGCAACGGGTCTGAGCAAGACCGCTCAGGGTATTCGGGAGCTTTCCAATTCTCTGAAAGGCTTGAACAGCGGTGACGCTTCGCAGAAGATCACCCGGCTTACCAATGCGCTAACCGCTCTGAGTCAGGTTGGAAATGTGAAGATTTCTTCCTCCATCGCCAACCAGCTCACGGCAATCAACACCGCTCTCGCTGGTCTGAAATGGACGGACGGCGACAAGCTGACTTCCCTTGCCAACGGTTTATGCCCTCTCTCCGAGTTGGGTAAGGCTAATATGACCACCTTTATCAATCAGCTCTCCAAGCTGCCGAAGGTGATCGAGGATTTGGAAGCGGCGGACATTGACAAGTTCACACAGCAGATGACCGCTCTTGCCGCCGCCATGAAGCCTTTTGCCGATGAAATGCAGAAGGTGTCCAACGGCTTCTCGGCGTTTCCGTCCAAAATCCAAAAGCTGATTACCAGCACGGAGAAATACAACGCTTCTGCCCGTAAAGCAACCTCCACTACCGGGAAGTTCACAAGCGGATTGAAAGCGTTGAATGTCGCCGCTGTTGCAATCACTTTCCGCAAAATCGGTCATTTCATCGCACAGGCGGTCACGGAGTCCAATAAGTACCAAGAAGACCTGAACCTGTTCACGGTTGCCTTGGGGCAGTACGCCGCCGAAGCTCAGAACTACGTCGAAAAGGTATCCGATGTTATGGGTATTGACCCCGCACAGTGGCTCCGCAATCAGGGTGTTTTCAACACGCTGCTGACCGGCTTCGGTGACACAGCAGAACGAGCGCAAATCATGAGCCAAAACCTGACACAGCTTGGCTACGATATTTCGTCTTTCTTCAATATTTCCATTGAAGACGCTATGCAGAAGTTACAGTCCGGTATTTCCGGCGAGTTGGAACCTCTGCGGCGGCTGGGCTACGATCTGTCGCAGGCACGATTGGAACAGACCGCTTTGAACCTTGGCGCTAAGGAGAGCGTATCCGCCATGACACAGGCGGAAAAGGCGGAACTTCGGTATTACGCCATTATGACTCAGGTAACGACCGCTCAGGGCGATATGGCGAGAACGCTGGAAGCTCCCGCAAACCAGCTTCGTATCTTGCAGGCACAGCTTACACAGGCCGCACGAGCGATCGGTAACATCTTCATTCCCGCACTGAACGCAATTCTTCCCTATGCAATCGCCGTTGTTCAGGTCATTCGAGAGATCGCCAACGCCCTTGCCAACCTTGCGGGGTTCAAGCTAACCGATGTGGACTATTCGGGAGTGAATAGCGCTGCTGTCGGAGCGGGGTCTTTGGCTGATAATCTCGATGACGCTGCCGGTGCTGCTAAGAAGCTGAAACAGTACACCGCAGGCTTTGACGAGCTGAATGTCTTTGCTCCTAACACGGGAAGCGGTTCCGGGGCGGGTGCTGGCGGCGCAGGCGGATTTGATTTCGATTTGCCTACCTACGATTTCCTTGGTGACGCTGTGCAGACCCGTATCGGTGAAATCAAGAAAATGATCGAAGACACTCTCGCAGAGATCACTACGATTGTTTCCGGCTTTATGCTGGCGGTAGGTGCAATTCTGGTCGTAACCGGTGTGAATATTCCGCTGGGTGTCGGCCTGATGGCGGCGGGTGCGGTCGGCCTTGCGGCTACCGTTGGGCTGAATTGGACTGCTATGAGTAGCGAATTGGCAAGTACGCTGGCTCTTATTACAGGTGTTGTCGGCGGCTTCCTGCTGGCTCTTGGCGCAATTATGGCGTTCTCCGGGGCGAACCTTCCTCTTGGTATCGCTTTGATGGCCTTGGGCGGGGCAAGCCTTGTAACTGCCGCTGTTATCAACTGGCATAACAGCGACCGGCACCTCACTGACGCTTTGACCACCTTAACGGGAGTTCTGGCGGGTGCTTCTCTGGCGGTAGGCGCTATGTTGGCCTTTACCGGGGTCGCAACCGGGCTGGGTATTGCGCTGATGGCTATTGGTGCTGTCACGCTTGTATCTGCCGCAGCTCTGAACTGGAACAGTATCCCGGACGCTCTGGCTTCTCCCTTGTCCAGAGTAGGATTGCTGGTCAGCGGAGCAACCTTGGCGCTCGGCGCTATCCTCGCTTTCTCCGGGTGTATGCCCCTCGGTATTGCGCTGATGGCTATTGGCGCTACTTCTCTGGTTTCCGTAATGGCTCTCAACTGGAATGGCCTGAGCGATGAAATCCAGAATGTGATTGCCATTATTACCACGGTTGTATCTGTGGCGTTCCTCGCTATTGGTGCGGCACTGGCGTTCTCCGGGGCGAATATCCCGTTGGGTCTGGCTCTGCTGGCGGCGGGTGCGGTCACAATGGGTACGGCTATCATGCCGAACTGGAATGACCTCTCCGACAATGTTCAGCAGAAGATCAGCATGATTACCACCGTTGTCGGCGGCGCTCTCTTGGCGGTCGGCGCTATCCTTGCTCTGAGCGGGGTCGCCCTTCCTCTCGGTCTTGGCCTGATGGCGGCTGGCGCATTGAGCCTTGGCGCTGTTGCTACCCTGAATTGGGATTTTGTTGTTAATTCCATTAAGAAAGTCGTATCGGTCATCACGGGTATTCTCAGCGGCGCATTGATCGTTCTCGGTGTCCTGCTGTGTCTGAGCGGTGCGGGTGTTGGTCTTGGCCTTGCGGTACTGGCGGCGGGTCTGTCCCTGTCGTATGCGGCATGGACGCTGGACGATAACCCCATTACTCGCTTTGTGCGACAGATGGCAAACTCCATCATTGGACTTGTGAACGGTGTCATTGACGCAATCAATGATATGTTCCACATCCAGTTCAACGGTCTGTCCGTTATGGGTATCACGCTTATTCCTGCGTTTGATATTCGATTGGTGGATATTCCGCACATTCCGTTCTTTGAAGACGGCGGTTTCCCGAATGAAGGGCAGCTCT
This sequence comes from Dysosmobacter segnis, assembly GCF_014297285.1. Taxonomy (GTDB): domain Bacteria; phylum Bacillota; class Clostridia; order Oscillospirales; family Oscillospiraceae; genus Oscillibacter; species Oscillibacter segnis. The sequence goes on from NZ_JACOQI010000020.1 coordinate 39,605, forward strand.
TTATCGCCCGTGAAGCGGGTGCGGAAATGGTCGGTGCGATGGGTCGCAGAACGGCAGTTGCCAACAATGACCAGATCGTTGAGGGTATCTCCGCAGGCGTGTCCATCGCCAACGATGGCGTGATCGCCGCTATCTACGCTCTGCTGAATGTCGTTGAGGAAAAGGATATGTCCGTTGTCATTGGTGACAATGAAATCGGTCATTCCTACGACCGCTACAAGGAGAAGCGAGGTCGGCAAGTATCTACTGGCGTGTTCGCCAATGCCTACTAAGGAGGGCTGAGGAAATGCAAAGTTTCATTACAATCAATGGCACAAAGTTTCCTCAGCCCCGCAGGGGCTTAGAGCTGCTGTCTGCCACTATCGTAGACTCTGCCAGAAATGCCAACGGCGTTGTGGTAGGTCAGAAGGTCGGCAGAGATCAACAGAAGCTCAACAACCTCTTTTGGGGCTACTTGACAGCGGAACAGTGGTCTACCATGTTGCAGATTTTTGACAAGAACTTCTTTGTGACAGTCACTTATCCCGACATGGTGAACAACCGCTGGACAACCAGAAAGATGTACCCCGGCGACCGCACGGCGACCCCGTACCATCTTGACCCGAACACGGGGCTTCCTGCGGACTACATCAACTGCAAAGTCAACATCATTGACTGCGGCGAACCATTCTAAGGAGGTGTAGCCGTGAAACAGGTAAGCAACGCTTACAAGCTGTCGATGAAGTCTTTGCTCCGTGAGCAGTCCTTTGTGGAGATCACCTTCTCTCAGGTGGACACGGCAGCGGCAACAGACGGTAATTGGGTCAGCAACGGGGCGCAGAGCTATTCTGAGTTCGACACGCTGGACTACGGATATGATTATCAGGAGTCCTATGCGGCGTTGGAGCTGAACCGATGGGCGCTGGACGGAAATACGGTTATCGTTCCTTCTTCCGGGACGATGTATGACGGCTTTGTTTCGAGCCACATGAGTAATGCTGAGGGCAAGTTCACCACTCCTGCGGTGCTGACCCGTGCTTTCAGCAATCCTCATACCTTCCCCGGTATCACTCTGACTTTTGACACTCGCTATCAGGAATGGCCTGACACCGTGACAGTTGATTTCTACCTGAATGGTACGGCGTTGGAAAGTCTGACCCTTCCCGTAGAGGGAACAGAGTTGGTCATCAACACGAAGGTCACTTCTTGTGACAAGATCGTGTTGACGATGGGGAACACCCTCCCGTACCGCCGACCTCGGTTGCAACAGGTTCTCTACGGTGTGCAGAAGAAATTTGGAAATGATGACATTGTTTCCATCAAGGAGTCTCACGACGTAGATCCGCTCTCCCGCAGACTACCGCAGGAAACCATGCAGTTCGTTCTTTTGGACTACGAACACAATTATGACCCGGATAACCCGAAAGGCATTTATGCCTATCTGGATAAGAAGTCACCGATTTCTCTCCGATACGGTTATATGCTTCCCACGGGCAAAGTCGAGTGGCTGAAAGCGGACAAGTATGTGCTGAACAGTAAACCGAAAGCCGCCAAAAATCAGGCCACCTTCACAGGGACAGGTCTGGTTGGAAGTCTGACCGGAACCTTCTACAAGAGTAAGCTCGGTTCCAAAAACTTCTACGACATAGCTGAGGAAGTACTTTTGGACGCAGACCTGACGCTGACAGCGCAAGGTACGCACCCGTGGGTGATTGACCCAACCTTGAAGCAGATGTTCACTACGGCGGCGCTCCCCATTGACTCGCACATGAACTGTCTGCAACTGATCGCTCATGCCTGCCGCTGCCGCCTGTTTACAGACGATGACAATATCATTCACATCAAGCCTTTTGGCGTGACTGTGGTTGGTATTTACAGCGGCGTATGGGCGGATAACGGTCACTTGTGGTACAGCGAATGGGACACTGTTGACCGTGGTAACAAGGTCGGTAACACCTATGCGGCGTTGGAATTGAACCGCTGGACGCTGGATGGTGGAGATCAGGTCATTGTCGAAGACACCGACCCCTCCGGTCGAGGGTTTATCAGTGAAGCGATGACTGCGGCAGATGGTACTTATACCACGAAGCCGACCTTCACTAAAACCTTTGATGTTTCTCACGATCTACCCGTGCTGGCTCTCCGTTTCGATACTCCCTTGGGTGAGTATCCTACATCTATTCAGGTGAAATATTACGCCGGGACGAAGCTGCTGGACACGCAGACTGTGAAGGGTATTACTTCTGCGGAGGTGTTTGTCAACAGCGAAGCGGCGATTGACTGCACCAAAATTGAGGTGACGATGGACGGTGGCCTGCCATACCGCCGTATGCGGGTGAGCAAGCTCTACTACCGTGAAACGGACTTCACGCTGGACTTTGACTCGATTGACAAGGACTCCCAATCCATCGCAAAGATCGACCAGCTCAAAGCGGTGTCTGTCGCCAAGTATGCGTACACGGCGGCAAATGACACCACCAAACTTTTCGAGGGAACGACCACCGAAACTCAGCTTCATGTCGAGTTCTCTGGTCTTGCACAAGATGTTTCTATCTCTGTTTCTGGCGGCTCGTTGGTATCCTCCAACATTTACGCCAGAGCTGCGGATTTGGTGTTATCCTCCGGCACTAAAACCGTAGTCATTACCGGCAAAACTCTGTCTGAGAACTCGGTGGTCGTTTCCTATCCCGTAGCTCTCGATGGAGAAATCGACAAGGAGGAAAACCCCCTTATCACCAACGATACGATGTGCGCCGCTCTTGCCGATCAGGTGAAAAAGTATCTGCAAATGAGAAACACCTATCAGACAAAATACCGTGGCAATCCTGAGTTGGAAGTGGGCGATGTGATTGGCTTGCAGACGCTCTACACCGATGAAATGGACGCATTGATCTTGGTGGACGAGATCACATTTAACGGCTCTCTGAGCGGAAAGTTGAAGGTGAAAGGTCTGATATGAGTATTATTGATAATCTCGTCTACGACCGCACACAGGCCGATGTAGACAGGGTTTTTACCCTGAAAAACAAAATCCTCACGGAAGGGCTTTCGAGCCTTTCCGCTGAGGAAAAGACCGAGTACATGGCTGGTATGAAGGGTGCTTACAATTACGGGGACATGAACCGTGTGGGGCAGGCGGTAGCCTATATCGCCAACCGTATGACTTCTCTCCCCGGACAGTTGGCGGCATACCGAGCGGAGAAAGGAGTCGCTGATGACCCGATCTACCAAGTTCCGTATGACCCTTCCTCGGTGGTGGTTGCGGCAAAGACGAATTGGGCGATGGGTGATACGCCCACCCAATCTCTCGTGAAAGCCTACTTAAACAACCTGACGGTTCTCCGAAAGCAGCTCACGCTTCCGCCGGACGCACCGCTGGTTCCGAGCAGTCTGGACAATCTCACTTTTTCCACGGCAAACAACATTGAATATCTCCTGTATGTCATCGACACAACGCTGACTGAGGTAGAAACCGAGCTGTATTCCAAGATCGACCGCACGGTGGACGCTTTCGCCTATGTTGGTCTGTATAACTGCGGAGAGTAAGGAGGAAATTTCATGAAAGATACTGTCATCAAGGGCAACGGTAAGTCCCGTTCTATCAAGGCTCCTACCGATATGCCTGCAACCTTCGAGGAATGGCGCACACAGCTTCTCGCTGGAACCGCCACCCTCGACATTGGTCTGAACGCCGCAGGCTGTGATGTGGTCGGCACAGCCATGAGCAAGGCAAATCTGCTGTCCGACACCACCAAGTCGGCACTGGAACTGAGCGGCAGCGACCCCACGGTGAATGACGCTCTGTATGCTCTGAGCCAGAAGGGTTCTCCCGCCGAGGTGCGTGTCATCGCTGATACAGGCTCGACCGTCACCATGAGTAGGGGTGGCAAAACTCTGACAGGCAAGGTTGCTTCGACCGGCTATGCCACTCTGTACCCGACCGAGCTGGGTGACTGGACTATCGTGTTTACTTATAACGGTTCTCAGAAAACCAAGGTTTACACGCTGGAAGTCATCGGTATCGTGTATGTCTATCCCTTTGTAGTTGGCGCTACGCTGGAAGCTACCTCTTGGGATAACATCGCCGCCGTTTCCAAGTTTGGTCAGGCTCCGAACTACTGGAAGGTCGGTGACAAAAAGAACATCACCGTCAACGGTGTGACCTATGCGGCGCAGATCATCGGCTTTGACCATGACACTCTAACCACCGCAGACGGTAGCCGCACCAAGGCTGGTATCACCTTCCAGTTGGTTGACTGCCTGAAAACCACCTACTCTATGAACGGCTCCAATACCAATGTGAACGGCTGGCGTGGTTCCACTATGCGTACCTCCACAATGGCAACGCTGCTGAACCAGCTTTCCTCTGACCTGAAAAGCGTGTTGAAGTTCGTCAACAAAGTGACCAGCAAGGGCAACAATCAGTCCGGTTTGGAAACCACTTCCGACAAGCTGTTTCTTCTGTCCGAGATCGAAGTTTTTGGTGCTACTCAGTATTCTTACGCCGGTGAGGGTAAGCAATACGAGTATTACACCGCTGGCAACAGCACCATTAAGAAGGTCAATGGTTCTGCGAACATCTGGTGGGAGCGTTCTCCTTTTTCCGGCGCCGCCGACTTTTTCTGTGGTGTGGTCAGCAACGGCTACGCCAACTATTACGGCGCCAGCAACTCCTGTGGCGTGTCCTTCGGCTTCTGCGTTTAATCCCCGATTTCATCAACACCAATCCCGCCCCGTTAGGGGCGGTGTAAGAAAGGAATGTTGGCGTGTCAGTCATCAAAGCTATGCGTGGCGAAAGCTCCATGCAGTTCATCGAAACCGCCAGACGGTTAGAGCTTCACGCTTTCTCCGTCTGCACCAAGGCTCCTAAAAGATACGCACCGTTGCTGACAAATCGTATCTTCGAGCTGGCTTCCACGGTTCACGAGGAAGTCCGAGCGGCGAACAACATCTATCCGCACAATCAGCATGAAGCGCAAATGCGGCGAGATCACCTGATTAACGCCAACATCGCCCTTCAAAATCTCAGCCCGAAGCTGACTTTGCTCTATGACGCTATTCTCCAAAACCCTGAAAAATGTCCGTGGATTGACCACGCCATGAAGGAATTTGGAGAGTACATCACGGACGAAGCACAGCTTATCTCCAAGGTTCGGAAAGCTGACCACGAGAGGTATAAAGACCTCCCTGCGTGAGTTTTTCATTGGGTCAAGCCCTGTAATTGTTACCGTTTCTGCGAACAACTGGTGGGAGCGTTCTCCTAATTCCGGCAACACCAACAATTTCTGTAATGTGAACAACAACGGCAACGCCAACAATAACAACGCCAGCAACTCCAATGGCGTGTCCTTCGGACTCTGCAACTTCGCATAGGTCAGTCGTAGTAACCCCTTTGGGCGAAATCAGTACCTTTTGCAGAGGGAGGGCTTGTTCCCGGCTACCAAGCCAAAACACCCCGTCTGATGTAGTCAGCCGGACGCTTCTTGCATGGTGAGCGATTGTACGGTAGCTCATTTCATGGCTGGTACTACAAGCAGTTAGAACCCGTACCCGACAATAAGACTGTACGGAGGGGAACCTTCTATGACAAGTGAAGAACGGAGAGAAGCCCGTTATCAACGCAGGAAAGCCAAGCGGGACGAAGCTCGTCTGCGGCGAAGCAAAGAATGTGGTGATTTCGATGAAGTCTTTTCGTTCAGACACCTTTACCTTTCTGGGAAGAAATGCTGTAAGGGTGTCTACTGGAAAAACTCAACTCAGCGGTATATCGGCAATATCATTCCGATCATCGCAAAGACCCATCGTGAACTTCAAAACGGAACCTTCAAACACCGTGGTTTTCACGCTTTTACCATCATGGAACGGGGAAAGAAGCGGTATATCCGATCAGTCCATATCACGGAACGAGCGGTTCAAAAGTGTCTGTGTGACTACTGCTTAGTTCCTATCTATTCGGCCTGTTTCATCTATGACAACTCAGCCAGTTTGAAACACCGAGGTATGGACTTCGCCCTGCGCCGTATGACCTGTTACCTCCAACGGCATTACAGGAAGTACGGTCTGGAAGGAGGTGTTTTGCTTTACGATTTTCACAGCTTCTTTGACTCAGCTCCCCATGAACCGCTGTTTCGTGAAGCCGACCGCAGACTTCATGACCTGAAAATCAGGGAGCTTGCGAACAGCTTTGTTACGGACTTCGGCTCGGTCGGTTTGGGTCTTGGCAGTCAGGTGTCTCAGACGAACGCCCTCATGCTTCCCAATATGATTGACCACTACTTCAAAGAGGTCTGCCGTATTAAAGCCTATGAGCGATACATGGACGATGGTGTGGCAATCAGCCCTGACATTGACAACCTGTATCTCTACTTGGACGGACTAAAGATCATTTGCGGGAAATGCGGTCTGGAACTGAATTTGAAGAAGACACGAATTGTTCCTCTCAGAGATTATTACCGCTGGTTGAAAACGAGGTTCATCATCACACCGACCGGAAAGGTTGTTCGGAAGATGAACAAGGACTCAACGAAAATCGTTCGACACAAACTCAGGGCTTTCCGAGGAAAGCTCGACCGGGGCGAAATGACCTTGGCTGACATTCGGTGTTCCGTGGACTCCTACAACGGTCACATGAAACGAGGTCACAGCTTCAAGGTGCGGCAACGCACCAATCAATACTTCAAATCATTGTACGGGTTCTACCCGAACAAGAAAGGTTGGGAAACTCATGTTCAAGATCATCAAGGAAAATAAGGTTCTCGGTATTGTTAGTAACCCGACATGGGTTCGTATGCAGGACAACGGTTGCTATGGGCTGACTATCGAGGACAACGCTCAGGGTATCGCTCTAAATGGTACGGTGTATCACGTCAATGGCAAGCCTGATCTGAACGGTGCAGAAACCGTTTCGATTGAAGATGTGGACGATGGCATTTATGCCAACAGTCTGACGGCTCTGCTGTCTGACCCGAATGACCTCCGCAATTCTGAGCAGTTCCGCAAGGCGGTTCAGATGTTCGCCAAAAGCCTTGACGAAGACTCTGCGATGATGATTGCAACCATCTACGACCCCTATCAGGTCGGTCATGCCTATGCTGTTGGTGATTATTTCACCTACGGCGTGAACGGTGTAGGCGACCCGCAGCTCTACAAGGTAGTACAGGCGCACACTTCCCAAGCAGATTGGAAGCCTGACACAACTTCCGCTCTCTACACTCCGATTGGCCTGACCCCCTCCGGCTACCCCGTGTGGACTCAGCCAACAGGCGCTCATGACGCTTACAACAAGGGTGACATCGTGAGTTACAACGACAAGCTGTACCGCAGTCTGATTGACGGAAATGTGTATTCCCCGGACGCTTATCCTGCTGGCTGGGAAGAATACACCGGCAAGTAAAAAAAGGGGGGGCAGGACATGAGTGACGCAATTCTGGTCGCTATTATCACGGGTGGTCTAAGCCTGCTTGGTATCATCTACTCGTCCGGCAAGTCTGCCAGTAAGGTTGATGCAAAACTGGACAAGCAGCAGGCGGTCATCGAAACCAAGTTAAACGAACTGACCCGTGAAGTGCGGGAACACAACAATTTTGCAAGGCGTGTACCTGTGGTTGAGGAACAAATTAAGGTCATCAACCACCGTATCGAGGACTTGGAGGGCTTTCACAAGCCTGCATGACCCGAAAGGTGATAAAGGTGAGTAATCGGGTCAAAATCCCTATAACTTTCTCTTAGTATGCGTGTATAAGAAGAAGTTTATAGGAAAAACGCCCGATTACTCACCTAACTCACCTAAATTAAAAATTGGAGGTAAAAATTATGCTCGAAACCATTTTGCACAACCTGACGAACATTGGCTGGGCTATGCTCATTTTCCTGTGTGCCTACCTCTCCAATGTATCCTTTTCTCTGTATTACAACATCAAAATCCTGCTGGAACCGTTCAGCAAGGAAAAGCTGATAAACTCAGGCTTGAAGATCGCCGCTTTTGTCTGCGGCTTGACCCTGCTGTGTGTGGCTATTACCACGCTGCCGCTGTTTGCGGATATGGTCGGGTGGGAAATTCCGGCTGAGTATGTGGATATTTTCAGCAATTTGGTGATTATTGGTGCGGTACTCATGGTGTCCTGCAAGTACATCACAGAAGCATTTACGAAATTCAAGGCCATTTTGGACGCTACCAAGGAGGATAAGAGCTATGATGAAGTCAAGTGAACTGGTTGCCAAGGTCGTTGATATTGCCAAGCACTACAAGACCCTGTATGTCATGGGGTGCTTTGGTGCGCCGCTGACCGACACAAACAAGTCTCGGTATATCAAGAACCACCCCTACAACATGGCGGCAGCTCGTACCTCTATGATTATGGCGGCGACCCCTGACACCTTCGGCTTTGACTGTGTGAACCTTATCAAAGCCGTTCTGTGGGGCTGGACAGGGGATAAAACCAAGTCCTACGGTGGTGCGAAGTATGCCACCAACGGCGTACCTGACGAGGGCGCTGACACCATGATTAAGAGGTGCAAGGACGCTTCCGCTTTCGGGTGGGACAAGGTTGACCCCGGCGAAGTGGTGTGGACTACGGGACACATCGGCGTGTATATCGGAAACGGTCTGGCTGTCGAGTGTTCTCCCCGTTGGGCGAACAATGTGCAGATCACCGCTGTCGGTAACATCGGGAAGAAGAACGGGTACAATACCCGTATGTGGAAGAAGCACGGACACCTCCCCTATGTGACCTACGACAAAACCGTGACCCCCGCACAGCCCGAAACGGTCAAGCCCGTTCCTACCACCGAGGTCAAGGCGAAGGGTGTCGCACGGTCTTTCAATAAGGCTGTGGCAGGCACTTACACCGTGACCGCTGGTGCTGGCCTGAATGTCCGTGACGCTGCCGGGACGGACAGTAAAGTGCTGGTGACAATCCCCAAGGGAACCACTGTCAAGAACTACGGCTATTACACCGTTGTAAACGGCGTTAAATGGCTCTATGTGGCTTTCTCGCACAAGAGGGTAAATTATACTGGCTTCGTGCATGAACGCTTCTTGAGCCGCTGAGAGGGCTTCCTATGGGTGGTAAACGAGTGCAACCTAAGCCGAAGAAGAAAAGAATGAGAAAGCGCACGAAGTTCACGATCTTGTCCATCTTCAATCTGACTTGGTACGCCGTTGTGGTTCTAATTTTGAACGCCTGCGGTCACACAGTTGACACAGAATTGACGGTCGGCTGGTTTGCGGCTTGGACTGCCGAACTTGCCATTCTGTACGGCATTAAGGTCAAGTCGAAAGAAACCTCAGACGAGGACGCTCAGGGGTGAGAAAATGCAAGTGCTGAAAGAAATCACGCTCGACAAGGTTATCAATCTCTATGAGGGTCAAGTCGTTCACGACAAAAAGCAGCTCATTGAATGGGACGATCATCGCCGTACTCCACTCTATGAGCTGAAAGAACGAACACTGGCTCAGGACAAGATGATCTTGGGTGCGCTGAAATGCGCCAGAGCGAACGGGTATTCTGGCGAAGAATAAAAGAAGACACTCCCTACCGATTAAGGTAAGGAGTGTCTTTTGGTTTGAACGAATACCGTTCCCCATACTATGTATGGTTCGGATATGCGCTCAATGGTACGCCGTGAGGGATTCGAACCCCCGGCCTTCTGGTCCGTAGGTTGTCTCACGCACAAATCGGAGCTGTTTCGGCTCCGATTTGTGCTTTTTGCCACCATTCGCTCGGCGGATTTTCCGTTGTTTCCGTCCAGCCCTGCCCATTGCAATTCCATTCTGGGTCAAAAATGAGTCAGAGAAAATTTTGAAATTACAAAACAAAAGTTGTCAAGCGTTTGTCCAATATAATTTTTATCACGTTGACACACGTAACTTAGAGTGTGGGTGTCGATTGTCCATACTACGTTTCAGAGCACCCTAAGATCATACTTTTTGAGTTCGCTTCCCGGTGTTCTCAGAGCCGCGTACTTCCTCGTGGTAAAAATAATTCACAATGACCGGATGCCCCGGCTCTGCTCGTCCGTAGGGCAGCTCGTTGTCCACAAAGGGACAGTCGTTCTCTTTCGCCAGCCGTTCCGCTTGATCCTCCAAACCACAGAAGTAGCTTCTATCTCCCTTGTTGTAGATAGCGTCGTACAGCGGAACCAAGTCAGGATATTTTTTACAAATATAGTCCATGATGTCTTTTTTGAATCCGCCTCGCAGATTTAGATTTTCTAACCATATCAGGTCGCATTGATTTCTGACCTGATGGAAGATAGCCTCAAAATCCGTGATACCGGGAAAAACCGGAGCGATAAAGCATACTGTGCGGATACCTGCGTCATAAACCTGCTTCATGGCATCCAGCCGCCGCTGGATGCTGACGGCATTGTCCATATCGTTTTTAAAATCCTCGTCCAGCGTATTGATCGACCAGGAAACCGTGACCTTTCCCAGTTCTTTCAGAAGGTCGATATCACGGATCACCAAGTCTGACTTGGTACAGATGAGAATTTCCGCCTCGCTGCCCCGAAGCTGCTCAAGAAGCTTTCGGGTGTTCTGAAACTGAGCCTCCTGGGGCAGATAGCCATCGGTCACCGAGCCGATGACTACGCGCTGTCCGGCGTACTTCCGGGGGTTTTTGATTGCCGGCCAATATTTCACATCCAGAAAAGTACCCCAAGGCTCAGTATGGCCGGTGAACCGCTTCATGAACGAAGCGTAGCAGTATTTGCAGCCATGGGTACAGCCTACATAAGGATTGACGGAATAGCCGCCCACCGGCAGGGTGGATTTTGTCATAATATTTTTGGTTTCGACATCCTGAATCAGAATGCTGCTCTCTTTCACTTCTGCCATGTCTTCTGTTCCTCCAATACCCGGTAAAAGGCCGGGGGAAATTCCTGTACCATTTGTGCCTCTCCCATGATAGGAAGTAGATCTTCCTTCATGAATACAGGGATGCCCAGTGTGTGAGCTTGATCGGTCAAATTCCGTACCCACTCTGGTTTCGATACAGCTTTGCCCTTCCTATGTCCGGTCTCAGTACCGATGACGATCCATTCGATGCCGGTAAGATCTACCATGCCAACATCATCAAACATAGGTTCAAAGGTCACATGATAGTGTCCGCCATGGATATGCTCCCGCAAAGTCCGGATACGGTTTTTCTCTTTGCTGGAGGTAACAGTTACACCAAGCCAAGCATTCTCCAGGGTAGTGGAAAACACAATATCCTCCGGTCGCTTGGTCAAAAACAGATATTGGTGCTGCGGATTTTCAGTCATCTTGTCAAATATCTGTTCCCGCCACTCTGTCTTCCAGTGGGAAAAATCGCTCATGCCGGTGAGCAGAAAATTCTGTGGGCGCTTTTTCTCCATCAGCCGCAGCTTATTGGGAAAAAACTCCGGCTTTTCAAAATCATCAATCATGTGGAACCGGCGGACATTGTTTCTGGCGTAGCAGTAGCTGCAGCCGATCGTACAGCCGATCACCAGATTCATGTTCTGAATACAGTCTTTGATACAAACAGCCACCGCTGACGTCTCCTTACCGTTTTAAGATTTAGCCTTCTGCCGCAGGTGCAACTTTCCCGAAGCCGTTCCAGGCATACAGGCCCTTCTTGTCCTCATTGCCCAGGAACTTGTCCACCTGACAGATGTGCAGGATATGGTCGCCCACCTCCACCGACTGCTGCAAGGTAGCCACCATCGCCAGCCGGGTGTCCGCCGGAATCTGGATGTCGCTGCCCTCTACAGCCATCATCTCGATGTTGTTGGCGGCCACCTTGTCGGTCTCGGCACCGGTAGATGCTCCGCAGGCCATTACTGCGCCTGCCAGACTCTCACATGGAACAGTGACAATGACTTTGCCGGTCTCACGCACACGCTTGCCGGTGTGGGACTGTTTGCCAGTGGCGAAACCCACCATAGGCGGATTGAAGGAGAGGTAAGACACAAAGCAAATGGGAGCCAGGTTCGTAGAACCATCCTCCTTTTTAGAGCAGATCAATGTCAGCGGATTGGGGGAGGTCAGAACAGTAGCCTCCATAATGTTCAGTTCTTTCATATCATTCAGACCTTTCTGAGAAATTTCAGTCGTTGACTGCATGGCCAACCAGTGATATATTTATTATACTTGACAGCAATTTTTGCTCAAGTACGCAAATTATTTGTACCTGGTATCAAAAAGTATACTGCAAAAGACGAGGAAAGATCCAATCATGACTTATGAAGAATTCAAAGAAAAGGTTGGCAGTGTCATTCTAACCGATGATGGAAACTGCCCAGTCACGCCGGTGGTTCAAATGCTGCAGGGCAAATGGAAACTCCAAATTCTCTATGAACTGTGCATCAAGTGTCCCATGCGGTTTGGGGAACTGAAAAAGATGCTAAAGCCAATTACAAATACAGCGCTGACAAATGCCCTCAAAGAGTTGGAAGCCGATGATTTGATACAACGAATCCAGTACAATGAGATGCCGTTGCGAGTAGAATACTCCCTAACACTGAAAGGGCAAGATTTGTTGCCGGTATTTTATGCCATTATGCAGTGGGGAATAAAATATATCCCTTGAATTTCTAAAACAAATGATTTCAAAAAATTACTGGTGTAATTTACCCTTGACAAATCTCATCACAATGCAAAAAGCTCTTTAGATGGGCGAAGCTGGCTGTAGTCATAACAAAGATCCTTTGTCCGAGCCAGATCATCTGATAACTCTTTAGATCATTCGCGTCATGAAGCATTTGCTTCAGCATTTTTTCCTTTTCTGTCATTCTGGCTCACCCTCATCTCCGAAAGATCCGGATTTGTGGGACTTATCATACCATAACGCAAAAGAGTTTGCTACTGAAATTACCGACAGGGATATCTGCATATTAGCAGAAAAAGTGACCGCGCAGGGAGTGCTGCTCGGCAACCTCAGAAAGCGGCAAATGAGCCCTTTTGACAAGCGGCCGTCCAGCGTTTCAGCAGCACGCAAAGCGCGCCGAGGGTAGTGATACCACCCCTATCTCGCACACGCACGTATGGCATACAAGTCACAATTTCGACAGAAGTGAAAAAAGATCACGCAGCCCAGCGGGGCCGCGACGCCTCGGGACAGCGACGCGCATAAGCGCATCGCTGTCCCGAAGGCTCTCTGCGTTCTTTGGGAGCACCCACGACCAAGCCCCAAAAGCGACAAAGCACGCCGTTCTGGTACCCGGCCCGGGGATGTTCGTGAACGTGCGGAACGGTCCGAGGGTAGTGATACCACCCCCATCCGAAACGCCCCGTGTTTCGCCGTGTGAGCCGCTGTGTGCGATCCTTTGAGCAAAGCCGAGTGTGTACCCGCTTTCACTCGTGAAAGCGAACGTGGGCCGTTTGTGCGAGAAGTTGAAAAACGTAATGAAAGAAGGTCTGAGATAGAACTGTTGCTGATAGTGAGGGGTCACAGAGAACCGGGAAATGTATGTATATAAAAGCGTGGCAGAACAAAAGGAATTTCGCTGGCAGCACAAGACCGTGCTGTGGCCGGGGGAGGGAAGGCTCCTGTTTCGCCGTGTGAGCCGCTGTGTGCCATCTTTCTCCGAAAGGCGAGTGTGTACCCACTTTTGTCAGCGGAAGCAAATGTGAGGCGTTTGTGCCGGAGGTGTTGAAGTCCGTGTGATCGATGCATTGGATACGTTGGTATGGCTGCGTTTCCTGCGCTTTTCGCAGCTTTTCCGAGGACGAAAAAGAAAGCAGTCGGCTATGGGTTTGTCAAGGGATAAAATTACAGTTCGCGTGTATAAGGGATATATCGGAAAAGGGCACAAAGAACCAGACCCTTTGCGGGCCGGATGAAAATGATGCAGCTCAGTTAACCGGCAGATTGCAAAATGGGTTGGTACGGTTGTCCATCCCGGAGGACAGCGAAGATCACAGCGGTCATCTTTCTGCTGACATGACCAATCACATTCATGTAATGCAGACCTTCGGATATTTTCTTTTCGTAATAGGTT
>NZ_JACOQI010000021.1 GCF_014297285.1 Dysosmobacter segnis
ACCGATGTTATTTGGTTTCTACGAGAATAGATTATCCTGTAACTTTTGTGTATACCCGCGGGGTTTCCTTGTATTCGGGGAAACTCCTCGGATAACAAAACTCACGGGATTAGCTGGCTTATCTTAGAACTGGGATAAGCCGTGCATACTGCCGCACTCCATTGCCAGCCGCTGCTCCCGCGTCACCCCAAGACGCTCATTGTTATAGTCCGCCAGCTCACGATTATGCGTGGGATCGTCCGTGTTCCAATCACTGTGGTAGTAGCCGCTCTCACCGCGCTTGATGCAGATGAGCTCGCCGGTACCGGGGAGCGTGGAGAAGCACAGTTCCGGCAGTCCCTCCGCCAGCTTGGGGGAGAAAAGCTCCTGTTCCGTCTGGATACTCCACTCGTCCGAATTCCAAAAGTGGACATACAATTCGCCGCCGTCATCCACGGAGATCTCCCGCTGCTCAAAGCCCTCGCCCCAGCCGTCCGAGGCCTGTCCAGTGAGGTATTCCTTTAAGGTTTCCAGCTCCGTGTCCGACAATTCCCCGGCGACACGGCATTCCGCCACGCCCCAGAGCTGCCGGTCACGTTCCTCTACGGTGAAGACGGCGGAGCGCACCTTGCGGTCAACGCTGTCGGCTTCATCATACCAATGCATGATGCCGCGCTCGGTTTCCTCCGGCATCCGATTTTTCACCAGCGCCGCCGTGATCTGATCCTGATAGCCGCGCAGCTCACCGCCCTCCAGCAATGTGCTGCTGTCATCGAAATCGCCGTACTCGTTCCGCTCATAGAGATCAGCGGTCAGGGGCATATACAGCTTGAGGGTGGTCAGCTTGGGCGGCAGCACGGTGAAGCTGTCCTCGCCGGGGGCGAGCGGCAGCGTGCGGCCATTGTCCCACTTCATAAAAATTTGTCCTTTATCGTCCACGAAGTCCACCTCGCCCTCCGTGCCGGGAAGAATGGGATGATAAGGGTCCTCCATCGAATTAAGCCGGATGCGGGTGCCGGGGGGATACTGCTCCTTGATAAAATTCACCATTTTTCTGTCCATCACTTTATACCTCCCATTGTCATGCCCTGATCGGGCATTTTTTGATATTCCTCCAACTGACGGGGATTTTCCTCGCCATAAAGGTCAAAGACGATATCGTCCACCTGCTTGCGGACGCTGGGATCGTCGGCTAACACTTCGTAACGGAAGCCTGTGGTCGGGCGGTACGGCAATTCCTCTCGGACGCATTTGAGAAAGGCTTCGGCATCGGTAAACTCCTGTGTATCGCCATTGGCATAGGTAACGCGGCCCACCAGGGGCTTGTCCCGCGCCATGTTCTGCCGTTGGACAGCTAAATCGTAAGCGGTGAGGTAACCATTGTAATCTCCAGGGGACGGGTTGCAGCGCAGGCAGTAGCGGTAGCGCTCCGTTTCCACGATGTAGCCGTAGTTCTGTACATAGCCGCCGTCGATTTTCCCGCCGTGGTCATAGCAAAAACGCTCCATAGCGAAGCGGCTTTTCAGCACATCTTCACGGAGCTTACCAACGATCTGCTGCAACTCCGCTTTGAACGCGGGGCTGTTCAGTTCCTCCGGGCCACGGGGCCACCAGGTATGCCAGAACTCGTTTCCGTTGCGCCCGAAGTCCATGCGGACACAGCCGACAGCGCCAAGGCGCTTATTTTCTTCGGGGTGCTGGGCATAAAATAAGCCCGCCTCCTCCGGGCGGGCAGGTCGGATATGAAATTTCATGTTCTCTGCGGGATAGGGGAGCTGATGTGCTTCGCAGAACTCGCGGAGCGTCATGTCGCCTTCATCGAGAAAACCGAGCTCATCCCGCACATCCAGCCGCCCGGACTTAGGCATCGCCAGCTTTTCCGGCATCAGCACCGAGCCTGCGTGGTTGACCACAACATTTTCTTCCATGTAACACAGCTCGCCGGGATCATCGTCAGAGCCGCGAATGTCATAGCAGTACCAGCCCTTCGGCACGGTATCGCGGGCGATACGCCCGTTGGTGAACAGCGCGGGCTTATCAAATACTTCAATGTGCTGGAATTCCTCTGTTCTTGCGTTTACAGCCATTAGTCTTCCTTCCTTTCCTTTTTGGTAACGGCAAACATACTACACATCTGCTGCAAAGTCTACCGAAACATTTGCTGCCCCTGCCGCTGCTCCGGAAACGGCGGGTCCAAGCGCCGCAGCAGGCCGAACTCTGTTTTTGTCACGCAGTCGTTTTCCATGCAGTCCTGACCGTGTTTCTCAAAATCCATGTAGCCCTCCAGCTCGTAGATGGCTTCATCATCCAGCCCCAGCGTTTCCTGCAATCGCTGCTGACCGTAACCATAAGCACCCTCCGTGATGCGCTGATAGTTGTCCAGATTTCGCAGGAGTTCACAGGCTCCGCGCAGCGTATCCGGCCGCTCGGCCTCCAGCACGGCGGCGTAGGTCAGGAGCATCCCGTCCTTCTGCCAGATGCCCTCCAAGGCTTCCGCAAAATCGTTGTAATCCTCCACGGCGGGGCAATCCGTGTCGCAGATCAGCTCCCCGATGTAAGGCACCTTGAAACGAATATCACAGAGCAGGGCATCCGCGAAAACATCAATATCAAGATAATTTTTCACCGCGTCGAGGTAGTCCTCGTCAGCGGGGAGGACGAGGGTGTAGTCCGGCTTTCCATCGACGCGCAGCGTCATGCGGAGCATTTCATCCCTGCTCTCATCCCGCCAAGGCTCTGCCGGCGAAAGATAGCTGCGGTCGATCCCCATATCCGGCGTCAGCAAGCTGCGGGCGTTGGGGACAAAAGCGCTGTACCGGGCGTAGTTATACCCCTGTGGGTCAACAAGGAAACCGTCCTTTCCCTCCGCGTCGAGGATGAGCAGGCAGTGCCTGGCATCCTCATCGTGCCGGATGGCGTTTTTATTCTCTGCGATGAAATCATAATCAGCCAGCAGTGCGCGGCTGAACAGCCGGAACCGTGGGCTTGGCAGCTCGATGACCTTATCCACGGCACAGGGGTCTGCCTCACACCCGGTCTGCTTACACTTCAGTTCCGCCCGAATGATCATCGTGAAAGCCCTCCCATCTCCATGTGGCTGCTCTGGCTTCCGTTCATCACTTCCTCCATGCTGTAATAGCCCTTGTAGGCAACATAGCCCCGGTCGGTGAACATCCCGTCCTCCTCATTCATGCGCTCCGTGCCGTACTTTTCATAGTCGTAAAAAGCATCGAGGTTTTCGTCATACTCGAAGTGACCGGACTGGCGGATCATGTACTTGCCGTACTCCTGCGGCGTATGCGCACCGGGGGCGAAGTCAAAGAGGTCAAGGCTTTCTGCAAGGTTTTTGATCTGTGCCGCGGACTTTGGCTCTGCCAGCATGACCACAGCGCCCAGCTTTTCCATATCCGCATTTGACAACCCATCCGTCGCCTCTGCCAGTTCGTTGAGGTCGGAGAGCGTTTCGCGCTCCATATCCAACAGGACATCCACCTCATTGGGGAGCTGGCTGTCCTCCAGCCGCAGGCGGACATCGGCGGGATCTGTGATGCCCCCGCGAAGGAGGGCGCGGTCGATCTCCTCCTGCACCATGGGGAGGAACAGCCATGTGATATGCTCTGTGTCCTCCGGCTCGCTTTTGGAGGTCACCGCAACCGTGATGGCATTCGGCTCATAGTAATAGCAAGGGAAGAACCGGCCGTCATAGATTTGCTCTAACTTCATGCCGTTGTCGTAGACCACGCCGTAGGGCGTGATCGTGCCGCTGCCGCTTTCAATGAGCCGCTGTGCCAATTCCTCGCCGTCCAGCGCGTTCAGTTCATCCACACTTGCGCTGCCGCCGTGCAGGTTCATGTAATGGTCGCGGCCGATGGCGGCGAGGTCGGAAAAGTCAGTGATGACCGTGGCTTGCTGGCAGCAGAAGGTCAGGTTGATGAGATCCTTCAGTTCAAAAAGCTCCAGCTTGTGGGCCATGGCCTGAAACTGCGCGGCCTCGCCGGTGTCGAAGCTTTCCAGCCGTTTGGCGAGGTAATTCAGCTCCTCCACGTTGACCGTGAGCATTTCCACTCGCTTGAGAACAGTATAGAAGCTGTCGATCTCCTCCACCTTGCAGTCGGCCTTGACCGCATCGCCGATCTCCAACGCCTTCAGCAGTTCCATGCAGTATGTGTACTGGTCATGCGGAATGGGGAACGGGATGGTCGCCACACCGTATTCCGGGTGGTTGGGACTACTCAAAACTGCGCTCATCATGATCATTGTCCTCCTTTTTTTCGTTGATCTCGTTCATTCGGCTCCGCAGGCAGGTTCCGTCCGCGCCCCAGCAGAGAAAACCGTGGCGGGGATAGGGGCAGTCCTTGCACTCCGGGGAATGGCTGCAAACAGGCTCCGGCAGCGGCTCCTGCTGAAAGCCGGGGATATGCGGAAGAATGAGTTTGAAGTGGATCGTGCCATGAATTTCCATCATCTTTTCCTCCTAAAATAAAAAATGCCGGACATTTCTGTCCGGCCCGCGTGGATACCTATTTCATTGTCATGCCGCTCTGTTCCGGCGCGTCTCGCTGCCGCAGAGCATCCGTGGGCAGCAGTCCGCCGACCTGCTCCATCAACTCCGCCAGTTCCCGATCCCGTCCAAATGAAAGGCTTTCGTCCTGCTCGCGGACGAACGCCAGCGCGCGGTAGATCTCCGCAAGCTGCTCCGGCTCAAAAAGGGCGTCTTTTTGAACAAGCCCGCCGCGCACGGTGAAGTCGCGTTTGGCGGCGTCATAGTCATCCTGAAAATAATGTCCGTGATGGACGCCTTTGCGGTCGAAGTCCCACTCCCAAGTCACGAATTGGACGCCGCGTTCGGTGGGGTGGCCCGCCAGCACTGCGTCACCGAAGTCCGCGAGGATACGGTAGTCACCGGTGAGATCGGTCGCCTTGAGCTGAGGTGCGTATTCCAGAATCGCCATGTATTCCAAAGTCATTTTAGCGGTGTCGATCACCACCTGCAAAGCGTCCTGCGCTCGGATACTGTCCACGTTCTCCTGGCGGTACAGCACGCTGCCCTTGCCGGTGATGCGGCAGAGGCGCCCTTTTTCCCAGCAGACGGGCAGGTGGTGATCCTCGATCGGTTCTACCGTAAAACCGTTCTGCCGCAGCCGAATGGCGGTTTCTTCAAGGAAACGGAGCTGTGCGGGTTCGTTCTGATCGTTCATTGTGAAGTCCTCCTCGTAAGCAAAAAAATAGGCCGGAACATCCTAAAAATGCTCCGGCCGGTTGATATATTAAGTTGTGAAATGAAAAAGGGCGCCTATTTGATGGCTTCGACGAAACCAACAAACAGACACCTGAAAGATCGTATGAAATTTTGAGGAAAAATCGCTCTATTCTGCGCCCGCAAAAAGGGCGCTTCTCAGGATTTTACCTTTGAATCTGTGAAAGGGGGAGTTCGAATCTCCCCAGTTACCAAAATAACGCGAAAATATCTTTTTTTCTGAGTGCGGAATTTGAAAGAAAAAAAGGTGGCAACCCTTTGGTATTCTAAGCGTTGCGCTTAAAATATCCGAATTGTTGCCACCTTATGGTACGCCCGACTGGATTCGAACCAGACGCCGCCTTTTATCGTGGCAAAAAAGTTATTAGATAGTATATAAAATTGCTGTTTTTATTAACTTTTGGTAAATGTTATTTATCCCATATAAAGGGTAAGTGTGTACTTTTGCGTGTACCGCATTCACTTATTCTCAGGCTTTCCGGCCGCCAGGCAAAACCATCCTTCAGCACAATATATACCAGCCTAGCCCCTTGTCAGGCCACCCGAAACGTGATACAATTTTACCGTGTAGAGAAGACGGCGATTGTATCAGTTTTGGCTGATCTATGCGTCAAACACAGGAGAGTGGCATCCGACGACTCGTTGGGTGCCGCTCTTTTTTTCGTAAAAAAACCGCCCCACAGCACTGTGCTGCAGGGCGGTTTCTCTCAGCCGGTCCAGTCGGCCTTGGTCTCCCGCTTATCGAAGTGAAGGAAGCTGCCATATACCCCAACGCCTCCATGGTTAGGGGACACGTTCCGGGCATATCGCTTTAGGTCCTTGATAGAGACTCCCGGCATGTGGATATCCGCAGCGTATCCGTAAAGGTGCTGACTGTGCTTGCTGGCATTTTTCAACGTGCTGTTGTAGGCCACCGTGCGGTAGCCGCTGTTGATAATGAGGGGAATCTCCTTCCCCTTGCCGTGCTCTTGGCTGGCCTGATACCGGATGGACTCCAGATCCCAGGGAAGCTGCTCATGGATCAGCACCACGTCACTGCCATCACGGCAGCGAAACTCTTTCACTTGGAAATGAGGAGTCAGGTACTTGTCCCCATCAGCGGCCAGAGAGTAGACCTTAACATCCATGCCTATTCTCCTT
Organism: Dysosmobacter segnis; assembly: GCF_014297285.1. Taxonomy (GTDB): domain Bacteria; phylum Bacillota; class Clostridia; order Oscillospirales; family Oscillospiraceae; genus Oscillibacter; species Oscillibacter segnis. The sequence goes on from NZ_JACOQI010000021.1 coordinate 6,377, forward strand.
TCAGCTTGTACAGCACCCGAACCAGCTCCGCCCGGGTCACCGGTTTCTCCAGATTGCTGTCCGTCAGCAGCCCCTTGGCCTTGCCCCACGCCAGCGCCGGGTCCTCCGGCTTGGTTGGGGCCGGGGAAGGGTTTGCGGTCTCCGCCTTCCGTTCCCAGAACAGCAGCAGCGTGGGTACCTTCCGAGAGCTTTTGACCTTGCCCTTGGGGAAAATGCCCTGCGTGGAGCCGCCGCCGTCCAGCATGATGGCATCCTCCACCCCCAAGCCCAGCAGCTTATTCTGAAGCTGTTCGCGGGTCAAACTGGTTTTGTCACACCACAGGCAGATTTTCCCATTCGGCATCCAGCCCACAGCCGTCCGGGCGGCAGACCGGGCCACGTCCGGCGTGAGATCCCGGTGTAGTTTGGCCCCCGCTTTCAGGAGAGGGACGCCGGAGAGGAAAGATCCTCCCCGGTCCGTCAACATCTTTGGCAGTCCGTCGGTGCCGATGGAAATGCCCCAATCCTGATAGGCGTCCCGGCTGATAACTTTCCCATCGATCACCGTCCAGCCAACCGGCTGAAATTTGCCGTTGAACAGATAGCCGTTGATGATGTGCGTGCAGCCGGTTTTCACCTTGATCTGCGCCGGGGACAGCTTGCCGCTATTGTGGTAGATCTGTGCTCTCGCGCAGTCAAAAATGTCAGTCATTGACTCTCACCGCGCTCTTGGCATAGCCCAGCTCGTCGTATTCGACCTCAAACTTGCCGCCGGGGATCCACTGGATCTGCTTCGTGCCGGCCAGATCCTCACGGCGGCGCATATCCACGGTACGCTGGGCGTCCTTGGGCTTCTCCTCCGCGGGGATGAAGCCCTCGGCCATCTCGGCCTCAGTCCAGCCCTCCGTGCCGCCGTCAGCGTTCAGATGGAAGTTGGCGCCCGCCTCCTTCAGCAGCTTGTTGATCTCCTCGATGGTCTTGCCGTCCTTCTTGCCCTCGTTGATGATGTCCACATACTTCTTTTCCATGATTTGTTCTCCTTTCAAATTTATGGTTATGTTATAAACCGTTATCAACTGTTTTCGTTTTTGGGGTCGTCCCCCGCAATTTTATCCCCCGCTGCATCCACAGCAGACTTGCCGGCGGCGAGGATCTTCGGCAGCCACGCAGGGACTTTAGCTCCCATATTAACTGCGTGTTCCGCCAGACTGCCCAATTCGCCAATAATGTACCAAACAATCACAAGTGGCCCGATCAGTACCGTATAATCAAAGGGCAATGTGACGCCAGGCAGATTTGCCATCATGGCGCCAATGAGCCAGTCCGCCACCAGCGCAACGCACACGATGACGATCATACCGCCCTTATGCCAAGCTCCCTCCCGGAGCTTTGCGCTGGACCAGCGCCCCTCCTTGCTGGCCACGGCGGATCCAACCAACCAATCTGCCAACATCAGGCACACCCACACAATCACCAGCCAGCCGAACCAGCCCCACAGAGCGGTGAGCGTTGCAATGACGCCGGTGATCACCGTTTTGATGTGCAGTGCGGAGTTATTCTCCATGGGACACCTCCGTTTCTTTGCCCTGGGCAAGCCGGGCCCGTCGAAAAAATCTCTTGCTCATAAAATTCCCCCTTATTTCTTCATATTTTCAAAGGCGTTCCAGTCCATGGCCGCCGCCTCTACATCGCCCCACGTCAGCGCCTTTCCCTCGACGAGCACCCACGTTGCCCCACCGCGGAACGCCATCCGCACCGGCCCCACCGGCGCGAAATCACCCTCCTCGGTGTTGCTGACCTGCAGCACGATCTCGGAATCCAGATCCGCTGACGCCGCAAACCGCAGCCCGTTCAAAATTTCCTGGATCTTAGCCGGCGGCATGAACTCATTTGAGGTATAGGCCAGTGCCAAAGACCCGGGGGCGCTGCTTTCCGTGGACCAGCCTGCCCCTTGGAAGGTCAAGGCACTCAGATCCGCGCCGGAGACCGTGATCTTGATCTTGTTGATCCGGATCGCGGATTCGATGTCGAACCCGTCCCCGGCGCAGCCGGTCTCCGTCAACTCCAGATACCCGTAGCTGCCGATAGGACTCGCGCGGATCTTCCCGCTGAAATACGGAAACAGCAGGATCAAATATTGAAGGTTTTCCTCAATGGCGTTGGCGGCAGTGAAGGTAAGCCGCTTCAGGGTTGCCGGCAGCAATTCCAGCGAATAGGCGTCATCCTTCATCCGGCATCACCCCCCATTGGAATCGGTAGGCTCTCCAGATCCGCCCAGGTCATCCGCGCGTCCTCAACCGCCTGCCAGGTGTAGGCATACGCCTCAAACGCATCCCAGTTGATGATCGCGGACCAATGGATTGTACCGGAGCCAATCTGCGCTGTGGCCCCACTCCGCATAACCGCGGAGACGGACACGGAAACATCGGCGTAATCTGCGGCAGAGCAGAGGAACACCAGCGCGTCCAGGGCATCCTGCAGATCCTGATAGGCCCCCTGCGGCACTGTATACCGCGCCGTAATCTCGGTGTCTGACGGCATCACCGTCCAGCCGGTGCCGGTGACTGTGATGCTGCCCAGCTGATCGCTCTGAGCGGTGACGATGATCTCACGGATACCGTGGGCCACCGTCAGGGTCGTGTAGTCACCCGTACGAACGCTTGCTGCCAACTCCACATAACCAAACCGCGTCCCTGCCCAGACCTCCACAACCTCCCCGGAAGCGCTCTCTACGCCTTTCCAGAACGCCAACAGGTTCTTGACGATCAAGGTCAACTGCTCGTCTGTGGGGATGTCATCCATCCGCCAGGTGGTATCTGTGGTTCCGTCCTTGTGGGTGATGTTGACAGGCGTATAGGTGACCTGGCGGCCGTACTGTTCATACAGCCCCTTCAGGTAAACCATCGCCTTTGTAATGCGATTGCGGTCAGCGGCATTGAAGGCCCCACGCATACCCGCCAGCCATTCCGCTTTTTCGTCTGCGGACATGGCATCAAAGCCTTTATCCCGCAGAGCCCTCCACCGGGCCACATCCGCGGCTGTCCGGTTGGTGATCAGAGATTCTAAAATAGACATATCTCAAACTCCTTTCACCCCGGCGGTATACACGACTGTATTTGACAGCTTGATCTCCATCTTTTCCAGATTGCCGACGGTTCTTCCGCCGCAGTTATCCGGCAGAGATACCCGGTCGCCCAGATGCTCACCCGCAAAGACGACCTTCGCCTTGCCGGTATTCCGCCGCTGGTGGTAATCATAGAGCCGCTGCGCCACCGTCTGAGCCACAGCCGGAGAGACCAAGGTCGCGTCTGTGATTTTCACTACCTTCTGCTTGTCCGTGGCGGTCACGTTCGGGTTCTTCACAGAGTACACGGCCTTGGTGTCGGCATATTTGACACCATTCACCTCAACTCTGCCATTCTCCGCCACCGCGAAGGTGTGGGCCGTAACCTGCACCTCTGTCACAATGGCCGCCGTACTGACTGAGGCACCGAGGAAGGTACGCTCCAGCGGTACCGTTACTTCTTCCGTCCCGGGCGAAAACACCCGCAGCTCCGCCCGGCCATCCGTGGATACGCAGTAGCCCCAAACGAATAGGAGCTGCTGGATCGCCGCGCGGCGGGAGCCGGCCTTCAGGATGCCAGTCACGTTCATGTCCGTGACATCGGCATCAAATTCCACCTCAAAGGGCGCGGCCAGTTCCGCGATCAGCGCCTTCGCACTTTTGCCGCTGTATACGCCGCCGGCAAATGGCATATCGTTCAGCACGCCGATGGCGTCGCAGCACTCGATCGGGTATACCCGGCTGGAGGTGCGCTTATAAGAATCAATGTAGTACACGCCGACCAGTGTGTCATTATTTCTGACCTCGACCGGCTGCTTCAGCTGGAACATGAACTCAATATCGTCCTGGCTATCCAGTGTCCAGCTCAGCTTAGAGCCAGGAAGCTTGGTACTGCTCAGATCGATCTCATTGACCGCCGATGCCTTCCGCAGCTCCGACATACCGAAGGATCGGTGGACACCGAAGATCACATGATCGATCTTGGCATAGCGGTAAGGCAGGTTTGTCTTTTTGAAGGTCAGGATGAGCTTGTTATAGCTCTCCACCCGCTTCTGGCAAAAATACTCCACAGCGTCAGGCGTGAAGTCCTGATCCGCCTTCAGGGTACTCCCTTGGTACCACTTGATGTTGAGTGCCGAGCAGTATCCTCCGGTCGCGGAATCAAAGCGAAAAGAAATGCCGACAGAGGAATACTGCTTGCTGAAGGTAATGGTGATCTGCGGCTCAGAGCCGGCGGCGAAACTGCCGTCAGCGCCGCTCATGGCCTCCGACCAGAACGCCGGGGAGATCTCCGACGCCAGGACAAAGGCCCCATCCATCCCCCACTGGTTCAGTTCCCCCGTGGCAGCCGGCTCCTCCACGGTACCGCTGGGCAGTTGAGCAAGTGCGGATCTGTCCTGCGCTGTCGGCGCGGTCACCGTGGCGTCCAGAGCGGCGCCGGGCGCGACGTCCTTATACAGCAGCGTGGTCTTGCTCATTTGGGAACCACCTGCGCTTCCATTGGGATGAAATTGATTTCAATTTCTCCCCAGTAATTGACCCCGTTGGAGACAGATTCGATGTCCTGTGTGCCGGAAGTGTAATACGCCTCGTAGGAGATGGTGGTCTGGCCGTCCGCCGCCTCCAGCATAACGCTGTCATCTACGGAGTGCTCCACCAGATAAGCCCAAAACTCGTCCAATCCGGCATAGTTACCGCCCCGCCGAAAGACTTTGATCTTGTGGCCAACGTAGGTGCCGATAATATCCCGGATCATGCGGCCGGTCATAACGCGGCCGGCATTATCACCGTCCAGCACGTTGAAATTCCGGCTATAAGCAGAAATCGCGACGTCTGCGTCAAACTCCCTGCCGTTCAGTTTGATATAGCTCATATCAGTAATCCTCCAGACTGACGCCGACACGGTTCGACTCGGACTTGTTCAGCCGATATACGACCTTGCCCAGAATGTCCTCGTCAATGACAAGGTAAGCTGTACTCTGGCCGCTGTACCCGCCTTCAGAGAGTGCCTGCCGGAAGGCCTGAACCATGGTGTCCAGAGGCGTTTCAATGTTCGTGCCCTGCTTCTGATCACCCAGCACCGCCAGAAATTCCTTGTTGGGGGGAATGACTGCGCCGGTAGCCAATCGCGGCAGTTCTACACGAGGCAGAGTGTCAATGGACACGCTGCGTCCGGTGAGCGCGCCGATCAGGGCGAACGCCTTATTCACACCGCGGATAAAAGCGTTGATGCCGTCAATGATAAAGTTAATGCCGCCTTCCAACAGATCCACGATGGTGTTCCAGATACCGCGGAAGATATCCTTGACACCTTCCCACGCCTGCCGCCATTTTCCGGTAAACACGCCGGAGACGAAGGTCACGATGCCAGTCAGGATCTGACCGATGCTGCTGACCAGATTTTTAAGGGTCAGCTTCAAGGTCTCGATCCAGCTATTCAGGGTCGTCCTGATCCACTCGATCAGCCCAGACAGCCGTCCGTTTGTCTGCTCATCCAACCAGGTAAAGAAGGTGTCTACCGCCGTCTGTAAAGCGGTCAGCACCGCCTCAACGATAGTCTGTAGGCCCTGCACCAGAAGCTGGATGCCGTTTATCGTAAGCGTCAGGTCGCCGGTAAAGATACCTTTGAAGAACTCCAGGAACCCCTCCAACAGGAGCTTTATGCCGTCCAGCATGACCTGCCCCTGCCCGAAGGCATTCGTGAACACCAGCAGCAGGCCGGCAATAGCGGCGACCAGCAGGGGGATCCACGAGCCGGTCAGAACAGCGATCCCAAGACCTGATATCAGCAGGCCGGCCACGGTAGACAGCATATTTTCAAAGTTCCAGCCGTTCTTCAGCGCGTCATGCAGGCCGGTGGCGAACAGGGATATCCCGCTGACAACCATCCCGATCCCGGCGCCCAGCTTCCCGAAAGCGATCCAGAGACCGAGCGTTAGCTCTGCGGCGCCTTTCAGCATCTCGAGAAAGTTATCCATGCTGACCCCGTTTTGCCATGCGTCCCACGCGCCCTTCGCCAGATCAATGCCACCGCGGATGGCCACCAATAGGCCGACAAATTTTGTCAGCCCGTCCTTAAAGCCCTTGGAGAGCTTCCACGCCAGCAGCGCAGCACCGATCAGGTTTACCCAGTTCAGGATCTTTTCAAAGTCTGACGCCATGCTGGAGGTGTCAAAAGAGAAATCCGGCTTGGCCGCGGAGCCTCCCCCGCCGCCCGAAGCACTGTTCGACAGCTTATTGATCTCATCGAAGCTGGCCAACGATTTCGACGCTTTCTTTGCGGCGCCACCTGTGGCCTCGATGGCCTCCGCCTCGTCATACATATTCTTGGCCGCGTCCTTCGCCTGCCCGATGGTCTTTCCAAACAGGAGGGACACCATGCCGGCAATCGCGCTCACGATACGGGTGAGGATGTTGACCAATGCTGTGAAAGCCGGGATCAGCACCGACAAAATAGGCTGCGCCAGTGTCAGCAGCGCCCCCTTCAGACGGGCAACCGCAGCCGAAGCCTCACTGTTGGACTGCACTACCTTGCCCATCCAGTCCTTCATGGATCGTAGCGCTGCTGTGATCATCGTAAAAATGAATACTCGCTTGACAAGGCCCTTGACCCGGTCGGAGAATTTCTTGATCCGCTGGTCTGCCTGCTCCACCGCGCTCGCAACAGCGTCGGCGGCAGTGGCCGGCTTGTAAAGCTCCTTAGCTACCTTTCCCGCATGGTCCTTAGCTGTTGCCAGGTCACCATTGATGCGCTTCGCTGCTGTATCAACATCGTCCAGACGGTCGGCAGCATGATCAAACTTGACCTGCAGACCGTCCACCAGCTTCTGTTGCGCGGTAAGCTCCCGCGTTACACCAGCCTGCCGAGCGGCGGCATCCGCATAAGCCTTGACGCTGGCCGGGTCATTGGCGTTCGCACCGGACATTGCGGCTGTTACGCGCTGAGCTTCATCCTGCAGAGCCGCCAATTTTACCTTTGCCTCATCCAGTTGGCCACCCAGCTCGCTGACGCGCCGGGAAATCGGCAGCCGCTTATCGCCGTTCTTCAGGAGCTGCTTCTCCAGTTTTTCGATATCCCGCGTTGTGCGGGTCAGGTCTTTTTCAAGCTCCTTATTATCCAGTTTTGTGCTGTAAGTAATATAACCGTCTGCTCCGGGCATCAAGTCACCTCATTTCTTTCCCAGCCAGGCATTTATAACGGCGTCCTCCGCCGCGGTGAAGTTGGTCTTCAGATCCACCAACTCCCGATTCTCTCTGTATAGCTGCTGATCTGTTTTATCCAGCGGCTTCCCCTTCGCCTTTAGATTGCGGATTCGGACGATCTGCGCGAAGAAGCAATCGCCGATTTCGTAGTATGCGGAAATGAACGTCCACCAGTGCAGGTATTCCAGCTCACGGACTTCTTTGCCCAGCACACGGTTGATGGGGGCCACGATATACCGAAAGTCCTGCCCCCAGTCCATCAGCTTCGGCGTCGGCCGCTGGCCCCGCCTGTCCTCTCCACAGTTAATAAACCAGACGCACTGCTTTGCAGCTTCCTGCCAGTCCTCCACCGGCATATCCTCAAGTTCCGGGTAGAAGATGTAAAGCACTACAGCCGATTTTTCTTCACTGCTCAGCTCCGGATCTGTCAGAGCCTCACAGATATCCAGTATGGCCCGATAGTCGGAACGGATGGAATACTCCCGCCCACCCACAATTACGGTTTTTGGCAAAGTGTATTCCATCCGTTTCTCCTCTCAGCGGTGATATTTCTTCAGGTACTTCTCCACGCGCGGCTTGGACGCCCGGATCTGCTTAGACATTTCTTCCGGCACTGTGTCAATGACCGCCAGAAAGAAGTTCGTCCACAAAGGCAGGCCTTCCGCCATAGCATGGGCGCTGTGACCCTGGAAGACCGCGGCCGCGGCGCCTTCGCCAAACAGCCTGTCAACGCCGTCGGATACTTCCGCGTCACGCTGCCGCACATACTCGAAGAAGGCGGTATTGTTCTCAAACTTCTTATCCTTATCGGTCTCATACCGCTCGGCACATTCCGCGAACAGATCATAGAGAGCCGACACGAAATTAACGTCCGTGGGGTTAAAGCTGATCTGTGCGGCGCCATCATTGACGTCGAAGATTTTTACTCCGATAGGGAAATTCAAAGCATTCACAGGCATCTCCTCCTACTCTCAGGCCGCTTTGGTGAAGGTAACCTCACCGTCAGCAATAGCCGCCGTGCCGGTGGTGCGGGTACCGCCATAGGTCACATCGATAGGCATACCCACATTAGAGCTGCCGCCCAGAGAGGCAGGCTTGACCATGCAGGATTCATACCGCTCCGCGAATACCGCGGTATCCGCCGTGCCGGCGTAAGCATGGACCACCAACAGGTCGTTGTTGGCCATAGCCGCCACATTCTGTTCCTTGATGGACTGGTTCCAGATTTTCACTTGGGCTGCGTCACCGGAGTCCAGCTCACAAGGCTCAAAGCTCTGCGTGATCACAGGCTTCTTCATGGTGGTGTAGATCTCACCGAAGATATCAGTCTTGCTCTCCTCGCTGTAATCGTACTCCATGGAGCTCTCCTCCACGCGCTTGCCGATGGGGCTCCAGACCGGAGCGCTATTGGTCCCGGTATTCAGATACAGGATCAGGAGCTTCCGATCCACGACCTGTCCAGCCGGTGTGTTAAACGTCATATCAGCCATTTATTTTCCCCCTTAAATTTTTTGATGAACTGCACAGACAACTGCACTACATAGACGCCGGTACCTTCACCGTCCGCCTGAAGCAGCGTGCCGTTCTGCGCTGTGATCCGCTCTGCACGGGGGTCATCCCCAAAAACCGGAGCGGCGCCGGTCGCCGACTGCTCCTGCACCCATTCCTGAAGGTCTACGATCCAGTCAGCGTTTTTCGCGGCCCCAACATCATCGTTAGGAGCTTTCTCCAAAACGCAGTACAGGCCGAAATTGTACCGGTTGGTAATGGTAGTATCCCCGACAATATCCCGGCTCCGTCTGACCTCCACCAGACCGTCTGGCATAATGCCGCCGGTACCGGGGATCTTGTCGGTATAGTCCACCTGAAAACCGGAGAGGACGCCGGACTGCGGGAACGCTTCCAACCACTTCCGAACGGTTTCTAAAGCATTCATACCGGGTCACCCCTCCCCTGAACATAGTTCTTGAGATCCGCCAGCATGGCGTCCCCCTCTTTCTCCTGAAGGCGTTTGCCCCAGAATGGGCCAGCTTCTGGGTTCTTCGTGACGGTATACGTCAGATCCTGCTCGGTCGCCTTCAGCTGGTCACCACGCCGCCACCGTGGGCCAACCCCCGGGACCACGCCGGGTCCTTGTCCGGTTTCGGCATTGACCATTACCTTGCCCTCATGCAGGTATCGCGCGTAAGGGACGAAGGTATTGATCTCCGGCCGGCTGACAGGAGACTGTGCCTGCGTCAGCTTGATGGTGGATCCAGTCCGGTACGGCATATACCGCACGATCCGCCGAAGCACATTTGCCGTGTGGAAACGCTGCACATCACCGTTCACAGTCAATCCCTTCCGACGAAGGATCTCCTCCACCGGGCGACTATCCACTTTCACACTGCCAACAATCGCCACATTACCCACCTGCCTCCGTATGGACTACAGCGCCGTTCCAGTATTTTGGATCGACATACCGCACGACTACCAGACCGGGCACCTTTACAGGGATCAGCGCGGCCCATCCCTCGCGGCTGTTGACCTCCGGCCCCTCGCCCAGAAGGACCTTATCACCAACCGCCACCGGCACCGTCTGGCCGGGGATGACCAACAAGAAGCTGTTCACCTCACTGCTGCCGGTCTTATCCACGTTCTCAGTCTTCTTGAAATCCAGGAAGGCGCCGTGAATAACTGTCCGGGTATATGCGGCCGCGCCGTCCCAGTGGTAGACGGTCACCGTCTGATTGCAGAGGCTGTAATCGACCGGGCATTTCCGGCGTCTGAGCGCCCGCATCAGCCCACCCCCCGGCAGATATCCAGATACAGGCAAGCAGCTCTATACAGCGCCTTTGCCTGCCCCTTCTCGGACACATCTACCGCAGTTGCGGCCGCGCTGCCATAGGACGTAGACACGGAGCCAATGGAGGCAGACTGCACCGCTCCAGCATCGCCGCTGACGATCAGATCCACATTATGCAGCGCCTCAGCCATAGCGCAGACGGCCATACCCTCTGCCTGCTCGTCCGGAGCAGTCACAGTATAGATCCGCTTGTAGCGACGGAGTTGATCCGCCGCCCTGGCTTCCAGCTCCGCCCAATCGTCAGCAGGGATGGCGCCGCCATGATAGACGGAACTGTAAAATTCATAATCGACCATAGCGGCGCTCCTCCTTACGCTTCTGTGTCAGCAGCCTCGGGCTGCTTGGCTTCAAGCTGCTCAGCTTCAGTGTGTTTGTCCTTAAGGTGCTTCGCAAAAGCCGCTTCGCTCTTGTAGTTCTTGCCGCAATGTGGGCAGATATAAGCCGGTTCCTCCGGCGGCAGGATCATGCCGACAATACGCATACCCGTTCCTCCTTAGGCCTTGGCCTTATGGTGCAGGTAGATGCCCGCCACCTTGTTCTCGTATACGTCAGCAATGCCGACATTGCGGTAGCCGAACTTATAGGCGTCGGCGCTCTGGTTCTGCTCAGGAGTGATGATCTTGGGCGCCACGTGCTTCTCGAACTGGATAACAGCGGACTTTTCGATGATCATGAAGTTGATATCGCAGCCGTTGGTGGGGTCCTTCACATAGCCGCCGGCCTCTTCGCTGGAGGTCGTACCGTCATACTGATCGATAGCGGTATAGAAACGGCTCTGAGGCACCTTGACGATGCCCGCAAAGGTTTCCAGAACCTCCTTGGATTTGGTGGTATCCAGGTCGCGGATCATGCCGTACAGAGTGGGTGTGATGAACAGATAGCGGTTGTTGGGGTCCACCTCATCCTCGTCCATCTTGTTCACGCCTGCGCGCAAGGCAGTGACGACAGCCGCACCGTCTGCCAGAGTCGCACCGGCAGAGATTTTGGAGATACCAGAAGCGCCGGCATACTGGGCGAAGCGGAAGGCATCCAGTTCCGGACCAACCTTCGTCCGCAGGAACTCACCAGAGAGCTGGCCGAAGGCAATGCCGGCAGTCTCCAGATTATCCATAGTATCCACCTGGAACATGCGGCCACGGTCAAAATTGCACCTGACCGTCTCATTGGTGAGCGTTACATCACCATTCACATAACCGCCGTTGCGGCTGTAATCGGCGAGGCCCTGCATAGAGATCTTGGGGATAATCATCTCGTTGTAGCTTGCGCCCTGACGCACCAGCTCAGGGTTACCATCCAGTACAGAGGTCAGGGAAGCCTGCTTGTAGATCTTATCCAGGATAGGGATAAAAGTCTTAGCCAGAGTAATAGCGTTTGCCATTATGAAAAACTCCTCTCGTTATTGTGTCTCAATCCTTCTCTGGATCGAGTCCGGCGGCTGCCATAATCTTGGCAGTCTCAGCATCATACTTACTGGGAGGAGTGGACCGGCCCGTACCGCCCGCATAGGGAGGCGGTGTGCTGTCATCCTCAAACAGATAGGCGTTATCCTTCTTCAGAGCCTCCAGAGCGTCCTTGATATCCGCGTCCTGATTGGTAGACTTCTTCAGCTTCTCGACATCCAGCAGCGCGGAAATAGCCTTGGCATTGCGGCCCTTGGCGGCGGTGATGGCCTCTTTGATCTTTCCATCAAACGCCATTCCGTTCAGCTTGTCCTGCCACTCCTTGTCTTTGGTGGAGAGTTGGGTATTGAGGGTCTTGATCTTGTCCTGCAGATCCTTCACGTCAACGCCCTCGAACGCCTTCAGGCCATCCTGAGCGGTCTTCAGCTGCTCCTTGATCGCCTCGTAGTCGGCGAAAGGCTTCTTCGCGGACTCGATATCCCGGCCATTCTCCGCCATGATCGTGTCGATCAGATCCTTGCCCAGCGCCTGGTCGCCGATCTTCAGATTTTCCAGAAATTCACGCTTCACTGTTTTCTCCTCTCTCCGCTACGCTTTCGGTACGCGGGTCGCCTCCGCTGCGGTCGGCCTTGATTACGCCTGGCCAGGGCAAATATGAGCACAGGCACAGGCCTGCAATCAACAAAAAGCTCTTGTATTCTATCTGAAAATATGGTATATAATAAGCAAAGATAAAGTCGGTCGTGGCCCCCGAAACCCGCCTTTGGCGGCTGGGCTGCGGTCGGCTTTATTTATTTCTCTGTAGAACCCGAATGATCTTCATATTCCTGACAAGAACCACGGTATCAATGAATTTTGTGTGCGTAGAGCGGAAGAGCGCCTCTGCCTGTTTGTAAATATCTTCTTCACTCAACGGGCAATCCGTAACATCGAGAATGAAATTATCCGCTTGGTCAGCCTGCTTGGCGACAGCATTGTAAATCGTGTTCTTGCTATTGCCACGCAGCGTCTTGAGATCGTATCGCGCGCCGTGGAACAGAAAATCTGGCGTGGGTACGCCCTGAGGCTCATTGACCCTGGGAACCAGATATAGTTCTCCGCCGACTTCTCGCTCAAGAAGCTCGGCGATTTCTTTTTCATGGGCATCGTGATCCAGGACCACATTATGACCATCAACTTTATAGGTTACTCCGTTGAATGTGTACTCCTGCAGTTCTAACACCGGGTGACTGTTTGGCTTGGCATCCGGATACCAGTTGCCCGTAATATCGGTAAATCGTTCAGGCTTGGGCAGCTCCGGAGGTGCAGGAGATTTGGGAGGATCAGGCAGTTCAGGCGGCTCGGGCGGCTTAATCACTTCCGGCGTCAACACCGTGGAGCTTGCCGGTTTTTCCAACAGCAGCTGCTTCATCTGCTTCGGGCCAAAGCCGGACACCTCCAACCGCTCGTCCTCTGTGCGGAGACCAACGCCATCGGAAAAGCTGCGATATTCCTGCTGCAGGAGCACCAGGCGGCTCTTTCGCGGCGCTGCGTCCTCCGGCCCAGCCAGCAGCACACGGCGTTTCTGCGCCCGTATGGCGCGCTCCATGCGGCGCTGCATCTGCGTAGCCTCATAGCCGGTATAATGCCGGCCCTCGAAAGTGACGCCCTTTTCGTTGTCCTGCCGGAACTGCTCCAATTCGGCGGCAGTATACTGCGGACGGGTCACGCCAAGAATGATCGGGCTGGCAACATGGCCGCAGTTCAGCGTGCCGATCCGGCGCACCAGACTGTTATTGAGCGCCTCATAGGCGGCATCGCTGTACTGTAGGCCCTGTATCGGCTCATGATCCGGGGCGCTGTTGGCGTGTGCGGAGATCTCCCAGCCGTTACAGCCGAGGGCGTCGTGGTTCTGCTGGCTGATCTGCTCCGTCATTAGGCCGAGGCCGCCCATGATATTGCGCCGAACCGCCGCTTCCAGCCCGGTGTGTACCCCGGAAGCGTATGCGACAGAAACACCATGCTTTACGATCCCGGAGCAGGCCCGCCGGATCGCGGTGTTGTAATCGGCGGCGCCGGTGAATACCTGCTGAAAGGCGTAGTCTGTGCAGGCCATATACGCCTTCGGTAAAGTCTGATATTGGCCGTATGGATCCATCAGCATGATGGCCTTGGTCTGTGTGATGTTCTTCAGCCCATCACCAGCCAGGGCGACAGCGGCAGACACGATCTGCTGGGTCGCCGGATTCGCGTCAAACGGTATGAGATGCCCCGGATACCTGCTGAGCGTCGTATCATACCCATATCGAGCCGCCGTGCGTAGGAGTTTCCTCGCTTCCCCTCGGGTCACGCCGAGCAGCTGGGCGAGGTCTCGCTCCAGTTCCTTGCGGTCCTTCCCCAGCCATTCAGCACGCCAGGCTTCATAGGCGGCGGTGCTGGTGAGCTTTCCCGCATCCTGTATGCGGCGGGCAATATTCTTCAGAAGGTAGGTGTTGATCGGGTCGATCAGACGCCCCGCAGCGAGGCGGAAACCCTCGATCTGCTCCGGCGTCAGCATTACTCATCCCCCGCCCCTTCCATCGCTTGGATCTCAGGCATATACTTCTCCCGAACCTTCTTCAGATCTGCCTCGGTTTCGATCGGCATATCGAAATACCAGCCGACAGCGATCTCCGGCTTCAGGAGGCCACGGGCCACCATGTCCTTATAGTCAGACCATGTCTGATCCTCGTCATACAAAATCCCATTGCCCCAGCTGATGACCACATCCTTGGCAGGGTCGATATCCGGGCCAGAGTAGATCTTGTACATTCGCCCGAGGACGCCGCACACGCGCAGCGCTTCTCTGGCCGCAGTCTCCCACATGTGCTGGAAGTCGATAATGGTCAGGTTATAGTCTCCGGCACTGCTGGTGATCTCCGTTGCGGTACGTTCAGCGGCCTCCACCTCGGAGAGCAGGCCGCGCTTCAGGCCGATCAAACTCTCCGCATTGCGAAGGTACTCTGTCTTTCTCGCCAAGAAGGACTGCTCTCGCAAGGCCGGCGAGAAGATCGTCATGCCGACGGCGTCCGGGTCATCATCAAGGCCCACAAAGAGGTCATCCGTCAGCCGTTTCTTGCCGTCAGAGCCTGTCCTCAGCAGATCCGCTGACGCCACAATGCGGCTCCGACCATTCTCAAACTCCCGGTTAAGCTGCGCTTCGTTCCGGTTGATGTTATGGATCAAGCCAGCCGCCGGCGCATAGACACTGACGGCGTCCGGGCTGCCATCCACCGTGTTCTCCTGCGGAGCCCGTACCGGGATCAGGCCGATGGAGCCGATACCTGGAAGAACCAACTCCGGCACCAAGTCCGCGTATTTTTCCAAGGCGCCGAGGCTCGTTTCGTACCCAAGGATCTGCGCGGTCTCGGAGCGGTACAGCTTGGTTTCGATAGTCAAATCGCCTTTTGTATCCACACGGCGCCGTTCAAGCAGCGTGTAGTAGCTCCGGCCCTCCACGGTGCGCTCCGCCATGCCGATATCGGTGATCTCATCGCGTTCGTTGCGGCCCAGTGGGATATAGCTGCCACGGGACACCACGGCGAACGTCACGCCCATCCGGCCAAAGACCGGCTTCAGGAAGCACTGGCCACCGATAAGAGCCTGCTGCATAGCTTTGACCTTGACTGCGTCCAGCTCACGCAGAAGGGCGTCGATATACTCAGCCCCCTGCTTTGTCGGCACGGCCTTGTATTCGGAGAAGGTGGTCTTGGTAAGCTTGGCCACCACCGACACCGGGATGCGCTGGCACGGGTCTTCGTCCTGTGTAGGCTCTGTCTGATAGTACAGCTGCGCCCAGTCCTTGATTGCCGCCTGCATCGTGTCGGTTGTAATGTCCTTCACGCCGAAAGCCTGCTCAAAGTTATAAACTTTTCCCTGCTCAAACAGGGCGGAGAAAATACTCACGGCTTAGATACCTCCCGACAGTTGATCACGATCCGGGGCTGGCGGCGCTGCGCGGCCTGAACCCCGTCGATATATGCCTGCAGGCGCTCGATCTCTCTGGCCTGGGCTTTACACTTCTCGCTCAGCAGTTCGTTAGCACGCATCAGATCATCTCTGCACCATGCCGGAAGGAACCGCTCATACAGCCACTTTTTCAGTTTGCTCACTGGCCCCTCCGTTTCCAGATCTTGTTTGTGCCATATCTTACAGCGTCGATGTGATGGTTGGCCGCGTCAGGATAGCCCTGCAGCACCTCGCCCGTCTTTCCATCGCGCTCGTATTCGTATTCAGAAAATTCTTGCGCGGTATCTGGGCACCTGCCCGGGTCTATCACGATAGCGGCCAGCGATTGCAGCCACTTCATGGAGTAGGCGACGCTGCCCGGTCCCTTCTCAGATGCCCGGCAGTTCAGGCCGTAGCTGCGGTAATCGCTGACGGATTTCTCCTCAGCACTATCCGCGATCAGCAGCTCCCCGGCAGGGACCCGGCCCTTAACCAGCGCCGCAGTGTCTGCATTGCTGGTACGGTTGCGGGTCAGCTCGTCAAACAGGTAGAGCGTGCGTCGGGCGGCGTCATAGTGCATCCGGTTCCATGCCCAGGGGTCAGGATACCAGCCCCAGTCCACGCCGTTTGTGACCCGGTCGAACTGCCCGATCTCGGCGTCTGTAATCGCCCGGAGCTGTAGATTTTCAAAGACCTGTGTACCGGAGCCGACCACTTCACCCAGATACTCATGCCGGTACCCGGTAGGATTTGTGTTCTTCAGGTGCTCGGCGTCGGCAATGAAACGCGGGCCGAGCCATTCCGGCGGGGCGGTCAGATAGGTGCTGTGATGGACCATCTGTCCGGGCTTCTTCTCCAGCACGTAACGATTGGCCCAGTTACGCGCCATCGCCGGCGGGTTAAAGCTCTTGAAGGTAAAGCTGAAGGAGCCGCCGCGTAATGTAGACTGCTCCACATTACGGATCTGCTCCGGGCCGTCAAACTGGTCCAATTCCTCGAACCAATCGATGCCAATGTAGCCGAAGGGCACTTTGATAGACTTTACCTTGCCGGGATCGTCCAGACCGAAAAACATGATTTTCTGTCCGGTGGGGAGATATGTGCATTCCATCGGGCTCACCGTGCAGCGGAACTTCCGCGTTAGGCCCAGCTGGGTGATGGCCCACACGATCTGCGTATAGACGGTCGTCCGCAGCGTATTGCCGTATTTACGGAACACACAGGCATGGATCAGCGGATTCTTTAGGAGCAGCAGAACGATTTCAACTGAAACGAAGGAAGACTTACAGCTTCCGCGCCCGCCTTTCTCGACCAGCTCGTTGATCTTGCCGGACTTTACAGCCCGGTGTGATTCCGCGAACGCCGGGGAGATCACGTCAGAGAGTTTACAGGTCGTCAATGATCTGCACACCTCCATCCTCCTCGCCGGCGACCTCACCCAGCAGGTCAATGACCACCTTCGCGGCCTTAGCGTCGCCCATGGTGGCCGCTTCCGTCAGTCCGATGATCATAGCCATCTGGTTATCTACATCTTCCGGATCGACCCCTCGGCGGGCTATTTTATTCCACTTCCGCTTGTCAGACACCGGCAGTGACAGGTAGATATCAGCAGCCTCTTTCAGGCTGCGCTTACGTCGACGCGACGCGCCGGAAGCAATACCGCCAGCACGCCCGTATTCCCTCGCTTCACTCTCGGTTCGCTGGTTGAACGGGATAAGGTTCTTTTCATTTGGCACGTCACCACCTCTCTCAGTCCAAAAACAAAAAGCGGCACGCTGGGCTATCACCCAAACCCAGCGTGCCTTGTAGGAGCCCGATACTATGGCCGCCTCGGTGCCGGGCGACGATCATAAGGAGATGCGATGCCGTCCCCTGATTAGACCATAGTGCGTTATTCGATTGTTGTCTATGCACGCAAGCAAAAAAGTGTTGCATATGCAATGCTTTTTTAACGCTTTTTGCCGAGCCACCCCACAAATGACCCGAAGATCCGGCACAGCCAGTCGAATATAATCTCTTTCTTCGCCCCGCAGACCCGCCTGCGCTCCAGCAAGGCGCTTAGCAGTTTCCCAAAGCGAGGGCCGTCTTTTACAGTCTCGATCCGCGACAAGGATGTATTCACAGGTTCCTTCAGCTTGTGCGGATTCGGAGTCCAATCCAATCTTGGTTCTTCTGTCGGCGTAGGTGGCGGTGTCGGAGCAGGTGGCGGCGGATTCGGGTGTTGAAGGATCTGCGGGGTCACATGAAACTGTTGCTTCAGCGTTTCCTGCCCCCAGCACGGCTGCTTAGGCGTCGGTTCAATTGGCAGCTCGTCCAAATCATTGTTGCCAACATAAAACCGATAGGCGATATCCCCGAGGGCGTACATGCCGGTTATATAGACCCGCACCGCGTCAAAAGAGTCCGCAATGCTCTTTATGGCCCGGTGCAGTGTCCTGCTTACCGTAGATATATTACGATTGATTAGCAGCGCGATCTCTGGGCAAGACAAAAATTCACCGTAGTACAGGTACAGATAGACGATTTGCACCTCGGTCAGGCTTGGAAGAACAGCCTTGAAAATCTCTTTATCGCCTAGGTCTATTTCCATCACTGGGCGGACCGGAAGCTGCGATCGGGCCGCAGCCATTCGAAACGAGGCGGACTCTTGGACACGCGCCCGTGCCCTTCCAAGAGTCCTCGAAACTGAACCTCGGTTCAGTCCAAGTTTCACTGCGATCTGGTTAACTGCCATCCCGGTAGCCCACAGTTCAAATACCCGCCACTGCGTCTCTGTCATCAGGTCTTTGCTTTCCGCCAAAGCCTCCACCATGGCCGCCCGGTAATCAACCCCCTCATCCGTGCCCGCCTGATCCTCCTGCGCCCAGTCCGTAAACTGCTGGTGATCCGTAGCGAGACCAACCTGTACACGCCCGCCCTTGGAGCCGATGCGTTGACCTGGGGTCAAGGCCCGCAGATGGGCGTTGACGTCCATCAGCTCCTCCTCCACCATAAACAGCGCCTCGCTGCCCCCGTCGCAGAGTTCTTTCTTCTGAGCAAGCAGTTCCTTCCGGCGGGCCTTCAGTTCATCAACGGTCATTTATCTTTCCCGCCTTCCACCCCACCGCTGCGTTTTCGGAGAAGCGTGGGACATCGTAGTAGCCCGACAGCAGCCGGGACGTATCCCGAAGCTGGGCAAGGACAACTTGATACGCCTGGATCTCATTCGGCGGCGCGCCTTCTTCCTTCAGCTGCTTGATCTTCAGCTTGATTTTTACGGCTGCCATCCGATATTCCTGGGCCATCTCTGCCATTGTGCTCAAAAAATACACCTCCTCATATGCCTAAAACTACTACCAAAAGTTGTTTTGAAACCGGAACAGAAATTGGTAGTGATTTTGACTGTTTTGACTGTCCCCATCCAGAGGCCACAGATTTAGGTAGTAGTTTGGCATAGTCCCACCGTCTGAGTGTCTGGTATGGGGTCAGTTTTGGCAGTCTGATTTCGAGAATGTCCGTGTGTGCTGGCGACGGATCCAGTAAGCCGTCTCGGCGATTTTCTCGTCTGCCCGGTTGATGGTGCGGGAGACTGTTGAGCGGTTGATGCCATATCGGAGCGCAATCTGCCCCATAGTCTGGCGTGTGTATAACCATGCCTCAAGGAGCTCCCTCTGCCGTTTGGTCAAGTCCACTAAGTTCTTCGTAACTTCGTAGTCTGCCTTGAGATATGCTTTGTTCACCATCCGATTCCCTCACCTCCGGCGCTTATTTGCCATCCTACGCAGATACCGCGTCCGATGGGCTGTGATATAGCCCCTCATATCTTCTTTCTCCTGCTGCGATGGGAGGTTGCTCTGCTCCGCGGCTTTGGCAGCAGCCTGATATTCCGCCCACTTGGAGCAGACTGCCGGATCGTGGCAGCCCGCCTGACGATCCGGGCAGCCCTTACATGGAGGTTGAGCCATCCCCGCCGTCCCTCCGTTCCTCCAGGATCCGTTCGATCTGGTTCAGTTTGATGAGTAGGATCAGCACCACCAGATAGGTGCAGAACAGCACCGTCTTGGCTGTGTTACCCTCATCCGCATACCGGACGGCCCATATTATGTTCATCAGGATCAGGGCCGCATCCACGATCCATCCCAGTACCTTACCGATCATCCTTGTCCCCTCCGTCCATCTTTGCTCCGCAATTAGGGCAGTAAGGTTTGCCGTATTCTTGCGAGAAATTCCGGCAGCGGGTGCACTGCTTCTCATAGTTTCCCGTTTCCAGATTGAACCGGTAAGTGCCCCACCGCCCATACACCACCGGGGCCACGTCGGCGGCGGGCAGGGCCTCAATATACTGCGACGGCTCAAGCCCTTTTGCCCACGCGTGCTTTGCGGCCTTAATCGCCGCACTGCGCTCAATGTATTCAGCCATTTCCATCGATTGCCTCCTCGTTCGTTTCCGCGCCGAAATAGTGCTTCCGCCGTGACCGGCGAAAGGCACCATTTCGGCGCTCGTCTGTTGGGTATACATAGTAGACAGACCGTGCGCCGGGTCTGACAGCTGAAAGCCTTGTGCGGCAATGGGAAGACCCAACAGACAACAGATGCGATATCATCAGCAGATCCATGTCTAAAATTCATGGTCATCTGTTGGGTGTCTTCACCCTAAAAAAGTTGCAGATTCAGCAGAAGCCGGAACATTTTTTACCGTAGGGCTTTATAGCTAAGGTGAAAAACTGCGGCCATATCAACCTAAAAACGCTGTCCTTTCAAAGGTTCTCGTCTTTTTCAGCATATCAGATTTTTAAGCGTCAAAACCGGTGCAAAATCCGATATCAAGAACCGGACGAAAATGCGATATATTTGCCCGGAAGCTGCCTCGGCTCAAAGCGCCACTTTTTGGCGTCATCGCCAATTTTCTGATAAAGCCGTGCCACGGCCAGCATAGGGGTATCTTCGCAGATGTCAAACTGAAATTCCTTCTGGGAGCAGTTCCAGATGCCCCACTTGGCACCCGGTACGCCGCGTTGATACGTTTCACGTCTCATGGTGTATCTCCTTCGCTCCCTCAATGGCTTCCCCCTCCGGCAATGGCATCCAGTTGTGCTCATGCCCGCACCCCAGGCAGGCGAGGCTCCCAATCTCGACTTTCAACCGGCGCAGCGCATTTACGAGTTCTTGATCTCTCATTTGTCTCCGCCGCCTTCCAATTCTCCGCCACATGCAGCGTACCCTGCAAGATCCACCCAGTTGTCCGCCTTGCCATGGCCGGTGGCGATCCGCGCGATTTTGAACAGGCCCATCATGGCGGCCACGTCCGTTGGCAGGATGCAGCAATCTGCATCAGGAGCAATGCATTTCTTCCGCAGATAACTGGCCCAGAGTTCTCCAATCAATTCGAAATTGTTCTCCGGGCTTCCGTAATCCTGCTCGCGGTCACCACAGACGCAGATCTTCGCGCACTTCAAAATTTCCTCTCGATTCATAGCTTAGCTCCTATTTCTTCCGGTTGTAGGTGACCGGTTTGATTTCCGGATAGCGCCGCTCAAACGGATCCATGGGCTGGCGGTTTTTGTACACATCAGCCAGCCGCCGGTCCAAATGTACCTGCAGCACATCGGCGTCCGGATTTTTGTGATTCATGGCACCCAGAAAATGTTTGTAATTTTCACGCCACAGGAGATCTAATTTTACGAGTCGGTCATAGCCCCAGCCAAATTCCTCGTGCAACGTAATTTGCAGGGTCTCCGCCATCAGCTCACAGGTGACCCGCTGGGCATCGTCGATCATTTTTTGCTGGATCGCAGCCTGCTTGGCGAGAAATCCAGATTGCTTACTCATGACTTTTCTCCTTCAGCTTTTCCCGGAAGTAGAGGTTCTCAATGGCGTAGCGCTCCTCAAACGGGCGGATGTTCTCGCCGCAGGCCGCTCGCAGTGCCCGATCCATCTTCTCCTTGGTGTAGACGATTTCCGGATCGTCGACGGCATCATCAACGCACATCTGCGCGTAAGCCATGAAGGTATCCAGGAACGCAGATTCAAAACGAGCGGTCATTTTGGGGCCGAAGTGAAACTCGTTGTGCAGTGCGATCAAGGCTACATCCAAGCACTGCTGCACCGTGAAGCCCTTGATCACATGATTGTCATGCTGAAGCTGCTGGATAGCTTTCTGGGCCTGCAGCAGCTGAACGTAAGTATTAGGTTTCGGCATTGGTTTCCTCCTTCATCTGGGACTCACGGGACGCCACCGCATCAAGTGCGGCCTGGGCATCTTCACGGGCCGCATAACAGTCAGGGATTGGAAATACCGATAGATCAGAGTCAAAATTAACGGCCGTCTCCTCGATATGGTAGGCAAGCGTTCCATCCAGGTCATCATGATCGCCAATGAATGCCGTGACTATTACAGCAGTTCCAGCGAACGCAAGGAACATATAGCCGCCAATATCACAAGGCACATCATCTTCATCCCGCATAAGCACCCACACCGTATCGCCGGCCTGGAATCGTGTGCTCTGCAGGAGTTCTTCGGGCGTGGTTTCCAGTACAGCTGCGGCCATTTTCAGAACGCTTCCTTCGCCGAAAGACTCATCCAACATTGTAATCCGTGCCACAGCCTCGTTGATAATTGCGCATCCGGACACGCCGCAGTTGTGTTCATATCCGCAGCCCATGCAGGCCAGACTTCCGGTCTCCACCTTCAGCCCACGCAGAGCCTTAATCAATTCTTCTATCTTCATGGGCTGCACCTCACAATCCGAGATTCAGGACACGGATCAGATCGCAGCTGTCGCAATGCTTATCCTCCAACTCGTCCTGGTTGGGGCACTCGCGCGGCCAGCGGCAATAGTCATCGCAGAATACCTGTGCGAGCTTTTCTACCTCATCCTGCCAGCATTCACGGTGGAATACGTGGGCTGTCACTACGGTTTTTCCGCAGATTTTACATTTTGCCATCTTGTGTCTCCTTTCGTGGTGAATAAGGATAAATGGTCAGTACCTGCCCCTTGCGCGGAGCACAGCATATTTTCTCTGGGCCTGCTTCTTCCGCATGGCCCGACATTTCGGGCAGAAGATCTGTTCCTTCCGCTCCAGAAACTCCCCGCCGCACATACGGCAGTACTGCGGCTTGATCCGCCGGAACTCCGTGCAGCTGTCACAGTCCGTACACCCTGCGGCGCATCCACCGACATCGTCCCAGTTCTGACACATGAAACGCTGCCAGTACGGGTCATAGCCGAGGTCATTCATCCGCTTTCACAGCAGCGCATCCAGAACTGAGAGATTCTTCCGCACCTCTGTCCGTGTCCGTGAGAGATTGAAGCCCTGCCGCACGGTCGGCTCCGGCGCGCCGAAGCCCCACGGCCCGTCCTTCAGCATGGTGCGGATCTTGTCAGCATCTTCGGTGAGATACGTGAAGTAAACTTTGCCACGGACGGCCTTCTCTGACCTGCCGACCGCCTTGCCGATCACGGGGTAGCTGTCGCCATGCCGGATGCCATCCGCCAACGCCTGATAGTCAGCGTCTGTCCACACGCTCGCCTTTCCATGATTGTCCGCGCGGACTGGACGCTCCTTCAGTCCAAGATCGTTGCACCGGCGGACAATGGCTCCTTCTGAGCGGCGTAGGATTTCAGACAATTCCACATACCCGTACTTGTGCTGCTTCAACAGCATTTTCAGTCGGCTGTCCTCGTCCGGCGTCCAAGGATCTTTCCTTTGCAGGGCGAACGCCTGAAAGTCCTTTTTGCGCTGCTCCGGCACCCAGTCCGGCTCTTTGCCCAGTGCCAGCGGCTCCAGTTTGGAGAAGTCGATGAAGCTCCTGTGCTGCTCCGCCCACTTCCAGAACTCATCCAGGTAAACCACCCGCCATACGCATTTATCAACACGTTTGGTATGGATCGGGAAACCTCTTCGGCGGACCCAGCTCTCCATTTGGTAGCTGTATGACTGGGAATTGTCCGTAAGCGTAAGCATCAGCTGGTTGAAGGTCACATAGTCGCCAGAATCCAGCACCCCGCCAAGACCCAGTCTTTCAGCCCGAACCTTGATCGCCGATACTGTCCGCTCCAGCGTCTTGGCGATGCCGGGGATGGACACCGTGCCCCAATGGTCTTCCAGATACCGTTCTTCTTCCGGCGTCCAAGTCTTCTGCGGGGAGCATCGCAGTTCCCGGCGCTTGGCACGCACAGCGCCCTCCATCCGCTTCAGGGCCGTAGCCATCTCCGCGTCGCTCTGTGTTTTCCAGTGGTCACGGATGTACTGCTCTTCTTCACTTGTCCAACGGCGATAGTCACTCATGGCAGCAAATCCCTTCCATATCAGGCGACGGCAGTCCATCTATTGCGTTACAGAGCCGCAGGGCGTTTTCCGCTGTCGGATCTTTCCGGCAGGCAGTCTTGGCCGCTTCTGTTTCCCGGATAACCCTTGCGTGGTGTTCCGAGAGTTTCCGTTCAAATTCAACAGCACTGGCAGCCCTTTCCCATTGAACCCGGACACGCTGCTTTTCGGCAGCCGCCTGATCCCGCGAGATTGTCTTGTTATAATACAGAAAATAGATATTCCGCAGGCAGGTGTAGGCCATCTGATCCGGCAGGGATAAACCTTCAGGCAGCTCCTCACCGTGCATGGCAGCCTTTTCCCAGGGAAACGTAAATCCTGTGCTCATAACTGCAAATACCATTCCAGGACTGCTACCGCCGCCTGCCAGCCGTGACAGACACGCCACACATAGCCCTGTGCCTGAAGGCGTTCACCCCACCACTCCTGTTCATCGGAAGTGTGTCCGCTCTCCGTTTTCATCTCGATATACAGCCCGTGATACCGTCCCCGAGGTACCGGTAGGCAGAGATCCGGCACGCCGGACTTCACGCCCTGCTGCTTCAGGTGCTTGGCCTCCACAGCATCACGGGTACCGCCATTGGGGATGTGATGGAGCAACGCCAGTTCCGGCCACTGCCGGCGGATAGAAGGCTGCTGGCTCCACTTGATGACATTTGCCTGATGCTGGGCCTCACTTGCCATTCTCTATCACCTCCACGAAGGTCACGGTCTTATTGCTCCGCGGGTCCTTCTCCTTGCCCTGACGGACGGTGTACCCATTCCGGGCGAGGATCACGATGACCTGATCGCGGTCTTCCGCTTTTGATACATACAGCTTCATGCGCCCCTCCGTTTCTTTGGCTCATTCAGAAGCCTGTTCAGGATCTGGCTTGCGTCACCTTTGCTGAGATTGGCGATGTCAAAGCCCTTGCAGCGCTTTTTGATGATTTCCAGCTGCTTCGCCGTTGCGGGAGACTTCCCCCATTTCCGCACGGCCTGCAGATCCCATAGCATCCGGTCATTTTGATGGTCCCGGATCAGCGTAAGGTATGCCCGGTCAAGCGCTTCCTGCATCCCGCAGCGGGAGCCGTTGGGTAGATTTACCATGCCCAAAGCATCCGGGCAGGGGATTGTCATACGCTGCTTATTAGCCAGGGAACACACCAGTGAGCCGTCCGGCATCTTGAACCAGTTAACGTCATGGGTCTGATACTTCATTTCCTGTGCCCACAGATCTACCAGGTGGATGTTCTTCACCCAGCTTTCCGGAGAATCGGAGGCTACCTCAATCTTCTCCGGCAGTTCAAACAGATCTCCCTCGATATCCTTCTCTTTCCGTTTCGGCACATTATCCATGTCGATACCAAGTAAGGAGGGTGCCGTACACAGGGACGCCTTTCCGGTAATGCCCACGCAGTCGATCAGCTCCAGACGCTGCTTTCCCGGATAGAGCCGAAGGCCGCGCCCTACCATCTGAGCATATAGGCTTTCTGACTGCGTCGGCCTCGCCACGATGACCGTTTCCACCCGAGGAATATCGGTGCCCTCGGTGAATACCATGCAGTTGACGATGCAGGGAATCTCGCCGGCAGTAAAAGCATCAATGATGGCGGAACGGTTCTTGGTTTCGCCGGTAACCACCACAGCACCCTGAATCCTCTTGGCAATTTCTTCAGCTTGATGTACACTAACAGCGAAGATCAGCGTGGCGCCCACAGCCATATCTCTGTAAGCCTGTGCAATGGCATCTGCGGTGCCGTCCATGGCCTGATCCAGTTCGCCGGGTGCGTAATCGCCCTGGCGGGTATGAACTGCGGTGATGTCGAACCCAATGTCTACCCGCCGGCAATGGATATCACAGAGATAGCCGTTCTTCACTCCCCAGCGCAGATCTCTCTGGAAGATGATCTTGCTGAAAACCGTATCCAGACGAACCCTGTCACCTCGATTGGGGGTGGCCGTGAAACCAATCAGCTTCTCCGGCCGGAAGTAATCGAAGATCTTCCGGTATGTGCTGGCAGCTGCGTGATGGGCCTCGTCGCAGATAATGAGACGGAAGGCCTCCGGATTGAAGTCGCTCAGACGGCGCGCCAACGTCTGAATGCTGGCACTGACAACCTCCTCGCCGTGGCTGTGCTGCTGGGCACGTTCAATGCCATAGGAGCAGTTGAAGTATTTGCGCGGCTGCTCCACCAGTTCTTCACGGTGGGACAGGATCAGCATTCTCTCCCCGTGCCGGGGGATATTCGCAAAAGTAACTGTTTTTCCGAGGCCTGTTGCCATCTGGGCGAGGAACGCACCAGGCGGCTGCGCCTCGATGGTTTCAATACATTCGGCTTGATATGGCCTTAGTTCCATAATTTTCCTCCAAAAAACGTGGAACTGTGGAACAGTGTGGAACTTGTGTTCCACACTTGAAAGCCTTGTGCCACAACGGATACAGGTCAACCGTGGAACCGTGGAACAAATTTTTCAAAAATTTCCACGAAAATGTGTGTATATAAATTACTCGAACAAACGTACACACACGCACATTCTTATATATGCTGTATTTTCTGTTCCACAGTTCCACACCCCTATAAAAATGATGTTGTAGTCCTTGTGCCGCAACGGTTACAGCCTGTGGAACACTGGTTCCACACATGTTCCTCAAGTTCCACACTACAACGGCAAGTCATTCGGATCTTCCTCGTCATCCAGATCAACTGCGGGCAGCCGCAGGCAAAAACATTCTGTTGGGATGCCATTGATCCGCTTGCCTCTGGTATTTGCCCGTCCACGCGTTTCGATAAGATTCTCCTGCTTCAGATAGGAGATCATGGCCGCAGTCGAGTATCCTGCGTCCTGCAGGATGCGTTCAAAGACAGAGCGAATGATATATGCCCGCCCATCTTCCAATGCGCCCAAGACCTCTATATTGGGGTTCTCCGAGCGGCCGCACAGTTTATTGGAATTCTGCGTAACCCAGTCGCACAGGTACTTATAACCCCTGTCACCGGCAGATACCGCCGCTTTGGATGCCAGGAACTCCGATACCTGCTCAATCGTCAACGGCTGCTGGCCGGAGAATATCCACTGACAGGCCAGCTCGTCCGCCAGGATGATTGCGGCAGCGGCCATGGCCTGTTTCTCCGTGGTGTCACGGTCGCTGAGGATCCGAAACAGTTCCCGGTACCGTTCTGATACCTGATCTATTACGCCTGGCTGATAAAGACGCTCCACAAATTTTCTTCCGGCAAAACCGTAATTCCGCTTCACTGCACCGGAAATCCGCATACCGTCCTTAATAACCGCTTGGGCAGACTTGCATTCAATATCGATAACACGGTTTACTGCGCCGGCACCGCTGGCCGTGCCCGTCAAGGGAGATTCACCCGTAGTCAGGATGCAGTTCCTCCATGTTGGCGTCAGATCCACGCCACCGGAGCGGTTGCCACGGGTTCGGCCAACGCCCTGTGCCAGCTTATAAACATCGAATGTAGTACGGCCTTTGCTGTCCTTAGCGAGCTGAAGCTCATCCAGACAGAATGGCAGATTGTTCAGAAACGCGGCTGTCTTCTCCATGCCGACCACGGTACCGTCAAAGGTCTTGACATAAGCGCCTACAGCAGGGTCTCCCCATACGCTGGCGGCCACCATCAGAGCCACCGTCTTGCCGGTGCCTGAATCAACACCCCATAAATGGACGAAGAATGGGAGACAGTTCAACGGCTCCAGCAGTACCGAGGCGAAGGAAGCCGCCAGGATGATCTTTGCCGTTGTGGACATCTCCCGAACCTCCGCCGCCGTTTCCAGCCATTTTGTTTCAGAGCCCCGGCTCCGGACCGTCTGGAACATCGCCTTGAAATTGACGTCACCGTCAAAAATCAGGCCGTCAACAAAGGGAGAAAAGCCCTCGTCCGGTATGTAGCCGAAGCGTCCGATGCTCTTTTTCTCCGGAATCAGATAATAATTCATGTTTTCCATGTCGGAGATGTACTGAATAAAGGCCCTGGCGTTCTGGCTGGTCACCGCAATGCCGGAGCCAGCCAGCTCCGTGACCTTATTGGAACTGGCCAGCACCGTCTTGCTGACGATGATCTTTCTCCATATGGTACCCTTCCGGAATGCCAGCTGAAGCTTTTCTTCACCCGTGTCAATATTCACCAACCGTTCCACCGGCATGATCGGATGCGGACAGGCAACCTCATCGTTATAGCCGTTCTTCTTAAAAATGCCGCTGTCATCTGCCTCCCAGTCGCCGGCATTGAGCTCCAGCGGCTGGTTCGTGAAGTTGGTAACGTTATCGATATAAATGGTGCCGCTCTGGGCCTTCAGACTTTCCACGTATTTCTTGTACATGGTCTTGAAGCCTTTAAATCCCTTGGAAACGGAATATGCCGCCAGTTCCTCCATCTTGGCCGCATGAGTGAAAGGCTCCTTGTGATACGCATACAGCGCCTCATACGGCGTTGTGGTTAAAAAATCATCTTTTTCGAAGCTCCATTCTTCACTCATAGCTATCTCCCTATATTCTGATCCAGCCACCATTCAAGGACTGGTAGTTTCTTGGCCGCCTCCGCATACAGAGGATGGATGTATCCGACGATATCCGGGGAAAGAAATTTTTGAGCTTCCCATAACTGTCGGTATTCTGCCGCTTTCTCTCGATACAACGCCGCAGCGGCTTCTTTTTCCTGTGCTTCTCGCCGGCGAGCTTCCAGCAGAGCGGATCTCTCTGCCATGCTGGGACGCTCGCCGGTGAGACCAAGCCCAAAATCACAGTTGAGCTTCAGGCACGCTTGCGCGAAACTGAGTCCAAACAGCCGCATTACAAAATCAATCACGCTGCCGCCGGCGCCGCATCCGAAACAATGCCAGCCGGTTTTACTGCCGTCGTAGACTTTCAGGCTTCCGTGGTTGTCTCCGGTATGGAAGGGACACTGGATATAACCGCCGCGATCCGGATGAAAGCCATACAGCTCCACCACCTGACGAGCTGTCAAATGTTCCTTGATCTGTCGGGCCAGATCATTCCCAGGCATCCGCGGCCAGCTCCTTGTAATTCAGGATGGCAGTCAGGTGCTTGGTGGCTTTACAGTAGTCGCAATGCTCGCAGCGGGTCGGTTGAATGCGACCTTCCTTGATTGCCTGGTATCGCGGCGCCCGGTCCTCCACTTCAGCCAGCTTGGCAGCCAAGTCCTCGTCTGCGATGTAAAGGGCCTCCAGATCAGGGGATTCTTCCTTCGTGCCAACTGCCAGAACGAACGGCAGCATATTGCCCTCGATGGCCTGATAGATGGCTCCCTGAATGTCATAGCCATAAAACTCGATGAACGGGATCTTGCAGTGATCCTCGGCCGACCACACATCCGCCATATCCTTCATGGCTTTCTGGTCCACAATGGCCCCATCACAAAAGCCCAGTGCGGCTGCCGTATTAGGGAAACGCTGCACAATGGCTTTGCAGGTGTCGCCATCCAGCAGGCTGTCGATTTTGATTTTGAACGGTACACCGGCAATCTCGCCGGTACGGATGACCTGCTTTTTGCCGGACATCAGAAGCATATACAGCTCATCCGACTGCATACGCACAACTACCTCGGTAGCCCGGAGATATTCAGCCTTCAAGGTACCGTCCCGCTTGAAGATCTCCGGGTGCTGTGCCTGATAAAGGGGCAGCTCACCAGAAAACCATGCGTCAATGTAGCCGCCGACCAGAAGGGCCGTGGAGGAAGGGGGATGGTACTCCCCCTTCAGCTCCGCCAGCGCCGCCGCTTCACATTTCTCGAAAGCCTTAAACTGCGTGGAGCCCATGTAGGCCATGTTCATTTCAGGCGAGTAATAATTCTCAGCCGTAACAACAGGTAGGGCCATCACAGCACCTCCCCGGTCTCCGGATCGACCTGGATGTGCTCAGGATCGAGTTCCTGCTGCATTTCTGCAGCGGTTTCAGCTTCCTGCTGCATTTCTGCAGCGGTTTCAGCTTCCTGCTGCATTTCCGCAGCGGTTTCAGCTTCCTGCTGCGTTTCCGCAGCGGACGCAGCTTCCTTTCGCTTCTGAGCACAAGCCGCGCAGAGGGGAACGCCGTAATGCTTGATGGTATAGCCGGCAAGCCAGCGGGCATCTTTTCCCATGGCCGGTTCAATCGGCTGCTTACAATCCGTGCAGGGCGGTACCGGTTCCTGTTTCTGCACGCGGGGCTTATAGGGCCGGATGCGGATGCCGTCAGTCATACCGCCATCCTGCGGGTCTCGGACATTATGATCCACAAAAAGCTGGATCTGCTTGCCAACCAGCGTGGATGCCTTGGCGTCGCCGAACAGCTTTCGCAGCGTCTTTCGATTGGTCGAATTGACGATCAGCGGCCGGACCTGCATAATGCCCGGCACACGTTCTTCCGTGAAGGAAAGCACGTCCTTGTTCTCTTTTCCACGCTGGAGCGTCACGGATCCATACCAGAGGCCGGCAATCGTGAGTACCGGCTCCACACCGTCATCGATGTCTTCGGCTCCAAGATATTCGGATTCCCGCATCTGGCCCAGGCGCTCATCTCCGGTCAGCTGGCGCAGTCTATCTTTCGTCATCATGATTACATTCCTCCGTTTGATCTGATACTCTTGGAATAGCAGCATCCACGATAGCCATAATAAAACGGCATTCCTCATAACAAATATTGGTATCCGCCTTGATGATGATATCCATGATCTTGGCTGCAGCCTTCATCAGGTTTGCCATTCTATACGGCGGGACATAAAAGCCGGTAGTTGTGAGGAGACGCTCTTTTTCAGCCTGTAAACGTTCCGCAGCAGTCACAGCTCTGTCACCTCCAGCGCATCGGAGTCCGTCACCCGCGTGGCGATCAGCTGGAGGCCCTTCTCCTTGCACTTGGCGTACAGCCGATCCCGGCTCTCCTTATCCAGCCGCTCAGCGCCATCCACAAGGATGATCTGAAGCTGGCCAGGCTTGCTGACAGAAATATCCACGCACAGCTCCAGCAGCTCACCGTCAGACAGGTTCGAGATGGGCAGGCCCCGGATCAGCGGCACGCCGTTTTCCACGGTCAGGCCTTCCACGGGGATCTTGGCGGTTTCAAGGATCTTCGCCGGCAGCTCTCTGGCCAGCTCGATTTTCCGGGTGAACTCAGAGGATTGCTCCGTGAGATCTTCCAGTTCCGCCTGCATGGCTACCATGCGCTGGTACTCGTTGAGGTGCTTCCGCATCTCCTCGGCGGTATCCAGTTCCTGTGAAAGGGCTGTGGTATCCACCGGCTCCCGGCCTGCGTAATCCGCCGCAACGCCCATATCCTTCTCCAGCTTGGCTGCGGCAGTCTCATATTTGGACTGCACCACATCGGCCTTTTCCTGCCGGCGCTGTTCCATGCCGGACAATTTTTCTTCCGTGGCCTTCAGCTCCGCTTTCAGGCGTTCCATCGTGCCGGTCAAGGACGCACGTTCTCTGGCAATATCACTGTCAATGGCAGCCAGATCCATATCCCGCTGCGCTTCCAATCCCCGGAGTTTGGCGTCATAGCCGCTGCGGAATGCCTTTGCCCGCTCAATACGGCTGTTCTGTTCCCGCAGCCGTTCCAGCTCCCGGTATTTCTCTCCGGATGGATAATTGTTCCAGCGGTCATAGTCATAGCCAGATGGAATATCTTTGGCGATATCCGCTATAAAAGCCTGCTTGTTGCGGATATCCCGGTTGATATTCTGCCGAGACTGGAAGTAAATGCCGTTCTCTGCCTGAATATCATTCAGGACTTCCAGAATGTGCTGGCCGTAATCCACACCCTGTGGGATCTCACCGAACTGCTCCTTGATCCAATTCATATCCCACTGAAATTCAATGAGGTTCAGGATCTCCCGGTTTTTCTCCTGACGGGAGAGCTGCGTAAACTTCACCGGATCCAACTGGAGCGGCGTGAAGATCTGGGCCAAGAACTCAGCTGGTCTTGTCTGAAGCATGGAGCCGTCCCGCACCTTCACCGTGCCGGCGGATTTGGCGGGCAGGGCCTTCCGGTCAATGGACAGGCCGGTATTGGTCTCAATGATGATTTCGCCCTCATCGGCGCCCTGGTGAACGATATAGTCCCGGTCAGAACGGTTGGTGAGGGCATAACGGATGGCATCCAGCACAGATGTCTTTCCGCTCCCCTTGGGGCCGGAGATCTCCACGGACTTCCCATCAAGGGTAGTCTCCCGGATGCCAAACAGGTTTTTGATCGTAATTTTTGTGGTTTTCATTGACATTCTCACTTTCTACCCCTATGATAGGGGTGAAGTTGTTCGGCATGGTGCCGATCTGCCCCTGACAGGTGTGCGAGACCTGCCAGGGGCATTTCTTTTTATAGAACAACGTGGACGGAACCTTCAGACACTTCCTGCTCCAGTCTGCCTTCCAGATACTTCTTGATGGTTTCCCGGGCAGTCAGACGCCACATGCCGCCGTCAGCCTCGATGAAGCTGATACCACGGTCGCTGACGCGAATCAAGAAGATGCTCTCCGGCTGCTCGACTTCCTGGAAAGTACGATAGGGCCGGAGCTTCACCAGCGGACGGATCTGCTCGTTGGTCTGGAGTGCTACTCCCTTCTGGGTGGTAATAGTGGTGGCGATCCCGTTATCGTTGTAGATCACCTTGGCTCCCAAAGAGATGTCGCTGACCAACTTCATGGCATAGAGCGTGTCCGGGGTCTCCTGGAAACGGGTGCGGAGGGCGATCTGCGCTTCTTCAAAGCCAAGGGTCACCTTCTGGTCCCAGCCGGGAACGTCTGTGGCGTGTGCTTCATAATAGACCTGCCGGAAGCAGCGCTCGTCATAATCTTTGGACTGGCCGAAGCAGCGGACAGTCTTGCAGTCCGGAACGGCGATGTACAGCGGGGCGTCCATCTCGCTTGCTTCGGTTCTGACCATCGTTACCAGTGCGTCCAGACTGTTCAAGTCCAGCGTATACGGATGGAAGATGGTCGGCAGCAGTTCCTCGATGTTACCGTCGCTGGTAACACAGAATGTGGAGCCGTTGACATT
The DNA here is from genome assembly GCF_014297285.1 of Dysosmobacter segnis. GTDB lineage: Bacteria > Bacillota > Clostridia > Oscillospirales > Oscillospiraceae > Oscillibacter > Oscillibacter segnis. The sequence continues at coordinate 39,130 of NZ_JACOQI010000021.1, forward strand.
AGTAATGAGCGGCTGCGTGGTCTTCTGGATGTGTTCGATAAATTCTTTCAGCATGGAATGTTCTCCTTACATAGCGGTTTTGACCAGTTTCAACATAGGCGGAGCATCCTGCTCCGTACCGTCTACAGCCATTTGACCGGGAATCTGCGGTACCATTTCAACAATGGTATCTTCATCAGCCACGTACAGGGCCGTGGTCACGGGATTAGTTGCTGCCAGCTTAGATGTGGCCACACAGCTCACAGTAATGTTCTGCCTGGTATCATCAGGTTTGAGCGTGAGGGTAATCGTCAGCTTGCGTGCCGCAGTGGCAGACGTGTTGGGGTCCAGGATGTTATTCAGCAGGCTGGACATCTCATAGTCAGCCCGCTCCTGAATCGCTCCACGCGCCATCTGCAGGATTGATTTTTGGATGCCGGAATCCATAAGACTTCCTCCTTTCTTTCGTAATAAGGGCTCCAGCCCTCTGCCGGACGCCCCGCGGCTAACCTGCTCGGGGCGGCCCGGCAAAAAGAGAGTTGCGGGCGCCGGGAACGCCCGACAGAAGGCTGGATATATACAGGATCATGCGCTGGCTGTTGTTTCCTTTCTGCATGGGCCAATAGCATGAAGCAGATCCTTGACGCTCTGGGCACCGTGAAGATCCGCAATCATGGAATAAATCTTACCGTATCGGTGCGCATAGACAGCGCCACACTGGGGGCAGACATGGGCCGGGTGGCCGTTCAGATCAATGGAGAGGGTAGCATCCTGGCAGCGAGCACAGTACAGCATCATAGGGCATCTCCTTTACGTAATCCGGAAAGATCGATCTCGCAGATCTCGGCGCAGATCCTCAACATCACCACGGAGGGCCGCACAGATCGCGAGCATTTTCGGAAGAGGTACTTTCAGCTTCTTCGCAACATGCGTTGTCAGCAGCACCCAGGCCAAAATAAGGCTTTTCGTATCACCTTTAGCCCGGATAGAAGCGTTCAGGCCACCTGTGGTGATTTCCAAATGCGCCTCTTTAAACTGTTTCATATTCATTCCTCCTGTGCCACCCAGTAGACGGTGGCGGTTTTGACGCCCATCCGCAGGGCCTCGGCATGGCTGCCGACGCACAGATCGATGTGGCGGCCATCAACGCCAGAGCCAGTATCGTCGGCGCGATAGTAATGGATCTCGCCGTCACCATAATCCACCAGCACGTCGGCGCCCAGCGGGATCACGGAAGGATCTACCGCCATGGAGACATAGGGCGTGGCTCTGCGGCCGCTGGCGGTGATGCCATATGCCGGGTGATCAGGGGCCTTCCCGCAACACTGCTGGCAGATGCAGTAATGGGTCACGGTCACGTTATCCAGACGGTGGGCCGACGCGAGCAGCGCCGCCTCGATCAGCTCATTCTCCGGTTCTTCCGGCTCCTGCGCCGGGGTATCATCCCCGGACAGCCGCCCAGTGTCGAAAACGGCAGGCTCGTCCTCCGTGGGAGTGGTAGGCTCCTCGGCGGCCTTGACGGAGATCGCCAGAGCCACGCAGCCGGTCAGTCCCGCAAGGATCAGCGCCAGAATTGCGTTGCGCCGCCATGTCTGAGCGATTGCTTTTGCCTCTCGGGCCCTCCGGTGCGCCTGCCGGGCACGTTTTGCAGAGGCTTCCAGCTCCGCGGCGGCATGGTGCTCCTGCGCCAGCCATACGGTCTGCAGCGCGTCCACGTCGGCCCGGAGCTGGTCAACCTGCCGACGGATCTTCTCAGTTCTTTGACTCATCTCGTCCCCTCACTATCTGCGCCAGTTCGATGTCTGTAAAATTCAGGATACTGTCCAACAGCTCCAGTTCGTCCAGGCGAAAGGGCGTGTCCCCTAATAGATGCCGACTCAGCCATTTGTCTTTGACTCCGAGATCCTTACAGAGCTCTGTTGCCGAGCGATATCCTCTGGCATGATACTTACTTTCGATCATATTCCGGCGGAAGATGTCTTGCGGCCCCGCACGCTTGTCCCATTCGCTCCGCCGGCTTGGCTTTTTGATTGGCTCTTTAATCGGCTTTTTGACCGGCTTGCACCGGACGATCTGCCCGGTCTGCTCGATGTGAACAGTCTGCTCGATCTGCCGGTGGGCCGCATCCGTCTTGGGGCTCATGCGGATCGCCTCCCTCGCTGCGTGGCGGGGTCGGGGAAATAGATGTGCATCTCCTCTGGGCTGATTCGGCAGAGTTCCATGGTTCGGTACATTTCCTCGATATTCCATGCGGTATTACCCTGCATTCTCTGGCTAATCGCGCCAGGGGAGAGGTGCAGCGCATAGGCCAGATCAGTCTGCGATAGCCCTAACTCCCGGAGACGGGCAGACAGTTTTCCGTAGCGTGGTATCTTCATTCGGGCACTTCCTTTCATAGTTTCTGTGGTGGTTAAGAGGCCTGCTTTTTTGCATCTTGGTCGACTGATGGCATGCATGCCTTCAGTTTTACGCTCGCATAAATGCGAGTTTTACTGTAAAAAAATTTGAATTGCCTCTTGCGGCGTCATATTAAGGATTTCCACAAGCTTGTGCATTTGTTCTACCGTAAAAGAAAGGCCATCTGCCTTCATTTTTCTCGAAAAAGTACTACTATCAACGCCGAGTCTTTCGGCAACTTCCTCCTGCGTCATTCCGCACTCCGCAATCTTGCCCTTTAGCTTTGCCATATTCGTACACACAGTTCCACCTCCAATCTCGCATAAATGCGAGTTCATGTGTCTATACTATCTCGACAGGTCTACTTTGTCAATAGCTGATTTCGCATTTTTGCGATTTTTTGTAAGTTTTTTGCAAAAGCATCTTGCGTTTTTGCAAGTTGCGATATATATTAAATTTAGAAGGAGGAATGTTAAATGTCTACAGGACAGAGAATGAAAGCTCGCCGTAAGGAATTAGGGCTATCTGCAGAGTATATTGCTAACCATCTCAATCTTTCACCTGCGACAATTTATAGATACGAAAACGGAGACATTGATAAGGTCCCTGGTGATATACTTGAACCTCTCGCCGCTATTTTGCAAACAACCCCAGCCCATTTAATGGGATGGGACGATTATTCAAACCCAATTGAGTTTACTGTTTCAACAGATGAACTCCAGAAATACTTGACAGAAGAAGATAGCACAAAGCACTTTTTCGATATTACCCACAAAATACGGCCAAAAGCAGGGGCCAAAAGCAGCAAGAAAGCCTTTGCGGAAAATTTACAACACTACATGGATCAAGCAGGCATAGACCAAAATAAGCTCTGCGAAGATCTGAATTTTAAATATTCCACCGTAAGCGGGTGGCTAAGCGCTGAAAAATATCCCCGGATCGACAAAATTGAAATACTATCTCACTACTTTGGCATTAAGAAAGCAGATTTAGTAGAGGACAATAATAAAACTGATAAATTAGGCCGTATATTTGTTGATGTAACAACAGCTCTAAATCTGAATATTCCGGAGATGCAAGAAGATCTCGGAGTTGATCGGAAAACCATTGAGCGCCTGATCATCAACAAGAATACTTTTCTCAAGAAAGAATTTAAACTTCTTGAAGAAACTTACGGTGTTCCAGTTTCTGTATGGGCGGGTGAAAAAACGTTCGGTGCCTGGCTTCATGCACTGCTTCATAGCCAAGAAAATGCAAAAATCTATAAATTATATGCGCAGTTGAATCCCGAGGGACAGGCAAAGGCTGTTGATATGTTGGACGATATGGTATTATCCGGAAAATATAGCACATAAAAAACCGCCCCCGACTGAGAGCCGGAGCGGTGAAAGAGGAGTTTTTGCGTATGAATCGAATGAGGCCTCTGTGCATGTTTTTCTTGATCATGACGGGCTATATACTATTGGCGTACCTCATTTTTCCTGTCGAAGACAATATATGGAAAGTACCAGATTACTACTTGGCGATCTCCGTATTAACATCCAGTGCTTTCGTCGTACTATACGAGCGTTGGCAGAAAAGGCGGAAGCCAAAGCATCTCCCCAACGAGCCTTTGGTTATCAGTGATGAACTGTTGGAGCCCGCCGCAAGCACAGTCATTACTACCGGGCAAGCTTCTATCTCTATGATACAGAGGCGCTTGGGAGTCAGCTACACACGCGGTGCGGAGCTTATGGATCTGCTTGAACAGGTTGGAGTAGTTAGCCCACTCGATAAAAAGAATTCACGTAAAATCTTGCTAACGAGAGAGCAATATAGGCGATATAAGCAAAGCCTTTTTACGCTTTCTAATGTCAGGGCGAGTACTGTAGAGGATGAACTCGCCTGTGTCGATGCTATGGAAGGGCATGACTTTGAACATTGGGGAGCTGATTTGCTCCGGGATCTTGGCTTTACAAAAGTCGAGGTTACACGGGGAAGCGGCGATCAAGGAGTAGATATTCTCGCAGAAAAAGACGGTATTCGTTATGCAGTTCAATGCAAGCGCTATCACAGCCCATTAGGAAACAAGCCCGTTCAGGAGGTCCATGCCGGCAAAGAAATGTATCAGTGTCAGATTGGCGCCGTAATGACAAACCGGTACTTTACCCCTAGTGGCCGAGAAATCGCAGAAAAGACCGGGGTCTTATTATGGGATCGCGACTGGCTGCGAGACGCCATCAACCGACGTCAAATTGGATAAAATAAAAACCGCCCCCGGTGCTACCAACACCGAGGACGGTATGTGCGCAAGCCCCTTAACCACCACAGAAAAGAGAACCAGACAGTGCTACAAAGACACCACCACTGCGCCCTTTTATCTTACCACGAAAGGGCGCTGGTGGCAAGATGAAAGGAGTTTTTATGTCAGAAAGAAAAAATGAGGCCGCATGGATCGAGAGCCGGAGCCGCTGGCAGATCAACGTACAGGACAACGGCATCCGCAAGACCTTCACCAGCGCCCTCGCTGGCCGGCGCGGCAAAGCTGACGCCGAACGGAAGGCAGAGAAGTGGTTGAAGGATCATACAACCTCCGAAAAAACCCGGGTGGATGTGTTCCTGGATCAGTATACCGACTACCTGAAGGAAACCAAGAGCAAGAGCCACGCTTCACAGTACAGTGGTTTTATCCGCCTCTACATCCAGCCCGTCATCGGCGTGTTCCGCATGAACAAGCTTACTGAAGGCGACCTGCAGGCCGTGATTGACCTGGCATATTCCAAGAATAACCTCGCCGATAAGACGCTACGGGATGTCCGGGGCTGTCTCTTGAATTGGCTGAAATGGTGCCGGAAGCGGGGCAAGACCAGTCTGCACCCGGAAGATCTCACTATCCCCGCCGGCGCCAAAAAGTCCGAGAAAAGAATTGTGTCGCCAGACGGCCTGAAAACGCTCTTCTCCTGCAGCACAACGCTGTGGCGCGGGAAACCTACAGAGGACTTCTATATCCACGCTTATCGCTTTGCGGTCCTGACCGGGCTCCGGCCGGGGGAACTGCGTGCGCTGGAGGACAAAAACGATATTCAAGGCACGAGGGTCACTGTCCGGGGCGCTATCAATGTTCACGATGAGGCCACGCAGGGGAAAAATAATAACGCCCGGCGGACCTTCCAGATGTCAAATCTGGCTACAGCTGAGGTTGATGGCCAGAGGGCCATGTTGCGGCAATGTGGAATCGTAACCCCCTATCTGTTCCCTGCTCCGGACGGTGGCCCTATGAAGCATGACCACTTCTATCGTTGTTGGCGGCGTTATTGCACGTCCAATAATATCCCTGTGGTATCGCTCTACGAACTCCGGCACACCTATGTCAGCGTCAACAAAGAGATGCCGGAGGGACTGAAGAAAATGACAATCGGACACAGTCAGGATATGGACACTGAGGGGACCTACGGGCATCAGATGGCCGGAGATTTGGCGAAGGCAGCCGCCTTTACTGAAGAGGCATTTTCTGAGATCATCAAGGCGAAATGAAAAGTGTGTACTTTTGTGTGTACCTGAGCAAAAAAGTCACCCTGTAGCCGTTGTGGCTACAGGGTTTTCTTTGGTACGCCCGACTGGATTCGAACCAGCGGCCTTTAGAGTCGGAGTTATCAGGCCGTCAAGCCGGAAACCGCTACGGCGCAAGGGCTTGGTTGAGATTGCACAAATTTCCGCCATTTTGAAGAAAAGCCTCGGAAGCCTTGCAAGGCAGGGCTTCCGAGGCTTTTCGCGGTAGTAGTCAAATAGTAGTCTGCGCGTTATGCCAGCAACTCCATCAATTTCCTTGCGGCATCCATGCAATCCCGTGCTTCCCCTTCGGACACAGGCATATAAGAGTCAGATGGATAGCGGGTTTCAATATAAAACTGGTTTACATACGCACAGTCTCTGAGGTTACCTTTCAACGGTGCCCCTGCCGCAGTTGCCTTTCTGCACAGAAATACAAGGCTATGTCCATCCAACAATTCGCCTGTCGTTTTGAGCAGCCAGCCCTTCAGCATCTTCTCCATCGCCTGTTGGCAATGAAACGCGACTAAATCGTTACCGCCGTCATGCTCCATTAAGATTTCCGCGCCTCGCAGGTCATGTGCCGCTTTTTCAAACCAGTCCTTATAACGGAGGCTGTCACCCATAAAGTACAACCCCTTCCCTGTTCAGCTTGTGGGCAAAGCTCTGGCTATCTGCCACGCTGTGTTCCCACTCCTCCGGCGTATACAAAAGGAAGTCAATCGGTGTATCAGATTCCGTATCACAATACAAATCTGTCAGCAGTGAGCGCTTATCATTGGTCGACGCAATGATGCAAAGGTCAATATCACTCTTTGCTGTCGCGGTTCCCTTCGCCTGTGAGCCAAACAGCAGGATCTTCTGCGGATCACAGAGCTGGATAACCTGTTCTCGAATCGCGTTTAGCTTTTCCACTGTATCGCCCCCTCACAGCCAATTCTCTATTTGCAGTATAACATGATATTCTCAAAAATAAAACGATTTTTATGGCAGTTTCTTTCAGCCTTCTCAATGCTTTCTGAACACGGGTGCGACTCGGTTCATTTGTGCGACCTTATCGATGAATTCTTTCAAGTCCTCAATGTAGGTATAGGGTGCGTACTCAGAATAAATCTCAGGAGAGTCCAGAATAACAATTTGAACTCCATCCGCTCTCAGCGCCTCCAGTGTGCCAGGTACACAACGCGCCTCATTAAGTGTCTTGCATCGGTAAGCAATGCAGCCCTGTTGATCAAAGATTTTTGCAACGATATATATCTTTTTATCGCCCATCAATATTAATTGTCCTACTACAAAAAAATTCTTTCCCGAAAGCTCTACACTCTAAACTTTTGGTCGAAGATATGACTCACATACAGAACTGTCAGTCTCTTTCCATGGCACTGATCACTTTTCGGATATTCTCGGCCTGTAAATAGAAAGGAGCCAAGCTCTGTTTTCCATAGCGCATATAGTCCCGCTCACTTGTCAGTTGAATCAATAATTCAGTAAAAAACTGCTCCCAACTGAAGTATTTAGCAGAGTCGATATATTCCTCCGGCCTCTCTAAGATATCCGCAAGTTTTGCGTTATGAACGATTCCTGATTTCAAAATCAGCCACTCAAAGGACTCTGGCAAATAAAGCATTACTTGGCTCGGATGCAATTTCAAAAAGCGATAGATTTTTTCCATCTCTGCGCCGAACGCCGCGCCATCCGCAATCACCAAGGTCTTATCATTTGAACGCTCTTCCAAGCAAGCATAAATATTCGATTTCCCATTTGCGGCTTCACAGCGCACATGATATTGCTCCGCGATTTTTGAGAGCATCTGATACCCACTGTTTGAATCCTCGGTCAGAATGCGGTCTGAGCGATCCATCTCACTTGCGGCATGCTCAAGCGTTCCATAGTAGGGATACGCTTTGTTGTAAGTACATTTCTCACGGCGAGTTGTAGTTCGCAGTTCTAAAACCGCTTCTACGCTATACGGCAATTGATATAGGCTTTCTCTTGTGATGAGAACATAGTAATTGCTTGACCCACAAATTGCCTGTGCAAAGGCACGAGAAGAAACGAAAGCATTTCCTTCGTCTACAAAAACGATGCTGTCTTTCATGCGGCTCAACTGACTTTCCCAGTCACGGGAAGTTAAAGTCCGGCATGGCTTATCGCATTGAACAGCAACTCCGCTCTGTGCCCCCAACTCCTCGTAATCTCGCAGCATCCCCAACATGGTTGTTTTTCCTGTTGCGCTATCACCTCGTATCACTGTGATATTTCGCTCCAGCTCCAAGGCAAACTGGACTCTGCGGTTGCGAACAACGATACTATGTTTTCCTTTCATGTCCGCCTCCGCTTATACATATCTCGCTGCAATCGGCAACAACTCTTCCATGTTATGAACGATACTGTTATCATTCAAAACCTTGGCCGTAAATTTTGCCTTATCAAAATCCATAATATGACGCAAGTTGATCGTAACATCTTTTGCTTTTGCCAGTTCAAGAATAAAACGTGCGCAGTTATCTCCGCATGTTGAAGCATTGAACACTTCATCCGGGCAGTTTTTAATAAGCAGCAGAGTTTTTACACCACCGGACAATTCGGTTGGGGGAATAATACCAAGTACAGGACTTTTGATTGCCTGCGCGTCGATCACGTCTGAACCATCCACTTTTTTGATAACTTTTTTTGCAAAGTCATCGAGAATCCAACTGTCTTCATAAGTGTTTTTGAAATAGATCTCAGTATTATAAATTGCAGACGGCATATCTCCAAAATAAATGTTCAACATAGGCTGCAATTCCTCATTTCTAAATATTCTATACAGATTCAAAGCATCTTTAGAATTTGCAAAAAATTGTTTTCTTTAAGCAGATGGATCGTTCGTAGTATAACACAATACGTGCAAAAGTAAAAGTTTAATTCCTATGCTTGCCTGATATTCATTCAAAAATGCCAAATCACGATTTAGTAAATCGTGATTTGGCATTTTCGTATTTCCGCAATCGCAGAGATAAACCGCAATCGGTGATCAAACAGCATTCTATCTCTGTCCAAATGATATTTTTATTCTACCGTTGGCTAAGGCAAATGGAAACTCCAGATCCTTTATGAACTGTGCATCAAGTGTCCCATGCGCTTCGGTGAACTGAAAAAGATGCTAAAGCCAATTACAAATACGGCGCTGACAAATGCTCTCAAAGAGTTGGAAGCCGATGATTTGATACAACGAATCCAGTACAATGAGATGCCCTTGCGAGTTGAATATTTCCTTACTGAGAAAGGTCGTGACCTGCTGCCGGTCTTTTACGCCATTTCCCAATGGGGAATGAAATATATACCATGATCCTAACTATATTAACATCTATTAAAATAAGATTAGCCGGGAGGCATTGGCATTGAGCCAACTTCCCGGCTTTTTTCTTATGCATTTTCTACCGCTGCGAAGACTTCAGAAAGCAAATTGATTCATGAGAGTTGATAACTCCCACCGCCTGCAAATAGGCATAGATGATTATGCTCCCCACAAACTTCATGCCCCGCTTTTTCAAGTCTTTTGAGATGGCATCAGATAATGGTGAGCTGACCTTGTCTACTTCTTGGATGATTTTTTCATCTGTCCAGTGCCATAAGTATCGGTCAAAACTGCCCCACTCTTGCTGTATCTTTTGAAACACTTGTGCGTTGACCACTGCAGCTCGTATTTTCAGCCGGTTACGGATGATTCCAGAGTCCGCTTGCAGAGCCGTCAATTTTTCTTCGCTATAAGATGCCACTTTCCGTAAATCAAACCCGTCAAAAGCACGGCGAAACGCTTCCCGTTTATTTAAGACACATTCCCAGGTGAGGCCTGCCTGAAAATTCTCCAAAATCAACATTTCAAACAGCATATGGTCATTGTGGACCGGTCTGCCCCATTCGTCGTCATGGTATCGCAGATAAGTGGTATTAGCCGGGTTCACCCAATGGCATCGGATCTTTCCATCTGCCCACTGCATTCCTTACTCCGCCTCCAAGAGAAAAATAACTGGCCGGATGCCGTCTGGACATGCAAACACACCAACCCTATCATCTTTCAGCCAAGTGCCAGACGGCTGAACCAATTTCCCCAAGGATATCATGGCTTCGCCGCGCTGTCAAAAGGAAACTTTGCCCTAAGCTCACGGACTGCGCCGCATGTGCGAGATCCGTGGGCTTCTCATCCCTCAATCTCGCTGATCTTCACCGGGCGTCCTTCCTTCATGGACTTGGTGGCGGCCGCCGCGATGAGGATTGGCGCCAGGCCGTCCTCCCCGGTGACCTGCGTCTCCGTGCCGTTGATGACCGCCTCGGCAAAGGCCCTCTGCTCGGCGGCAAAGGCCATGGTGTAGCGATCCCACATGATCTTGTAGCAGGGGCTGGAGGACGTGCCGTCTGCCCCATAATAGGTGGCGTTGTTGGGCGTGTCATTTTCATCCATGACCGCGCCCTCGGAGCCAAAGACCTCCACCCGCTGATCGTATCCATACACTGCCTTGCGACTGTTGTCAATGACGCCCATAGCGCCGTTGGCGAATTTCAGGCTCACAACGGCGGTATCCACATCTCCCGCCTCACCGATGGCGGGATCCACCAGCACCGCACCGTAAGCAAAAACCTCCGTTACCTCGGAACCGGCCAGAAACCGGGCCATGTCGAAATCATGGACCATCATATCGTAGAAAATGCCGCCGGAGACCTTCACATAGTCGATGGTGGGCGGCTCAGGATCCCGGGAGCTGATCTTCACCAGGTTTACTTTGCCCACCTTACCTGCCCGGATGGCCTCGTAAACGGCCCGGTGGTTGTGGTCGAACCGGCGGTTAAAGCCCACTTGAAGCTTGACGCCGGCTTTTTTCGCCGCGGCGATGACCTCCTTGACCCGGTCGATGCGGTAGTCCACCGGTTTCTCCACAAACACGTCCTTGCCCGCCTCGGCCACTTTGATGGCGTACTCCGCGTGGAGATCCGTGGGAGAGCAGACCACCACAGCCTTGATCTCCGGGTCATTCAGGATCACATCCGCGTCCTTGACGATGTTGGGGATCCGCAGACGCCGCAAAAACTCCACCGTTTCTTCGCTCATGTATGGGTCAGCGATGGTCTTGATCTCCATTTCCGGAACGAATTTGGCGATATTTTCCGCGTGGACACGGCCGATGCGGCCCGCTCCAATGATACCGATTTTGATGGTTTTCATAAAGTATTCTCCTTTCTCAATCCGCCATAATGGCCCGGACGGCGGTTTTCGTGTCGGTTTTGGGGAACAGCTCGTAGCCGATGAGGCCCCGGTAGCCCGCCTGCTCCAAGGCGGCGAACACCGCCGGGTAGCGGATCTCCCCGGTGCCCGGCTCGTGACGCCCCGGCGCGTCCGCCACATGGATGTGGCCGAACTGGTCGGCATAGGCGCGGATATGGTCGCACAGGCTGCCCTCGTTGAGCTGCATGTGGTACACATCGTACAGCACCTTCAAGTACGGGGAGCCGATGAGCCGGGTCAGCTCGGCGGCCGTGCGGGTGTGGCGGAGGAAGTTGCCGGGATGGTCTGTGGTGACGTTCAGCGGCTCCAGGTTGATCCGGACGCCGCAAGTTTCCGCCCATTCCGCCGCGATTTTCAGCGTGTCGAACATGGTGCAGAGCTTCACGGCGTCGCTGAGGTCGTCATAGGGGCAAAGGACCCTTCCTCCCTCCCCCAGACCGTTTGAGTGGACCGTGACGGACATTGCCCCTATCTCCATGGCGGCGTCCAGAGAACGCCGCAGAAAGGCCTTGTAGGCCGTTTTCTGGGCCGAGTCGATGAGGGACAGCTCCGCGTCGCCGTTGAAGCCGGAAATGCCGACCCCCGCAGCGTCCGCGGCGGCTCGCACGGCGGCGAGATCCTTGTCGGTCCAGCTCCAGAATTCTACAAAATCGAAGCCGTCGGCTTTGGCGGTGCGAAACCGCTCTAAAAAGGGCAGCTCCGTGTACAGTGTCTCAATGCAGGCGGATTTCTGAAAAATCATAGGCCCCTCCTTCTCGTTCCTTGTGCTTTGCACGTTTGTGTTTACGCACATATATAGCAAGTCAAGCGTCCACCGTCAAGGGCTTTTGGAAAATGAAATATATTTCAGCGGAACACCTGAAATTCCACCGTTTTCTTTTTCAGGATTGACAAGAAGCGGTTCCTGTTTTATGATAAATTGTGCAAAAGCACATCACACACGAACGAGGTGATCTCATGGGTTCCAAACCGACGATACAAACCGTAGCCCAGATGGCTGGAGTCTCCCGCGGCACCGTGGATCGGGTGCTGAACGGAAGAGCGCACGTCCGGGAGGACGTCCGGCTCCGGGTGCTGGAGGCCATCCGCCAAAGCGGATACGTCTCCCCCCGGGATACCCACCAGCGCCAATTCCATCAGGCATACCCCCCTATGAAGTTGGGGGTGCTGCTGCCCAACTGGGAGGGACAGTTCCGAACAGAGGTAGACGAAGGCATTGCTCAGGCCCAAGCGGAATTGGAGAGCACCGGGATCCAGATCCTGATCCGGCGATGTGAAACCGACATCCCCGCAGAGGCGTTGAAACTGCTGGACGAGTTGACGGAGGCAGGTGCTGCCGGTCTGGCGGTCTGCGCCGCCAATGATCCCTCCATCACCGCGCGGATCTCCGCTCTGGCAGATGAGGGGATTCCCTGCGTCACCTTCAACTCGGATCTGCCGGACAGCCGCCGCCTGTGCTTTGTGGGACAGGACATCTACAAGGCAGGCCGGATCGCCGGAGGGCTTATGAGCAGGTGCGTTCCCGCCGGGAGCCAGCTTTTGGCCACGGTGGGCAATTTGAAATTTGACGGTCACCGCCAGCGCTTGGCCGGGTTCCGGGATCGTATCCGGGAGGCGGGCTTCCCCATGGAGGATCTGGTGGTGGCTGAGACCTTCAATGATTATGAGACCACCTTCCGGGTGGTGACGGAGGCCATTGACCGGTATCCCCGGCTGCGGGGTATCTACATGGCGAATCTCAGCGTTTCCGGATGCGCCGCCGCCATTGAACAGGCTGGGAAAAAGGGGGCCATCCGGCTCATCTGCCACGATCTGAACGAAAGCGTCCGTCAACTGCTGCTACGGGGCAGCATCGACTTCACGATCCCTCAAAATCTGCGGCAGCAAGGCTACGGCCCCTTGATCCTCCTGCGGGACGTTCTGCGGCGGAAAGCAGCGCCGGACGCTGCCCGCTTTAATCGTCAAATCGACATTGTCTGTTCGGATAATCTGCCGTAGCATCCGTGGCAGGTCGGGTATGGTTCGCAAAGTTACACCCAAGGGTACGCATATGATGCGGCAGAAGAATGATGGGGTAATGGTGCTTATCTTTTGTCAGAGATGGCAGCTGAAACATACACACTCTACACGCACAAATGCAGAAAGTCCCCAAGCCATTGTGATACAACGGCTTGGGGACTTCAGTTCAGTTGAATATAGGATAATGATCGGGGTTATCAGGCCGTCAAGCCGGAACCTCTTGCAGCGCAAGGCTTTCGAGACTTTTCACGGTAGTAGTCAAATAGTAGTCTGTGCGCCCCGCAGGTCATGATATCTGATGGAGCCGCTCCCGCTTTCAGCATACACGAACCGCATACTTCATGCGATTCCTGTACCGCGTCGATTTGAGCAGTCCCAGCTTTTCAAATTTCAGGACAAAGCTGCGGATCGTCGCATAGAATTTTTATTCCTACCAGCGCCCGGTCCCATTCATCAGAACCGTGCGTCCAGTGAAGTCGCAGTGTGCTCTTTTGATGAATGCCGAGCGTGTACTTCTCTCGATGGGAAAACAAATTACGCTCCCTCGTGTTCCTCCAGCAGATCGGTCATGTTTTTCAAACCGATGCCCAATGTGG
>NZ_JACOQI010000022.1 GCF_014297285.1 Dysosmobacter segnis
TAGTTGGTGCTGATTAGGATGAGGGTCCACCCGTTCCCATTCCGAACACGGTAGTTAAGCTCATTTCTGTCCACAATACTTGGCTGGCAACGGCCTGGGAAGATAGATAGCGCCAACACTAAGCGACGGTCTTTTGACCGTCGCTTTTTTGTTGTGTGGATTTCGTGGAGCGCTGTGAGCTTTGTCAAAATACGGTTTAGCACATAGTTGTATATTTTTGTCTTAAGTTGTCATCTGCGTTTTGCAGAAATTGCCTGTCTGCAACGTGACGGATCATTTGCAGCGCTGAAGGACTTTAATGATCAGTGCATTGAAAATCAGGCAGCGGAAATTTAACTTTGGACAGATACCAGAAAATATGGGAACTGCAAATTTGCCTCTGTGAATACGCCGCCCTCCGACGGACACTTTGACCGCACAGGTCAGACAGCTTGACCGCTGAAATCATACACTCTCGCCGCCGGTCAGACACCCTCTGTATAATGGAATTGCATCGAAAGATGTAATCTAACAACAGGAGGAAAACACGATGACCAACTACAAAGAGATCATCAGACTTCATAGTCTGGGTCTCAACAAAACGCGCATCGCCGAGAGCTGTGGCTGCGCCCGGAGCACCGTCATCACGGCATTGCACAAGGCTGAAGAAAACGGCCTCTCGTGGAATGCGGTGAAGAACCTTAGCTCTGAGAAAGTGACCCGTAAGCTGTGCCCTGCCACATCTATGGGGCAGCGGTACAGTATGCCGGACTACGAGTGGGTCCACAAGGAAATGCAGAAGAGCGGCGTCACGCTCAGCCTGCTGTGGGTGGAGTATTGCGAACGGTGCCGCCAAAACGGTGAGCTCCCCTACAAGTCCACGCAGTTCAACAAGTACTACGCCGACTATGTTCACAAAACGAAAGCGACCATGCATCTGGAGCACAAGCCCAGTGAGAACCTCCAGGTGGACTGGGCCGGTCAGACCGCTGGGATTACGGACACGGACACCGGCGAGCGCCTGCCCGCCTATCTCTTTGTAGCAGTGCTTCCGTACAGCGGCTACGCCTATACGGAAGCGTTCCTCAACATGAAGCAGGAAGCATGGATCACAGCTCATGTTCATGCCTACAACTATTTCGGTGGAGTCACCCGAATCCTGACCCCGGACAATCTCAAGACCGGCGTCATCAAGAATACCCGCACGGAGACCGTCCTGAACAAAGCCTACCAGGAAATGGCGGAGCATTACGGCACCGCAATTATCCCCACCCGTCCACGGACACCGAAGGACAAAGCGTTCGTGGAGGGCTCCGTTGGCGTTGTCTCCACCTGGATCCTTGCTGCGTTGCGGAACCGTCAGTTTCTCTCCTTGGATGAACTGAATCGTGCAATCTGGGAAAAGCTGGCTGATTTCAATCACAAGCCGTTTCAGAAGAAAGATGGCAGCAGAGCCTCTGACTTTGAGGAAGAAAAGCTGTTCCTTCTGCCGCTACCGCCAAATCCGTTTGAGCTGGCAGAAAGGAAAACGGCCACGGTGCAATATAACTACCACATTTCAGTGGATCGCATGAACTATTCGGTCCCATACGAATACATCAAACAGAAAGTGGATGTACGACTCACCGGCTCCGCTGTAGAAATCTATTTCTGCGGTACCAGAGTGGCCTCCCACCTTTGGCTGTATGGCCGCCCCAATCAGTACAGTACGCTTGAGGAGCATATGTCTCCGGAGCACACCGCTTACCTCCAATGGAACAGTGAACGGTTCCTTCGCTGGGTGTCCTCTATTGGCGAAAATACTGCCGCTGTTGTGCGAGTATTCCTTACTGCTCACAAGGTAGAGTAGCAGGGTTACAAATCCTGCATGGCCCTCCTAAAGCTGTCTGACCACTATTCTGTGGTCCGCTTGGAGGACGCCTGTCGAAAAGCTCTACCTTCACCCCTTCTCCTAGCTTGAAAAGTGTACAGGCTATTCTGAAGTCTGAGCAGGATCTGCTTCAGACGGAAGATGTGGATCCAGAACCTGTGCCTCAGAAGGCCCACAGGTTTACCCGTGGTGCTGAGTACTACAGAAGGGGGAAGAAATAATGTTCAGTAACGAAACGATTCGTAAGCTCAGAGAGATCCACATGGGCGTCATGGCAGAGCAGCTTTCTGCCCAGCTGGAAGACCCGCAGTTCCGGAATGTGCCCTTCGAGGATCGACTCGCCATGCTGGTGGATGCCGAATGGAGTGCGCGGAAAAGCAACCGGCTCACTGGCCTGATCAAGAAGGCCGGCTATGCAGATACACAGGCCAGCGTGGAGAATATCGAGTATATTGCCGAACGGCATCTGGACCGGGAGCAGATCCTCCGCTTGGCATCCTGTTCGTACATTCAGGAGGCACGAAATGTGATCATCCTGGGCGCTACCGGTGCTGGAAAGACATTCCTGGCCTGTTCCCTGGGTGTGGCGGCCAACCGGAACTTCTGCGCCGCTCGGTATCTCCGGCTGCCGGATCTTCTGGTAGAGATCGCTGTAGTCCGGAGGGATGGGACCTATCGGGAATATATGAAGCAGCTGAAAAAGGTGAAGCTGCTCATTCTGGACGAGTGGCTGCTGTACCCGCTGAAGGAGGCAGAAGCCCGGGATGTACTGGAGCTGGTGGAAGCTCGGAACAAGGTGGCGTCCACCATCTTCTGCTCCCAGTACGACACCAGTGAGTGGCATGAAAATCTGTATGATCCAACTCTGGCGGACGCGATCTGCGACCGGATCATCTACAACGCGTACACGGTTCAGATCGAGGGTGAGTCAACGCGCAAGCGCATGGGTATGACAGAGTAATTTCCCCGGCGGCCGGGTGCACCATGTGCCCGGCCGCTGTGCACCATTTGGGCGGTGTCCGTGGACCGACGTGGTGGTGCATGCACCACGGCCTCGGTGTAGGACCAGCGGAAAGGGTGTCCGTTTTCAGCGGTCAGGGTGTCGGACGGCTAACGGTCAGGGTGTAGTTTTCGGTCGGCATATTCACCTCTGGCCCGAAAACTGGGGGGAATACCTCCGGCAAGTGAATTTCATCGAGAAATTTGCTTGTTTTTGCTCACTTGCAAAAGTAAATGCAAGTTTGTAAGAAGTAAATGCAACAGCAAAGTTCAAAAACTTCGATTCACTCTTACAAATATGGGGAAATTCTCTTTTCAATGGCGTAGAATGTGTTAAAATCAATAGCATAAGGCAAGAAATCGGGAAAAAGGCAAAAAACTCCCAGAGGTCCGATTGCCGCTTACTTTTTTGTAAAGGTAAATCGCACCCCTGAAAGTTCTCTGTTTGACATCTGAAATGCTGAGGGTTACTTCTTCAGCAGCTTCGGAGACAGAACAATGTCGTTTGCCTCGATTTCGCGGATATTGAGCTTCGGCAAAATATCATCCCCGTAGATGAAGTTGAACAGTTGGTATGCAGACCGACTGTTCAGCTTTCCTCTTTTATACGAGTTGATATGAGAAAGCATCAGGTCAATATCCTCCTGCTGAAGGTCATCAAAAGATTTGCCTTTCGGCAAAACACGCCGAACCAGTTCGTGGGCTACTTCGATGCCGCCTTTTTGATAAGGGGCACTGGGATTGCAATAGAAAACAAGACTGCGAAGCTCATCGTTTTCATCCTGTTCGATGGGGACCGGATTGCTGAACTCACTGCCACGGTCAGTCAAAATGACAGGAAAGAGTCTACAATAGGTTTCCCGTCCAAACATGGCATAGAGGTCGTTGAATACATCCAAAACAGAACGGGCGGTATTGTGGTCACGCAGGAAAGCAAGAAGCAGATTGGTGTTCCGGGAAAACATAGTCAAAAGGACTTTCCCGCTCTTGTTTCCAATGACAGAGTCCATCTGAACGACAGGAACATCCGGGTTATCCGCAATGAAGCGCATAAAATCTTCGTAAGTGCGGCCTTCATAGCAGTGTCTGTCGATTTTCAGCTTTGGAGTGCTCCGCCTCGGACGCATCCTGATGATGCGTGGACAGTCCATCTTATCAGCGTCAAAAAGGCCAGCGTTTAAATAGTTATAGACAGTCTTTTCGCTGACCATCAATTCATCCGCATTGCTCATAAAGACATAACAACTATCAAATCGAGCAGAAAATTGCGGAGAAAGACCGTTTGGCGGCGATGCGCTCTCGCCATGAGACTGGAAAAACTGAGACGGAAATCGAAGAAGAATTTGAACAGAAAAAGCAGGACTTGCAAGCCAATTTACAGGACCAGCTTTCCAATACCGTAAAGACTTTCATTGAAACATCTACGCAGGATGTTGTTGAGACGGTTGAGAAGAAAATCAAGGAACGGGAAAAGACGGGTATAGAAGATTCCGTCAGGGACCACCTGAGGGGCTTCTCCCGCACGATACCGTCATTCCTGATGGCCTATGGCAATGATACCGTTACGCTGGCAACCTTCGATGCCGTTATCCCGAATCCTGAGTTCCTTGAGGTGACAAGCATTACCCTCGACCAGTTCCGTTTCCTTCGTGACGGCGGTAAGTACAAGGACGCTGAGACAGGGGAAGAAAAGGAGTTTGCGGGCAATCTCTTTGACCCGGTCGTATTCGATGACTCTGTGAAGGAATTCCTTCGGCTCAAGAAAAAGTTGGCGGATTATTTCGATGAAAAGAGTATCGAGGACATCTTCGATTATATCCCGCCGCAGAAGACCAACCAAATCTTCACCCCGAAGACAATGGTCAAGAAGATGGTGGATATGCTTGAAACTGAGAACCCCGGCTGTTTCGATGACCCGGACAAGACTTTTATCGACCTCTATATGAAATCCGGCCTATACATCACAGAAATCGTCAAGCGCCTGTATCAGAGTGAGCGAATGAAGGAACAGTTCCCTGACCCGAAAGAACGCCTTCGCCATATTTTTGAGAAACAGGTCTATGGATTGGCTCCAACAGAAATCATCTATCATATTGCGTTATCCTATATCCTCGGCTTTAATGAGGGTATGGAGGACATCAAGCATAATTTCCGGCAGCTTGATGCCCTGCCCTACACAAAGGAAGGGACGCTCCAAGAAAAATTGGACGAGCTGTTCGGATAAAAACGAGAACTCCAGAATCAAATTTAGATTCTGGAGTTCTTATTTTTCAGTGTGTGATGAAACCTACACCTGCGTTTGTACGAGTAAATGCAACACTGAGATTTGTAAGACTAAATGCAATGGTGGGGTTGCATTTACTTTTGCAAACGAATTTTGCTTGTTTTTCTTAGGAAAAACCGTTGACAAATTGACTGTGCACAGATATAATAATAGAGCCGCTTTGAATGGGTTATAAGTATTTCTTCGGAAATCGCCCCCGACAGCGAGCCCGTAAATGAAGGAGTTGAAAAGAATGAACGCAATTATCGTGACTGGCGGCAAGCAGTACAAGGTGTCCGAGGGTGATGTGATCTACATCGAGAAGCTGGACAACGAGGCTGGCGATACCGTAAAGTTCGAGCAGGTCCTGGCTATCATCGATGGTGAGAAGGCTACGTTCGGCGCTCCCGTTGTGGAGGGTGCTTCCGTGGAGGCCAAGATCGTGAAGAACGGCAAGGGCAAGAAGATCCGCATCTTCAAGTACAATCCCAAGAAGGGTTACCGGAAACGTCAGGGCCATCGTCAGCCTTACACCAAGGTTGAGATCGGCAAGATCTCTGTCTGAGCATGACGACGATCACCTTCCGCAGTCAGGGCAGCCGGATCACAGGCTTTGACGTACAGGGTCACAGCGGTTACGCTGAGGCCGGTGCGGACATTGTCTGCGCGGCGATCACCAGCGCCGTTCG
Source organism: Dysosmobacter segnis (assembly GCF_014297285.1). GTDB lineage: Bacteria > Bacillota > Clostridia > Oscillospirales > Oscillospiraceae > Oscillibacter > Oscillibacter segnis. The sequence goes on from NZ_JACOQI010000022.1 coordinate 5,801, forward strand.
TCTCGTGGAGACCACGGTGAACGATGTGCTGGGTCTGGCGGCATCCGTGAAGGTGCGGGAAAGTGACGCATCGATCTCCCTCCGTCTGCCGGGAAGCCTCGGCCAGACAGCGGAGAGCACCTGTCAGGCACTTTTGACGGGCATGATGGTTTACTTTGCTCAGCTCCACGACGAGTATCCCAAACATATCGAAGTTCTGGAGGATGAATAATTCTCCCTGAAATCTACAGAAAGGATGGTCCTTTATTATGATGATGATCGGTTTGCAGTTCTTCGCCCACAAGAAGGGCGGCGGCTCCACCAAGAACGGTCGTGACTCCAACTCCAAGCGTCTGGGCGCCAAGCGCGCGGACGGCCAGTTCGTCAAGGCCGGCAACATTCTGGTGCGTCAGCGCGGCACCAAGATCCATCCCGGCACCAACGTGGGCATCGGCACTGACGATACCCTGTTCGCCAAGGTGGACGGCACCCTGCGCTTTGAGCGTCTGGGCAAGGATCGGAAGCAGGCTTCCGTCTACGCCGCTGAATAATCCGCATTTTAAAAGCTCCGGTCGAAAGACCGGAGCTTTTGCCATTTCCAACAACATATACCTACTCAAACAATAGGATTTATAAGGATCATCTCTTGAAATACCGATTATGACTGTGCTACAATAACACGGAAAAACGATTGTGAGGGAAACGATGTTTACCGGATTTACCGATGCCACTGTGGACTTCCTGTGGGGCATCCGCTTCAATAACGAGCGCCCCTGGTTTGAAGCCCACAAGGAGACTTATTTAAGCGAGCTTTACCGCCCCATGAAGGACTTGGGAGCGGAGATCTATGAATTTCTGTCCGAACAGCGGCAGAATGACCCCATGGTGTGCCGTATCTCCCGGATCTACCGGGACGCCCGGCGGCTCCACGGCCGGGGGCCTTACAAGGACCACCTGTGGTTCTGCGTGGAACGCCCCGCCGAGGACTGGACCACCCGGCCTACCTTCTGGTTTGAGTTGGGGCCGGATTACTGGGGCTACGGCATGGGCTGTTGGATGGCCCGGCCCATGGACATGGCCAAGCTGCGCTCGCGGATCATCAGGGACCCGAAGCCCATGGAAAAGCTGACGAAGGCGCTGCGTGGCCAGACGGAATTTACTCTGGGCGGCGATACCTACAAGCGTCCCAAGGCAGGCGCGCCGTCGGAGCTGCTGGCACCGTGGTTCCAGATGAAAACCATCAGCATCACCCACGAGGAGAAACTGACGGAGGAGCTGTTCAGCCGGGATGTGGTGGACCGGATCAAAACCGGCTACACATTTCTGCTGCCCTATTATGACTATTTTCTGACACTGCCCTCCGACCCGGAGCCGGAGACACTGAAATAAGTAAAACAAAGGAGCGATCCCTATGAAAGCCTGTCCTGCAAGAGAAGAAGCCCTGGCTCTGCTGAAAAAGTACAACAGCGAGCCGTTCCACATTCAGCACGCACTGACGGTAGAGGGCGTCATGCGCTGGTGTGCCAACGAGCTTGGCTATGGCGCAGATGCCGATTTCTGGGCCACCGTGGGCCTCCTCCACGATGTGGACTTTGAAAAGTGGCCGGAGCAGCACTGCGTCAAGGCCCCGGAGCTTTTACGGGAGATCGGCTGTTCTGAGGACCTGGTCCACGCGGTCTGCTCCCACGGCTACGGCATCTGCTGCGATGTGGAGCCTGTGGAGAAAATGGAAAAGGTCCTCTTTGCCACCGACGAACTGACGGGCCTCATTGGGGCCGCGGCCCGGATGCGGCCCAGCAAGTCCGTGCAGGATATGGAGGTCAGCTCCCTGAAGAAAAAGTACAAGGACAAAAAGTTTGCCGCCGGTTGCTCCCGGGATGTCATCAATACCGGTGCGGAGCGGCTGGGCTGGCCTATTGAGGAGCTGATGGAAAAGACCATTTTGGCCATGCGCTCCTGCGAGGATGCCGTAAATGAGGCTGTGTCGGCCCTGTAAAAAAGTTTCTATATGATCGAACCCCCACCCCCGGCGGACCGTCCGTCAAGGGTGGGGTTTTGTCAGATGAAAAGCGGATCAGCGGAACACGTTGAAATAGAGATACGCGCCGGTGACGATGACCAGCCAGAGGCAGGTGAACAGGGGCACGACGATCCGGAAGGAGCGGTGCTGGGTCTTATGGCGAAAGACCTCCATGCCCAGCCATGCGCCAACGCCGCCGCCTACGATAGCCAGCAGCAAAAGATTTCTCTCCGGCAGGCGGGGGACCTTCTCGTGGCGGGCCTTCAGCTTAGCCAGAAGCTTGTCCAAGCCATAGGCCAGAAACGCCGCAGCATTGATGATCAGGAGCCACAGCCAGAGGAACCCCCATTTGGTGCCGAGAAGCGTAAAAATAAAACCGTTTTTCGCCGTGGGCTCCACCACGGTCTTGGCAAGACGCGTCATCATTGTTCATTACCTGCTTTTCTATGATTTGGGAGGCTTACTCCCTGCTTTGCGCTTGCAGTCGAAAAAAGGACTGGCCGGGAATTTCCCGGCCAGTCCATTTTAGCAGAGTTTTCAGTTCTTGGCAAGTGCCACCAGCTCGCAGGCGGTCTTGGCAGCCAGTCGGGCGTTGTTGTACACCAGCTGGATGTTGGAAGCCAGAGAATCGCCGCCGGTGATATCCTTGATCTTGGCCAGCAGGAAGGGAGTGGTCTCCTTGCCGTGGATGCCCAGCCGGTTGGCTTCGGCCACAGCCTCGTCGATGGCCTTGTTGATGACCTCGTGATCCATGGAGTATTCCTCGGGGATGGGGTTGGTCACCAGCATGCCGCCGCCCAGGCCCATGTCCTGCTTCACATAGAAGGCCTTGGCCAGCTCAGCGGGAGTGTCGATGCGGTAGTCCACCTTGAAGCCGGACTTCCGGGTGTAGAAAGCAGGCAGTTCCTCGGTGCCGTAGCCGATGACGGGCACGCCGTGGGTCTCCAGATATTCCAGCGTCAGGCCCAGATCCAGAATGGACTTGGCACCGGCGCAGACCACCATGACGGGGGTGTGGGCCAGCTCCTCCAGATCGGCGGAGATGTCGAAGGTCTGCTGAGCGCCCCGGTGGACGCCGCCGATGCCGCCGGTGGCGAACACCTGAATACCGGCCATGTGAGCGATGATCATGGTGGTGGTCACGGTGGTGGCGCCGTCCCGGCCCTCGGCCACCAGAATGGGCAGGTCCCGGCGGCTGGCCTTGGTGACGGCCGCGCCGGTCTTGCCCAGATAGTCGATCTCGGATTCGGACAGACCGGCCTTCAGGCGGCCGCCGATGACGGCGATGGTGGCGGGTACTGCGCCGTTTTCGCGGATGATCTTCTCCACGTTCAGGGCAGTCTCCACGTTCTGGGGATAGGGCATACCGTGAGAGATGATGGTGGATTCCAGAGCCACCACGGGACGGCCCTCCTCCAGGGCCTTCTGCACTTCGGGAGCGATGTCCAGATATTTGTTCAGCGTCATGTTGAATTCCTCCATAAGATTGAAATTTGAATGTTGTTTTATTTGGAAAAAGCGGCACGCTGCCGCAGGGCGTCCTCGCTCATGGCGGGATTGATGGTCTCAGCGGACTCCATGGCGATGACGGAGGCGGCCAGCCCCGCCTTCGCCGTGTCCGTCAGGTCCGTGCCCTGTAAATAGGCCCATGTGATCGCCGCCATGAAGGCGTCGCCGCAGCCGGTGGTGTTCACCATAGCTCCCGGCAGAGGGGGAAGCTGCACCTGCTGCCCGGACCGGTCGGCGGCAAACACGCCGTCAGAACCCAGAGAGATAAAGACCCGGTGAAGGCCGGTGTCCAGCAGCGTCTCCGCCGCTTTTTGGAGGCTGGCATCGTCAGTGATCTTCACGCCGGAGAGCAGCTCTGCTTCGATACGGTTGGGCTTCAGAGTGTGAAGCTTGCCCAGCACCGGCTTCAGCTTCACCGCCTTGGCGGTGGACACCGGGTCGGCAAACAGGGGGGCGGCACAGTGATCCGCCAGCCACTCAATGCTCTCGGCGGGGATGTTGGTGTCCAGCACCACCGCCTGACTGGCGTTCAGCAGCGTCTGCCGCTGGGCCAGCATCTGCGGGGTCAGGTGCTTGTAGATTTCCATATCGCTGACGGCCAGGGCCATGTCGCCCTTTTCGTCGGTGATGAAGAGGTAGGTGGAGGTGCGGCCCTCCGGGATCACCGGGGACTGGGAGATGTCGATGCCCAGCTCCCCGCAGCTTGCGGCGATCTTCTGAGCATTGATATCGTCACCGAATACCGTCAGCAGACGGACGTCCATGCCCAACAGGGCCATATTGTGGGCAATGTTCCGGCCCACGCCGCCCAGGCTCATCCGCACCACGCCGGGATTGGAGTCCCGCATGACGGGAACCTCACCGGGCCAGCCGCCGATGTCCATATTCACGCCGCCCACCACGGTGACGTAGGGGGCCGTGTGGATGATGTAGCCCTTGCCGGTGATGTAGCCCTTTTTCATCAGGTTGGAGATGTGCACCGCCACAGAGGACCGGGTGATCCCCGCCTTGTCTGCCAACTCCTGCTGGGAGATCAGGGGGTTCTCTTCAATCCAGTTCAAAAGCTGCCGCTCCCGCTGGGTCATGGTTGCCCCTCCTTTGTAAGCAAAAATTTAGGCTTCTAATCTAATGCTTATTTTACGCGGCGAAAGCAAAATGTCAAGCACAAATTTCAGAAAAATAATTATTTCAGGAAAAATTTGCAAAACCGGGAACAAAATCACCGTTTGTGCCGACAAAGAAGTAGAAATGAAAAAGGAGGCGGTTTTCATGAAGCGACTGTTTGCGGCGATCCTGTGCCTGTGCCTGCTGGCGGGGTGCGGGCGGACAGACAGCACCGGCGACACCTGCCGGACAGCGGAGGCCCCCGGAGAAAGTATGGTATCCGATACGATGGGAGGCTCCGGCGAAAAAGCGGTGTCTGCGGGGGAGACATTCCGGATCATCCAGGAGCAGCCGGAGAATCTGTTGCTGGCTAAGACAGATGGTAACTCGGCGGATGTGTATACCCTGTCCCTGCGCGATGCAGAGCTGACACTGGACGGCAACGCCTTTGACCGGAACGAGCCGGGCGCCTACCAGAGCTTTCCTGACGGTACCCTGACCGGCGCGCTGGTGGAGGTCGCCTGCGATCTGGTGCTGGAGACCTATCCCGGCCAGCTGGCGGAGGTCACGGCGGTGAATATCCGCTCTGACGGCTTTGATGACCGCTGCGCCCTGTATCTCCGGGTGCTGAATGACCTGTGGGCCGTGGATGAGGGACTGAACAGCGACATTACCATGCTTTCTGTGGACCTGTCCCAAACCGGCCTGTCCGATAGCGAGCAGGCGGCGGTAGCGTGGGTATTCGGCGGGATGCACGATATTTCCGAGACCATGACCATGAGCTACGAGGAATTGGCGGCGGAGGGGTATCTCTCCGACACGGCCCCGGAGGTCGACGGGATCCCCCACTGGAAGGACGGCTGCTTGTTCACCATTACGGAGCAGAACGGGCAGGACAGCATCCATGTGGAACAGGACAGCAAAAATATTACCGGCGCAGACCCGCTGCCCCGTACAGAAGAGGAAAGCGGTGCTGCTTGCCAACTGCCTCCGGCGGAGGCAGAACAAGGACAGTCTGACTTTTGCCAACCAGTGAAAACGGAGGGCGGCGAACCGGACGCTTTGCAGAACACCGTGACCTTCGATGCCCAGAAGTGGCGCTCTGCGCTGGGGGCCTACTTCTTCACTGACTGCACCGCCAGCCGGGATGCGCAGGGACATTGGGGAGATTATACCGTAGGCGCCGCGGCAATCTCCTGAATAGCGGATGACAGGTGCATGAACAGCCCCGGAGATGATTCCATCTCCGGGGCTGTGTTCACGTACTCGCGGCGCAAATCGTGAACGGCCTGTAAAATCTCTTGAAATCAGGCAGAGGGACTACCATTTTTGAGGAAGATGTGGTATTGTATCCTTGTATTGATATGTGTATTGAAAGGGGGCGGAACCGTGAGAAGAAAGCGGCGGATCATGTCAGGACTGCTGGCACTGTGCATCGCGCTGTCGGTGCTGCCTCTTTCTGCCTGTACCGCGCCGAAGCTAACATTGGACCCGGAGGAACTGTACGCTTTGCCGGAGCTGCCGGAGCGGTATACCGCTCTGAATAAGCAGCTCAGCGCTATCCAGGAAAGCGGCGCGGAATACGCCGCTCCGGTATCCGGCAGCAATATCCAGCCGGTGCAGATGATGGATCTGGACGGCGACGGCCGGGAGGAGGCACTGGCCTTCTTCCGCCAGAGCGATGGGGAAAAGCCCCTGAAGATCCATATATTTACGGCGGATGATGACAACAGCTACCGGCAGGCGGCGGTCATTGAGGGTAGCGGTCTGGCGATTTACAGCGTGGATTACAGCGATATTGACGGCGACGGCCGTATGGAGATCATCGTGGGCTGGCGGGTCAGCATGGATCTGCAGGCGCTGGCTGTCTACTCCCTGGAGCCGGACGGCGCACGGGAGCTGATGCGGACCAATTATGTGAAATACGCCGTGGCGGACCTGAATAAAGACGGCAAACGGGAACTGACGGTGCTACGGGCCAATCAGGACGGCGAGGGCGTTGCGGACTGCTATGTGTCGAAAAACGGCGCGCTGACGCTGCGGTCCAGCGTGCTGGTGTCCATGACCATGGCGGAGCTGAGCCAGCAGGGAAAGGTCACCGTGGGTACGCTGCGGTCCAGCGACCCCGCCCTGTTCATCACCGGCGTTGCGGACGGCGCCCGGGCTATTACGGATGTGCTGGCCCTTCGGGGCGGAGAACTGACAAATCTGGTGCTTTCCGCCATTACCGGCGTTTCCGGAGAGGTGTCCCGGTTCTGTTCCGTGTATCCCATGGACATCAACGGCGACGGCGTTACAGAGGTGCCCCGCACGGTGACGCTGCAGGGCGAGGACGCAGACCACGCCGTTTCTCAGCGGGTGGACTGGATCAGCTATGACGCTTCCGGTACCGCGTCCCGGGTCCTGTCCACCTATCACGATGTTGCCGACGGCTGGTATCTCCAGCTGCCGGAGGGCTGGCCGGAGCGGGTCTGGGTCGGCCGGTCCACATCGCCGGATGAGATCGGCATTACATTCTATACCGACAGCAGCCGGGAGGAATCCTATGTTCCGGTGCTGCGGATCACGGCCCTTAGCGGCTCCGAACGGGAGCGGCTGGCGGTGCGGACGGGACGGTTCATCCTGGGCCGGAATGACGGCGTCATCTATGTGGGCGAGCTGCTGAAGGGCAATCAGGATTGGAAGTACAGCGTTACAGAGGACGAGGTGCGGGCATCCTTCAGCCTGATCGGCACGGAATGGTCCGCAGGGGACAACTGATGGATATGGAGGAGCTTTCGTGAAGAAAATTCTGGTTTTGGAGGATGAAGCCAGCATCCGCAGCTTCATCGTCATCAATCTCCGCCGGGCGGGCTACGATGTGATTGAGGCTGAGACCGGCGAGGAGGCATTGGAACGGCTCCGGGCCAACCCGGATACCAAGGTGGCTCTTTTGGACATCATGCTGCCGGGGATCGACGGCTTTGAGGTCTGCCGCCGCATCCGGGCCACCAATACGAAAATCGGCATCATCATGCTGACGGCCCGGTCTCAGGAGATGGACAAGGTGACGGGACTGATGACCGGCGCCGACGATTATGTGACCAAGCCCTTTTCTCCGGCGGAGCTTACCGCCCGGGTGGACGCGCTGTTCCGCCGGGCTGGCGGGGAGGAAGTGGTCCAGAGCGGTGAGATCAGCCAGCCGCCCTTTTTGCTGAATACCCGCAACCGGACGCTGGAGAAAAACGGCCAGCGGGTGAAGCTGACGCAGGTGGAGTACGCCATCATGCGGGTGTTTATGGAGAATCCCGGCAAGGCGCTGTCCCGGGAGGAAATTCTGGATCGGGTCTGGGGCCGGGACTACTTCGGAGAGTTGAAGATCGTGGACGTGAATATCCGCCGCCTCCGCTTAAAAATCGAGGACAATGTGCAGAATCCCACGTTTATCACAACCGTCTGGGGTTATGGTTACAAATGGGACGCGTGAAACGAATAGACTGACGGCACATTGTCCGGGGCCCCGCACGGCGGGGCGCGCCGTCAGGCGCGTACAAGCGTTTTGGCGGAGCCAAAACCTTGGCACAAGGCGGAATTCATTTTCGCCGCGCAAGTAAGATGAAAGGGCTCCCATTTTGCCCCGCAAAATGGGAAAGCAATGTGCAAAATCCAACTTTCATCACAACCGTCTGGGGTTATGGCTATAAATGGGACGCGTGAAACGAGTAAGCTGACGGCACATTGTCCGGGGCCCCGCACGGCGGGGCGCGCCGTCAGGCGCGTACAAGGGTTTTGGCGGAGCCAAAACCTTGGCGCAAGGCGAAATTTATTTCCGCCGCGCAAGTAAGATGAAAGGGCTCCCATTTTGCCCCGCAAAATGGGAAAGCAATGTGCAGAATCCGACTTTCATAACAACCGTCTGGGGTTATGGCTATAAATGGGACGCGTGAAACGAGTAAGCTGACGGCACATTGTCCGGGGCCCCGCACGGCGGGGCGCGCCGTCAGGCGGGTACAAGCGTTTTGGCGGAGCCAAAACCTTGGCACAAGGCGGAATTCATTTCCGCCGCGCAAGTAAGATGAAAGGGCTCCCATTTTGCCCCGCAAAATGGGAAAAGAAAGGGTGAGATGCTTCGTGCCGGAGGGAAGTCAAAAACGAAAAGCCACGCGGGTGCGGAGCCTCCGCCAGCGTTGGATCGTCAACTCTGTGGTGCCCATCTTCGTGCTGCTGGCGCTGATCGTGGGCGGCGTATCTCTGGGCATTTCCAATTACTATTATAAGGGAATGCTGGACGGTCTGGAACGGCAGGCCCGGGCGCAGTCCGGCGCCTTTGTGGACTATTTTATGGATCAGGGGTTCGCCAACTACTTGCAGCGGGCCAATCAGGCCATTTCCGACTATGCGGACAAGGAACGGGTAGAAATGCAGTTCCTGTCCAGCGTAGGCCGTATTCAGGCGTCCTCCACATCTAACCTGACGGTGGGCACCCGCCCCGGAACGGAGGATATTTCCAGAGCGGTGGAAACCAACCGTATCAGCTATTTCCGGGGCGCAGACCCCAAGACGGGAGAACAGATCTTAGCGGTGTCTCACCCTCTGACGGTGAACGGCAAGGTGGTAGGCGTCCTGCGATTCGTCACCTCCCTGCGGCAGGTCAACGTTCAGGTGCGGATGACGGTGCTGGCAGTGGTGCTGGTGGCTTTACTGTGTCTTCTGTTGGTGTTAAGCTCAAACCTGATTTTCATCAACAATGTGGTGGAGCCGGTGGCGGTGGTATCTGACGCTGCCAAGCGGATCTCTCAGGGAAGCTACGGCTTCACGCTGGAAAACAAGTATACCGGCGAGCTGGGCGAGCTGGTGGACAATATCAACGATATGTCCATGAAGATCGGCCAGAACGAGAAAATGAAAACGGAATTTATCTCGTCGGTTTCCCACGAGCTGCGGACGCCGCTCACAGCCATCAGCGGCTGGGGCGAAACGCTGCTGGCAGACCGGGAGCGGGATCAGATCCAGCTCCACCGGGGCCTGCGGATCATCCTCAACGAGTCCCGGCGGCTCTCGACCATGGTGGAGGAGCTGCTGGAATTTTCCAAGATGGAGGATGGCCGCTTTACGCTGCAACTGGAAGAAATGGATCTTCAGGCAGAGTTTGAGGACGCCATTTTTACCTACCGGGAGCTGTTCCGACAGGAGGGGATCGAACTGCGCTACGAACCGGGAGAGGAGATCCTGCCGTCCATCAGTGGCGACCCGGAGCGACTGAAGCAGGTGTTCTGCAACGTGCTGGATAACGCCGCCAAGCACGGCGGCGCAGGCCGGCGCATTGATGCCTCCCTGACCCGGGAGGGAACGGTGCAGGTGGTTCGGGTCCGGGATTACGGTCCCGGCGTTCCGGCGGCGGAATTGCCCTACGTGAAGCAGAAATTCTACAAGGGCTCCTCCAAGGCCCGGGGCAGCGGCATCGGTCTGGCTGTGTGCGACGAGATCGTGCGGCTCCACGGCGGCACCTTCGACATTGCCAATGCCGAGGGCGGCGGTGCAGTGGTGACCATCTGCATCCCGGAAAAAGAATAAATAGAACAAATGTTTGATTTTCAAACAACAGTGTGATATACTGAAACAGCGAAACAGAAAGGAACCTTATCTATGGCGGAACATTCCAGCGGTGCCTTCCGCACCAGTATCGGCGGACAGGCGCTGATCGAAGGCATTTTAATGCGCGGGCCTGAAAAGCAGGCCATCGTGGTCCGGGACAAAGACGGTCAATTGGTGGAAAAGGTGGAGGAGCTGAAGCTCATCAAGGACCGTTACCCCATTTTGGGCATGCCCCTGATCCGGGGAACCGTAAATTTTCTGGCGGCAATGGTCAGCGGCGTGAAGGCCCTGATGTACTCCGCAGACTTTTACCCGGAGGAGGAAGAAAGCCAGCCTTCCAAATTTGAACAGTGGTTGGAAAAGCACCTCAGCAGCGAAAAGCTGGAAAAAGCCATCGTGGGCCTTGCCGTGCTGCTAGGCGTGGGAATGTCCATTTTCCTCTTTCTGGTGCTGCCAACGCTGCTTACCGGCGGGATCCTTCACTTTTTCCCCGGCTTTCCCCTGTGGGGCCGGAACGTGGTGGAGGGCCTTTTGAAAATCGCGATCTTTCTGGCGTATCTGATCCTCTGCTCCAAGCAGAAGGACATTTACAGGGTGTTCCAGTATCACGGGGCGGAGCATAAAACCATTTTCTGCTACGAGGCGGGCCTGCCGCTGACGGTAGAGAACGTCCGCATCCAGCCCCGGCACCATCCCCGCTGCGGAACGAGCTTTCTATTTGTGGTGATCTTCGTGTCCATTCTGGTTTCCAGCGTGGTGTTCGGCATCTGGCCCATCACCAACGCGGGATTGCGGACGCTGGTGCATCTGCTCCTGCTGCCGTTGGTAGTGGGCATCACCTATGAGTTCAACCGCTGGGTAGGCCGCCATGTGCAGGACAGCAAGCTGGCCCAATTCCTGACGGCCCCTGGCCTGTGGATGCAGAATTTCACCACCAACGAGCCGGATGACAGCATGATTGAGTGTGCCATCCGTTCGCTGGAGTTGGTCCTGCCCGACGAAAAGGGCAAGGACGCATGGTGACAATTATAGAAATACTTCTTCCGCAACCAGCGAAACGTTTGCGGAAGAAAAAGGAGGAGCAAGGGAGTGAACGCAGTTTTTGCCACAGGCAGAAACGAAGTTCAGCGGACTTTGCGACGACGCATGGCGATCACATATAATGACTTATTTTTGGATATTCGCCGGGAACTGAAGCAGGGCGGCGTCATCGACACCACCTTGGAGGCCCGGGAGCTGACCTGCTTCGGGGTCAACAAGACCCGGGAGGAGCTGACCAGGGACGGGCGGCTGTACGCCCCGCCGGAGCTGGAACGCCGGGTGCGGGAGCTGACAGCCCGCCATCTGGCGGGAGAGCCGGTGGCGTATCTCATCGGTGAGTGGGAATTTTACGGCCTGCCTCTGGACATTTCCAAGGAGGTGCTGATTCCCCGGCCGGATACGGAGGTGCTGGTGGATCAGGCGCTGCCCTATGTGCAGTCCTTGGGCAATTGCCGGGTGCTGGACCTGTGCGCCGGCAGCGGCTGTATCGGTCTGGCGCTGGCATCGCAGGCCCCTCAGGCCCATGTGGTACTGGGCGAGTTTTCCGACGGGGCCCTGCGGATCTGCCGCCAGAACACCCGCCGGAACGCCCTGACGGGCCGGGTGATCCCCATGACGGTGAATGCCTTGGAGCGGCCGGACCGGGCTTTGGGAGAGTTTCACTGCATCGTCAGCAATCCCCCCTACATCCCTCATGGGGATATTCCGGGATTAGACCACTCCGTGAAGGACTACGAGCCCCATCTGGCGCTGGACGGCGGCGAGGACGGTCTGGACTTCTATCGGGCCATCAGTGAGAAGTGGAAGGCAGCACTGGCCCCCGGCGGGCGGCTGTATTTTGAAGTAGGTATCGGTCAGGCGGATGCGGTGCTCCGGATCATGCGCGCCCAGGGCTTTGGAGACATTCAGGTGGTGAAGGACCACAACGACATCCCCCGCGTGGTGTTCGGCACCCTCTGCGGAGAGGTTTACAGCGAGTAAGAACGCCCGGCAGACCGGGCAAGCAAGATAGAAAATCAGATTTGGGAGGAAGAACGTATGGCAAAAGAGAAAGCCCCCGTGGCCAGTGCCGCCCCGGCGGAGGATCGGAAGCGGGCTATTGAAGCGGCTATGGGCCAGATCGAAAAAATGTACGGCAAGGGCTCCATTATGCGTCTTGGCGACCAGAATAATTTGCAGGTGGACGTGATCCCCACCGGTTCCCTGTCCTTGGACGTGGCGCTGGGCGTAGGCGGTCTGCCCCGAGGCCGCATTGTGGAGATCTACGGACCGGAATCCTCCGGTAAGACTACGCTGGCCCTTCATGTGGCGGCAGAGGCCCAGAAAAAGGGCGGCGAGGTGGCGTTTGTGGACGCAGAGCACGCGCTGGACCCCACCTACGCACGGGCCTTGGGCGTGAATATCGATGAAATGCTGATCTCTCAGCCGGATACCGGCGAGCAGGCGTTGGAGATCACCGAGGCATTGGTGCGCTCCGGCGCCATCGACGTGATCGTGGTGGACTCCGTGGCGGCGCTGGTGCCCCGGGCGGAGATCGAGGGCGAAATGGGCGACAGCTATGTGGGCCTTCACGCCCGGCTGATGAGCCAGGCACTCCGGAAGCTCACCGGTGCGGTGGGTAAAACCAACACCATCGTCATTTTCATCAACCAGCTTCGCGAGAAGGTGGGCGTTATGTACGGCAACCCGGAGGTCACCACCGGCGGCCGGGCGCTGAAGTTCTACGCCTCCGTCCGCATCGACGTCCGCCGGATTGAGGCGCTGAAAAACGGCGGCGAGGTGGTGGGCAACCGCACCCGGGCCAAGGTCGTGAAAAATAAAGTGGCGCCACCCTTCCGGGAGGCGGAATTCGACATTATGTACGGCGAGGGCATCGCCCACACCGGCGAACTGATCGACTTGGGCGTCCGGCTGGGTATCATCACCAAGGCCGGTTCCTGGTTCTCCATGGGCGAGGTCCGCATCGGTCAGGGCCGGGACGCCGCCAAGAAGTATCTGGAGGAAAATCCCGATATTGCCGCCGATGTGGAAGCGCAGATTCGGGCCAATTTCGATAAGCTGATGGGCAACCAGTCCCGGATCGCCGCTGCCAAGGCCGCCGGCAAGGCGGTGAACGTCTCCGCCGACGATTTCAACGATGAGGATTGACCGCATAGAAGCCTCCAAGCATAAGCGGGGGCGGGTGCTGGTATTCCTGGCAGACGGCAGTCTGCTGAAGGTGACGGAGCAGGAGCTGCTGACCTTTGGTCTGCGCTCCGGCGATGAATTGGACGAGGAAACCCTGACGCGGCTGAAGGAGGCCGCCGGGGTGTCTAACATCAAGACCACGGCGGCGGACCTCGTTGGCCGTCGGGCCATGAGCCGCCGAGACCTGGAGAAGAAATTGCAGGAAAAGGGAGCCTCAGAGACTGAGGCCCGCTATGCCGGAGAGTGGCTGGAAGCCATCGGCGCGCTGGATGACGGCGCCTATGCCGCCGCGCTGGTGCGGCACTGCGGCGATATGGGATATGGTCCCCGGCGGGCCAGAGAAAAGCTGCGGGAAAAGGGCGTGCCTCAGGAACTTTGGGACGAGGCGCTGGACGAGCTGCCCCCGGACGGGGAGCAGATCGACCGCTTTTTGCAAAGCAAGCTCCACGGCCGGTCCCCGGAGGATAAGGAGAAGAAGCGGCTGACGGACGCCCTTTTGCGCCGGGGGTTTTCCTGGGGCGAGGTGAGGTCCGCCTGGGGCCGCTATGGTTCTGAGATCTGGGAGGAGTGATCCCGGAGGTTATATCCGCGGAGCCGAGGATCAGTCTCAAAGACTGTGAAATTTTTGGTTCTGATTGCGCATTCGTTATTTCCGCCCGGAGGGGCGTATTCGATCATACCGGAGGAATCCATTTTGAGCTATAATGTATCATTCATTTCCCTTGGCTGCGCCAAGAATCAAGTGAACTGCGAGCAGATGATGGCTCTGTGCGCCGAGGCAGGCTACTCCATTCAGGCCCAGCCGGAGGGCTGCGATGTGGTGGTGGTGAACACCTGCGGCTTTCTGGCGTCCGCCTGCGAGGAGGCCATCGAGAACATTTTAGAGATGGCGGAGCTGAAAAAGGCGGGGCAGGTGAAAAAGATCTTAGTCACCGGCTGCATGACCCAGCGCTATAAAGAGGATATTTTCCATGAGCTGCCGGAGGTGGACGGCCTGCTGGGTACCGGCAGCTACGGCGACATTGCCACGGCCATTGCCGAGGTGATGGAAAAGGGCGAAAAGCCCTGCCATCTGGGGAATATCCACACTGCCAACCAAAGCGGCGAGCGCATTTTGTCCACCCCCCCTTGGTACGCCTATCTGCGGATCGCCGAGGGCTGCGACAACCACTGCGCCTACTGCGTGATCCCCTCTCTCCGGGGAAAGTACCGCAGCCGTCCCATGAACGAGCTGCTGGACGAGGCGGCGGAGCTGGCCTCTGCCGGGGTCAAGGAGCTGATCGTCATCGCGCAGGACATCACCCGGTACGGCACGGACCTCAACGGTGAGCATCAGCTGGCGAAGCTGCTGAAGGAGCTTTGCAAGCTGGACTTCCATTGGATCCGGCTCCATTACCTCTACCCCACGGACACCACCGACGAGCTGATCGACGTGATCGCCAGCGAGCCGAAGATCGTGAAGTATCTGGATATTCCCATCCAGCACTGCAACGATACCATTTTAAAGGCCATGAACCGCCGGGACACCAAGGCGGACCTGCTGGCCCTGCTGAAAAAGCTGCGGGAGAAGGTTCCCGGTCTGGTGCTGCGGACCAGCCTCATTGCGGGCTTGCCCTACGAGGATGACGCGGCCTTTGAGGAGTTGTGCGACTTCCTGCGGGAGGTCCGCATCGAGCGGGCGGGTGTGTTCCCCTTCTCCCCGGAGGACGGCACGAAGGCGGCCCTCATGGAGCACGTGGACATGGAAGAGGCCCAGCGCCGCGCGGAGCTGGCGGTGGATGTCCAGTCTGACATCATTGACGCCTACAATGACTCCATCTTAGGTGAAGAGCGGGAGGTCCTCTGCGAGGGGTACGATTCTCAGGCTCAGATGTTCTACGGCCGCAGCTATGCTGAGTCCCCCGACATCGACGGACGGATCTGGTTCACCGCCGACAGCGAGATCACTCCCGGCAGCTTTGTGAATGTCCGCCTGACCGGCACCATGGACGGTGAGACCACCGGCGAGCTTGTGTGAAGGTGATTGTTTTTCCTTGAAAACCCTGCGAAAGGACGTATATTATGAATTTACCCAATAAACTGACCATGCTGCGGATCTTGCTGATCCCGGTGTTTATGGTGGTGCTGTACTGGGACTTCCCCGGCGCTACCTGGGTGGCGGTGGCCATTTTCATCGTCGCCAGCTTCACCGATCTGCTGGACGGGAAAATCGCCAGAAAGTACAACTTAGTCACGGATTTCGGCAAGTTTGCCGATCCTCTGGCGGATAAAATGCTGGTGACGGCGGCGCTGCTCTGGTTCGTGGAGATCGGCCAGATGCCTGCCTGGGCGCTGCTGATCGTCCTTGTCCGGGAGTTTGCCGTCAGCGGCCTGCGGATGATCGCCAGTGATAAGGGCCGGGTTATCGCCGCCGGTTGGTCCGGCAAGGTGAAGACGGCCAGCACCATGGTGTGCATTGTG
Organism: Dysosmobacter segnis; assembly: GCF_014297285.1. Taxonomy (GTDB): domain Bacteria; phylum Bacillota; class Clostridia; order Oscillospirales; family Oscillospiraceae; genus Oscillibacter; species Oscillibacter segnis. Next base: position 21,675 of record NZ_JACOQI010000022.1, read on the forward strand.
CTCATGTTCCTGCCGATCCCCGGCTGGCTCAATACCGTGTGCGTGGCAGTGATCGCCATCACCACCCTGTATTCCGGCGTGGAATACTTTGTGCTGAACCGGGACATAATCGCCACAGCCTGAGAATTGAAATCAAAAATGAAAAAGGTGCGGGAACTTAAGTTCCCGCACTTTTTAACATTCAGTATACTCGCACAGCTCCCGGACCTTGGCCTGAATACTTTTTAAATCCAGAAAGGTCTCCGGGCGCTTCTGCTCATCCCGCAGCAGCGCCGCCGGGTGATAGATGGCCGTCATCTGGACGCCGCCCCGCTGGAACCACTGGCCGTGCTCTTGGGTGATCTTGAAATCTTCCTTGATGATGGCTTTGGCGGCGATCCGGCCCAGACAGACGATGATCTTGGGCTTCATCAGTGCTGCCTGCCGCCGCAGATAGCCGATGCAGGCATCCTGTTCGACATTCAGAGGGTCCCGGTTCTGAGGCGGGCGGCACTTCACCACGTTGGCGATGTAGACCTTGGCGCGGTCCAGATGGATGATCTCCAGCATATCGTCCAGCAGCTGCCCGGCCCGGCCTACAAAGGGAATACCCTGCTCGTCCTCGTGCTGGCCGGGGCCTTCGCCGATGAGCATGATCTCCGCCGTCTCACAGCCGTCCCCAAACACCACGTGGGTCCGGGTGTCCGCCAGCGCACAGCCCCGACAGGCGTTGCATTCCTGTTTTAAGCACTCCCAGCTATCCGCCATAGGATCCCCCGCCTTTCTGAAATAGCTTTGTTTGAGTATAGCATATTGTTTTCTCCCGCGCAAGCGTATAAGGCGGTGGCGGCCTGCCGATACTGACAGGGCATCAAGCAGAGGAGGGCGGCGTATGGCGGAATTTTTGTGGATCTTCTGGAGCTTCAGCCTTTTAGGATGGGTGCTGGAGCGGCTGTTTGCTGCCGTGACCCGGTCTCCCCGGCGGAGGAGACGATGTCTACTGCTCCTGCCGCTCTGCCCGGTGTACGGACTGGGCATGGCGGCGGTGCTGGCCCTGCCGCCGAGCCTTCGTTCCGAGTGGCCGCTCTACCTCTGGGGCGGGCTGACCGCCACCGCCGTGGAGTATATTTACCACTGGTGGGGGGAGACCTTTTTGGGAGTGTCCTTCTGGGACTACACCGGGGTTTTTGGAAATTTCTGTGGTCGGGTGTGTTTGCCGTTTTCCCTGGCGTGGGGACTGCTGCTGTTCCCGGCTGTCTATCTGGTGACGCCGCCGGTGGTGGCGCTGGCGGACCGTGTTCCCGTCGGCGTGACGTGGTGGCTGTTGTTGGCCTTTACCGCCGACGCTGTGTGCTCCCTCCGCTTTTTGGCGGTGACCCATGACCTTGAAGCCCTGCGGGCTGCCGTCTGGCCGGTGTCAGCTGACCGCTGATTGTGCAAAGACAGCCAAGTGCCTGACCGGTTTATCTTGTCGCAAGCCATTTTTTGTGGTATTCTGTTGCAATGATGAGCGGTCATAGCCGCCGGACAGGAGGAACCATATTGAAAAAAACAAGAAAAGAGCGGGGCTGGCTGAAAAAGACGTTCAAGCGGGCCATGGACAAGGAACTGCGGGAACATAAAAGCTCGTTCATCGTCTTTTATATTCTGCGGGCCTTGGTGATCGTATCTCTGGTGCGCCAGATCATTCTGGATAACTACGAGGGTGCGTTTTTCTGTATTCTGACCATCGTGCTGCTGTATGTGCCAAGCTGGGTGCAGGTCCGGCTGCGGATCGAGCTGCCGCCGCCCCTGGAAATTACGATCCTCTGCTTCATTTTCGCGGCCGAGATCTTGGGAGAGGTCAACGCCTTCTATGTCAATGTGCCCCATTGGGACACCATGCTCCACACCATCAACGGCTTTTTGGCGGCGGCGGTGGGCTTTTCTCTGGTGCTGCTGCTCAACGACAATGAAAAGCTGACCTTCGATCTGTCGCCATTCTTTTTGGCGATGGTGGCGTTTTGCTTTTCCATGACCATCGGCGTTCTGTGGGAATTTTTTGAGTTCGGCATGGACTGGTTCTTCCATACGGATATGCAGCGGGATACCGTCATCAACGCCATCTACTCCGCCAGTCTGGACCCTACCCGGACCAATAAGGTAGTGGCGGTGAAGGAGATCCACGATGTGGTCATCAACGGCGAGAATCTGGGCCTGGGCGGCTATCTGGACATCGGTCTCATTGACACTATGAAGGATCTGCTGGTGAATTTCGTGGGCGCGGTGGTGTTCTCCGTGGCCGGGTATTTCTACGCCCGGAGCAAGGGCAAAAAGCGGGCAGCGGCGCTGAACTTCGTGCCCAGCAAGAAAAATGAAGATCACGATTACCTCCAGCAGGCCCGTGAAAACGGCCCGGATCTCCCTGAAAAAAGGAAGAAATAAAGAAACCCGGAAACACGTTAGATGTTTCCGGGCGAGACTGTCAATAAAAAAGTAGTAAATTCTCCGCGACGGTAAGGAAGGGTGTGCGCGGGAAACCCAAGAGGGGTGTCCCGCGCCATTAAAATCCTAAGTTTTCAGAACTTTTATGAAGTTCTGAAAACTTGCTCAGCGGGGAGAAAAGACTTTTTCGACACGCTGACCCGGAAACACGTTAGATGTTTCCGGGCCTTTTTACACTTTTTTCCGGGGAAATGACTGCGCCAGCTTTGTTCCCAGCCAACCTGCCAGAATACCCACGGCAGCGCCCCCCAGAATGTCTGTGGGCCAGTGGGCGTAGAGGTACAGCCGGGACAGGGCGATGACCACGGCCAGCGCCAGCGCTGGCTTCCAAAGGCGGCTGTTCGCTGTTTTCAGCGCGGCCACCGATGCGAAGGAGGCTGCCGTGTGGCCGGAGGGGAAGGAGGCGTCCACAGGCGGCGGGATCAGCAAGGAGACGGTGGGGTTGACGGCGAAGGGCCGTACCCGACCGATGAGCGGCTTGAGGGCGAGGTTGCAAAACAGAAGATCCAGAGCCAACCCGCAGGCCACACAGGTCCCCAGCTTTCTGGTCTTTGGGATCGCCAGCAGGATCGCCGCCAGTAAGATCCACACCTCACCGTGGTCGCAGATCCGGCTGACTGGCACCATGACGGCATCCAGAACGCCGCAGCGCAGGTGAGCCTGTATCCAGTTCAAAATTGTCAGTTCAAAGGCTTGCATCGTTTCGGTCCTTTCCTATTCGCTGTGGGCCATCATACCATATCCGCCGCAAAAAGAAAAGTGCCTTTCCACGAATGGAAAGGCACTTTTTCAATGAGTTTACGCGGCCTTGCGGCGCTCCATGCTGCGGATGACGAACAGAACGCACAGCATCAGCGCAAAGCTGACGGCCCAGGTAATATACACGTTCTGGACGAAACCGGCCACGATGAAGCCAACCACGCAGACACCGGCCACCGTCAGCACATAGGGGATCTGGGTGGCAACGTGCTCCAGATGGTCACACTGGGCGCCGGCGGAGGCCATGATGGAGGTATCGGAGATGGGGGAGCAGTGGTCACCCATCACAGCGCCGGCACAGCAGGCGGAGATACCGATGATGAGCAGCTCGCTGGAAGCGGGGAAAATAGCGGTAACAATGGGGATCAGGATGCCGAAGGTACCCCAGGAGGTGCCGGAGGCGAAGGCCAGAATACAGGCCACCACGAAAATCACGGCAGGGAGCATAGAGTACAGCGTAGCGGCGGCGCCTTCCATGAGGTCATGGACATAGATGCTGGCGCCCAGAGAGGTGATGGTAGCCTTCAGAGAGACGGCCAGGGTCAGGATCAGGATGGGGGAGATCATGGCGTTGAAGCCCTTGGGGATGCAGGCCATGGCGTCCTTGAAGGTGATGACCCGGCGGGCCACCAGATAGATGACGGTGAAGAGCAGAGCAATGATGCCGCCCCAGGGCAGACCCATGAAGGCGTCGGTATTGCCGAAGGCGCCGATGAAGTCTCCGGCGCAGTCGGTGCCGCCCCAGGCATCCACGCCGAAGAAGCCGCCCACGTAGATCATGCCGGTGGTGCACACGGCGATCAGCACCAGAACAGGGAGCAGCAGGTCGATGACCTTGCCCTTGGGGTTCACGGCTTCATCCTCTGCGTTTTCCAGAGCGGAGAGGTCACCGGTCTCCTGGGCCTTGCGCTCATAGGTCCGCATGGGACCGTAATCAAACTGCATGAAGGACAGGGCGATGATAAAGACGAAGGTCAGCAGGGAGTAGAGGTTGTAGGGAATGGCCTTGATAAAGAGCTGGATGCCGCTGATGCCGGTGTCCAGACCCTCGGCGGTGGAGGAAACGGCGGCGGCCCAGGAGGAGATAGGGGCGATCATGCACACGGGGGCGGCGGTGGCGTCAATGAGGTAGGCCAGCTTGGGGCGGGAGATCCGGTGGCTGTCGGTGACGGGCCGCATGACGGTGCCCACGGTGAGGCAGTTGAAATAGTCATCGATGAAGATCAGAATGCCCAGCAGGAAGGTAGCAAGGGAAGCCCCCACCTTGGTCTTAATGTTTTTTGATGCCCAGCGGCCGAAGGCAGCGGAACCGCCGGCGGCGTTCACCAGTGCCACGATGATACCCAGCAGGACAAGGAACAGGAAGATACCGGCGTTGTCTTTGATGGCGGCCACCAGGCCGTCGTTGACGATCATGTTCAGCGCGCCGATGGGAGAAAAGCCCTGAGAGAACAGAGCGCCTACCGTGACGCCGATGAACAGAGAGCTGTACGCCTCCTTGGTGATAAGGGCCAGAGTGATGGCGATGACGGGGGGCACCAGTGCCCAGAACGTACCGTACATGCTGTTGGTGGATGCGCCGTCCTCAACAGCCAGAGCGCTGACACACAGCAGCGCGGCGGCGGTCATGACCAGCAGGGCCGTCCGCAGTAGGGGATGCTTTTTCATGGAGATTCTCCTTTCATTTTTGGGCCGCAGCCCATGCAACCGGAGAATACGCGTGAACTCCATCCTGTCAAAGCACATTGTGTTTCAGAACAAAAAATGGAGCCATGACATTCCGCCATGACTCCATTTGAAGGTCTCATTTCACCAAACAGATCCATGACAGCGCCCCGCCCGTTTCCGGGCGACAGTCCGGCGGATGTTTTCCGACGGCCCAGGCACCGACCCGCCAGGCAGCGGTACGGCCCTTCGGCGGCTAACCCTTTCCCCATCCTCTATGCCTGTCTGCCGGATGGTTACTCTTATCAGCCGCGCCTCTATCATGCGTTATCCAGTTGTATCCTACCCTATTATAGGTGAATTTCCGAACTTGTCAACGGTTTCTTCACAAAATGTTTATATTTTGCAAAAAGAACAGGGAACGCCGCGTTTTTGGCGTTCCCTGTTGGAAAAGTGCTGTCAGAAATTAGTAGCTGCCCAGGTCGGCGGACTTGTCGCCCTCGACGCTGATGCCGAACTCGTAGTCATTGCCGGGCAGGATGGCGTTGAGGATCACGCCGCACAGAGCAGCGATGGCCAGACCGGACAGAGTCACAGCCGCACCGCCCACGGTGAAGGTCACGCCGCCCACGGAGCTGAAGCCGAGGCCGCTGACAAACATGACGGCGGCAATGATCAGGTTCCGGGACTTGGTCAGATCCACCTGATTCTCCACGATGTTGCGGACGCCCACGGCGGAGATCATGCCGTAGAGGATGAAGCTGACGCCGCCCACGATGGCGGAGGGGATAGAGTTTACCAGCGCGTCGAACTTGGGGGAGAAGCTGAGGATGATGGCGTAGACGGCAGCCAGACGGATCACGCGGGGATCGTAGACCTTGGAGAGAGCCAGCACGCCGGTGTTTTCGCCGTAGGTGGTGTTGGCGGGGCCGCCGAACATACCGGCAAAGGCGGTAGCCAGACCGTCGCCCGTCAGGGTGCGGTGCAGGCCGGGATCGGCGATGAAGTTATTGCCGGTAGTGGAGGAAATGGCGGACACGTCACCGATGTGCTCCATCATGGCAGCGATGGCGATGGGGGCCATGACCAGCACGGCGGACACGTCGAACTTGGCGAGGATGAACTTCTGGAGGCCAATGAGGTGTGCCTCGCCCACGGAGGCGAAGTTGACGAGGGGCTGCATGACGCCGTTGGCATCCGGCAGCTGGGCGCCGCAGAGAGTGGCAATCACCGCCACAATGTAGCTGCCTACCACGCCCAGCAGGATGGGGATGATCTTCACCATGCCCTTGCCCCAGATATTGGCCACCACGATGATGGCCATGGCCACCAGGGCCAGCCACCAGCAGGTGGCGGCGTTTTTGATGGCGGAGCCGGAGAGGTTCAGGCCGATCATGATGATCATGGGGCCGGTGACGATGGGGGGGAAGTACCGCATGACGGTCTTGGCGCCCAGCACCTTAAAGAGCAGAGCCAGCACTAGATACAGGAGACCGGCGATGACGATGCCGCCCAGAGCGTAGGCCAGCTTCAGTTCGGGATCCAGACCGTCATAGGCGGGCATGGAGGCCACAGTGGAGAAGCCGCCCAGATAGGCGAAGGAGGAGCCCAGGAAAGCGGGGACCTTGAACTTGGTGCACACATGGAACAGCAGAGTGCCCAGACCGGCCATCAGCAGGGTAGTCTGGATGCTCAGGGGCAGGCCGTAGCCCTGAACCAGAATGGGCACCAGCACGGTGGCACCGAACATGGCGAACAGATGCTGCAAGCCTAAAATCAGCATACGGGGGGTGCCCAGGGTGCGGGCGTCGGTCACGGCTTCCTGACCGAGGATGGGTTTCTTTTTCTCGTTCATGTTTTTCTCCTCTCGTAACACACAAATCTTCTATCTAAATTATATAAATAGACCAGGTTCCTGCGGCTGTCCGCAAACAGGCATAAAAATACCGGCTCCTATAGCCGGTCAAAAAAGGGAAATGGAAATGACGGGACCGTGGACCCCGAAAATGGAGGAAACAGCGCTTCGCATGCTCATACTGGACTGCATCATGGTGTTACCTCCTAAGAAATTTATCTGGTTCATTATACAGAAGCCGGTTCCGGATTGCAAGCCGTAATATCTATGATTGGAATAGAAGTTTTCTGCTGGAAATTGTCAAAAATCACAGAAGAACAGCATTCGTGATGACCGGTTCCCGTTATTTGAGAGAACTGCTTCAGGCTTGCTGTAGCCCGAGATTGTCGATAAAGTGGTAGATTCTCCGCAACGGTAAGGTAGGGCAGCCGTTAGCGGCTCCGCCGCTTTACGGATGCCGCATACCCCTTGCGGGTGAGGGGTGTACGCGGGACTGCGCCCGCAGGCGCGTTTTGGAGCGCAACCGCCGCAAGGCGGCTCTTGGCGCGGAGATAACCCAAGAAGGGGAAACAGGCGAAGCGCCGCCAGTGGTGGATGAAGCGAGGGCTGTTTCGAGGAAGGCTCCCATTTTCCGGACGTCTTGCGCCCGGAAAACGGTTAGACCGGCAACGTATTTCTTCACCATTGAAATCCTTAGTTTTCAGAACTTTTATAAAGTTCTGAAAACTGACTCAGCGGGGAGAAAAGACTTTTCGACACGCTGAGGTCACGGGCTTGCCAGCGGCCCTCTTGTCCGGTCAGGTTCGATCAGGCTTCCAGACCCACAGTCCGCATCACGTCCTCTACCAATCGAGCGGTGTCGGACTCACCGTCTTGGCTGGCCACGATGAGGTCGGCATACCGGGCGTAGAGAACGCAGCGCTCCTCATAGATCTCCCGCAGCGGCGTTCCTGCCGGCACGGCGATGCCCCGGTCATACAGATCCGCCGGCATCCGCTTTTCCAGCTGAGAAAAGGGCGTCTGGAGCCAGATCACCGTGCTGCCTTTCTTCAAATGAGCCATAGCCTCCGGGTAGAGCACCATGCTGCCGCCGGTGGCAATGACGGTGTGGGTCCGATTTAGATCCGTACCCACTTTATTTTCAATTTCGTAAAAGGCCTCCAGCCCGTCCTGCCGCAGGATCTCCGGCAGCGTTTTGCCGGTGGTCTGGACGATGAGATCGTCTGCGTCCACAAAATCGTACCCCAGCCTGTCCGCCAGCGCCTTTCCGACGGTGCTTTTCCCCGTGCCGGGCATACCGATCAATACAATATTTTTCATAGGCAGCGCCTCCGTGGTAAAAGTGTTTTTATAATACGTGATGCACGGACAAATGTACATAGTAAAAGTACACAAAAAATTCAACAAAGAAAGATCGACCTTTCATGACAGGGCGGACAAGACTGCCCCGAAAAACACTATTGAAATCTGTTGAATATGCGCATTGTCAAATGGCGGTCCATTCGGTACAATGTCTAAAAATGGTAATACCTATTTTGGCCGCTCCGTAATCGAACCGGACGGCGAAACGGAAGGGAGGACCGACATGAGTCAGAACCCAAGACAGTCCAAAAGCATCCGGGCGCAGCTGCTCACCGCTATGCAGGTGGGGGAGTATGCCCATTGTGACCGGCTTCCCCGGGAAAGCGTATTGTCGGAAATGCTGGGCATCAGCCGCACACAACTGCGGGATATTCTGGCCTCTTTGGACCGGGAGGGCTTCATTACCCGGCGTCATGGAGTTGGCACCATTATCAACCGTCATGTGCTGGGTGCACCGGCCAGAATGGACATTGAAGTGGAGTTTCTGGATATGATTCGCCAGAGCGGACACACTCCCGGCGTGGCCTTTGTCCGGGCTGCCGATGACAAGGCGGACAATAAGGTGGCCGCCCAGCTGGGGATCCCCACCGGAACGCCGATCCTTCGGATCTCCCGGCTCTGCACCGCCGACGGCCGCCCCGCCATCTACTGTGAGGATGTGGTGGAAAAGGCAAAGCTCCAGCGGCCCTATACAGCGGAGGAACTGCGTCAGCCCATTTTCGATTTCCTCCAGAATGTCTGCGGAATTTCGTCCTATCTGGACCTGACGGACCTGCGGCCTGTGGCTGCGGACGCTACCTTGGCTGATGTTTTTCAGGTGCCACAGGGAACGCCGCTGCTGAACATGGACGAGGTGGACTATGATATTGAGGGCGCGCCGGTGTTTGCCTCCAACGAGTATTTTGCCGACGGCATCTTCCACCATACGGTCCTGCGGAAAAAGCTGTGACCTGCGGCCTGTCAGCCCAACGTGAGCGTGGCGGTCCATTTTGAAAATCAGGTCATCGCCGCTTGACCGTACCGCACATTTGCGATATTATTAAAAATAATATTTATAATAAGTAAAATGATAAACGAACGATGAGAAAGGGGTATCTTACTATGGCCTATTTTTTCCAGGAGCCTTCCCATACCTTCAGCGAATATCTGCTGGTGCCCGGTTATTCCTCTGAGCACTGCATCCCCGCCAACGTGTCTTTGAAGACGCCGGTGGTCCGCTTCAAGAAGGGGGAGGAATGCCCCCTGACCATGAACGTCCCCATGGTCTCCGCCGTCATGCAGGCCGTGTCCGGCGAGCAGATGGGCATTGCGCTGGCCAAGGAGGGCGGCATCGCCTTTATCTATGTTTCCCAGTCCATTGAGTCCCAGGCGGCCATGGTCCGCCGGGTGAAGAACTACAAGGCAGGCTTCGTCATCAGCGATTCCAACCTCCGGGTGACGGATACCCTGGCGGATGTGCTGGCTCTGAAGCAGCGCACCGGTCACTCCACCATGGCTGTCACGGATGACGGCACCGGCACCGGCAAGATGCTGGGTCTGGTCACCAGCCGGGATTACCGGGTCAGCCGTATGGACCCCGACGCCAAGGTGGCGGATTTCATGACGCCGGTGGAGAAGCTCATCTACGCACCGGAGGGCACCAGCCTGAAAACGGCCAATGACATCATCTGGGATCACAAGCTCAATGCCCTGCCCATTATTTCCGAGGACGGCCATCTGGTGAGCTTTGTGTTCCGCAAGGATTATGATTCCCACAAGGGCAACCCGCTGGAACTGCTGGACAGCCAGAAGCGCTATGTGGTGGGCGCGGGCATCAACACCCGTGACTACGAGGAGCGTGTCCCCGCACTGGTGGAGGCCGGTGTGGACGTGCTGGTGATGGACTCCTCTGAGGGCTATTCCTATTGGCAGAAGCACTGCCTGGAGTGGATCCGCGCCAAGTACGGCGATACCGTGAAGGTTGGCGCCGGCAACGTGGTGGACGGCGAAGGCTTCCGCTTCCTGGCAGATGCCGGAGCCGACTTCGTAAAGATCGGCATCGGCGGCGGTTCCATCTGCATCACCCGTGAGACCAAAGGCATCGGCCGCGGTCAGGCCACCGCAGTCATCGACGTGGCCGCCGAGCGGGATAAGTATTTTGAGGAGACCGGCATCTATGTGCCCATCTGCGCCGACGGCGGCATCGTGCAGGACTATCACATCACGCTGGCGCTGGCCATGGGCGCTGACTTCTGCATGCTGGGCCGGTATTTCTCCCGGTTTGACGAGTCTCCCACCAGCAAGATCCTTGTGGGCGGCAGCTATATGAAGGAATATTGGGGTGAGGGCAGCGCCCGCGCCCGGAACTGGCAGCGCTACGATCTGGGCGGCGCCGCAAAGCTGAGCTTTGAGGAGGGCGTGGACTCCTATGTGCCCTATGCTGGCGCTCTGGCAGACGGCATGGCCACCACGCTGGCTAAGGTCCGTTCCACCATGTGCAACTGCGGTGCGCTGACGATCCCGGAGCTGCGTGAGAAGGCCAAGCTGACGCTGGTCTCCGCAACCTCCATTGTCGAGGGCGGCGCCCATGACGTTCTGCTGAAGGACACCACCAACGGCAACCAGCGGGGCTAAGGTATTTGAACGGCTCTCATACCGCCCTCTGACCGCGCAATTGCGCGTCCAAGCGATTTGCGGAGCAAATCCTTGAAATGGGCGGGCTTCGCCTGCCCATTTGAGTCCTATGCGGGGTTCCCGCGCGTCACCGGCGCGTGGGGAGCGGGCGGCGCCCATGACGTTCTGCTGAAGGACACCACCAACGGCAACCAGCGGGGCTAAGATATTAAAAGAGACAGCTTTTGAAGCTGTCTCTTTTTTTGCCGGCCCATCCTAAAAAGTTGAGTAAACGATTTGCTGAAACTTATCCCAAATCTCTTGTATCTGAACCTGTAAAGTTGTATAATATAAACGATTAAATACATCAGGAACGGCATGGCCGTTTCTGCGGATCAGGAGCATAGCATGTTACATAGAAAACCTCGTATTTTAGTTGTTGGCAGCTTTGTTATGGATGTGATCGCAACAACAGAGCAGATCCCCGGTGCTGGACAGACGGTTTACGGCAAGTCCTTCCACATGGCACCCGGCGGAAAAGGCGCTAATCAGGCCCTTCAATGCGCCCGTCTGGGCGCGGAAGTGACCATGGTAGGCTGCGTGGGTGACGATCTGTTTGGACAGCAGCTTCTGGAGCCTCTGCGGGAAGCTGGAATGGATGTCAGTCATGTGGTGGTCCGAAAGGGAATTCACTCCGGCGTGGGACACGTGGTGTTGGAAGTCACGGAACACAGCGCCCAGAACCGCATCGTAGTGATCCCCGGCGCTAACCGGACCTTGACGGTGGAAGAAGTGGCCTGGATCCAACAGGCAGTTTCCGGGTTTGATATGGTCCTGCTGCAATTGGAGGTCCCCATCGAGGTGAACCGGGCCGTGGCCCGCTGGGCCAGAGAGGCCGGTGTACCGGTGATCCTGAACCCGGCCCCCGCCACGGAACTGGACGATGAGCTGCTGAGCCTGGTCTCCTACCTGATCCCCAACGAGCAGGAGGCATCTCAGGAGACCCATCTGCCCCTGCGCTTTGATAAGTCCGGCCCTTGGGATGAAGATCTGAGAAACATTGCCGATACGCTGCAAGGTAAGGGCGTGGAGCATGTGATCATCACGCTGGGCAGCTACGGCTCCGCTGTGGCGGAGACCGGCGGCCCCCGGTATGTTCCCTGTGTCCATATGGAGCATGTGGCAGATCCCACGGCTGCCGGCGATTCCTTTGTGGGCGCGCTGTCCACCGCGCTGGCTGTGGGCCTGCCCGAGGATGCGGCGCTGACCTTTGCCAGCCACACTGCGGCCATCACGGTCTCGCGGTTGGGAGCAATGCCGTCCCTGCCCACACTGCCGGAGGTGCTGGAGCTGATCCGGACCCGTGGCGGTGCAGGACTGGAACTGTCCTGCCTGGATGCGCTGCGCTGAAACGGGAGGAAGCATGGAGGAGCTTTTTGCACTTCGCCCGGGCCGCTACCGGCATTTTAAGGGCAACGAATATGAGCTGCTGTATGTGGCCCGCCACTCGGAGACTCTGGAGCCGATGGTGGTCTACCGGGCTTTGTATGGAGAGCGGGGCGTGTGGGTGCGTCCTGCCGCCATGTGGAGCGAGCCTGTAGACCGGGACGGCTATCATGGCCCCCGTTTCCAGTGGATCGGTGGGGTCTCGGAAGAGGTCTGACGGCCTGCAAAAATATTTTTCAAGATTTTTGAAAAAAGGGTTGCTTTTTGCGGAAAGCTATGTTATTATACATAAGCTGACTTCAAGAAGTCAACCTCGTATCCGGGTGTAGCGCAGTTGGTAGCGCACTTGACTGGGGGTCAAGGGGTCGTGAGTTCAAGTCTCGCCACTCGGACCAGCTAAAATCCTGAAACCGCAATGGTTTCAGGATTTTTTGCTTTATTTGGGACAGAAATGTGAGCTGATGTTCGGAATCTGTTCGGAATTGGCACGTTGTCCGTGACTTAGATAAGGTGCTGTCAAGGATTGATAAGGTACAATAACGGACCTGTTGACAAAGTAGCGCGCAAATCCTTTCTATGCTAAAAGAACTATAGGGAGGATGCGGCATATAAATGGGCAGTTACCTGAAAAATATGGTGGTAGCTCCACTGCGGTGTATGAGAATGCGGATGGGGCGCTGTTAAAGGCCCTGGTGAATGGCTTTTTACCGGGGATGATATTGTACAGCTTTCCAAGAAACACGACTGCTCCGTTCTCTTTAACATCCGTAAGCATGACACTAACGATACGTTGCTGGGCGAAGGCATCTTTCTCTACGATGTGACGCAGGGAAAAGCTGCATACAAAACGCAAGTGGGAACGGTTTTCGCCGTTCCCACTTTTACTGTCTCGGTATCGAAAATTTCAGTTATCATTCCCATTACTGCACGATAATTGTCATATTCAATGAATATTCAACTTGAACATTCTTAATTTGGAGGTTTGAGAGGAGCGTGCACGAGTTGGCTCACACGGAGAGTTCGCACAGCAAATCCGGGGTTGACGAGTGGATGGACTTCTATGGCAATATGCCCTGACGATCCATCCACGCCTCGTCACGCACTTTGACTGCCGAAGATCCCGGACAGGAGCCAGCCCATCAGCCCCATGTACAGAATGGTGTTGACCGGGCTGGCGGTGATGGCGCAGCTTCCAGTGGAGCAGCCCACAAGGGCGTAGTATCCGAGGCCCATTAGCGCGCCGCCAAGGGTAAAGAGCACCGGGCGGAGCCACTTTTTCAGCTTTTTCTTCATGTCAGATGCCTCCCGCGATATATTCCTCCGCCATGTGGACTGCCACCGCGCCGTCTGCCACGGCGGTGACCACCTGACGGAGAGGCTTTGTCCGCACATCGCCCACGGCGTAAACGCCGGGAACGCTGGTCTCCGTGGTCTCTCCGGCCACGATATAGCCGCCCTTGTCCAGCGATAGCTGACCCGCCGCCAGCGCCGTGGCGGGCTGTCGGCCCACGCTGACAAATACGCCGTCGCAGTCCACCACGCTTTCCTCACCGGTAACGGTGTCCCGCAGGCGGACACCGGTCAGCCTGTCCCCGGAAAGCAGCGCGGAAACGGTGCTGTTCCAGCGGAATTCCACGTTTTCGGCCTGTGCCAGCGGCTCGTGATAGATCTTGGTGGCCCGCAGGGCGTCTCTGCGGTGGACGAGGATCACTTTTTTCGCCACGCGGCTGAGAAGGAGGGCGTCCGCCGCGGCGGAATTTCCGCCGCCCACCACGACCACCGTTTTGCCCTTGTAAAACATCCCGTCGCAGGCGGCGCAGTAGGCCACGCCCCGGCCCACCAGCTCCGCCTCTCCGGCAACGCCCAGCGTTCTGGGGTCCGCACCGGTGGCCAGCACCACGGTTTTCCCCCGGAAGATCCCCTCGCTGGTCTCCACGAGCTTGGGAACCGCCGTCAGATCCATGCGGAGAACTTCCGCGTATTCGCTGCGTGCCCCAAAACGCTCCGCCTGCTTTTGCATCTTCTCCGCCAGAGAGTAGCCGTCGATCCCGTTCTCAAAGCCGGGGTAGTTGTCGATCTGCTCGGTCAGGGCCATCTGCCCGCCGGCAGACAGCTTTTCCAGCACGACGATGTCCAGCCCCGCCCGGGCCGCGTACAGGGCGGCGGTGTAGCCGCCCGGGCCGCCGCCCACCACGAGCATATCATAAACACGATTGTTGTTCATATCTGAACCCTCCGTTATTTCGCCAAGGCTCCCTGAATGAAGCGGTCGATCTCTGCCTTTGAGCCGGGCGCGGTGATGGAATCCACGGCCTTTCCGTTCCGGTACAGCACCAGTGTCGGGATCACCTCGATCCCCTCGGCCCCCGCCAGCCGCGGCTCCTCGTCAATGTTGATCTTGCCGACGGCGAGACTGTCCGCGTATTCCTCTCCGATCTTCTCATACGCGGGGCCGATCCTCCGGCAGTAGCCGCACCAGGGCGCCCAGAAATCCACCAAAACGGGCTTTTCCTCCCGGATCGCCTGCTCAAACTGTTCCTGATTCATATTCATAGCTGCCATATCTGCCAGCTCCTTTCCTTTGCTTGGGTATAGTATACCGCATGACAGGCGGTTCTACTGTGACGGCGTCACATAATTTGAAAAAATCGGCGCGGCACCCGTCGGGGCCGCAATCCCCACACCGGCGAGACCATCGAGATCGCCGCGGCGAAGGTGCCTGCCTTCAAGTCCGGCAAGGCCCTGAAGGATGCCATCCAGTAATTTCATAGCGAATACCACAACGCCACTCGGACGATTTTCGTCTGAGTGGCGCTGTTTTTTATCAGCAGATTTGGATCGGCGCTCCAGGGCACGGTTACTGAAAACAATTCCAGAGACAACATCCATTAAGTCGCATCATAGAAGCAACATTCATCCGAGACGAGCGGGCAACAGCTTTTCATCCCGCGCTTCATTTGTGTATAATCCGCCTTTCTGCGAAAGGCACCGACGTGGTTATGAAACCTGCGGCCTTTCGTACATTTGCAAAATTTGTTACAATATCCACGGAGCGTTCGGTACACTACAGAACCCGTGGAGGTGAGTGGTGGGGCTGTATAGCGGCAACCCCGCATTTCTATATGGCGTCGGTCATCCGTTAAGGCATCAACGAATGGCGCAAACAAGTAGCCCGTAAACTTATCTCTTTCAAATCGACTCGATTTTGCCGGATGACCAGTCACTGCCGAATCTTTCCAATCTATCTTGGGAGGTATATGTGGCATTTAAGATTTTCCGCAAAAACTGCTGTGGACTGGATGTTCACAAGACTTGGATTTACGCCTGTATGGGAATTACTGACACAAATGGACGTACAGAGTATAAGCAGGCTCGCTTTTCCTCCTTTACAAAAGGCTTGCAGAAACTGGCTGACTGGCTTGCCAAATACGACTGTAACGATGTTTGTATGGAATCCACCGGTAAGTTTTGGATACCGGTGTTTAATATCCTTGAGAAAACCTGCTGGGTAACTTTGGCCTATCCAAAATACACGAAACCCCAAAAGGGCAACAAAACCGACCATAAGGATGCCAAGTGGATTTGTGACCTGTATATGTGCGATATGGTCAACCCAAGTTTTATCCCTCCGCCGGACATTCGCCAGTTGCGCGACCTGATGCGCTACCGTTCCAAGCTCACTAATATAATGACCAGTGAAAAGAACCGGGCATTAAATTGTCTCACCGTTTCCAATTTGAAGCTGGATGATGTGTTTTCTGACGTGTTTGGGAAATCCTCACGTTCCGTTATCCGCTACATTTTAGAGCATCCCGGTGAGACCTTTCAGGTTGCCCCGTTCATCGACAGACGTTGCAAGCACCCTGTTGAGGAAATTCAGGCCGTTATTGATGGCACTATCTCCCACCAACAAGCCGTAAAGCTCAGAGAATGTTTGCAGCACCTGGATGAGCTGGAAGTCCACAAAACCAATGTAGAAAAGGAAATTCTTTGTCTGGTTCAGCAGTACCCCTATCAGTTGGAACTGCTTCAGACTGTCCCCGGCTTTTCCGGAAACATTATGACCGCCATCGCACTGATCTCGGAAATCGGTGCCGATATGTCGGTGTTTCCTTCCGCAAAGCATCTGGTTTCATGGGCGGGCTGCTGCCCTCGCAACGACCAAAGCTCCAAAAAGGTCAAGTCCACTCGCATTTCCCGTGCCGGTGTGTACTTGAAGCCCCTGTTGGTACAGGTCGCTATCCAACCATTTACCGCCAATGCGGATAAGCTTTCCGCCGCAGGTGCACTGGAAATACGGTGTCAGATATGTGATGGGAGATTTCTCTCCATGTGGGCGGCGCTTTTCATTTTTCTCGGCTGTCCTCTGCCGCCCTGCCCGAAAGACCTCCATGTCCACAATGGCCGGATAGTCATCCTGGCCAGTGTAGCGTGGATTTTCTAAGAGACGCTTCACTTTATGCTTATTCCAAAGAGGAACTTCCTGACTGTATGGGATATTTCCTTGATTCAATGCATCGGAAATGCCCTGGTAGGAAGCCCCGGCATTATAGAGGGTAAAGATTCGCTTCACCGTCTGTTGTTCTTCCGGTACGATTTCCAATATACCGTTTCGAATCCTGTACCCATATAAAATTTTTCGGTTGGTCATCTTGCCGCCACCTCCAATTGTTCTGCCAGTTCTAAACCACCACAAAGCCGGAAGCGGATGCGTGTCTGGGATTCCGCGATGACCTTCTCCACCAAGCTGTCGAACAAGTCCTCATCGAAGATGTTCATCTGTTCCGGCCCATTCTTTATGACAGCTGTCATCTTGCGAATGGCATCCATGGCTTCATCCAAAACCTCGTTTTCCGACAACCAGCGGCGTTCTCCCCGGAGTTGAGTCAGTTTGGCGCTGATGGCATTCATGCGGACGGCGCAGGCATCGGCATCCAGCAAGCCGTTAGCCCGCAGGGTGCTGATTTTATGGTTTTCTTCCGTTGCTTCCGCAATCGCCTTGTTAATCATCAGCATTTTGGGATTATTTTACCTGTCCCGCGCTGTTCTTTTCGACGAACACGCAGTTGTGATGCTCGGCGTCCTCATACAGCAGGCCGCTGTTCAAAAACTGACGGATCACCTGTGAGACGATGCCGCGCTTGTGCAGGTAGGCAAACACCCTGCGGTCATCCGTATTCCGGGGAGGCAGGGTAAAGGGCTTTTGCACCTCGTCCCGCTTGACAAAAGGCGCCGCTTTGGTGGGGGAGTCTCTGGCCCTGCCGTGAAAGGCCAACAGGTACTCCACAGCCTCCGAAAAGCTCTTGCCGCAGAATTGCTGCAAAAAGGTAATGGCGTCCCCGCCGGTATTCTGCGAGTACCGAAACCACTTGCGGCGGTCCTTGATCCGCAGGCTGTCCATTTCCGCTGTGGTGTGGTATCTGCCGATCCGCCGCACCTGATAGCCCAAATGGGTCAGCAGTTCCGGCAGATCCGTTTCCTTGGCGATCTGCATTTCTGCGTCTGTAAAGCGTCTTTTGATCTCGCTTGCCATAGTGATGATCTCCTTTCTGGCGAAACGCAAAAAGCCACCCAGGGCATCCGAGAGATTCGGATGCCCTGGGTGGCTTTTCCCTAAATCGTGTTCTTTTGTTTGGGCTTTAACGTTGGCCTACACAGCGTTATCTTCGTTGGGGGTGTCCGTGTCCGCTGGAGCGGTCACGTCGGCCACACGGGGCGCGACAGGGGCCTCAGTGGGGGTGTTCTGCTCCGTGGCGTTCTCAGCGTCCGCTTCGTCCAGTGCCTGCGCGATCAGGTTCAGCACGAAGTCTCGCTGGGTGAGCTTTTTGCCGGTTCGGAGCGTCTTGCGCTCCAAGTGACGCTTGATGCGCTGGAAGAGTTCTTCGGGGATCTGGAATGCCATGGTTCTGCTTTTTTCAGTCATTTGAATGCCGCCTTTCTGATTTTCCGTCATGTTGTAATAGTCTTGGATGAGGTTGGCGATGTACTCGCTGGTGGTCTGGCCCAGCCGTTCCCGTTCATCGCTGACCCGCTCATGCAGATCAATGGGGATCTGAGCGCACAAGTTTTTGGTGGTTGCCATTCTCGGACACCTCTTTCGTATTTTTGTAACGCAAGCATACCCGAAAGGTTATGAGAAAGCTATTACCAACACCACCAAGGAATGATAGACAAACGAGGCGAAAGCAACATAAGCACCAAAGTAACGAAAAAGGCCGCCGTTCTCTCCTACATGGGGAGCCGAACGGTGGCCTGCCTTTTATGCTTTATTCTTTTTTAGCCTTGGTGTTCAAGTCACACCAGTCCGCAAGAGTGCTCTGCTGCATCTCTGAAATGTCGCCTCTCGCGTGGAAAAACTGATTTTCCGAAAAAAGCGTTTTTCCTAACTTTTCCGCCAGAGAAAAGCCAGTAAAGATACAAAAACACCGCACTTTCGTGCGGCGTTTTCTGTGTTGCATCTTTCATCAACACATCTTGGGCCCCCGACCGATTGCAAATCCGAACTTTCAATATCGGCAAAATCAATCCTTGTTTCGCCCTCTTTGTAGTTGAATGTGATAAGGATATAATCATCAAAAATGGTAACGGCGTTTACAAAGCTGTCAATCAGCCTCCTGCGGGCGTCCAGCTTGCTTGTGTCCAGCGAACGGAAACGGCAGACGAAATAAACGACATCCTCACGGCTCACGGCAGGGTGCTTCATTTCCTCTTGAATGATTTGAAGCTCAATATCCTTTTTGCGTTCTTCCAGTTCATCAAGCCGCTGCTTGGTAGAGGCATTGATAATCCCCATCTGAATAGCGTTGAGCATATTGGTGATGCCGCTCTCAGCTTCTTCCAGCTGCTTGCGGAGGGCGGGAAGTATGCTGCTTTCCCGGCTCTGAATATCCATCACGGCATCCGCCACATACTCCACAAAGCCATCATTCATGATTTTCGCCATGACCGCATTGACAACGGCGTTTTCCAGCGGCAGCTTTCGGACGGTCTTGTGCTTGGCGTCACAGGCACGGTGTTTCTTGGTATTCACACAGCGGTAATAATGGTACTTCCGGCCCTTGCTGGAGCTTGTTCCGCTTTCGCCTACCATCATAGCCCCACAAGTGCCGCAAAATAGCTTTGTTGTCAAAAGATAATCGTCCTCGGCCTTGTGCCGCGCTGGGGCTTTCCGGTTTACTGCAAGCCGCTGCTGTACCCGGTCAAACAGGTCTTGCGGGACAATGGCGGGAATCCCGTTGGGCGTGACGATATGGCGGTAGCTGTACTCTCCGATGTACTTCCGGTTTTTCAGTAGGCGGGCCATAAAATTAAGGTCGATTTTCTTTCCCCGCACCGTGGTAATGCCTCGTTCGCTCATATATGCAACGATTTCTTTCATCGTTGCGCCCTTGTCATACATGGTGAACATTTCCAGCACAGCAGGGGCGGTGCGTGGGTCGATCTGATACTGCATATCCTTATCGATGATATAGCCGAAAGTCGGTGTACCGCCGTTGTACTTGCACTTTAGGGCATTTTCCGTATGGCCCCGTATGACCTTTTCGGACAGCTCGGCGGAGTAATATTCCGCCATGCCCTCTAACATACTTTCAAGGATGATGCCCTCCGGCCCGTCTGAAATATTCTCGGTGGCAGACAGCACCTTGACGCCGTACTTGCGAAGCTGTGCCTTGTAGTGGGCGCTGTCATAACGGTTGCGGGCGAAGCGGTCTAACTTCCATACGATGATAACATCAAACAACCCCTTTGCACTGTCCTTAATCATGCGCTGGAAGTCCGGGCGGTGGTCAGTCTTGGCAGACATGGCGCGGTCAATATATGTCCGCAGAATGGTAATATCATTTTTCTTACAGTAGGCCGTGCATTCCCGAAGCTGGCCCTCTATGCTTTCTTCCCGCTGGTTGTCGCTGGAATAGCGGGCATAAATCACAGCTTTCATGTCTTTTCCTGTCCCTCCTCCATGATGCGGAATAATGCCTCCTTCAGACGCTTATTGACTGGTGCTTGCGGGTCAAAGCACATTTCGATAAACTCCCGCAACTCTTGATTTTGAATGTTCTTGCCTTTCAGCCGCTCCGGCTGGTAGTCGTACAGCTTGCCCCGCGGCTCGTCTGTGCGGCAATAGAGATAATCCATCGACACATCGAAGTAATCCGCATATTTCAAAAAGACCTCCGGTGACGGTGTGGATTGTCCGGTTTCAAATCGGTTGATGCGGGATTGCTGGACGCCTAAAATCTGCGCCATCTGTACCTGTGTCAGCCGGATGCCCTCCCGCAAGGCCCGCAGCCGCTTCCCGATTTGCTCCATATAAAATCACTCTCCTCGCAGATAAAATATCATAAATAAGCATAGAAGTAAATATTGATTTTGAAATTTATAATTACTGCACAGCGTCAGCACTTTGTGGCTGACGCTGCTTGATAACTGAAAAGCACACCCTCCGGCCCCTGTCAATGGCGGCTCTGCCGTTCATCTCGACCATTGACAGGGGACAGAGGGCGTGCATGGTAAAAATTTTTTCGGCATGAGATAACACGGAATAATGCGATATAACTGCCTATAACGTCATATAACACAACATAGCCCATTCGTTCATAAACTGTTTACTTTTCGGCGTATTGACAAACTTTTTTGCATAAATTATACTGTAATTGCCGCAGAGCTATTTTATAACATGAATGAGAACAACTAACAACTCAAGAGGAACGCTGCTTTCAAGCAGCAAAGTAAAGGACATGGGCGGTGCTATGAGCCGCCCAAATTGGCAGGGCATGGGAAAGTGGTTGCTGTACGCAATCCCATTAAATGCCCGAAAGACGGAGATGGAATACGGCTCCAATTCTGTATTCCGATATAACATTGAATTATCGTGAACGGGTTTTGCGCGTCGGAGGTGGATAGCAACAACTATTCACCCAAGGCGTATTTCACGATAAGGAGGTGGTCGCTATGGTATATGTTCTTTTTTCGCATACCCTTTCGCACCGATACCATAGTCCCCAGCGACGCAATTTCCAACGCGCCACCTCCGGCGTCAAACCCAACTAAATTGTAATCTGTAATCCGAGGACCGAGCTTTGGCTATTTATGTGCCAAAGCAAAACCCGGATTATAGAGTCGAATTAGCAAAGCTGATAAACGGATACTTAGCCGAACGGGAATGGAGTCCCGCACGGCTGGCAAGAGAATCCGGCCAGTCTAAAGCGACTATCAGCAGAATTACAAATTACAAGAACGGAAACCCCAAATACCAGCCATTGTTGAGAACGATACAGGCTATCGCCTTGGCGCTGAAGCTCTCCCGCGAACAAAGGAAAAAGCTGTTTGACACGGCTTTCCCGGAGTTCCGCGTATGGGAGGAGGTAGCAGAGCAAGGCTATACTGTGGACGAAACCAACGATATTCTGTATGAGAAAGGTCTCCCACTACTGACAACTGAACGATAAACCGAAAGCCGACGCCCTATACAGCATGTGGGCGTCGGCTTTTTTTGCGCTCTTTTTTAGTGTTTCACGCATGAAACAACATTTGAAAGTTTCTTTGCTATGATAGGCACAACACAAGGCCGCGTGTTATGTACCTGTCAACCGATGGATGGCGCATTGCGCCGTAAGAAAGGATTTAGCAATGAAGCTGACTGATTTGATCGTTTCCCCAAAGAGCTTTGGGGACAAGCTGTGGCTCGTGGATGTGTCCCCGGCCTACGAGTACAAGGATGGCAAGCGCACCGATACTGTCCTCGGCTATCGCTACTCTGTCGCGCTGCCCGAAAAGGGCCTTGATAAAGTCGATGTACGCATTGACGGACAGCAGCAGGCAGAGGCCCCGAACGGCTATGTGGAAGTGCGCTTCGACAACATGGAAGTGTTTATTTACTGGTCCAAGGGCGACTACCATGTGGGGGCAAAGGCAACCGGAATCCATATCGTGAATCCGAAGCCCTGACCCATTGGGCGGCGCTGGGGCGCAGACGGGGAACAGATATTTTTCCTCAAGAAAAATATCCCCCGGCGGCAGCGTCAGCGCCGCCCGCTTGCCATAAGGGTTAGTATTACCCTTATGGCAACCATGTAGCACGTAGCAATCACAAAGGAGCCTGACATGGAGAACAATACACAATCCCGCAAGTGGGCGCTGGTCATCAATAACCCATTGGAGGCCGGACTCGACCACGCTGCTATCCGGGAAATCCTATATCGCTTTTCTCCGACCTATTTCTGCATGGCGGACGAGATAGCGACAACCGGAACCTATCACACGCATGTTTTCCTGTTTTCTCCCTCGCCCATGCGCTTTTCCACGGTCAAAAACCGTTTCGCCACGGCGCATATTGAGAAAGCATACGGAAGTGCAAAGACGAACCGTGCCTACATTCTCAAAGAGGGGCGCTGGGCCGATACCGACAAGGCAGAAACCTCCGTTCCCGGCACCTTTGAGGAATGGGGAGACCTCCCCGCCGAAAAGGAGGAAGAGGCCCCGGAAATGTTCAAGCTCATTCAAGACCTCCGGGCCGGAAAGTCCGTTATGGAAATCATCGAAGATAATCCTAAACTCGCTTTCCGTATTCGGGAGATTGAAACCCTCCGTCAAGCCATTTTGGAGGAAAAGTACAGCGCCGAAAACCGGGCGCTGGAAGTGACCTATCTCTATGGCGCAAGCGGAACGGGAAAAACACGGGGCATTTTCGAAACGCATGACAGGAAAAGCATTTGCCGTATCACCGACTACGGCGGCAGGAACGGCGTTCGCTTCGACGCCTATCATTGTCAGGATGTGCTGGTGCTGGAGGAATTTCATTCGCAAATCCCCATCAGCGCCATGCTCAACTATCTGGACATTTATCCGCTGACACTTCCTGCACGATACACCGATAGAACCGCTTGCTATACCAAAGTCTATATCACCAGCAATATCCCCTTAGAGGAACAGTACCGGGATATTCAGCGGTATCAGATGGAAACATGGCGGGCGTTCCTCCGGCGGGTGCAGAATGTCATTGAGTATCTGCCGGACGGTTCCACCGTCCAGCACAAGAAAGGGGGCTTTCCCTGTGACACAAAATGAAAAGTTTCAAATCCGAAGAAGAAACACACTCCGTAACCTACGGCAGAAATTGAGCGGAACACCGGGTTTTCCCGTAAAGCTGGTGCTGGCTGCGCTGTACATCATGGGTGCTGCGTATGTCTTCATCAAGCAAGCGGCGTGGCGCACGCTGGCGGGCAATATCCCTCTGCTTTCTCCGCTGCTCAAGGCCGCGATGGAACACGCCTTGTTTGCCTATCTGCTGGTGGGCGCTGCGGCACTGCTGGTGCTCCTGCTCTATCCCTTCGGCAGACGGGCGGCGAAAGACCAGCTTCAATGTATCGGCCTCATAAACCATGCGGGGATGCCGCCCGATTTGCTCCGCAAGCATCGTGACAAGGATAATCCCCGTGTCACGGTGTGGGAGTTCCGCAATCAGGGTATTCCGCTGCAAGAATGGGAGAAGAAACGCCCAGCCATTGAAACGGCGCTGGGAATCACTATCGTCAAGCTGGCCTACGCCAAGGGCAAGAGCCGTGTGCTGGTGTATGCTGTTTCTGCTGGTGACGATTTGCCGGAAGTTCTGAAATGGAAAAACAGCTATCTTTCCCCTAAGAGCTTTGTGCTGACATTGGGCGAAAGCTATACCGGCCCTGTGACAGTCAACCTCGCCCACATCCCGCACATTTTGTTAGGAGGCTCTACCGGCAGCGGCAAAAGTGTTCTGCTCAAATTGCTGCTTATGCAGTTACTTCACAAGGGTGCAGAGGTCTACATTGCCGACTTCAAGGGCGGCGTGGACTTTCCGAAAGTCTGGCACGAGAAATGCCGGATGTGCTTCACCGAGGAAGAGTTGCTTTATACGCTCAGCCAGCTTGTGGCGGTATTGGAATACCGTAAAAAGGCGTTCAAAGAATTAGGCTGTCCCAACATTGATGCATACAACGCAACCACGGAGAACGATTTACCACGGCTGATTTTCGCCTGCGACGAGGTGGCGGAGATGTTGGACAAGACCGGAGCTGATAACGAACGGAAGAAGCTGCTGGCACAAATTGAAAACAAGCTGTCCACCATTGCGCGGCAGGGACGGGCATTTGGTATTCATCTCATTCTTGCCACGCAGAGACCGGATGCGACCATCATCCCCGGCCAGATACGCAACAACATGGATTTCCGTGTTTGCGGCAGAGCGGACAGCGTGCTTTCACAAATCATCCTCGACAACACCAGCGCCGCCGAACAGATACCCAAGGACGCACGGGGCCGCTTCATCACTGGGGATGGCATAGTGTTTCAAGGCTATCTGTTCGACGAGGGGCAGCTATAACGGGGTGATACCATGCCGCGCAGAAAGAAGCCCAATGATTACGGCACGGGGATTCCCTATCACGAGGTAGAGGCCCTTGCCCGTGTCCTGCTCCCGGAAATTCAAGCGTTCTTCGAGAGCGAGGAAGGGCAGCGGGAGTTTGCTGAGTGGAAAGCAAAGCAGCAGGCTAAACAAGAGAACAAGGTATAACAAAGACGGGAACATCTGCAACGATGCTCCCGCCTTTTGTTGCTCTGCTAATAATTAGTCGATTGATATATAGATTTCCATGTAGGCATTGTAAATTCAAGATACACCACAATTAAAAAGATTATTATACATATTATGGGAAGAATTATGTCCTGTACGATAAAACGCAGCTTTTGAAGTTTTTCGGAGTTTAGCGGATTGCTGCAAGCGATTGCCAGCAGATTTGCAATCCCTTGTGCAATCGTGAATAATCCGAATTCTATGATAAACGCAAATCCCGCTCCCGCCGAAAGATGTCCATATCCCGGAAGCAATCTATTGATCAGCCGAACATCAAAATTCGTTGCAGCGAGGACAAAATAGAAAATCAAAGTAAATGGAATTGAACAACTCCATTTTTTCAATGCAGTTTTCGAACTGTTGCTGAAAAGGACACAAAAGCAAAGTAATGCGCTGGCAGTAGACTGGACATATATGTTTGCAAACGGGCATGCCTCTTCGATGAGGTCAGATAGAAAGAGCAGGGGAAAATACAGTATGGCAAGTTCAACCGCACTTTTCAGTATAGAAAGTCTGTTCCGGCACATATTTGTCTCCTTTTCTGTGGAATACAGCCTAACCATCTTGTATGGTAAGTATAAACTTCTTTTAATAAAAGAACAAGGGCAGGAATTATTTTCCCGCCCTTGCTTTTACAAAACATTCTCAATAGAAATGATAAATCCGAACACATTCCCTATTTGGAGAATGTAGTTCGGATTATCATTACTTGGTCCGAGATGGGAGACTCGAACTCCCGACATCTTGCTCCCAAACCTATGTCTGAACCTTCGGGAAGCCCTGTTGCGCCCTCTTTGGCGCTTTCCGGCACTCCTTCGGTTCCTCTTTGGAACTCTTTTGCCCTGTTCGTTTCAGGCACCACTTTCGTCTTTTGGGATTTGTGTGGGATGAAATTCTGTATATTAAAAGTGCTTCCGACCGGTTTTGCCCCCCGGCAGCGGGTGATTCTGCCGCTAACAGCAACTCAAAAATTGCGTCGCATAAACAAAGAAATAAGCGCGATGACAAAAAGACAGCAGGCTGACTTGGATGATAGCCAGCCTGCTGAGCGAAGATGGTTATTCGATGTTTTGCCTTTCGGCAGCAATACGTGTTCTTTTGCCTGAGAATGCAATGCCGATTTTTATAATTGACGTAACATTCATTGCCCGCAGATCAACGCTGTACGCACGGTCGTTGATCTGTTGCAAGGCAACATTGGCAAGGTCTTCAAGCTGTGTTTCAGAGCGGCCTTTTCCGGCCTTTAATTCAATCAAAATGCCAGGCAGCCGCTTATTCAAAGGAAGCATCTGAATATCAAACCGTCCATCACCAGCTTCGCGATTGGAGGTAATGCGATAGCTGTTGTCCATCACAGCGCACATACCCAATATCAGACCATGGTAAAATGTTTCGTCGGCAGCATCGTGGAAACTTATTGTTTGGAGCAGGAACTTTTCCAAGGCTTTTTGCAGTGATTCGATATCTGCCTTGTAGATAGCTTCCTGAATAGCAATAGCAGCAGAACGAGGAATAATATTCTCAAGCTGAGAGAGGATCTCCTTGCTGTAGACGAAAGAAATCTCTTTGTTGGGCAGAGCCACTTCGCACATATAATCCTCGCCGTAAGACTGGTCGCAGCTCACAGCCTTCAAATAACCTGCCACCAGCAGGAAGCTGTAAACAGAGGACGGATCATTCTGAATCTGCGGATAAATGACACCGGTGTCAATGTGCGTAACAAAGGATTCGCCCTTCATCAACAGCTCCAAACGCTCCATAATATCCGGCGTTGCGGAAGCCAGCACCTCACGGATGATGTCGTTGCTTCCGGTGGACTGCCAAAATGCTTTGGGACGGCAGTTATTGTTGAAGTATCCAATGACAGACCAGGGATTAAAAATCTCTGCATTACCGAAGCGGTACCCATCATACCAATCGCAGAGCTCCTGATACTTATCAGATGCGCTGTAGTATTCCGCCATCTCACGCACTTCGTCCGAGGTGAAACCAAAATACTCGCTATAACGTTCATCCAAGATAGAATTGATTTTCAGATTGTTCAGACCGCTGAAGATACTCTCCTTTGCAACACGCAGGATGCCAGTCAGGAAACCATAGCTCAGATGCGGATTGTCCTTCAGACCGCCGGAGAACAGGTTTCGCATGAATCCGATGATCGTGTCGTAGAAGCCGCTCACATGGCCCTGCTGAATGGGAGTATCATATTCGTCAATGATGACGATAGGTGCGACATTGTGGTGCTTATGGAGGAGCAGCGTCAGTGTCCGCAGGGACATTTGATATTCCACTTCGTCAGCGGCTTCTGTTGCGAGAAGGGAATATTCCTCTTTTTCGTAATTACTGAGCGCAGAACTGGAGGCCAATTCATCGTGACGGCGGAATTCCTGCGCGATCAGCTTTTGGAGCGTCTGATAGGTTTCTTCCCAAGAAGTATATTTCACATCCTTAAAAGACAGAAAAATCACAGGATACTTTCTGTGATGGACACGGTAGGATTCTCCGCAGAACCAGATTTTCTTGTCTCTGAAGTAAACGGATGTGTCCTCGGTCGTCTTTTCGAAGAATGTGCGGAGCATGTCCATGTTCAGTGTCTTGCCAAAACGTCTGGGACGGGTGAACAGGGATACCTTGGGGCGCTCATCCAGAAATTCCTTGATCATCAGGGTCTTGTCCACATAGTAGTAGTTCTTGCAGGCATCCCGGTAATCAGACACACCGATAGGCAAGGGCTTGCGCGCTGATGACACTGCGGGCTTCCCGGTACTCCGGCGGCCACGCTTATCCATCGGCTTTTGAGTACCGTCCGGGATGAACCACTGCCTGCCCTCCTTATACGCGCCGGAAATGCGTCCGGCTTTGCAAAGCGCATTGACCCGCCGTTCGGTGATCCCCCAAGCGGCAGCCGCTTCTTTGATCGTCATATTGGAACACCTCCATTGCAGTTTGTCAAGAATATTATAACCGCTGCTCCGAATAAAATCAACTATATTATTCCGAATAATGCCGGCGTTATTCGGAACAGTTATTTTCCTGAAGATATGCCGTTCTTTTCAGTAGCTATTTCCTGCTTTCTGTGATATTGTTCGTTTGCCAAAAGGAGGCGATAATATGCAGAAAGAAAACAAGCTGACGGTCGGGCAATGGTGCGACTACTGGTTCACCGCGAACCGACGCAAATGGAACGGCAACACCGAGGGCGGGTACCGCAATCTGATTTACAGCCACATCCTCCCCGGTATCGGGAGTGTGGCACTCTCTGACCTGACGGAGCAGGTGGTAACGGATTTCTACAACAGCCTGCGAAGCCAGGGACTCGGCGCCAGAAGCGTCTGGTGTGTCCACCTGCTCCTGCGCCGGTGCATGGACGAAGCGGCACAGGACCAACTCATTCCCTGCAACCCGGTGCGGCTCTGCCAGGAGTCCAAGACAGAGGAATACAAAACAACCCCTCTGCGATTGGGGCAGCTCCAGCGTTACCTGAACGCAGCGGAGCAGCTCGGCGTACTTCCCATCATCTATACAGGACTATCAAGCGGCCTGCGGCAATGTGAACTGATCACCTTGTCGTGGGCCGATTTTCATATCCGCTACAAGTACATCCTCAAAGGCCAACGTCTGTTGACGCTCAATGACAAGACGGCACTTCTTCTTGAGCGGATACCGGAAACCAACTCGCCTCATGTGTTCCTCAATGCCAAGACCAGAGCGCCGTACAAGCTCCACGAGTTCTACTATCTGCACAAGAAGATTCTGAAACAGGCAAGGCTCCCGTGGGTGGCCTTTCGAGACTTACAGCGTCAGTGCATGGAGGTGGGGATATGACGCTCCGGGAATACATCCTCTTCTGGCAGGAAACCTATGATAAGCATCAGAGCAGACCAACTACCTATGCGGCACACAACTATGTATTCAAAAACCATATTCTCCCCGGTTTGGGTGATATACCGCTCTCTGAATTGACATCGGAGATGGTTGGAGAATTTCTGGAGGAACGGAAGCGCTTCGGCAATCATCGAACCGGCAGCTCTGGCTTGGGAGAAGAAACCATGCGGCACATCCACCGCCTGCTTCAGCAATGCTTGGATCAAGCCATACGGGACGGTCTCCTAACAGAGAATCCCGCCAAGGCATTCCGCTACCGCAAGTCCACAACGGTGAAAGCAAATATCATGACGCCTCTGGAAATGGAGGACTATCTGGATGCTGCCGAGTGGCTGGGCTACCTCCCCATGTTCATGCTGGCGCTGACGACAGGTCTACGCCAAGGCGAGCTAATCGCCCTGAAATGGAGCGACCTGGACATCGAAAGTCGGACGCTGACCATCGCAGAAAAACGTGCCGTGGTACGGCGAGAGCTGGTAGAGTACGGTAGCCAGACGAGGTCAATAAGGCTGACTCCGGAGGTGGTCGACCTTCTCATCATGGAGCACAGCAAGCACCCCAGCAGCCCGCTCATGTTTATGCACCCGGCCACGCTGAAACCCTACTCGCCGCAGATGGTGCGCCGGATGCACAATGAGATCATCAAGGAAGCGGGCATCGACCACATTCGGTATGTGGATCTCCGTCATACCTGCGCCATCCTCGCTCTAAAGAACGGCATGGATGCCAAGGAGTTGGCGCAGATGCTGGGTCACTACCGACCGACGATCACCCGGCAGAACTATGAACCCTATCTGCAGCACAAGGCGCAAAAGGATGAAGATATGCCAAAGGAAGCCACTCGGGACGAGCTGCAGCAGGCGGCAAATATTCTGGATAATCTTCTGAAGTTCTGATAGCTATTCCTCAAAAGGTGAGTTGTCCACAGAAATCAATCATTTTACACTCAAAGAGGAGGAAACAAAATGAAAAATAGAATCATCATCACTGCTACATTCGCCGCCTGTCTCGCCCTGTGTGCCGCCGTGTGGCCGCAGGCCGAAAAGGTCGAGAAACCACCCGCGCCGAGCGAAACGACCGCCGTGACCACCCTACAGCCGACTCTTCCGGAACCGGATGAACTAATATTGCAAGTAATCACAGAAAAGCAAGAATCGGGAGTGCTGAAAGCTGAATCAACCCCGGAAGTGGCTGCCGAGGAGGTGCCCATTCCTGCACCGGAAATAGAAGATGATGTCGAGGCAGAACAAGAATCTGCACCTCATACGCAGACAGATTCCGCCCCGGTACAGCCCACGCAACCTGAACCTAAATCGGCACCGGAGCCAATAGCTAACGATAATGAACTGGCGGATATGGTCTATGTCCCCGGCTTTGGCTGGATACAAAGCGAAGGCCCCAATCATGTCGAGTATGCCGAGGATATGTACGAGAACGGCAACAAAATCGGCACCATGGGCTGACCACAAAAATTGCGCCGCATAAAACCTGCTAAAAAGTCAAGCCCCAATTGAAAGAAAATTTGCGGGTGGAAAAAGAGCATAGCAAAGCAGAGGCGGCAAAACGGATTGTTTGGCCGCCTCAAACAAAGCATTGGAGATCT
>NZ_JACOQI010000023.1 GCF_014297285.1 Dysosmobacter segnis
CTTTTTGACAAAGTCCAATTTAACGGACAGGACTGCTTCATTTGGGGAAGAAGAACTACCGGAATCTTTACCATTAAAACGATAAACGGGAAAATGATAAAGGACGGTATCTCTTTCAAGAAATTAAAACCCGTAGAAAAATCCACGGGTTATTTAATTGCTTAACTTTAATACACGAAAGGAGGGAACGGCAATTCCTCACCGCCCAATGCTTCACATTGGACGGTGTACCCTTGCCGCAACAATGGATCTCACAGAGCGCAAGATCACGAAAATCGCACGGGAGGCCAGCAAGCTGGCCGTCCGGACGCTGAAGGAGGACGGCATCGGCACAGCGGAATACGATTTCATCCATCTGGTGCGCCACCATCCCGGCATCACGCAGGCGGAGGTCCGGGAGCAGCTCCGGGTAGACAAGGGAGCCGCCGCCCGCCGTGCGGCCAGTCTGGAGGCCAAGGGCTATCTGATCCGGCAGGCCAACCCCAAGGACGGCCGCAGCCAGCTTCTTTTCGCCACGGAAAAGGCGGAGGGCCTGCGGAACTCCAAGGCGCAGGTGGAGACCACCTTTTATGAATGGCTGTTGGCGGAGCTGCCGGAGGCGGAGAAGGTCGCTTTCTGCAAAACGCTGGACACTATCTATCGCCGTTCCAAGCAGGAGAGCCGGGCGGGTTTCCCCCACATCACGGCCCTGACGGAGCAGGGAGAGGGGGAGCGCCATGAGTAAGCGACAGCTTCCGCCGGACCGGGTCAGCTCCTATTTCCGGGCAGAATCCGGGGTGCTGGCGGTCATCACCGTGACGGGTCTCCTCTATAATATAGGTCTGGTGGCAGGCCCGTGGTTCGAGGGACAGATGACGGAAACGCTGGCCCGGATCCTCTTGGGAGAGAACAGCTTTTCCGTCATGGTCTCTCTGGCGGCGGGGTACATCGCCGTCATCGCCGCGGTGCAGGGACTTCGGTTTTTGAAGCGGTTCTATGTCCGGCGCTTTGCCAACAAGGTAAACCGCCGTATGAAGCGGGTCCTGTACGGCGCGCTGGTCCGGTCGGATCGGGGGGACTTGGAGCGTCAGGGCGCGGGAACGGTGCTGACCAAGGCCATTTCC
Source organism: Dysosmobacter segnis (assembly GCF_014297285.1). GTDB lineage: Bacteria > Bacillota > Clostridia > Oscillospirales > Oscillospiraceae > Oscillibacter > Oscillibacter segnis. The sequence continues at coordinate 1,104 of NZ_JACOQI010000023.1, forward strand.
GACGTGGACGACTGCGCCGAGGGGATGCGGAAATTCACCACGGAGGTATTTGACACCGGCGTGGCCTTGGCAGCCTATGCCGGGATGCTGCTGTGGTATGACTGGCGGCTGGCGCTGCTGTCCATGGCCTTTTTGCCGGGGAGCTACGCGTTGGCGGAACGGATGAAGCGGCCCGTCCAGCGCACCGGCGCGGCCTTCAAGGAGCAGGCCGGGGTCTTGAACGCCGCCACCATGGATCGGGCGGTCAACGCCCTGACCTACCGGGTCTTTGGCCGGGAGGAGGAACGCCGGGCGGCCTATGAGGAGCACCTCACCGCTTACGAACACGCCGCTGTAAAGGCAAACCTGTGGACAGCGTCCCTGCCGCCGCTGTACCGGGTGCTCTCCATGATCGGCGCGGCGCTGATCCTGTATTTCGGCGGGAAAAACGTGCTGGGCACCGGCTGGACGGTCTGGTCCATCGCGAAATTCACCACGTTTCTGGCCTGCTTTACCAAGCTGGCCACCAAATCTTCCAAGGCGGCGAAGCTGTTCAACGCAGTCCACAAGGCGCAGGTGTCCTGGAAGCGGATCCAGCCCCTGATGCGGGAGATCCCCGCCGTGCCTGCCGTTTCCGCCGGCAGGGTGGAGCGTTTGGAGATCCGGGACCTCACCTGCGGCTATCCCGGTGACGCGCCGCTGTTCTCCGGGCTGGATCTGACCGCCTGCCGGGGGCAGATCATCGGCGTCACCGGGCCGGTGGCCTGCGGCAAATCCACGCTGGGCAAGGCGTTCCTCTGCGAGCAGCCCTACGGCGGCAGCATCCGGCTGGACGGCCGAGAGCTGGCGGAGCTGTCCCCCTGGGAGCTGACGGGCCTCGTGGGGTATCTGGGCCACGATCCGGAGCTGTTCAGCGGCACGATCCTGGAAAATGTGCTGCTGGGAGACACGGGCGATCCCATGGATTACCTCCGGGCTGTGTGTCTGGACGGCGAAGTGGCGGCCATGACGGAGGGGCTGGAGACCCGGGTGGGCACCGGCGGCGTCCGGCTTTCCGGCGGTCAGGCCCAGCGGCTGGCGCTGGCCCGGACGCTGGCCCATCAAAGGCCTCTGCTGATTCTGGACGATCCCTTTTCGGCGCTGGACCGGGCCACGGAGACGGAGATCTTCGCCCATCTGCGGCGTTTGGCGGCGGACAGTGTGGTGATTCTGATCTCTCACCGGCTGTACCTGTTCCCGGAACTGGATCGGGTGATCTGGCTGGAAAACGGGGAGGCCAAGGTGGGGACCCACGAGGAATTGGTGGGGAATACCCCGGATTACGCGGCGCAGTTTGACGCGCAGAGGGAGGAGAACAGCCATGAATGACCGCAAAAAAGCAGTCCATGTGGGGACTGTGGTACTGGAAACGGTGAAAGGCCACCTCTGGCTGTCCCTTACCATTCTGGCGGTGGTGGCAGGGGCCGTAGGCGCGGCGCTGGTGCCGCCGCTGGTGCTGGGCCGCATTGTGGACGGCCTCACCGCCGGGGAGAGGCTGACCCTCCGCCTGCCCCTGTGGTATCTGGCCTTCACCGCATTGGCGGGAGGGCTGGAATCCGCCCGGGAGAGCGCGTTGACGGTATTCGGCCAGAAAACCACCCACGCCCTGCGGAGCCGTCTGATGGAAAAGGAGGGCCGCCTGCCCGCCGACGAACTGAACCGTCAGGAGCCGGGGGCGCTGGTGTCCCGCTTCGTGGGGGATGTGGACACGGTGGAGACCCTGTTCACCGCCGGGATCATCAGTATGGCAGCGGACGCCTGCCGGATCCTCAGTATTCTGGTGGTGGTGTGGCAGTGCAGCCGGGGGCTTGCCTATCTTCTGCTGGCGCTGCTGCCGGTGCTGTTCCTCTTTACCCGGTTCGTCCAGAAGCGGATGCTGCACAATCAGCTGAAAAACCGGAAGGCGGTGAGCCGGGCCTCCGGATATGTGCCGGAGACGGTGCGGAATCTCCGCACCATCCGCACGCTGGGCAAGGAGACCTACATGGAGACCCGGTATGACGGTGCACTGGGGGAGAGCTACCGGGCCATTGAGGGCACCAACTTCTATGACGCCCTGTATTCCCCCGTGATCCTCACGGTGAACGCCGCTGTGGTGGGCGCGGTCATGCTGCTGTCCGCCTCCGGAGACCCGGCGGTGCTGACGCTGTTCGGCATGACCGCCGGTACCGCCGTGACGGTGATGAACTACATCAGCCAGATCTTTTCCCCGTTGGAAAGTCTGGGCATGGAGATCCAGACCATCCAGTCCGCTGTGGCGGGCGTTCGCCGGATCAATGACTTTCTGGCCCAGCCGGAGCAGGAGACTGTGGCCCCGGAAACGGAAAATCCCGCCGCTCCCATGGTGGAGCTGCGGGATGTGGACTTCGGCTATGAGGCGGGGCAGAACGTTCTGCACCACTTAAATATGGAGATCCGGGAGGGAGAGCTGGCTACCCTGTCCGGTCGGACCGGCGCGGGAAAGAGCACCGTGTTCAAGCTGGTGCTGGGGCTGTATGCCCCCCGGCGGGGCACCGTCCGGATTCAGGGCGTGGATCCCCGGTCCCTCACCGGCCCGCAGCGACGGGCACTGTACGGCTATGTGGAGCAGCGGTTCCATCCGGTCCCCGGCACCGTCCGGGACCAGATCACCCTGTATGATGACACCATCACGGAGGGGCAGGTCCGCCGGGCCGCGGAGCTGGCGGGACTGGCGGAGGCCATCGGCGCCCTGCCGCAGGGCTATGACACCCCCTGCACCCCGGACATTTTCTCTCAGGGACAGTGGCAGCTGTTGTCCATCGCCCGGGCGGTGGCGGCGGACCCCAAGCTGCTTTTGCTGGACGAGATCACAGCCAATCTGGACGCGGAGACGGAGCGGGCGGTGCTGCGGGCCTTGAAGCGGGCTACGGCGGACCGGACGGTGCTCTCCATTTCTCACCGGGTCGGGGCGGACACGGGACGGCTCATTCCCATTGGGGAGGAGTCATAGCCAGAAACCGGGCCAGCGCGGGGTTGGGGTTGGTGGTCTGCCACGCGGCGATGATTTCCTCCACCTCTCCCTCGCCGATGAGGGGGACAAACACCAGATTGTCGGCGTTGTAGAGCTTTTCCACGCAGTAGGCGGGGAGGATGGAAATGCCTTCCTCGGCGGAGACCATCATGAGGATGCTCTCCGTGTCGGCGGAGCGGAAGAGGATGTTGGGCTTGTAGCCCGCCTCGTTGTAAAGCTGCATGAAAAAGGCGTCGCCGTAGGAATCGTCGGCGGCGTCAGGGGACATATAGAGGATGGCCTCTCCCCGCAGCTCCTGCCGCCGGAGCTGCTGTCGCTGGGCCAGCGGGTGTCCGGCGTACAGCGCCACCACCAACCGGGCCTTTTCCACGGTGCGGCAGGCCACGCCCTCCTGGGTTTTCAGGTTGGTACTGTCCCAGGTGAAAATGATGTCATATTCATGGTGCAGCAGCCCCGCCGCCAACGCGTCGGTGGAGCAGCGGTAAAAGGTGATGAGCACGTTGCTGTTCTGCTGGTGGAATTGGCGGACATGGGCGGACAGGTCGCTGCGCTCGTACCCCCGGACGTAGCCTACCCGCAGTGTGCCGGAGAGTCCGGTGGAGGCGTCATGGACCCGCTCCTGCGCCCGGCTCATCCGCTCTAAGATCCCCTTGGCCTCCCGGAGGAAGATGGTCCCCGCGGGGGTCAGGCTCACGGGCCGGGTGCTCCGGTCAAAGAGGGGACAGCCCAGCGCCTCCTCCAGCAGACGGATCTGCTGGGTGATGGCGGTCTGGGAAATGTAGAACTGTTCGGCGGCCTTCGTGAAGCTGCGGCTCTCCGCCGCGGCCACGAAATATTTCAGCTGATTTCGATTCATAATGCCCTCCCACGACACAAAATAAGTTTTTCTTATTTTATCATGAAGAAATCCCCCTTGTAAAGGGGGGTTTTTTCCGCTAAGATAAGTGCATATTTGTTGTGTGTAAGCGAGGTACTTAGAAATGCAAAGAGAATCCTTCGGCTCCCGGCTGGGCTTCCTGCTGGTGAGCGCGGGCTGCGCCATCGGCATCGGCAACGTGTGGCGCTTCCCCTATATCACCGGCAAGAACGGCGGCGGCTACTTCGTCCTGTTCTATCTGGTGTGCCTGCTGCTGTTGGGCGTCCCCGTGATGACCATGGAACTGGCGGTGGGCCGCGGCGGCCGCAAGAGCGCCGTGCTGGCCTACAAGAATCTGGAAAAGCCCGGCTCCAAGTGGCACATCCACGGCTGGTTCTGTCTGGCGGGCTGCTATCTGCTGATGATGTATTACACCACCGTCACCGGCTGGATGGTGAACTACTTCGGCAAATTCCTCACCGGCGGCTTTCACGCCGGTATGACCGGCGACGAGATCTCCGGGATGTTCGGCACCATGCTGGGCAGCCCCGGCTCCATGGCCATCTTCACGGAGCTGGTGGTGGTCACCGGCCTGATCGTGTGCAGCTTCGGCCTTCAGAAGGGTCTGGAGCGGGTGACCAAGGTCATGATGATCTGCCTGCTGGCACTGATCGTGGTGCTGGCGGTCCACAGCCTGACCCTCTCCGGCGCGGCGGAGGGCATGAAGTTCTACCTGCTGCCCTCCGTGGACACCATCCGGGAGCACGGTCTCGGCAGCCTCATCACCGACGCGATGAATCAGGCGTTCTTCACCCTGTCTCTGGGCATCGGCGCCATGGAGATCTTCGGCAGTTACATGAGCGACGAGCAGACCCTCCCCGGCGAGGCTGTCCGCATCTGCATTCTGGATACCTTCGTGGCCCTCATGGCGGGCGCCATCATTTTCCCTGCTTGCTTCACCTTCGGCGTTGCGCCCGGTGAAGGCCCCGCGCTGATCTTTCAGACCCTGCCGCCTCTGTTCGTGAACATGTCCGGCGGTCGCTTCTGGGGCACGCTGTTCTTCCTGTTCATGGTGTTCGCCAGCTTCTCCACGGTGCTGGCGGTGTTTGAGAACATTCTGGCCGTCTGCATGGACACCTTCGGCATCAGCCGCAAGAAGGCCGTGCTTATCAACGGCGTACTGCTGGCCCTCCTGAGCCTGCCCTGCGTGTTCGGCTACAACATCTGGAGCGATTTCCATCCCATTCTGGGCAAGGACGTGCTGGACAGCGAAGACTTCCTCGTGAGTAACCTGCTGCTGCCCATCGGCTCTCTGGTGTATCTGCTGTTCTGCGTCAGCAAGTGGGGCTGGGGCTTCGACAAGTATGTGGCGGAGGCCAACAAGGGCAAGGGCCTGAAATTCGCCAAGTGGCTGAAGCCCTATTTCCAGTTCATTCTGCCGGCGCTGATCGTTGTGATCTTCCTGCAGGGCCTGCTGTAAAGCGGAACAGTGTTACAGCAATAGATGGGGAAATTTTCCCTGTACGGGACATTTTCCCATCAGCCTGCCCAGGGAAAAGACCGGAAATGCAAGAAATATAAGAACATAGGAGGCGTGTCAACAGACACGCCTCCTATCAGCGTGTCGAAAAAGTCTTTTCTCCCCGCTGAGCAAGTTTTCAGAACTTCATAAAAGTTCTGAAAACTTAGGATTTTAATGGCGCGGGACACCCCTCTTGGGTTTCCCGCGCACACCCTTCCTTACCGTCGCGGAGAATTTACTACTTTATCGACAGTCTCGCAGGAGGCGTGTCAACAGACACGCCTCCTATGACTTTTATTGGGGGAATTTACAGAGACCGACTCATGCGATGTTACAGCACCAGCGCTTCCTTTAACACCCGGAGGGAGGTCAGGTGGCCCTCCAGCATGGGCATGGTCAGGTCCTCCATTTCCAGAGATACGTCGCCGTCGTAGCCCGCCATCCGCACGGTGGAGAAAAACTCCTTCCACCACTGGGCGCCGTGGCCGCAGCCCACGGCCACGTAATTCCACGAACGCGTGCGGAACTGGTCGATGGGCTTCGTGTCCAAAAGGCCGTTTGGTCCGGCCATCCGCCGCTCCGGGCGGGAGTCCTTGCCGTGGACGTGGTAGAGAGCGCCCTGCTCCCCCAGCACCCGGGCGGCCTCGATGGGGTCGCCGCCCATCCAGAACAGGTGGGAGGGGTCCAGATTCATGCCCACCAAAGGGCCCACGGCTTCCCGCAGGCGGAACAGGGTCTCCGGGTTGTACACCAGCTGCATCCCGTGGTTTTCCAGCGCGATCTGACGGATGCCGCAGTCCTCCGCCATACGGACCAGCTCCTTCCACTTGGGGATGGCCACCTCGTTCCACTGGTAGTCCAGAATGTCCTGGGTCTCCGGCGGCCAACTGGTGGTGATCCAGACGGGGGTCTTGTCGCCGGGACAGCCGGCGGGCAGGCCGCTCATCATCACGATCTTCTCCACGCCCAGCAGCTTCGCCAGACGGAAGGTTTTCTCCGTCACCTCCCAGTCCTTCTGGAAGGCGAGGGGATTGCCGGAGCAGTTCAGGGCGCACAGGGCGATATCCCGGCGGCGAAGCTGGTCCATCCAGCGCTGCCGGGCCGTTTCGGAGCCGAGCAGTTCGTCCAAGTCGATGTGGGGCGCGCCGGACCAGTTGCCGGTGCCGGTCTCCACGGCCTGAACGCCCTGCGCCACGCAGAAATCCAGCATGGCCGCAAAGGGCATATCCAATGTGCAGGTTTTGATAGAAAGCCGCATAGGGGACCTCCTTGGTCATTGATCTTTTTGGGGGCCGCTGCGGGGCGGCGCATGAAAATCGTCTTTTTTCGCGGGGAGTTGAGGGGCGCTATTCCTTGGTGAACCACAGGTCCAGATCCACAGGACCCTCGATGCCGTCCACAACGCCGCTCTCGCTGTACTGCCAGAGGGTCACGCCCCGGTCCAGCGCCGGGACGGGGCCGTAGCTGGCCAGCCAGACCGGCAGGTGCGCCAGCTCCTCCATGCCGTACATACTTCCGGCCCAGTGGAGGTTCATGTAGACCACCGGCTCATAGCCCGCCTGACGGATCACGTCGCAGAAGGCGATGGCGTTCTGGGTGGCCTGTTCGCCGGTGAGATCGTCGGTCCGGGCCTCGTCCGCCGTGTAAAATTCCAGATCATAGGCGATGGGGCCGCTGACGTTCGTCCCCCGGAGCCGCTCCACCACGAATCGGGCTTCCTCGGCGGCTTCCTCCTCCGTGACGGCCTGAGAGTAGAAGTAAACGCCCACCGTCAGCCCCGCATTGGCGGCGTCGGCGGCGTTCTGGGCGAAGGCGTTGTCCTCCACCAAAGCCCCGGTGCCGTAGCCCCGGAAGCCAACCCGCAGCATGGCGAAGTCCGCCCCGGCGGCCTTCACGGCGGGCCAGTCCACGACACCTTGATAGCTGGAAACGTCCACTCCGGCCCGGGCGGTGACGCCGGGGGCGTCATATTGGTAAAACGGCTCCCTGCGGGTCAGGGCTTCCTCGTTGACGGAGATGCCCGGCCCCGGCGCGGTATGGGCCCGCCATTCCAGAATACCCCAGATCCCCAGGCCCGCCAATACCAGCACCGCCAGCAGCCAGCCACGGCGGTTGGGCGCGGCCCGCTTGCCGCCTTTCTTTTTTTCTTCCATATGTGTTCCCCCTCTTTTCTGCCCATAGACTACCACCGGCGGCGCTGCCTTTGGTGAACAAAGTCTGAATTTGCCGCAAAAAGGGGAGGGGACGGCTCAGGTTTCCTGCGCCAGCATCCGCAGGGCGAACAGGGTGTGGAGCGCTGCGCCGGTGGGGAGAACGTCCTCGTTGAACACCACCGCCTCGTTGTGCATGGGCTTGCCGTAGCGGGGGTCCTCCTGCGGCGTTCCGGCCCCCAGCAGCAGGTAGGCGCAGGGCAGCTCATAGGTGAAGGAGGCGAAGTCCTCGGAGCCCATGCCCCCCTGATCCAGACGGTACACCCGCTCCTTGCCAGCCAGCTCCTCCGCCCAGCCCGCGACCCGGTCCATCAGGGCGGGATCGTTTACCAGCGGCGGCGCGGAGGCGATCTCCTCCACCGTGGCGCTGCCACGGAAGGCCGCCGCTGTGTTTTCCGCGATGGCTTGGATGCGCTCCATGATCCGGGCGGTGAGTTCCCGGTCAAAGGTGCGGATGGTACCCTCCATCACCGCTTCCTCCGGGATGATGTTGGGGGCCTGTCCCCCCTGGAACCGGCCCACCGTCACCACGGCAGGCTCCTTGGCGGAGATCTCCCGGGCAGTCAGCGCCTGCAAGGCAAGATAGATGTGGGCGGCGATGTTGATGGGATCCACGCCGGTCTCCGGCATGGCCCCGTGGCAGCCGGTGCCCCGGACGGAGATCCGGAACAGGGTGCAGCCCGCCATGAACGTCCCCCGGCCGCAGAGCACCATGCCGGAGGGAGTACCGGAGTTGACGTGGAGGGCCAACGCCGCTTGGGGCGTCGGCGCATCCTTCAGGACCCCGGCTTCCAGTATGGACTTGGCCCCGGTGAAGCCCTCCTCATCCGGCTGGAACACCAGCCGCACCGTACCCTTCAAGTCCGCCTGATGCCGCTTGAGTAAAGCGGCGGCGCCTAACAGCATGGCGGCGTGCATATCGTGGCCGCAGGCGTGCATGGCGCCGTTTTCCGACTGAAAATCCAGCCCCGTGGCCTCCCGGACCCGGAGAGCGTCCATATCCGCCCGGAGCAGCACGCACCGGCCGGTGTCCTCACCAGTGGTGTCCGCCACCACGCCCCCGGCCAGCGGGCGGGGCGTATACCCCAGCGCCATCAGCCGTTCCGTCACATAGGCGGCAGTGCGGGGCAGGGAGGGGCCCACCTCCGGGTCCCTGTGCAGGGTCCGGCGATCCGTCAGAAGCTGGGGCTTCAGGGCTTCCGCCTCCGCCAGCAGAGCTTTGGTATCCATGGTCATAGCACGTCATCCTTCCTTTGAACTGCGCCGTTTCCGGCAGATTTATGATAGGGTTATTATACCGCAGGGCGGGGCGTTGTCAAACACCGCCGGAGAAAAAACAGAGCTGCGCAAGCACCTTTTCTCATTTTTTCTGATAGGGCTTCGGTAAGAAAAGTGAGTGCGAACTGTCTTGACAGCTGCTGGCGGCGCTGGACTGAGCGGCAGAGGCACTTGCCGCAAAGGGCAGAGCTTGGGTGTGCAGATCAGCCAGTTCTGGTGATACAGGCCAACCAAGCTGTGAAGTAAGCGGGACAAAGTGTTTAAATTTTTGCCGGGCAGAAATTGAGACTTGGAAAATTGATTAATAAAAGGCGCACACCTCTTCCAAAGCAGTTTGGGAGGGGTTAGCCTTTTTCCTTATTCCTCTGGTTTCGTATATACTCGGTAATAAGTTCGTGGTTGCGTTCACTCACAGTGCAAACAAAATACGAACGACTCCAGAGGTAGGGTTTCCAATAGAACGGAGCAAGGTATTCGGCGAATTCTTTTCTGAGTAGTCTTGCCGTTACCGTCTTGTAGGAACAGACCAGGGAGGACAAAGCCACTTGAGGCGGTGCCTCGAAGAGAATATGGATGTGGTCCTTATCGGTGTTTACCTCATTCACGTAGCACTGGAAGTTCTCCTCAAAGATACGATACGTCAGTTCTGTGAGCCGGTCCTTAAAGGCTCCGTTTATGACCGGATGTCTATATTTTGTTACTACAACCAAATGATATTCCAGGTCATAGCAACTGTGCCTATTCGTTCGATAGCTCATGCTGGCAATCCAGCCCCTTTTTGATACAGCCGTTTTCCTCGCTGCACTCGTGGGTGCAGTTTACCGGCCCCCGATTTTCCGCATCGGACGGGGTGGCGTATTGTCCGACACGCTTTCCGCCGGGTAGCAGTCCTCTGTATGCTTGTGGACGCACTCGGTCACAAGGGTATAGCAGTCCTCGGTGTGTTCGTGATTGCAGGGCGTCCCCTCGATGCCCTCGGTATAGCCGCAGTCGGCGTTGTGTTCTGTGTGGTGTTCGCATAAGCCGCTGCTTTCCGCCCCAGTTTTCGGTATGCTTACAGCAGATGCTGTCTGGGGGCAGAGGGAAAACAGCAATGCGCCGCAGAGCAGCAGGCTCAATGATCGTTTTCTTGTTCGCATGATACTTCTCCTTATTTGTTGTTTCAATCAGGTTTTACCACGCATAGGGCTGATCCAGCGGCCATTCCCTGCCGATGTCCGGCAGTTCCAGCGGCTTCTCGCCCTCCATGTAGTAGTAAATATCCAGCGCGTCCGGGTCACCGCCCTCGCCGGTAAATCCCATTTGCAGCGTCTTTTGGGTGCTGTCCAAAATGGTCTGTGCAAGCTGCTCCGCATCGAACATAAAGAATTCTTCGTTCTGCGGGTCAGGCGGCCCGTTAAAGAGTGCGGAACTGTCCGCAAAGCATACGCTCATGCCGCCTTTGCCGGTGGTTACATTTTCGGCAAGGGTCATATCCCAGCCGGTCAGATCGGCAATCCCTGCAATTAAAATCTCCGGTGTCAGAGTGCCTTCATAGGTCATAGGGTATTCGGTAAAGCCACCGTCCCTTGTGCCGATATAGAGAACGGCTTCATTTGCGGCAACGTCCGGTGTCTCCGGCTGCTCTGTTTCCGGCTGCGCGGTTTCTTCCTGCTCTGTTGATACGGGCGGGCTGCTCTCCGGCGGACTGCTTTCACTCTGCCCGCGGGAACAGGCGGAGAGGACAAACAGCAGAATGAGCAGCAGCACAGCCGCCCTGAACCGTTTCTTATTTTGTGGTTTCATAGGTTATCCTCCTTTGGAATGATTTTGTCGCAATAGAAAAAGGAGCATCACGCCCACGGAAAAGCCGTGGACGCAATACGCCCGTCTGCTCAACATAAAAATTGTTTTGACAGCAAAAAAGGACAGACTTATTCTGTCTGTCGTAAGTATATTGCATAGTTTGTCAACCCCTTTTCTCGCAAAAAAGCGCATAATTTTCCCTTTCCCTGTATTTTACGATTCAGCGTTTTGCGTGTCAATAGGTTTGGAACGAATGAAGTGTAATACGGCGTGAATGATGTGTTTTCTCTTGCGCTGCCCGCCGTATTTTGGTACAATGGAAACAGACAAGGGGTCCATTCTACAGGGTGCAGTTTAGGGGAACAAATTATGGCAAAGGAAAAAAAGCAGAAGCAAATCAATTTAGAGGAAATTACCGCGCTCACAAAAGAGCTGTTTCACGCCCACTATGCGGGGGATTTGGAACGGTGGTTTGACTATCTCTGCCCGGACAGCATCTACCTCGGCACCGGCGAGCCAATGCTCTTTGGCGGCAGCGCGATACGGGAACATTTCAAGGGCTTTGAGGGCGAGGCGGCCGATGTAGTGTCGGAAGAATATTACCCTGTCCCGCTGGGCGAAACGGCAGCGCAGGTCTGCGGCCGGATCGCGGTGAGAAGCAGGCAAAACCAGCTTGGGGCCGTCAACTATTTTACCATCGGCTGGCGGTTGATCGGCGGCGAGCTGAAACTGGTACATCAGCACAATTCCTATGAGTACACCCAGCCGGACATTGAGGGCGAGCGCGGCATTTTGAAGATGGATATGAACACGACGCGGTTTGTCCGCAATCTGCTGCTGGAACAGCCCGCCGGCCGGCGCATAGCGTTTCCCAGCGGCAATCAGACGGTGTATGTCAATCCCTATACCATTCTGTACGCCAAGAGCCGGGATAAACGGACGGAATTAGTTTGCGTTGACCGGGTCGTGAGTTGCAATTATATCTACCGGGAACTGAAAGAGAGATTGCCGGAAGTGTTTTACCCACTGCGGCGGGGCTATCTTGTGAACACGCTGTATATTGTCGCCCTGCGGCGGTTTGAAGCGGAGCTGATTTCAGGTATCTCCATTCCCATTCCCGCCTTGACTTATACCCAGGTCAAGCGGGATTTACAAGAGCTGATCGAGAAAAAATAACGGACGGAAAGCGAGCAGCAACGCATACATCCATGCAAAGACGCAAAAGGGGCAAGCAATGCCGGTGTTAATACACTCGGCCCGCAGAGGGAAAAATCCTGCCGTGATTTCCCCTCCGCTTTGCTTGCCCGGGGCAGCGCCCCCAAACCCCTTTGAACACAGAATTTCATTCTGTGGCTGCTCATTCTGCGAACGCTTTGGACCATGACCGGCTCACCGCTGGCCGTGGTCTTTTTCCTGTTCTTTTTTCTGTTCCTCGTCCATGTTCAGCACCCGATCCACATTGGCCTTTGCCGTTAAAAGCTCCCGCATTTCTTCACGGGAGCGCCGGTACTCGGCGTAGGTTTTCTTCTTTTCCTCCAGCGGTTTGGAATACTCAGCTTGCAAGTCCTTAACCTTGGGCAGCTTCTTCACGCCCATCTCATCAAAAGCATTTTTGGCTGCCTGATGGAGCAGGATTTCTTCCTCATGTTCCTCCCGAAATTTTCGAGAATAACCCGCCTTGCGGTATGCCACATAGACCTCACGGGTCTTGGCATAATTTACGATGTGAGTACGCAGAACAGCGATCTCTGCCATGCGCTTTTCAGCCGCTTTGATCTGCACCGAAAGCTCATTGTGATGTGCTGTGACTGCCGCCGCTTTTTCTGCCAGCTCCGCATAATCCAGCAGCTGATGTTTGGTAAGAAAATTTACAGTCTGCGCCATCTGTTTCAGGTTAAAAACCTTGGCCCAGCGCGCATACCCAGCGCCTTTCCCAGCCTGTAATTTTGCCTGAATATCCACCAGCAGATTGACCTTGGGCGGCTCCGGCTGCACGGCGGAATTTTTACGGGGCGTATACTGTTTTTCACCGGCCAGCACCGCACGGATTTCTGCTTCACTGTACCCGGCCCCCAGCTTGTCACCCATGTGGGCTATATTCTTCCAGCCAGGTGCTTTGATCCGGATCGCTTTCCCGCGCCGGGATACTTCACAGCCCATTTCTGTAAGCAGTTTCAACAATGCGTCAAAGTCAGCGGGCTTTTGCTCCAGCGCACGGTCAATCATCACACGCAGATGTTCCCGATGGGAGGGCTTGGCCTGATCATCCAGCCATTTGTTGTAGCTTTTTCCGTGGGGCTTGGGATTCTCTACAATGGACAATCCGTTCTCGATACAAATGGTGTCACCTAAATGTCGAACAGCTCTGGTGCTTCCCCAAAAGTTACGGAACTTCCGGTCGCAATCCGTATTGACCGCCGACCAGATGATGTGATTATGGATGTGCGATTTGTCTATGTGGGTGCAGACCACAAAGGCGTGATTGCCCTTGGTAAACCGCTTGGCAAATTCCACGCCCAGGCGGTTTGCTTCCTCCGGTGTAATCTCACCGGGTTTGAATGACTGGCGCACATGGTAAGCGATCACATCGTCTGCCCCGCGCACCCGCCCGGTGGCGGCGATATGCTGCCGCTTTGCCAGCAGAAACTCGACATCGGCGGTCCGGCTGTCACAGCCATAGCCGGTAATCAGTTTTCCGTTGTCGGTCTTTTGCGGATTTGCCACATAATCAATAATATCGCTGTTTGCTCGGCTCTCAGTGCGCCTCTTTCCGATATGCAGGGGCATGATGCGTGTGGTTGCCATAGAAGGGCCTCCTTTCCAAAAAAGAAAAGGACAGCTGTGCGAGCTGTCCTTTGGTTAAGCTAAATTTTCAACAGGCTGCTGTGCTTTTAAGACTGCAATCCGTTTGGTATTCACAAAATGAGTTGCATACCATTTCTCAATTTCCAGATTTCCGCTTTTGCTGAACCGCAGCGGAATTACCGGCTTGTGTCCCTGCCCATTTTTCTTTTTAGTGCTTATCGGCTTAACTCAGCATACCACAAGAAGTAGCAACAGCTCTGGTTAAGCGAAGGAAGATCTGATTGCCAGTCATACGGCGGTTGAAACGGAAGCAGTATTCATCCAGATTTGCCTGAAGGTTGGTGCATCTTCCATGATAGGTTCCTAGCAGGAAGGCCTTTAGATTGCTGATTGCCTTATGCAGCCAATGCAGATCGTTGGTCTCGTACCGTTTTGCGTTCAGCTCCACGCCTTCCAGATTCATGTAACTCCGATACCCATTGCATTCTACCTTCGTTTGTGGAGCGAAGTACTGGTCAATGATCTCCTGCAATGTTTTGCCCTGTATGTTTTCAACCACTTTCATCCTGGCAAACAGAGGCATGCCATTTTCAGCTTTTGACACCGCTACTACAATCTTGGCTTTTTCTGTACCACGGCCACGCTTTCCGTTATGAGATGGTCCGCCAACATAGCCGTCATCCAGCTCTACGATGCCGAAAAGCAAATATTTTTCGCCTCTTTGGCCCATAGCGGTACGACTGCGATTCAGTAAATGCCATGCGGAATCGTAACAGATCCCCAGTGTACGGCTCAACTGAACAGCAGAAATGCCTCTTTTATCCGTTGCGCACAGATAGATCGCCCAGAACCAGATCGTCAAGGGCAGGTGCGTGCGGTGCATGACCGTTCCGGCGGTAACAGAAGTCTGGTGTCGGCAGGAACGACACTGGCAGGTATTCCGGCCTTGAATAGGATAGTATTCCACACAGCCACACTTAGGGCATACAAACCCATTGGGAAAGCGTAGCCGAAACAATTCCGCCCTGCAAGCGTCCTCACTATTGTAACGGTGGCGAAATTCCTTGAAGGTGATTGCTGCTGCGTGTGCCATGGTGATGCCCCCTTTTTGTTCTGGGAACATTATCTCATATCACCTGTCCGATAATATGGACATTATCAAGTTGTTGTGGCTTGCTGAGTTAAGCCGATAAGCATTTTCTTTTTTACACCCCACTGCTTGTAGTAACAGAAGGAGGGTTTTAAGCCAGTTTTCTGTGCGTACACCCGCATCTGGTGCATGATGAATGAGAGTTTGCGCAGATTGACAGTACATACCCGTTCCAGATAATCAATCCGCCCAAACCGCCAGTCCTCATATTTCTGTTTTGGCAGGACACCGATCTCCATCAGTACATCTACCGGAGTCGCATAACCACGGCGCTGGCATTGATGATAGACCGCTGAATGTACTTTTCCAATCAGTTCTTTTTCAGTCATGGCAGTTATCTTTCTTATCGTGCCAGTTTTTCAAGACAGCCTCTACCTGAGCAATCAGCTGTTCCTTGTCCGGCATATAGAGAACATACCGGGATGCGAAGATATTGTTGGACAGACCGCCCAAGGCATATTCCGCCGCGATGCTGTCTTTTTCCGTACAGAGGATAATACCGATAGGCGGGTTATCGTCAGGGTCGTTGACTTCTGCCGCATAGTAGTTTAAGTACATATTGAGTTGACCGGCAGCCTCTGGTGTCAGTTTTTTCGTTTTCAGTTCAATCAGTACATAAGCACGGAGAATTTTATTGTAAAATACCATGTCCACATAGTAGTGGGTATTGTTCAGGGTCACGCGCTGCTGGGTTCCGACAAACATGAAGCCCCGTCCAAGTTCCAAAAAAAACTTTTCGATCTGTACGACAAGAGCGTTTTCCAAATCGCTTTCCAATATGGGCTTGTTCTCCGGCACACCCAAAAACTCGAACACATAGGGATCACGGATGATGTCAGCTGGCTGATTGATTTCAATCCCTTTCTGCGCCAGAGAGAGGACCTTTTCTTTATTCGCATCTCCGCTGGAAAGTAGTAGCCGTTCATACAGTGAGCTGTCAATCTGCCGTTTCAGCTCCCGAACTGACCAGCCCGAATTGATAGATTCTTTCTCGTAAAAGCTGCGTTTGTTCTCATCCGTAATACTCAAAAGTTCACAGTAATGAGACCAGGACAATTTGCCAGACACTGTCTGGCATTTTTCATAAGCAAGATAAAATGCCCGCATATTTTGCAAATTAGAACGAGAAAAACCTTTTCCAAATTCCCGTGTCAGCTCTTTGGAAAGTTCCCTTAAGGTTTGTTTTCCATAATCCGCGCGAATCTGATTTTGCTGTTCATACTCCACGATAATCCGGCCAATGTTCCAGTAGGTTGTCAAAAGCTGCGTATTAACCTGCTGTGCAACATTTTTTCTGGCGTTTTCCAGCAGCTCTCGGATTTCCAAAACCATGGAGTTGTTTGGCGTTAATTGATTTTCCATACACGCCCTCCTTTATCTAAAACTATCCGCACTCGGCGGCAGAATATATTCTTAGATAGTATATCCTATTTTTAATGGAAAGCAAAATAACATCAGTGGCATATTTTATCCATAAACCAAATCCTGAATGGTAAACTTCAAGTCCTGCACCTTGCCCAGCAGCCAGATGGCAGCCATTGGCAGACCATAGGGACTAATAAGGAATGCCATCACCAGCAGGATAATGCCGTTTTGCAGGGAACAGGTCAGCAGAACCGCCACACCCAGCAGGACGATCACCATGCTGATAGCCTGCCTTGGCTACCTCATCCAAAATCCACACAAATACCCGATCCACGGTCTCTTCGGTGAACCGATGCCGGAAGTTATAGCTCACCGTGGAAAAATGCGGCGTTTCCTCCTGCAAGGGATAACCGAGAAACCAGCGATAGCAATTGTTTGCGCTGACTTCTTCCGCTGTCCGCCGCAGTGAGGGAAGGCCGTACAGATGCTGGATCAGCACCATCTTGAACAGCACCACAGGGTCGATGCTGGGGCGCCCATTATCCTCACTGTACAGGGGTTCTACCATTTCGTAGAGCCGGTTAAAACCTACCGCCGCATCTATTTTTCTCAGCAGATGGTCTCTCGGCACCAGTTGGTCTATGACTACGAACTCTACCAGATCTCGATCCATTTTCCCACGTTCCAGCATCTTTCATCACCCTTGTCCATTCTACCATATCTATCAGAAAAAGCCCAGCTCCAGCCGGACTTTTTCGATATGCTGAGCTGCCGGGGAGTTGATCTCCCCGGCAGCTTTTTTGCGGTCAGCAGAAGGTTGGATTCCCGCAGAAAAATGCCCGAAGGAGATGTTCCTTCGGGCATTGCGTGTATTCGGCAGAAATCAGCTGCTTTTTCCCAGATACGCTTCCTTCACCCGGCTGTCCGCCAGCAGCTCCGAGCCGGTGCCGGACATGGTGATGGTGCCGGTCTCCAGCACATAGGCGAGGTCCGCGATCTTCAGGGCCATGTTGGCGTTCTGTTCCACCAGCAGCACCGTGACGCCCTGCCGGTTGATCTCCCGGATGATGGAGAAGATGTCCTGCACCACCAGCGGGGCCAGGCCCAGAGACGGTTCATCCAGCATCATCAGCTTGGGGCGGGACATGAGGGCACGGCCCACGGCCAGCATCTGCTGCTCGCCGCCGGAGAGGGTGCCCGCCAGCTGCCAGCTCCGTTCCTCCAGACGGGGAAACAGGCTGTACACCCACTGGATGTCTTTTTCAATCTCCGCCTTGTCCCGGCGCAGATAGGCCCCGATCTTCAGATTTTCCAGCACCGTCATATCCGGGAAGACCCGGCGGCCCTCCGGACTCATGGCGATGCCGGTGGAGATGATCTTGTCGATGGACTTGCCCAGCAGCTCCTGCCCGTCCCACTGGACGGAGCCGCCGGAGGCCTTTACCAGTCCGGTGATGGTCCGCAGGGTGGTGGATTTGCCTGCGCCGTTGGCACCGATCAGCGTCACGATCCTGCCGTCCGGTACTTCCAGAGAAATGCCCCGGAGGGCCTGAATGCCGCCGTAGTGGACCTGGAGGTTTTCAATTTTAAGCATCGTCAGCCACCCCCAGATACGCGTCGATGACGCGCTGATTTTTTTGGATCTCCGCCGGTGTGCCGTGGGCGATCAGCTTGCCGAAATCCAGCACATAGATGCGGTCGGAAATGCCCATGACCAGATTCATGTGGTGCTCGATGAGGAGAATCGTGATCTTGAATTTTTCCCGGATCTCCCCGATAAAGGCTGTCAGCTCCTCCGTTTCCTGAGGGTTCATGCCGGCGGCCGGCTCATCCAGAAGCAGCAGCTTCGGCTCCGCCGCCAGTGCCCGGGCGATTTCCAGCCGCCGCTGCTTGCCGTAGGGCAGGCTGGTGGCCAACTCGTTTTTCACATCGGACAACCCTACGATCTCCAGCAGCTCCTCCACCTGTGCCCGCTGGGCCGCTTCCTCCTTCCGGTTCAGCCGGAACGCGGCGGAAAACACGCTGCTGGTGGAGCGGCAATGCTTGGCGATGAGCACATTGTCGAACACCGTCTGGGTCTTCCACAAACGGATGTTCTGGAAGGTCCGGGCCATGCCCGCCCGGGTGATCTTATCCGGGGTAGGGGAGAGGGTCTCCGTGTAAAGTCCGTCGCACTGGCCCTTGTACTGCTTTTTCATTTTGCCCTGGGGGTGGTTTTCGATGATCTTTGCCCCATCGAACCACACCGCGCCGTTGGTGGGCTGGTACACGCCGGTGATGACATTGAAGGCGGTGGTTTTTCCCGCGCCGTTGGGGCCGATGAGGGCCACGATCTCCCCCTCGTTGACCACCAGCTCCAGATCGTCCACAGCCACAACGCCGCCGAACTGCATGGTGATGTGATCCAGTCTCAAAAGCTGCTCACTCATGGCTGTACCGCCTCCTTCGTTGCTTTTTTCTGCCGCTTTTTCAGGAGATCCGGCAACTCTTTATCTCCCATGATGCCCTTCCGGAAGAACAGCACCACCACCATGATGATGACGGAAAACACCACCATGCGGAAGCCAGTCCGCAGGAACGGCACCTTGAAGCTGCCGATGTAGGTCTCGGTATCCAGAAACCGCAGCCACCACTCGCTGGCCGCCACGTACAAAAACGCCGCAATGCAGCTTCCGGAAATGGAGCCGATGCCGCCGATGACCACGATCAGCAAGATCTCGTAGGTCATGGCCGTGGTGAACACCTTGGCCTGCGCCTGATTGGCGAACATGGCGAACAGGCCGCCGCCCACTCCGGCGAAAAACGAGCTGATGCAGAAGGCCAGCCGCTTGTGGCGGGCCAGATTGATGCCCATGGCCTCTGCCGCCACCTCATCGTCCCGGATAGCCTTGAAAGCCCGGCCGTAGGTGGAGTTGATCAGCAGCACGATCACCGCCACGCACACCCCCGCCAGCAGAAACGGTACGAAGGTGGACAGCCGCAGAATCACCTTGCCGTCGGCATTCTGGATATTGAAGCTGGAGAAGGTGGGGAAGCTCTTCAAGGCGTTGGCGCCGTTGGTCACAGGGCCGAGGGGGTCCCACTGGAAAATGGCCCGGATGATCTCCGCGAAGCCCAGAGTGGCAATGGCCAGATAGTCGGATTTCAGACGCAGCACCGGCAGGCCGATGAGCCACGCCACCGCTGCCGCCGCGCAGCCGCCCAGAAACAGGGCCAGCAGAACGCCCAGCACCAGCCCCACAGCCCCGCCGCCGAACAGCTCCGGCAGGGAGAAATTCACGGCGGAGCCGTTATAGAGATAGTACACCGCTTCCCGGTCCGCCGTGGGAATGGTGAGAATGGCGTAGGTGTAAGCGCCCAGCAGCATGAAGCCCGCCTGCCCCAGAGAAAACAGGCCGGTGAAGCCGTTGAGCAGGTTCATGGACACCGCCACCAGCGCATATACCGCGCCCTTTTTCAGAACGGTGAACAGCATCCCCGTGGGCTTCATGGTGTTTTCCAGCAGGATGACCAGCGCCAACAGTGCCAGCGCGCAGAGCAGGGCGATCACCGTGCCCCGTTTGCTTTTCTTTTCGTTCAGCACAGTCGATCCCCCCTTACACTTTGTCCGTGACCTTTTCGCCGAACAGACCCGTGGGCTTCACGCAAAGCACCACGATCAGGATGGCGAAGGTAAAGGCGTCGGAAAAGACGCTCCAATCGGAGCCCTTGATGACGCTCTCGCAGATACCGATGAGAAACGCCCCCACCACAGCGCCGGGAATGGAGCCGATACCGCCGAATACCGCCGCTACGAAGGCCCGCAGTCCCGGCAGGGAGCCGGACAGGGGGACGATGGACTGGTAGTTGGTGAAGTACAGCAGGGAGCCGATGGCCGCCAGCAGAGAGCCGATGATGAAGGTCACGGAGATCACGCTGTTGATCCGGATGCCCATGAGCTGCGCGGTTTCAAAATCCCGGGACACGGCCCGCATGGCCATGCCGATCCGGGTGTGGTTGATGAGCTGGGTCAGGGCCGCCACCAGAAGCACCACCAGCACCGGCGTGACCACCGTCACATACTTGGTGGATACCCCCGCAATGGTCAGCTGGTTGGACAGACCGGGCAGGGCGGGGTACATCTGGGGCAGGCCGCCGGTGACATAGGTCGCCAGATTTTGCAGCAGATAGCTGACGCCGATGGCGGAGATCATCACCGACATCCGGGGGGCTGTCCGCAGAGGCTTGTAGGCCGCCCGCTCGATGATGAAGCCCAGCAGCACCGCCAGAATGATCATCAGGGGAATGGCCGCGGCCAGCGGCAGGCTGGCGCTGAGGTAGACCATCATCAGACCGGCTACCATGAATACATCGCCGTGAGCGAAGTTGATCAGCCGCAGGATGCCGTAGACCATGGTGTAGCCGATGGCGATGAGGGCGTACTGCCCGCCCAGCGATATGCCGGAGAGCAGAATGGAGATGCCGTATTGCACGGGGAACCCTCCCTTTTCTTTCAAGTTTTACGCGGAAGGCACACGGCGGAGCCGTCTTGAAAAAAGCCGCGGAGCGGCTGCTTTCGGGGCGGTCCCGGCCTTGGGGCACTTTTACGCGAACCGTCTGTAAACGGTAAGACCGCCTGACGGGGGAGTCCCCGCCAGGCAGGTCGGCAGGATCGGATCAACCGGCTTTCTGCATCGTTTCCAGAGCCCAGGCGTTGTTGGCGGTGTCAGCCACCTTGATGTAGGCAGTGTCGCGGATAGCGTCGCCGATGTCGTCAAAGGCGATGTCGCCGGTGACGCCGGTGTAGGTTACACCGGGCAGCGCGGCCTTTACAGCGGCGGGATCGGTGGAGCCGGCGGCCTTCAGAGCCTCCAGCGCCACATAGTAGGCATCATAGCCCATGGCAGTGACGGCTGCGATGGTGTCATTGCCGCCGTTGTTGGTCATGGCGGTGGCGTCCTCGTTCAGTCAGGCCTTGATGCCCTCGTCGAATTCGGGAGAGCCGCCCTCCTGATAGAACGTAGAAACATACAGCTGCACATCGGAACCGGCAGCCGCCTCCAGCACCTTGTTGCTGTCCAGCGTATCGGAGCCGAGGATGGGGATCTCCAGCCCCATGGACGCGGCCAGCTTGATAATCTGTGTCGCATAGGCAATGGACACCGGGCAGAAAATGACCTCAGCCCCCTGATCCTTTGCCTTGGCAAGATACGTGCTGAAATCGGAGGTGTTGGTGGGGAAGGAGTCGGTGATGACCTCGCCGTCAAAGGCGTCGGTGAAGTACTTGATCAGGCCCTGATCGTACTCGTTGCCCAACTCGCCCAGGCAATAGGCCTTCTTGGCGGAGAACTTTTCCTGCGCGAAGTTGGCCAGAACGGTGCCCTGGAAGGGGTCCAGGAAGCAGATGCGGAAATAGTAGTCATTGCCCGCAGTGACGCCGGGGTTGGTGCAGGTCACGCCGATGGCGGCCAAACCCGCTTCACCGAAGATGGGGCCGCCGGCCATGGCGCAGCTGGAGCCGTAAGTACCCAGCACCAGAGAAACGTCCTTGCTCACCAGCTCAGAAGCGGCGGTAGGAGCCTTGGCGGAATCGGAGCCGTTATCGGCATAGACCAGCTCTACCTTGTAGGTCTCGCCGCCGATGTCCACGGTGGGGGTCATATGGTTGGCGTACTGCATACCCAGCATCTCCTGCTTGCCGCCGGCGCCGGAGTCACCGGTAGCAGGCTCAAATACGCCGATCTTTACGACTTTTTCGCCGGAAGCGGCGTCAGAACTGCTCTGACTGCCGCTGCTGGCATCGCTGGAGCTGTCAGCGCCGCAGGCCGCCAGACTCATGGACATAGCCAGCGCCAGCGTGATGGAAACAAACTTCTTCATTCAATTCCTCCTCCTTGCGAGATCTGGACTGCTCAAAGCGTCCGCCTCTTGTAGATGGATGTTTTTTATGCAGATACAATACCGCCCGCAAGAGAAAATCCGCACAAAATTTTTCCTGCGGTTTTCGCAGGCTTTTCACCAAATGACCATGAAGCGTAATCAAATGTATTTGGTATACGAACAAATTGGCTGATTTCAGAAAATGCAGCTTTTTTCGCTGTCCGTCAGAAACGGACAGTGCCTCTGGTAATTTTGACTAAAAAAATTTGAGTTTCTTGGACGAAACGTAAAAGCAAAGGGCGGCCAGCAGTGTTTCTGGCCATGTAAAAGGGGCGGCATCTGCCGCCCCTTGCGTTTAAGAGCCTTTGCGTGTCTGAAACCCCGCGATATGGAAACGGTAAGTGCCCTTGCATCTGCCGCCTGCGAAGTAGGCCTTCCAATCACGGCTGCGGCTGATGGACGATGCCCACAAACAGCGGCAGGCCGTCAGTCCCGGTGATGGCGAACACGAAGGGACGGTTCAGAACGAAATCCACTTCCTCCTCCGGCGGGGCGGCTGTGCCGCACACCATCATAACGGTATAGGCCGCGGCGGTGACGCCTTCCTCGTCAACGGTCACGCGGGCGGCGTGCTTGGCCTGAGAGAGATAGGCCGCCGTATCATCGGTCATGGGGGAAAAGTCCGAGATCGCCGGATCAAAGACATCCGTGATGCCCAGAGCCTTCAGGCTGTCTGCCAGATCCAGATCCGACGCGATGTCGAACTTTGGCAAAGCGAGGTTGACGATGAGGTATTTGCTCTCCGCGCTCTCACCGCCGCTGAGAAGGAAGTCCATAGCCGCTTCATCGGCCAGCAGCTCCTCCGGCGCAACGCCTTCGTCCGGCAGTAGGAGCCACATGGCGCCGCTGCCCTCCAACCGCTTGGAAACCGCGGAGAAATGGTCGCTCCAGTAATAGGTGTTCGTCCCGCGCTGACGCATGAAGTCACAGGTCGTATCGCCGCTGTCGGCGTGGAAGGTATCCGGCACGGTGTTGGCTTCGGAGAACTCGCCGCTCCACTTGGCCCGGAAATAGATGGTGGACGCCAGCGCGAGGATCGTTTCCTTGTCCATTGTCAGGCCGGAGGCTTGCTCCTTCAAAAGCCCGCCGGTCTGCTGGTCGATCCAGTCCTGAAGCGCCTTGTCAAAGGCGGCGGCGCCCATTTCGCCCCGGAAGGACGAGGCGTAATCATACTTTGCCAGCGCGTCCATGGTTTCCTGCTTGAAGCTGATTTTGTCGCTGAGCCACAGGGAGTTGGCCAGAATACTGGTCACCGCGCCGTCATCACAGTAGTTGGCGTTCCAGACAGCGGCGGCCTCGGCCCGGAGGGCGTCCACATCGCCGCTGCCCAGCAGAGCGAGGATCTGCTCCCGGCTCTCGCCGCCTGTCACCTCTGCCAGCATAGCGAGGGCCATGTAGAGGTTGATGGGGGAGCAGACCTTGTTCTCTCCACTGCCGCCGGTGAGAAGCTGGGGAATGGCGGCGCGGAGGTAGCCGTCCAGCACGTCCGTATAGCCCTCCGGCTGATCCGTCTGCTTTCTGCGGTCTGCCTGCCATGCGTCATAAACCTTATTGAAACCGTCACTGTCAAAGTCTCCGTTGGGTTTGCTGAACTTGGTTTCGTCCGGGTACTGCGCCATCTGGGGATACTGCGGGGCGGCCAGCTGGTACTTGCTGGCGGTTTTTGCCTTGGGCTGCGCGCAGGCGGTCAGGGAAATCAGACTGACCGCGGCAAGGAGAAGAGCGAAGATCCGTTTCATGAGAAGCACCTCCATCTGAAAAAATGAAAACGACCGTCTATATTGATATAGACGGTCGTTTTTCAAAAAAGTTTCACAAAATGTCAGTTTTCGTACCGGGTCCAGTCCGGGTTCGCATTGAGGTCGGTCCAGGTCTCATAGCTGCCGGCCTTGCGCCTGTAATCGTGGGAGTTGGTAGCCTCCTGAATGGCCAGATAGAACCAATCGCCGGGGCCGCAATCCGGCCAGACGTTCATGCCGGGCAGCAGATCGCTGGGGTCCTCCGGGACCCGATTCAGCATCCGGTTGATCATGGTCACGGCCTGGGCGCGGGTGATATAGGCGTCAGGGCGGAAGGTGCCGTCCTGGAAGCCGCTGATCCAGCCCAACTCTGCCGCCCGCTCGATATACGCCTTGGCCCAATGGCCCTCGATGTCGGAGAAGGTGCGGCTGCCGTTGCTCTTGCCGGTGTCGAACCGAGCGCAGATAGCGGCAAACTGGGCCCGGGTGATGGGATCTCCGGGGCCGAAGGCTGCGGCATCATAGCCCCG
Source organism: Dysosmobacter segnis (assembly GCF_014297285.1). Lineage (GTDB taxonomy): Bacteria > Bacillota > Clostridia > Oscillospirales > Oscillospiraceae > Oscillibacter > Oscillibacter segnis. The sequence continues at coordinate 25,273 of NZ_JACOQI010000023.1, forward strand.
GACAATGTCCAGTCCCGTCATGGTGGAGATGGCGGTGTTGGCCCAGTGACCGTCCGGTACGTCGGTGTAGGTGCAGCCGGTCAGCAGGTTGGCATCACGGACGGAGTCCTTCAGCAGGCGGAAGAAGATGGTGGCCACGCCTGCCCGCGTCATGCTGTCATTGGGACGGACTGTACCGTCTGGCCCACCGACGATATAGGCATAGTGGTCATCGGTGAACAGCGCAGGCACTGCGGCCTCGGTATTGTAGACAGTGATCCTGCTGTTTTTGCCTGTATTGGTCGGGTGCTTGCCCCCGCCCAATCGGTAGCCCTCAGGCGGCACGGTCTCGACCCAGTAGTAATCGCCGCTTTGGGAGACCTCTGCCTGTGTCCAGCCGTACCGGTTGGTCTCGTAGACGCCGAGCCTTGTATCGGATCGGGTCCCGACACGCCACAGCTCAAATTTCGCGCCGCTCAGCGGCGTACCGTCCCCGGCATCAAGCTTGGTGAGCCGGAGCGTGTAGCCGGTGTCGTCATCGTCGCCGCTGCTGTTGCGTGTCCACTGCGCGTACAGATGAATATGGTCTGTCACCGTGATCGAAGAGCCGGGGACATGGTGCGTGCCGCTCCCATCGCGCTGAGTGTTCCAGCCGACGAAAGAGTGCCCGTCGCGGACGTAGCCGTTTTCGGATACCACGGCCAGATCTCCGAAGATGTAGCTGCGGCTGTCAACCGTTTCGCCGGAGTCCGCGCCGTTTCTGTGGTAAGTCACGGTATAGGTCTGGGCGGTCATCCTGGTCCGGCAGATGCTGGAGGGGATCACGACAGAGGTGACGGTACTGCCGCTGGATACTTTGCCGCTGATATGGGCGGCGGTGTTCAGAGATTCACCGGCGGCGAAAGCTGCTGCATCCAGAAGACCGGCGCATTTCAACACCATCTTGACGGAGGATTTTCCCGCAATCGCGGCTTTCCAACCGGGCAAGGGGGTGCAGGTGACGGTGACCGTATGGCCGGAGACACTGGCCGTGCCGTCGAGGATGCCGTCACCGTCGAAGGTGTAAAGGCAGTTTCCGCTGTCACCGGTTTTGGCTGCGAGACGGCTGTCCAATTCCACAACAAAGGACATGGCCGGGATATCGGCCGATGCCATGTTCAGCATACCGCGCAGGCTGTCCGACATGGTGTAGGTCACGGTATAGGGGACCTCGTAGGGCGCGGCATCAGAGGTCTTCGCAATTTCTGTAGGGCCTGAGATGCCGACGCTGCCGAAGTCGGTGGTAGGCTGTGCCAGCGCAACCGCGCAGCCGTTCGTATAGCCGTTGGGAAGTGTCAGACGGATGCCGTCGTCAGTAATTTTTGTGCTGTATACCCTGACCTCCGCGCCGGACACCGGTTTACCGTCCGCACCGGTCTCCTGTACCAGCGCGTAGACCGGAAGTGCTTTGTTGAAGGTCAGCCCGCCCACTGTCAGCTCGGCCGCGCCGTCCCGCTGCGCCCAGAAGGTGGCGAGGGGAGCGTTCCAGCCGTTCGCATCAGCCTTGCCGGACAAGGCGGTCACACTCTCTTTGCTGGCGTTGCCCAACTTGATGTCCAAACTGTTCTCCGCGGGGGTGACGGTTGTAGAGTTAATCTGGAAATAGACATTCTGATTGTCAAGTTCTGTGTTCTGTGAGATATACAAATAATGATTGCTGCTGCCGTTGCCCTGGTTGCTTATTGTAATATCATTTTCGGTTCCGGTGGAAGAATCTTTAACATCGGTGGCGTTCATTGTGTTATCACGGATTGTGCCGCCCTGAAGTTCAACTTTGGAATTATTCTTATATTGATAAATTCCGCCGCCGACAGTCTGACTGACATTGCCGGATATTTCGCCGCCGTACATCGTGAACGATGTATTACTGCTGATCATAATACCGCCGCCATTTTTCACTGCGGTATTCCCCTTAACTTCAGCACCTTCGTACATATTTATGACCACTTCACCATGACCCGCGGTCGCAACGCCGCCGCCTCGGCTGCTTGCGTCATTATTGTTGATTTTACCATATATATCAACAATTGCATCTCGTTGAATATAGAGGGTTCCATAGAAGACGCTGTTATGATGAATATTGCTGTCAGCGCCAATCAACAGTGTGCCGAACTTGAACTGTATTGGAGTTTTATTGTTTTTAATGCCAGATATTTCACCGTGAATTGTAATTGTATTGCGGTCTGTACCATAATCATCTTTGTTAACAAGACTCCAAGTGGGATCTTCGTTCGTTTTGATGCCAGCTGCATCGGAATTGCCGAGGAAGGAGCCGGTGGCCATTTCAAAAACTGCTTTATCAACGAAGACCAATACGCCCTCTGTACAATCGGAAATTTTCCCGTTTAAGGTTGCCTTTGCACTGCCGCGCAGGTGAATGGCCGTGCCGTCCTTGCCCTGCCACATAGCGGGATTGCCGATGATGCCGCTGATCGTGCCGCCGACGCTTACGCTGCCACCGTCCGCGTAGACCGCGCGGCCGTTTACATTTTTAATTTCCGCACCATTTTCCATCTCGAAATCGGAACCCTGCAGCCAGACCGCACCGGCGGGGCCGACGGAGCCTGCATCGCCTTTGCTTCGTGTGATCGACGAAGCATCCTCGATCACGCTGCCGGGCTCCATCACCAGCTTGGCTTCGCCAGTGGCGCGTACCGCCGACATGCCGCCGAAGTTCCGCAGCACCGCGCCATCACCCAGCGTGATCGTGGTGGTGACGGTTGCGTTGGAGGCGATGATGGCGTCCTGCACATAAACGAGATTATCGTTGCTGGCAGCGCCGACAGAACCATCACTGACGGCCTGAGCAAACACCGTGCCCTCTTTCTTGCCGGCATCGTCAAAAATGATGTTCGTCAGGGTCAGACCGGCGCCCACGCCGCCGGTGGTCTGAACCTCGACCATGGCGGGGTTGTACCAGCTTCGGGCGTGGTCGCTCTGCGTGGTAAAGCTATTGTCGCGCGTAACAGTGTAAGGGCCGCCCTCGCCGCTGGTGATCGTCAGCGACTTGCTGTAAAAACGGGCGGCGCCGTCATGGTCAGGTCGCTCATGACGTAGACCGTCGCGCCGTCATCCGCTGCGTCGACCGCCTTGGCCAGCGTGGCGAAGGGCTTGTCCGCCGAGCCGTCACCGGTCCCATCATTGCCGCTGCTGCTGACATAGACCGCCGTGCCCCCGTCGGCATAGGCCGCTGCCGGAAGGAGTGTGAGACACAGCACAAGTGCCATCAGGGATGACAAAATCCTTCGTTTCATAGGTTTTTTTCCTCCCTTAAATGTAGGAATATAGAAGAAGTTCAGCCATGGGTTTGTCCCGGCTGAATTTATACCGCGGCGGTGCTGCCGCCCTTGAAGCGGAAGTGAATTGTTTGGCAGTGATGACCAAAATCCGTCAAAATGCAAAATAAATGCGAGGGGGGGACTGGCTATCTGTGTATTTTACCATGCGCGAACATGAAACACAAGGCGTTTGCAGAGTTGACAGACAGAGTTTGCGCTAAGTGAGCGTTAAGAAATTGATGATCCGCTGCGGAACCGGGGGGGGGTGCCTCCTTACCTATATAGGATACGGGCTGAAAGAGGAAAAAAACAAGCGAACGCGCTCGAATGACCATGCCAGATTTTCGGCACAAACCGTGCCAAAATTGTTGGCTCGTGCGGATAGCTGTCATATAATGGAGAAAAAAGCAGAGAGATCACCATGTTTGTCGAACGATTTGACGCACTGACGAATATTGCGGAACTTTCCAACAGCCAGCTGGGACGGGAGATCAGCATGAATCCCTCCCGCATCGGACGGCTGCGCTCCGGTGCACGGCCTCTGCCGAAGCACCACGAGTTTCTGCCCGGGATGTGCGCTTATCTGGCAGCGCACCTACCTTGCGGGAATGATCCGGTGAGAAACCGCACAGCGGGGCAGAACTGTCCGATTCCGTAATAGATAAAACCCCCGGATACCTTGCTCCCCTGACAGGGAGGATAAGGTATCCGGGGGTTTTTATTCCTGGGTTTGCGGGCTCTGCATGGCGGTCAACTCTCTTTTCTGCCTGCGGATGTCCTTGCGAAAGAGGGCGTCTGCCATACCAAGCCTGCGCCGGTAGGCAGATAGGCGGGCACTGTTTGGGCAAAGACTTCCAGACCCATGGGGCCGGTGCAGTGACAGACACCGGCACAGGTGATGGAGCTGTGCCGGAAATAGTCTGCCGTCCGGGCAATGCGTTCCGGGTCCGGGGGTACCAGGTGGGTACCGCCGAAAACGGCCTGGATGGGCCGCTCCGGGAAGCGCCGTTCCACCGTGGAGAGAATGCTGCGGATGCCGTTGTGGGCGCATCCGGTGAGCACCACCAGCCCTGCTGGGGTATCCACCACACAGACCTGCTCCTCCGGGAAGGTATCCAGCACCAGGCGGCCGTCCGGCCCCTCCATCACGGAGGAGGGATGGACCGCTTCCTCTGGTCCGGGGACGGGGAAATTCCCCAGGAGATACACATGCGGAGCGATCTGCATGCAGTCATCTGCCAGACAGCGGAAGCCGGTCAGCCCCTGCTGGAAGAACCAGGATGCCTCCATGGGCGGGCCTACCAGCTCCAGCATCTGGGAATAGGTTTCCTGCTGAGGCGGGTCGCACCGGTGATCCCACCACTTCCGGATGAAAAAGCCGCTATGGGCATAAATGGGTACGTCCGGCGGAAGGAGCTCCGCCAGGCGCAGAAAACCACCGCAGTGATCACGGTGGTTGTGGCTGAACGCCACGGCAGTGACCCGCCGGAGGTCGATACCCAGCTTCTCCGCGTTCCGCAGGCAGGCGTCCCGTTCCCCGGCGTCGAACAGCAGGCGGGTATCTCCTTCCTCCAGGTAGACGGACAGGCCGAATTCCCCCTCAAGGCCGGGGTACAGAACGGCGTTTTCTGATAAGACAGTCAGCTTCATGGCAGGCTTTTCTCCTTGTCAGTTGTTTAAAAAAACGGAGGAAACGCCGGGGCGTCTCCTCCGTTTCTGCAGATGCGTGGGGATTACTGAACGGCAACAGTGCGCTGGAAGGTATCGATCCAGGCTTCCTTGTTGGCGGTGATGTAGGCCTCGTCAAATTCCTTCAGGGCGTTCATGGATTCGTCGCCGAAGGCCAGATAGGTCTTCAGAGAATCGTCCATGGTGGCGTTCTTGTTCACGGGGGCCTCGTTCATGACCTCAGCGATCTTGTCCTGGGTGTCCTTGCTGATGAGGTATTCCACAAACAGCTGGGCCAGCTCAGGGTTCTTGCAGTTCTTCACCACGTTGGCGGTAGCGGGAGCGGAGAAGGAACCCTCGGCGGCGTCCACCCAGACCATGTTCAGGCCGCTGTCGGTCAGGCTGGGCATATTGATGTCCATGAACACGGCGATGTTGGCCTCACCGGTGGTGAAGGCGTTGACAACGTCGGAAGAGGTGGAATACCACAGATCGATGTTGTCCTTCTTCTCCTGCATCAGCTCCATGGCGGGGGTCACATCCTCCTGGCTGCCGCCCATGGCCTCGGCCATAGCCACCAGCATGTAGGGGCCGGCGGTGGAGGTCATGTCGGGCAGAGCCACCATGTGCGCATACTGGTCATCAAACAGACCCTCGTAGGAGGTGGGGGCGGGCAGACCGGCCTTCTCCAGAGCGTCGGCATTGTACATGATGCCGTAGCGGCACAGGGAGTAGCAGGGGCCGTAGCCGTCGGCGTTGACAGCGATGTCATACAGATCGCCGATGCTGGTGACGATGTTGGTGTCGATCTTTTCAAACAGGCCTGCCTCATTGCCGGTCTGGGCAAAGCTCTTGGTCAGCAGGGCCACATCGGCGGTGGGATCGTTCTGCTCAGCCATCAGCTTGTTGAGACGGTCGCCGTTGCCGCTGGTGGGGTCCACCACGATGGTGCAGTTGTACTTGGACTCAAAGTCGGCGGCCAAGGTCTTGAGACCGGCCTCGGCCCAGCCCCAGGTAGCAACGACCAGCTCGGCGCCGCCGAAATCCTGAGTATCGCCAGCTGCTTCGCCGTTTCCGGCGTTATCGGCGGGAGCTTCCTCCTGCTTGCTGCCGCCGCAGGCGGCCAGGCTCAGGGTCATGACCAGAGCCAGCATCAGTGTAAAAATGCGCTTGCTTTTCATTTTGTTTACATCCTCCAGATTTTATTTGATGTCTTTATATACACAGAAATGCTGGGCGGGGAAGTGAAGCAGAACTTCACTGCCCTCCTGCACGTCCGCATATTCGTGGATAGCGGGATATACCATTTCCTCAAAACAGCCGGAGACCTCCAGCCGGGTGGTATGACCCTTGTAGGTGGCACTTTTGACGGTGCCCCGGACAGTATTGACACCTTCCTGCTCCGCAGTCCGGATGTTTTCGGAGCGGATGGCCAGAATGCAGGCATCCCCCTCAGTCAGCTCCTGGGCGGCCTCTGCCGGGACCTGGAGCGTGTGAGCACCGCAGCGGATCAGGCGCATATCTCCCTCTGCTCCGGCGGCGATGCCGTGAAGAAAGGTGGAAAAGCCCATAAAGTCTGCAATAAAGGGAGAGGCGGGCCTGTCAAAGACCTCCTGGGGCTTGCCGATCTGCAAAATGTGGCCGGCATTCATGACGATGACCCGGTCTGCCAAGGAGACGGCCTCCTCATGATCGTGGGTCACGATGATGGTGGTGATGCCCAGCTCCTTCTGGATGCGCTTGATCTCCACCTGCATCTCTACCCGGAGCTTGGCGTCCAGGTTGGAGAGGGGCTCATCCAGCAGCAGAATGGAGGGACGGGTCACCAGAGCCCGGGCCAGGGCCACCCGCTGCTGCTGACCGCCGGAGAGCTGCCGGGGATAACGCTTGTCCATGCCGGTAAGCTTTACCAGAGCGAGCATGTGCTCCACCCGCTCACGGATCTCGTTTTTGGGCAGCTTCTGGAGCTTCAGACCAAAGGCCACGTTTTCAAAAACCGTCATGTGGGGGAACAGCGCGTAATTCTGGAAGAAAATGCCGATATTGCGGCGGTAGGGGGGGATAGTGGAAACGTTTTTGCCGTCCACCAGGATCTGTCCGGCGGTGGGTTCAGTAAAGCCGGCGATCATGCGCAGTGTGGTGGTCTTGCCGCAGCCGCTGCCGCCCAGCAGGGCGATCATCTCGCCTTCGGCAGCCTTCAGGTTCATGGAATCCACCGCAGTGAACTCGCCGAATCGCTTGGTCAGTCCCTGTAATTCCAAAGTAGCCATAGTTTACACCTTTCCGTTCTCACTTAACAAACATGTCCAACCCTACAAACTTCTCCATCAGTACGATCAGAACCAGAGATGCCAAGATCAGCAGTGTGGAGATGGCGGCCAGAGTGGGGTCGAAGGTCAGCTCCATATAGTTCATGATGCGGATGGGCAGGGTGATGAACCTCGGGGTGGAGAGCAGGCTGCTCAGGGCCACCTCGTCAAAGGAATACAAAAAAGCCAGCAGCGCACCGGCCATGATGCCGGGCCGGGCCAAGGGAATGGTGATCTTGAAGAACACCTGAATAGGGGTGGCTCCCATGGAGGTAGCCGCATCCTCCAGCGTCCAGTTGAACACATGGAGTACAGACACCGTGTTCCGCACGATGTAGGGCAGAATGATAATGAGATGGCCGATGAAAATGCGCAGCATACCGGGGACACCGCCGATCTGGCTGTAGACCTGCAGCAGGACAAAGGCGAAGGCCACACTGGGCACATACATGGGAGAGGTGTAGTAGTTCAGCAGAGCGTCCTTGCCCTTAAAGCTGTACCGGCAGACGGATAGGGCCGCCGTGACGCCCAGCAGAATATCCGCCGCTGTGGCCAGAATACCGATTTTCAGGCTGTTCACCAGACCATCCATAAAGTGGGTGGAGGAACCGAAAATATTGGCGTACCATTTCAGGGAGAAGCCCTGGGGCGGGAAGGTGATGAGGGCTGTGGGCGTGAAGGAGGCGATGACGATCACCACCAGAGGCGCCAGCAGGAACAGCATCACCAGAATGGCAAAGATCCGGCAGGGCAGATTCACATCTTTTTCGCGCATATCACTTTCCTCCTCCCATACGTTTCATATATCCGGAGGTGCACAGCACCACCGCGATCTGCACCAGCAGGATCACTGCCAGCAGAATATAGCTGATGGCGGAGGCCGCACCCCAGTCAAAATTCACATTGATCTCCTGGACCACCATGGTGGCCATCATCCGGAACTTGGAGCCACCCAGCAGTTTGGGCGTCACGTAAGAGGTCATGCTCATAGTGAACACCAGAACGCAGCCGGAGATAATGCCCGGCAGGCTCAGGGGGAATACCACCTTGGAAAAGGTCTGCAGAGGAGAGGCGCCCAAGCTGTAGGCCGCGTACTCCACGTTAGGGTCAATGCTCTGGAGCACACCCACCAGAGAGAGGACCATATAGGGCACCAGCAGGTGGATCATACCGATGATGACCGCCGTCTCCGTGTTCAGGATTTTCAGAGGGGTGGAGATGAGCCCCAAGGACTGGAGCAGCTGGTTCAAAAGGCCGTTGGTGCCCAGAATGACCATCCAGCCGTAGGAACGGACCACGGCGCTGACCAAAAAGGGAAACAGGATCACGATCATCATGACCTGCTTCATACGGGACTTGGTCCGGGCCATGTAGAAGGCCGTAGGATAGCCCAGCACCAGAGAGATGGCGGTGGACACCAGGGACACCCGGAGGGTGACCCAGAGGATGTTGCGGTAAAAGGGATCTCCGAAGAAATCCACAAAATCGGAAAAGCCGTTTTCATGCAGGGTGTGGACCAGAATGTAGACCATCGGTGCCACGAAGAAAAACAGCAGGGTCAATACGGTGGGCAGTGCCAGCAGCAGTGCACGGTGTTTACGTTCCATCCGAACTTATCTCCTTTATCTCGTCAATCAAAGGCAGAAGCCGCTTGTGCAGCGCATCCACCAGACCCCGGTCCGTGCATTTCAGCTCCGGCGAAACCGCCAGCGGCATAAGGGTGAAGAACGTCAGCAAATTTTGATGGTTGAAGCCCATGCGGCGGCAGTCCGACAGGAGCTGCTCCATCTGCTCCAGCAGTACCTCCGGAGGCAGATCACACATCAGCCCCGCCAGAGGCAGCGGGATGAGGGTCAGTACCTTGCCGTTTTCCACGGTGCAGAGCCCACCCTGGGATTCCCGGAGGGTGTTGGCCGCCAGAGCCATATCAGCGTCATTACCGCCATAGACCGTCAGGTTGTGGCAGTCGTGGCCGTAGGTCAGTGCGGCGGCACCGGTGACACCGTCCATGCCGGTCAGCAGGCCGATGCCGTGCTGATCCCGGCCGTAGCGGTTGAATACTGCCATTTTTAAGTAAGGAGCTGTTTTCAGACAGGCAAAGCCGTCTCTTTCAGCGGACAGGGGCAGGGCCTTCCGGACCCGCTGGGTGCGGATGGAGACGCCATCCTGGCCGATCAGATTCACCACGGCGGTGCCGCCGGAGAAGCCGGGGCGTACCGGCACCGTGACGGCAAAATCCTCTTCCGTCACGGGACGGAGATGAACGGAGCCCTGCAGGTGGTCTGGAATTTGGTAAGGAGCGGTATGGGGCAGATAGCTGCCATGGTCCCAGACGATCTCTCCGGCCCGGAGCACCAGCTCCGGTCTGGGATGACGCAGATCCTGCACCAGCTGTATATCAGCCTCCATGCCAGGGGCGATGCCGCCAGTGCGGTACAGCCGCAGGCGAACGGCGGGGTTGATGGTGGCGTACCGGATGGCCCGGATGGGGTCCAGCCCCAGCTCGATGGCCCGCTCCACCACGAAGTTCAGATGGCCCTGCCGCATGAGCCGGGGCAGGGGAACATCGTCCGTCACCAGGCAGATGCGGTCCTGCACCGGTGCATCATTCATGGCCTGGACGATTTCCCGGTTCAGCATGCATTCCTGTACCTGCACCGTGAAGCCCAGAGCCAGCTCCTCCCGGAGCTTTTCAGCAGAGGGAACGGTGTGGTCGCTGTCGATGCCCATGGCCCGGAAAGTCTGCAAGCGGCGGCCGGTGAGGGCGGAGACATGGCCATCCAGAAAAACGCCGTGGTTGGCGGCAGCTTCAATGACGGAGAGCATCCGCTCATCCCCGGCGGCGACGGCGTTGAAATCCATGACCTCGCCCAATCCAGCCACGCCGGGAATATCCAGCAGGGCCTCCATCTCAGCGGGGCCAACATCAAAACCGGAATCCTCCAGACCGGGAGCGGAGGGAATGGTGGAGGGGGCGGTCAGCAGCACCCGCAGGGGCAGGGACCGGCAGGCATCTGCCAGACCCCGGACGCCCTCAATGCCAAGGACATTGGCAATTTCATGGGGGTCGGCGCATACCGTGGTTGTGCCGCAGGATAGGGCCACCTGAGCAAAATGCTCCGGCGTCAGCATGCTGCTCTCCAGATGCATGTGAGAATCCACGAAGCCAGGCAGGGCATAAGCGTTGCCGCCATCAATGCTCCGGCGGCTGTCCAGCGCTTCTTCCGGGCCAAAAACCCCGGCGATATGACCGTTGACAATGCCGATAGATCCGCTTACAATAGAGGCGCTGAACACATTGACGATCTGCACATTGCGGATTACCAGGTCAAAGGGGCGTCTGCCCAGCATAGCTTCGGTGATATCTTTCAGCATAGCGGTGTCCCCTCCGTTTCGTATGTCAAAAATAAGACATTTTAATGATATCTTTCTAGGGAAAAAAGTCAAGGTCATACCATACCATAATTTTAAACGGGAATTGCGGTTGTTTCATACAAGTTGAACGATCGAAACACCCCTTGAGAATAGGAGTAGTCAACAATCCACGGCCAAAAGGCCATGGGCTTGTAACTGCCCAGTCGTAGTAGCGGATAGCTCCTCCGACCTTTAACCCCAAGAGACATTGCTGTCTCAAGTGGCGTTACATCGTAGGGTGGTTGACAGCACCCTTTGCGGCAAAGTTTACTCTGCCGCAACTGTATCAGGTACTTGGCTATCATATAGATAGTTGATTCCCATGCGATACAGATTCATTGCGCCGATACGGTCATCGTTCGACTTGTAGCCGCAGTTCTTACAGGTAAACAGATGTATCTTCTTGTTGCGATTTGCCTGTTCTGTGTGTCCACAGACGGGACAGCACTGGCTGGTATACCGAGGGTCGACCTTGATTACGGAAGATTGGTTCTGTTTCGCCTTGTAGATGAGCTTTTGTTCGAGGTCATAGAAAGCCCACGATACAGAAACATAGCGGTGCTTCGTTTTGACACGTTCCGTGGCATGATGAATACCGGACAAATCTTCCAGAACGAAGAGAGTGTGCGCGGGGTTATTTACAACGAGTGCCTTTGATACACAATGGTTGACATCCTGCATCCAACGGTTTTCTCGTTGACCGATGCTTTTGAGTCTACGTCTTGAAGACGGGGTATGCCGCATCTGGAGTTCTTTTCTAAGTGCTGAATAGTGGGCTCTTTTCTGCTTGATGGACCGACCTCTCACAAACCCGGACTTGTGCTTGCTATCGTAAGTTGCAACGACGAAGTTGATGCCTCGGTCGATGCCTACAACATTACAGATATCGGAGAGATTACTCTCTTCTACATCATGGGTCACAGGGATATGTAGGAAGTACTTGCCATGCTTGTTCACCAGCTTGGCGGTGCCGAACCGGTAGATAGAGCGGTCGAAGTATTTCGACATCCCTTCCGCGAAATAAGGCAGTTTCACTCTTCCGCCGAGCGTGTTTATGGAAAAGCGGTCTTGCGTCAGAGAGTAATCTCTGTTCCAGACGAGGTCATACTGAGGTTTCTTGAACGACGGTTTGATCCACTCTTTCTGATTCTCAAGGATGGTCTTATATCTGGCAATGACCGTCTTGAATACAGACTGAGTCATTTGAGATTTTAGTCCGAATTCTGCGCGCAACGTAGGATACAGAGCTTTGTTGAGCGAAAACTGTTTTAAATCGTGTGTGCGAAACACATAATCCGAGACATAGTTGCACGCTTCACGATAGATAGACATCGTTTCATCAAGTAACGCCTTATCTTCATCAGATGCCACTACTTGGATTTTTGCCGTGATGGACATTTGCGCCATAGTCAATCCTCCTTCCTTTGTTATTTCACTAATACTATTATACAATTATAGATAGTGGACATCAAGGCGCATCGAGGTGACTTATGGATTGATGCCATAAAACAAAAGATTCAAAGCATCGCTGATGCTCATCACTACGAAATCGTGGCGATGGAAACAGACAAAGACCATGTGCATATTCTCCTCGGATACGACACGACAGATTCCGTCTGTAACATTGTCAAGACAGTAAAACAAGAAACGACACATCATCTTTGGCAAAGATTCGGGCCTTTCCTGGCCAAACACTATTGGAAGAAAAGGATATTCTGGTCCGATGGATACTTTGCCTGTAGTATCGGGGAAGTCTCCTCGGCAATTATCCAAAAGTATATCGAAAACCAAGGATGATGCGTCTTTACGAACAGGGCTCCTCCCACCGCCTAAAGGCATTGGGTTTCCGCCCAAACTATGTTGGAGGTATTTTTTATGAATATGATTTCAGAAGAGGTCCTGGCGCTTGAGCCTGATATAATCGCCTGGCGGCGCCACATGCATCAGAATCCGGAGCTCTCCTTTCAGGAGGTCCATACAACGGCTTACCTGACGGAGGAACTGAAAAAGATCCCAGGTCTGACATTGGAATTTCCCACCAAAACAGGCGTGGTAGCGGTGCTGAAAGGGGTCCAGCCTGGTCCGGTACTGGCCCTGCGAGCGGATATTGATGCGCTTCCCATTCAGGAGGAGACTGGGCTGCCCTATGCCTCCACAGTGCCCGGTGTCATGCATGCCTGCGGCCACGATGGCCATGCGGCCATGCAGCTTGCGGCAGCTAAGCTGCTTGCGGCGGAGCGGACCAGCCTCAGGGGCGAGGTGCGGTTCCTGTTCCAGCATGCGGAGGAGCTGCCTCCCGGCGGCGCGGTGGAAATGCTGAAGGCCGGCGTGATGGAGGGCGTGGACGAACTGTACGGCATGCACCTGAGCTCAAACTTCCCTACGGGCACCTTCGGTGTCCGGCCCGGGGCCCTCACCAGCGCCACGGACCGTTTCGATATCCGGGTCATCGGCAAGGGCGGTCACTCCGCGTTCCCGGAGACCTGCGTGGACCCCATCGTCATCGCCGGTGAGATCGTGGGAGCCTTGCAGACCCTGGTTTCCCGGCGTATCCAGGCGGTGGAGCCTGCCGTGGTGTCCGTGTGCATGATCCATGCCGGAGAGGCGTATAATATCATCCCCGGTGAGGTGGCCATCACCGGTTCCACCCGAACCTTCAGCAAGGAGACCCGGGAGCGGCTCCCCAAGCTGATGGAGGAGCTTGCCCGCGGCATCTGCGCGGCCCACGGCGCGGACTGCGATTTCAAGTTCACCTTGGGCTATGCCTCCGTAATGAATGACAAGGCCCTGACGGCTTCCAGCCGCAAGGTCATTGAGGAGCATTTCGGCGAAAGCGCTGTGCTGGAGATCGATCCCCTGATGCCCGGTGAGGATTTCTCCGCTCTGCAGGAAAACTGCCCTGGCTTTTTTGTGGAGCTGGGAGCCCGCAGTGAGGAAAAGGGTATTACCTTCCCCCATCACAACTGCCGCTACCTGATGGATGAGGATGCGCTGAAATACGGCGTGGAGTATCTCTATCAGTTGGTCCGCAGCCGTTTGTCGATCAGCTGAATCAAAGCGTGAGGCCTTGACAGGCACAGCGAAAAACGAAATATAGACCGAACCAAAAGCGGCGTTCCTAACTTCCGAGCTGGAAGAATAGGAACGCCGTTTTTTGCTATGCAAAATCAGAAATGTGCCATTTTCTCACCCCTGTGGGGCAACCGGAAATGGTGCACAACAACTTCGTGCACTGACATTTGCGCATTTTCGCGGTGCGGTACTCATGCATGAAGCTTGATACCTCAGTATTTACAGGCTGATGGCGCCGTCGGCGGTCTGAGCGTCCGTCAGCAGGGGGGCGTACTCCGCCAGCAGGCGTTCCACCTGCTCCTTGCAGCGGCCGATGTACAGGGACGGCTCCATCACGGCGTCCAGCTCCGCACGGGTCATGCTGAAGGCCGGGTCTGCGGCCAGACGGTCCAGCAGATCGCAGGGTTCGCCCTCCTTCATCCGTGCGGTGGCGGCCATGGAGTGCTGGCGGATCTTCTCATGCAGCTCCTGTCGGTCGCCGCCCCGCTTCACCGCCTCCATCATGATGTTTTCCGTGGCCAGGAAGGGCAGATATTCCCGGATGGCCCGGTCCACGATCTTCTCGTTGACGTGCAGCCCGTTGGTGACGTTCTGGCACAGCCGCAGCACCGCATCGGCGCAGAGGAAGCCCTCCGGCAGGGAAATGCGGCGGTTGGCGGAGTCGTCCAGCGTCCGTTCCAGCCACTGAACGGAGGCGGTCATGGGGGCGTTGGCGGCGTCGGCCATCAGATAGCGGCTGAGGGAGCAGATCCGCTCGGAACGCATGGGGTTCCGTTTGTAGGCCATGGCGCTGGAGCCGATCTGATTCTTCTCAAAAGGCTCTTCCACCTGACGGTCATGCTGCAGGAGCCGGAGGTCGTTGGCCATGCGGTAGGCGCTCTGGGCGATGGAGGACAGCACATTCAGAATCCGGCTGTCGGTTTTCCGGGGATAGGTCTGGCCGCAGACGGAGAAGCAGCGCTCAAAGCCGAAGGCGGCGGCGATCCGGCGGTTCATCTCGTCGATTTTCGCCCCGTCGCCCTCAAAGAGATCCATGAAGCTGGCCTCGGTGCCGGTAGTTCCCCGGCAGCCTAAGAAGCGCAGGGTGGCCAGCACGTGATCCAGTTCTTCCAGATCGGAGCGGAAGTCCTGCATCCACAATGCGGCCCGCTTGCCCACCGTCACCGGCTGGGCGGGCTGATAGTGGGTGTAGCCCAGAGTGGGCGTGGCAGCGTACTGCCGGGCAAAGGCCGCCAGATTCACCAGAACGGATAAGATCTGCCCACGCAGATACCGCAGACCGTCCCGGTAGAGGATCAGGTCGGCGTTGTCCGTCACATAGCAGCTGGTAGCGCCCAAATGGATGATCCCCGCCGCGGAGGGGGCCGCCAGACCGTAGGCGTAGACATGGGCCATCACGTCATGGCGGACTTCCTTTTCCCGCTGCTCTGCGGCAGCGTAGTCGATGTCGGTGACGTGGGCTTCCAGTTCCGCCACCTGCTCTGCGGTGATGGGCAGGCCCAGCTCGTGCTCCGCCCGGGCCAGCTCCACCCATAGCCGCCGCCAGGTCTGAAACCGCATATCCGGAGAGAACAGGTGCAGCATATAAGGGGAGGCGTAGCGGGAGGACAGGGGGGATTCGTAAATATCCTTGCTCATAAAGGCTCCTTCCAGCGTTTTTCCAATAGTTTACAGGAAGCGGGACGTTCTGTCCAGATTTGATGGGTCAGCGGATGATGAGGCTGTCCCGCTCCGCGCCCACGGATACATAGCCGATGTGACAGCCGATGGCCCGCTCCACATACTCCACGTAGTTCCGGGCGTTTTCCGGCAGCTCGTCCCAGCTGCGGACCTTGGAGATGTCGCACTTCCAGCCGTCCACGTACTCGATGACGGGCTTTGCGTCCTGAAGGCAGACGGGGAAGGGGAATTCGTCGGTCTGCTGGCCGTCCAGCTCATAATGGGCGCAGACGGGAATCTTGTCCATATAGCTGAGAATGTCCAGCTTGGTGAGGGCGATGGTGGTAGCCCCCTGAATCTCCACGCCGTAACGGGTGGCTACCAGGTCAATGGGGCCTACCCGGCGGGGCCGTCCGGTCTTGGCGCCGTATTCCGCGCCGGCATCCCGGAGCTTCTGGGCGTCCTCCCCGAACCATTCGCACACAAAGGGGCCTTCGCCCACGCAGGAGGAATAGGCCTTTACCACGCCGACCACATCGTCCAGCTTGGCGGTGGGCAGACCGGAGCCGACCGGCGCATAGGCCGCCACAGCGTTGGAGGAGGTGGTATAGGGATAAATGCCGTAGTCCAGGTCCCGGAGGGCGCCCAGCTGGGCCTCAAAGAGGATGGATTTGCCCGCTTTCTGGGCGTCCCGCAGGAACGCGGTGGTGTTTGTAATGTAAGGCTTAACTGCTTCACAGTACTTGTCTACCCAAGCTAACAGCTCGTCCAGCGTGTAGCCCTTGGCGCCGTAGACCTTCTGGAGGGTCAGATTCTTCCATTCCAGCAGATCCGCCAGATGCTCCTTCAAATGCTGGGGGTGGAGCAGCTCTCCGGCCATCACCGTCTTTTTCTGGTACTTGTCGGAATAGAAGGGGGCGATGCCCTGCTTGGTGGAGCCGTACTTCTTGTCAGCCAGCCGGGCTTCCTCCAGACCGTCCAGATCCCGGTGCCAGGGCAGCAGGAGGGAGGCCCGGTCGCTGATCTTCAGATTTTCCGGGGTAATGGACACCCCGGCGGCCCGGAGGGTGTTCATCTCCGCCAGCAGGTTTTCACAGTCCAGCGCCACGCCGTTGCCCAGAATGTTCACCACACCCTCCCGGAAAATGCCGGAGGGCAGCAGGTGGAGGGCGAAGGTGCCCCTGTCATTCACCACGGTATGTCCGGCGTTGCCGCCGCCTTGATACCGCACCACCACGTCAAAGTGGTTGGTGAGATAATCCACCATGCGGCCCTTGCCTTCGTCGCCCCAGTTGATCCCTACGATTGCGCAGTTTGCCATTTGAATTGCCTCCCAAATTACGTGCGGAAGCTCCGCACGGCATACGATTGCTTTTTTTGACCGGGTTATTATAGAATGGTTTTTTTTACAAGAAAAGAATGAAAATCAAATATTTACTATAAGAAGCGCTGATGCACCCGGATAAAAAACAGCTGCAGGGCAGGACGTTTTTCTGTGAAAAACAAACCGGCCCTCCGCGTCTCGGAGAGCCGGAAAAACGTCCCGGACCTTTTTAAAAGGTCCGGGGCGGCGGGGAAAGATTAAAATTTGTACTCCACGAACAGCTCCCGGACGGCGTTGGGGTCGGCGGGAGGGGCCTTGGGTGCTTCGGCAGGCTGGGCCGGGGCCTCGTGAGGGCCGTCCCGCCAGGCCAGGAACTTGGGGGCCACCTGGGGGAACAGGGCCAGAGACAGCACGTCCTCCTCAGACTTGGCGATGTCCTTGAACTGCTCTTTATAGGTTTCCAGCTCCGGGGCGATGTTGTCCGCCGGACGGCAGGTGATGACCTCTTCCGGATCGATGCCAGCCAGCGCCCGGACCTCCGGGTTCACCTGACCGGGCAGTGCGCCGTACTCGCCCCGCAGCAGTCCCTTGGACTCCTTGGGGAAGGTCTTGTACTTGCCCACGATGACGTTCATCACCGCTTGCGTGCCCACGATCTGGCTGGTGGGGGTCACCAGCGGGGGATAGCCGAAGTCCTTGCGGACGCGGGGGATCTCTGCCAGCACGTCGTAGTACTTGTCCTCCTTCCCGGCCTGCTTCAGCTGGGAGATCAGGTTGGACAGCATCCCGCCGGGGACTTGATAGAGTAGGGTGTTGGTGTCCACCCGCAGCACCTTGGGATCCAGGATCCCCTCGTTTTGCAGACGGGCCGCTACCTTGCGGAAGTGGGCAGCCGCGTCGCTGAGCTTGGACTGATCCAGCCCGGTGTCCCGGACGGTGCCCCGCAGCGTGGCCACCAGAGACTCCGTGGCGGGCTGGGAGGTGCCGTTGGCAAGGGGGGAGAGGGCGGTGTCCACGATGTCCACGCCGGCCATGGCGGCCATGAGGTTCACCATGTCGCCGGTGCCGGTGGTGTTGTGGGTGTGGAGGTGGATGGGGATGGAGACCGTCTCCTTCAGCCGCTTGATGAGGGAGTAGGCGTCCATGGGCAGCAGGAGGTTGGCCATGTCCTTGACGCAGATGGCGCTGGCGCCCATTTCCTCCAGCGTCTTGGCCAGCTCCACGAAGTAGTCCTCGTTGTGGATGGGGGAGACGGTGTAGCTCATGGTGGCCTCCACCTCGCCGCCATACTTCCGGGTGGACTTGATGGCCTGTTCCAGATTCCGCACGTCATTCAGCGCGTCGAAAATGCGGATGATGTCGATGCCGTTTTCAATGGACTTGCGGCAGAAGGCGTCCACCACGTCGTCGGCATAGTGCTTGTAGCCTAAGATGTTCTGGCCACGGAACAGCATTTGCAGCTTCGTGTGCTTCACGTGCTGGCGGATGGTCCGCAGCCGCTCCCACGGATCCTCGTTCAGGAAACGCATACAGGCGTCGAAGGTGGCGCCGCCCCAGCACTCCAGAGAGTAGTAGCCGATGGAGTCCAGCATTTCCAGCGCGGGGAGCATATCCGCCGTGGTCATACGGGTGGCCGCCTGAGACTGGTGAGCGTCCCGGAGGATGGTATCCGTAATGAGCAGGGGCTTGTTCGATAAAAATTCCATTGTTGCGGCAAGGGTACACCGTCCAATGTGAAGCATTGGGCGGTGAGGAATTGCCGTTCCCTCCTTTCGTGTATTAAAATTAAGCAATTAAATAACTCGTGGATTTTTCTACGAGTTTTAATTTTTTGAAAGAGATACCGTCCTTTATCATTTTCCCGTTTATCGTTTTAATGGTAAAGATTCCGGTAGTTCTTCTTCCCCAAATGAAGCAGTCCTGTCCGTTAAATTGGACTTTGTCAAAAAG
>NZ_JACOQI010000024.1 GCF_014297285.1 Dysosmobacter segnis
GCTGGGGAACGCCGGGGCCGGTGCATTAGGGGCCAGCACCTATCCTTGCGAGGATCGGGATATGCTGGCCGCCGAAGCTGCCTACTGTGCGCTGGAAGATGATTTGCAGCATTATCTGGGCACCTATGAAAGCACCCATGACTATGACGAATACCACTTCGATCTGGACGAAATCGAACATGACCCCTATTGTGGGGAGACAGGATATTTGAGAAATGCGGGATAAGGCGGGATGAGGAGGGAGACGGCGGGAAAACCCTTGAAATACGCGGGAAACGGCGACTTTCGGCGCGGGACGGAGGCGCGAATTATCAACAATCTTGAGATGAGGATGCGTCGGCGGCGGTCGGCGCTTTTTTCACGCCCACGAGGCCTCACAACGGCGGCGGCGCGGCGAGGCGCACACATACGCAGAATACAAAAAAGCCCCGGAAACGCCCGTATAACGGCATTTCTGAGGCTTTTAGATGGTATGAGCCACTCGGCCCCGTCCCGGAAGTCACAGCAGCAGACCAAGAGGACAAGAGCTTCGCGGCTCATGCTGCTATTGTAGCAGACGCGGCGGCGGATTGCAAGAGGGGCAAGCGTGCTAACGGAGCGTTAGAGCGTGCGAATTTTCGGGAAAACGGGGCTTTTCGGCGCGGATCGGTGGGGATTAGGGCGTGCGCTGGCCGTGCGAGGCGTGCGCGGCGGGGCGGCGAACCGGGCCAAAACAGGCGGCGAGCAATTCTACATTTCGGTCAAAACTGCGAAAAGCTGTAGAATTGCCCTGTTTTCAATGGTTTCGGGCGTTTTGCGAGTGCGGCGCGGGCGTTTTTCAATTCTACAGAAAACAGATTTACAACTAAATCAAAACAGCGCAAAAAATCAAGCGGTTCCACCTTGGGCTTCAGCGTCCTCGGCGGTGCCGCTTTTTGTTGCGGAGCTGCCGTTGTGATACGTCCAGTAAATAGACTCTTTTTTCCGTTCGACGTGCTTTCGATATTTGAGATGAACGAGGTCAAAAATGTCCTCCTGTTGCTCCTCCGGCAAGAGGCGATACATGGCGATCAGATCGGCCTCCTCGTCCTCCAACGGCGAACCGTCGCAGGTCAGACCTTGTTCTTGCTTGAGGTGCTCGAAAGCCGCATTGCGGTCATTCTCCTGTGCAGTCTCCGAACAGCTACGCCCAAAGACGAGATAGTCCAGAGAGATTTGTAGATATTCGGAGACAAGGACGAGCTTGTCGAGGCGGGGGCTCTGTTCACCCCACCGCTTTATAGTACCATTTCCGAGACCACACTCACGCTCGACGCGCTTGAAATTACTGCCCTTTTCCTTTATGGCCTGTTCAATTCTATCAACTAATTCGGACATAAAATGCCTCCTGTCAAAAAGTAGATTTTCAGAGACTTTCCGCTTGACAAGTAGCCAAACGGAGACTATAATAGGGGTGTACCCTGATTTAAGTATAAAGCAAGTAAATCATAGCACACCCCGACCGAAAATGAAATAGCAAATCGGCGAACGGTAGAGCAAAAGCGAGCGGCGGAGGCGTTTTTCAGAAGGAGAACGACACCATGAAGAACGACATCACAGACATCCTGTTCAAGTACACCACCGGCGAGGCCACACTGGAAGAGACGAACGACGCCTTGAAGGAGGCGGAGGCGGGTTTCAACTTGGAACCGGGTCGCAACGAGATCACCCCCGACGAGATGGCCCTCACCACTGTCGGAGATACCCCGGAGGAGGCCAACGGCTTCGGCCTGTTGGACACCGGCACCGGCAGCATGGAGAAAGTCCACGTCACCAACGGCAAGCTGGACGAGGCGATCAATCAGGTCAACCATGACGGCACGACCAATATGCTGGCCTTCGTCATCATCGGCCCCAATCGTTACGAGGTCAAGGGCGACACCCTGACGGACTGCTAAAGCCCACCAACACCTAAGCGACTCTTAGATTTAATTCCGCCGCCGCCGTTCGCTTTTGCTCTACCACAAACGCCGAGAAAAGGAAAGGAGGCAGATCATGAGACGCGGCAAGAAGCCCACCCGCAAGCAGAAGATCCGGCTCGGGCAAGCGGGTCTCGCCCCGGAGAACTGGCTGGTCGTGAAGCAGAAGGCAAACGGCGAGCTGATCATTCTGAACAAGTACCACGACACGATCCGCGTCATCCCGCCGCTGGGCGGATGAGCTTTGCAGGAAGGAGCAGCAGCATGAAGGAGCAACCGCGCATCTGCCCGCTGTGTGGGCGGGCATACGACGAGCCGCCCGCGCTGTCGCGAGCGGACAACCAGACGGACATCTGCCCGAGATGCGGCATGATGGAGGCACTGGCAGCCATGCCGAGGCGGGAAACGCCACAGGAGCGGACGCGACGGGCCGTGTACGCCACGGGCAACCGCTGGGCGATTGAGAACTTTGAAGCGACCCACCACTAAGCCGAAACGCCCGGAAGGGCGTCACCGGGAACTGCCCCACCCGGTCTGAAGATGGCAGGGCAGAAAGGAATGACGGCAGCATGAGAAAGATCAAGAAGATCAACGGCTTCCTCGTGGTCAAGTTCAACGACCGCGAGAAGCGCGAGTACGAGGGCACGGCCCTCGGAGAGTACGGCGTGATCGACGCGGAGGTCTACACGGGCAATCTGGACATCGACCGGGGCGCGATGGAGTACGACGACGCGGACACGCTGGAGGTGGCCGTGGAGCTGGCACGGGGGCTGGAGTCCGAGGAGGATATCACGGGCGAGCCGCCCACCTACACCGCCGCCGTGGAAACGAATGAGAGCTATACCGAGGAGACAGTGGAGCCCGCCGCCCTGATCGAGGGCTGGACGTGCCGCCTTGCCACGCGGGTCAAGAGCAAGCACTACCCCGACACCGACCCGCGCACCGCCGCGCACGAGCTTTACGGCTTCAAGATGGCGCTGCATCAGATCGGCTTCCTGCCGGAGAGCGAGGTCATCACCGACCCGGACACCTTCGGCGCGGGACGGTTGGACGGCCCCATGCCGCGCAACCCCGAAGAGCTGCTGGCGTTCGTGTGCGACGAACGGTGCAAGAACCGGGCCGGACACACGCAGGAGGAGCTGGACGCCATTTGCGCGAAGTGCCCGCTGGGACAGCTCTACGAGGACGCGGAGGCACAAGACCTGCGCATCCGGGAGAGGAGCGAGCGGGTGCTGCGGGAGCACATTGAGGTCATGAGGTACGTCGAGGACGCTGCGACCGTCCTGCTGGGCAGGAATGAGGCGCGTGCTTACCTTGCGGCGCTGCGGGACGGACAGATCCTGCAGGAGAACGAGTGCGAGCACTATGCGGCGCAGATCGCCGAGGTGGGTGCGGATCGGTTGGCGCTGAAGCTACCCGCAGACTTCAAGATCGAGAGCGTCCAACATCTCCGGCAACTGCTTCAAGAGGTGGATGATGACGCCAAGAACAGCGGCGAGCCGTTTAACGGCTTCCGGCACGAGACAGAGCGCATCCCGGCGCATCGGCTGGAGGAGCTCCGCCAGCTCGGGACGGCGCTTCTCGGCGAGTGCCCGGAGAACGACTGCACGATCTACCGCAATGTGTTCCGCATGGCGGTCGACGTCGACGGGCAGATGGGCAAGCTGACGGGCCACGCGAGGGAGACGATGCAGCGGGAGTATGAGCGGCTGCTCCGAGAGTTGAACCACCTCTACACCATGAACCACGCGGTGAAGAAGTACCGGGAGGCGCAGCATGACAGGACTTGAACTACTCAAGGCTCCGGAGGCCACGGCGGGCGAGATCGCGGACATCATCTCCGCACCGTGCCCGCCCATCATCCCCGCCCACTGCGACGGCGTGAGCTGCCGCGCGTGTTGGCTGTCATGGCTGACGGGCGAGCCAATCAAAGAGAAAGAGCCGCCCGACAAGCGGACGGCTCCGGATGATGCTCCCGCCTACTACCATCCTCCAGTGAAAGCAATCCGAGAGGCGGCGGAGAGGATCAGGGAGGGGCGCATGGAGTACGCAGCAGAAGCGCTCACTCGCCGATCCGATCCAGAAGAGCCTCGACGGCCTTGAAGGCGTAGGCCCTTGCGACTACTGACGTCGCATAATAAGTTTCCCGGCAGACGGCAACAATCGCCGCTTTCTGAGCCTCGGTGAAACCAGCGTCAACGTGCTCGCCAGAGTCGAGAATGGCAGAGCGAAGACGCTCGCCGAGAATAGTCCAGTCAACATCGCGGCTCTTGTCGACTTCGTCGAGTACACGCTCGACGACATCAAGGGTAGCATCAGCCATAGACAACACCCCCTCCCCGGGCAGTGGCCCAGCTCAATTATACACGAGCAGGAGGGCAAAGGAAAGGAGCAGCAGAATGTTCAGCACAGAAGACCTCAAGACCGCGATCGGCGCAACCGTCATCGCACGGCGGAACGCGGCAGCGCGGCTGCGGGAGGCGGGCAACCCCCGCGACCCGTTCCGGGCGCTGCCGGGGATGGAGCAGCAATTCTTTGAAGCGGCGCAGAGCGTGCGCAGCTACGACCTCGTTCTCAACTTACTTGAGAGAGAAGTGAAGCGGGAGGCGCGAAAGCGTGCGGGGCGCACGGCGCAAAGCGCGGCGGCGTTCCTTATCACGGCGGGGCTCATCACCCTCGCGACGCTGGGCTTCGCGGCGGCGCTGCTGCTGATGCGCTGCCCCGTCCCCGCCGTGAGCGTCACCGCGTTCATAGGCGTGGCAGTCTCGCTGGGCTGGGCGGTCATTCGGAAGTAAGTCTAAGAACGATGAGAAAGGAGGGCAAGCGATGAGAGGCCCGAAGAAACGGCTGACGCCGTTCGGGAAGATGGTGGTGAAGGCGCTGGCTGACCGGGACATGAGTCGGGCGGAGCTGGCGGCCACGGTGGGCACAAGCCCGCAGTACATGAGCTACATCCTGAACGGAACACGCTCCGGCGAGAAGTACCTCCCGGCGATCATCGCCGCCCTCGCGCTCGACCCGAAGAAGGCGGAGCGGGCGATCGCGGCATGACGCACGGAAGGGAGGGAACGGAGTGCCGGACGTATTCATCACGCTGGAGGAGGCAGCGGCTTTTGAGAGCGTCAGCTACAAGACTTTGACGCAACGCATCTATCGCAATCCTCAGCAGTACAAAACGAAGTCACAGGCCCGGGAGGGCGGCGGCAAGGATCAGGTGTTGATCTCGACAAGCTCCCTCTCGGCAAAGGCGCGGAAGGCATGGCGAGCCGCGCAGAAGGTGGAAGGGAGTGAGGTCATCATAGACAAGAGAGCACAGGAGGCCGTGCCATGGTACGTCACCGCCGACCTGAACCAGTACACGGAGGCGAACAAGAAGCGCTTCTATGAGGCGGTAGAGCTGGCGGCGCGGGTGCAGGACTTCATCGACTATGACGGCCCTGACCGCACGGGCTACGCCGAGCGGTACGCGCTGGGGCTGGGGATCAGCCCGCAGAGCCTGTACCGCTACATGAAGAACGTGCTGGAGGCGAACGCATGGGCGCTGAAGCTGGAGAAGGAAGACGGCAAGAGCCGGGACTACTTCCGGGCGCTGGCGCTGTGCCGGAAGCCAAAGGAGACGGGTACGTTCCCGAGCTTGACGGACGAGCAGAAGGCGATCATTGAGAACATCTGGTTCGACAAGCGGTTCGCGGCGAACCTCGGCACGATCGAGATGCTCTATGAACGGTTTGAGCTGGAGGCGGAGCGGCGGGAGTGGGAGGAGTATCCCTCCATCAAGACGGTGGCCCGGTACATCAAGTTCCTCATGGGACAGCGGGGCGCGGAGTCTGCCCGGTTCCTCGCCGCCAACGGGACGCGGGAGTGGAAGAACAAGCGGATGATGAAGGGCAAGCGCGACGCGACGAGCCTTCAAGTCATGGAGTATGTCGTCGGCGACGAGCACACCTTCGACTTTTGGGTGCAGTGGACGGCTCCAAACGGCAAGATCAAGGCCGTGCGCCCGAAGCTGGTTGCGTGGCTGGATATGCGCTCCCGCGCTATCATCGGCGATGTAGCGTGCGTCAACGCCAATTCGCAGACGCTGAAGGAGTCGCTGGTCAAAATGATCTACAGCAATCCGGGCGGCGTTCCCCACATCCTGCACGTCGACAACGGCAAGGATTATACTGCCAAGGCCATGACCGGGCAGAACCGCAAGCACCGCAAAATCGACCTTGACTTCGCATTCGACTCGGAAACAGTCGGCTTCTACCAGAGCATTGGCATCCAAGAGGTCGGACGCTCGCTGCCGTATCAGCCTTGGGACAAACCGATCGAACGCTTCTTCTCCACGGTCTGCTCGAAATTCTCCAAGTGGTTTGAGAGCTACACGGGCACGCTGACAGGCTCCAAGACCTACGCCAAGCGGCAGAAGGACATCGACCAGATGCTGGAGCGCGGGGAGCTGTTGACGATGGAGGAGTTCTTCGAAGTCTGGACGGAGTGGAAGAACACCAAGTATCACACCCGCAAGCATCGCGGCCTGAGCGACGCGGGCGAGAAATGGGTTACGCCGATCGAGATGTTCGAGAACGGCCCACGCTATGAAAAGGCAGCTCCACCCCGAGAGTACGCGGCGATGCTGCTGATGAAGGCGGCGACCGCCCGCGTCACAAACCAAGGCATCAACAAGTTCGGCACACTCTACACGGACACGGAGCTCGCCTACTACGTCAATCAGAAAGTCAACATCAAGTGGGACATCGACGATGTCACCAAGCTCTATGTGTACGACATGGACGGCAAGAAGATCTGTGAGGCGGTGTCCGCCGAGCTGCTCGCCTTCGGCCCGCATTGTTCTCAGGCGGCGCTGGAGAAGCATCTGCGAGATCAGAAACGAAACGAGCGAGAGGTCAGGGAGTATCTGGAGGAGCGAGTCCGCCCCTACGAGCTGCGGCTCGAGGACGGCGCAAGACCCTCGGATGCAGTGGGCATGATCGACCTGACCATCAAGGCCACGCCGAGCCAGAAGCTGGTCTCCCTGCCCAAGGACAGAATGTTCCGATCGGAACAGGCAAGCAAGGCGAGCCGGAAGAAGGTCACGGACGACACCTTCCTCAACGCCAAAGGCGACAAGGCGCTCTCCCTTTTGAGAGCGATGAACGAATAATAACGGAGGTACATTATGGAAGTTACAGCAGCAGAGCGCACCACAATCTACACCAACATCAGCCCCCTCGCGCAGCGCGTGAACAACTACATCCAGACGCAGCACTCAAGCATCGCGGCGGTCGCCAAGGACATCGGCTACAGCCGCACCACCGTCTCCCGGTATCTCACGGGCAAATATGACAGCAACCCGAACGACCTTGAGAGCAAGCTGACGGACTTCCTCACCCGGCAGACGGGCGAGGCGGTCGACCTGACGACGCCGTTGGCGGAGTCGGAGGGCAAGACGTGGCAGACGCCCGTATTCTTTGAGAGCCGGGACGCGAAGGCCGTGCTCGGTGTATGCCAGAGCTGTCAAGAGTACATTGGCCTCGGCATCGTAGTCGCCCGCAGTGGCTACGGCAAGACCTACGCCCTGCGGCAGTACGCGAAGCTCTCCCGCGTGGCCTACATCGAGTGCGACGACACCATGAGCAGCCGCGACCTTGTGGAGGCGATTGAACGGAGCATCGGGCTCCCAAACGGCTACGGCACGATCTGGCGCAGGGTGAACGGCATCCGGGAGTTCTTCAACACGAACAAGGGATACCTGCTGATCATCGACGAGGCGGACAAGCTGGTGAGCAAGTACACACAGAAGAAAATGGAGATCCTGCGGGCGGTGTTCGATCAGAGCGACGTGGGTCTTGTGATCGCGGGCGAGCCGAAACTGGAGGCACAGATCAAGACCTATCTCGTGCGTATGGCGAACCGGGTGGACTTCTACGCCTCGCTGCGGGGCCTCTCCCCCTCGGAGGTGGAGGGCTATCTCACGGACTTCCAGATCGAGCCGGAGGCGCTGGTGGAGTTGAAAGCGCGGGCGTGCAATATGCAGACCGGGTGCTTCCGACTGCTCGACCGCACGCTCTCTAACGTCCGACGCATCCTCAAGGAGACGGGCGAGGAAACGGTGACGGTGAAGACCATAGCACAGGCATCGTCCATGATGATGCTTTGAGGAGGGACAGCAAATATGAGAAAAGAACGCATCAGCGGAGCGATCCTCATCCTGCTCTCCGGCGTGCTGCTCCTGATGGCAGCCTACGGCGGGACGCCGGAGGATCGGGACGCGACAGCGATCCTCCTGACGCTGCCGATGGGTCTTGTGGCACTGTTCACCGAGATCCCGGAGCGCGGCAAGCGCACCAAGCGAGACTACCGGGCGTAAAGCCCGCAACATTAACAAATTGAAAGGAGCCGCAAACATGGCAAGGAAACGAGTAGTCGAGGCCCCGAGCCTCCATTCATGGGAGGACGTGAACGACGCCCTCCGTCAGATCGCCGAGGCGCAGATCGCGCTGGGCGAGATCCAGAGCGATATGCAGAAGCAAATCTTAGGGGCGCAGAAGGTCGCCGAGGAGCAGAGCAAGCCGCTCAACGACAATGTGGCCAAGCTGGAGCGCGAGATCAAGAGCTTCGTCACCGACCACAGGGACGAGATGGGCAAGACGAAGTCGATGGTGCTGACGTTCGGCGAGGTAGGCTTCCGGCTCTCCACATCCGTCTCGCTGCCCCGGGCGAAGGAGAAGCTGGAGGAGATCATCCGCCGTCTCAAGTCCCGCCAGATGACGGACTGCATCGTGGTGGAAGAGAAGGTCAGCAAGGAGGCTCTGAAGAAGTACGGTGAGGACACGGTGAACGCCGTGGGCGCAACGTGGAAACAGAGCGACGTGTTCGGCTATGAGGTGAACATCGCAAAGCTGGAGCAGATCAAGGCGGGCAACTGAGGAAGGGGGCTCACGGAATGACAGCAGCAAGGACTGGGCGCAAACAGCCCTCCATCCGCACGCTGTGGGCGATCGCGAAGTCGCCGGAGCTGCACCTCACGGACGAAGACCTGCACGCGGTTGTCTACCGCGAGACAGGCAAGGAGTCCATGAAGATGCTGACGCAGGGCGAGGTCAACACTGTTGCCCGCGTGCTGCAGAACATGAAGGACAGTGTGAGTCGGAGTGTGCGGGATAAGCGCACGGACACGGGCGGCGACATCCGCACCACCGCGCAGCGCCGGAAGATCTACGCGCTGTGCGAGGCGCTGGGCTGGAATGACGACCCACGCCGCATTCAAGGATTTGTCAAGCGCGTGGCCCATGTCGACCGCATCGAATGGCTGAACATGGCGCAATGCGAGAAGGTCATCGAAGGGCTCAAGGCAATCCTCGCACGGCAGCGCCGGAAGGAGGCGGAGCTGTGATAGAGGAACGAGCGATCCTCGCGGCGCTGGAACGCATAGCGCGGATGCAGGACAGCATCCGCAGCGGCATGGACATCTGCAGGGACACGGGGCTTGTGTTCCTGCGGGTCTACTATGAACAACTCCCTCCCAACGTTGCCCGCCGCCTGACAGAGCTACACGCAGAGGACATGGCGGAGATCCCTCGCGCAACCTCCACGGAGGGTACGGCGCAGGATCGGCAGCGTCTTGGCGAGAAGCTGGCGAGCGACGCAGCCACCGCACAGGTCATGCGGGCGATGAATGTCTACCGCGCAAGGCTCGGATACGGCCCACAGGAGGGCGGAGACGGCACGGAAGCAGCGGGAGGTGATATGTAATGCCAAAGGGGAAGAAACGCCTCACGCAGCGGGAGAAGGCCGAGCGTGCGGCGATCAAGAAGCAGCTCCAAGCGGACGGCGTTCTCCCACCTGATAAGCCCCGGCTCAACCGCAAGAAGTTCGCCCGGGAGGTGTGGGATGAGTTCAGCGAGATGGATGTCTACACCGCAGATTTCTACCTCCGCAAGGCGATCATGGCAACGGTGGGGCCGGAGCTGCACGAAGTGACATCGGAGCAGGTTGGCATCCTGAAGCTGATGAAGCTGGCGGTGGAGACCGATCGGTTCATGCAGCAACTCAAAAAAGAGGGGCGCGAGCAATACAGCATCGGGGAGTATGTCGAGAAGGTCTACAACCCGGTCATGAATTTATAGGAGGATTCACATCATGGCAAAATTGACACCAGACGCGACGAGGACGGAGCATGGCCTCGTCATCAACGAGAAGATCATCCCGTGGGGCGCGGTTTGGCCCAAGGACTCCGGCGCGTACAAGAAGGGCGCACAGTACAAGGCCGACCGTCTGCTCTCGGGCGGCACGGGCAAGGTCAAGGGCGTGACCATCCACAACACCAACGACCTGAAGAACGTGGAGGAGGACGCCGAGCAGTACACCCGTGCGACGTGGCCAAACGCCAACATGAACGACGCCCGCGTCCACTACTACGTCGACGACATCAACGCATGGCAGAACCTGAGAGAGGACGAGGTGGGCTGGCACGCGGGCGATGGCCGGAAGGCCACGGGCGGCAACGAGACGACGCTCTCCATCGAGATCATCATGGACGGCTCGGGCAGCAAGGAAGACCTCAAGGCAGAGGAGAACGGCGTGCTGCTGGCGGCACTGCTGCTGAAGAAGCACGGCTTGAGCGTGAACGAGCTGTACACGCACAACCACTGGATGGGCCACCCGGACTCCATCGTGCAGGGCGCGAGGAAGAACTGCCCGCTGTACATTCTGCCCCATTGGGCGCAGTTCAAGCAGAAGGTCGCCGCAAAGCTCACGGAGCTGAACGGCGGCGCGACCACCACGGAGGCGGGCAAGACGGAGATCATGGGCAAGGCCAAGGCGAGCGCACAGCAGATGGCGCTGTTCGCCCGATCCAAGAACGCGGAGCCGCAGCTCCCGGCGTGCTCGCTGGAGCAGCTGGCGCAGTTCTTCCTCGAAGAGGGCGAGGCCGAGGGCGTGCGCGGCGACGTCGCCTTTGCGCAGAGCCTCCACGAGACGGGCTTTTTCAAGTACGGCGGCATCGTGCTCCCCACGCAGAACAACTACGCAGGCATCGGGGCGCTGAACGGCAACGCCAAAGGACAGGCGGCGACCTTCCCTGACCCGCGCACGGGTGTCCGGGCGCAGATCCAGCACCTAAAGGCATACGCCTCCAAGGAGGCGCTCGTGAACGGGTGCGTCGACCCGCGCTTCTCCCTCGTGACACGCGGCTCGGCGCAGTATGTGGAATGGCTGGGCGCAAGCGACAACCCCAACGGCAAGGGCTGGGCCGTACCGGGCAAGGGCTACGGCAGCAAGATTATCGCCCTGTTAGGTCAGATCATGGCGTTCGAGGTGCCGCAGACGTCCGCGCCGAGCGAGCCGGAGGAGCAGGAGCCTGAGTTCCCGGCGTATCAGTTGGAGGGGCTTGAAACGCTCGTGGAGGCTGGCGTCATCAACTCCCCCGAGTTCTGGCGGCAGAAGTTCAGCGAGCAGGTGACGGTCGGCGAGGTGTTCGGTATCTTGGGAAAGCTCTTCACAAAAGCGACCGAGTAAGGACACGGAGGGCGGGACATGGAAGACCTCGTAAAGGAACTGACGATCGACATGGTTCCTGACGGCGACAACCGCATCATCGCAGAGACGATCGGCGTCGAGAACTACTACAAGCTGTGCTCGGTCGTCGGCGGCTCGACCATCTACCTCCAGAAGCCGGAGAGTGTCCTTCGCCCTGTCCGAGACGCTCACATCAAAGCGGAGTTCAACGGCTA
The DNA here is from genome assembly GCF_014297285.1 of Dysosmobacter segnis. GTDB lineage: Bacteria > Bacillota > Clostridia > Oscillospirales > Oscillospiraceae > Oscillibacter > Oscillibacter segnis. The sequence goes on from NZ_JACOQI010000024.1 coordinate 11,657, forward strand.
CAACCACCCCGAGCTCGCCCGCAAGTACGGCGTGACGGAGCGGTGGGTACGGCAGCTCTGCGGCGAGGGGAAGCTGGAGGGACAGATGAGCCTTCTCGACTACGGCGACGAGCCGGAAAACACTACGTTCTAAGACAACATTTCTAAGAAGCAGTACATATATAAGGTTCCTGAAAGGGACGGTAAAATAAGACTATGAGCTATGCTCATAGTCTTATTTTTATACTCAAAGGAGGACACCAAACATGAACATGGACATCATCCAGAGTGCGGCGTTTGAGATGCTGGTCAACGTCGCGCTCGCTGTGCTGGCCCTCGCCGGAGCCTACGCAGTTTACTACATCCGGCTCGGCGCATCCAAGCTGAAAGCGCAGACCGCGCAGATCGAGGACGCATCCACTCGCAAGGTGCTGGACGACGCCTTGAAGGATGTTGAGAACCTCGCCACGCTGTCGGTGAGCGCGATGGAGCAGACCACGGCAAAGGCACTGCGCGAGGCAGTCAAGGGTGGCAAGGCGAGCCGCGATGAGTTGGTCGCGCTGGGCAAACAGGTCTTTGATGAGGTCAAGGCGTCGATCGCGCCGGAGGCGCAGCGGGTCATCACGAAGAACCTCGGCAGCTTCGACGAGTATCTGACGAAGTATATCGAGGCCACTGTGCTGGAGATTAAGCAGAACGAGCCGTACATCACCCTTCCGGAGAGTGCGCTCATCGAAGGCGAAGCGGAACGGTAAGGGAGGCGGAACATGGACGTCTCTCAGATCACCGCCCTCATCGGCGCGGCGGCGTCGCTGCTGTGCACCGTCGTCGTCGGGGCGCTCACCTTCTTTATGAAGAAGACGCTCGCCAGTCTTGAAGAGGCGGACAAGCGGAACGCCGAGGACATCAAGACGCTGGACAAGAACCTCAACGACCTGAAGGCAGACCTCCCCCTGATCTATGTGACGCGGGAGGACTACATTCGGGTCATGAACAGGGTCGAGGACAAGCTCGATCAGATCCTCTACGGAGGCAAAGTCAAAGGAAAGGAGGAGTGACCTCATGGCAATCCTTGACGAGCTGACCGAGCAGGAGGTCAGCAAGAACAAAGCAATCCGGGGCTACATCGTCCGAGCCCTCGCAAAAGGCAGTCAGAACGCCTTGCTCGTCCGTCAGATCACAAACGCCCTCGTCGCTGACGGCCTGATCTACTCGCCGGATATTTCAAAGCCGATCGAGTATCTGCAGGAGGCGGGTTATGTGACCTTCACCGACCGATCGGTGAACGCCTACAACGCCTACCGCAAGGACTCCATCATCAAGCTCACCCGCAAGGGCGTCGATCTCGTCGAGGGCACGATCAACGACCCGGGCATCGATGTCTAAGGCGGAGCGACGGAGGACGCGGGTCAGCTCGACGATCGACAAGCTCCCGGACGATATTAAAGGGCAACTCGACGTCCGGCTTGCGGACACCTCCAACACCTATGAAGAACTGGCGGCATGGCTCAAGGCTGAAGGCTACGAGATCAGTAAGTCAGCGATCGGGCGCTATGCGATCCGCACCACACAGGCGGCGCAGCGCGTAGCGCAGACCATCCAGCGCACTCAGGCGATCGCTCAAGCGGTGGAGGCCCACCCCGACCTCGACTACACGAAGGCGGCGTCGATGGTGCTCATGGACGGGCTCATGCAGCGAGTCAGCACCGCTGAGGACGACTTTCAGGAAATGCCGCTGGATAAGGCGGGGCGACTCATCGCAAGCCTCGCCCGGAACGCCACCTACGAAAAGCGCGTCCGGCAGGACATGAAGAAAAAAGCTGAGCTTGCCTTCGAGCAGATGGAGACGGAGCTCATGGCGGCAATCAAGCAGCACCCTGAGCTTGCTGGCGAGCTTCACGACGTGCTGGAGCGTGCAAGAGAGAAGGTGCTGGCAGATGGCGAAGATTGACCTGAACGACTACCTCGAAAAGCTCACAGAGCCGGAAGACCGGGAAACGGTCGCAAACCGTGCGTATCAGCGGGAGCTGTTCGAGCAGTACGTCACAAAGGACGGCAACTTTCCCGAGCAGCGGGCGCAGCTCCTTGAGGACTTCAGGGCCGGAAAGGAACTGACCGGGCCGAAGGGACTGCGCCGGAAGCTCGGAGCTTTCGATCTTGAATACTTCGGGCGGGCCTATCTCGCGCACTACTTCGTCCGCCCGTCGCCCAAGTTCCACGGCGAGCTGGACAGGATATGGCGGGAGGGCGTGCTGAAGGGGATGAACCCGGAGGTGGACGCCAAGCGGATCAGCCGCGCGGATGGGTGCCGCCGTGCGATCGAAGCGCCTCGTGGCCACGCCAAGAGCACGACCTTCACTTTCAAGGACGACCTGCACGCCGCCGTCTACGGCTACAAGCACTACATCATCATCCTCTCTGACAGCTCGGAACAGGCCGAGGGCTTCCTCGTCGACATCAAGACGGAACTGGAGGAGAACGCTGCCCTGAAGGAAGACTTCGGCGAGCTGGAAGGCAAGGTCTGGAAGTCCTCTGTCATCCTGCTGGCCAACGGCGTCAAGATTGAGGCAATCGGCTCGGGCAAGAAGATCCGTGGTCGACGTCACAAGCAGTGGCGTCCCGACCTTATCGTCTGCGACGATCTGGAGAACGACGAGAACGTCAACACGCCGGAGCAACGCAAGAAGCTCCGCGACTGGTTCTATAAGGCGGTCTCCAAGGCGGGCGACACCTACACCGACATCGTTTACATCGGCACGCTGCTCCACTTCGATGCGCTGCTGGCCAACGTAGCGAAGAACCCGAGCTATAAGTCGGTACGCTATCAAGGCGTCATCAGCTTCGCCACCAACGGCGAGCTATGGGACGCATGGGAGTCCATCTTCACCGATCTCTCCAACGACAACCGACAGGAGGATGCACTGGAGTTCTTCCAAGCGAACCGCGAGGCGATGCTGGAGGGCACGGCGGTCTTATGGGAGGAGAAGCTCTCCTACTACGACCTCATGGTCATCCGTATCTCCGAGGGTGAGGCGTCCTTCAACAGCGAGATCCAGAATGACCCCATCGACCCGGAGAACTGCACCTTCCAAGAAGAGTGGTTTGACTTTTGGGACGACGAGGGCAAGGCGCAGCCAGACTTCTCCGACCCGAAGTTCCTCTTTGTCGGCGCGAACGACCCATCGCTGGGCAAGAACAAGAAGTCGGACACCAGCTCCATCATCGCACTGGCGAAGGACACGCAGACGGGCTACCTCTATGTCGTGATCGCGGACATCGCCAAGCGCAAGCCGGATCAGATCATTGAGGACGCCCTCGACGCGAGCCGACGCCTCCAGCGGGAGTACAAGCGGCCCTACTACAAGTTCGGCGTGGAGACGGTGCAGTTCCAGTATTACTTCGCCGAGATCATGCGGCAGCGTGCGGCAGCGGTCGGCGAGTATCTCCCTATCGAGGAGATCAACAGCACGCAGAACAAGGATGCACGCATCCAGTCCCTGCAGCCGTTCGTGAAGAATGGCTACATCAAATTCAGCAAGAAACACAAGACACTGCTAAAGCAGATGACCGAGTACCCGATGGGCAAGAACGACGATGCGCCGGACGGCCTCCAGATGGCGGTCAAGCTGGCGCTTGACATCAAGATCGGGCGCAGGGTCGACTACAGAAGCGTCATCGCCCGCGCCCTCGACTTCCGGCGCGGAGCCTACTAAGGAGGTGAGGCGCATGATTATCCAAGAGAATACAATCATCCACGGCGACAGCCTCACCGTGCTCCGTCAGATGGAGCCGGAGAGTGTCGACGCAATCATCACAGACCCGCCCTACGGCATCAACTATGTCTCTCAGACGGGGGCGTCCATCAAGAACGACAAGAGCCCCTTCATCTGGTTCCTCTACGACGCCTTCCGCGTACTCAAGTCCGGCGAGGCTGGACGCGGTGGCCTGATCTGCTTCACCCGTTGGGATGTGGAGCAGACCTTCATCGACGCGATGAAGATCGCGGGCTTCAACGTCAAGAGTGAGGTCATTTGGGATAAGGTCTACCACGGCATGGGTGACACCAAGGCAGCGTTTGCACCGTCGCATGAGAACATTGTCTTCGCGGTTAAGGGCAAATACAGTTTCCCCGGTAGCCGCCCAAAAGACCTCGTCACATTCCCGAAGATCAACAGCTCCAAGATGGTGCACCCCACCGAGAAGCCTGTTGGTCTGCTGGCTAATCTCATCTCCTCGGTCACGAAACCGGGCGACCTCATCCTCGACCCGTTTGCCGGAAGCGGTTCCACGCTGGTCGCGGCGAAGAAGACGGGGCGTCGCTTCATTGGCATCGAGCTGGATGACGATTACTTCGTCACGGCCCAGCGGCGCATCGAGGAGGTGCGGGAATGAGCCGACTCAAGCAGCTCGTCACCCGGCTTAGACGCCCGGATATGCGGGAGGTCGCCGTGGCGCAGGTCTCCGACAAGTACAGTGAGTATCCCAGCAATGGTCTGACGCCTGTCAAGCTGGCTGAGATCCTCCGAGAGGCCGACGCGGGCGATGTTCTTCGGCAGATGGAGCTCTTTGAGGAAATGGAGGAGAAAGACCCTCACCTATTCAGTCAGCTCCAGACGCGCAAGAACGCCGTCACGGGCCTTGACTTCGAGGTGATTCCCTTCGGCGACGAACCGCTGGACAAGGAGATCGCCGACTTCATCGAAGAGCAGCTCAACGGCATCGAGAGCTTCGAGGATGTGGAGAATGACCTGCTCGACGCAATCGGCAAGGGCTTCGCCGTATCCGAGATCCTGTGGGGCTATGACGAAGGGCACGTCGTGGTGCAGGACATCAAGACGCGACACCAGAAACGCTTCTTTTGGGACACACTGGACGATTCGTTCAAGGTGCGAACGAAGGACGTGCCGGAGGGCATCCTGCTCCCGGCGAACAAGTTCATCGTTCACAGGTACAAGGCTCGCAGCGGTCACACCTCTCGGGCTGGCATCCTCCGAGTTGTGGCGTGGATGTACCTCTTCAAGAACTACGACCTGAAGGACTGGGTCAGCTTCGCTGAGATCTACGGTCTGCCGCTCCGGCTGGGCAAGTACGCGCCGGGAGCGAGCGACAGCGACAAGGCGGCGCTCATGCGAGCCCTCATCCAGATTGGCTCCGACGCGGCGGGCATCATCCCGGATGGCACGAGCATCGACTTCATTACCACGGAGAAGACCTCCAGCTCCGACCTCTATGAACGGCTGGCTCGTTACTGCGATGAACAGATCTCCAAGGCAATCCTCGGCCAGACGCTGACTTCCGACTCGGGCGGCGGCAGTTACGCACAGAGCAAGACGCACAACGATGTCCGGCACGATCTCACCGTCGCCGACTGCAAGGCGCTGGCGTCCACCCTCCGGCGCGACCTCATCCGCCCGCTGTGCATCTTCAACTTCGGCGAGGACAAGCGCATCCCCTACATCCGCTTCGACTGCGAAGAGTCCGAGGACTTGACGCAGACGGCGACAATCCTCGGCACGCTCATCGAAAAGGTCGGGCTTCGGATACCCACGAGCTTCGTCTATAAGAAGTTCTCCATCCCCGAGCCGGAGGAAGGTGATGAGATTGCAAAGCCCACCTACGGAGGCGGCATGGGCGGCGTGCTGCCGTTCAAAAGCGATGCGCTACTCTCCCTCAAGGCGGGAGCTGACGCGCCGATCGGCACGCAGCAGCACATTGACAGGCTCGCCGCCGCCGCGCTCCACAAGGGCGTGGGCAGCTTCAAGCGCGCGTTCGAGCCGGTTCTCAAAATGATTGAGAACGCAGACAGTCTCGAACAGCTCCGCGAGCTGATGGAGGATGACACAGCCGTCGCCGAACTCTACGCCGCGATGGATGTCTCTGAGGTCGAGGAGCTGCTGCAGAAGGTTATGCTCTACGCCGATCTTGAGGGGCGGGTGGTTGAGGATGGATGAGTTCACCGCGCTTTTCAGCCGCAAGGACATGACCTTTGAAGAGGCGGTCGCGTACTTCAAAGAGCGCGTCCCTGTAACCGCCTCGCGGTTCTATCAGATCGCCGCCGAGTACCGCGCCCTCGCCTTTACGGTCAGCGGCTACACGAAGGCGCAGGTGCTCAAGAAGTTCTACGACGAGCTGCTGGCCGCGCTGGAGGATGGTAACAGCCTTGCGGAGTTTCGCGAGAATATGAACGACTTCCTCGAAGCAGAGGGCTACGAGGGCATCACGCCCTACCAAGCCGAGAACATCTTCCGCACCAACATCCAGACGGCCTACAATGTGGGCCACTACAAGCGGATGACCGAACCGGGCGTCAAGGCGCTGCGGCCCTACTGGCAGTATGACGCCGTCAACGACTCAAAGACCCGCCCGAGCCACCTTGCGATGGATGGGCGCGTGTTCATGGCGGACGATCCCATTTGGGACACATGGTTCCCGCCCAACGGCTTCAAGTGCCGCTGCACGGTCAAGACGCTCTCCAAGCGCCAGATGGAGCAGCGGGGGCTGACGGTGGAGACCGAAGCACCGAGGGCGGCGCGGCTGGAGGATGGGCGCTTCGTCAACATCCTGCCCGACCCGCAGTTCGATACCAACCCCGCCAAGGTACGCTATCAGCCAGACCTCACAGGCTACCCCGAGCCACTCAAAAAGGCGTACCAAGAGCGCGAAAAGGGGAACACTCCGCCATAAGGCCACAGAGCCCCGCTGTGCGCGTTTTGCTCTCGGCAGGGTAATTTGACGGGTGCGGCAAATAAGGGGCGTGCGCACGCGCTCTAACGCCGTTTCCGGGCGGTTCGCGGCGACACCAAAGGAGGACAGATGCAAATGGATGGTTTTTTGACCCTAAAAGGCGGCAATGTGGAGCTCGTGGGAGCGCCGGAGACGATCTTCGTCCTCCCCATCGGCCACGTTGTCAGTTCGAAGGGCGAGTTTGATGTAGACGATGAGAGCTACAAGGCGATGAAGGCGCAGATCGCCAAGCGCGGCGTGGATCTCGTCGTTGACTACGAGCATCAGACGCTCAAAGGGTGCGAGGCACCCGCAGCCGGATGGGTGAAGGAGCTGAAGCTGGAGGACGGGCAAATCAAGGCCGTCGTCGAGTGGACGCCCCGAGGGGCGCAGTACCTTGAGAACAAGGAGTACCGCTACCTCTCCCCGGTCGTGAATGTCCGCAAGGCGGACAACAAGGCGATCGGGCTCCACTCGCTGGCACTTACCAACACTCCGGCGATCGAGGGGATGAACCCCATCGTCAATTCAGACAATTTTGAAGGAGGACAACATTCTATGGACATCAAGAAGCTGGCGGAGCTGCTCGGTTTGAGCGAGGACGCCACGGAGGAGCAGGTCGTGGAGGCGCTCAAGGCTTGCCTCGCCGAGAACCGCAGCCTCAAGGAAGCGGAGAAGCAGCCGCCCGAGAACGTCGTGGCGAACAAGGCGGTCTGCGAGCTGCTGGGTCTGAAGGCGGGCGCTGCCGCCGAGGACGTGACCGCAAAGATCATGGAGCTCAAGAGCGGCACGGTCGACGGCGTCAACCTCGCCGAGGAGCTGAAGGCGCTCAAGCAGCAGAATGCGGAGCGCGAGGCCAACGACGCTGTCATCCTCGCCCTGAAGGCGGGTAAGATCACCCCGGCGCAGAAAGAATGGGCTAAGAGCTACGCCCTGAGCGACCCGAAGGGCTTCGGCTCCTTCGTGGAGAAGGCCCCGCAAATCGTGCCGATGGACAAGATTGAGCTGGACGACGTCAAGGCTCTCAAGAGCGACGCGCTGGACGCCGACACGCTGCTGGTCTGCAAGCAGCTCGGAATCTCGCCCGACGACGTTAAGAAGTACGGTATGAAGGAGGACTAAGATCATGGCAAAACTGACTGATGTGAGAGATACCCCTGAGATCGCCAACGGCGCAAAGGTCATCGCGGTGCCTGTGAAGGGCGGTACCACCATTTATCAGGGCGCACTCGTCGCTCTGGACGCGAGCGGCTACGCAATCCCCGGCAAGAAGGCCGAGAGCCTGACCGCTGTGGGCCGCGCCGAGGAGACAGTGACAAATACGGGCGCAGACGGCGAGTTGGTCATCCGCGTCGCTCGCGGCGTATTCGTCTTTGACAACACCGCTACCGCTGCGAATAAGATCACCGCCGCCCATGTTCTCAAGCCCTGCTACATGGAAGACGACCACACCGTCACGGCGCTCGCCACGGGTGCGTCTGTGGCTGGCACCGTCATCCGCGTGGATGACGAGGGCGTCGCCGTCGAGTGCGGAGGCTACATTCCCGCTGCTGCCGCCGCAGGTGTGGGCGGCTAATCGAGTAAGGAGGTACATCCATTATGATCATCACCCCGCAGGCCCTTAGAGGCATCTATACCGCCTTCAACACGGTCTTTAACAAGGCGTTTGAAGGGCAGCATCCCACCTATGAAAAGGTCGCGACCGTCGTGCCCAGCACCAGCGAATCCGAGACCTACGCATGGCTCGGTGACATCCCCGGCATGAGGGAGTGGATCGGTGAGCGCGAGATCCAGAACCTCTCCGGCTCCGCCTACACCATCAAGAACAAGGACTTCGAGCTGACTGTCGGCGTAGACCGCAACGCGGTCGAGGACGACAAGATCGGCCTCTACAATCCTTCCATTCAGATGCTCGGCGAGTCCGCCGCGCTGCATCCCGACGAGCTGGTCTACGGTCTGCTGGCCAACGGCTTCACCGAGAAGTGCTACGACGGCAAGACGTTCTTCGCTACCGACCACCCTGTCGGCAAGGACAAGGCAAGCAACAAGGGCACCGCGAAGCTGAGCATGGACGCCTACAAGACGGCGCGTACATCCATGATGAGCCTGAAGAACAGCAAGGGCCGCCCTCTGGCGCTGGTTCCCGATCTGCTGGTCGTGCCGCCCGCACTGGAAGCGGACGCCCGCGACATCCTCGTCGCCGACTTCATTAACGGCACGAAGAACACCATGCAGGGCACGGCGGAGATCCATGTGGAGCCTCGCCTCGCAAGCGACTCCGCTTGGTTCCTGCTCTGCACCAAGCGTCCCGTCAAGCCGCTGATCTACCAGCAGCGCAAGAAGGCGAAGTTCGTCTCCAAGACCAACGAGACCGACGACAACGTCTTCATGAGCAAGAAGTTCATCTACGGCGCAGACTCTCGCGGCAACGCGGGCTTCGGCTTCTGGCAGATGGCCTACGGCTCTGACGGCACCACCACCTAAACCGCCCGGGGCAGAAAGGAGGGCACGGCATGAGCTACAGCACACGCGCTGAAGTACGGGACATGGTCAAGGATGACGCGCTCAACGCGATCATCGGCGACACCTTCATTGAAGACCCCGCCGAGCGTGAAGAGCTGGTCTCCCCGATCATCGATGCGGCGATCGCCGACGCGGACGCAGAGATCGACGGCTACCTCGCCAAGAGGTACGCCGTCCCTCTGGCCCCGGCCCCGAGGGTCATCAACAAGTTCTCCAAGGACATCGCGGTCTACAATCTATTCTCCCGCATCGGCATCGACGAGGGGACGGATCAGAAGACCTACCTGAATCGCTACAACGCGGCGATCAAGTTCCTCACGCTGGTCGCGGAGGGCACGGTGTCCATCGGCACGGAGACGGAAGACCCGGCGAGCGCAGCGGCGGGTGGTTTTAAGGTCAAGTCCAACAGCCGCCTGTTTACCCGCGAGAAGATGAGGGGGATGTAACGCATGGCCATGTACAGCATCCGGCTCGACGGCGACACGCGGGCGATGCTCCGCAGGATCAGGAGCTTCTCGGAGATCGACAAGCAGGGCATCAATGCGGCACTGGCTGAGGGCGCGCGCGAGTCGACGCTGGAACGGTTCAAGCAGAGCAAAGGCCCGGACGGGCGCAGATGGAAGACCTCCATCCGCGCCGCACAGGAGGGCGGCAAGACGCTCATCCAGTCCGCGCAGCTCCGCAACTCCATCCACGCCAAGTCGGACACCTCCGGCTTCGCGCTCGGCACGAACGTCAAGTATGCGGCGACGCATCAGTTCGGAGAATCGGGCCGCACCATCCGGGCGCGGAAGAAGAAAGCCCTCCGTTTTCAGGTGGGCGGCAAGTGGGTCACGAAGAAGCAAGTCCGCATCACCATCCCGGCCCGTCCCTTCCTCGGTCTCTCAGAGGACGATATGCAGGAGATGAAGGCGACGGTCGAAGAGTTCATCCAGAAGGAGGATTGATCTCTTGCTCTACACGGAAAGCAAGCAATATCTCATCGACAAGCTGAAAGCGGCGGGCATCAAGTCCAAGCCATTTACCACAGAGAAGGCTCTGGAGAAGAGCCAGGAGTCCCACATCGGCGCGGTCTTGTTCGAACGTGAGACTTTCACCCGAAACGGTTCCAAAAAGAGATACAGAGACGAAGAGGGAACGCTGCACAAAAGGCGGAAGATCATGGAACGGGCGACCACGTTCGGCGTGATCATCGGCGGCTATACCGATGATGAAGTCGAAGAGATATTCGACCGCTTTGTGGCGAGTCTTGACCGTGGCATCTACATCGACGGCAACTTCGTCCCCATTGAGATTGAGGGAGCGGATTGGGTCGACAAGGACGACTCACTCCTGAAAGCACAGGTCGCCGTGCAGGTGATGATCACCTTCAACGGCGGCGTTTACCGCGACACGGGCTTCGCACCTCTGACCGATGTCAGAGTGACGTCCGTGGAGAAGATCACATGAAAGGAGCCTACAGATGGCGACTAAAACACAGAAGCCGGAAGGCGCTGCCGCACCGGAGCTTGTGCCGATCGACAAGCTCCGTGAGCAGCACAAGGTTGGGCGTGCCACCTACGCGGGCGTATGCGCCGCGAATGGCTGGCGGCCCGGTAAGGCGATGACGGAGGACGAGTTCCTCGCCGCCGTCGCCAAGTTCAACAACAGCCCGATGAACGGGCGTAAGAGCAAGGAGGCGAGGAAGTAATGCTTAGAGATGTACGCAGCAACGTCACGGACGGACTGCTCGGCTTCGCCACGGCAACGGGCGACGGTCTGCACATCAAGATCGGCGTCTCCCCCTCTGTCACCGAAAAGCCCATCACCATCCTCGGCAGCATGGGCGCAAGCACCATCAAGTCCAAGCTGGGCCTGTCCCCGCTGGCCGATGCGGTCATGGACGCGGTGCAGGGCGGCGCGGCCCGCGTGTTCTGCATCCCCGTCGCCGCGAGCACCGCTGGCACGATCGGCGAGGTCACGAAGACGGGCGACGGCGGCGGCAGCGTGACCGTGCAGGGCTCGCCCAACAACGCCTACGCGCTCACCGTGCGCTTCACCGCGCAGGGCGGGCTCAACACCGCAGCCTTCGTCTACTCCATCGACGGCGACAACTTCTCGGAAGAGATCACCGTCCCCGTCACTGGCAGCTACGAGATCGAGGGCACGGGCCTGACGATCAAGTTCACCGAGGCGAGCTCGCCGGATCAGAAGCCCAGTTCCTTCCTCGTGCGCGACACCTACACCCTCAAGACCACTGCACCGAGCATGACGAACGGCGATGTGCTGGGCGCGATTGAGAAGATCAAGAGCTTCAACGAGGAGTTCGAGTTCGTCCACATAGTCGGCGGGAGCACGGTGGAGCTGTGGGAGGCGGTCAGTGAAGCACAGAAGGAGCTGATGACGGTCTGCCACAAGCCCTGCTTCTTCCTCATGGAGGCCGCCTATCCCGCCGACGAGGCGGATGGTGACCTGAGCGATTGGGCGCTGCAGATGGAGGCAGACCGTAAGCGGATCAAGAACTCCGACATTCAGGTCTGCGCCGCATGGGGTCGCCTTGTGCGGCTGGACGGCACCACGCAGATTGTCAACCTCGCGGGCCTCGCCTCCGGGCGCTACGCCATGACGAAGGTGAGCGTGTCCATCGGCAAGACCAAGGACGAGGACGCGCTGGGCTTCCCCAAGACGAAGCTGCTGGAGCTGGTTCCCATCGGCTACGACAGCACCGTCATTGAACTGCTGGACGTCGCGGGCTACATGACCTTCCGCGAGTACGACGGCCTTGACGACATCTTTGTCTATCACACGAAGATGATGTGCAAGGACGGCAGCGACTTCCGCTATGCCGAGGATGTGCGTGTGAAGAACAAGATCATCCGCGAGACACGCAAGAAGGCGCTGCAGTTCAAGAACGACGACATCGACCTTGAGGACATTCAGGGCGAGCTGGACGCGCGGGCGAAGTTCATCAGCGTGCCGCTTGACCGCATGGTGGAGGACAAGGAGATCAGCTCCTATGAGACCACCGTGGACGAGAGCTGCTACGATACCTTCCTCGAAGATGAGACCATGAGCGTCATCATCCGCTACCTCTCCAGAGGCTACATCCGCGAGGTCGTTATCGACATCGGGCGCTCGGCTCTGAGCAGCAACTAAGGGAGGAGGACAGGCAATGCTGAAGGTAAACGGAAAAGCCTATGATTGGGGCGACGTGGATCTGAAAATCCCCGGCCTGAACATTCAGGTGCAGGAGATCAGCTATGACGACGAGCTGGAGATGGAGGAAGTCTACGGCTCCGGCTCCAAGCCGCGCGGCTACGGCACAGGCAACTATAAGGCGTCCGGCAAGCTCTCCATGCTCCGCGACGACTACGACGATCTGCTGGCCTACTGCAAGCAGAAGGGCGTTCCCTTCTACAAGATGGAGCTGCCCTCCATCATCGTCTCCTACGCCAACGAGGGCGCACGCACGAAGATCGACGAGCTGAAGAAGGTCAAGTTCTCCAAGCGCAGCAACAAGGCAGCGCAGGGCGACAAGAGCCTCACCGTCGACGTCGACATGATGATCGTCGGCGGCGTGTATCAGGACGGCGTCGCACCCGTCTAAGGACAACATTTTTGAGAATAACAAGGAGGAAGTCACACTATGGAAAGCACCAACAACCAGACCCCCGCCCGCAGCAGCGAGGAACAGCTCAAGGCCAAGTACGGTGGCAAGCTCTACCGCGTCGGCATCACCGTCCCTGTGGATGATGAGAGCGAGAAAGAGTTCTCCTACTACTTTAAGCGCCCCACCGTCCCCAGCTATGACCGCTACATCAAGACCGCTGCACAGGGCATCACCAAGGCGAGCAAGGCGTTCATGCTGGACGCGGTCATCGACGAGGACGCCGAGCGTCTGACGAAGGACATGGAGGAGAACCCCGGCATCGCGATCTCCATCGGCAATAAGCTGACGGAGATCCTCGGCCTGACGGGTACGGCAAATTTGAAGAAGCTCTAAGAGAACGGGTCGCGGAGGTACGGGAGAGCTTCGTGGAGCGCGGGCTCCTTGAGATCTATCGTTTTGTGCCTCTGCCTCTCTTAGAGACCTTTGACCCCGAAACGATTGACGACGTCGACGAGTTCCTCGGATGGGTCGCAAAGGCCCGCTTCATGCAGGAGCTTGAGGAGGGCATCGTCACCCGGGCGATCGTGCGAGCGTTCCCCGAGTGACGGCCTCCCGTCGCCGATCGTTTTCCGCCTCTATCTCAAACTGGAGGTGAAAGCAGAAAATGAGTTTAGAGTCCGTATTTAAGCTGTCGCTCATTATGAACATGATCGACAACCTCTCCGGGCCGATGGCGGGCGTGGCGTCCAAGGTCGGCGCAAACGTCTCCAAGCTGGACGCCGCAAGCCAGACCTTCGGCAGCATGGCAAAGGCGGGTGCGGCGATGCAGGAGACGGGCTCACAGATCGTAAACGCTGTGCTCGCCCCGGTAGAGGCGACCTTTGAAACGCGGCGTGCGCTGGGTGAGCTGGCCTCGCTGGGCGTGCAAGACCTTGAAGCGGTCGAAAACGCCGCACGCAGCTTCTCCGATCAGTGGGCGGGCACGTCGAAGGCGGACTTCATCAGCGCGGCCTACGACATCAAGAGCGGCATCGCCTCCCTCTCTGATGAGGGCGTCGCAGAGTTCACAAGCCTCGCGGCCCTGACCGCAAAGGCGACGAAGTCCACGGCGGGCGAGATGACCTCGCTGTTTGCCACAGGCTACGGCATTTATAAAGACTACTACAGCGACCTGAGCGACATGGAGTTCGGCGAGATGTTCTCGGCTGGCATCTCCGACGCCGTCCGAGCGTTCAAGACCTCCGGCTCCGGCATGGCACAGGCAATCCAGAACCTCGGCGCATCGGCGACCACGGCGCAGGTGCCGCTGGAAGAGCAGCTCTCCGTCTTGGGTATGCTGCAAGCAACGATGGGCGGCGCGGAAGCGGGCACAAAATACAAAGCCTTCCTCCGCAGCGCCACCAAGGGCGGCGAGGCGCTGGGGCTCAAGTTCACAGACGCCAACAACCAGCTCCTGAGTATGCCAGAGATCCTCGACATCCTGCGGGGCAAGTTCGGCGAGACAATGGACGCCGCCGAAAAGATGGAGCTGCAGAAAGCCTTCGGCGACACCGAGGCCGTAGCGCTCATCGACCTGATGTATAACAAGGTCGGCGACCTGCAGGACAACATCGTCAATATGTACGGCTCGCTCGGAAAGGGCGTGTCGGTCACGGAGCAGATGGCCTCCGCCATTCAGGAGACGGAGCCGGAACGCTTCGAGCGACTCAAGCAGCGCATCCACAACGTCACTGAGAGCATCGGAAACTCCCTGCTCCCCACGGTCAACGACCTGATGAGCAAGGGCGAGGGCGTGCTGACGAAGGTCGGCTCGTGGATCGAGAAGAACCAGGAGCTCGTCAAGGTCATCATGCTCATCGTTCTTGCGGTGGGCGGTTTCCTCGCTGTAGGCGGCACGCTGATCGCCCTGATCTCCGGCGTCGGCCTCGTCGTGACAAAAACGGTCAGCGCGTTCAAGATACTCAAGGGCGGCTTCGCACTGGCGCGAGGGGCGCTCACACCACTCATATCCTCGGTGTGGAGCTTCACGGCGGCGCTGCTGGCCAACCCCGTCACATGGGTCGTCATTGGCATTGTGGCCCTCATTGCGGCGCTGGTGCTACTCTACAACAAGTGTGAGTGGTTCCGCAATGCGGTCAACTCCGTCATCAACTTCTTCAAGGAAACGCTGACGGCGGTGGGCTCGGTCGCGAAGTCGGTGTTTGAGGGCATCGGGAACGTGATCGGCTCCGTCATGGACGCGGCAAAGGCGACCGTGTCCGAGAAGCTGTCCAACATCAAGACGGCCTACGAGGAACACGGCGGCGGCATTTCCGGCGTCGCAGCGGCGGCGATGGAGGCGGTCAAGGGCTGGTACACAGCGGGCTACACCTTCATCGACAACCTCACGGGCGGCAAGCTCTCGGAGATCCGTGGGAAGTTCTCGATGGCCATGAGCAACATCGTCCAAGGCATCTCACAGAAGTTCACCGACGCACGCACCGCCTTCTCCAACGGCCTGAACAACATCAAGAACGCCGTCTCCGGCGCGGTCACGTGGTTCTTCGAGTCCGGCAAACGGATCGTGTCCACCTTTGCAAACGGCATCAAGTCCGCCTTCAGCAGCGCGGTCGAGGCCGTAAAGGGCGGCTTGCAGAAGATCCGCAACCTCCTCCCGTTCTCTGACGCGAAGGAGGGGCCGCTGTCCACGCTGACCCTGTCCGGCCAACGCACCATGACTACCTACGCTCACGGCCTGACGCTTGCGGGCGACGCCCCGGCAGAGGCGATGAACAAGAGCCTCCAGCAGGTGCAGGGCGCTCTTGACCGCAAGCCGGAGAAGAAGGTCGACCTCGGCGGCGGGAAGAAGGACAAGGACGAGAGCAGCGATGAGGGCGGCTCCGGTAAGGGCAAGCAGGTCATCATCCACAAGCTGCTCGTCCCGGTCGACCTCAAGAAGATCAAAGACCTGCAGCAGCTCCTCGCTATTTTGCAGGAGATCGAGGACTACGCAGCGGCCAACGAGGACGGCGAACCCGGCGACGACGAGGACGCCGTCCCGGCCCCGGCATAAGGAAGGAGGACGCTATGATCTATGTAGAAGACGAGCTGATCAAGCTCAACGGCGTCGTCCTCCCCGGTCTCGTCAAAAGCATCGAGGTCATTGAGACCGCGAAGGTGGACGAGCAGGAGGTCGAGGGCAG
The DNA here is from genome assembly GCF_014297285.1 of Dysosmobacter segnis. GTDB lineage: Bacteria > Bacillota > Clostridia > Oscillospirales > Oscillospiraceae > Oscillibacter > Oscillibacter segnis. Next base: position 27,653 of record NZ_JACOQI010000024.1, read on the forward strand.
CGCCACTAAGCCGAAACAGGCAACGGGCTACGAGGACGCCAAGGTCAACATCGAGCTGATCATCGACGACACGCCCTCGCAGACCAAGTACCAGCGATACGCAACGCTCCGGGCGATCTTCCGATCGCCCGGGCAGAGCGTGCCGCAGCCCATCCCCATCATCAGCGAGGACACCGCCGCCCACGGCGTGGAGAAGGTCATCTTCAAAAAGCTGTCCCACAAGGGCGAAAACAAGCGCGGGCAGCTTACGGCTACGCTGGAGCTGTGGGAGTACATCCCGCAGACCATCACGGCAAAGTCCGGCTCCAGTTCCGGCTCCGGCAAGTCCGGCTCCGGCAAGTCCGGCGGCGGCGCGGCGAGCAATCTGAAGGCGGGCTACAAGAGCTACCTGAGCAACGGACGGGGCAAGTCCCCCGCACGGGATGACGCAGACGCCACGGCGGCGATGAACAAAGTGACCGCCATGCCGTACTAAGGAGGCCACAGTGGAAACGAAAGAACTGTACTACCCGCAGATCTCGGCACAGGCCGGTTCCTACACCTTCGAGGAAGGCGTGGAGCTTGAGATCTATTCCTCGAAGTCCTCGTATTATGATTGGGCGAAGATCCGCTTCACGAGCCAGTTCCGCCCGAAGCTCTCGCTCAAGAAGAAAGACCCCGCCACCATCCAGCTCGGCTATGACGGCACGCTGGAGGACGTGTTCACGGGCTTCGTCTCCGGCAACTACGACGGCGGGACGTATGCCAACGAGGTCGCGCTGAAGGATGAGATGCTGCTCATGGAGGAGACGATCATCAACGACACCTTCCTCGACACCACGCCGCAGGAGCTGATCTCGTACTTCCTTGCACAGGCGGGCCTGTCCAAGATGAAGCTCTCCAGCAAGACCTACCCGACGCGCAAAATGCTCCCCATTCGGAGGCAGACCGCCGTCCAAGCGATCAACGCCGTCAATGCGGCGTGGGGGCTTCGTGTTCCGTTCTTCTTCTCGGGCGGCGTCTTCTATTGGGACGAGAAGCCGGAACAGAAGAAGGTCTACACCTTCGAGCGCGGCGTGAACATCCTAAACCTGCGCCGCGCGGGCGGCGTATGGGAGCTGGAGACGGTCTCCGCGCCATTCATCAAGCACTCCCACAAAATAAACCTCATCCATCCGCAGGTGAGCGGTGAGGTCGAGGTCTCCAAGGTGGTCAGCAAGACCAACGACTCCGGCTTCATCCGCACCTACATCTATTTCTGACCCCGAAAGGAGGAAACCGACGTGCTCGAAGAAATGGTCGCGTCCGTTATGAAGAAGACGCTGGCGCAGGACTTCCCGCATTTGAAGCTCCCCGCCGCCGTATTCGCCACCATCGACTCGGCGGCAAAGAGCGACGCCTTTGACATTGAGGAACTGATCGTCCACAACGAAGTGACGGGCGAGGTGTTCAAGGCGCACATCACCTCCTACTGGTACGAGTACAAACTCACCGTCATCGACCGCTTCGGCAACCCCGACGCCAACTATCCCGCGCTTCCGGGAATTAAGTCTAAGAAACAGTTCAAGGCCGGGGCGGTCGTGGCCGTCGCGCTTCCCTACGGCGACCTCACCCCGGCGATCATCGGGGAGGTGGAGCTATGACGGGCTTGAACGATACGGACATCCGGCTCAACAGCGAGTGGCAGCTCACACAGGCCACAGACGGCGACGCGCCGCTCTGCTCGGGGCTGGAGTGTCTGTATCAGAACATCGTCCTTGAGGCGCTCACGCAGCCGGGAGACGTCTTCTATGACGCCGAGTTCGGCTGGGGCCTGTATGACTTCATCCAGTCCGAGGACACGGAGCTGACCCGTCTGGAGATCACCCAGCGGGTGCGGCTCAAGCTGCAGAAGCGGGAGGTCATCCTCCCGGAAAGCATTGAGATCAGTATTGCGTTCGAGGATGACGCGGTCGTGCTGCACTGCTCCTTCCGCTTCGCGGAGGAGGACGAGCGGCACGAGCTGGACGTCATCATCGGCGCGGTGAGCGTGGAGGTGATATCAGAATGATCGACAAGGAAATACTGGACGCCGTGCTCCCTCTGCCTACGCTGGACGAGCTGAAGGAGCAGAAGGTCGAGGAGCTGAAGGACGAGGGCTTCGTCATCAGCAACTTCCATTCGGGCGGCGTGTTCTACACGATGCTCATGATCGTGCTGCGCATCAAGGTCGAGGTCATTGAATTGCTCCGCGTCGTGCTGAACAATATGTTCGTCTCCCACGCGGGCGGTGCGTGGCTCGACCTGAAGATGGCGGACTACTCCAAAAAGCGCAAGAAGGCGCAGAAGACGCAGGGCTTCATCACCGTCAGACGCGCCGACATGACGGGCGAGGCGGTCAAAATCCCCAAGGGCCACGTCTTCAAGAGCATCCTCGACATCAACGGCGAGGAGCTGCGCTTCTTTGTGCTGGAGGCGGCGACGCTGCAAAAGGGCGCGTCCTCCGTGGACGTGCTGGTGGAGGCCGAGACAGAGGGCAGCCGCTACAACGTCCCCGCAGGGCAGATCGTGCGCACGCTGACCTACCTCGGCGACGTCACATTCAGCAACGCCGAGGACTGGATCGTGCGGGAAGGCAGCGACACCGAGGATGACGAGAGCGCGAGGGCGCGGACACTCCGCTCGTGGTCGGAGCTGGCGCAGCGGGCGACGGAGGACACCTTCATTGACGCGGCGGAGTCCGTCCCCGGCGTACTGTTCGCACAGGCCGACTGCAACCACCCGCGCGGGCAGGGCACGGTGGACGTCATCGTGACAGGCACGGCGGGCGAGGCAACGGAGGGACTGCTTGCGGCAGTAAGAGAAGCCGTTGACAAGATCGCTGGCCCGTATGATAATATTCTCGTGAAGTCCTCTGTGACCGTATCGCAGAATATCTCCGTCACGGTCACGACCGACACGGCGGACACGGACGAGGCTGTGGAGAACCGGGTCAAGGCGATCCTCACCGAACTGCTGGCCGTGCGCCGCAGCCGCAAGCTCAACGAGCTGACCCTGTCCGACATCAACCACGCGATCCGCAGCGGCTACAGTGGGGCCACCAACGCGGCGGTCTCCGAGCCGGAGGCGGATGTGAAGCTGGGTAAGGACAAGGTCATCACCCTCGGCGACGTCTCCGTGACGGTCGAAAGGGAGTGAGCGGATGAAGCAGTTTGAAACCTTCGGGGAATATATGTTTGATCTGCTCTTCGCTCCCTTGAAGAAGGGCCGGAAGACGGTCAACCAGCTCTGCATCTTCTTCAAGGTCATGGGGCGCGAGTTCGACGACCTGAAGGCGGCGATCTTCCGCGTGCGCAGCGAGGCGAACGTAGCAAGCTGCTCAGAGGTCATGCTCCCCGTGCATGGGCAAGACCGGGATATGCCGCGACTGGAGGGCGAGGACGCCGAAGCCTATCGGACGCGCCTGTCCATGAAGGGGATCATCTCACAGTGGAGCGGCACGCGGCGCGGCGTTCTCTACGCGCTGACCGCGCTCGGCTACGACCGCAGCCGGATTGAACTGTTCGCCGATCAGGATGCGGAGCGCTGGGCTGAGTTCATCATCTTCCTGAACAGTTCCAAGCCCAGCGGCATCACAAATCTCTCGGTCATCGACGGGCAAGTCCGCAAGGTCAAGGAGGGCAGCAGTAAGCCCGCCTACGGCATGGAGACCATCGGCGGGCTCATTATTCAATCCCGGCTTCAGACAGGCTTCTCACGCTATCCAAGGTGCGGAGAGATCGTGTGCGGCGTGTGGCCGCATATCGTCAGTGAAGGACATCTCGTGGCCTCGACGGTCATGGCGCAAGGCGGCGCATCGGGCGGCGGCAATCCCTTCCCGAGAGCCGGCACATTTGCAGCCTCCGAGGAGTTCTATCACTTCGGCGCGTACACCATTTATCAGGGCTTCGCCTCGGACATTGAGGTGGGCTCGAAGGCGGCGCAGGGTGCAAAGGTCTACCTGAGATGCTCCACCTCTACGCGCTGCTCTACCAACGCGAAAGGAGGCGCAGCAGAATGAAAACATTGACTTCTATCGGTATCCAGAAGATCGGGCAGCGGTTCGTTGACTCGGTCGATCATGCGGACTACACGCTCAACGGCGTGCCACAGACAGCGGAGCCCTTCCGCCGCTTCGTGCAGGGCGCAAGCGCAAGGGTCTACATTTACTTCGACGATACCGTGATCGGTGACGTCGCCGAGGTGCAGCTCGTGGACAAAGACGGTGACATCATCGCGTCAGCGGGCGAGCGGGTCTTCACAAAAACACCGGGCAAGGGGCTTTATATAGCCTTCAAATATAATATCTTAGAAGTGGAGGTCGAAAGCAGCAATGAAAGCCTATGAAAAAATCGGGTGGCTCGATCACGTCCAAGACATTGAGACGGGAGAGGTCATTCAGGAAGGAACGCCTGTGAGTCAGGTGAATATGAACCACATGGACGAAGGCATTTTCACAAACCGTGAAGCGGTCATTCTCCATGAGGCTCAGATTGCCGACGCGCAGAAAGAGATTAAGGTGTTGAAGGATGCGACGCTGAACAACATGGTCAACAATGTCTTTCTCATCAACTTCAACACCGTGACCTCGGTCGCGATCACGTCAGGGATTTACGACTCTGTGGCGCGAAAAATCTATGTATAAGGTCGCTTGCAGCCGCAAGGAAGCAAGCTGCATCATCGGGAGCTTGCTCGTGGAGCTGGCCCCGGTATGCGAGAAGTGCGGCGGGTTGCCGGATGGCGTGCTGAACCTGCAGACGGAAGCGGGGCTGTCCCTCACAGGGGACGCCGACGTCCTCATCACAGGGCACAGCATCATCAGCGGCAAGCCTGTCAGGATCAAACTCACGGACTACGGCTTCGAATATTATGGTGATCACGCCGAACTTGCCCGCGTTCGGGAAAAGAGGTGTGTGTATCATGGCAGAGCCGTCAGTCCTACAAAAGAAAACTGAGATATTTCTCGAAAGGGATATATACCCCTTGCTGAAAAACTTCCCCGCCTCCGAGAAGTTCTCCTTGTGCCAAGAGATCAAGCAATCCTGCTACAAGCTCATCCGAGCGGCTGTTATGGCCAACAACCTCACGAACGTCAACAGACGGCTCATGTGGCTGGATGAGGCGGACGCAGAGAAGACACTGCTGCTCGTGCTTTTAGGTGTCGCCAAGAACCAGAAGTACATCACGCAGAAGAAACTCTTGGAACTGCAAGGAAAGCTCGAGGAGATCGGGCGCATCATTGGAGGACTGCAAAAGTTCTTCATCAACAACCGAAAATAGACCATCAGAAAAAGTACAGCACCTACTCAGGGTTATCTCTGTCTGGCGTCGAACCGTGCGATTCGCGGGTACAATTCGGCCCGCAACTGGAACAACAACAATGCTACGAACTCCAACCCGAACCTCGGTTTCCGCCCCGCCTTGTAGGTTATTACGTCATCTGCGGCCACGGCTTCAGGTGCGTGTCCTTGTTATACTTCAAGGGAGAGGTAATCCTTCGCCATGTTGAGAAACGGCGTAAAAACAGTGACTGAGCTTCGCCCGCCCTCTCGTATTGGGAGGCGGAGGGAGGTCTACAATGTGGGTAGCAACCCGCGTCATGGGTGCCAAGCCGTTCTAAAAGGAAAGGATGCCACGAATGACGAAATTCCCCATTATGCTCTACAACACGAAGAGCACCAAGAAAGCCCTCGTGCCGCCGATCCCTCCGCCCTCCAGCTATGAGGACGCCGTGGGCTGGTCAGCGATCGAGGCGGGCTACAAGACCGCCTTGCGAGGCAGCCGTAAGTTCACGCGGGAGGCCGTGCTCTACGACCTCTATTCCGAGGTGAACAACGTGCGCCTGTGGCGCGATCTCAAGAAAATTGAGAAAACGAGACAGGCGGGCGTTAGTGAGTACACGCCGGGAAAGTATCGGCACAGGATCATCGTGGAGCCGAAGGAGCGCAGTCTCCACATCCCGCCGCTGCGGGACAAGATCGTGCAGCTCGTCATCCATCAGGAGCTGCAGACGCTCTTCCGCCCGGTATTCGTCAACCGTTCATTTGCGTGTATGTACGGAAAAGGCCCCATCCGAGCTGCCTTCAACGTACAGCATGACATGAGGGTCGCCCGCATGAAGTGGGGCGACGAGGCGACGGTCATCAAGATCGACGTCCGCAAGTTTTTCTACAGCATCGACCGCAGCGTGCTCAAGCAGATCATCGCGAAGCGGTTCAAGAAGCTCAAGAAGAAGTACCCCGAGAAATACGAGGACTTCCTCCGTTTTTACAGGCTTCTTTGCAAAGTGATCGACAGCTCGCCGGAGGGCGAGAGAGGGATTCCGCTGGGAAATGTGAGTTCTCAGGACTTCGCCAACATCTACCTCAACGAGCTCGATCAATTCTGCATCCGCTTCCTCGGTGCGACGCTCTACACGCGCTACATGGACGATGTCGTCGTCATAGCGCCAAACAAGGAAATCGCCCGGGAGTGGTTAGCAAAGATCAAGGTGTTCCTCCAAGAGAGACTGCACCTTGAGACCAACCAGAAGACCAAGATTTTCTATGTGCGGCAGGGCGTGAACGCCTACGGCTTCAAAATCAAAGCGACGCATCTGCTTCTCCGTACCGAGTCGAAACGGCGGGAGAAGCGGCGCATCAAGCGGATGATGGAGAAGCTGCAGGAGGGCACGATCACGAAGGCAGCGATCGTCCAATCGGTCAATTCGTGGCTCGGCTTCGCCCGATGGGCTTGCGCCCACAATCTGGCGAAGAAGATATTCGCTCCCTACCGCTTCATCAAAACGGAAGGAGAGCTACCTTATGGCGCAATATCTCGGAACCGTCAAGCTCGGCGGATTTTACAACAACGGCGCGGCGCTGGCAAGACCCACAAAGCCGTGGCGTAACGACACTGAACCATATTCGGGCGCGGGTAGGGGCAATATCCCCTCAATGTCCGGAGGCATTTCAAACTACAGCTTCGGCAATACGCCCTCAGACGACGCAAAGAAGCTCCAGTGGGTAAAGATCAAGGACGGCGACAAGACACTGCTCATCTGCGACCGTGTCATCCTTGTCAATGTCACTTGGAACGACCTGAACAGCGCGGGCTGGATCTTCGGCAAGGAAGTCACCATTGACGGCGCAAAGTACAAGTGCCGATCCCTGACGGGCGGCAGCAACTACCGCAACACCTCCGATGCATACGCGGGCGGCACGCCCACCAACAATGAGTGGGACAGGCTTGTCACCCGCGAGGAGGTCATCACGGGCCTTCCGGCTCCTGTGTCCTCCGACCTCGACAGCAGCCTCAATTCAACCGATCTCAGCAGTGCACATAATCAGCTTTGGAACTGGATGGGCGTCTATACTTGGTGCCAAGAGACGTATTCCTCGAATACGTCGCGCCGTGCGATTCGCGGGTACGGTTCGGCCCGCAGCTGGAACTACGACTATGCTACGGGCTCCACCCCGCGCCTCGGTTTCCGCCCCGTCCTTGAAATCCTGAACACTGACCCTCTGATCTCTGACAGTGACAGAGACCTCGGAGATAAGAACAGCAATTTCACGATCACCTACACGGTCGATGACGCCGACTCCGGCGACGTCTTGACGGCGACGGAGTCGCTCGATGGGCAAACGACGAAGTCGTTTGCCCCGACGCGAAATTCGGTAAACACCATCTCTGTCGATGTCGACTCCCTAAGTCTCGGTAAACACACCGTCAAGGTCGTCGTCAGCGATGGACAGGGCGGCACAGCGACCCGGACGTGGACGTTCACCCGCACAAACTCCGCACCGACCATTTCCGGCAGCGACGGCAATCTCGGAGATAAGAACCTCGGCTTCACCTATGCCTACACCATTGACGATGCGGACGGCGACACACTGACCGTCGTGGAGGAACTCAACGACGAGACGATTCGCACGATCAACAATGCGCCCAAGGGCGAGGAGCTGACCGTGACGATCACCTCCGAGAAGCTCTATGCGCTGGGGCTTAATTCGGTCAACACCCTCAAGATCACCGTCACGGACGGCAAGGGCGGTACGGCCTACCGTCGCGTCACCTTCAAACGCACAAACTCCGCACCGACGATCTCCGGGCAGGACAAGGCCCTCGGTCTGAAGAACGGGAGTTTCGCAGAGAATTACACCGTGAGCGACGTTGAGGGCGACAATGTGGTCGTCACCGAGTTCGTGGATGACGTGCAGATCCGCAGCTATCAAGCAACGCTGGGACAGCAGGAAACGATCGAGCTGACCCGAGAGAAGTGGCTCTCGCTTACCAATGGACAACACCAGCTCCGCATCGAGGCGGTCGACGGCAACTTCGCCACCAGCGTCCGTGTATTCTCCTTCAGCAAGAAAGAGACCGTCATTAAGTTCGAACTGGTCGCGCCGGAGGAGACCGATGCAGCGGCGACTAAGGTGCTCGTGACGCCGACGTGGAAGATCGAGGGCGCGGTCGCCAAGGTGGAGGCGTGCAACAACGGTTTTGACGCCGTTCCCACATGGGAGGACATCACGGCGATGGTGCAGATCAACCGTGTCTACAACTTCACCAACAAGACCAAGACCGCGAGCAAGTGGGGCGTGAATATCCGTTTCACCATCACAAAGAATGAGGGCTTCGAGGGTGAAGTCTCCATCTCGGGTTTCGGAGGTGCGTATGAATAAAGCTATGAAGTATTTGACTCCGAAAAAACCTATCTCCAAGATCGCCCGTGACCGGGCAGAGGAGATGGAAGAACGGAATGTCGACCTCTACGAGGCGATCGCTGGACTCTTTGAAGAGCTGGCTGCGCTGGAACAGTCCAACGCGGAGCTGAAAGCCCGTGTTGAAATGCTTGAAAAAGGAGGTAAGCAGAAATGAAGGTTAAGACCTATATGATCGCCGTCTATGCCGTTCTCGTCAAGAACGGCAAGCGCGAGATCGAGGAGCTTCCCGAAGCCTATATCATTCCTGTTGCTGAGTATTTGGCTACTCAGGAAGAAGCTACCAACGAATGAGATAAGCGGTGAAGCAAAAACCCCGAGGTAAAGGCAGTTTACATCTTTCCCGGGCAACCACAAAGGCTCGTCCCGCAGTACACGCAGACCACCTTGAAGGGGGCCGCGTTTGCTGTGGGACGAGCCTAAGATTTTCTTCTTAGAACGGCGCTATTTTTTCTCAATTATCCTGTCCGAATTTCTCAAAAATCGTGTCGCGCTACACCTATGTGCTGCTTTCTCTTTTGTGTGCGCTCCATGAGGGACAATGGACAATAGAGGAAGTCCAGGGAACGCTGCAAATGCTGTTTGACCGCCAGTACATTCTCACGGAGGATGTGGTGGTGGAAACCCGGTATCGCACAGAAACCGACACATGGACGGACGAGGACGGCAACTCCCATACAGACACCTATCAGGTGCCTTACGACTATTACATCTGTACGGTCACGCTGGAGAACTTTGATTTATCCCATGTACCCGTGTATGTCATAGGCGAGGATCAGCTTTCCCGGTATGCCATCTATATGGCAACGCTGGGAAACCGCCCCGATCTGTTCCCAGATTCTCCCTATGTGAACAAGTACATTACCGGGAAACCCGGTGATTACGAAGTGCCCGGAGAATATCTGGACGATGAAACCTTTGCTGCAATGCTTGCCGAAGCGCAGAAATACATCGGCTATCCCTATGTGTGGGGAGGCAGTTCTCCTGCCACTTCCTTTGATTGCTCGGGGTACGTTTCGTGGGTTATCAATCACTCCGGCTGGAATGTGGGCAGGCTGGGCGCCCAGGGGCTCTATAACATCTGTACGCCGACCAGTTCTCCCAAACCCGGTGATCTGGTGTTCTTCAAAGGCACCTATGACACGCCGGGTGTGAGCCATTGCGGGATTTATGTCGGTGATGGAAAAATGCTGCATTGCGGAGATCCCATCGGCTACGCAAATTTGAATACAAGCTACTGGCAATCTCATTTTTACGCCTACGGGCGTTTACCGTGACAGGAGGTTTTGAAATGGCAACTACCAAAAGCATGAAAATTCAGGCCGAGATTGATAAGGTCAAGGCCAAAATCAGTGAACAGCAGGCCCGGCTCAAGGAGCTGGAGCAGAAAAAGCTGGAGGCGGAAAACAGCGAGATCGTGGACATTGTGCGCGGTATGAGCATTTCCCTTACGGAGCTCCCGCTGCTGTTTGAAAAGCTGAAGGATGGAGGTACTTTGGGACAAAGTGTCCCGAAGTCCGAAGAAGAAAAGGAGGAAAACTGAATATGAAACACTTTCGTATGTTGGCGGCGGGGCTTTGCTCCGCCGTTCTTTTATGCGGCTTTGCAATCCCGGCCTATGCCTATTCGGACGGCGGGAATGAGGAACCGCCTGTTGTGGAAGAAACTCCGGCCACGGAGCCAGCGCCTACCATTACCCCGGGCGAGGGCTTTTCGGAGGATGGAAACCTTGTGACCCGCGATCTGCTCTACGATGCCGCAACCAACAAACAGTTCATCACGGTGGAAACCAGCGGCGGCAACACCTTTTACATTGTCATTGACTATGACAAGCCTGTGGACGAGGACGGCGAACAGTATCACACATACTTTTTGAACATGGTGGATGAAGCCGATCTGCTGGCGGCACTGGAGGCCGCTGGCGGAGAACTTCCGGCCTGCTCCTGTACAGAAAAATGTGCGCCCGGAGCCATCCATACGGATTGCGAGGTCTGCGCGGTCAATATGACCGAGTGTGCTGGCACAGCTCCCGAACCTGCTCCGGTGACGGAACCTGCGGAGGAGCCGGAACCCGAACCCCAGCAAAAAAGCAATACCGGGACACTTCTGCTGATTTTGGCAGTGGCTGTTCTGGGCAGCGGTGCAGGCTGGTACTTCAAAATCTACCGCCCGAAGCATGAAAAAGCTGCTGTACCCGAAGAGGATTACAGCGAGGAACTGGCCGATTATGACGATCCCGAGGACGATGGGCCGCCTTGGGACGAGGACGATACCGAAAGCGAGGATAATGAATGAGATTTACAAATAACCCCTATGAGGGATTTATGAAAGAAAAAAGCTACTTCAAGGGTGTGCCGCCAAGCCTGCCGCCGAAGGGCTCCCGTTGTGACGGCTGCCCTTACTGGCGCGGGATCGGCTGCGTGTTCTGCTACCGGGAGCAGCTTAAACCACCGGGCAACGGGAGGTGATACTGTGGGCCGAGAACTGACCCGGACAGAAAAAGCGGCAATCCGCAGGCTGGTGTCAAAATGGTGTGCCAACTATGACCGGGACTGCGGTTGCCTGCCGCTGGATTGCGAGTGCTATATGTTTGGAAAATGCTGGACGGGGGCTTATTGCCGCTACTTCCGCGAGGCAGTTCTGCCCCTTGATCCGGCGCTGGAGGCTGCGTTGCTGACAGAGGGGCCAAGGCCGGATTTCAAGGCTTGCCCGGTATGTGGCAGAGCCGTGGCTCCTGATGGACGGCAAACCTATTGTTCGGCGGCCTGTGCAAAGGTGGCACACCGCAGACAGCAGCGGGAATATATGCGAAAAAAGCGGGGCTGATGTGTTGACAATTAGGACACCCAAAACCCGCTTGTGACAAGGCTTTTTAAGGCCCTTTTCTGCGGGAGGCGTATGTTTCTACGTCTGGCCCTGTTTCCGTGAGATGCTGTCAACATTTTAACTGCCGGGGCTTTGGGACAATTTGTCCCAAAGTTCCGGCTTTTGTGGAAGGAGATACTATGCCGAAATATTATCCGATCAACGAAGAAGCCGCAAAGCGGGCAAAAGATATGAACAGCTTTTCCGACTATCAGCCGGGCTCCGCTACGGCGGGCTACCGGGCAATGGTCGATG
>NZ_JACOQI010000025.1 GCF_014297285.1 Dysosmobacter segnis
AAGCACCCAGAGAGACAGCCTCAAAAGGCCATTTCCTCTGGGTGCTCATTTCAGCGCTATTTTTCCAGCTCTTTGCTATTGGTCATACATAAAAGGCTTGTTTTGACCCCGGCATCATGTCATTAAGTGCCAGCAGCTCGTCCTCGGTGCAGTAATTTTTAGCAACGAGGGCATCGCTCTGGGTAGGATGACTTCCGGAAAATGAGCGCAGACCCATGTTGGGCTTGCTGCTGTCTGCGCTGTAAAAAATCTTTTCCGCCGCTGTCTGACCGTGAGCGGCCCAGTGCATTTTATTCTGAACGGTTTTGAAGAAAAGGACGGAGGCTTCCGTCCGCGGGTCATAGTCCACGCTGGTGGCGTAAATGTCCAGGACTTTGCGCCAGAACACTTTTTCAGACGAGCGAATATCGCGGATGCGATCCATCAACTCATCAAAATAGTTGCCGCCGCCAGCTTGCTTCAGAAGCTCATCATTCATGGCAAAGCCCTTGATGAGGTATTCTTTCAGCACGGAATTGGCCCAAATTCGGAATTGAGTGCCGCGCAACGACTTCACGCGATAGCCCACAGAGATGATGACATCTAAGCTGTAGTATGCGACGGGTTTGTCCGAATTTGCAATGTGAACATTTTTCACATTGCTTTTTTCATCTACCTCGCCTTCAGCAAATACATTTTTTATATGTTTCGTAATACCGCTGCGCTCTCGTTGAAACAGTTCCGCCATCTGCGCCTGCGTCAGCCAAACGGTTTCGTTTTCCATGCGGACATCGATTTTTGTCAAACCATCCTCGGTCTGATACATAATGATCTCCGTCTGTTCAGGATGGATGCTGTTTCCGCTGATTGCTAAATCATCCATGCATCGGTTCCTCCTATTGTTCTTGACTAAACATAGTTTCATGAGCAGAATGCTCCTGCGCTGCCAACCTGTAATGGGAGGCCAGCAGAGCCTCTTTCATCTGCTCACCAGTCAAATCGCCGTTTGCCCAGCACTGTGAGAGCATCTTGGCATATTTAGAAACGGGAACGCCTTCAATGGCATTCAAAGCATCTGCCAGCTTTACCGCCTGAATTCTGCGTTCTTTTGCTCCATCCGTCATGATAACATACTCCACCGGACTTTTTCAGTATTATACCATGCTGGGGTCATTTTAGAAAGCTCCTTTAGAATTGAAATTACGCAATGTCCAACAATTACCGCTCCGGCGTGTTCTTTTTCACTGTCTTTTGCTCCACGCTGCGCTCCGGCTTAGCCAGTTCTTCCATTGCCGCATTGATCACGCAGGAGTGATTGTCCACAGCGTAAACATCTGTGTGCCCGCCCATCTGCTTTTGGAGCGCCGCAAAGCGGCCTGCGGCCTGACGCGCCGGCAGATAAAACCGCTCATCTCCCGTGCGCTGCCGCATGGTGCAGGCCAGCACGAACATACAGCGATCCTTGCCGTAGGTGTTTGTCCACTCCTTCAAAAAAGCAGGCAGCTTTCCATCGTTGTAGGCGCTGGTTGCGTCCTTCTCAAAGGCTCCCGCACAGGTCAGCGTCCGATCCCGGCTGGCCATCCACTCAAAGACCTCTCCGCGAGCCATGGCTTCCGAACGGGTGTTAGGGTATATGGGCTGCGCGGGATCTCGATATTTTTCTTCGACTCTTTTCCGCAGAATATCATCCGCACAGCACGCAATGCTGTCACGAAAGGCATCCATCTCATCCGTATCGCGGGAGAGCCAGTCTGTATAAAGCTGTGACAGGGGATGCTCAAACTCGTTCAGCACCGTAAGCTGCCGCTCGGAGAGGCTTGTTTCATCCTCAAAAAGCATCAGCAGGTTGTCCCGGCAGGCAATTTCATAGGCATGAGAAATGATCTCATCCACAGGCTTTGCTTTCAGATCGGTCAGAAACGTCTCGTTTTCCGCGGACATACGCTCATAGAGTTTATTTTCCAACTGTTCCTTTGTCATGGTAAACCTCCCTTCATCTTGCCAATCCCGCCCGCATCCGGTGGGCATAATTGGCAACGCTGTATCGTTTCATATATCTGTTCTCGGAGGGGGCCGGACTGTCAAAGTCCAGCCCCTCCATGCGGGGATCGTCGGTGCCGTCCAGCACCGCCTCCACCGGAATGACGCGGAGCCTGCCGGAGCATTTCAGCTCGCCGCCAAATACCCCCGCGGCACAGTGGAATCCCCGGTCGCCGCACACCCAAAGCAGTTTCTTTCCTGCTGGAATATCGCCAAAAGGCTGCTTCAAAACAATAACGGAATGTGGTTCCGCCCCGGCCACCTCATAGTAGCCGGACTGCTCCGCCTTTTCGTATGCCTGGATCAATTTCTTGAATTTGTGCTGCGGCTCGATATAGAACCAGCTTTCCTGATAACCCATAATTTCCTCCAATTTCTATTGGTTTTACCGCTCCAACTGCGGTCTGCGGCGCTCCGGCGGCCTTTGATCCTCGTCCGGCTCGGCGTCTACGATCTCCGGCTCCTTGTGGTCTAAATTCAGCAGGGAATTCAATTCCTCCAGCCGTGCCGTTTTGGTGTTCAGCTCTGCCTCGCGGGGAAACGGCTTTTGTACCTCTGCCTTTGCGGTTTCCAACTGCGTTTGCAGATTGGAAAGCTGCTCCCGGCAAGCCTGCTCCTTGATGGGCAGCCCCTCCAGCGCATTGTCCATGCGCTGCAAATTGCCAAACACATCGGTTCCCAGCGTGACCGTGTGGCGGAGCTGCCCGATCATGGTCAGGCGGTACTCCCGCGCGAAGGTATCAAAGGCCAGCTCCAGTGTCAGGCCGCGATACCGTAACCGGGCCTGCCGGTGGATTCTTATTCGGTTTGACTTAACACATCACTGTCAGCCGTTTGTCAAATAATTGTGTTTCCCGCACGGGGTTTTCCCTTGATTTTGCCCTTATCAGCTCACGCGGTCAAGGGTAACAGCGTATAAAGGAAGATAATTTGGGATGGTTTTGATTTCTCAATAAATCCAGTAATTTCAATGCTTTGCGCCGATTTTGACGATTGTTTATAACCGCCAATAACGGGTGAAATACTTGGGCGGTGCGAATCTTAGATTTGTTAACTGCTCGGTGGTCTGCCAAATAGTGCCGCCCTTGAAGGTCTGGGGCGATTCCGTCAGCAGCGACCACATTTCCGTCATTTTACTGGTCCAGACGCCAAAGGCGTTGGTCAGATTTTCTACGATCCAGTTGTTGTCCAAGTCCCCTCGCCCCAAATTGTAATGACGTTGTATTGACATTTCTGATTTTTGGTATATGCTGAGATTGAGGTGAATGCTATGAGCACGATCAATGTCACATCTGCACCTAAGACCGCAACCTTTCAAATGCGGATCAATCCAGAAGTCAAACAGCGTATGGAGGAGATTTACGCCCGCCAGGGCCTTTCCTTTACCGATGCCGTTAATATCTTCATTCAGCAATCCCTAAACATGGAGGGCCTGCCATTTCTGGCTTCGCCTGAGAATGCCGAATATATGAAGGCGAAAGCCATGCGCCGCCTGTTGGATGAAGCGGAAAAAGGCTGGAAATCCGCTGAAAAGGATGGCTGGGTTTCTGAGGAAGATGCTTACCGCACCCTTGGGGTAACGGAATGAAGCTAAGATATACGCCGGAGTCGCTATGCGACCTCCAGGAGATCAAACGGTATATCAAAAGCGAGCTTCATAATCCCACCGCTGCCAGTCGGATCACAAAAGCCATCCTCGATGGCTGTGCCCAGCTCAAGCAGTTTCCTGAAATGGGCGTTTCCATTGGAGCAAAGACCGGCTATGAAACCGATCTGCGGATGCTGGTGGCGGAAAGCTATATTGCCCTCTACCGCATTGAAACGGAAACTGTTTCTGTTGGCCGTATCATCAACGCCCGGCAGGACTATATCCGCATTCTGTTGGGAGAAGCTACCCCTTGACACTCCCCATGACTGAAGTCAGGGGATTCTTGGTTCAGCGGCCGCAGCCCGCACTAGCGGGGTCTTACATGGTCTCCCCAAGCGGATAGGTTCGGGCGTGTCCCGCCCCACCGTGTGTACGAGAGAGCTGTATCAGGCAGCGGGTGTCCATTTCCTGAGCCCTTCTTTGAGAATATTCTGTGCCGCATTGATGTCGCGGTCGTGGAGCGCCCCGCATTCCGGGCACTCTCAGAGCCGAACACTGAGGTCTTTGGCCTCCTTGTTGCGGTAACCACAGCAACCACAAGTCTGACTGGACGGGAAGAACCTGTCGATAACAACGAGTTCCTTTCCATACCAGTCGGTTTTGCAGGTAAGCTGTCGGCGGATTTCACCCCACGAGGCATCAGCGATATGGAGTGCGAGCTTGTGGCTCCGCATCATGTTCTTCCCCGACTGCGGGTTCTGGACAAAGGCTGAAAACACCCACAGCGGCCTGTATGGGAAAACTGTCCCCCGCCGTCCGGTGACGACTTGCCTTTTTCCGTCAGGATTGGTATACTAAGCTTAGATTTTTTCATTCCGCGGGAAGGGGAAGCGTCATGCTGCATCAGGCTTTTAATGAAGTATACACCAAATTCAAGCTGCACTTTTATCAGGAGATCTTCCGCCGGTTTCAGGACCGGGAAGCCAGTCTCACCACGGTGGAGACCTTCTGCATGGAGAGCATCATGGCGCTGGGGCGGCCTACGGTGAACGAGTTCGCCACCTTCATGTGCATCTCCCCTCCCAACGCCGCCTATAAGGTGAACAGTCTGGTGAAAAAGGGCTACATCCGCAAGGTCCAGTCCCCCTCGGACCGCCGGGAATTCCATCTGGAGGTCACCCAGAAGTATATCGATTACTACAACATCTCCTCCAACTATATGTCGGAGGTCATGGACCGCATCATGGCCCGCTTCTCCCCGGAGGACTGCGGCAAGTTAGAGGAGATCCTCACGGTGGTCAGCCGGGAGCTGATGCCGGAGGTCCCCCTGCCGGAACGCACGGAGGAGTGACCCCCCCTGCTTCGCCCTTATCCAGCACCGCTTTGGCGGCGCTGGTTTTTTCTGAATTCAGCATCCCTTTTCCGACAAGCCGGGCGGGTTGTCTATTGTGTTCTCCGCCGGAACGCAATATAATGGGGAAAAACAAAGAAAGGCGGACGGCGCATGAACACCCTGATCGAACTGTATGACGAGCGCGCCATTGAGAATATTCTGGCACCGGATATGTTCCGCCCCCGGCGCATCGTCTACCTCTGCCCCGGTGAGATCGCCCAGGACCGCACCCGGCAGGAGACTCTGGCCGCCTTTTTCCGGCGGCGGGGCTGGGAGCCGGAGCTGATCTTCGTGGAGACCAGCCTCTTCAAGGCAGACCGCATCCTGCGGCAGCTGTTTACCATCGGGGAAACCTACCCGGACTGCGCCATCGACATCACCGGCGGCAGCGATGCGGCCCTGTTCGCGGCAGGGATGTTCGCGGCAAAAAAGGGCGTGCCCGCCTTCACCTATTCCCGGAAGAAAAACCGCTTTTACGACATTTCCGGCGCGACCTTTGCGGATGAGCTGCCCTGCGGCCTGGCCTATTCCATCGAGGACTTCTTCCTCATGGCCGGCGGCACGCTGCTGCCCGGACGGGTGGACAATCAGATCCTGTCCCAATATCTTTCGGACTTCGACCCGTTTTTCGACTGCTTCCTCCAATTCCGCCGGGATTGGCCCAATATCATCTCCTATATCCAGCGGATCTCCCCCTCGGAATACGGCCAGACCCCGCCCCTGTCCGTGGTGGGCGGCTACACCGTAAAGGGCGAGCGTGGCTCCCGCAACACCGCCAACGAGGAAGCGCTGCGGGAACTGGCCCGTATTGGCTTTATTCAGGATCTGGAGATCGTCCCCGGCCAGCAGGTGTCCTTCCGGTTCCGGGATCTGAACACCCGGGCGTGGCTGCGGGACGTGGGCAGTGCGCTGGAATTGTATGCCTACAAGGCCTGCGTGGATTCCGCCATTTTCCATGACGTTATCAGCAGCGCCGTGGTGCGCTGGGACGAGGTACTGGGCCACGGCAGCGTTTCCAACGAGATCGACGTCATGGCCGCCCGGGGCGTGATCCCCCTGTTTTTAAGCTGCAAGGCCTGCGACATCAAGACGGAGGCCCTGAACGAGCTGGCCATCCTCCGGGACCGCTTCGGCGGCAAGGGCGCCAAGGCGGCCATCGTCACCACGGAGGTCTGCAACGCCGCCGCCCGCCACCGGGCCGCTCAGCTGGGCATCGCCGTCATTGATCTGGAGGAACTGAAAACCGGCCAGATCGTCCACCGGCTAAAGGTCATTATGAAGGCGGAATGACCCGCTCCGGTGGGATTTATCCTCCTCAATACAAGCGGTACGAAAACCCCTAAAACACATTCTGTCGGCAAGTCCAGTCTGCAAAACTGGGCTTGCCTTGCACAAGGAACTTCTGCCTCTGACCTAAAGTCTAGAGAGATGTTTCCTTGTGCATTTTGCGTTTCTTGATTGCCCTGGCTTCCCGGCGCTCCCGGTAAGTAACGGTGACTATACCCTCCATACCGAAACCTCACCGAGACTCTCGGTGAGTCTCGGTGAGGTTCATGGATATTCTGGCACACTTCGCTGGATATTTCAATCCGGCCTATTATTTAACGCTTATCCTGCAATTTTGAAATACCTGAAAAGATCAAAACAATTCGGGGTGAGCAAAATTGCCTACACCGCCGCCTGTATGGATGAATACTACCGTATGATCACGTGTCAAAACGCCCCGACGGATTAAATCCACCATCCCAGCAAACGCCTTACCCGCATAGGTGTGGCATAGAATCAGTCCCTCCAACTCAGCAGCCATGTGAATAGCTTCAATTGCCGCATCTGTTACTGCTCCATATCCTTCACCGACATAATCATAGTTCACTGAAATATCGTTTGGAGTGAAGGGCTGCTCATGAATTCCCAGAAATTCCATAGTGGTATTACACAATGCGGCAATTTCCACTTCTTTAGGCTGTGTGTGATGGCTAACACTGATGCCCAACATTTTAGCCGATGCGTTTGCCAAGCGAAGTCCGCATTCGATTCCGGCCTGTGTTCCTCCAGTCCCTGTGCCAGCAATCAAGTAATCGGCATGAATGCCTTGTTCATCCATCTGATACATTAACTCATCTACAGCGTTAATGTATCCCAAGTTTCCCAAGGGCGTAGCACCACCTAATGGCATAAGATAAGGATGCTTTCCTCTCTGGCGATAACTTTCTGCAACCTTGCTCGTGATTGGACATATTCCTTGGATCTCCTGATCTTCCAGTTCCTGCGTGATATTAGAATCATAAATCAATTGAGCCCCAAAAATTCGATCCAGGAGAACATTGCCCTGATAAACCTGCGGCATTTCACCTTCAAGTACTGCAACGCTATTCATTCCCAATTTTCTCGCCGCTGCCACACACTGACGCACCCAATTAGACTGGACACCGCCTAATGTAATAACTGTATCCGCATTTTGCTTTACTGCATCTGCCATTAGGAATTCGAGTTTTCTGGTCTTGTTTCCACCAAAAGCGATAGCAGTCAAATCATCTCGCTTCACATATATCTTTGGCCCGCCCAGCATTTTTGTCAGTTGTGGTGCGAATTCCAATGGAGTGGGAAGCGGGGTTAGGTGGATACGTGGGTATTTAGCAATCACTTTTTTAATGTCCATAAGATTTGGCTCCTGTCCTCTTTATTTTTTTGCTTACAACAGGCTAGGCAGCCACATGGTGAGTTCTGGCACGTAGGTAATCACCATTAAGGCAATCAACAGTGGGACATACAGGGGTAGGAGTTCTTTCAGTACTTTGTGCGGAGCTTCCTTACCCACGGTAGCCACTGTGTATAGGCCAACACCAAAGGGCGGTGTCAACATGCCAATGGTCAGGTTTAGAACTAAAATGACACCCAGATGTACTGGGGCCACACCGATTGCTGCAGCCACAGGCAACAAAATGGGGGTCAAAATAGTCAAAGCCGATATAGTCTCCATGAACATGCCCACTAACAAGACCAAGAGGTTTATCAGCAGTAAAATTAAAAACGGGTTATCGGCCATGCCCAGGAATGCAGAGGTCACCATTTCAGGGAAATGTTCTAATGTCAGAACTTTAGTGAAAAACGAAGCTACTGCAATAATAATAAAGATATTGCTGACAGTTTTATACGTTCCCATAATGGCATTTTTCAAAATGGAAAAAGAGAATTTGCCTTTAATTGCTTCGACAATTAATATGTAGATGACAGCAGCTGCGCCAGCTTCGCTTGGGCTGCAAAATCCACCCAGCATAGCAACGATGATGGCGGGGATCAGGAAAAGAATATGAGCCGCCTCCTTGGTGACCGCCCAAAGGCTTTCCTTTTCGGCGGCAGGATGCTCATCATGATACCCCTTCAACTTGGTTCGACACTGGAAGGAGATAAATATATAAAGGCAGACAACGATGGCAAAGGCAGGGATCGCGCCGGACATTAAGCAATGCAAAGGGGATTGCTGCGCTAATACCGCAAATATCAGTAGCGGAATACTCGGCGGAAAAATGGGGCCTACCATTGAGGTGGCTGCCGTTACGGCGCAGGCATAGTCTCTTGAAAAGCCTTCTTCTTCCATAGCCTTGATTTCCACCTGTCCCAATCCACCAATGTCGGCTACCGCAGCGCCAGACATTCCTGCAAAGAGTAAGCTAACGATGATATTCACTTTTGCCGTATAGCCCTTTGCATTGCGCATCAGAACTCGGCAAAAGTTAAATAGCCGTGTAGTCTCTCCGAACTCGTTGATAAGGCATCCCATTAGCACAAACAATGGACTGGCCACTAGGGGGAAGGAGTTCAGTGCCTGAAATGCAGAATAGGCCATGGTGGAAATGGGGAGCCCCTCTACAATTACATAGAGCAGCGCTGGGATTCCCATGGATACAATAATTGGAAATCCTGCCAACAGCAAAACCAAAAACATGACTAACACGATAGCAAGCATGGTTTACTCCCCCTTTCTCAATTCACTCAGCAGTCCCAGCACAGCAAAAATTGCCCACAGGATTGTAGAAACAATAATTACAATGTGTAACCACGCATAAGGAATTCGGGCCGCATGAGTTTTTAGCATCTTGATTTGCGGGAAAAGCTGAAATTCTCCCGCCAAAATGCCCCCTGTCAGCACGAGAGTTAGTAACCGGCTAACAATATTCATGGCTTTTTTCCCTTTTGTCGGCAGAAGATCCTGCAAAAACTCTACCCGCAGATGTTCGTTGTGCCTCTCTACGACAGAGACGCCTACAAAAACCATGGCGATCAGGGCAAACGCGGAAACCTCCTCCGGAAACTTCAGTGGCAGATTAAAAAAGAAACGCGTGATGATCTGCAAGCCGATAACCCCAACAATCAGGAGATTAAGCGCAATTTCCAACCAGCCAATGATCTTTTCATAAAAATCCAACACTTTTTTCATAACAACCTCCTACTAACAGATCGGACCTGCTTGCATTTCAACAGCTCCGCCGTGTCAGAACCTCTGTTGGTTATGCTTTGCCAAGGTACTCCATGATTTCCTGGAAAATGTCACCCCAATCATCTTTGAACTTTTCCGCGACAGAATCACGGATGGCATCAGTGTCAAAGGAAAGCTCATCCTTCTCGATAATGACCATGCCCTTCTCAGCAATGGCGGCGCGGGCGGCTTCTTCGTTGGCGGCAAAGCTCTCGTAGACTGCCTGGCGCGCTTCCACACCGGCCTGCTCCAAGATCTTCTGGTCATCCTCGCTCAATTTGTTCCAGCTTGCTTCATTGATAAACACTCCGGATAGGGTGGGGTTGTGCCCGGTCATAATGCAATACCCCTCGATCTCGTGCAAGCCGGTATCCACAATGTTAGAGAACGGCATACCGGTACCGTCGATCATTTTGGTGATCAACGAGGTGACTACTTCACTCCAGCCCATGGGAGAAGGAGTCGCCCCCATAGCGGACATGGTCTCCATAAAGATTTGGCTGGGAATAACACGGATCTTCATTCCCTTCAAGTCTTCTTCACAATAGACGGGCTTACTCGTAGTCAGCAGGTTCTGATTGCCCCAAGAATAAGTGGCAAGCAGACGTACACCTGTACCGCTCAGCTCCTCATTCAGCCGATCCATGATGGGAGAATCAGGAGCCGTCACTTTAAAAAGTTCCTCTTCACTATCAAAAAGGAATGGTGCCTCTAAGATAGACAGGGCTGCGCACAGATCTGTTACCTCACTGACATCATGCTGGCTCAAATCGGCAATACCAGTCTGGGTGCCCTCGATGTTATTAGCGGTTAAAGTTCCTCCGAAATAGTTTTCAATCTGCACGCGGCCTTCTGTTCGTTCCTCCACTAATTCCTTAAATTTGAGGCAGAATATTCCTGCAGGTGACTGTTCGGCATTAACATCGCTAAATTTCAGCACAATGGGGGCTGCAGCAGCAGAATCCTTTTCGCTGTCAGGATTGGGGGAAGATTTTGTTGATCCACCGGAGCACCCGGCCAACAACAGGGTCGATGCGATGCAAAGCGCTGCGATTTTAGTCAGTCTCTTCTTTAACATTACTAAATCCTCCTCATTTTTCTTTTTATCACACGGAACTTTATTTGCTCCGAATGAATCATTATAATTCAGTCAGGACGCCATCCTTCATAAACAAAGACTCGTCCAGATAAATTGTAGGCTTTTCATAGACCAGGTCCAAATGCTGAGGGCAGACATTATTTCCGCCAAAACCAGTATTGCTGCCCAATGCAAAGTGGCCAGTGCCATAGATTCCTTCATCGATCACAATGCTTCCAGTCGGTGTAGCACAGGGGTTCAGGCCGATAGCAAATTCCGCCACAACGGTGCCTCCTGGTATATTTTCAACCTTTTTCCGCAGGTGATCGGCTTGAGTGCCGCCAGTAATCCTGTAGGCTTTTCCGTCTTGGATCTCTAAATGGATCGGCTGGGTGAGCAGCCCCATTCCGGTGCCCATCACATCAGCAATCAAAGTTCCCGCCATCGTGTTCTCTATTGGGGCGATATAGACCTCCATATCTGGGACAGCTGCCATTGTACCGGGGTCCAAACACGTGCCCTTACAGCAGTGAGATGTGCGGCCATCAATGTGAAAAGAAAGATCTGTTCCTTTCTGGGTGGTGACTCGGACCTTTTTTGCCTGGTCAAACGCCTTCATCACGGCTTGGACTCGCCCTTGAAGGTTGACAAAATCAGCTTCTAACGCTTTGTTTGTTAAAAGCTCCTCTGTGGCCTCGGTCATTACAATGACCCGACCTCCTTGCTGCGTGCATGTCTTAGCTGCAGCAGAATATCCAAGCGTACTGGTGGTAATGCAAATCACGACATTTGCCTGTTTCATAGCTATAGAAATTGCCTCTGGAGGCTGACCATCTTTCAGTACGCCATCAAAGCTAAGCCTCTTAGGAATTGCTCCGGCCTCTATACAAGCTTCATAGAGTGCCTGCTCCACGGCAGGCGGACGCCCTGTATCTGTAATTAACAGGACTTGATCATCTGGTTTGATTCCTATGCAGTCCCGCACAATCCTACGAGCTCCCTCCTGTTGTTCCATGTTTTTGTTCCTCCTTTTCTGTGTGAGCATCTCACATCTGGCAATTATATCTGCCGTTTCGCTCTTGTGCTTGTGCCAACTTGGCAAAAATAACAGCAATATTTGTGCCAAGTATGTCCCCTGCGTTTTTGGAAAAGACCTCATCATTTTCTCGTTTTTTCCCATTATTTGCAAAAAGATTGGCCATCCCGCTCTTTTCAATTGGTCAAATTTGCGATATAATTGGTCATCAATTGGTCGAGGTGATTCTAATGGGTAAGAAAAACTAGCTGTTATTACACTATCAAAAGCCGTTGCTCAATTGATGACATTGTTGGAACCTGCCCCGCCATGGAAAATGCGAAGGCACTCGCCCAAAAGATGGCCCAAACTAACTTGCCAATCCTGATCACTGGTGAGAGTGGTACAGGAAAGGAGCTGTTCGCTCAAGCAATCCACAACAGTTCACCCAGACGGGAAGAACCATTTATTGCAGTTAACTGTGCTACCATACCAGACTCTTTGTTGGAGAGTGAATTGTTTGGCTATGAAGAGGGTGCTTTTACCGGAGCGAAAAAAGGAGGGAAGCTAGGATTATTCGAATATGCTCACCGCGGGACACTCCTGCTGGACGAAATCGAATGCATGAGTTTAAGCCTTCAAGTCAAACTTTTGAGGGCTATACAAGAAAAAGAAATTATGCGATTAGGCAGTCATAAAGTTATTCCTATCGATGTGCGCCTAATTGCTATAAGTAACATTGACTTGGAAGAGATGATTCAAGAGAAGACTTTTCGCAAAGACTTGTTTTATCGGCTGAGCACGCTCCCGCTTTCCATACCGCCGCTTTGTGAGCGCAAAGGGGATATTCCGCTTCTAATTCATGCGATTCAGCGCACATTGGGAAGTTCGTTCACCTTAACGGACGAGGCTATGGAAGTCTTTCTTAATCACCCATACCCTGGTAATGTTCGTGAACTGTATAATTACTTAGAGTATTTATCCTGTCTTGGCGAAGGGTCCATCATTACATACAGTGCCCTACCAGTTCTACTGAAAAAAAGTTGGGAACAGCATAGATCTGACTCAAGCTCCTATGTCACTATGGATTCCGCTCCGCAAACTACCGCTTTTTTTCGTGCTGCCGGAATACATGCCGAGGAATTTCTCTTCCTCCTGGGCCAATTGGCTGAGGCTTCTAAGGTTATGCGGGGAATGGGGCGTGGATCTCTAAAGGCATCTGCTCAAGAGGCCGGTGTAGTCCTTTCAGATAATGAAATTCGTACCGCCTTGCACTGCCTAAGCCAGTTGGGGTTGGTTAAAATTGGGCGCGGTCGCCGAGCAACGAGGATTTCTGCCTCTGGTCTTTCGCTATACCGGCAACTCTGTCCAAGTAGTCAGCCACCCGCTTAGCTTTAAAAAGCATCTTGGAATAAGCAAACCACTGCCCAACCCTTTCTGAACTGTGACCCCTTTAATCAGCTTAAAACTGCCGTAGCGGGCGAATGCCCCGAAAAAGCGTCCACGGCCGCCGCTCGATCACACAAGGAGAACCAACCGTGAAGGTCAGGCGGAACACTCTGCTGCTCATTGCCGCTCTGGTCTGGAGCGCGGCGGGCTTCAACATTCTGCGCATCGGCCTGCTGGCCTGCCCTCCCTACCGCACGATCGTCAATTATCTGCTGTCCGCCGTTGTATTCACCGTATTCCAGATCTTCATTTTCGGACGGCTAGTGAACAAACACACGGCCCGCATCAGCGCCTACGAGGAGGAGCTGCACCTCTTCCTCAAATTCTTCGATGTGAAGTCCTTCATCATCATGGCGGTGATGATGACCGGCGGCATCTGGCTACGGTCCAGCGGCGTGGCCCCGGACCGGTTCATCGCGTTTTTCTACACCGGACTGGGGGCCTCCCCCCTGCTGGCGGGGCTGCTGTTCGCCTGCAGCTTCGCCAAGGCGGCCCTCGCCGCCAAGGGCAAGGCGTAATATCGGAAATACGGCCCGTGCAGAGCAGTTTTGAGACAGAAATCTCAAGACTGCTCTTTTTTGTGGGCAAGATGGCTCCATCGGGGTCAAACAGCGGTCAGTACGTACAAAAAGGCGGTTTTTGTATGC
The DNA here is from genome assembly GCF_014297285.1 of Dysosmobacter segnis. Classification (GTDB taxonomy): domain Bacteria; phylum Bacillota; class Clostridia; order Oscillospirales; family Oscillospiraceae; genus Oscillibacter; species Oscillibacter segnis. The sequence goes on from NZ_JACOQI010000025.1 coordinate 13,667, forward strand.
GGTTTTGACACAGATCACTCTTGATTCACCATCTGCTATCATGGTATGATGTTGTTGTGCAAGAACAAAAGTCCGCCTATGAGAGATGTGCGTCAGTGACGCCGCTCACAGCGGAAGCAAATATCGAAAAGATAGGGGGACCAGTCATGAAGCACCATCGCTTCCTTTACCGGGCGCTGAGTGCGCTCCTTTGCCTTGGACTCTGCGCCCAGCTGACCGCCTGCGGCAAGAAACCCGTTCCCAAGCCCGGCTCCTCCGGGCCGTCCGCACCGTCCGTGTCGAAAAAGGTCTATGATGACAGCCTCATCTCCGAGGTCTATGACGAGGAGGACTCCTTTACCGACGAATACGGCGCGGAATATTCCTACATCTGTCACGTTCCGCAGCTGGAGGCCGACACACCGGAGGCCAAGGCCATCAACTGGGAGATCATGGAGAGCTTCGGAAATGACGTGCAGGCCACGTTGGACGCCGCCGAATCGGGGGAAACTCCCCACTCGCAGTACATGGAGGTCACATGGCAGAGCTATTGGAACGACAGTCTGCTGAGCCTTTCCATCCGTGTTCTGGGCTGGACCAGCGACCTCATCGACTACGCGGTATATCACTACGATTTTGAGACCGGCCAGCGGCCGGACAACCTGGAGCTTCTGGACCGCTTCCACGTGGACGAGGGGGACTTTATCGCCGCCCTGCGCCGGGGCGCGGCCCGGCAGTTCGATTCCCATTACGCCCCGTGGGGCATGGGGGGCCTTTCGCCGGAGGATGAAAACTACGGCGGCATCGCCATTGATCTGGCGGCACTCCGGGCCTGGACGGTGGCGGAGGAAAACTTCTCTCTGGATCTCGCCATGTTCTGCCCCAACGGGGACGGCACCTTCACCGCCTTCCAGCCCGTCGCCTCCATCGCGGGGGGCAGCGGGTGGTATTATGAGCCGGTGCTCGTGGAGCCCGGCCCCGGCGACTGGGCGGACGGCGGTCCCCAGTCCGAGGACGCTTTCGTGTCCGCCTGGCTCACCGATGACGGCGTATCGGTCTCTTTTTCCAAGAGCCAGTCGAGGGATTTCCCGGACAGCGAGACCTACCGCAGAGCCTACGGCTTCGCGTATGACACGGAGTACCCCGTAGCTGGGTGCTACGGCGACTATCAGGACATTTTCGTAGGTGCCAGCGGACAGGATTTCTGCCCCTATGTGTTCCTCCTGACCACGGAGGGCACGGTGGAGTACATCGACATCTTCGGCGGTCTCTGGCATGGATGCCTCTGCTCCGGCGGCCCGCTCTACGGCTTCCGGGACATCGTGGACTTTGAGTCCGGTGTCTATGAGGATGGCTTCGGCGGCGGCTACGAGACCGTGTACGCCGTGGACAAAAACGGCAGGAAATACGATATGCCCGCCTGTATCACGGCGCAGGGGAACGCCATACCCAGCTACGCCGCCGGAAAGTGGTGCGCCAATGTGTGTATCACAGCGTGGCCAGCGGCGCCTCCTATGAGGGCGTCTACTATCTGAGCATCCACGAAAACGGTCTCGTGGAGATCAACGACGTTATCGTGAGCATCGATGCGCCCCTTCAGATCGCCGGCTACTGCACCTATTTAGGCACCACGGAGCTGGGCATGGTCTACCAGTTCGGCCTTTACAGCGGCGACCAGCTCCGGGAGGGCGCCTTCGCCCTTGACCTCTACAACACGGATTACGGCGAGATGACCATTACGCCCATCTCCGGCGTCAACCTCTTTGACGCCCCCGGCGGCGGCTACACCATCTTTTCCCGGCTGTAATTCCAAGCAGGCTGACATGGTATTTTCAAAAAGAGTGCTGCGGTTCAAATGAACCGCAGCACTCTTTTATATGCTCTGTCTGTGTGCGCCCTGATTCTTCCCTCTCCGGGGTCGTTTCTTTGCCTGCCGCTTGAACCTCCAATGACTGCAAAATTACCTTGGGTTCAAGAAAAGTACCTCTTGCAATTAAATGAAAAATAGCGTATAATTCAAATTGTAAGATTCAATTTCAATAAATGAAATAATATCATTCAATTTTCTTTATACACCCCGGTAACCCAACGCTGCGGAGATCTGCGCCGCCGTAGCAGAGAGCACCGGCAGGTAATGGAGCACCTGTTCATCCGTCAGCCGGGTATTGGGTCCTGTAATGCTGATGCCGGCCACAATGTCCCCGGAATAGTCCCGGATGGGGCAGGCCATGCACCGAGAGCCCACTTCGTTCTCCTCGTCATCCAGTGCGTAGCCCTGGCGGCGGACCTTGTCCAGTTCCGCCAGCAGCGCTGCCTTCGTGGTAATGGTGTGTTCTGTGTAGCGAGTCAGGCCCTTTCGGGCGATCATCTGGTCCAACTGCTCCTCACTGTAATTCAGCAACAGCAGCTTGCCGATCCCCGTGGAATGGAGAGGGCTGCTGTTGCCCACCTGCTGCATATTCATCAGCCGCTGGTTCTGCCGCATCCGCACATCCAGATACAGCATGCACATATCCTGCTCTACTGCAAGGCACAGTGCCTCGTGGATTTCCTGGAAGAGGGCTTCCATAAAGGGCCGGACAATCGGCAGAAGCTCCGTGTGGCTGCGCATCTGGTTAGCCACACGGCAGATCTTGAAGGTTAGATAATACCGCTGGGTATCTGGATCCTGGGCGGCATAGCCGCAGTTCTGCAAAGCATTGACAAATCGGAGAGCCGTGCTGGAATTCAGTCCCAGAGCGGTACTGATGTCCCGCAGGCGCATAGGTCCCTGCGCCTCTGAAAGCAGTTCCAGAACGGCGAACGCTTTTTCCGTGGATTGATTGGATGTAGCCCGGGCAGGTGTGGTTTCAGACATGGTCGGCCTCCTTGATTGATTGGCTCCATGATACCACACTTCTTCCCCTGCGTCCATCTATATTTCAATAAATGAAACTCAATTTTGTAAAGGAGATTGCTATTATGAAAATCGTAGTACTGGACGGCTATACCGAGAATCCCGGCGACCTGAGCTGGGCCCCTCTGGAAGCGTTGGGCGAGGTAACGGTTTATGACCGCACTTCCTATGAGGAATCTCCCCTCATTGCTGAGCGCATTGGTGACGCGGAGATCGTGGTGATGAACAAAACCCCCATTTCCAAGACCACCTTGGAAAAATGTCCCAATGTGAAAATGATTGCCGTACTGGCCACTGGTTTCAATGTGGTGGACCTGGCTGCCGCCAAGGAGCGGGGCATTCCCGTGTGCAACGTGCCCAACTACGGCGGCTATTCCGTCAGCCAGTTCACCATCGCCCTGATGCTGGAAGCCTGCCTGCACATCGGCCACCATGACCGCACCGTCCATGAGGGCAAATGGCAGAACAGCCCGGACTGGTGCTACTGGGACTATCCCCTCATCGAGCTGGCGGGCAAGACCTTCGGTCTGCTGGGCTGCGGCCGCATCGGCATCCACACCGCCGAGGCCGCCAAGGGACTGGGGATGCACGTCATCGCCTACAACCGCTCCCAGTCTCAGGCCGCTAAGGATCTGGGGGTGGAATTCGTGGATCTGGACGGCCTGTTTGCCCGGTCCGACGTGCTGGCCCTCCAGATGCCCTTAGCGGACTTCAACGTGGGCATCATCAACAAGGAGAACATCGCCAAGATGAAGGACGGCGTGATCATCCTCAACAACAGCCGGGGGCAAATGGTGGTGGAGCAGGATCTGGCGGACGCTCTGAACAGCGGCAAGGTGGCCTTCGCCGGGCTGGACGTGGTCTCCACGGAGCCCATCCGGGCCGACAATCCCCTGCTGAAGGCGAAAAACTGCATCATCACCCCGCACATGTCCTGGGGTTCTCAGGGCAGCCGCCAGCGGATCATGGACTGCACGGTAAACAATATCAGGGCGTTTCTGAATGGAACGCCGGAAAATGTGGTAAATCCGTAAGTTTTCCGGCAGAATGCCGATTTTTGAAAGGGGAATCTGACGATGGACAGCAAAACCCTGCAAACCCTCCGCCGGGATGCGGAGAATATCTGCCGCAGCGCCATTGAAGCCTCGGTGCCGGACGCCGCCATCCAGCGGGCGCTGGCCCAGCTGCCCCCCTGTCAGGGGCGGACGGTGCTGGTCTCCATCGGCAAAGCCGGGTGGCAGACCGCCAAGGCCGCTTACGATGCGCTGGGCAGCACCATTGAGCATGGTGTGGTGGTAACAAAATACGGCCACAGCCAAGGCCCCATCGGTGATCTGGCCATTTACGAGGCGGGCCATCCCGTTCCGGATGAACATTCCGTCCGGGCCACGGAGGCGGCGCTGGCGGCGGTCAGCGGCCTCTGTGCAAAAGACCGCGTGCTGTTTCTGGTGTCCGGAGGGGGCTCCGCCCTGTTTGAACGCCCTCTGGTGCCTCTGGCGGAGCTGGAGGACATCACCGGCCAGATGCTGGCCTGCGGTGCGGACATCACCCAGATCAACACCATCCGCAAGCGGCTCTCCGGCGTCAAGGGCGGGCGGTTCGCCCAGCTCTGCGCCCCGGCCCATGTGTATGCCATCCTCCTCTCCGACGTCATCGGAGATCCCCCGGATATGATCGCCTCCGGCCCCGCCTATCCGGACAGCACCACAACGGCGCAGGCCATGGCCCTTGTGAGCCGGTACGGTCTGACCCTCAGCCCTCAGGCGCTGGACTTGCTGGAGCAGGAACCGCCCAAGGTGCTGGATAACGTCACCACGGTCATCACCGGCAGCGTGGCCCAGCTCTGCCGGGACGCGGCGGCCCGTGCGGAAGCGCTGGGCTACCGGACCTGCCTTCTGACGGACCGGCTCCAATGCGAGGCCAGGGAAGCGGGCCGCTTCCTGTCCGCCATGGCGGGGACCCACGCCGGAAAGGGCGAAAAAACCGCCTATATCTTAGGCGGCGAGACGGTGGTCCACCTGACGGGCCACGGCCTGGGCGGACGGAATCAGGAATTGGCGCTGGCAGCGGCGGAAGGACTGGCAGGCCTGAAAGCTGTGGTGGCCTCCGTCGGCTCTGACGGCACCGACGGTCCCACGGATGCGGCCGGCGGCATCACCGACGGCGCCACGGCGGACGCTCTGGCCGCTCTGGGCATTTCCATCGACAAAACGCTGGCGAACAACGATGCTTATCACGCCCTGAAAGCCTGCGGCGGGCTGATCGTCACCGGACCTACCGGCACCAATGTCAACGACATCACCGTGCTGCTGGTGTGACCCCCTCCCCTGCCGGCAGGCGTTGGACCGCAGCCGGTTGCAATCAAAATTGAGATGTTCGCCTCGTATTGGCAAAAAGTCAGCCACGGATTTGAGTACCAGAGGGTACCCTGATCCGTGGCTGTTTTCTGTTGTGTAATATCTGACGCTCTTCCAAGCTGACAAAAGGAAGCACCAGTTTCAAAAGAGCCAGCTATGCTTTCGCTTCTGTTCGAGCAGCACACGCTCTACCCTTTGGAGCTTATCTGGGGAATATGTTTCCGTCAGCAGTTCCAGTTCTGCCCGCAGTTCTTCGTGCGGTATATGAAAGGTGAGCTGCCTGCCATAGAGTTGCTCTGCTGCCGTCACCTGCTCCACGTGATCCGAATCAAAAGGCTTCGCCTTTACTCGCTCAATGCAGGTATACAGATCATCGGCAAGAGGGTAGTCATTCAAATCTGAAAGAAGAGAGAGTCCATTATCGAAAATTGGGCAAAGTCGAAATGTCTTGGTTTCTTCATTTCGTAATACGGCAAGGTTGTTTGTGTGTCGATCCTCATTGAGTGTCAGGCAGTCCAATTCAAGAATAGAGGTAAGATATGCTCCCACACCGGTCAGATTTGTAACACGCTCAACAAAATCAACTGTGTAGGCTATACGAGCTGTCGGTGAATCGACCCTTGTAAGCGTTTGGGCAAGTCCGCGGCCTTCATAGGCACGATGGAGCCGTTCAAATGGAATCAGCATTTCGCCCTTGCGCATGAAATCACGGCTGGAGCATCCCGATACTACCTTACCGTTATAGTGAATGCGCACCGGCTGATAGCTCACGAAGTCATCCGCATCAGACCATGCAAGCAGCCTCGAAACGATTATTTCGGAAAGGGCCTCGTATCCCATGTGGTCTGCTTTGTACCAATTCCCCGCCTGTTTCCATTTTGGCTGGTCCCCTTTTGAGGTGTGGCCTTCGCTTCTAATGTTCTCTTGACCCGTAAAATCAATGATCCGCATACCCAACCGCCTCCTCTCTCTTAGGCAGATAGCGAAATCTCAGCCACATTTCGTCATCAGCTAAACGCCCCTTCGTTTTTTCCGCGATCTGCAACGGATCATAATCCGTTAAACCCATTTCTTGAAGCAGTTCCTTGCAGTTGCCGCGTGTCTGAGGAAAGCAACGATCCCGTAAGAAATTTTCAAAGTCATTCCAAGTCGGGTCCTTGATCACGCCGAAGGCACGATGCAGAATATCATCTGTTTTATTCTGGATCACCACTTTCCGGTCGAGAAAGTTCACATCAATGACGGTACAAGGCTGTCTCCTGAACATATAAGTAAGACGCATTGTGCAGCCATCTCCTATGGATGTATTCAGATATCTCTCTACCGTTTGACGGGAGATCCTAAATTTCCTTGCCAATTCCTGCATGGATGCCCCAGCGTTACGCATCGTCCGCATTTTACGGATGTCTTCATCGGATGCTTTTCGCTTCCGGCCAGCATTGCGTGTGTTCTTTTTTTCATATTCTGCAGCGATTTTGCGGAGCGCGGCTTCATCGTCGGTACCAAACAGCTCTACACATAGCTTTCTATAGTCCACGGTCTCCCTCCTCCTAGTTGTATTATATGCAACAAATTTAATTATGATACATTATAGCATACTCCGAATGCCGTGTCAATTTCCATGTCCCTAGGCAATTAAAAATCTGGGTAGCTACATTTTGTTTTGAACTTTCGAATAATGGGTTGCCTCCACGAGGGGGCAAAGTGGATTTTTAAGGATTTTGAAAAACTAGGACAGCCCCTAGTGGAAGTAGACAGCCTTTTTTCGGTACAATCTAAGTGCCAGAAGGAGGTGATTTTTTATAGCCAAGAAATACGCAAAAGGATACAAACTGTCAGTTCTGGAACAGCGGATGCTCGACGATGACGACTTTTATGCGGTCAGTTCTGAAGAAGTAAAAAAGCTTTTTTGGAAAATGGACCGGCTAAAATATCCACGGCAAGAAATTCAACGCGTCAGAACTAAGTATTGAGATTTACAGTCGAGTAGACTAAGGACTCGCGCCCTTAGCCCCTCACAGATCCGGACGTGCGGCTTTCCCGCATCCGGCTCCTCACAGTAACATTCGTTTCAATATAGCGGGTAATAAACCTTTGGCTTTGCAAGAGGATAGTACTTTAGCATGCCAATGAAACCATTCCATGTATAGGTACGTCTGCATCCTCGCCTGTTCATCGCTTTGAAGAGAAACTGCTGTATCCGATGCAGGAATGCGCTTAGCTTATAAACGTTGAACGACACTCCATAGTATCTGTAGTAACCGACCAGCTTCACATTGAGTTGCTTCACTATGTCCTTCGCAGGTTGGTTCTTACTGTCGTAGAGCCATTCCTTGAATTCTCTTAGCTTCTTCTCAAATTTCTTTCGCGATGTTTTGACTTTAGGCCATGGGTAGCCTTTCCTGCTCTTTCCGTAGTAGAATGTGAACCCAAGAAATTCGAACGTCTCTGGCTTCCCAAGTCCTCTTGCCCTGCGGTTTTGCTCTGCATATCGCCCGAATTCTATCAGCCTACTCTTGCTTTCTTCCAGTTCGAGGTTGAACTTTGCCATGCGCTCTTTCAGAGCTGCATAGTAGTGTTCTGCATCCGATTTGTATTGAAAACCTGCAACAAAATCATCAGCGTAGTTCACGAGAAAGCTCTCGCCTTTTGCCTCTTTCTGAATCACCAGTTTGAACCAAAGTGTCAATACGTTGTGCATATATATGTTTGCCAGCATCGGGCTAATATTTCCACCCTGTATGGTTCCTTCATCCGTATCTTCATATTTCTCATCGACCATAACACCCGCTCTCAGATACTTTTGTACCAGCCACAGGATATTGGGGTCTTTGATATGCCATTTCAGGAATCTCATCATCCATTCATGGTCGATGTGGTCGAAGAAGCCTTTTATGTCGGCATCCACGATGTAGTTTATCTTTCCGTGTGATACACGTTGATAAACTTCCTTGATTGCTTCATGGCATCCTCGCTTGGGTCTGAAACCGTACATGCAATTCAGAAACTTTGGCTCATATATTGCTTCCAGTATCTTCTTTACTGCCAACTGTACTATTTTATCCTCATAGGACACAATTCCCAGTGGCCGCAGCTTTCCGTTCGCTTTGGGAATGTATACCCGCCGTGTCGGAAGCGGCTTGTACGATTTGTTCCTCAATCGTTGTACAAGGTCTGCGATGTTGCTCTCAAAATGCTTTCCGTATTCTTCCTTGGTCACCTTGTCAATTCCTACTGCCTTCTTGCCGTCCAGTTCCCTGTGACATTGTTTCAGCAGTTCAGTATTTATGAGGTGATACAGGCTTGTGAATTCTGGTCTCTTTGTTGTCGCTGATATCTCCGCTATCCTCTCCAATTTTGTTCCCATCATTTCCCCCGTCCCTGAGTACGGATGATGTTTCCTCAGAGAGACCGTTACTGCGTAACCTCCTTCCCTCTGTCGGCATTACCCGACTTCAACAGTACTATGAAGTTATCCGACTGCCTGTCGCCCGTTTGACACCCTCCATTTTCAGTTGGTATATCATACTCCTTTTCGAGAGGTGGCAGGCTCTCCCCAGTTGATGTGTATCCTTAATGTCAAGCATGATCGGCTCTCTGACCCCGCAGCGCCATACAGTTCTCACCGTTACGACCTGTATGATGTTGCCTTCCGCACCAGTTAAGACGTCGGCCTGCTGGAATAACTAACTTTTCGAGGCTCAATCGCTTTTATCGACCCTGCTTGCTTGCTGTCTACGCTTGTCAGATACCATTACTGATGCCATCCCAAGACTCGCTAATATCTGGCTGGTTAGGCCTTGGATATACCGGATTTCCACCGGTTAGGCTACACACCCTTGGCTGGGCGCACAATTTGAATTTGTTAATTAGAATTACTCTCTAAGCAACAATTATCTTAACATTCCCAAAAATACATTCCAGTAATGTTAATGCAAGGATATCGCAAGCCACAGGATATAAGCTGCTCCGATGTACTTCATCACTCCCATTACATTTGGAAGCAAAGAATTAACCCCATATACGAAAATTGCGCATAAGATTTGTACTACATTTTGGCCTCCTTCTTTAGTTTTCAGGGTATAAAAATAGCGGGCAACCTTTTTGTGGTCGCCCGCTTTGGGGAAATATGTAGGTATTAATCCGCTGGAGTTACGGCCTGTTCAAGTTACGCTCAATAACTTTGGTTACTTCTTCCATGTTAAGAGGCTTGGAAACATGACCGTTCATGCCTGCGTCCTGAGATGCCTGAACGTCCTCCGAAAAAGCATTTGCCGACAATGCGATGATGGGAATCTCTTCTGCATCCGGGCGGTCAGCATACATTGCACGGATCGCCTTTGCCGCCTGATGTCCATCCATTTTAGGCATCATAATGTCCATCAGGATAATATCATAAGTGCCCGCCGGATACTCTGCGAACAGATCAACAACTTCCTGCCCATCTGCTGCACGCGTTACTGTCATTCCCAAATCTTCCAACAGCATCGTGGCAAGTTCGGCGTTCAGATCATTATCTTCTGCCAGAAGCACCTTGATCCCCTTCAGGTCATTGTGCTGTACAAGCGGCTTTGTTTTTTCGACTTTCTCAGCATTTGTCAGTTCCATGGGAATCTCTACGGTAAAGGTCGTACCGACGCCCTTCCGGCTGTCTACTGTGATCGTGCCGCCCATCAGTTCAATATACTTCTTTGAGATGGGCATTCCCAGACCCGTGCCCTTATACTGTGTCCGTACGCCATTTTCTTCCTGCGCAAATTCGTCAAAGATTTTTTTCTGGAAATCTTCGCTCATACCGATGCCGGTATCTTTGATCCGATAGCAAATTACGATGTGCTGTGCATCGACTCCCGGACGGCCGCCTGCATCAAAACGGATGGTGCCGCCATCCTTGGTAAATTTCACGGCATTGTTCAGGATATTGACCAGAATTTCCCGGATACGGACGGGTTCCGTCATGACATAGGGATTTTGCAGCGGTTCACGATGCACTTCAAAGTTCAGTTCCCGGTTCAGAAGCATCCCCTTCACAATCTCGATCACACTGTCTGTAACTGCGGTGATATTCGTCGGAACAGGGGAAAACTCCACCTTTCCGCTCTCGATGCGACTCAGATCCAGCACATCATTCAGCAGGGACAGCAGATGATCCGAGCTTTCCTTAATCTTCTTCAGACAGTTGTGCATTTCCGGCACAGAATCCTGATGCAATGCAATATTTGTAAAGCCGATGATGGCGTTCATGGGGGTGCGGATGTCGTGGGTCATATTGGAAAGGAATGTGCTTTTGGCTTTGCTGGCTGCTTGCGCCTGCTCTGCAAGGACAGTCATTTCTTTCGCTTTCTGCTGGGCCGCAAGCTGTAATTTTCTGCGTGTTTGCAAGCGGTTCAAAATAACGATCAGCGTGACCGCCATCCACGAGATAAATACGATGATGGCGACAGCCGTGACCGGATGCAGACAGATCATATCTACAAGTGTCAGATTCGTTGCTTTATAAGTGGTGTACTGTGTTGCAAGGTCTTCAACAAGATTATCCGGCATTGCGTACATTGCTTTTGTCAGGATACCTGCCAGCGCATGGTTTTCCGTAGAGGAAACCACCATGCGGTAACTGAATGTGGGTTGTTCCAGCAGCGTGTAGGTCATTGTACCTGTTGTGTCGCTGTTGATGAATGCCTGTGCCATGTAATAGTAGACAAAGGCTGCATCCGCTTTGCCATCGCGGACAGCTTCCATCATCTCCTGACGGGTACTGCACATCAGTTTTTCCGCACCGGGTGCCAGCACATCTTCGATTGATGTGGACGCGGTCTGATTGACTGTGGTGACAACATTGATCTTCCCATCAAAGTCTCTCCGCGTCACTCTTGCCATTCGCATCGTGATATAGGGAGCGGTCAATCCCCATTCTTTGGTCTCTGCGTAATTATCCGTATCCAATCGTGCATCAATACTGATGTTTACCGCATCCTTATTGCTTTGATATGCGATATACTCATCTCTGGTCGCAGGAACAAGAAACTCATACGAGAGTCCTGCATAGTCTGCTATCTTCCGAAAATAGTCCGGGAGAATGCCCTTTACTTCGCCATTTTCTGTATAGGAATAGGGATACCGGGTCGGGTCGCACAGAACATGAAGGGGATTTTCCTTGGAATATTGGGCAATGATACGCTTTTCTTCTTCCGTGTACTCCAGATTTTTGGTATCGGTAGTTTCGTAGTTTTTGTTATAGAGGGTCGTTTTCCAGCTGCCTTCGGCAGCGTTCATCTGATCAATCGCATAATTTATCTTATTCAGAAGTTCAGTGTTTCCTTTTTTGACGATCACATAAAAATCACTGCTGCCGAATTTTTCAAGGATGCGCTCATTGTTCATTTTGCGCAGGAAACTGGTGACAATGGCATCAACCGTTCCATTCTGAAGTGCCTCTGCTATCTCCTCAGCCGAATCGAAATAGACCGATTTGTAAGTGAAGCCTTTGGTTCGTGCATACTCCGCAAATTCATCGTTCCGGGAGTTTCCGCGCAGGAGTGCAACACGCATCCCATCGTAGGTACTATACTTTCCCTCAACGATGGTGCTATTATCGCTGCGGACAGTCAGGATACCATTGTTGGTTCCGATCGGACGGGAAAAATCAAATAATTCTTCGCGCTCAGGCGTTCTGCGGGCAGAAGTTACCATGTCGATCTCGCCGTCGATCAGCATCCGCTGCATTTCATCCCAGCTTTTGTCATAGCCGACGTATTCATAGTCTACATCCCAGTAGCGCGCCATCAAGCGGAGAAAATCGTAGCCATAACCGCTGCGGTTTCCGTCCTCGTCCATCATGTGATAGCCGTCCATTGCAAAAAAGCCAACCCTCACACGCTCATGCTGGCTTACTGTTTCTGCTGCGCTTGCCGAAAGAGGCAGCAATGCCGTCAGCAGAAGCATCGTCATTAGAATTGCCAGACCTCTGCAAGTTCTGGCTCGCTTTGTAACATTCATAACATGCCCCCTCCATTTTTATAACTCTGCCGCTGGAAAATAAATAAACGCTTTCAAGGCATGGCGAACCCATGACTGAAAGCGTCATCTGACTTCATAAAGCGATATTTGCGGACAGCAAAAAACGGCAGAGCATTATAGGTGCTCTGCTCTGCTGTCAGTATATCGCTGGGTATTCACCTTTGTCAACTCCTGTTTCTGGAAAACCTGCAAATCTGCTGACGATAGTAAAACAGCAATTTCTTACTGGCAACTGGCTGACCCGGTGGGTCCCTATAGCTTTGCGTCGCCGACTTGCGCCGGGTTTGCCTATGTATTTTTACAAAAGTTTACCATAGAAATAAATCCTTGCCAAGACGTTTTTGAAAAAAAGGCGAAAAATGTTTTGAAACAGCAAACAGAGGGGAGTGATACACCATAATCACATAGTTGAGGAAAAGAGTATATGTACGCCGCCCGCAGGCGGCAAAAATCAGTCCGGGGGAAATTCCAGCTCGGCAAACTCCGCATCGGTCAGCAGTTTCAACTTTTCGATGACCTGTTCGGACAACTCCCGCAGAGCGGTCTCGTCCGGCATCAGGTAGCACTGCATGAGCCGCAGTTCGTGGATAAGCCCCATCCGGGTGCCGGTGTTGTAGAGCATCATCAGCATGAGTTCTTCATGGTTAAAGTTCATGTTCAGCCCTCGCTTTCCGGCAGACGATGGGGTTGCACTCCGGGGCATCGCACTTCTCCTTGAGAGTTTGCAGAACAGAAGAGCGCTCCTGCTTTTTATCCAGAAACCCCGGCAGTTCCTTGAAGCCGATGCTGTCCACATAATGCGCCGAGATTTTCCCATCCTGATTCAGCATGATCACATCGCTGACCGACAGGCTGTGCCCATGGTAATCCGTCGGGCAGGCGAAGTTGAATTTCTGGTACAGTTGTTCCAGCAGTTCTGCTTGCGGAACGCTGCGCTTTCCTTCCGGGAGATTGCCCCGGTACAGGATCTCGTAATTCTCAATGGACGGAGCAAGGTTCTGCTTATTCAGATAGCGCATGGCGGCAAATCGGAGCGCAGGGTCTGCATCCTGATGCAGCTGCATGACCAGATAACAGTCGTGGCCGCTTTGCTGGAATTGCTTCATACGGTATGACTGTATCTCATTTCGGTCTGCAAGTTTCTGGGTAAACTCCTCTTGCGTGAGCGGGATGCAGTCCTTGTTCCGTAGGTTGTGGGTGTACATAATTTCGTCCCGCGCTTCTTCGATCATCAGTTCAGGTGCGTCAATTTTTCCGCGCTCCAACAGGCAGCAGTCGCCCTGATAGGGTGCATACTCCCATGCGCCGCCGTTCGTTTGCACAGTGAGATAATAATCGTATTCCAGATTCCATGCTCGGCAGTTCTGCTGCGTCAGCGGCTCCGGCTCCACGATGGCATGGCTGCGTGCCATGCGCTCTGCAAATTCCGATTTGTACTTATTTCTTAAAAAGCTCAGAATGTGAACCAAGGCGATAAAGCATCAAAACAAGAACATCTCCACAAATCTCATAAATAAGCAACCAGTCCGGTTCAATGTGGCACTCACGCGTGCCCTTATAGTTGCCTGTAAGGTCATGGTCTCTGTATTTGGCTTCCAGCGTACCGCCATTCGCCAGAATATCGATTACCTCAAACAGCTTATCAAGATTTTTGTTTTGCTTTTTGGCAAGCTTCAAATCCTTTTTAAACTGATTGGTAAACTGAATATCGTATTTCATACGTCGAGAGCTGCCTTGAGCGCATCCATACTGGAATAACGCGAAGCAGAAGGATCTTTCATCATTTTTCGACCTTCCTCAATGGCAGCGGCTGTCGTATCATTCGGTACTTCCAGTTTTAATTCAAAAGGAATACCATGCTCACGGATAGCGGTTCTCAGGAACATATTTACAGCAGTTGTCATATTCAGACCAAGCTCATTGAAGATTTCCTCCGCCTGATCCTTGATTGCCTTGTCTGTACGAATATTTAAATTAGTTGTTGCCATACAGAACACCTCCATTCAAGTATAGTATACTCAAATATGTGTCTAATGTCAACACATTGTCATTATATAAGGCACATAAATTTCGCTAAAATGCATCAAAATCCATCTGCGTAGCGATCTGCGCATAACCTTTGTACTCATCATTGCTGCTTTCTGCGTACATATCGTTCACCATTCCGATTGTGAGTAAGTCAAGATCCCGGATGGAGATGCCGAGCTGTACGCAGCGAAGCAGAAACAATGGTGTGGTCATCGGGCGGTCAGTTGCGTAAAGTTTTTTTAGACTCCACATCCGTCTGGACATTCAGCCCCCACAGCTCGATAATCTTCGGAAGCACCTGGTAGATGGAGAAGGTGCTGAATTCATCAAGCCACTCCTCAGGGCTGTCCGGGATGGAAGGATCCGCATGTTTCGCCATGATGTAGGCGATGTTCTCGAACATCTCAAGAGAGAACATATCGAGGTGGGATGAACCTTCATCACCATTTCCGACTGCCTTTCCGAGCGCATCGAGATCCTTATAGATATCTCGATGGAACTTAATACGATAAATACGCGGAATGGCGGCAGATGCCTTGAATGGCACCTGCTTTCCGTCAATCTCAATCATCTTTGTCATACCCATACGATACTGTTCTTTTCGGTAAGCTCAGTCGCCGCACTATTCCTATGCCTTTTACGCGGGAAGATGTGGATAAGGCTATCTATTATGACTGCTTGTGTTTTAAGGATTTCACATCACCTACTGCCAAATGGTATTCCACCGAAACAAACGAATATAACAATGACCGGCATAAAGCATATGACAAAATGACAGATGTGATTTGTTCAGCAGATAGGCATCTATTTCGCTATGTCTATCACAATGCAGATATCACTTTTGAATGGATGCTCCGACGAAAATTCTATGAAATACGACAACAATTCGGAAATCGTGGTATTTGCTCAGAAACCGCTCAGGAATGGTACAAGGAAGTCTACAAAATCCATCCGCTTTCTGACCTCATTGACAATTTCGATTTGTACTGTTATCTTGGCGTTGAAGATACCGCCTTCTTAGATATGGCTGAAAAGGACGATGCTAGAATATATGCTGTAGATGATTATTCGGAGTTTGATTTTGACACAAAGTGGCCAATACTTTACCCGGATTGATATGAACTAACGTAAAGAGAATCTGGTACTGACTTGGGTTACACTTTGTTCAGAACTTACGCATCCGTTTTATAACTCAGTTCTGAAGATTTTTTACACTCAGTTCTGAGCTCTCGTTTCTCTAGAACTGAGCATAAAAAACAGGGTGCCACCATTATCGGTGGACACCCTGTTTTTATTTTAAAGTCTATTGACTCACACAAATCTACCTATACTTTTAAATTACGCCTCTAAGCAGGTACAGTCTCTCTAAAAAAGACCCACCTATACTTTTAAAAGTTGTCTCATAGCAGGTATACTTTCGTCAGTCACAGTTCTCTACAGAAACGGCTAAAATCTACCTAGATTTTTAAATACCTGTCCCTATGCCATAGCGCCATTCAATAGACAAAAATTCACTCTATCAGCATAACCCAAGTTTTTATCCGCATCCCCTCAGTGGTTTTCCCGACGGGCGCTAACGCTGCGAATATCCTCCGCTGAAGACCCGGCAGCAGCCCGTCATAGGAATTTTCTCCGCTTAGTTGTTGTCCATGCCGGACGCATCAAAGAACTCCCGGAGCCCTTGTACGCAAGGGCTCCGGGAGTTGCTGCTTCAGTGCAATGATACCGTGAATGCCGCTTTTCAGAGGCGGCGTTCAGTCCTCCTGACTTTTTTCCATCATGATCTCCAGAATGGTCCGGTCGGTCTCCACCATGCCCGGGGTGCTGACCCGGCCCATATTGCGGATGGCCTGCTCGGGGGTCGCGCCGCAGATGCCGTCCGTGGACTGGAGGACCACATCGCTCATCGCCAGATAGGCGCACATCATGGCGGCGTTGGTGGCGGTAGCCAGCTTCAGCGCGCAGCCGATCTTGCCGCCGTCGCAGATCATGCCGGTGAGGTTGCCGCTCATATTGATGATGGCCTTGCCGATCTGCTCATCCGTGCCGCCCATGAGCCACACCATAGCGGCCGCGGCAGCCGTGGCGGCGGAAACGCCGCAGCCGCAGGTGGCGGACAGCTTCCCGGTAAAGGACTTGATGTAGACGTTCAGCACGTGGGAGAAAGCCAGCGCCTTTTCCAGCATCTCGTTGGAGGCCCCCAGATGATAGGCCATCTCCACCACGGGGATAACGGCGGTGATGCCGTGGTTGCCGCTGCCGGCGCTGCTCATAACGGCGTAGGGACAGCCGCTCATGCGGCCCTCGGCACTGCTGGCTACCCGCATCATAGTGCGGCTGAACAGGTTGTCGCCCATAGCGCCCTCCGTGACCTGCTTTTGCAGCGCGGCGGCGATGCCGATGCCAAGCCGGTGCTCCAGACCGAAGTCCGCCAGCTTTTCGTTCATCTCCATGCCGTCCAGCATGGGGGCCAGCTCCGCCTCGCTGCACTGATCCACCACGGCCCGGATCTCCGCCACCGTCATGGGCATCAGGCGGGCGTGGATGTCATCCTGTGTACCGGCGCTGTATGCCTTTTCCAACAGAACTTCATCATTCCGCTGGGTGAGGATGATATTGGAGTGGGTGCCCCGGATCTCGCTGATGCCGGTACCGGCCTCCGTGGAGACCTCCGCCCGGACATAGAGCTGCGCCTCGTCATGCTTGATGGCAACGGTGACACGGCGCGCCTCCGCCAGAGCGATGGCGTCAGCGGTGACGGTCTCATCAATGTCCGCCAGCAGCTGCAATCCCTTCTCCGGGTTGCTCAGGCGCGCGCCCAGCGCGGCGGCATAGTTCAGGCCTACCCGGGGGAAACCGGGAATTCCCACGCTCATGCCGTTTTTGTAGATGCCGGGGTTTACCTCCACCTTCACGGAGACGATGTTGCCCCCCACGGCATGATGGGCGTCTGCGGCGGCCAGAGCCACGCATACCGGCTCCGTGCAGCCAAGAGCCGGGACTACCTCCTGGCGCAGCAGTGTCAGCAGTTCTTCTTTGGTGATCATGGAAACGCTCCTCCTTTTTGTTTTTCAGATGCCATATATCAGATCGTCACAATAGAAAGCAGATTCCGTGCCAACTTCTTTTTTGACAAATTCTGCGATTTCTCTTGTAAAACCGCCCGGCCCATGATTAAATGGTTGAAGAAACTGGTCAAAGGAAGTGATTTTGTGGCGACCAAAAAGAAGATCTCCGTCATCGCCTTAGATCCCCGGGCAGGCAAATCCTACGGCGAGGACATCGCCGGACTTTTTTCCGATGTGGCGGATATTTCCGTCTTTTCCATGCTGGACGGCAGCGCCGCAGGCGTTCTGGAACGGGCGGATCTGTTTGTAGCCTCCACGGATGCCTACGGTTCCCCGGAGGAGCTGGCCAAGCACATCCCGCTGGACAGCCAGACCATGGCGATCGAGGCATCCTTCCGGTGGAGCGAACTGCGGAAGCTGAAGGAGCTGCCCGCAGGCAGCAAGGTGCTGTTTGTCAACATGACCGAGACCATGGCCCGGGAGGCCATTGCCCAGCTGGAACAGTTCGGCATCACCCACATCCACTGGATCCCCTTCTACCCCGGTGCGTCGCTGGAGGAGGACGTCCATATCGCCGTGACCCCGGACGAGATGCGCTATGTCCCGCCGAAGATGGAAACGGTCATTGATATCGGCCAGCGGGTCTGCACCTCCGGCATGATGATCGAGATCGCCCTGCGGCTGGGACTGGAGTCCCTGCTGGAGGGGCCTGCTTTTCAGGAGTACGCCCGCAGCGTCGCCACCAGCAACTACAGCTTTGACCAGATGTTTGCCCGGTCCGTCCGTCTGGAAAGTCTATTCCATATTTTATTGGAGAGTCTGGAGGACGGCGTCATCGGCATCAACGAAAAGGGTGAGATCTTCGCCTGCAGCCGTCAGGCAGAGGATATGACCTGCGTCAGCGCGGCGCTGATCCAGGGAAAACGGTGCGAGGAGGTCTTTCCCTATATCCCCTTCGCCGCGTGTCTCCGCGCCCGGCAAACGCTGCCCGCCAAGGTCATCAAGGTCAACAGCGTCAACCTCAGCGTGGAGGTGGTTCCGGTCATCCGGCAGAACGCCTGTATCGGCGCCTTCGCCCTGCTCCAGCGGTTCAATGACGTGGAGGTCCGGCAGAACGAGCTGCGGGGCCAACTGCTCCACAAGGGCTATTACGCCAAATACAGCTTTGACGATGTGATCGGACAGTCGGCGGCCATCCGCAGGACCAAGGAGACCCTGACCCGGATGGCCAACAGTGAAAGTCCCATTCTTCTGATCGGCGAGACCGGCACCGGCAAGGAGCTGTTCGCCCACGCCGTTCACCGGGCCTCCCGCCGGGCGGCCGGGCCGTTTCTGGCCATCAACGTGGCGGCTTTTCCGGAGAATCTGCTGGAAAGCGAGCTGTTCGGCTACGAGGAGGGGGCCTTCACCGGAGCCAAAAAGGGCGGCCGCCCCGGCCTCTTTGAGCTGGCCCACAGGGGCACACTGTTTCTGGACGAGGTGGAGGGCATGAGCCCCGCTCTTCAGATCAAGCTGCTGCGGACCTTGCAGGAGCGGGAGGTCATGCGGGTCGGCGGCAACCGCATCATCCATGTGGACGTCCGCATCGTGGCCGCCACCAACGAGGCGCTGGAACGGAAGGTGCGGGAGGGCACTTTCCGCCGGGATCTCTACTACCGGCTGAACACCCTGCCGGCAGTCATCCCACCCCTGACGGAGCGGGGAGACGATATGTTCCTGCTGATGGAGCAGTTCCGCCGGGAGCTGAACGGCGACTTCCGCCTGACGGAGCCGGTGCAGGACTTTTTCCGCCATCACACATGGCCCGGCAATATCCGGGAGCTGCGGAACGTGGTGGAATACTTCATCTATACCGACCACCGGGACATCACCATGGAGGACCTGCCCCCCACCCTGCTGCTCTCCGGGGACGCCCTCTCCCGTCCGGCGTCCGCCCCGGCAGCGCGGCAGGACGCGCCGGCCCCCTCCATGTCGGATTCCTTCCGGTTCGTGCTCGCCCAGCTGTATGCGGCCTCCGAGGCCAGGACACCCATGGGCCGGGACAAGCTGCTGCAAAAGGCCCGGGAGTCCCATGTTCCCCTCTCTCAGCAGGAGGTCCGGACCATCCTCTCCGAAATGGCGGAGCAGGGGCTGGCCCACGTCAGCCGGGGCCGGGGCGGCAGCCAGCTGACGCCCAAGGGCCGGGAGCTGTGGGAAATCGGTCAAAGATAAACAGCTATAACCATTTATACCAATTCAGCCAATAAAAGCCGATCGTGCGCGGCCCTGTTTTCCGGGGCAGCCGCAGTGTCCGGGAGGGATTTTGGCGATTTGCCAAAATCCCTCCCGGATATTTCATACGCTTTTCCGGTTTCCAATGGGTTTCCTCTCGCGGTCACGCCGCCCCGGTGGTTTGGCACGGTTCTTGCTTAGTAATCAGTCAAAGCACACAGACGTGCCACCGAACACGCAAAGAAAGGATGTGGGAGTCATGCAATATGATTTCGACCAAGTGGTAGACCGGTCCAAAAACCTCTCCGCCAAGTACGACGAGCGGGTCAAGAAGTTCGGCACAGACGATGTGATCCCCCTGTGGATCGCGGACATGGACTTCCGGACCGCCCAGCCCGTCATCGACGCGCTGAAGGCCCGGGCCGAGGAGGGCATCTGGGGCTACACCGCCCGGCCCGCCAGCTATTTCGAGGCCGTGAAGAACTGGCAGAAGCGCCGCAACGGCTGGGACACCGACACGGCCCTCATGAGCTTCAGTCCCGGCGTGGTCCAGACCCTCAGCGTCATGATCCGGCTCTATACCCCCCAGAACGGCAATGTTCTGATCCAGACCCCCGTGTACGGCGAGTTCTATGACATGACTGAACTGGCCGGCCGGCACGTCATTGAAAATCAGCTGGTAGAGCAGGACGGCGCATGGACGGTGGACTGGGCCGACTTCGAGGAAAAGCTCCGGAGCGCGGACATTTTTCTGCTGTGCAACCCCCACAATCCTCTGGGCATCGTCTGGACGGAGGAGGAACTGCGCCGGATGATGGAGCTGTGTCTGAAGCACCACGTTCTGGTGGTCAGCGACGAGATCCATTCCGACCTCATCTTCCACGGCAAGCGCCACATTCCCACCGCCTCCCTCTCCCCTGAGATCGCCGCCAATGTGGTCACCGGCATTTCCGCCACCAAGACCTTCAATCTGGCGGGTCTTCAGGCCAGCACCGCGGTGTTCCCCAACGCCCACATGAAGGCCATGTTCGACAAATTCTGGACCGACATGGATATCCACCGCAACAACGCCTTCTCCGTCACCGCCATGGAGGTGGCCTTCAATGAAGGCGAGGAATGGCTGGAGCAGCTCTTGCCCTACATTTCCGCCAACTTCGACTTTGTGGTAGACTACTGCAAGCAGCACATTCCCAAGATTAGGACCTACGCCCCCGATGCCACCTACCTCATGTGGCTGGACTGCCGGGATCTGGGCCTGAGCAACGAAGCGCTTCATGACTTCATGATCCAGAAGGCAAAGCTGGGCCTCAATGACGGCTGCGCCTTCGGCCGGAGCCTGAACGGGTATATGCGGCTCAATGTTGCCTGTCCCCGCAGCATTCTGGAACAGGCCATGCGTCAACTGGAAACTGCCGTCAACAGCCTGTAAGGCTGGCGGTTTCACGATAAGGCAGCCTCAGAAACGCCGGACGAGCTTCAAGTCCCGAAAAAAGCGCCACGCATACCGAAAAGCGTTGGGTTATAGTAAAATCGCCGGTTCATTGAACCGGCGATTCAGCGTGTCAAAAAAGTCTTTTTGCCCCGCTGAGCAAGTTTTCAGAACTTTCTAAGAGTTCTGAAAACTTAGAATTTCAATGGCGTAGGGAAACAGGCGAAACACCGCCGGTGGCGGATCAAGTGAGCCTGTTTCGAGGAAGGCTCCCAATCAGCGGTTGTGCAGTATCCGCTGATTGGCTTGAGCCGACGGTGTATCCTTTCTTGGGTTTCCCGCGCACACCCTTCACCCGCAAGGGGTATGCGGCATCCGTAAAGCGGCGGAGCCGCTAACGGCTGCCCTACCTTACCGTCGCGGAGAATTTACCACTTTATCGACAGTCTCAGATCCGGTTCCATTGTTACGGCAAGGGTACACCGTCCAATGTGAAGCATTGGGCGGTGAGGAATTGCCGTTCCCTCCTTTCGTGTATTAAAGTTAAGCAATTAAATAACCCGTGGATTTTTCTACGGGTTTTAATTT
>NZ_JACOQI010000026.1 GCF_014297285.1 Dysosmobacter segnis
ACCGATGTTATTTGGTTTCTACGAGAATAGATTATCCTGTAACTTTTGTGTATACCCGCGGGGTTTCCTTGTATTCGGGGAAACTCCTCGGATAACAAAACTCACGGGATTAGCTGGCTGGAATGTACCAGGCGCCAATCCTGCAGCATATGAGCAGGATGTTCCTCAGCAAGGAGGGATGACCCTTGCGTAGTGTAATGAGAGCATGCATCGGCTCAAATAGAGCGCCCGATGGCCGGTATGCTGAAATCGATCTCCCTGCCTCTCCTTACCGGCTTTTGAATGCCTTAGACGAGATCGGCATCAAGAGCACAAAAGAGATCGTATATCAGGAAATCCTGAACTATGGCTCCTTCGGATATCTGGAACCTCACTTCGACGAATACACGATGTTGGAGGAACTGAATGCCTTGGCGCAGAAACTCGCGGTCTTCGACCGTGTTGATTCCATTGCCTTCGAGGGATTAGTGAAGATGGCCGAGCAAAAACCGGAACCCTTTGGCGTGAAAGAACTCATCAACTTTGCGCACAGCACAGAGAGTTGCCATGTGGTCAGCGATGTATTCGATGACGAACAGCTTGGCCGCTTTTACGCTGGCAACGGCTTTATGCCAGAATATGAAACCCTTCCTGACAAAATCTATGAACATCTGGACTTTGCCAAAATCGGGCGGGAAGCCAGGGAATCCGAAGGCGGCGTCTTTACCCAGCGAGGCTACCGTCGTTGTACATGGACATCCCACGGCTAGTGCCGTATCGTGTGGCGGTACATCAATCGACTGGATTACGGCAAGAAATACTGTCTTAACTCCATCACGGTTCAAGAAAACGACCTCCACGCCGCCATTGTGCGAGCCCTAAAACGATTCAATGCAGAGAACGAGTCCACATACCTGACGCTGATGAAAGCCACCATTGGCGATGCCATCGGCATCAACGGCGGCTCAGATGAGATTGACCTGCTCACCAGACGAGTCGAGACGCTTAACAAGCGCATGATAACTCTGGTCAACGAGACAATCCAGAGCGGCGGTGATATGGAAAGCAACGAGGATGAATTTAAAGACATCTCCGAACAGATTGAGCAGCTTAACCGCCGTATCGCCGCCATCCAGGACAGCTTAGCCAATGATATGTCCCGGCAAGAGCGTCTCGAGCAGATCCAGAAGGTGATCGAGCAGAGGGAACAGAATAGCGATCAATATGATGACTCCATCGTCCGGCAGATGATCGAGTGCATTAAAGTACACTCGGACGGTAAACTCACCATCATCTTCGGCGGTGGCTATGAAATCGAAGAATCCTTGAAATGATCCGAGAAAGGAGCTACAACATGGAGAACAAACTTCCTGTTACGCAATGCCAGTATTGCGGTTCTCGTGACATTGGTGAGGGCTGGCAGCATGGCGAGGCACTAGTCACCTTCCGCAAGCGTGGCCTGTCAGGAAATCGCCTTCGCTATCTCCTCTGCCGACAGTGCGGAGCCATCCTCTACCAATGTGTCGCTGAGCCCCAGAAGTATAAACAAGCAGATTGAACCAGCAGTTCAATGACAAACGCGTAAATCCACATTATTATGAAGTCAGTGAAACAACAAACGAAGGAGTTGATTGCTATATGAACATGAAAGACGCATTCCGGTTCCAGAACAAGCTACAGACCCTGATGGGTACTGCGCAGGACATTCTGAGCTCCTCTCGGAACATCACTAAGGTCGAGAACACCTATTTGCGCAAGAAGGTGATGCCCGAGGCCGAGGATGAAGTCACTGTCGACCAGCCCACCTCCGAATACAGCGAACAAATCACCTGCGTGGCTGAGTTCCTGCTCTATCTGATGACGGAGAAAGAGAAACTGGGCGCCGCCATCTACCAGGCAAAGGCCACTCTCGACCTGCAGGCTGGTCTCGACGGCGAGATTGGACTCAACAGCACACGTCAGGAACTGGCCGGTCTGTTCCGCCGCATGACCGAGGTGCGTAACTCCGAAACGCTGATCCCTAACGGTGGCACCGGCTTTCGCTTCAACAACGAAGGTAATCAGGTCTCCTACCGCTGCGACGTGAAGAAGGTGGTCACCATCAACTTCGACCGCAACAAGGTGCGCAAGATGTGTGCTGACCTGAGCAAGAAGTCCGACGAGATCTCCGGCCAGATCGATGCGGCAGTGGTCAATACCCAGGTGGCCTATGAAGCCCCCTTCGATGTGAACGACACCTTCTCGGATGTCTTCGAGGCCTTCGCAGTGAAACAGGCCACCGCCTGATTTGCTGTCTTAAAGGGGAACACAGCTATTGAGGGGGCGACGGAATAAGAGGGAGTGGCGACCGGTTCAGGTGCAGACGAACTATAGTGCTGCACACTTTAAGCAAGATGAAAGTCTTGGATTATAAATACTTAAGACACGCAGTCTTTAACTGCTCCATATACGGATATTGAGAGGATAAAACCCTCTTGAGACCGAAGAGGTCAAGCTCCGTATCAAGCAGCGATCACCGCACTGCAGTCTTTCGATCCTCGCTAACTCGATATTCCGTTCAGCACAAACTTACATCTCCATCGAAAGAGGATTTCGCCTCTAATCGGGCGAAAATAGGATTGGTTATCCTATTGCTATAACAGGCATAATGATCGTGCTGGAAACTGAATGCTGCCGTTCTGCTTGCAGAACCCTAACACTCACAGCCCGCACAACAAATGGTTCAAATGATCTTAGACTTCCGTCGCACCCCCAATAGCTGTGTCAATCTACCCCAAAAACGCGGAGAGCAGCAGGCTGCTTTGGCCTGCTGCTCATTCACTAAGATATTCAATTTTGGCCTCGTTTGCACCAGGATCTCATCCATAGTTACATCGAGCAAGGCACCGAGAGCGTACAGGTTGTCGACGGTCGGAAGGCTTTGGCCAGTCTGCCACTTGTAGATGGCACGAGGCTCTTCAAAGCCAAAGTAGGTTTGCAGATCTCGGACAGTGAGTCCCCGATCCTCACGCAGACGCACGATGTTTGCGCCGGTGGCTACAGGGTCAATGACCGGAAAAGGCTTCTTCATCATGGCAATCGCCTCCATTCAAGATTTCCCAGTGGGAAGTATTTAAGAATAATCTATTTGATTTTGAAAAGCAAGACTTTTCGGCCCGATGTAATCTAAATGTTATATTTTCGAGGTGCATTCAAATGGAAAAGGAACGGAATCTTAACTACTGGACGATCCGAAAGTTTTCTCTGTTGTATTCCTATTACGCAATCATTGACACGACAGACTATCTGGCAGACCAACTCTTTGTCAAGAATGAAGTCCGCGTGTGGTTCGGTCAGGAGTACATTTGCCCGGACGGACCCTATTGCGTAATTTTCTGTAAGTGCAGAAAGCGTGATACAGGAGCCTTCGAAAGCGCCATGAATGAACTACCTCGAAAGATGCTCCTGCGTGGTCATACAGATTATATTCAGTTCTGCGAAGGACTCAAAAACAAGATAGCGGCAGCCTGGAAGTCAGGAGGTGAATTACAACATGAGGAAGCTCGTCCCTCTGCATAAGCAGAGCAAAAAGCAAAGAAAGGAGTACAACGCAAAACAGCGAGGCTCCTGGAATGGCATCTCGCCTGTTACGCGCATCGTACCGAATGGTAAAGCTTATGACAGAAATCGAATTAAACGAGAAGATCACCAATTTGCTGAGTGAGAATCCCACCCAGCAGAAGCAAAGCCGTAGACCGTATGCCCGAGAGAACCGAGTGAAGAAGGATGACCGACTCTTGCGGATCATCCAGAGATACTATATTCCTCACGCCGGGTATGTGGACTGCGGCTTTGATAGCACTACGCTCCTGCACTCTGGCAAGTACATCAAATATCCGAAGCACAGCCATTGTCAGCGATGGATGAAGCGGCTGACGTCAAAGAAAACTCGCCGCTGCACCGACCTTGTGAGGAAGGGCAATGAGTACCGCCGCCTGTTTGATTACTGGTGGACACTGTACTGAGTCTTCCTACGGATTGTCCAATAAATCATCACAGAGAAAATCGATGAGAGGGTGTCCTTTGTAATCTTGCTCTGCGCGACAAATCGCATTTGCTCGTCTCTGGTGGGCTTCAAATTCTTTCCACATCGTGGTCATGAAAGAGGCGCCCAAAGAAAATCTTTCGTCGGCAGTATCCAGATGAAGAGGCCTATCCCAAGCTGCTCTTCGCCAGGGACGGTGAGGTCTTCACGCTGGGTGGCAGAGCGCACCTTGTGTTGGGTGGTGCCTACAGTGTGGACAAGTATTATCGGCTGATGAGAGGCTTCAATTGGTGGCCGGACGAACAGCCTTCCGATGAGATCAAGGAAGCCTGCTGGCATAAGATGGAAGAGTGTGGTTTTGTAGTCGACACGGTGCTGTCTCATACTTGTCCATACAAGTACATCCCCCGTGAGGCCTTCCTGCCCATGATCAATCAGGACAGTGTAGATGACTCCACCGAAAAGTGGCTGGACAACATTGAGAGCCGCCTCTACTACGAGCGCTGGTACTGTGGCCACTGGCACATCAGCAAACGGGTCGACAAACTCCACTTCCTGTTCCACGACTTCGAAATTGCAGAGGAATGATAATGAGTGACCAACAATACTATCGAATCCTGCTGGATGACTACTCCGCAGCATCCTTCACCAGTTTCGATAAAGCCTACTTCGGGACTATGTCGGACTTGGAAGGGTGGATAAAGGCCATCGAGGTTGAGAAGTGCTTTGCTGAGCGATTCTCTTCACTCACCAAAACCTTCCGCGCATACCAATCGGGGCAGCACAACATCACCCACAATGTTGCTTATCAGGAGGTTCGCTTCCTCGATAAGGTGACCCTGCTCTACCGAGAGAGCTATACCGCCGAAAAACTGGCTTGGGAGCATCTCAACACCTGGCAGTGGCCGTACTTCATGAGTTGTGAAAAGGTGGAATCCGAACACCTCTGGCTACGATGTAAAGACCGATACTACCGATGCTTCATGGCCAAGTTCTACAGTCTCAAGTATGGCACAGATCCAAACGAGCAAACACCGGCAGGCGGTATGCTGTGGGGGTTCCCTGAAATGCTGGAGGTCGACGATCTGCCGCTGATGTGGAATCGATTGGCCGAACCAGAAAAGAATTTCAAAACACTCGCAGAAGCGCAAGCGGACTGGGAAGCCTTCAGAGCCGCCCCAAACCCTGACTTCAGCGAATTCTGCAACGATATATTTGGAGATGGCTGAATTAACAGATGCTCGTAGAGATGTAAACGAAGCAGATATTAATGTCAGAGAGGAGGCTGTGAAGGCTATGGATAGAACGCGATTGCAGGATTTCCGGAAGCTCTTAAATAACCTTTTCGAGAGCGGAAAATGCTATAGAATAGAGGAAGCCATGGAGCATATCAACTTCGCCAAGGCTGAAATTTCGCTTTGGATGATCATAGACGAAGTACCCGATGGCAGAATCAAGAAATACACACAACTTTCAATGATTACCATTGAGGCCCGGCATCTTCTCTTGCAGAAGAAATGATGGAATCTGAGGCAAAAGTGAAAAACGAAATGTTGATGGAATCAATAAATATGACGAGGAAACAGCCATGAAACCCTACATTGAAAAAAATGACGGCGTTCCAGATAACAATCGCTACAGCGAAGCCTTGGAAGCGGCCAAGGAAACTGTAGAAGCACTAAATAAACTTACAGACCAGGCGTTGGCGCAGTACACAGCACTGGTCGACTCCGCTGTGGCTGGCCACATCACAGATGAGAGGGAATTAGAGCATATCATGGATGGCCTGCTTGACTTTGGTGATGATTTACGGTTCCTCGAAATCTACAAGCGGCTGTGCCGGCACATCTTCTACAAGCATCTGCAAATGGTTGGCGAACACATTTACTTATGGAGAATGCAGTTCGACACCAAAGATGAGGAGGACGAGAATGAATAACCTGAGAAGCAAACTCTCCAACCTGAAGAACGCTTGCCATATCTTTCGGCACTACCTACGCTGGCCGTACCCCATGTACAAGCCCAGCCAGTTCGACAGCTTCAACCATGAGCATACCTGTCTTGCATCGAAGCTTACGAACATTGAACTGAGCGATATCTGTCCTCTGGCTAAGGCAGGACAACCCTTTGAAGTAGCGCGGGAGAATACTTGCGAAGAGTGCAAATACTTCTGCCGTATCCACTATGAAGTTGACCCTGAATATGGTGATAAGCAAGTCCACTTCTGGATGAACGAAGAGATTGTCACATTCTTCTGAATTTAGACTAGCTTTACCCAAAGAAATATGGTATATGTTCGTGTTACCCAGAAAGAGGTGAACCCCTATGATCTATGTAATGTCTGATATCCACGGCCACCGGCGCCGCTTCGACTCTGTCATGAAACAGATCAATCTTCAGCCCGAGGATACCCTCTATATCTTGGGCGATGTAATCGACCGAAACCCTGACGGCATCCGCATACTCCAGCAGCTCAGAGCCATGCCCAATGTTGTTATGCTCTTGGGCAACCATGAGTACATGATGCTCGACGCGCTATACAACATCCCCGATGAGGAGGACGGTTACGCTGATTATCTCCGAGAGAAACGACTGAACCTCTGGTACCGTAATGGTGGTGACGTCACACACAGGTACCTGAAGCATATCCGCAAATCCGTGCGCCAGGAGATCTTAGAGTATCTCGATAAGCTACCTGTAAACATCGAGATCATGGTGAATGGCCAGAAATACCTGCTCACTCACGCGGCACCCGAGGACGAGTATCTCAATTCCAGCATGAAGCATCGGGACGGAAGAGAGTTCGCTGTCTGGCACAGATACCGCAGCCATGACCGTGGCCCCGATGACTACACCGTGATCTTCGGCCATACGCCTACCACGGAGCATCAACTGGCCAAACCTGCTACGATCTGGAACGGACGAAATCTAATCGATATTGACTGCGGAGCGGCATATGAGGAGATTGATGTGTGGGGCATCGTCATCAAGACGAGGCTTGCATGCCTGCGTCTGGATGACATGAAGGAGTTCTACTCCGAAGAGGATCTGAATGAGGAGGGCAATCAAAGAAGATGAGTCTGCCGTTTGATATCAGCGAGAAATTGAAGAGCGTACAAGTTCGGCACTATGTTGAGTGGCTGGGGCGAGACAGCCACTGCGGATACGGTTTCGCCTTCGGCTATGATGAGAAAAGCTATCGATTGATTGACGAGCTTTTTCAGATGCTTCAGGATGTGGAAACAGATGATGAGGATGGAGCTAAAGAGCTTTGGTTGTGCGCCAGGAGAGGGACCATTGATGACTTCGCAAAGCAATACGGAACCTATGAAGAAAACCTCAAAGATGGAACTGTCAAGAACCAGAAAGAGTACGAAGACTATTGGAAGTCTGAGTTTCCTGACGAAGTCGAGTGGTATCGCTTCGTTGCCGTTGAGCATACTGACATCAAATATCGCTGTGTCTTTCTGAGCAACAAGCAGGTACTCGAGATGGACAAGCGACTGGAGTCTGGCTATACACATGACATTTCCGAATTCACCGAATGGCTGGTCGATGCTGTGAAGTTGACCATCGAAGCTGTACGGAATGGCACATATAACGAGAGTGTGGCTCGTCTGCTGCCTTACAAACACCGGACAGGTGTAATCACTCGCGCAGGCCTTTGGAAGCTGTATCCCGAGGAAAAAGAATCCTTCTTCGAAGCCCTGACCCAAGAAGATGTGGATGAGTTCCTTGCCACCGGAACTGAAGACTGCACCGGTTTGCCTGAGCTGAAAGAGATGACAGCAAATGACTTCTATCGGTTTTGCGCCTTGGGCTATGCTGCCAACAATTACGATGGTCAGGCCTTTGCACCCAAAGCGCAGTACTACAGGCATGCCGACGGAAGAGATGATGGTCTGAAGAAGATCGACCCCGACTCAGCCGAGGCTTTTGCAGATTGGCTGGAGAATCGGGAAAAGGGCGGTCATCCTTGGGAGGTTTGCAGAGGTGGTAACTCCACACATGTATCCCTCTATGTGGGGTTGGGCCGAGTGGCCGAGGGCTGCTATCACCTTGCCCTTGCCGCAAAATCCTATGGACGCTGTGTGGAGGCAATCAAGTTCTATCTGGCCCTCAAGCATGCAGGCCTGCCGGTGATCATCTATGGTGCAGAGTTTATAAAGAAGCGCTTGCTCGGCCTGGAGCGAGTGGGTATTGTACCGAATGAAGTGATGCCGTTCTACTGCCACAGCAGATTCCCCGGCGAGGATGTTGACTCCTTCAGACATCTGAATCATGAGAACCCGGATGCCGAGATTGCCCTGATTGAGTGGCAACCGATCAAACCTGTGAAACTAAAGGAGAATGCACATGAGTAAATGCTGCATCTACTGCCGTGTCGCCAACGAATCGACCCCGGCGCACAGTGCCGCGCTGCACAACCAACTCCTATCACTCCGAGCCGCCGCAGAAAAACTCAGCTTATAAGAAAGAGTGGTGAAACACCATGAATTACTTCACCAGTGACCTGCACCTCGGTCACCGCAATATTATCCGCCTATGCAACAGGCCGTTTGCCACCATCGAGGAGATGGACGAAACACTAATCCGAAACTGGAATGCCAAGGTTACCAACGGCGATACCGTCTATATTCTTGGCGACCTGTTGTTCCGAAACGAGAAGCCTGCCGAAGAGTACCTGAAGCAGCTCAAGGGCAAAAAGCACCTCATCATCGGAAACCACGACAGGGACTGGGTCAAGAAGTGCAACCTCGAAGACTTCTTCGAGAGCGTGAATAACCTGCACTTCATTAGTGACGGCAAGCGGCAAATGACGCTCTGCCATTACCCCATGATGTCCTGGCCGCACATGACCAGATGCTACATGGTGTTCGGTCACATCCACGGCAACACCGATGCCGACTACTGGCCGCTCATTCGGGAGAACGATCTGATGCTGAATGCCGGTGCGGATGTCAACGGTTTTGCACCTGTTACCTTTGAGGAAATGCAGGAGAACAACTACCGTCACAAAGCAGGTTGGAACCCTGAACTGTGTACTATGGAGGCCGACCAATGAAATTGAGAGAATATCATCCGCTCTCTGAAATGGAGCGGGTTCCGGCAGAAGAACTTCCCAAGCGGCTTGATGAACTGTTTGACCGCATGGACAAGGAGAATGTTGGCTTTGTTGTTACGGAGGAGGGAAAAGACTCCTGTGTCTTCTGCCCCTACAAGTGGTTTGAACTCGAGTACGAGACAATTGAAGTTGCGGTAGATGAAGTACTCTTGGCTCAGATCAAGGAAATCATTACGCCTCTGGGATGGACTGTAGAGCGGTTGATCGTGCGCTTCCTCGAATGGCTGGTTGATCCTGAGACACAGGAGGAAGCCATCGCATGGCTTATGAAAGCCAAGGAGGAACTTGGAGAGAAATGATAACGAAAGAAACCTTCGTGAAGGCGCTCCAACTCATCCAGGAGCAGCAGGAAATCAATCATCAGTTTGCGAAAGCACTTGACCTTGTCGGGGATGGACACTATGTGTTTGGCGTGAACAACAAGTTTTACGATGCCGCAATGCTCGTCCTCAAAGAAGCGGTGAACGACAAATACGACTACATCAGTTGGTGGCTGTATGAGGGAGAACCAGACTATAAAGTCTGGTCTTCCGATAACACAGAGGAGTGGAATCTGACAGAACCTGAAGCACTGTACGATTTTATCGTTAACGAGTGCCAAGAGTGATGATATAGTCCGTTATATGGGACACCTCCTTCGGTAGAATAACGCCATCAGAAAGAAAAGAGGTGTTATTCCATGTATTACTATAGCAAAAGAAGTAGAAGCAAAATCGTCCATCAAAGTACTTGCCAACATATCCAGAATGTCAGCGTTGAGGATGTCGGTTCCTTCGAGAACCTCGAAGATGCGTATGCAGCAGGTTACCGCCTTTGCCGACATTGCAGCCCTATCGCCAAGCTCTACCGTAAGGAGAGCGATGTGTTGCAGGGATACTGCCAGAGCCATGCCGCCTCTGTGTTTTTCAAAGATCGGTTTATTGGCATTTCAACACCAATCAGCGACTGGCGGATCATCCCCTCTGGCAAAGGCAATGAGGTCGTGCTTTATCATAAAAACACCCTCGGCGACAAGAAGACAGGCCCTGTGCCTGGATATCACCTTCAGTGGGTTAGCCAGAACACGATTTCCGGCTACCTTGAGTACATCAGCGACCATGACCTCTACCGTAATATGCACCCCCTCTATCCTGTTCAGTCAAAGAAAAATAGCCCTCCGCCAATGAAAGGAACGAAGCGCTATCGCAAGGAGCAGAAGAGGGCCGCAAAGAAAGCACGGCGGCAATCTATTGCTCATGTTCTTACCTTGATTGAAAACCTCGACACTCAGGCTCGGGTGGCCCGCTCCATGTGAGGGCGATTCTACATAGGGGATGAAATTCGTTCCATGTTGAAGATGAGTAATAACACAGGCCACACATTGTTATCTCCGAGTCTTTGTGCTATGATAAAAAAACAAACACAAATTGAGGAGCGATCATTGTGAGCAAAAAACTTGTGGCCTATTTCTCGGCCAGTGGCATTACCGCTAAGGTCGCCGAAAATCTGGCCGATTCCATCGGCGCTAATCTTTTTGAGATTAGACCGGAAGTCATCTATACAAGTGCTGATCTTGATTGGACAAACAAAAAGTCTAGAAGTAGCCTTGAGATGAGTGACCCCACCTCTCGTCCTGCAATCGCGAAAAAGCGTGACAATATGGATGAGTATGATACCATCTTCGTAGAGTTTCCAATTTGGTGGTACATTGCGCCCACCATCGTCAATGCTTTTCTGGAAAGCTATGATCTGACTGGCAAAACAATCATCCCCTTTGCTACCTCTGGTGGAAGCGGTATGGGTAAGACGAATGAGGCGTTAAAGCCTAGCTGCACCGGTGCCACATTACTCGAAGGCAAGGTGTGGAAGTCAACCGCAAAGAAGGAGGAACTGTCAGTTTGGGCAGACAGCCTCGCGTGTAGGTAGGAGCCTATTAGATCATTCTATTTCCCTCTGACCGTATACTAAACAATCTGGGAGTAGATTCTATATGCGACAGTTCGTGTGCGAGTGTTTGAATTGCGGTCTCAAAAAAACACGCCAATTCAAAGAAGAACCTTATCCCGAATATGGCGAAGTGTTTGTCGCACATTGCAAGGTTTGCGATAGTGATCAAAACCATACAAGAGTCCTGACGAGGAAGACACAGGCTGAACTAAGGCGTCGCCAGGAGGAAGAAGACCTGAAAAAGAGTATATCCGACCAATGTGCGAGGCATGGGTTCACCTGTCGATTTCTGTACCAGTCAGTAATCATCACAACCCCTTTGGCAGACTGGTGCTTTGATTATCATGAAAAGTACAAGACCCTTTATCACGAAAATACGCCCAACACGAAGTATCTAACAGGACACTATGTTAAGGCTCATACCCAATTCAAAGGGAAAAAGATGACTGTCTCTGCTGTCATCGAGTACATTGCCAGCCATGAGGGGTGGCGAGCAGAGCAAAGAAGCAAAACAACCAAAGAGAAAAGTGAATGATGGAGGTAATGCCGGTGGCGAGTCAGCCGATTTATCAGTTCTACGCTGAATTGAAGGATTACAAGCCGTTGATATGGCGCCGCTTTCAAGTGGCAGGAAACATCACCCTGGCGCAGCTTGGCTATGTTACGATGACTTTGTTTGAGATGAAGGGTAGCCATCTGTTCCATCTTGAATACTCTGTGAATGAGAATATGCCTGACGATGATCCTGCATACCAAAGCGAGCCAGACAAGATCCTGCGATATGATATTGCCGGTGGCGACTCATTCCCTGAAACGATGATCAGCAATACTTATGCGGCTACGGAAATGACACTTCGCAGATTTACCAGCAGAGGTGACGCAACCTTTCACTTCTTCTATGATTACGGCGATGGCTGGGAAGTAGTGCTGCGACTGGAGGAAGTCTTCGAAGATAGCGAATTACCGGGCAAGGAACTGCCTCGGGTGCTTGAAGGCCAAGGCTTTGGTATCATCGAAGACTGTGGTGGCCCAGCTGGTCTGGAACACTTAAGAGAAGTGTTCCAGCAGAAATCGAGTCCCGAATATCAGTCTATGCGGGAGTGGTTGGGAACATCAGAAGTGGATCTCTCTGTCTTTGACCTCCAAGACCTGAATTTCAGGTTAAAAAAATTGCCTCGGATTTTCCGAGACTTATACGAATATGATTATCCACCAACGAAGCATTCCATTGACTTGCTTGACCGCAAGTATTGCAAAACCAATTAAGTATGACAAAGAGCATGATCTCATTGGATGCAAAAAGAGCCGATGCCTTTCTCCAGACCTACGACGCATATTCGGCCACGGTGGGAGAGGACATCTGCTCTACGGGAGAACGTGTAACCCTGGACAACGGAGAAGTCAAGCGCAGATTTCTTCCATGAAGCCCTTGTTGCGACATGGGCAACTGACTGCACAGCAAAATATCAAAGGCAGAATGCCATGTATCTATTTTGGTCTCAACCTGTTTTGCAGCCAAGTAGCAATGAGACCACCGTGCGTTGCAATTATTGAAAGAGCAAAATGCTTGAAATTACTGATATAAGTGGATTCCAAGGCCGAAGTCGCCAGGTATCTAAATCGGTCGCACCTGCCAGAAAGTCCTGATTTCTTGCGAAATCAGGACTTTTTCCGCACTTTTGCGCGCAATAACTTGCTTGCCGATTTTTCTGACCCAAACGCTGACCCAAACGGGAGCGGATAGCGGAAAGGTCTATACCGTACGGGATAGGATATTGCCCATTGTTTTTGCCGCTTCACGCTTGGCCGAGGTCGTTACATGAGCGTAAGTGTCCAGCGTGAAGCCTGCTGAAAAATGCCCCAGCATACCAGACACAGTTTTGATGTCCACACCGTTTTGCAGTGCCAGCGTTGCGAAGGTGTGGCGCAGGTCATGGAAACGCACCTTCGGCAACCCTGCCCGCTTCAGGACTCGGTGCAGCATATGCAACACGCTATCCGGTGACATGGGGCCTCCGGTTGGGGACGGAAATACCCATTCGCTGTTACCCGTTTTTCTTCTTTGTTGCATCAGAACGTCTATCGCGTCTACCGACAGCGGCAGGGTGCGGTAGGCGTTTTTTGTTTTCAGCGGCATCTCGTAAGCGTCAAGTGTAGCGGCGGATTCAAGGTTACCCGCGAAAATGAGAGAATACCACCGTATAGAACGTAGAGTCCACGCGCTATGCGTGGACTCTACGCGAAAAACGGAGGTAGATCACAATGGGAGAACTTCGGCAGTTAAATGAGCAGAACAAACTGGCGATATGGGCCGAACGGGTCACAGAATGTAGAAACAGTGGGCAGAGCGTACTGGCATGGTGCAAAGAGCATGGTATCTGTAGTCAAACATATTACAAGTGGCAAAAACGGCTGTTTAGTGTGGGCAAGACAGCAATAGTCAACGTTGATCCCCCTCCTTCCCCTCTCCAGCGCAAACAGGGCCGGCCAGAAATACTTCTGACCGGCCCGTATCTTTTTCCCTCGTTTGCTGGCTGGCAGCTCCGTGGATCAGTTTTTTTCGGAGGCGGAATGGACCGCCTTTCTGAATTGCAGCGGCGTCTGCCCCGTGATATTTTTGAATACCACATAAAAGTACTTGGGATTGGAGAACCCGACCAGTCCCGCAACGGTCTCCACCGGCTGCTCGGTCTCCCTCAGCAGTTCCTCCGCACGGCGGATCCGGGTCTGGTTCAGGTATTGACTGATGGAGGTCTGCGTACTCTCCCGGAAGATCCGCCCAAGATACGCGCTGCTCATCCCCAGCGAGTCGGCGATCCGGGTGGGTGAGAGATCCGAATCCGCATACGACTGTTCGATCTGGCGAACCACTTGAGACGCCAGCTGATCAATGTGCTGTCTATGCAGTTCTCGATTGTTCTGGACGATTTTCCGGAAAGCATCAGAAAATATGGCATCCAACGTCCGGATATCCTTCAGCGTTGCCCAGAAATTGTCGGAAACCAGCGGTTTTAACGCAGGCAGCTGTTTTTCCATCAGTGAAACGATCCGTTGGAAGGCAAAAAGCTGGTCCTGGAAGCGGTCCTCCCGGATACTGTCCTGAATCTGCTGCCACAGTCTCTGGATCTGCTCCAGATCGCTCCCCCGCAGGGCGGAAGCCAGCTCCGCGCTCATTTGCTCCGTAAAGCTGCTGTGGGGACGGCGGGGTGTAAAGTCTTCCTCCAGCCAGCAGTGCCGGTCCGCTGCCCAGAATTTCTGGCGGCGCATTTCACACAGCACCTGATAGCACGCCGCCACCTGTGGGAACGTGGTCCTCTCAGAGCCGCAGAAACAGTAGATGCTGGACTGGTCGGCCCGTTCCCGGCAGATTGCAAGAACGGTCTCCCGCTCTTCTCCGAAGAACAGGACCACCTCGCAGCCGTCCTGATGATAGGTCAGTGCGGATACATCCGTGCAGGTCTGCTTCAGCGCGGACTGCGCGTGTCCCGTTTCCATCAGCACCAGCGTATAGGGCGGCGGCAATTCCGGCAGCAGGCTGAGATCCTGCCCCTCCAGAAGGGATTGCAATGCGCTGGCCTTGCGGTGCGCTTCGGACTGCTGCGCCAGCTGTGAGACCTGCCCCGCAAGCTCTCCCCTATTTTCCATCCCGATGTTCCGCAGAGCTGCCCGGACCTGATAGACCGGGAAGTAAAGGAACAGGAGCACCCCCAGACTGCAGATCGCCAGCAGCGCAAAGCCGATCACAATGCAGACGATCAGGGCGTTTTTCAGCTCCAGCAGCTTGGGAACACATGCCTTCAGCGGCGTGATCTTCAGATAGTGCCAGCGGGAGGTGTCCAGTCGGCAATACAGGCAGACGGTCTGCTCGCCGTTGATCCGCTTCAGGATATACCCGCTGTCCGCCTGCCCCTCCCTGCTGATCTCGCCGAAAAACAGCGGGATCAAGGGCTGAAGCTCCTCCCGGCCGGCGGTGAGAAGTGCTCCCGTCTCATCCAGCAGCATGCAGTCCCCCTGCCCGTTAAAGGACAGGAGCGTGTTCAGATACCGGTCATAGTCCACATTCAGCATCAGTGCGCCGCCGGTGGGCTCATCTTCGGAGGTTGTCTCAAAAAACAAAAAGGAGAAGTAGGAGCGGACCCGGACGGGATCGTCCGAAAAGGCGGTGCGGCGGATGGGCCGCATCCGGAGATCGGGGGTCAGGGAGCGAAACAGTTCCGCCGCATCCTGATCCGCGTATTTGTCAATGGGGGCGCTGATCACGTTGGAATCTGTGGAGTAAATAAATCCGGTATCCCGGTTATAGACCTGAATGGAGTCTACAAAATCGTTGCTGCTGACATAGGAATCCAACTCCCGCAGCGCGTAGACCTGTCCCATTTTGTCTAACGTCTTGTCTCCCCGCAGCGTCAGGACGGACGGGGCGTAGAATACCTGCATCCCGTAGTTTCGGACAGTGGCGGAAAGGATCCCCGAAATGGAGTCCAGCTGCCCCACGAAATCCCGGTGCTGCAGGGCCACGGAGTCCAGCACCACAGACTGAAACGCGGAGTAGACCAGGCCCAGAATGCACGCGACAGCGATCAGAATGCAGGCAAAGGCGGTGAGAAAGGTTTTTGCGTGGCGACGAAGCAGATTGTAAATTGGAGACATATTGATCGTTGTACGCAAGCACTCACGCCCTTTCTCGGTATTGAAGTTCAGTATAGCAAAAAAACAACGATGCCGCAACTTTACTTCCGTTGGGAAATCAGGTAAGATAGTCACATTGACATCTGTTTGACGGAGGTACTTCGGCATGAACGCATACAGGATCTTCAAAAGGATCGCGGCCTGCCTGATATTGGTGTGCTGTACCGCCGGATGCGCCGGCAGCCCACGGCCGGCTGAGGCCCCGCCGTCCATGGCCGGGTACTCCGGAACCGTTACGCTGTACTGTTCCATGCAGGAGGAGGAAATTCAGGCCATTAAGGAGGGCTTTGAGGAGAAGTACCCCCAGATCACCATGAACTACTTCTTCGCGGGAACCAACAAGGTCCTGACCAAGCTGGCCACGGAAATGCAGTCCGGAGAGATCTCCGCCGATCTGGTCTGGACCGGCGCTCCGTCGGATTACAGAAAGCTGAAGGAAAACCGGTATCTCTCCCCCTATATCTCGCCGCAGGCCATCAATATCAACGAGGCCTTCATGGATGAGCACCATTACTACATCGGCGGACGGCTGATGTCGGCGGTCATCGCCTACAACACGGATCTGGTCTCCGAGGAGGACGCGCCCCGGACCTGGGACGATCTGCTGGATCCCAGATGGAACGGGCAGATCGTGATGACGGACCCGGGCAGCTCCGGCAGCATCAAATACTTCGTCGGCGCGCTGATGAATTCCCCTGCCTACGGAACGGCGTATTTTGAGCGTCTGCGGGAAAACGGCTGCATGCTTGAGAGCAACTCCACCGCCACCCATCTGCAGGTCGCACACGGGACGTACGCCGTGGGGATCTGCATGGACTATATCGTCAGCAACATGGAAGAAGCCGGGGAGCCTATCTCCTTCCGCCTTCCGGAGCGGGATACGGTGCCGATCTACAGCCCCATGGGGCTGGTAGCCGGCTGTCCCAACGAGCGAAACGGTCGGCTCCTCTATGACTACATCCTCTCCAAAGAAGGGCAGACGATCCTGACAGAGCACCATCTCCACAGCATCCGTGATGACCTTGGAAACACGCCTGACTCCATTCAGACTGTGCTGGATTCCCGCCTTCCGGTCAATGAGCAGGAGATCAGCGATACGATGGAGGACGTCATGGACCGGTTCGACAGGATCTTCTTTCAGGATTGACCCTCCCCCACGGCTAAAGTAAAAGTCGGCGTGTATCAAAAAAATCCGCCCTGATTTTTCAGAGCGGATTTTTAGTTACACTTCGCTGAGCAGGAAGTCCAGCGCCTTTACGATTTTAATACCATCCACGTCGCTGATGAGGTCGCAGTCCATGGCAATCACGGTTTTCTCGTAATTGTCCTGAACAGCTTGCAGCGGTGCAAGTTCCCGTGTGCGGGTTTCGGAGGCGTTCATGTTGTCGGTGACTTGGATATACCTTTTCTCGTTCATCTTCGTTGCGATGAAGTCGATCTCCTTTTCACCGACCTTGCCGATAGCCACCTCATACCCGCGTCGCAGCAGTTCAAAATAGACGATGTTTTCCAGAATGTGTCCCACATCGCCGCCCCGGTTTCCTAACAGATAGGTGCGGAGGCCGGGATCGACGATATAGTATTTGCCCAGCGTCCGCAGGTAGTCCTTTCCCTTGATGTCAAACCGCTTGACCTCATAAAAGATATAGGACTCCAACAGTGCGTCGATATAGGCAGAGATGGTCTGCACCGCAGGCTTGGTCTTTCTGCCATCGTCCAACAGGCCCTCGCTGACAAGGGTGCGCCCGATGGACGCAGCCGACGTGTTGTTGCCGATGTTGTCAGCCAGAAACAGAACGATCTTGCGAAGCAGCAGCGCGTCGGTGACGGCCCGCTGTTCTTTCCGTTTGCCGCGCTCCAGAATGTCCCGCACGACCACAGCAGAATAAATGCCGTCCAGCAGCATATTGGCGCGCTCCTGATCCAGCTCCGCCTCGGCCAGCGCGGGCATACCGCCAAACTGTGCGTAGGCCTCAAACAGGTCGCGCAGCTCATACGCTTCACCGTCTTTTCCCCTGGCGCGCTGTTTCACATTGCCGTTGGGGGCTTTGTACTCCTCCAGCAAATAGCCATGGAAGTCCAGAAATTCCCGGAAGGACAGCGGCAGCATTTTGATCTCCACATAGCGCCCGGACAGATATGTGGACAGTTCGGAGGACAGCAGGTAGGCGTTGGAACCGGTCACATAAATGTCGCAATATAGATCCACACGGAAGGAATTAACGGCATCCTGCCAGTCCCGAACCTTCTGCACCTCATCTAAAAAGAGGTAGAGCCGCTTGCCCTTGGGTGCGCGTTCCATCACATACTGATAAAGGCTTTTGCTGTCCATATCGGCAAACTGCATGGACTCAAAGTTCATCGAGAGGATCTGTTCCTCCATGACGCCCTGTTCCCGCAGATGTGCCATCATCAATTTCAGCAGGCTGGATTTGCCGCAGCGCCGGATTCCGGTCACGACCTTGATGACCTCCATATCCTGAACGGAAATGAGCTTATCAAGGTACTGCGATCTGTTTTTTAACTCCATGATTCTGTCACCACCTTTTGAAGCCATGATAGCACACCTTCATCATTAAGTAAAGTTTTTAACATCAATGTGAATAACTTTTTTCTTGTCGAAGTTATTCACATCAATACTACTTTTGTCGAGCCTGCACGCACTAGCGGTAATCCGGCGGATTCATCACGCAGGTGACAAGGGTGATGATGTTCTCCGAGCTGTCGCTCAGGACGCTGGTATCGTCCACGCTGATTTTAGCCAAGAACTTTTTACCCGTCCGGTAGGCGTCAATACTCTTGGCGAATAAAACACAGGACACGGCAATACTGCCGTGTCCTGTGTTTTTTCGGAAAGTCCGTCAGTCGGAAGTGCGGACGGGATCATCCCCGGTTTCATTGGGAATGTCGCCGCCGGCATCTTCCACGGCCTTTTTCTCCATGCGGTTCATGAAAATGGGAGAGCAGACGCCGAACACGCACAGGGCGATCAGCACCCAGCAGAGGGGCGTGGAGAACAGGATGGCCGGGCTGCCGCCGGACAGCCGCAGGGAGCGGCGCAGGCCGTTTTCGCCGATGGGCCCCAGGATCAGGGCCAGCACGATGGCCGCCGGGTTCAGATCGAACTTGCGGACCAGATAGCCCAGCACGCCGAAGATCATCATGATGACCACATCGAAAAAGTTCTTATGGATGGCGAAGGAGCCCACCACGCACAGGACGGCCACGCTGGGGATCAGGATGGCGTCGGAAAGGCGGGAGATCTGCGCGAAGCCACGGCAGCCCAGAAGGCCGATGCCCAGCATAAAGAACTGGACCAGCACAAAACCCGCGAAGAAGGTGTAGGTCATCGGCGCATAACGGGTAAACAGCTCCGGTCCCGGCTGGAGTCCCTGAATGATCAGTCCGCCCATGAGCACGGCGGTCACGGACTCGCCGGGAATGCCCAGCGTCAGCATGGGGATCAGGGAGCCGCCGGTCACGGCGTTGTTAGCTGCCTCGGAACCTGCCACGCCCTCGATGGAGCCTTTCCCGAACTCCTCTTTGTGATGAGAGAACTGCCGGGAGGTATTATAGCCCAGGAAGCAGGCGATGGATGCGCCCGCGCCGGGAAGGATACCGATCAGGTTGCCGATGACCCAGGAACGGAGGATGGTGGGGGTGATCCGCTTGATCTCCTTGC
Organism: Dysosmobacter segnis; assembly: GCF_014297285.1. Lineage (GTDB taxonomy): Bacteria > Bacillota > Clostridia > Oscillospirales > Oscillospiraceae > Oscillibacter > Oscillibacter segnis. The sequence continues at coordinate 19,426 of NZ_JACOQI010000026.1, forward strand.
CGCTCAGGGTGATCTTGTCGCTGAACTTGGCTGCCTTTGCCCGCTGCTTGATCTTCTTCTCCGCCAGGATCAGCACCTGAGACATGGAGAACAGACCGATCAGGGCGCAGGTGGTGTTAATGCCCTCGTACAAAGAAGCCTGTCCGAACATGAACCGCTGAGCGCCCTCCATGGGGTCCATGCCGATGGTGGACAGCAACAGGCCCAGCGCACCGGAGATCAGGCCCTTCAGCAGGGACTTGGACGCCACGCCCGCAATGATGGTCAGGCCGAAGATCGAAAGCCAGAAATATTCCGGAGAACCGAATTTCATGGCCAGCTGCGCCAGCAGCGGAGCGAAAAAGTACAGGGAGATGCAGGAGAGCAGGCCACCGCAGAAGGAGGAGAAGCAGGCCACGGCCAGCGCCTTGCCCGCCTTCCCCTGCAAGGTGAGCTGGTAGCCCTCAATGGCGGTGGCGGCAGAGGCGGGGGTGCCCGGCGTGTGGATCAGAATGGCGGAGATGGAGCCGCCGAAGATCGCACCGCAGTAGATAGCGCCCAGCACGATCAGTCCCGTTTCCGGGGCCATGGTAAAGGTCATGGGCAGCAGCAGCGCAACGCCCATGGCGGCGGACAGGCCGGGCAGGCAGCCGATGATGATGCCAATGGCGGTGCCGCCGGCCATAAACAGCAGATTGCTGAGGGACATCGCGTTTACGAAGCCGTGTCCCATCAAGGCTAACGTTTCAAGCATAATTCGTGCCCCCCTTTATTTGAACAGCAGGCCCACAGGCAGCTTTACACCCAGGAACATGGTAAACGCGCCATAGACCAGTCCGATGATCACAATGGTAGAGATCAGGATCTGCCACTTGGGGACCCTGAGATACAGCAGGCTGGCCGCCATCAGCACGATGGTCGCCAGATAGAAGCCGACGAAGTACATACCGGCCAGATATGCGATGAGCATTCCCAGAACGATAAAAAACTGCTTGGGCTGGAACCCTTCGAAGATTTCCGGAATACCGCTGGTCACCCCGTTCTTTTTCGCGGCAAACAGCATTTCAACCACATAACCGGTGGTAAGCAGAAACAGGATCGCAATGATGCACAGAGGATAGATCCGAGCTCCCTTTTTCAGATCTCTGGACATCAGGAAGAAAAAGGCGCAGACCGCATACATGAAGCCTACAACGCCAATATCAGTTTTTTTCATAGTGCCCTCCAGTTCGCACTGCATTGATGCGGAAAAATAAGGCGGGAGCAACCACCGGCTGCTCCCGCACAAAATGGGGATCAGTCGCCCCAAACGTCGGCCAGACTTTCAGTGAAGTCCTGCTGCTGCTTGATCAGAGCGGCGGTGTCTGCGCTGTTCTTATAGTCAGTCTCCATCCCAGCGGCCTCGGCAGCCTTGAGATAGTCGGCGTCCTCCATCAGCTTCTGGAAGGCGTCCTCATAGAACTTGATCACATTCTCGGGGGTGCCGGCAGGCGCCACGATGCAGCGGGAGGAACCCAGCCACTGGTCATAGTAACCCAGTTCGCCCATGGTAGGCACGTCGGGATAGCCCTCCAGACGCTCCTGATTGTAGACGGCCAGAACCTTGACCTCAGAGGTGAAGGAAGCGAAGTCCGCTACCTTGGCCACGGAGAAGTCCACCTCGCCCTGACGGAGCGCCAGCAGCTGGTCGGCGGTGCCGCCGTAAGGAATGTCGGTATATTCAAAGCCGGCAGAAGTAGCCAGAACCTGCGCACCGATGTGGTTGGATGCCCGGTTGCCATTGGTGGAAGCCTTCAGCTTGCCGGGGTTGTCCTTTGCGAACTTCACCAGATCCTCCAGCGTGTTGAACTGGGAGTCCGCCTTCACCAGAACCACGGAGGTCTCCGTCACATGGTTGCAGATGGGAGCGAAGCTGTCCACGGTATACGTTGCCAGACCCTCGGAGATGGTGGCGTTGAAGTTGGGCAGGTTGATGAAGCCCAGCGTGTAGCCATCCGGGGCCGCCTGAGAGAGGGCCGTCCAGCCAATGGAGCCGGAGCCGCCTTCCAGGTTTTCAATGATGACCGGCTTGCCGATGTACTTTTCAGCATAGGCGGCCAGCACACGGGCGGTGTTATCGGTTCCGGAACCCGCTTTATAGGATACGATCATGGTAACATTTTCCTTGGGGGCCCAGTTCTCATCTGAAGTGGAGGGCTGATTGGAAGTGCCCGGATCAGTCTTGGCGCTGCCGCCGCAGGCGGTGAGGGCCAGTGCGAGCGTACCGGCCAGCAGAAGGCTCAAATAACGTTTCATCTTCATAGCAAAACTTCCTCTTTTCCTTTCTTAACTCCTCTGAAATTCGATTGACATTCGTTTTTCCCAGGGGTCCGGATCATATGCCGTTCAATAGCAGGTGCACCTATCGGATTGGGCATATTGCCTATATTCAGTCAAGCATACCGGGTAAAAAAAGTAAAGTTTGAATAATTGTGAAGGTTTCAAAGTACGCTTTTTGAACTTTTTCCTCCCACGCCGCCGTCTGTAAAACCGTCGCAGACGGCCCGATATCCTGCCAATTCTCCGCAAGCGGCCCCTGTCCGGGAAACGGAGCGGCTCTTGCGGGGCAGACGGTCCGCACCAGTAAACAAGCCGCACGGAAAATCCGTGCGGCATACTGCTCATTTTTCGGATAAATTACCAAACGGCCCGGCTTCAACGCAGGATGGAGCAGGCCGGTCTCAGCGGGACAGGTAATCCCGCACCAGCGCGGCGGCCTCCCGGGCAGCTTTTTCCTCGTCCAGATTCACCAGCTTTCCGCTGCGGACCGTGACCTTGCCGTTGACCACGGTGTAATCCACCGGGCCTTTCCAGCCCACGGTCCCCAACAGGGATTTCGGGTCCAGATCCGCCCCCACCAGCTCCAGACGCCGGGTGTCGATAGCGAACAGGTCTCCGGCCTTCCCCACTTCCAGAGAGCCGATGTCGTCCCGGCCCAGGATCTTCGCGCTGCCCACGGTGGCGATTTTCAGAACGTCGTAGCCGCTGGGAGCCTTTTCACTGGATTGGAGACGGTGGAGCAGATAGGCCACCCGCAGCTCCTCCAGCAGATTGGAGCCGTCATTGCTGGCGCTGCCGTCCACCGCAAGGCCCACGGGAACGCCCAATTCCAGCATTTCCGGCACCCGGCACACGCCGGAGCTGAGCTTCATGTTGGAGATGGGACAATGGGCAACGCCGGTGCCGGTCTCCGCCAGACGGCGCAGTTCCTCCCCGTTGAAATGGATGCCGTGGGCATACCAGACGTCCGGGCCGATCCAACCAAGGGATTCCATGTATTCCAGAGGCCGCATCCCGCACCGCTCCCGGACGAAGCGCTCCTCGTCCTTCGTCTCGCAGAGGTGGGTATGGAGCCGCACGCCCAGATCTCTGGCCAAAATTGCGGACTGCCGCAGCAGCTCCTCGGAAACGCTGAAGGGTGAGCAGGGTGCCAGCGCCACCATCCGCATGGAGAATCGGGACGGATCATGGTAGGTCTCCACTGCACGCTGACAATCCCGCAGGATCTCGTCCACGGTCTGCACAACGCTGTCCGGCGGCAAGCCACCGTCCTTCTTGCTCAGGTCCATGCTGCCACGGGAGGCGTACATCCGGATGCCCAGATCCTCCGCGGCGGCGAACTGTGCGTCCAGCAGCCCCTCCGCCTGCCCCTGTGGGAAAACGTAATGGTGGTCAAAGCAGGTGGTGCAGCCGTTTTTCATCAGCTCCCCCATGCCGGTGACGGAGCTGTGGTAGATCACCCGGCTGTCCAGATTCTTCCAGATCTCGTACAGGGCCTTCAGCCAGTCGAACAGCTCCAGATTCTGCACCTGAGGCAGGTTACGGCTGAAGGTCTGGTACAGATGGTGATGGGTGTTGATGAGGCCGGGATAGACGATGCAACCGGCGGCGTCGATGACCTCCTCCGCCTGCTGTTCCTCCGGGCCGATGTAGGTGATGACGCCGTCCTCCATCAGCAAATTGCTGTCGGTGTACACGGTGTCGCTGGGGTCGCAGGTGACGATGTGGGATGCGTTTTTCATCAGTAAGCGTGCCATGAATATTCCTCCGTTTCGGGGGCGCCCCCTTCCCTGTTGTCCCTTCGGATCTGCTCCGTTTTTTTGTTCAATCGTTCAAAGTGTGCGAAATTTTGAAATAATAAAAAATAATTGCCGGGAAAACGGGTTGCTTTTGTGCTTTGAATGTGCTGTAGTCAACAATCCACGGCCAAAAGGCCATGGGCTTGTAACTGCCCAGTCGTAGTAACGGATAGCTCCTCCGACCTTTAACCCCAAGAGGCATTGCTGTCTCAAGTGGCGTTACATCGTAGGGTGGTTGACTGCACCCTTTGCGGCAAAGTTTACTCTGCCGCAACTGTATCAGGTACTTGACTATCATATAGATAGTTGATTCCCATGCGATACAGATTCATTGCGCCGATACGGTCATCGTTCGACTTGTAGCCGCAGTTCTTACAGGTAAACAGATGTATCTTCTTGTTGCGGTTTGCCTTTTCGGTGTGTCCACAGACGGGACAGCACTGGCTGGTATACCGAGGATCGACCTTGATTACGGAAGATTGGTTCTGTTTCGCCTTGTAGATGAGTTTCTGTTCAAGGTCGTAGAAAGCCCACGATGCAGAAACATAGCGATGCTTCGTTTTGACACGCTCCGGGGCATGACGAATACCGGACAAATCTTCCAGAACGAAGAGAGTGTGCGCGGGGTTATTTACAACGAGTGCCTTTGATACACAATGGTTGACATCCTGCATCCAACGGTTTTCTCGTTGACCGATCCTTTTGAGTCTACGTCTTGAAGACGGGGTATGCCGCATCTGGAGTTCTTTTCTAAGTGCTGAATAGTGGGCTCTTTTCTGCTTGATGGACCGACCTCTCACAAACCCGGACTTGTGCTTGCTATCGTAAGTTGCAGCGACGAAGTTGATGCCTCGGTCGATGCCTACAACATTACAGATATCGGAGAGATCACTCTCTTCCACATCATAGGTCACAGGGATGTATAGAAAGTATTTCCCGTGTTTGTTCACCAGTTTGGCAGTGCCGAACCGGTAGATAGAGCGGTCGAAGTATTGCGACATCCCTTCCGCGAAATAAGGCAGTTTTACTCTTCCACCGAGCGTGTTTATGGAAAAGTGGTCTTGTGTCAGGGAGTAATCTCTGTTCCAGACGAGGTCATACTGAGGTTTCTTGAAAGACGGTTTGATCCACTCTTTCTGATTCTCAAGGATGGTCTTATATCTGGCAATGACCGTCTTGAATACGGACTGAGTCATTTGAGATTTCAGTCCGAATTCTGCGCGCAACGTAGGATACAGAGCCTTGTTGAGCGAAAACTGTTTTAAATCGTGCGTGCGAAACACATAGTCCGAAACATAGTTGCACGCTTCACGATAGACAGACATCGTTTCATCAAGTAACGTCTTATCTTCATCAGATGCCACTACTTGGATTTTTGCCATGATGGACATTTGAGCCATAGTCAATCCTCCTTTCTTTGTTATTTCACTAATGCTATTATGTAATAATAGATAGTGAATGCCAAGGCGCATTGAGGTGACTTATGGATTGATGCCATAAAACAAAAGATTCAGAGCATCGCTGATGCTCATCACTGCGAAATCGTGGCAATGGAAACCGACAAAGACCACGTGCATATCCTTCTCGGATACGACACGACGGATTCCGTCTGTAACATTGTTAAGACACTAAAACAAGAAACGACACATCATCTTTGGCAAAGATTCGGTCCTTTCCTGGCCAAACACTATTGGAAGAAAAGGATATTCTGGTCCGATGGGATACTTTGCCTGTAGTATCGGGGAAGTATCCTCGGCAATTATCCAAAAGTATATCGAAAACCAAGGATGATGCGCCTTTACGAACAGGGCTCCTCCCACCGCCTAAAGGCAGTGGGTTTCCGCCCAAACTATGTTGGAGGTATTTTTTATGAAAAATCACTGGCAGAGCGTTTTTACAGGTACTACTGCAAGCTCAACCGCCTGCCGTCACGGATCGATCCGGAGACCCCGCTCGCAGCCAACGGCTGAGCAGTTCTCCCCTGTCGGGCAAACGCGGTTTTTGAGAATGTGGGCACGGCCAAGCTGCAGTAAGCCGGAGCCTCCGGTCTCCTTTGGGTTTTTGCGCCCCTGACATATAGGGCGCGGAAACGCAGTGCGGACCCCAAAATGGAATCAGGCAAAAAAGTAACGACCTTCAACCGTTGTCTCCCAGTTGAAGGCCGTTACTCATGCATCTTGGGTTCAATCATTGACGTAACCTCACATTCTTCAGTTTTCGGAAAGCTTTGGTTTTTCGCTTGCTAGGGTACTCTTAGTGATACATTGGACTCACCCTTTCCTGATTTTTATTATACGCAAATCCGCCGGAATATCAATTCGCAGGGATGTTAAAATTTGCAGAAAAACTTTGACTGTTCTGTGAATTGATTCGCGCCTTTGCCTATGCTATCATATTTAATTGGGGGCAATGATGCCGCTCCGTTAAAAACAGATGCACGCCTTGAGCTATCCACGCACAAGGGCAATATCAACAACCGCTTAGAGCAATGCTAAATCAGGGGTGCGATTTACTACAAATCGTACCCCCTTAAATATTACTTATCATAATAAAGGCCGCCAAAGATCCACAAGGTAATTTCAAGCGTGTATTCAAAGGCTATCTCTAAAAAGGACCCGGGGTACTGTGCCGCTATCGGCATGGTACTCCGGGTTTATTTAGGGTGTAACTCCATTCGGTATGCTTGTCCCCACAGGTAATCTTGACCGGGCATTCAGGTGATGGTTTTCCGCCCACGGAACCGCTGAAGGGTCTCCGGCAGATTCTCCTGATGGAGCAGGGCAGGGTTGAAGCGCAGCAGACCAAAGTTCAGATTGAACAGGGAGCCGACGCCCACTGCGGCAACGATGGTACCGATGCCCACCTGACCGCCCAGCCGCCAGCCGATGAATACAATGACCACTTCCACGGCGGCGCGGCAAAGGCCTACCGTCCGGTGCGTCTTACGGGCCAGTACGACCATGAGCGCATCGCGAGGACCGGAGCCTAAGGTGCTTTTCATATACATCCATGTCCCCAGAGCCAGCAGCTCCATGCCGATCAGCAGCGCGGCCAAACCGGTCGAGAAGCGCTCAAACAAAGGGATCCAGTTCAGGTACAACAGGATGTCGATGAATATCGGGCAGACGAAAATATTTGCCAGCGTACCGAGGCCGAAACTCTCCCCGCAAAAATAAGCAATGGCAATGACTGCGGCTCCGACAATGCTGGCGGCGGTACCGTAGGTGATGCCGAAGGTCTTGGCGATACCTTGCTGGAGAACGCTCCAAGGCTCCAAGCCGATATTGGCCTGAAGCATCAGCGTGATGCCGATGGCGCTGACCAACAGACCGACCAAAAGCAATCCGATCCTGCGAAGATATTCCTGAAGCATGGTTTGCCTCCTTCTGCGGGTCGAGCCCTTGATATGAGATGATTGGCACAGATGTGGAAATTCGGCAGCTTGCGGCCCGCAAGGCTGGAATTCAGATCTGCCCGTTGTCCGAATTCTTGATTTGAGTGATGTAGCGGTATACGCTGGCCGGAGAGCAGTGGAGACTGGCGGCGGCACTTTTGACTGCACCCTTCAGCAGAAAGAGCCCGCCGGATTCCAGGGCTGCGATGACTTGCAGCCGTTTCTCCGGCGTCAGCTGCTCCGGCGTGACCCCCATCCGTTCCAGTTCCCGATTGATGGCGTCCAAAGCCACCGCATCTGCGGAGTTGCGGAATTTTTCCGGGGAGGATCGGGCGGATACACCATCTTCGTTCTCCGGCAGCGGCTGCGCCAGCACATCGGTCACAAACAGATCCGGATGGCACAGACTCAGGATGCGGTCACAGACATCCCGATAGCGGCTGTCGTCAAAGTTGATGCACAGCAGGCCGATGAGCTCGCCACTGTCCTTGATGAAAAAGGTGCTGGATCGGAGGTCTTTTCCGTTGACGTTGATGCTGTAATAGTGGAGATGATAGTCCATACGCTCATAGCTCTTGTCCCGGAGAATACTCAGGGACATATTGGTCAGAGGCGCACCGAGCTTTCTGCCGCTGATGTGACTGTTGGCGATGGCGATGATCTGTTTTCTCTGTGATACAGAGGTCTTGCGGGTAGAGACCTCTGTATCAAAAGGGCTCGATTCAGTTGCCACCCATAGCGTAGACCATGTCCCAAAAGCGCAAATCAAACAGGCAGCACTTTTCAAAGATCTCGCAGAGGTGCTCTGCTGTTTTTTCGTCGATGAATCCGCTGAGTGCGTCAATTCGGTCAATGAGCATCTGATTGGTTCGCCGGTAGCTTTCTGAAACGTAGCCCGCGAACCACGAGCCGTAACGCTTGTCCCGCAGCGCATCCGGGCAGCGTTCGACTATCTTTTCCGCCACATACGCATAGCTCCAGGAGCAGTTCAGAAGCGTCACCAGTCCAGTCAGCACATCCCCGGTCTGCGCCTCCCAAAGCATGTAATGGGTATAGGCGTTGTTGTCCATGTGAGGACGGGTGCTGTGGATCTCCTCCTCCGTAATGCCAAGGCGCTTCATATACGGAATGTGGGTGCGGAAGGTCTCTCCGATGGTGTCCGCCAGCTCTCCGCTCAAAAAGCGGATCTGCTCAAAATCGTCAGCCTTCTGGATGATTGCCGCAAAGATCTTCACATAATCCTTGAGGTATAAATAATCCTGAAGCATATAATACCGGAATTTTTCCGGCGGCAGCGTTCCATCTGCCATCTGCGTCACAAACGGGTGGCAAAGATACCGGGGCCAGATTTTTTCCGCCCGGGCATAGAGTGTTTGTGAGAGCTTCACGCCGTCCTCCTCTTTCATTTATGGGCGATGATCGCCACATAGCCGCCGCTCTGATAGCCGGGGACCACATCCTCCACGTCCTCGTTGGTGTACATAGGGTTCTTCAGCAGGGTCTGATAGAAGTCAAAATCGTGGAAGCCCAATGCCTTGAGCACGTCGATCTTCTCCTCCGTGGAATGCCACACGCCTGCGCAGCACAGCTCGTGGGGATACGGCAGCTTGGGCATAACGCCGTTGAGGAACGGGTGGTCAAAGGTGCCTACCTCTTTTGCCAGCAGATACATGAACCCAAAGGCGCTCTCCTTGGGAACGTCCAGCGAAATAAAGGTGCCGTTCGGCTTGAGGGCCTTCTTGCAGACGTCAAACGCCCGGGTCAAGTCCTCCATATAGCTGGAGCTGCCGTTGAGATAGATCACATCATAGGCATTCTCCTCCAGCTCCGCATCTTCAATCGCGCCGAAGGCCACCACGTTCACGCCGCGCTTCTCTGCGATGGCACCCATGTCGCGGGAGGGCTCAATGCCTTCGATACCGCTGCAGTCGATCATGCTCTCAAACAGGCCGCTGCCGCAGCCCACGGAAAGCACGCGTTTGCCCTGAATATCACCGAGCACTTTCTGGAACAGGCGAAGCTCACTCTGAAACAGGTTCTCATTCTCCATGAACCAAGCGTCATACTGTGCCGCATAGCCGTCAAATTTAGGTTTCATTGTCAAAGAGTCCTTTCTGATTTTAGAATTTCAAATCTACGGGGGTTCTTTACCGTTGTCTTTGGTTCATTTTTCCTTGAAAAGCTGGGTGTTTACCTCTTTGGATTCCTAAACACCGCATTCGATACGGAGTAACATAAGGCTAAAGCCCTACCTCTTGCATTTAAATGAACCTTTTGTTAAGTGTATCACAAGCAGCCCCTCTCCGCAACGCCATTCTTGCAGTCCGCAGCGGATCTCTGCCTCAATTTTTCCGTAATCGTTTTACGATTCAGCAAAGAGAGCAAGCAGCCCCTCCCCCTGCTGTCTGAGTGTGGATTCTGACAGATTTTTCAAAAAACATCCGCTAAGAATCGGCGTCCTTTTTCACAAGACTCTTTGCTTTTCCGCGCCGGCATGGTATGATAGCCACAGTACCTTGCCCCCGACACAAGCCGGGCTGCGCTCCGTCAGCGGCGGAGCACTGTTTCCCGGTGGGGGAATCACGAAAGGGAGTATCGTATGGAGTACAGCAGCATTTTTGTCTGTCTCATGGGCATGGGCACGGTGTTCTTCGGGCTGATCTGCCTGATCGCGTTGACCTATCTCATGAGCGCCGTGGTGGGCCGCGGGAAAAAGGCCGCCCCGGCACCGGTCCCGGCTGCGCCCCAGACCGCCGGTGAGGTAACACCGGAGCTGGTAGCCGCCGTATCCGCCGCGCTGGCGGAGGAGCTGGGCACCGACATCACCGGCATCCGCATCGTTTCCATGAAAAAAGTGTAAGGAGAGGGAGAAACACACATGAAAAAGTACAGAGTCACCGTCAACGGGACGGTTTATGAAGTCGAACTGGAAGAGCTGACCGGCTCCGCCCCCGTTTCCGCCCCGGCGGCTCCCGCCGCTGCCCCCGCACCTGCCGCGTCTGCCGCACCGGCTGCCGGTGAGCAGATCTGCGCCCCCATGCCCGGCAACATTCTGGCCGTCAACGTCACCGCCGGTCAGGCCGTGAAAAAGGGCGACGTGCTGATGGTTCTGGAGGCCATGAAGATGGAGAACGAGATCATGTGCCCCGGGACGGCGTGGTGGCCTCCGTCAATACCTCCAAGGGCGCTTCCGTGGAGTCCGGCACGCTGCTGTGCGTCCTCCAGTAAGGCAGGGCCGATATGGACGCGATCATTCGCTTTTTACAGGACACCGGCTTCTACCTCTTTTCCCAGGACGGCAACTGGCGCTGCCTCATCATGCTGGGCATCGCCTGCGTGCTGCTGTATCTGGGCATTGTAAAGAAGTTTGAGCCGCTGCTGCTGGTGCCCATCGCCTTCGGTATGCTCATCACCAACCTCCCCGGTGCCAATATGTTCCACGAGATCTTCTTCGCCGGGGGCCACATCCACTGGGACCTCATCGGCGGGCAACCCGTCACGGCGTCGCTGCTGGCGGACCTCCACAGTCAGGGCGTAGCAGAAAACGTGCTGGCCCCCTACATCCAGCAGTTGATGACCGCCGCCCAGACCGCCTTCTCCCCGGAGATGGTGGAACAGGCCATCGCCGCCGTCACGGAGGAGGCCGGAGCCGCCATCACCCCTCTGGAAGCACAGCTTCAGGCGTTGGTGCAGGCGGAGCAGGCCGCTGCCTACTACGGCATGACCCTCTCTGACATCACCATCACCCCGGGACTGGTGGACATTCTCTACCTGGGTGTGAAGCTGGGCATCTATCCCTGCCTGATCTTCATGGGCGTGGGTGCTATGACGGACTTCGGTCCCCTCATTGCCAACCCCAAGTCCCTGCTGCTGGGCGCGGCCGCACAGCTGGGCATCTTCATCACCTTCGTGGGCTGCCGTTTCATGGGCTTCACCGGCCCGGAATCCAGCGCCATCGGCATCATCGGCGGCGCAGACGGCCCCACGGCCATTTTCGTCACTGTTCTGCTGGCACCGGCCCTCTTAGGCCCCATCGCCGTGGCGGCTTACTCCTATATGGCGCTGGTCCCCGTGATCCAGCCTCCCATCATGAAGCTGCTGACCACGGAAAAAGAGCGCCAGATCGTTATGAAGCCCCTCCGGGAGGTCAGCAAGAAGGAGAAGATCATCTTCCCCATCGTAGTGACCATCTTCGTGGCGCTGCTGGTTCCCTCTGCCGCCCCCCTCATTGCCTGCCTCATGCTGGGCAACCTCTTTAAGGAGTGCGGCATTACGGAGCGGCTCAGCAAAACCGTTCAGAATGAGCTCATCAACATCGTGACCATCTTCCTTGGCGTCAGCGTGGGCGCAACGGCCACCGGCACCACCTTCCTGTCCCTCCAGACCATCAAGATCATGGCCATGGGCGTGGTGGCCTTCAGCTTCGGCACCGCCGGCGGCGTCCTGCTTGCCAAGTTCATGAATCTGTTCCTCAAGGAGAAGATCAATCCCCTCATCGGTTCCGCCGGCGTGTCCGCCGTGCCTATGGCGGCCCGCGTATCCCAGATGGTGGGCCAGAAGTACAACCCCGGCAACTTCCTGCTGATGCACGCCATGGGCCCCAACGTGGCAGGCGTCATCGGCTCCGCCATCGCCGCGGGCGTGCTGATCTCCCTGTACGGCTGATAGGAGGCAGATGTCAATAACCCCCACCAAATCTAACGATTTGGAGGGGGTTTGCGAGAAATCGTAAGCCCTGATTGACTACCCTAAGTGTTTCGAGCACTACGTTACTCAAGAATGTAAGAATAGGCACCGGCGGGCGTGAATCCGAACCTGCCGCACTGCGGTGTGTGATTAAAAGCTCTGAGGGTAAGGAGCGGTGTTGCACACGAAAACCTTGAGATAACATTGGGTACGGATACCTGATGGCCGAAAGGCCGCGTGGCTTTTTCGTTAGCCACAATCAAAGAAGAAGGAGGAAGGCATCATGCCAAACAAAGTGTATATCATCAATAAACACGGGCGTCCGCTGATGCCCTGCTCCCCGGCAAAAGCCCGTCATCTGCTGGATGAAGGGAAAGCCAAAGTGAAGAAGAGGACGCCCTTTACCATCCAGTTGATCTACGGAAGCAGCGGCTACACCCAAGAAGTCATTTTGGGCGTGGACGCGGGAAGTAAGACCATTGGAATGTCCGTATCCACTACAAAAGAGGAGCTGCTCTCCGCGGAAGTAAAACCTCGAAATGACGTGGTGGATTTACTATCCACCCGTCGAGAGTTCCGCAGAGCCCGGAGAAACCGCAAGACCCGGTATCGCAAGCCACGGTTCGACAACCGCGTGCGGAGCAAGCATAAAGGCTGGCTCGCACCTTCTGAGGAAGTAAAATCCAAGAGCATATCACTGCCATCCGGCGCGTCTGTGGTATCCTGCCCGTCAGCAAGGTGGTCGTAGAAACCGCCGAGTTCGACCTGCAGCTGCTGAAAGCCATTGCGGATGGAAAGCCCGTTCCGCAAGGTGAGGATTACCAGCAGGGCGAGATGTATGGTCACTACAATGTACGGCAATACGTGCTTTGGAGAGACAACTACACTTGCCAATGCTGCGGAACTCATCCAAGCAAAAAGAAGGAAGTCCGGCTTCACGTCCACCATCTGGAGAGCAGGAAGGTAGGCGGCGACGCCCCGGACAACCAAGTTACCCTTTGCGAGAGCTGTCACGAAAAACTCCACAAGGGGTTGATTGCGGAGAAGGACTTCAAAAAGCGCAAGCGTAAGTCAACCAGAGATGCCA
>NZ_JACOQI010000027.1 GCF_014297285.1 Dysosmobacter segnis
AGCTCGAACGCTTGGCTCATCAAAGAAACCGTCCATCCATTGCCCTCCCATTATAACAAAAATAAGCATAGCATCCGAGCCTTCATTTGCGCTTCGGGTGCTATGCTTATTTTGTACCAACTAAAGAGAACGCCCCCGGCAGCGCAAAAATTGCGTCGCCATAGACAAAGATAGGGCATCCAGCGCAAATGATAACTTTCTGATAACAGTTCCGCTTTCCAGTAGCTTTCCTCTGTTGTTTACGGTATGGTTTGCCGTTACAAAGGAGGCTGATACCATGCCAAAAAGACGAGCAAACGGCGAGGGCAATATCCGAAAACGAAAGGACGGACGATGGGAAGGACGCTACACAGTCGGTCACGATCCAGAAACCGGGAAGTCCATCATCAAGAATGTTCTCGGCAAGACACAGGCAGAAGTCAAGGAAAAGCTGAAAAAGGCAATCGAGGAAAACATCGGCATCGACTATGGGCGGGCCAAGACCTACACAGTGGGAACATGGCTGGAGGTCTGGATGGAGAACTACGCCAAGGTGAAACTCAGACCGTCCACGTTCAAGACCACCCAAGGCTTTCTGAAGAACCACATCAAGCCGCAGATCGGCGGCATCCCGTTGGCAGATCTCACTTCTCTGGACTTACAGAGATTCTACAAACATCTGTTGGACGGCGGGCGGGTAGACCGCATCGAGGCCAAGAAAAAGCCGAAAGGTCTGGCTCCCAAAACAGTGCGGAACATCCACCAGATGATCGGCTCGGCGTACAATCTCGCCATGGAGCAGAAGTTGGTGAGCAAGAATCCCGCGCAGGGCTGCGCCCTGCCGAAAGTCGAACACAAGGAGATGAAAACCCTGACCGCCGACCAGCTCAGCGCCTTCTTCCGGGAGGCCAGGGACAGCGGTGTGTACGAACTCTACTACCTCGACCTCGCCACAGGACTACGCCGTGGGGAACTGCTGGGACTGAAATGGACGGACGTTGATCTCGACCGTGGTGTGCTGAAAATCCAACGTGCCATTTCACGGCAGAACGGCAAAGTGGTGGAAGCCCCACTGAAAACGAAAAACGCCTACCGCACACTGCCCCTGTCGGCGGATGCGATAGACGTTCTGATGCAACAAAGAAGAAAAACGGGCAACAGCGAATGGGTATTCCCATCGCCCACCGGAGGCCCCATGTCACCGGACAGCGTGCTGCACATGCTGCACCGAGTCCTAAAGCGGGCAGGGTTGCCGAAGGTGCGTTTCCATGACCTGCGCCACACCTTCGCAACGCTGGCACTGCAAAACGGAGTGGACATCAAGACCGTGTCTGGCATGCTGGGGCATTTTTCGGCAGGCTTCACGCTGGACACCTACGCTCATGTAACGACCTCCGCCAAGCGTGAAGCGGCAAAAACAATGGGTAACATCCTCTCTGGTGCGGTATAATCCTTTCCGCTATCCGCTCCCGTTGGGGTCAGCGTTTGGGTCAGAAAAAATGGCAAGTAAGATATTGGACGCAAAAGTACGGGAAAAGTCCTGATTTCGCAAGAAATCAGGACTTTCTGGTTGCGGAGACAGGACTCGAACCTGCGACCTCCGGGTTATGAGGCAGTCTCAAGCACAAATCGGAGTCATTTCGGCTCCGATTTGTGCTTTTTACCACCATTCGTTCGGCGGATTTTCCGTTGTTTCCGTCCAGCCCTGCCCGCTTTTTTCGGATCCTGGGTCAAAAGTGGGTCAGGGTATGCGAACGCTCAGAAGCGTTTTCACAGGATAGTCTTGCGGTGTGGAAGTCATCAAAGCGGCGTCTGCGACGCCGCTTTGATGCTGTCAAGATTGCTTGTTTTAAAGCTCGCTGTATGGAAAACACATCCGTTCGGAACGTTTTTGTCCATAAACATCGGATAAATTTACAGGCTTCCGGTGCAGCAGTCATCCTGGGCTTCCTGACAGAACTTGAGGAACTGTTCACATTCGGCATCCAGCATATATCCGCGTTTGGTGATCCAGCCGACCTGCATGGTCGTGTCAGCGGGAAGGGAGAGGGGGCGGGTAATGAGATCGGATTCGCTGTAGCCTTCCAACAGCCAGCCGGAGCCAAGGTTATAACATTCTGAGTGGCGGATGATATTCAGCATGGAGCTACGGTCTGATACGGCGATGGATTTTTGCGGATGTACGGGGAAAAAGACCTCCTCAGTATAGCCGTATGGATCGTTGCCGCCGTCGTAGAAGATATATGGGTAAGGACTGAGCATGGAGAGGGTGATATTGGGTTCTTTGGCAAGCGTATGGTTCTTGGACAGGAAAACATGGAGCTGGTTGCTGCAAAGACTGTGGAATTCCAGATTGAAGCGCTCAAGCTCATGCTGAATAAACTCTGCGTTGGTATCATAGTAGGATATAAAGCCAAGCTGACTCCGACGGGCTGCCACATCCTGAATGATATCGCTGACTTTTCCCTCCTGAAGACGGATAAAATAGTTGTGTTCCTTCAATAGATTTGCCATTTTTGCAACTGCTTTCGCTACAAAAATATAGTAACGGGAGGTGATGGACATTGTAATCATGCCCTGAGGTTCCGTTTGCAGATAGTGATCCTGCATGGTATGGAACTGTTTGATCAGACTGTAAGCGTCATGGAGAAATTCTGTGCCGCGGCTGGTGAAGGTGATGCCCCGGCTGCTGCGTTCCAGCAGGGGAAAGCCCAGTTCACTTTCCAGCTGCTTGATCGCCTTGCTGATGCCGGACTGAGAGACAAATAGATTTTGGGCTGCCTGGTTGATCGAATTGCTCTCTGCTAGCGCAACCAGATACTGTAACTGCTGAAGTGTCATAGAGGTTCAGGACTCCTTTGCTGTTGAAAATATAGCGGCTGTTCAGGCAGGAACAGAGAGCCTGTACAATCCTGTTCACAATACGCAATACAGACAAATGCCTTTTGTACGCCACTCGAGTAATGACTTTTACTCATATCGCTATGTGAAAAACAGTTGCTTCACTTCTAAGAATGTACCTGTTATAATACAAAAAAGCAAGGGGTTCCACCAAACTTTTATGCTAAAATGAACAAGGAGAAGGGACGACCATCATGAAAGAAAGTCACATGAGAACAAAGCTGGCCCATACAGGTGATTTGGAGCTGGCGAAGAAAATTCAATCCAGTGTTTCTGTTCCAAAGGTGCTGCCTATCTATATGAGCAGTGTGTTCACGTTTGATGACGTGCCCTCTCTGGATGCTGTTTATGCAGGAGAGGCCGATGGCTATGTGTACTCCAGAATGACCAATCCCAGTACGGATGCCGCGGAAGAAATGCTGGCGGCAGCTGAGGGGGCTGATGGTGCGCTGGTGTTTTCCTCAGGCATGGCGGCGATCATCAATGCCATTATTGCCAATGTGCAGGCCGGCGACCACATCGTTTCCTCGCCAGTCCTATATGGCGGCGTATATGATTATTTTAAGCATGAACTGCCCCGCTTTGGCGTGGAGGTCACCTTTGTGGAGTTTGATGACCCAGCCAAGGTGGAGGCTGCTATCCGCCCCAATACCAAGGTGGTCTACACTGAGACCATCAGCAATCCCTTGATGGAAGTGAATGACCTGCCCGCCATTGCCGGGATCGCCCACGCCCACGGCTGCAAGCTCGTGGTAGACAATACCTTCGCCACCGCCGCCGTGGCCCGGCCATTGAGCATGGGCGCCGATATTGTGGTCTACAGCGCCACGAAGTATTTGGGCGGTCACAGCGATTTGATCGGCGGCGCGGTGGTGTCTGACAAGGAAAACATTGCCCAGATCCACCGCTGCTTCACGCTGTACGGTGCCATTATGGGTCCCATGGAGGCGTGGCTGCTGTGCCGGAGTCTGCGGACCTTGGATCTGCGAATGGAACAGCACTCTAAAAACGCTTTGAAGGTGGCGCGGTTTTTAGAGGGCCATCCCAAGGTTGAGAAGGTTTACTATCCCGGTCTGGAATCCTCTCCCTCGCATGGACTGGCCGCCAAGCTGTTTGTGGACGGCCGCTGCGGCGGTATGCTCAGTGCCGATATTGCCGGCGGCGAGCAGGGGGCCAGCGCCTTAATCCGTGAGTGCTCCACGATTAAGTTTGTGCCCAGCCTGGCCAGCTTTGCCACCACGATCTCCTATCCGGCCAAGACTTCCCACCGAGCCTACAGCCCTGAGGATATGAAGGCCGCAGGCATCTCCATGGGGCAGCTGCGATTCTCCATTGGTCTGGAGGATGCGGAGGACATCATCGCCGAGTTGGATGAGGCGCTGGAGAAGGTCTAAGCGTTCTATTGCATGATCTCCGGCTGCTGCGGGACACAATTCCCACGGCAGCTGGTCTTCATAAAACATGAAAAGTGAGGAAGCTATGAACGAGGTATTGAAAACGATCGCCGCGAAGTACAAGGATGACATTGTCCATACCGCTTCGGAGCTGATCCAGCGCAACTCCCAATCTCTGCACGAGGGCGAAGTGGCCGCTTATGTGCAGGAGAAGATGAAGGAACTGGGCTACGACAAGGTGGAGGTGGACCGCTATGGCAACGTGTTCGGCACCATGAAGGGTACCGGCGGCGGCAGTTCTGTGATGCTCAACTGCCACATGGATGTGGTCTACGAGGGTGATGAGAGCCTGTGGCCTTACCCCCCCTACAGCGGCGCGATCGCCGAGGGCCGGGTCTGGGGCCGGGGTGCCTCCGATACCAAAGGCACCATGGCCATTCAGATCTATGTTCCCTTCCTGCTGAAGGAAGCCGGCCTGCTGCCCAAGGGTGACATCATCACCGCCGCTGTGATCTCCGAGGAGATCGCCGGCTACGGCGCTATGGTCCACACCCAGGAGAACCGAATGCTGACGGATTACGCCATCGTAGGTGAGGCTACGGAGAATGACATTGCCATCGGTAGCCGAGGCCGCTGCTGCGGCGTCATCACCATTACCGGCAAGTCCTGCCACGCTTCTATTCCCCATGTGGGCCACAATCCCTTCGATTTTCTGGCCCAGTTGCTGCCGGAACTGCAAAAGGTCCCCATGGGCAGCGACGGACTGTTCGGCAGCTCCACTATGTCCTGCACCCGCATCACCTCCTCTGAGGAGGGTACCAATATCATCCCCAATGAGATCGTGCTCTATGTGGACTACCGCCAGAGCGGGGACGATACCCCGGAGGAAGTCCAGCGAAAGCTGGAAGCTGCCATCGCAAACTGCCATGTGGACGGCGTCACCGCTAAGGCGGAGCTGCTCTACTTCCCCCTGACTACCTATACCGGCGTGGAGGGACGCGGCTATCAGGGTGAGAATCCCTTCGTCGCCAGCGCTGACGCCGAATATATCCAGAAGGTCAAGGCCGCCATTGAGGACGCCGTGGGCCGCGAGATTCAGACCAAGCCCTGGGCCTTCGCCACCGACACCGGCCACTATGCCGCCAAGGGCGTCAAGTGTCTGGGCTATTCTCCGGCAGAGATCAAGCTGTGCCATACCACCCGGGACAGCATCGACATTGCCATGATGGAGGAGGGCACCGTAGGCTATCTGGCGGCAGTTCAGACCCTAGCCAACGAGCCTAAGTAAGCGTCCGGGCTTTCTGCGCCCATAGGGAATCCCTGCTTTACGCAGCTTTGATATTTGGAGAGGAGAAGAAACCTATGAAACAGAAGAAACCCTTAAACCTAAACCCCTTTGTCCTGATTTTCGCGGTAGTTGTTGTGGCGTGGCTGTTCACGTTCATCATTACCCCCGGTACCCTGGTAGACGGCGTTTATACCGCTCTGCCCAAGAACGCCTTTAACTTTAACAATGTATTCAACCTGTTCCGGGCCGTGCCCATGGGCATCAAGGATACCTCCAATCTGGTGATCCTGGTGCTGGTGATCGGCGGTGCGCTAGAGATCTACAAGAGCACCGGCGCCATTGACTCCAGCATCACCAAGATGGTCCATAAATTCGGCTCTGGCTCCCGCACGTTCCTGCTGATCGCCTTGATGGTGCTGTTTTCCGTCATCGGCGGCTTCCTGGGCTGGATCGAGACCCTGATCCCCTTCGCACCCCTGGTGGTGGCTATGATCCTGGCACTGGGATATGACGGCATCGTGGCCTGTGCCGTGCTGATCATCGGACTGATGGGCGGTTTCGTTACCGGCCCTACCAATCTCTACACCGTAGGCGTGTGCAACGGCATTTTGCAGAACATGGGCCTGCTGTCCGCTGACAGCGACGTGTTCGTAGGCTTGGGCTTCCGCGCCGTGCTGTGGGCTATCATGACCATCATCGGCGTGGCCTACACCGTGGTGTATGCCAACCGTATCGCCAAGGACCCCGCAAAGAGTTTAGTCCACGGCGTAGACGTCTCCGATCTGGTGCTGGACACCAGCAAGGACGTCACCGTTACCGGCCGCCACGTGGCGGTGCTGCTGAGCATTTTGGCCGCTATGATTATGACCGTCATCGGTATGCAGAAGGGCTTCGGCGGCGTGAAGTGGGGCATTGATGACGTATCCGCCGTTTTCTTGGCTTCCGCGCTGTTCTCTGGCATCGTAGGTAAGCTGCATCCCTCTGAGATTGCAAACTCCTTCGTTAAGGGCGCCGGCGGCGCTGTGGGCGGCGCGCTGGTGATCGGCTTCGCTCGTGGCGTGTACTGGGTCATGAACTCCGCCAACATCAATGCCACCATCGTTTATAACGCCACGCAGCTGCTGAAGGGCCTGCCCCCGCTGGCCGCCGCTATCGGCATCGTAATTCTGGTGTCCTTCATCAACGGCCTGATCCCCTCCGGCTCCGGCAAGGGCGCTCTGCTGGCTCCCATCATCGTTCCCATCGCTATGGAGCTGGGCCTCACCAGCCAGACCGCTGTTCTGGCCTATCAGTTCGGCGATGGCATCACCAATATGTTCTGGTTCAGCTACGGCACCCTGATGATTTTCCTGAACTATGCCAAGGTGCCTGTCCAGAAGTGGTACAAGTTCTTCCTGCCCTTGATGGCCATCTATTTCTTGTTCGCGTTCGTTTCCATGGGCGTGGCCATTGCCATCGGCTTCTAATCTGATTTACCATAATAATTGCTTTGCCGGGGCCGCTGGTTTGATCCCAGTAGCCCCGGCATCCTTATAACAAGGAGGCTCTCCGTGTCTGTTCAGAGGAAACAACGATTGATTCATGCGGTGGAAATGCTGGCAGGCGTCACAGTTTTGTGCGCAGGCGTCACATTGGGCATTATCGCGGGACTGGGGCAGACCACCTCCACGGCGGCAGCCTCCGCTATTGCGGGCGCCGCCGGGATCAAGGTGGGGACCGCCAGCATTTACCTGTACGGCGTGTTTTTTTTGCTCCAGATTCTCATGCTGCGGAGCAAGTTCAAGTGGGGGCGCTGCTTCCAACTGCTTCCCATTTTGGCTCACGGCGTTCTGCTGAACTTTTTCCGCTACCGCTTTGCGCCGTTCCAGCACCTTGCTCCCCAAGGGTATCTCCAGCAGATGCTTTGCTTCTTGTGCGGAATGGGGCTGATCAGTCTGGGCTTTACCATTACCAAAAACTGCAACTTCACCAACTATCCCGCCGAGGCGTTCTGTGCGCTGGTAGCGGAACGGGTCCGTATGCGCTATGGTACCTGCAAGATATTTTTGGATTTTGCCTATGTGATTTTTGCTCTGCTGATTTGCTGGCGGGCCGGTCTGGGGCTGGGCGTGGTGCGGGAGGGCACGGTAATCTTTGCCTTGCTGGACGGTGTGCTCATCAACCTGATGACCCCGGCAGTCCGGGGCTGCTTTGACCGACTTGACCATATCCTAAAAACGTAAACGATGCTGAAAGAAAACCAATATGAGATTCTTAGGAGGAAGAACGAATGAACCTCATAGTGAGCCTTGCAGCTCTCTTGTTGTGCCTATCATAGAGCGAATACAACGAAAGCGAAAGATATTGATCAGTTTATGAGTCACTCATAAATTTTATGGTGCAATCGAAATTACGATCTTGTGGTATAAGTTGATGACGAATCTAATACAATTAGACAACCGAAACTTGATGAATCCATGCATCCCAACGAGACCGTAGTTGTTCTGTTGGACGCAATTCTGCTGGAAGCACAAAGCCCCGCTGTGGTTGGGGGAGGGAAAGCGTTTGCAACTGAAATTGCCGACAGGGATATCTGCATATTAGCAGAAAAAGGGACCGCACAGAGAATACTGCTTAGCAACCTCAGAAAACGGCAAATGAGCCCTTTTGACAAGCGGCCGTCCGGCATTTCAGAAGCACACAAAGCGCACCGAGGGTGGTGATACCACCCGTGCCTCGCACACGCGGAAAACCATGAGCGCCGGATGTACAAATCCCGATTTCGGCAGAAACGAAAAAGATTACGCAGCCCAGCGGGGCCGCGACGCCTGCGGAACAGCGACGCGCATAAGCGCATCGCTGTTCCGCAGGCTCTCTGCATTCTTCAAGAGCGCCTCCGACCAAGACCCAAAAGCGGCAAAGTTTGCCGTTCTGACACCTGGCCACGCAGGGTTTCCGAAACGTGTGAAACGCTCCGAGGGTAGTAATAGCGCCCCCATCCGAAACAGCCCCTGTTTCGGCGTGTAAGCGCTTGTGTGCGATTCTTTGAGCGAAGGCGAATGTGTACCCACTTTCAGGAGTAAAAGCGAACGTGGAGCGTTTGCGCCGGAGGTGTTGAAGGTCGTGTGACCAACGTGTTGGAAACGTTGGTATGAGTGCGTTTGCTGCGCTTTTCGCAGCTTTTTCGAGGACGAAAAAGAAAGCAGGATAAAGGGCTGGCGTCGGAACCGACGCTCTGCCCAATCACTTCTGCCCGCAGTGCGGGCAGTTGACGGGGGTTTCAGCGCAGTCGGTTGTGGCGTCTTTTGTGAGAGATTTCAGAACGGCTGGCGTCTTAGTTCCCGCAAACGCAGATGTCCCAAGGATTTTGGTGGTGCCTTGTGGTCGTTTCGGAAGGAAATCGAGGTAATCACCTTCGCGTGATCAATGGTGCAGGGCAAGCGTGTTTTGAGTCACCGCAGTCGATGAAAAGAGACTTTCAAGCGTTCAAAAATCGCACCGCTGTAACTAAAGAGAACGCCTCCGGCAGCGCAAAAATTGCGCCGCAATAGTCAAAGATAAGGCGGCGCGGCTCCGAGGTGCAAATGATAACTTTCTGATAACAGTTCGACTTTCGGGTAGCTTTGTTCCCTTGGTTACGGTATTGTTCGTTGTCGAAAGGGGCTGATACCATGCCGAAAAGACGAGCGAACGGGGAAGGGAACATCCGAAAGCGCAAAGATGGACGCTGGGAAGGCCGGTACACGGTCGGTCACGATCCAGAAACCGGCAAAGCCATCATTAAAAACGTCCTCGGCAAGACGCAGGCCGAGGTTAAGGAGAAACTGAAAAAAGCCATCGAGGAAAATGTGGGAATCGACTACGGACGGGCCAAGAACTACACCGTGGGTAACTGGTTAGAAGTGTGGTACGAGAACTATGCCAAAATCAAGATGCGCCCATCCACCTATCTGACCTACCATGGCTACATCGAAAACCACATCAAGCCGCAGCTCGGCAAGATCCCGTTGAATGATCTGACGACGCTGCATCTGCAACAGTTCTACAAGAAATTGTTGGCGGAAGGGCGGGTAGAGCGAATCGAATCACAGAAACAGCCCAAGGGACTGAGTACCAAAACAGTACTCAACATCCATCAAATCATTTCCTCTGCCCTGAAGCTGGCAGTCGAGCAGCGGCTGATCGCCCGCAACCCGGCAGACGGCTGCGCGCTGCCGGAGGCGGAGCGCAAGGAAATGCAGACGCTTCCCGTTGAGCAGCTGACGTCCTTCCTCCGCGAGGCCAAGGACAGCGGCGTGTTCGCCCTGTACTACATCGACCTGACCACCGGCCTGCGGCGGGGCGAGCTGCTCGGATTAAAATGGTCGGACATTGATTTGGAAAAAGGAGACCTCCGGGTTCAACGGCAGATCGGGCGCATCGACGGCAAGATCATTGAGATGCCGCTGAAAACGAAAAACGCCTACCGCACCTTGCCGCTGTCGGCAGATGCGATCAGCGTTCTGATGCAGCAAAGAAGAAAAACGGGTAACAGCGAATGGGTATTCCCCTCGCCGACGGGAGGCCCCATGTCGCCGGACAGCGTGCTGCACATGCTGCACCGAGTCCTAAAGCGGGCAGGGCTGCCAAAGGTGCGTTTTCATGACCTGCGCCACACCTTCGCAACGCTGGCACTGCAAAACGGTGTGGACATCAAAACCGTATCTGGCATGCTGGGGCATTTTTCGGCAGGGTTTACGTTGGACACCTACGCTCATGTAACGACCTCTGCCAAGCGTGAAGCGGCAAAAACAATGGGTAACATCCTCTCTGGCGCGGTATAGTGCTTTCCGCTATCCGCTCCCGTTGGGGTCAGCGTTTGGGTCAGAAAAAACGGCAAGTAAGTTATTGGGCGCAAAAGTGCGGAAAAAGTCCTGATTTCGCAAGAAATCAGGACTTTCTGGTTGCGGAGACAGGACTCGAACCTGTGACCTCCGGGTTATGAGGCAGTCTCAAGGGAAAATCGGAGCCGTTTCGGCTCCGATTTGTGCTTTTTACCGCCATTCGCTCGGCGGATTTTCCGTTGTTTCCGTCCAGCCCTGCCAGTTCCAATTCTATTCTGGGTCAAAACTGGGTCAAGGTCATAGATTTTAATTGCGCAGGCAATTAAGTGGCTGAACACATTCGTGGGAACATCAGCCTTAGAAAGCGGCGCATATCATAAAATGTAATTATTTCACTCTGCTGGGGACATTTTACCGTTCAATCACGCTGACCGGTGTATCCGCATACTGCTCCGTCAACGCAAAGCGATCCCGCAAGCCCTCCGTAATGTAAACCTCGCCGGATGCTGTCACAAACACAGCCTCAAAATCGCCGCTCTGCGCCCACAGATCAGCCGCCTTTTCAAGCCCCATGACAAACAATGCGGTGGAAAGTCCATCGCAGACCACGCCTTCATCTCCCACGATGGTGACGGAAATCAGGCCGCTGTCAGCCGGATGCCCGGTAGATGGGTCCATGATATGCCAATAGGTCTGGCCGTCCTGTTCAAAATACCGCTCATATCCGCCGGATGTTACCACGGCCTGATCTTCCACAGAGAGTACCATCATGGCATCCTCACCCTGCGGGTCCTTAATACCGATCTGCCACGGGGAACCGTCCGGCTTTGCGCCCACCGTCTGCACATTGCCGCCAAGATTCAGCAGAGCGGACTGCACGCCGTGTTCCCGCAGCATTTGTGCCGCCAACTGACCGGCATAGCCCTTGGCAACACTCCCGAGGTCGATCTCCATTCCCTCCGGCAGGGTGACGGTGCCGGTGGCTGCATCATACTGAATCTTCCGATAATCCACAAGAGGAAGCAAGGCTTGAATCTCCGCCTCGTCCGGCACCTGATAACTGCCGGTGGTGAAGCCCCACGCCCGGACAATGGGATAGATGGATAAGTCCAGCGCACCATCCGTGCGGCGGCAGATTTCCAGCGCCTGCTCCATCAGCGAAGAAGCTTTCCCGGTCAGCGTACCGGAGCCGGTCTGGTTGATGGCATACAGTTCGCTGTTCGCATCCGTAACGGACACCAGAGATTCCAGAGAGGCAATCAGCGATTCTGACTGATCGATCAGCCCGGATTCCCCATAAATCGTAAAATCCATCACGGTATCCATGGCGAAAAAGGTGCCCTGGACTGGCTCCGGCGAAGATTCGGCGCTGCAGCCAGTCAGAAACAACAGGGCGGACAGCATTGCAGATATGAAGTGTTTTTTCATGGGATTCTCCTTAAAACAAATGAAATGGGCATTGACGAACTATTCGGAACGTGTTAAAATATGCGCCGAACAGTTAGAGAACTCTAACAAAAACGCGTTGAACAAACTTTACAGGTACTGTCGTTCCTGTATTTTTTTGCAGCAGTGGTTAGAGACGACTAACTAAGTAGGAGTATATCACAGAAGGGAGGCACTTTCAAGATGCGGGCGGCAGGAGATGTTAAAATGCTGCCGCATTCAAATGGAAAATGAACTTCAAAAGAAAGGACGGGCGCGCCCGTCATGCATTCCATGGAATGCATGAAACTATTCTGAACAGGAGGAATTTATGAAAGGGATACAAAAGCGGCTGGGATCGCTGCTGATGGCGGCGGTGATGCTGCTGTCACTGGCAGTTACCCCGGCCATGGCGGCAGGGGAGAAAGAACCGCCGACAGAGGTGAAAAGCCTTACCGCGGGGGAAATTTATAATACAATTTTGAGTTTTCAATTTGAAAATACTGATTGGCTGAATGCTATAACAGCGGTTGCTGTAAATGACGATACCTATCAAAGCAGCGGCAGCGTGAACTCTTTTACTGATGCAGGAAACTGGGGTATGGGTACTGCGTATGGTGCCTATGGCAGCTATACTGCACTCCAGATTGTTATGAAGAGCGGTACAACTTACCCCGCAACGATTAAATTTTCTGCAACCGGGTACAAAGATTTGACGGTGAAAGTGGAAAAAAGCGGCAGTGACTACACAGCCACTGTCATTGCAGATTCCGGCAGCTCCGGCAGCGAACCGGAACCCCCCACCCCCCCGGAAAAGAAAACAATTGATTTGAGCAAAGTCAGCTTTGCCAAGAGTTCCGATGGAAATGATTGGCAGGTAACCTTTGGGGAAGACGGGTATGCGGAAAAGATTACCGCCGTTACCGTGAATGGTAAACCTTGGAATGCAACTTCGTTTCTTGCAGACGGCGGTAAGTACAAAATTTCCGACGGTAAGCTGCTGTTTGCACGGAATAGCTATGGCGGCACGGCTGCGCTGAAAAGCGGCGATGTGATCACCATCACTGCCGATGGCTATGAGGCTCTGACCTTCAAGCTGGTCATCAACACAGACGGCAGCGCTTCTGTCGAAAAAAATGACGGCAAGGGCGATCCGCTGGAGCTGCACGTCAAGCTCGTAGGCAGCTTCGAGGCGGCCATCGTCGGCCAGAAGAATTACGACGGCGTTTCCAGTGCCAGCGTCGGCGGCGCTTCCAGCAACAAGAACAGTGCTGTCACCGTTTACGGCGCATTGGTGAAAAAAGGCAACGACCCCACGGACAAGGATTGGGAAGAATTGAATCATCAATCCGAAATCCAGCTGGTGGGCAGCAAGTGCTCCGTCAGCATCGTACCGGACACCGAAAAGGGAACGCCTGCCGCCGCCGACAGCGGCATGGAAGGCGTCTACATGACTATCAGCAGCGACCTGACGCTGAACGGCACGCCGAAGGACGCGGGCAGCTATCTGATATCCGTTCATATTGAGGACAACCAAGGCCGCACAGCAACCAGCAATGCCCTGCCCTTCCGTATCTATACCGGCGAGGAAACGCTGGCAGACCAGATCAAAACCGAAAATCTGAATCAGTATTCCAATGGCCTGTACGCATGGGATATTATGGAGCCGTGGGCCATTAAAAACTTCGGCAGCAATGTGACTGGTGAAGAAAACAGTGTTCGTGTGCCGAAAGATTTGGAGGTCTGGTACGGCTCTCACCAGAGCGGCACCTACGGTGTGTTGGGCAATGACATTGCTTGGGACGATGTGAAAGCGGGCAACATTCCCCAGACGCTGTATATCCCCAATGGTTGCAACCTGACGCTGATGAATATGAAAGTGCTCAGCAGCGTCCGCATTGTGGTGGAAAAAGGCGGCAAGTTGACCCTGCGGGATTCTTCGGTGCAGGGCATCATTGATGTGCAGAGCGGCGGCACCTTCTCCATGAACTACGATTCCTACGAAGGGAAATTTGAAACCGGTGCGTCCCTCTGCGGCCAGCTCCGCATGGAAAGCGGCTCCACGCTGGAAAATGCCGCTATCTATTCCCACACCAACTATCTGGCCAACGGCGATCTGACCGACCGCTCCAATGATGAAGCCGTGGTGCTCACCACCGGCGATGTGACGGTCAAGGGCCAGGTATTCATCAGAGGTGATGATGCCGGCGGCACGGAGAAGGGCCAGACGGCTCTGAAAGTCCAGAACGGCACTCTGACGCTGGAGGACGGCGCGGTTCTGGCAGCCTATGGCGGCGATGGAAAGACCCTGCTGTATCCCAACGGCGGCAGCGCCATCGAATTGGACAACGGCACTATTTCCGGGAATGGCAAGGTGATCGCTCTGGGCGGCAGTGTGCTGTTCGGCTCCGGCAGCAGCGCGGTTTCCAGCAGCGGCACGATCACTACGACCGAGGCATATATTCAGGGCGCGACCGCCTATAATCGTGCCGGAAAGAATGCCCAGCCCGGCAAGTCCCATGATGCGTCTGTGGCGATCAATTCCGGCAAGAAATATGTGGCAAACGGGACACTGGTAGACGGCACTAATGACCCGCTGGCAGACCTGTACTGGAAAACCGGCATTGATGCAGCCCCGGATCTGAACAAGTACGAGATTCCTGCCAATTCCGGCTATGTGCTGATGAACATTCCCTATGCCGAGTTCTACGCGGCAGAAAAGGATGCTAATGGCACTGCGGCGAAGGTAGACGCGGTTTCCTCCGCAACCCTGCAAAAAACGAGAAGCAAGCTGGCGGAAGGCTCCTATCATGTGAACGCAGATGGATCCGATATCTCCGGCGTGATCTACCCGGTATATGTAGCCGACCTCTCCGCACTGTACGGCTACAACCAGGTGAAGGACAGTGATAGGCTCACCATCACTGTAACGCCGAAGGACAAAGAAATAACGACAACGTATACAGGCAAGGACACACTGTTTGAAAATCCGGATCACGCGTATTATGTCCTTGCTGAGGCACC
This sequence comes from Dysosmobacter segnis, assembly GCF_014297285.1. Lineage (GTDB taxonomy): Bacteria > Bacillota > Clostridia > Oscillospirales > Oscillospiraceae > Oscillibacter > Oscillibacter segnis. The sequence continues at coordinate 14,814 of NZ_JACOQI010000027.1, forward strand.
CACCTATTACAAGACGCTGACCGTTAAGTCAGACGGCTCCTTCTCCTTCGGCAAGGCCACCGCGGCAATGACGAAACTTGTCGGTATTAGCGTCAGCCTGAAGACTGGTAGCCACCGTGCCTATTATAAACTGGAGGTTTCCGGCAAACTGCCGAAAAATATCAAATCGATGGTTTCCGCAGTGACGTTACACACCACGGACGGCCAGACCTACGGCCTGCGCCATGTGGCGGAGATCTGGCATGGTACGAAACTGGGCTTTGAAGATACCGGCGTCTATGCGGGGCTGCAAGGCAAGACCATCGACAAGATCACCTATTATCTGAACGACGGGACTGTCCGTACCATCAGCACCAATATCACGGTTCCCTACAGCTCCAGAGGCGCGTCCGTTTCCGTTGCCGACGCAGGAAACACCGCAATGGAAACGACGGTCACTACGGCAGGTCTGCCGGAGGGTTTTGTGCCGAGTTACGCCGTGACAAAGGGCGATGAAGGCCTCAGTGAATTCAAGTTCACCGTTGCCGATGGAAAACTGACCTGGGAGGGAACACCCGCTTTCGGCGTTTACACACTGACGGTCAGTGACGGTGCCGGAAAGTATGCGCCGGTTTCCACGACGTTTGAACTGAAAACAGCGGATATTATCGCAAAATATGATGCTTCCAAGAAGGCGCTCGTCAAGGCATCGGATGCCATTACCGAGGAGCAGTTTGCTGCCTATCTGAAAGCAATTTCTGCGGTATCGGTTGATGGCACCAGCTATGCAGCTTCCGGCAAAGGCTCTGTGACCATCGTTAAGACGGATGGCGTGATCGACCTGACCGCACAGCCGTTCTCCAAGGGTGAGGGCGCAAGCTACAACTTGGTTGTCAAGGCAACTGGCTATCAGGATCTGACCTTCACCGTGACTACCGCAAAGAAGTCTAACAGCGGTTCCGGTTCCAGTTCCTCCGGCTCTTCCGGCAGCAGCTACGCTGTATCCGCACCCAGCACCAAGAACGGCGATGTGACCGTCAGCCCCAAGAACGCCTCCAAGGGCGACCGGGTGACCGTCACCGTGACCCCTGATAAGGGCTACGAGTTGAACAAACTCACCGTCAAGGATGCCAGCGGCAATAAGCTCAAGCTCACCGATAAGGGCAACGGCAAGTACACCTTCACCATGCCCGGCAGCAAGGTAACTGTTTCCGCAGAGTTTGTCGAGGAGCAGGCGGCTTCCATCTTTGCGGACGTTCCCACCGACGCTTATTACGCCAAGGCTGTGGAATGGGCTGTGAAGAAGGGCATCACCAACGGCAAGGCCAACGGCCTGTTCGGCTCCAACAATCCCTGCACCCGTGGTCAGATCGTGACCTTCCTGTGGCGGGCCGCCGGTTCTCCCACTCCCAAGGGCACGGCCACGGTTCCCGCCGACGTGCTCCCCGGCAGCTACTGCTATGACGCGGTGGCTTGGGCGCTGGAAAACGGCATTACCAACGGCATGGCAGATGGTACGTTTGGTGTCAACAACACTTGCACCCGTGGCCAGAGCGTGACGCTGCTGTACCGTGCCATGGGCACCGCTCCCACCACGGTGAACGGCTTCACCGACGTGGCGGCCGGCGACTTCTACGCCGAGGCTGTGGCTTGGGCCGTGGAGAACGGCGTGACCAACGGCACGTCCGCTTCCACCTTCAGCCCCAACGCAGGTTGCGCCCGCGCCCAGATCGTCACGTTCCTCTATCGTGCCTATCAGAGCAAGTAAGGGAAATACAGACAAAAGCGAAAGAACCAGCGGGTTGCCCGCTGGTTCTTCCGGTATCTGTAAAGAAAAAGGGATAATATTTTGCGCTGCTGGAATCAAAGAAGAATCGGGCAAGGCAAGGAAACGGCGAGTTAGCCGCTTTGACAAGCGGGCACCGGGAGTTTCGACAATATGCGGAGTACGCCGAGGGTAGTGATACCGCCTTCACCTCGCACACGCAGAAATCCCCGTGTGCCGAGCGTGAGAAATACAACATAGGCAGACCGAAAAGAATGTTGCGCAGCCCAGCGGGGCTGCGGTGCCGAAGGAAGCGGACACACGCCATAGGCGTGCATCCGCTTCCTCCGGCTGTTCTTTTGCCTGATGAGGGACGGTCAAATGCCATGCACGATTGCACAAAAGTGAAGCCCCCTGTTTCGCCGTGTGAGCCGTTGTGTGCGATCCTTTGAGCAAAGGCGAGTGTGTACCCGATTTCACTCGTGAAAGCGAATGTGGGCCGTTTGTGCGAGAAGTTGAACAACGCGATGAGGAACGGTTGGGGATAAAATTTATGGCGGCAATTTCGCCGGATTTTTCTCTCTCTGCTGATAGTGGGGGTCACAGAGAACCGGGAAATGTATGTATATAAAAGCGTGGCGGAATAAAAGGAATTTCGCTGGCAGCACAAAGACGCGCTGTGGCCAGGGGAGGGACGCCCCCTGTTTCGCCGTGTGTGCCCTTGTGCGCGATCCTTCTCCGAAAGGCGAGTGTGTACCCGCTTTCATGCGTGAAAGCGAACGTGGGCCGTTTTGCAGGCGATTGCGACAAGAGCTTTTTTGCCGTGTGGTACCCATTGATGGAAGTAGGGGATGGGTGTTTGTAACGGCGTTTGAGAGACCCTTGAAGTCCGTATGACCGATGCATTAGAAGCGTTGATATGACTGCGTTTCCTGCGCTTTTCACGGCTTTTTCGAGGACGAAAAAGAAAGCAGGATAAAGGGCTGGCGTCGGAACCGACGCTCTGCCCAATCACTTCTGCCCGCAGTGCGGGCAGTTGACGGGGGTTTCAGCGCAGTCGGTTGTGGCGCCTCTTGCGAGAGATTTCAGAGCGGTTGGCGTCTTAGTTCCCGCAAACGCAGGTGTCCCAAGGAATTTAGTGGTGCCTTATGGCCGTTTCGGAAGGAAATCGAGGTAATCAACACCGCGTGATCAATGGTGCAAGGCAAGCATATTTTGCGCCGCTGTAGTCAATGGAAAGGGCTTCTTGACCGTTCGAAAATCGCACCGCTGTAACCAAAGAAGCGTACCCTCCGGCAGCGCAAGAATTGCGCCGCAATAGACAAAGATAGGGCAGGGAAGTTCCTCCAAACTCAAATGATAACTTTCTGATAACTGTTCCGCCGTTGGATAGCTTTCCTCTGTTGGTTACGGTATTGTTCGTTGCGAAAGGGGCTGATAACATGCCAAAGCGACGAGCGAACGGTGAAGGCAACATCAGAAAACGAAAGGACGGCCGCTGGGAGGGCCGGTACACAGTCGGTCACGATCCGGAAACTGGCAAGGCCATCATCAAAAATGTTCTCGGCAAGACGCAGGCCGAGGTCAAGGAAAAGCTGAAAAAGGCCATCGAGGAAAATGTGGGCATCGACTATGGGCGGGCCAAGACCTACACCGTGGGTAACTGGTTAGAAGTGTGGTACGAGAACTATGCCAAAATCAAGATGCGCCCATCCACCTATCTGACCTATCATGGCTACATCGAAAACCACATCAAGCCGCAGCTCGGCAAGATCCCGTTGAATGATCTGACGACGCTGCATCTGCAACAGCTCTACAAGAAATTGTTGGCGGAAGGGCGGGTAGAGCGAATCGAAGCACAGAAGCAGCCCAAGGGACTGAGCGCCAAAACAGTGCGTAACATCCACCAAATCATTTCCTCTGCCCTGAAGCTGGCAGTCGAGCAGCGGCTGATCGCCCGCAATCCGGCAGACGGCTGCGCACTGCCGAAGGCGGAGCGCAAGGAAATGCAGACGCTTCCTGTTGAGCAGTTGACGTCCTTCCTCCGCGAGGCAAAAGACAGCGGCGTGTACGAGCTCTACTACCTCGACCTGACCACCGGCCTGCGGCGGGGCGAGTTGCTCGGATTAAAATGGTCGGACATTGATTTGGAAAAAGGAGACCTTCGGGTTCAACGGCAGATCGGGCGCATCGACGGCAAAATCATTGAGATGCCGCTGAAAACAAAAAATGCCTACCGCACCCTGCCTCTGTCGGCAGACGCGATAGACGTTCTGATGCAGCAAAGAAGAAAAACGGGTAACAGCGAGTGGGTGTTTCCGTCCCCGACGGGAGGCCCCATGTCGCCGGACAGCGTGCTGCACATGCTGCACCGCGTTCTAAAGCGGGCAGGGCTGCCGAAGGTGCGTTTCCATGACCTGCGCCACACCTTCGCAACGCTGGCACTGCAAAACGGAGTGGACATCAAAACCGTATCTGGCATGCTGGGGCATTTTTCAGCAGGCTTCACGCTGGACACCTACGCTCATGTAACGACCTCCGCCAAGCGTGAAGCGGCAAAAACAATGGGCAGCCTTCTCTCTGGCGCGGTATAGTGCTTTCCGCTACCCGCTTAAAGTGCTCCCCAAGTCAAGGACATTTTCATTTGACCCATAGCGGCAGCATACCGGCGGGGTACTCACCTGTGGTGATGTAGTGGTAATATTCGTTAGGGGATAGCTTCGCCAGATCCCACTGGCAGCGGTCATTGTTGTAGTAATCCATCCAGCGGTCAATGGAGGCTTTGGCGGCCTCAAAAGACGTCCGCCCCGGGATCTCACTGGCCAGTTCGTCCTTCATGTGCCAGAAGAAGCTCTCTTGGGGCGCGTTGTCCCAGCAGTTCCCTCTGCGGGACATGGACCGCCGCAGTGCGCTGTTCTCCACCAGCTGGATGAACTTCAGACTGGTGTAGTGGGTCCCCTGGTCGCTGTGGATCACGGTCTCCTTGCTCAGCGAGATCCCATGGTGCTTTACCAGCAGCTGGACCGTTTCCAAAACAAAATCCACTTCCAGCGATTCGCTCATCGCATAGGCCAGGACCTGCTTTGTGCAGGAATTCAGGATCGTGGAGAGGTAGCAGAATCTGCCGCGGAGCGGGATGTATGTGATGTCCGTCAGGAGGATGGCTCTCGGCCCATGAGACTCGAATTCCCGGTTGACCAAATTCTCCGCGGCGCTGCCCATTCGGATGGATCGCTGCAATCCGCGGTAGGGATTCGGCTTTCGGATGGGGCAGGTGAGCTTGTATTTCCGCATCAGGCGGCGGATCTTCTTCACGTTCATTCGGATACCCATGTGCAAAAGCCGCATATGAATGCCGCGAACGCCCTTTGCGTAGCCCCGGAACCGGTATGCCTCCAGGATCTGTTCGAATGCCGCCCGGTCCTTCGCCTCCCGCAGCTCTCTGTTTTTTTCAGAACGCACCCAGTTGTAGTAGCCGGAGCGGGAGACACCTGCCAATTCGCACAGGTCTTTCACGGTGAGGATGTTGTTCCGATCCGCCAACGCGGCGCGAATGGCCTCAAATCTCTCTCCGGCGCTGTCCATGGCTATTCTCCCAGCTTGCCGTGCAGCCGCATGACTTTTTTTAAGAACGCCATCTGCTGCTGGAGACACAAAATCTCCCGTTTCATGCGTCTGGCGGCTTCGTCAGACGGGGCGGACGCCCCCTCTGTCTGGTTGTTCCCGCCGCCTGGTATACGCACACCGCCCCGGGCGCCCTCATGAAAGCCCTCCGGCGATCTGGCCTCCCGCCGGATGCGCTTTGTAGTATTGTGGATCCGCTCGAAACCCAGAACTTCCGTGTTATAGCCCAGCTTGCGGAAGGCGGCTGTGCCGGTGTAGCCCTGGAGATTGAGCGCCCAGAACGCCTCCTTGAAAGCGAGGGTGTAGGATATGCTGTTTGCCGTCACCCGCAGCGTGTAGGGGTTTGCCTGCAGATGCTTCAGTTCCTCTTGTGTGAATTTCTTCTTCGTGCCCATACAGCACCTCCGTTCGGTAGTTCTATCATAACACAGGTGCGGCGCTTCTGACCCTATGGGTCAAATGCGTGTCCGCCGAACGGGGCCATGGGTCAAAATCTCGTGTCCATTTTCTTGGGTACAGTTTAGCTCCCGTTGGGGTCAGCGTTTGGGTCAGAAAAAGTGGCAAGTAAGATATTGGACGCAAAAGTGCGGAAAAAGTCCTGATTTCGCAAGAAATCAGGACTTTCTGGTTGCGGAGACAGGACTCGAACCTGCGACCTCCGGGTTATGAGGCAGTCTCAAGGGCAAATCGGAGTCATTTCGGCTCCGATTTGTGCTTTTTACCGCCATTTGTTCGGTGAGTTTTCCATTGTTTCCGTCCGGCCCTACTCGCTCCGATCCTGTTCTGGGTCAAAAGTGGGTCAGAGGCGGTAATATCCGGAGGGACTGGCGAACTGCAACCTTGCGCCACAGTCCACACTATCTATCCTCATACCACAAATGGCGTAAAGGCCAGCGTTTCGTGGGTGTATTTGTCCATCACGGCAGTTGCTTCGGCCTCGGTGACAGAGTGAAAGTCACCACTGTTGACATACTGATCCGTTGTGACGGAGTAGCGCCATGGTGAGCCGCCGGAACCGTCATCCAGATACAGCAGTGTTTCCAGATGCTGTAACTCTCCGCTGGTATAGCGGTAGTAAGAGTAGTTGCTTTCAAATGCGCTGCTGCTGCCTTCGTTTGCCAGACTGCCATCGGTGCAGAGATACCAGCGGTTACGGTTCCAACCGTTGACCACGCGGACGGCTCTCGTACCGCCATAGCGGTAGATGTTGAAAATCACGGCGTGTCCTTCATCCCAATTCGCACCGAGCAGCAGTTCAGGGATCCCATCACCGTCAAGATCGCGCAGCAGCCAGCCGGGTGTCTGGTAGTAGTCGTTCGCTGTCAAAAGATCAGAACTGAAATCTGTTTCGGTGCCGTGTGTACCGGCGAGGCGGAGATCGCAGATATTGGCCAACACCACATCGTACTGGGGGTATCCGGTTACGCGGGGCCAGAAAGTAAACACCGCGCCTGCGGCAAGATAGCTTGTGGAAACGGGAGATTCTGTCAATGTAACGATCAGGCGCCCGGTCCCGTCTGTGGTTACATCTGCCGCGAGAGTGCCGCCAATATCCGCTGCGCCAGAGAAATATAGAGTATCCGTTTGTGGGTCATAGTTTCCTACTGTATTGTCGACAGAAGTAAACTTATAGATGCCAAGGTCCACCGCATAGCTGCCATCGGTGTTTTTCCGGATCGTCAGACTGGAGCCCATGTCATCGGCGTAGCTGCCGATGAGGGCATCTGCCATACTGCTTCCATTTTCCACACGGAAGCTCTCCGCCATCGTGCGAAGCTGCCTTGCCTGCAATTCAACCTCTGGCTCGTCCGCGTCGTCGTAGCTCCAATGGGTCTCTACCCGGTAGTACGACTCGCCGGACGGCGCGGGATAGAGGTAGACAACCGTGTTGCTAAACCCCTCCTGTGTGACACAGCGGTAGCAGCCGTCCAGCTCCTCTACGGCGCGACCGGCGTTTTGCAGGCCGGTCAGCTCATCCGCAAGACCGGTATGCTTCACAACGCCGAGGTAAGCGTCGCTGCTGTCAGACCACCATATACGAGTTCCGGCGTTGCGCAGCCATTGACCAACAATGCAGATGCTCCAATCATCCACATAGAAGCGGTTCGCATCGGCAGCTTGCGTATCACCGACCTGAAAACTGTCAGGCAGAGGGGAATCCCCCTCGGTGTACGGCCAAGTGACGTAGAAATTCCGGTAGGCGTCGCCGTCAATGCAGAGGTAGACGTTGCCGTTGTTCACGACCGTGTGCCGCACACCGTCCGTCGTGGTGACATAGAGCTCGGTGCTGCCGCCGGTAAGCGGCTCCATACTGCGGACATACCGTCCGCTACTTTTGTTGATGAGTGCAACCGCCTCGGCAATCTCGTCTGCATTGAAGTCTTTATACTGCTTGTCGGTCGCCTGCGGCATAATCGTCAATTCAACACGCACCACATCATCCACGCGCAGATTCTTCGCCCACTTCATCGTTTCGTGTTCCGGATCGGTCAGAAAGCACACCGCCACAACGACGCACACAGCGACCGACGCCGCGACCACCCAGAACGCGGGCTTTTTGTAGTGAAGCGCATTCCGCACACGCTCTTTGACGCCAACTTCACCGAACGCCAGCGGGCAGGTGATGACCGCCTTGCGCGGCATACTGCACGCAAGCAGCACCGTGGAATAGGTCTTGACGGCGCTCTCGTCCATCGTGCGGATCACCCGCTCATCGCAGGCCAGTTCAATGTCGCGGCAGAGCAGTGTATAGGCGAGCCACAGCACGGGGTTGAACCAGTAAACCGCAAGCAGCGCGAAGCCCAGCGGCTTCCACCAGTGGTCACGCCGCGCGAGATGCGCTTGCTCGTGCGCCAGTACATTCTGCCGCTGCACCTCGTCCAGATCGGAGGGCAGATAGATGTGTGGTTTTACAACGCCGAGGATGAACGGCGAGGAAATGGCATCGCAAAGATAAATGTGATCTTGAACGGGGAGCGATACACTCACGCGCCGACGCAACCGAAGATAACTCACGAGCGCATAGAGCAGCATGGCTCCAAGGCCGATGAGCCACACCCAGCCTGCGATCTCCGTCCAGACATAGAGCGGGTTGACGCTGGCTGTTGGCACGGCGGAAAAATGCTCGCTGAGCGAGGGATTCACAGCATTGTCGATAACGCTCACGCCGCTGGTGATGGTCGGCGCGGGGTCAAACTGCACGGCTGCGGGACTGACCGTTTCGGCACTGGGAATCAGGCTCAACGCGCTCTCTATGGAGAATGGCAGAACCAGCCGCAGCGCGACAATACCCCAAAGCAGGACATTCACCCACTTGGGCGAACGCTTTGATACCAGGCGCAGTACCAGCACGGCCAGCACCAGCCAGCTTGCGGAAATGCTTAGATTCAAGAGCTTCAAAAAGACGGCGGCCATTGGCTCACTCCTTTCCGCAGCGGTCGATCATGCGCTGAATTTCCGCAATGTCCTTCTCCGAAAGAGATTTCCGGGTGGTAAAAGCCGCCAGAAACGCGGGAAGAGAACCGTCGAAGGTGTCCTCCACAAATTTCTCGCTCTGTACGGCGTTATAGCCCTCCTGTGAGAGAAGAGAAGTGACCGTGCCGTTTTCGTTCTGAAAGATACCGTGTTCGCAAAGTTTTTTGAGTACTGTGTAGGTCGTGGATTTTTTCCATTGCAGCTCCTGTTCGCATAGTTTCACCAGCTCGCCAGAGGTCAGCGGCTCGTGCTGCCAGATGAGTTCCGCAAAACGCGTCTCAACAACGCCCAGTTTGTAACCGTCCATGTGTGCCCCCTTTCTTTGTTGGTCTATTTATGATAGATTTTTGATACTTGAAGTCTATCATAAGTAGACTTACCTGTCAAGCACATTTTGCGCCGCTGGAACCAATGATGTCCGCCGACCTCAAAAAATGGCAAATGAGCCGTTTTGACAAGCGACCGTCCGGCGTTTCAGCAGCACGTAAAGCGCGCTGAGGGTAGTGATACCACCCCCACCCCGCACGTTCAGAAAGTACTGCGCACAGAGTGAAAAAACAGCAACATCACCAAATTGCGAAAAGATCACGCGGCCCAGCGGGGCCGCGGCGCCTCGGAACAGCGACACGCATAAGCGCATCGCTGTCCCGAAGGCTCTCTGCGTTCTTTGGGAGCACCCACGACCAAGCCCCAAAAGCGGCAAAGTACGCCGTTCTGACACCCGGCCACGCAGGGTTTCCGAACCGTGTGAAACGCTCCGAGGGTAGTGATACCACCCCCACCCAAAACGCCACCTGTTTCGCCGTGTAAGCCGCTGTGTGCGCGGCTCAGGGCTGGGGTGGCGTGTGTACCCGCTTTCGCCCACGAAAGCGAACATGGGCCGTTTGTACCGGAGGTGTTGAAGACCGTGTGGACAATGTGCTGGAAACGTTGGTATGACTGCATTTCCTACGCCTTTCGCAGCTTTTCCGAGGACGAAAAAGAAAGCAGGATAAAGGGCTGGCGTCGCAAGCGCCGCCGCAGCCGCCACTTCTGCCCGCAGTGCGGGCAGTTGACGGGGGTTTCAGCGCAGTCGGTTGTGGCGTCTTTTGAAGAAAATTTCAGAGCGGCTGGCGTCTTGGTTCCCGCAAACGCAGATGTCCCAAGGATTTTGGTGGTGCCTTGTGGCCGTTTCGGAAGGAAATCGAGGTAATCACCTTCGCGTGATCAATGGTGCAGGGCAAGCGTGTTTTGAGTCACCGCAGTCAATGAAAATAGACTTTCGACCGTTCAAAAATCGCACCGCTGTAACTAAAGAGAACGCCCCCGGCAGCGCAAAAATTGCGCCGCAATAGACAAAGATAGGGCGTCCCCTTCAAATGATAACTTTCTGATAACAGTTCCGCCTTTGGATAGCTTTCCTCTGTTGGTTACGGTATTGTTCGTTAGCAAAGGAGGCTGATACCATGCCAAAAAGACGAGCAAACGGGGAGGGAAATATCCGCAAACGAAAGGACGGACGCTGGGAGGGGCGGTACACGGTCGGTCACGATCCGGAAACTGGCAAGGCCATCATCAAGAACGTTCTTGGCAAGACGCAGACAGAAGTCAAGGAAAAGCTGAAGAAAGCCATCGAGGAAAATGTGGGAATCGACTACGGACGGGCCAAGACCTACACCGTGGGTAACTGGTTAGAAGTGTGGTACGAGAACTATGCCAAAATCAAGATGCGCCCATCCACCTACCTGACCTATCATGGCTACATCGAAAACCACATCAAGCCGCAGCTCGGCAAGATCCCGTTGAATGATCTGACGACGCTGCATCTGCAACAGTTCTACAAGAAATTGTTGGCGGAAGGGCGGGTAGAGCGAATCGAAGCACAGAAGCAGCCCAAGGGACTGAGCGCCAAAACAGTGCGCAACATCCATCAAATCATTTCCTCTGCCCTGAAGCTGGCAGTCGAGCAGCGGCTGATCGCCCACAATCCGGCAGATGGCTGCGCGTTGCCGAAGGCGGAGCGCAAGGAAATGCAGACGCTTCCCGTTGAGCAGCTGACGTCCTTCCTCCGCGAGGCAAAAGACAGCGGCGTGTTCGCCCTGTACTACATCGACCTGACCACCGGCCTGCGGCGGGGCGAGTTGCTCGGATTAAAATGGTTGGACATTGATTTGGAAAAAGGAGACCTCCGGGTTCAACGGCAGATCGGGCGCATCGACGGCAAAATCATTGAGATGCCGTTGAAAACGAAAAATGCCTACCGCACCTTGCCGCTGTCGACAGATGCGATAGACGTTCTGATGCAACAAAGAAGAAAAACGGGTAACAGCGAGTGGGTGTTTCCGTCACCCACCGGAGGCCCCATGTCCCCGGACAGCGTCCTGCATATGCTGCACCGCGTCCTGAAGCGGGCAGGGCTGCCAAAGGTGCGTTTCCATGACCTGCGTCACACCTTCGCAACGCTGGCCCTGCAAAACGGAGTGGACATCAAAACCGTATCTGGCATGCTGGGGCATTTTTCGGCAGGCTTCACGTTGGACACCTACGCTCATGTAACGACCTCGGCCAAGCGTGAAGCGGCAAAGACAATGGGTAACATCCTCTCTGGTGCGGTATAGTGCTTTCCGCTATCCGCCCCCGTTGGGGTCAGCGTTTGGGTCAGAAAAAATGGGAAGTAAGTTATTGGGCACAAAAGTGCGGAAAAAGTCCTGATTTCGCAAGAAATCAGGACTTTCTGGTTGCGGAGACAGGACTCGAACCTGCGACCTCCGGGTTATGAGGCAGTCTCAAGCGCAAATCGGAGCCGTTTCGGCTCCGATTTGTGCTTTTTACCGCCGTTCGCTCGGCGGATCTTCCATTGTTTCCGTCCAGCCCTGCCCGTTCCGATCCCGTTCTGGGTCAAAAGTGGGTCAATACGGAATCCTCATGTTTTTCGGGAATCCTTCGATATTTGTTGCGGTTTCTTCGGACGCATCCGTCAACAATCCGTCATCCGTCAGCAGCGGCAATAAGCGCAATGACTACGATGAAACCGGACACGATCACAAACAGAGTTTGCAGTTGAGTAAAGGTTTCCTTTAGACTTTCTACCTGCTTGGCGGCCGTGACAGGAGTCGGGCCGTTGTCCACCAACTGCGCTTCAACCTCTAAAACCTCGTCAAAGCCCTTGACCTGATAGGCTAAGGAAATGAAAACCCTTACCGCTGAACAGCTGTCTTTCTTCCTGCGAGAAGTTAAGGAAACCGGCGTGTATGAAATGTACTACTAAAATTTGACTTTTTCCAGCCCGGATGCTATGCTCCAATCAGAATAAAAGCATGATGGAAAGGGGGAATCACCAGTGTACCGAATTTTTGTGGTGGAAGACGATGCCGTCATCGCCAGCGCCGTGCAGCGGCATTTGGAGAGCTGGGGATATCAGGTGGCCTGCGCGGTACGCTTCGACGATGTGCTGTCGGACTTTGCCGCTTTTGACCCGCAGTTGGTGCTGCTGGATATCTCCCTGCCTTTTTTCAACGGCTACCACTGGTGCCGGGAAATCCGAAAGGTGTCCAAGGTCCCCATTCTGTTCCTCACCTCCGCCTCAGACGACATGAACCTGGTGATGGCCATGGAGATGGGCGGGGATGACCTGCTGGCCAAGCCCTTTCACCTGCAGGTGCTCTCCGCCAAGGTGCAGGCCATGCTGCGGCGAGCCTATGACTTCGCCGGTACCGCCCACTTGCTCTCCTGCGGCGGCGCGGTGCTGAACGTGTCCGACGGGACCCTGACAGCCAACGGACAGAAGGTAGAGTTGACCCGGAACGAGTTCAAGATCTTGCAGCTTTTGCTGGAGCACCGGGGCGAGATCGTCAGCCGGGAGGCCATCATGACCCGGCTGTGGGAATCCGACAGCTTTGTGGATGAGAACACCCTGACGGTGAATGTGGCCCGGTTGCGGAAGAAGCTGGAGAGCACGGGACTGACGGACTTCATCCGTACCCGGAAGGGCGCGGGCTATCTGGTGGAGGGCTGAGAATGCTGCTGGCTTACCTGAAACGCCAATACAAGCTGCTGCTGTTGTTGGCGGGGGCCGTCTGCATATTCGCGGCGGTATTCGCCCTCTACGACCTGCCCCTGGAGGCAGTGCTCTATGCCGGTGCGCTGTGTCTGGCACTGGGGCTGGTGCTCTTTGCCATGGGATACAGCCGCTTTCTCCGGCGGCACCGGGAGCTGCAGCGGCTTTTGCGGCAGGCGGGGGAGAAGGCCCTGCCCCTGCCGCCCGCCCGGGGACTGCTGGAGGAGGACTATCAGACGCTGCTGCAGGCAGTCTGCCGGGACCGGGCCCGGCTGGCGGCGGAGAATGAAAGCCGCTTCCGGGAGCTGACGGATTACTACTCCCTTTGGGTCCACCAGATCAAAACGCCCATCGCCGCCATGGATTTGCTGCTGCAGGAGGACGACTCCCCCCACCGGGGAGAGCTGGAGATGGAGCTGCTGAAGATCGGGCAGTACGTGGAGATGGTGCTCTCCTACTTACGGCTGGACAGCGACTCCACGGACTACGTCCTGCGGGAGTATCCGCTGGATGACATCCTGCGGCAGGCAGTGCGGAAGTTCGCCAAGATGTTCATTCTGAAAAAGATCACCCTGGATTTTCAGGAGACCGGAAAGACCGTGCTGACGGACGAGAAGTGGCTGCTGTTCGTGGTGGAGCAGGTCCTCTCCAACGCCCTGAAATACACCCCAGCAGGCGGAACCATCCGCATCTACGGAGACGGCGCCACGGTGGTCATCGCCGACAACGGCATCGGCATCCGGGAGGAGGACCAGGCCCGGGTGTTTGAAAAGGGCTTCACCGGATACAACGGCCGGGCGGACAAGAAGTCCACGGGGATCGGGCTGTACCTCTGCCGTCAGGTGATGGACCGGCTGAATCACGGCATCTCCCTCACCTCCCGGCCCGGTCAGGGGACGCTGGTGCGGCTGGACCTGAGCCGGGAGTGGCGCATGGTTGAATAACCTTACAAAATTGTAAGATACGGAGCTGGACTGTAAGCCAAAACGATGGCGGACAGTCCGGCTTTTTGGTAGGATGGTGCCAAGCTACAAAAGGAGGAACCTTTATGCCATTATTGGAAGTACAGCACCTGCAGAAAGTCTACACCAGCCGCTTCGGCGGCAGACAGGTGGAGGCGCTACAAAACGTGAATTTCTCCGTGGAGCCGGGGGAGTATGTGGCCATCATGGGCGAGTCCGGCTCCGGCAAGACCACCTTGCTGAATATTCTGGCGGCTCTGGACCGCCCCACCGCCGGAGAGGTGTTTTTGAACGGCAAGGCCCTGTCCGACGTCCGGGAACGGGACTTGGCGGCCTTCCGCCGCTCTCATCTGGGCTTTGTGTTCCAGGACTTCAACCTGCTGGACATCTTCTCCCTGCGGGACAACATCTTCCTGCCCCTGGTGCTGGCGGGACGGCCCTACGAGGAAATGGAGCGAAAGCTGAAGCCCCTGGCAGAGCAGCTGGGCATCGCCGACATCCTGAACAAGTACCCCTATGAGGTCTCCGGCGGACAGAAGCAGCGGGCGGCAGTGGCCCGGGCCCTCATCACGGACCCTCAGATCGTTCTGGCGGACGAGCCCACCGGCGCCCTGGACTCCCGGTCCTCTGACAATCTGCTGGAGCTGTTCGGCGAGATCAACAAGGGCGGCCAGACCATCCTGATGGTGACCCACTCCGTCAAGGCCGCCAGCCACGCGGGGCGGGTACTGTTCCTGCGGGACGGCCGGGTGTATCACCAGCTCTACCGGGGCAGTGAGAGCCGGGAGGCCCAGTTCCGCCGCATCTCCGACACGTTGACGGTGCTGACCCAAGGCGGTGAGAACCATGGGTAAGCGCAGCTTCTTTCCCCGGCTGGCCTTGGTGAACATGGTCCGCAACAGCCGGTATTACGGCCCGTATCTCCTCTCCTGTGGTGCGCTGGCGGCCATGTATTATATCCTGCGGTTCCTGACCTGGAACGAGGTCATCCAGACGGTGCGGGGCGCCGCCTACCTGCAGGTCATGATGTCCATCGGCTGCTTTGTGGTGGCGCTGTTTTCCACCGTGCTGCTACTGTATGCCAACAGCTTTGTGATGAAGCGGCGGCAGAAGGAACTGGGACTCTACAACATTCTGGGCCTGGAAAAGCGCCACATCGCCGCCCTGTGCTTTTGGGAGACGCTGCTGTGCGCCGCCGTCGTGATTCCCGGCGGCATCGCGGCGGGCATCCTGCTCAGCAAGCTGATTTTGCTGCTGCTTTTGAAGCTGGTGCAGATCCCGGTGCAGTTCGGCTTCTCCGTCAGCGTCAGGGGCGTGGGAGAAACGGCGGCGCTGCTGGGGGTGCTGTTTCTGCTGGCGCTTCTATGGAACCTGCTGCGCCTGGGACGGTCCCGGCCCATTGAACTGCTCCACAGCGACAGTGCCGGAGAGCGGGAACCGAAAACGAAACGGCTGTTGGCAGTCCTGGGGCTGGCGGCGCTGCTGGGGGGCTATGCCATCGCCCTCACCACCCGGAACCCGGTGAACGCCCTGATGCTGTTCTTTGTGGCGGTCATTCTGGTGATGCTCGGCACCTACTGCCTGTTTACCGCCGGGTCCATCGCTCTGCTGAAACGTCTGCGGGCCAACAAGAGCTTCTATTACCAGACCCGCCACTTCACCGCCATCTCCGGCCTGCTGTACCGCATGAAGCAGAACGCCGTTGGCCTTGCAAACATCTGCATCCTGGCCTGCATGGTACTGGTGACGGTGTCCGGGACCCTGTGTCTCTATCTGGGGGCGGAGAAATCTCTGGACGGCAGGTATCCCGACGATATTCTGGTGACCCAGACGCTAAAGGATGATACCGACCCCGCTGCAACGCTGGACCTGGTGCAGCGGACCGTGGCAGACGCTGGGCGGCAGATGGCGGATCTCCGCTATGAGACGTCCGCCTCCTTCCATGCCAGATACAGCGGCAATACGCTGCTGACGGACATGAGCCAGAGCGGCCTTCTAACGGAGATCACGGTCCTAACAGCGGAGGAGTACAGCCGCCTGACGGGGGAAACTGTCGCCCTGGGGGAAAACCAGGTGCTGGCCTATGCGGACGGCGATTTTCAGCTGCCGGAGACCTTCTTTTATGAGTATGAGGAGGCACCCATTCAGGTGAAAGCCCGGCTGGACAGCTTCCCCGCCGGGGACAGCGCCATCGTCACCAACGAGGTTATGCTGGGCCTGGTGGCGGACGGTACCCTGGCAGAGCATCTGATGAACACGGATCTGGCCCGCCGGACCTTCCGCATCCACCTGAACACCGACGGCGCCGACAGCGAAAAGCTGGCCTGCGCCAAGGCCGTTCTGGCAGTCTCCGATGGGAGATACGGCGTGGCCAGCCGCCAGGAGATGGCGGAGGAATTCTACGCAATGTACGGCGGCTTCCTGTTCCTGGGCATCTTCCTGGGACTGCTGTTCCTGATGGCCACGGTGCTCATCATCTACTACAAGCAGGTCTCCGAGGGCTATGAGGATCAGCGCCGCTATCAGATCATGCAGCAGGTAGGCATGAGCCGCCGGGAGGTGGGCGCCTCCATCCGGGGACAGATTCTGCTGGTGTTCTTCCTGCCCCTGCTGACGGCGGGGCTGCACATTCTGGCGGCCTTCCCCATGCTCTGCCGCATTCTGGAGCTGTTCGGTCTGCACGAGGTGGGCATGTTTGCTCTCTGCACGGCGGGGACGCTGGCGGTTTTCGCGGCAGTGTACGCGCTGGTGTACGGTCTGACGGCCCGGACCTACGAACGAATTGTAGGCGGTGAGGCGTAAGCGGCAGCCAAATGCGGTTTGCAGGCAGAAATTCAAATCCACTTCATCGGTAACCATCCCGCCGGGGCTTGCCCCGGCGGGATTTGTTTACAAGAGAAAAGAACGGGAATAGTGATACCTCCTATGTCTCGCACACGCGGAAAGCCTTGAGTACAGAGTGTGAAAACCGTAATTTCGACAGAAACGAAAAAAGATTACGCAGCCCAGCGGGGCCGCGACGCCTTGGAACAGCGACGCGCATAAGCGCATCGCTGTTCCGCAGGCTCTCTGCGTTCTTCGAGAGCACCTCCCGACCAAGACCCAAAAGCGGCAAAGTTTGCCGTTTTAAGCCCCGGCCACGCAGGGTTTCCGAAACGCGCGGAACGCTCCGAGGGTAGTGATAGCGCCCCCACCCAAAACGCCCCGTGTTTCGCCGTGTAAGCCCTTGTGTGCGATTTTTCTCGGAGAGCCGAGTGTGTACAAGCCGCAATTTCGACAGAAACGGAAAAGATCACGCAGCCCAACGGGGCCGCGGCGCCTCGGAACAGCGACACGCATAAGCGCATCGCTGTTCCGAAGGCTTTCTACGTTCTTCTGGAGTACATCCGACCAAGACCAAAAAGCGGCAAAGTACGCCGTTCTGACACCCGGCCCGGGGATTTTCGTGAACGTGCAGTTCGTGTCGAGGGTAGTGATAGCGGCCCCGTCCGGAAGGCCCCTGTTTCGCCGTGTGAGCCGTTGTGTGCGATCTTTCTCAGAAAGCCGAGTGTGTACCCACTTTTGTCAGCGGAAGCAAATGTGAGGCGCTTGTGCCGGAGGTGTTGAAGTCCGTGTGATCGATGCATTGGAAACGTTGGTATGACTGCGTTTCCTGCGCTTTTCACGGCTTTTTCGAGGACGAAAAAGAAAGCAGTCGGCTATGGGTTTGTCAAGGGATAAAATTTCTGCTTGCGTGTATAAGGGATATATCGGAAAAGGGCACAAAGAACCAGACCCTTTGCGGGCCGGATGAAAATGATGCAGCTCAGTTAACCGGCAGATTGCAAAATGAGTTGGTACGGTTGTCCATCCCGGAGGACAGCGAAGATCACAGCGGTCATCTTTCTGCTGACATGACCAATCACATTCATGTAATGCAGACCTTCGGATATTTTCTTTTCGTAATAGGTT
>NZ_JACOQI010000028.1 GCF_014297285.1 Dysosmobacter segnis
AACACCCATACATCCTTGAAAGCAGCGATATCAGCACTATTGAAATTAGACATGATTTTCTATCCCCTTTCTTAGATGATGTGCTTAGCGGCCAGAATACCGGCCAGCTTCTCGCAGGTTTCCTTACCGTCGCCCTCCAGCATCATGCCGACGCCCTTCTGAGGAGGCGTAAAGCTCTTGAAGATGTTGGTGGGAGAGCCCTTCAGGCCGATGGTGGTAGCGTCGATCAGGGGATGATCCTTCAGGTCCTCATAGCCCAGAGTGGTCAGGGGCTTGCTGTAGGTAGACAGGATGCCGCCGATGGACATATAGCGGGGGTTGTTCAGCTCCTTGATGCAGGTCAGCAGGCAGGGAGTCTGGACCTTGATGGTCATGTAGCCATCCTCCAGCATGCGCTGGACAGTGATGGTGTCGCCGTCCTTCTTGATGTCGGCGGCATAGGTGACCTGGGGCAGGTGCAGCTTCTCAGCGATCTGGGGACCGACCTGAGCGGTATCGCCATCGATAGCCTGACGGCCGCACATCACGATATCGTCCTTCTCAACACCCAGGGTGCTCAGAGCGGCGGCCAGGATCTGGGAGGTAGCGTAGGTATCGGAACCGCCGAACTCACGGGCGGAAACCAGCACGCCCTCGTCAGCGCCCATGGCCATCAGCTCACGCAGCATACCGGCAGCGGGAGGGGGGCCCATGGTGACAACGGTGACCTTGCAGCCGGTGGCGTCCTTCAGCTTCAGGGCGGCCTCAACAGCGTTCATATCATCGGGGTTGGTGATGGTCTGCATGGAAGCACGGTTCAGAGTACCATCGGGATTGACAGCCACCTTGCCGGAGGTATCGGGTACCTGCTTGACACAAACATAAATCTTCATTTCGACTTCTCCTCCTTACAGGCCCATGTTGGCGGAGATGACGATACGCTGGACCTCGCTGGTGCCCTCGTAGATCTCCGTGATCTTGGCGTCGCGCATCATGCGCTCCATGGGATAATCCTTGGTGTAGCCGTAGCCGCCGAACATCTGCAGCGCCTTGGTGGTGGTCTTCATAGCGTGCTCAGAGCAGAACAGCTTGGCCATGGCAGCCTCCTTGGTGTAGCGCTCACCGGAACCCTTCTTCATGGCGGCCTGGTAGGTCAGCAGACGACCGGCCTCGCAGCCCAGCTCCATGTCAGCGAAGGTGAACTGGGTGTTCTGGAACTTGCTGATGGGCTTGCCGAACTGGACACGGCCCTTGGTGTAAGCCTTGGCCTCTTCCAGAGCGCCCTCGGCAATACCCAGGGACTGAGCGGCAATGCCGATACGACCGCCGTCCAGGGTCTGCATGGCGATGTTGAAGCCCTTGCCCTCGCGGCCCAGCATGTTCTCCTTGGGGACGATCATGTCGGTGAACACGATCTCAGCCGTGGGAGAGCCGTGCAGGCCCATCTTCTCCTCGTGCTTGCCGACGGAGAAGCCGGGGAAGGAGGACTCCACGATGAAGGCGGAGATGCCCTTGGTGCCCTTGGACTTATCGGTCATGGCAAAGACCACGAACACATCGGCCACATAGCCGTTGGTGATGAAGATCTTGGAGCCGTTCATCACATAGTGGTCGCCCTCCAGCTTGGCCTCGGTCTGGCCCTTGGAAGCGTCGGAACCGGCGTTGGGCTCAGTCAGAGCGAAGGCGCCGACCTTGTGACCGGTGGACAGCATGGGCAGATACTTGGCCTTCTGCTCCTCGGTGCCGTGAGTCAGGATGGGATCGCAGCACAGGCCGTTGTGGGTAGCCACGATATCGCCGGTGGAGGCGCACTGCTTGGACAGCTCCTCGATGCAGATAGCGCTGGCCAGAGGGTCAGCACCCTGTCCGCCGTACTCCTTGGGGATGCACATACCCATGACACCCAGGTCGAACAGCTTTTCGATGTTCTCACGGGGATAGAGGGTCTTGGCGTCGGTCTCGGCAGCGATGGGCTTCACTTCGTTCTCAGTGAACTCAGCCATCATCTTCCGGATCAACAGATGCTCAGGGCTCAGATTGAAATCCATAATGCTTTCTCCTTTTATGTAAATTTTGGAAAGGCTATATTGATATGTCGCAGGGACAGATATCACAGTTTATCATTTGTTCTGACCGGGCGCTGCCCGGTCAGAACGCTGCTGCCCGCGGGACGGCATGCCCACCGCTGGGCGCGTCAGGGGCAGCGTGTCCGAGGGGGATCAACCCGTCTCAGAATCAGTCCACAATGCCGGCGATGTCCTTAGCAAGCTGCTTCTTACCCTGGATGTTGCCCTGACGGGCGATCATGATGCGCTGGGCCTGAGGAGAACCGGCGCCGTGCATGGACTCGGTGCGGTAGCCGACAGCGGCTGCGCCCAGGCACAGGTTCTCGATGAAGCGCATGATGCGCTGACGGTTCTCGGTGGAGACACCCTCGCGGGCGGCAAAGAACTTGTTGCAGATCTGGCCGATGGTCTCGCCGTTCCGGCCAACAACCATATCGCTGTGGAAGTCCACCTGAGAGGGCATGGTGACCATCAGGCCGCCGGCAATGTCCTCTGCCAGACGCACGATCTCATAGGGGAAGCGGGTGACGTTCTGCTTGCAGACGTTGGCCAGCAGCAGGTCGATCTGATAGTTGCCCGCCTTGGTCTTAAAGCCCTGGGCGGAACAGGCGATGCCGCAGCAGAACAGGGTCTCGTTCAGGTGGGTCATCTCGATGAGCTTGTCCTTGACGGCGGAGGCCTTCTCCACGCCGTTGTACTCAGCGGCCAGAGCAGCGGCGCCGATCAGGGTGTCGCCCACGCCCACCTTGCAGCCGCCGTAGGACTGACGGTGATAACCGGCGAAGCGCTCCACGATCATGCCGGCGAACTCATACTCGCCGTTGAGGAAGATGTACTCGTTGGGGATGAACACGTGATCCAGAACCACCAGAGCCTCCTGACCGCCGAACTTGGCGTTGCCCACGTCGATAGAGGCGTCCTCCTCCATCTTCCGGGTGTCGCAGGACTGACGGCCGTAGATCATGTACATGCCCTCGGCGTCGGTGGGGCAGGCAAAGCTGACGGCCCAATCCTTATCGGCCTCACCCATGGAGATGGTGGGCATGAAGATGTGCCAGTGGGAGTTGATGGAGCCGGTCTGGTGGCACTTGGCACCACAGACCACGATGCCGTCGGGACGGCGCTCCACAACATGAACGTACATGTCGGGATCAGCCTGCTGGCTGGGGGCCTTGGAGCGGTCGCCCTTGGGGTCGGTCATAGCGCCGTCCACGGTGAGGTCGTTGTCCTGAACGTAGGTCAGGAACTTCTTGAAGTTCTCGTGATAGTGGGTGCCGTACTTCTCGTCGATCTCATAGGTGGTGGAGAAGACGGAGTTAAAGGCGTCCATGCCCACGCAGCGCTGGAAGCAGGAAGCGGTCTTCTGGCCCAGCAGACGCTGCATCTTCACCTTGTTCATCAGGTCCTCAGTGGACTGATGCAGGTGGGTGAAGCGGTTGATGGTGTGACCGGTGAGGCTGGACTTCACGGTCATCAGCTCAGCGTACTGGGGATCCTGAGCCAGAGCGTAGGTCATGGCCACGCAGTTGATGGAGGGGCGGATCATGGGGTGGTCCACCCAGTTCTCGATCTTCTCGCCGAACATGTAGACGCGGGTGTTCAGCTTCCGCAGGGACTCAATGTATTCTTGGGGGGTCATCAATGCCATTTTTTGTTATCCTCCTAATTAATTTGGGGACTAAGGGGGGATCGCTCCCCCCTTAGAGGGATGTTTAATCGTTAGCCAGACCCATCAGTTCCTCACGGAAGATGCGCTCATCCATGAGCTTCAGGTCATCGGCGATTTTGGGCATGAACTCCATCTGATCCAAAACCTGGGTCTGGAGGTCAATGCCGGGGGCGATCTCCACCAGCGTCACGCCCTCGGGCCGCAGCTCGAACACGGCGCGCTCGGTGATGTACAGAACGGGCTGGTGCACCTTGTTGGCGTAATCGCCGGAGAAGGTGATCTGCTCTACCTTGTTGACGAACTTCTTCTTGGCACCCTCCTGGGTGATGACCAGCTTGCCGTCCTTGCACTCGGTCTTGAGGCCCTTGGCGGTAAAGGTGCCGCAGTAAACGACCTTCTTGGCGTTCTGGGTAATGTCGATGAAGCCACCGGCGCCGGCCAGACGGGTGCCGAACTTGGAGACGTTCAGGTCGCCGTTGGGAGCGGTCTCGGCCAGGCCCAGGAAGGCCACGTCCAGGCCGCCGCCCTGATAGAAGTCGAACTGGACGTTGTGGTCCAGAATGGCCATGGAGTTGGCTGCGCCGCCGAACTGGGTGCCGCCGTAGGGCACACCGGCGATGGAGCCGGCTTCCACGGTCAGAGTCATCTTGTTGGAGATGCCCTCCTCAGCGCAGACGTTGGCGATCTTCTCGGGAGCGCCGGTGCCCAGGTTCACGATGGCGTCCTGAGGCAGCTCCATAGCGGCCCGGCGGGCGATGATCTTCTTGGCGTCCATGGGGATGGGGGGGATATCGTCCACGGGGATGCGGAACTCACCGGAGAGAGCTCCGTCATAGGGCATGCCCAGGCACTGGTTGTTTTCCTCGGGAGAACCCACCACGATGGCATCCACATAGATGCCGGGGATCTTCACCAGACGGGGGTCCAGGGTGCCGCCCTGGACGATCTTTTCCACCTGGACGATGACGATACCGCCGGAGTTCTTGGTGGCCTGGCACTGGGCGGTGACGTCCAGAGGGCCGATCTCGCGGTGGACGGTGCAGTTGCCGTATTCATCGGCGTAGGAGCCGCGGACCAGGCACACATTGATGGGGATGGGCTTGTAGAGCAGGCGCTCCTCACCGTCAATGTTCACTAGCTTCACCAGGTCTTCCTTGGTGCACTCGTTGAGCTTGCCACCCTCGTGACGGGGGTCTACGAAGGTGTTCAGGCCAACGTGGGTGATGGTGCCGATGTTGTGGGCGGCGATGTCGCGGTACATGTGGGTGATGACGCCCTGAGGCAGGTTATAGGCCTCCAGCTTGTTGGCCAGAGCCAACTCGCCCAGCTTGGCGGCGCGGTCCCAGTGACCGCCGACTACCCGCTTGCACATACCCTCGTGGCCGAAGTGGTCGCCGCCGGTGCCGTCCCGGTGGCCCTGACCGGCTGCAAAGAACAGAGTCAGGTCGCGGGGATGGCCGGTTTCCACGAAACGGTTTTCCAGAGCCTTGGTCAGCGCCTCGGGGCAGGCGCAGCTAACGAAGCCGCCGGTGGAGACGGTGTCGCCGTCCTTGACCATCAGGGCCGCTTCCTCAGCGGTAATGACACGTACTTTCTTCATATCCTAAATCCTCTATTTAAATAAGAATTTTGAACAGCCGGTAAGACCGGCGGGAATCGCGCGGGATAATTACTTGTTCTGGAAGTGCTTTTCCTTGCGCTTTTCAACGAAGGCGCTCATGCCTTCCTTCTGGTCGGCGGTGGCGAAGCACATGGCGAACAGCTCGTTCTCCAGAGCGATGCCGTCGGCAATGTCCATCTGCATGCCGCGGTCGATACAGGCCTTGGAATACTTCACGGCGATGGGAGCGTTGGCGGTGAAGGACTTGGCCATGGCGATGGCACCGGGGATCAGCTCCTCGGGAGCATACACGGCGTTGACCAGGCCGATCTTCTCAGCCTCAGCGGCGCCGATGACCTTGCCGGAGAAGATCAGCTCCTTGGCCTTGGCGATGCCCACGCGGCGGGGCAGGCGCTGGGTGCCGGAGAAGCCGGGGGTGATGCCCAGGCCAACCTCGGGCTGGCCGAACTTGGCGCCGCCCTTGCCCTCAGCGTTGGGGCCGGCAGCCAGGATGATGTCGCAGCTCATGGCCAGCTCGCAGCCGCCGCCCAGAGCGAAGCCGTTGACAGCAGCGATGGTGGGGATCTCCAGCTTCTCAATGCGGCGCATCAGGGCGCTGCCCCGCTGGCCCCACTTGCGGCCGCCGGCCACATCCAGGGGGAGCTGCTCGCCGATGTCGGCACCGGCCACAAAGGAACGGCCCTCGCCGGTGATGATGAGAGCGCCCAGCTCGGCGTCCTTCTCCACCTCGGTGATGGCCTGCTCCAGGTCGCCGATGACGGTGGAGTTCAGTGCGTTCAGCGCCTCGGGACGGTTGATGGTGAGAATGCCGATGTTTTCCTGCTTTTCATAACGAAGGGTCTGATACATAAGTAGATTCCTCCTCAAAAATAATATGTAAGCGTCTGTGCTGACGGAGATGTGGGTCCAGCTGCACCCGTCAGCCTATCCATGGTTGTACAGTGAGTAATATAGCAATTTATGTGCCAAGATTGGCAAGCTGTTTTTCACAAAAATAGGGCTGACAACTGTGCGGGTTCGACAAAAAAACCGGGGTATTTCGGCGGTGTTTTCCTTTTTTCAGCGACCTCATTCGGGAATTATTCAAAAATGAATAGGCTGGATGCGCATATATCTTTCCCTGCGCAGGACATCCTTTCGGCAAGAACCACGAAAGCCGGCGGTTATTTTTTTACAAAAGATACAGAAGAAACTTGGCACTGGCCCTTTCTATTCGCTTTTGAATATGCTATAATCAAAAATGAATAGATCACACGCGGGAGGTACTCTCATGGCGCATACACCTGACCTTCCTCATTTCTTTGAGGAAAATATCAATCTGGAGGGACTTTTCGATATCCTCAGCCCCAAAAACAATCTGGTCCTGGCAGACGATATGATGCTCTCTGACGCAGACGGCATCATTCTCCGAGTCAGTGAGAACTATGAGCGGAACTTTGGCTTTACCCACGATTCCATCGTGGGTAAGTCGGCTTTTGATCTGGAAGCGAACGGGACCTTCCGGCCCTGTATCACTGCGGAGGTCATCCGGCAGAAGAAAAAGATCACCGCCACCCAGACCATCAACCACACCCATAAAAATGTCATGACGGTGGGAATTCCGCTGTTTGACCAAAACGGTGTGCTGAAATATGCCGTGTGCTTCAACACGGTGTCCATGGAGCAAATCAACACCATTCAGCAGAACTACCGGCATTTACAGGACTCCTTGCAGCAGTATACGCAGGAGATCGCGGAACTGCGGCTCCGGGCCACCGCCACGGATCTGGTGGTGAAGAGCCCTGCCATGCAGCGGTTATGGACACTGATCCTGAATACCGCCAACACGAAGGCCAATATTCTCATCACCGGGGAGACCGGCGTGGGCAAAAGCGCAGTGGCCAAGGCCATCCACGCCATCAGCAACCGGGCCAACGGCCCCTTTATCGAGGTCAACTGCGCGGTGCTCCATGAAAACCTCATTGAATCCGAGCTGTTCGGCTATGAAAAGGGAGCCTTTACCGGCGCGGCCTCTGCCGGTAAGATTGGTAAGATCGAACTGGCCAACCACGGCACCCTGTTTCTGGATGAGATCGGAGAGCTGCCGCCTCATATTCAATCTAAGCTGTTGCAGCTCATTCAGGAAAAGACCATCGAGCGGGTGTCCGGTACCAAGCGCATTGAGTTGGATTTCCGTCTGTTGGTGGCCACTAACCGCAATCTGGAGGAGGAGGTGCAGCGGGGGCTGTTCCGTTCGGACCTTTTCTACCGGCTGAACGTCATCCGGGTCCACATTCCCCCTCTGCGGCAGCGCCCTGAGGATATCCTGCCTATGGCGCATCAGTTTTTGGAGCGGTTCTGCAAGGAATACGGCAAGCAGCTGGCGTTAAGTCCCCGGTTTGTGGCCTTTCTGGAGCAATATCCCTGGCCCGGCAATGTGCGTCAGCTGGAAAACCTGATGGAACGGCTGGTCATCACCGCCCAGAATCCGATTTTGGACATTACGGCCCTGCCGCTGGAATACAACAGCGGCGGCAGCGCACCGGACCTCCCCTCTCAGGAGGGGACTCTGGCGGAGCGGATGGATGCCTTCGAGGGACAGATCATCCGGGATTCCTACCGCCGCTGCGGCACCACGGTGGCTGTGGCGAAGGAACTGGGCATCTCTCAGGCCACCGCTGTCCGGAAAATCGCCAAATATGTGAAGGACCGGAAGGAATGAAGCTGTTATGAATCTCATTTCTTTAAAAACAGAACTGCGGCAGGAGCTGAAGCTGACGCCGCAGCTACTGCAATCCATGGAAGTCTTGCAGATGAATTCTCAGGAGTTGCTGGACTATCTGGGGAATCTCTCCGAGGAGAATCCCACCTTGGAACTTTCGGAGGCCTCGGAGCTTCGCTCTGCCTATGCGGAGCTGCGGCAGAAAGCCAGTTGGCTGGACGCGGGGACCTTTGGGACCTCCTTTGCCCATGAGGAGGATGCCCCACCGGAGCCGGGAGCGACTGATAAGGAGCTGGACAGCCTGTCTGCGTTTCTCTGCGATCAGTTGGAACGGAAACGACTGCCGAAGCCCATGCTGGCCCTGTGTAAATATATGGCGGAGCTGGTGGACGAGGACGGATATCTGACGCAGGAGGATCTGGACGGCCTGACAGAAATGAAGATCCCCCAGACGATGGTAGATCAGGCGCTGGATGCGATTCAGTCCTTGGAGCCTGCCGGTGTGGGTGCCCGGGATCTGTCGGAGTGTCTGGTGCTTCAGCTGAGCCGCCGGAAGGACAACGTTCCCTACGCTATGGACATTGCCGCACGGTTCCTCACGGAACTGAGCCGCAGCCACTATGGGCCCATCACCAAGGCCCTTGGGGCCAGTATCTCTGAAATTCAGGCGGCGGAGAAGGCCATCGCTGCCTTGGATCCTCACCCCGGTCAGGCGTTTCAGCCGGCAGAGCCGACCCTCTATGTCCGGCCGGATGTGTTCATTGTGGAGTTGGAAGGGGAATTGCAGGTGCTGCTGAACGAATACTATCTTCCAAAGGTCACTGTGAACCCTTATTACAGCAGTATGGCCAAGGAGAGTGACGATCCGGAGGCCCGCACTTATTTAAAGGAGAAGCTGCGGCAGACCAAATGGCTGCTGGACAGTCTGGAACGCCGGGGCAGCACCCTGCGCCGCTGCGCGCAGGCCATTCTGGACGCGCAGAGACCATTCTTTTCCGGGCAGACTGCGGAACTGTCACCCATGAAGCTGTCCTCCCTGGCGGAGACACTGGACCTGCACCCTTCCACCGTTTCCCGGGCCGTGCGGGATAAATACCTGCAATGCCGTCAGGGAATCTATCCGCTGCGATACTTTTTCAGTCGGGCGGTGGGACAGCAAGGACTGTCCCGTCAGGCGGTGAAGCAGCGGATGCTGCTTCGCTTCAAGGATGAGGATTCCAGCCATCCTCTCAGTGATCAGGCACTTTGCGACCTGCTGGCGGAGGAGGGGATTTTTCTGGCCCGCCGCACTGTGGCAAAATATCGGATCGAGCTGGGAATCGGTTCCTCCACGGCCCGCCGGGCCCGGAACCGTGGAAAATAAGGCATGATGAGTTAAGATCAAAAGACGGAAGGCCCTGATTAGCTTCCGCTGACACCTATTTAATTTTAGAGGTATGCGTTGATTTGATGCATACCTCTGTTTTTTGCAATGACGGGCGTATGACCGGCAAGACAGCCGAAGAGAATTTGGAGTTTTTTGCAAGAGCCTTGTAAAACGGGAATCGAAATGAATTTACGTTGCGTAAGGTGACGTAAAAATTTTGTAAAAACTAAAAACTTTTCTTGCAATCAAGGTTGTCAGTTTGTATAATAGGCGTATGAATAAAGGGGTGAGCTTTATGGACAATGACGGATTGACCCAGTATATGCGGATTGCAATCTCTGTGGCTGAGCGGATCGCGGCGGGAGAACTGCGGGAAGGGGAAAAAATTTCCGGTCGGTCCAAGCTCTCGTCGGAATATGAGGTGTCGCCGGAGACTGTCCGGCGGGCCATCCAGCTTCTCAGTGATATGCGGGTGGTGGCGGTGAAGGAACAGAGCGGCGTATATGTGCTCTCTGCGGACAATGCCAAGCGCTATCTGCAAAACTTTGAGAACAGGGCAGATCTGATGAGCAAACGCCGGAAACTGCGGGAACTGATCGAGGAAAAGGAGGCGCTGAACCGCCGCATGGGGGAACTGTGCCAGAGTATTCTGGAGGATACCCTTTATCCTGTTCAACCGGCGGAGACGCTGCCTACGTTTAGCTGCCGGGTGCCGGATGGCTGGTACGGCATCGGAAAAAATTTGGGTGACCTGCGATTCTGGCAGGCTACCGGCGCTACGGTGGCTGCCATCCGCCGGGGCACCACGGATATTCTTTCCCCCGGCCCTTACGCGGAGCTGTACGCCGGGGATACCGTTATTTTTGTGGGCGAAAAGAAAGCGAAGGAGGCGGTAGAACGCTTCCTGAACACAGAGCAGGAAACCGGATCCGGCAAGGGTCCTTAATCGGAAAGGAGCAGCCTATGGTTCACAATCAACTTCACGCAATCGACCTCATCATCATCGCAGCCTACCTGATTTCCATGGTTTTGATCGGCGTGGTGGTGGTCAAGAAAGTTCAGAGCATGGACGACTACTATCTGGGCGGCCGGTCCTTCGGTCCACTGGTGCTGATGGCTACCGTGTGCGCCACCATCATTGGCGGCAGCGGCCTTATGGGCCGGGCGGGCGTGGCCTATTCCAGCGGCTTCAAGGCCATTATGACGGCACTGCCCTATCTTCTGGGTATGTTTATTTTCTCCGGCTTTGCCGGGCGGATCTCCGCAGTGGGCACTACGTTCCATGTGACCTCAATCCCGGACCTTTTTGAGCAGCGCTTCGGCAAGACCACCAAGGTGATCCTGGGCTGTCTCATTGCCTTCACCATGATGGGCACCGTGGCCTCCCAGGTGACGGCCACCGCCACCATCATCAATATGCTGGGCAATGAGATCGGAATTTCCTACGAGATGGGCGCGCTCATCGCCTGTGTCGTGTTTATAGTCTATACGGCCACCTCCGGCCTGTTCGGCGTGATCTATACGGATGTATTTCAGTTTGTCATGCTGATTCTGTTTGTCTACATTCTGATTCCCTCGGCGTCTCTGGTCAAGCTGGGTGGCTTGTCCGTCTTTTTGGAGGGACTTGCTCCGGAATTGGCAAAGCCCTATCTGGATGGCGGCATCGTGGGCGATATCATTACCTATTTCGTCTTTACTCTGGCGGGAGCGGAAATGTGGCAGCGGGCCTTCGCTGCCAAGAGCCAGAAAGCGGCCAAGGAGGGCCTGTTCCTGGGGACTCTGGCCTATGGACTTACCATTCCACTGGTGTGGTTCATGGGCGTGGTGGCACATCAACTGGTGTCGGCGGAAAAACTGGCCCAGTACGGCTCTACGGACGCGGTGGTCCCGGCTCTGGCCATTGAGATCCTGCCGGTGGGCCTGACGGGTCTGGCACTGGCGGGGATTCTGTCCGTTATCATGTCTACGGCGGACAGCTACCTGATCGTCTCCGTGCAGACCTGCGTCCACGATATTTATAAGGTCTTCAATCCCAATATTTCTGAGAAAAAGGAACTGCGGCTGACCCGCGTGTTTGCGGTGATCCTACCCTTGGGAGCGCTGGTGATCGCCCTGTACATCAAAAACGCTTACAGCATTCTGATGTTCGCGTGGAGCTTTTACGCGGCGGCGGCAGGACTGCCGGCATTTGCGGCGCTGTATTGGAAAAAGGCCACCAAGGCCGGCATCATCGCCGGTATGGCGGCGGGTTTCACGGTTTGTGTAGGCTGGAAGCTGGCGGGGGTGCCCTTCGGCCTCGGGCCTACGGTCCCCGGCGCCATTGCCTGCGCTGCTGCATTGGTTGGAGTCAGTCTGGCTACCTATCGGAAGACACCGACCCCCTTCCTGGACCCTTATCAGAACGCGGCGGGCCGCTGAATGGTTGATGCCGGTATGAAAATCTGATACCATATTCTCCGGGGAAGATTCCCCGGAGAATTTTTTACTTTTTACGCGACGGAACGCACGGATTTCTCGTCTATGTGGGCAGAGAGACAAAAGGAGGCGCGGCTATGGACGATACGCAGATCATTGACCTCTACTGGGACCGGGATCAGGGAGCCATTACGGCTACCGCCGGGAAGTACGGCAGCTTTCTCCATGCTCTGTCCTGGAATATCCTCCGCAGCCATCACGATGCGGAAGAGTGCGTTAACGATACTTATTTCCGGGCCTGGAACGCCATACCGCCGGAGCGACCAGGTGCACTTCGGGCCTGGCTGGGGCGGATCACCCGGAACCTGTCGCTGGACCGCTGGAAGGCGGGGCGGACCCAAAGCCGGGGCGCGGGTATGGAGACGCTGCTGGGGGAACTGGACGAGTGCATCCCAGACCATCGGGGACCGGAGCAGGCGGCGGAGGAGCGGGTTTTGGCGGAATGTGTCAGCGCGTTTCTGCGGGGACAGACGACGGATAACCGGTATATCTTCCTGCGGCGCTACTGGTACGGCGAGGATATCGCCGCCATCGCAAAGCGTCTGGATTGCGGCGAGAGCCGGGTAAAATCTGCCCTGTTCCGCACGAGAAAGGCCCTGCGGGCATTTTTGGAAAAGGAGGGGATCGTGGTATGAAAGCAGAGCGATTGTTCCGGGCCATCGGTTTGGTGGATGAGGGTCTGATCGAGGCGGCCGCTGAGACCCCTGCGAAAAAGCGGCCCGTCTGGCGGCGGTATGCGGCTGCAGCGGCCTGCTTGATGGTGCTCTGCGGGGCGGGAGCCGTCTATCTGATCACCGGCGGATTTCGCGGCTATGGGGCCAGTGCGGGGGGCAGCGGGATCAACAACGCGGGCGGCGCTGCAGACGCCGTCACCTTTATGTCGTATGCCGGGCCGGTGTTGCCCCTGACCACAGCAGAAGAAAACCCCGGCGTGACGGCGGAACGCCGCACGGATTGGGATTTTACCCCCCGGACAGACCCGGAGGGGTACGATTCTCAGTGGGGCGCTACGGTGACGGACAGCTATGTTCTCCGCAATCCAACCGATACGGATGTGACGCTGACCCTGCTGTATCCCATTGTGGGCGGGATCAAGGATCTGCTTTCCATAGATCCCAGCGTGACGGTGAACGGAGAGAAAGCGGAGACGGAGTTGGTTATCGGCGATTACGCGGGCGGCTTTGGCGGCGCCGGCGGCGGTGACACTTCTACCCTGAATCTGCGATATCCCAGCCAATGGACGGATTATCAGGCGCTTCTGGACGGCGGTGATTACAGAGAGACGGTTACCGGGACGCAAATACCGGCGGATATGCCGGTCACGGTCTATACCTTTACGGATTTTGAAGCGCCCACGGAGCAATATCAGGCGGCTACCCAGGCGGTGACGTTTACGGCAGATGAAACCCGTACCACGGTACTGTCCTACGGCTTTGAGGGGTACGGCTGGGATGAACGCACCGGAGAGATCACTTACAGCTATTTTGTACCTGACGGTCAGCGGCGGAGTAAAACCGACAAGAAGCTGATCGTGATCGGGACGGACCTGACGGGCTATACATTACAAGGCTATCAGGATGGCGGCTGCGATTCCGGCGAGGAGATAGAGGGTGTTTCCTGCACCGTTACTCGGAGTGAGACCACGCTTCATGAGACGCTGCTGACCCTGTGCCGGGAGATCCTTGACACAATGGAAGAAAATCCTGGCTATTACGGCTGGCTCAGCGAGGCGGCGGAGATTTTGAACCCGGAAACTTATTGCTTGCTGGCGGAGCGGGCGTTGGAGCAATACGGCCTGTTGTCGGATAAACCGGTGGACCGTTATGACAGCGGACGGCTGGATGAGCTGATGGACGAGGTGCTGTCTGTGGATCGGGTACTGTATCTGAAAACGGAGGTTACCGTTCCGACTGGCGGTACGGCGGAGGTCACGGCGCAGTACTGGAAGGCCCCCAGCTTTGACTTTGCCTGCTCCGGCTCAGAGCATCGGAATTTACAGGGATATGATCTGATGACCACGCTGGATTCCACTCTGGCCTTCACGGCCCAGACAGCCTCCGTTACCCATGCAGAAAACGTCCAAATCACAGGCCAGAACATCGGTTTTGATCCGGAAAATGGCGTTACGGAGGTGAAGTTGGACCCAAACCAGCCCCATTATTATTTGGAAATTCAACCGGTTCCCAAGGAGACAGATTGACAGACGGAATGAACAGGAGGCACAGCATTGACGCTGTGCCTCCTGCGTTCATCTGTTATTTTTCGTAGAATTTGATCAGAGCCTGAGTGCCCAGATCACCGCAGCCTCGGTCGATCAAGGATTGACAGTTGGAAAGCGCCTGCTGCAAAACATTCAGATCCAGCCCGGCGTTTTCTGCTTCCTCTTCCGCAAGACGCATATCTTTCACAAAGTGCTTCATGAAGAAGCCGGGGGCAAAGTCACCTGTCAGGATCTTCTTGCCCTGAAAGTCCAGCTGCTTGCTGCCAGCGGCTCCGGTGGATACGGCGCCCAGCAAAGTATTCCCGTCTAACCCCTCCGCCTTGGCATAGGCCAGGGCTTCACACACGCCGGAGAGCGCTCCGGCGATCATGATCTGATTGGCCATTTTGGCGTGTTGGCCGCAGCCTGCGGGACCGAAATAGGTGATGTTAGTGCCCATTGCCTGGAAAATGGGGAGGCAAGCGTCGAAATCTGCCTGATCGCCGCCTACCAGAATGGAAAGCGTTCCAGCACGGGCCCCGCTGTCACCGCCGGTGACGGGGGCGTCCAGCACTCGCAGTCTCCGGGCGGCGCCCTCTTGGTAGATCCGCTGGGCCAGGGTGGGGCTGGTGGTGGTCATGTCGATGAGCGTCATACCCTTGGCGGCACTGTCCAGAATATTGCCGGGGGCAAAGTAGACCTCCTCCACATCCTTGGGGAAGCCCACCATGGTGATGACCACCTCGCTGGCCTTTACGCACTCCGCAATGCTGCCGTGGGGTACGGCACCCTCGGATATCACGTCTGCCACTTTTTCCGGGTGACGGGCATAAATGTGGACCTCGTAGCCCGCTTTCATCAGGTTCCGCACCATGGCTTTCCCCATGATGCCTACGCCGATCCAGCTGATCCTCTGCATATTGATCCCTCCTGTGTCATTTTTTTCAGCATGACACATTTAAAGAGGAGTGTCAAGAGAAACAACTGTCCTTGTTGCAAATACACATAAAATTGATAGGAAAAGCACGGAAAATTTGACATCTGAAATCTTGACGAATAAACTGCGCGGGACTATAATCAGTCCATCAATTTCGGAGCGGGCCAACGCTTCGGCCATATTGAAAATGCGTGGATCGAGACAAGTACCGTGGCCAAACGGTCACAGCGAGCCGGGGGCAGTGGAAGCCCGGTACAACGGGGCGGCGGGAATAACACTCAGGAGCAGCGATCTGAACGGCGACAGCCCAGTAGGAGAGACGCGGCGTGCGGCGTTAAAGCACAGGGGTTTGTTGGAACCCCGCAAAGGGGCTGATTTTCGATCAGCAAGTTAGGTGGCACCACGGATGCGGCAGCGATTCGTCCTAAAATTTTAGGATCGTTCGCTGCTTTTATTTTTTCCGGAGGTGCTTTTTTATGTGCGCAATTATGGGATTTTCCACGAAGAAACTGGACAAGCATGAGATTTGGGAGTATTTCGACCGAACACTCTCCCGGGGACCCGATATGTCCAAGATCATGGACACCGGCTCTGGCTGGCTGTGTTTCCACCGGCTGGCCATCATGGGCCTGACCGAGGCCGGCATGCAGCCCTTTGAGCTGGACGGCGACATGGTGGTCTGCAACGGCGAGCTGTACGGCTTCCGCCCCCTGAAGCGGCAGCTGACGGAGAAGGGCTACGAATTCAAGAGCGGCAGCGACTGCGAGATCATTCTGCCGTTGTACCGGGAATACGGCCTTTCTATGTTTGCCAAGCTGGACGCGGAGTTTGCCATGATCATCTATGACCACAAGACGGATTCCCTCATCGCCGCCCGGGACCCCATCGGCATCCGGCCGCTGTTCTACGGCTATCTGGATGACGGCGGCATCGTGTTCGCCAGCGAGGCCAAGAACCTTATCGGCCTGTGCAAGGAGGTCTGCCCCTTCCCGCCGGGGCATTATTACGCAGACGGCAAGTTCGTCCGCTACGCCGACCTGACCACTGTTACGGAGTATTGCCATGATAATCTGGAGACCGTCTGCCGCACCATCCGCAATAAACTGATCGCCGGTGTGGATAAGCGGCTGGACGCCGATGCCCCGTTGGGCTTCCTGCTCTCCGGCGGCCTGGATTCCTCTCTGGTGTGCGCCATCAGCGCCCTGGTGCTGGGGAAGAAGATCCGTACTTTCGCCATCGGAATGGACAAGGATGCCATTGATCTGAAATACGCCAGAGAAGTGGCGGATTACATCGGCGCGGATCACACCGAGGTATATATGACCCGCCAGCAGGTGCTGGATACGCTGGAAGAGGTGATCTCCCTGCTGGGGACCTATGACATCACCACCATCCGGGCCAGCATGGGCATGTACCTCTGCTGCAAGGCCATCCACGAGCAGACCGACATCCGGGTGCTGCTGACCGGCGAGATCAGTGACGAGCTCTTCGGCTACAAGTACACCGACTTCGCCCCCTCTCCCGAGGCCTTCCAGCAGGAGGCCAAGAAGCGGGTGGATGAGCTGTATATGTACGATGTGCTCCGGGCGGACCGCTGCATCTCCGCCAACTCTCTGGAAGCCCGGGTGCCCTTCGGCGACCTGGATTTCGTGAAGTACGTCATGAACATCGATCCGGCCATGAAGGTCAACACCTACGACATGGGCAAGTACCTTCTGCGCCACGCCTTTGAAAAGGACCACCTGCTGCCTGACGACATCCTCTGGCGCCAGAAGGCCGCCTTCTCCGACGCCGTGGGCCACTCCATGGTGGACGACCTGAAGGAGTACGCCGAGACCAAGTACACCGACGCCGAGTTTGAGGAAAAGCGGAAGAAATACGATTTTGCCCAGCCGTTCACCAAGGAATCCCTGCTGTACCGGGAGATCTTCGAGAAGTACTATCCCGGCCAGGCCCCCATGGTGAAGGACTTCTGGATGCCAAATAAGAGCTGGAAGGGCTGCGACGTCAACGATCCCTCTGCCCGCGTGCTGAGCAACTACGGCGAGAGCGGAACATAAAGAATCAAATCACCTCCGTCGTTTTCGGCGGAGGTGATTTTGATACACATATAAATTAAGGGGTACACTTCGGCCTTTTCAGTGCTTTCGGGCTTAGTCAGAGGGGTTGATCTGGGAGAGGTAGCGGTAAATGCTGGCGGTGGAACAGCCGAGGGCGGCCGCGGCGCTTTTAATGGCGCCCTTCAGCAGAAAAATGCCGGCGGATTCCAGAGAAGTGATGACCTGAAGCCGCTCGCTGTGGGTGAGGTGGCCGGGCGTGACCCCCATCCGTTCCAACTCCCGGTTGATGGCGTCCAAAGCCACCGCATCTGCGGAGTTGCGGAATTTTTCCGGGGAGGATCGGGCGGATATGTCATCTTCACTCTCCGGCAGCGGCTGTGCCAGCACATCGGTTACGAACAGGTCCGGGTGGCACAGCTTCAGGATATGGTCGCTGATGGCCCGATAGCGGCTGTCATCAAAGTTGATGCACAGCAGGCCGATGAGCTTGCCGTTGTCCTTGATGAAAAAGGTGCTGGATCGGAGGTCTTTTCCGTTGACGTTGATGCTGTAATAGTGGAGATGATAGTCCGTATGCTCATAGCTCTTGTCCCGGAGAATACTCAGGGACATATTGGTCAGAGGCGCGCCGACCTCCCGGCCGCTGATATAATTATTGGCGATGGCGATGATGGAACGGTCCTTCCGGGTCAGATCGTGGAGGGCCACTTCATAGTCGGGACCCAGCGCTTTCCCCAAAAATTCGGTCAGCTTGATGTAATGCTGAAGAATCAGGTTGGAAGAGGACGTCATAAGATTCCCTCGTTTCATTTTGCATATTTTCAGGCTATGAAAATATTATATATGAGAAAGTCATATTGTCAAAGTAAAAAATAATGAGAAAAAATTATTATCCGTCCATCGAGGAAACGTGCAAAATATATAAATTTAAACAGCTAAACAGCGTAAAAAATATTGAAGGTATGCAAAAAAATCGCAATAAAAGTTGACGACCCTTAAAAAACATGATAAAATAATCGCACAACAGGAAAGGGGCGGAGACAGGATCCCTGCTTGGCGTTCAATTCAGGCAGCCTGAAACGAGCCGCTCCACGATTCTTTTGTATCGGATACTGTCCGCTAGGCGCAAGGCGGTGCGAGAGCCGCTCTTCGACGACCGGGGTATCTCCAAAAAAACAGGCGAAAAACGCCAAATTATGGAGGTAAACAAAATGGACAAGAATGCGAAGCACTATCCCTTGAACGTGACGATGCCTCAGCACTGCGCATATGTGGTGCGCGATCTTCCTCAGGCTACCGTTGAGCAGCGCGAGCGCGCTCTGAACGCTACGCACTGGAATGAGTTTGCATTCCCCTCCGGCATGCTGACTGTGGATATGCTGTCTGACTCCGGTACCACCGCAATGACCAACCAGCAGTGGGCCACCCTGTTCCTGGGCGACGAGGCTTACGGCCGCAACACCGGCTACTATGTGCTGCTGGATACCTTCCGCGACATTTTCGAGCGCGGCGGCGAGAAGAACTGGAAGAAGGTCATCGACCTGGTCCGCACCGATTGCCGTGACATTGAGAAGATGATGGACGAGGTCTATCTCTGCGAGTATGAGGGCGGCCTGTTCAACGGCGGCGCTGCTCAGATGGAGCGCCCCAATGCCTTCATCATCCAGCAGGGCCGTGCCGCTGAGTCCGTCCTGATGGAGATCGTGAAGAAGATCCTGGCCCAGCGTCATCCCGGCAAGGTCTTCACCATCCCCTCCAACGGCCACTTCGACACCACCGAGGGCAACATCAAGCAGATGGGCTCCATCCCCCGCAACCTGTACAACAAGGAGCTGCTGTATGAGATCCCCGAGGGCGGCTCTTACGAGAAGAACCCGTTCAAGGGCAACATGGACATCGAGAAGCTGGAGCAGCTGATCCAGGGCGTTGGTCCCGAGAACGTACCTCTGGTGTTCACCTGCATCACCAACAACCCCATCTGCGGTCAGCCCGTCTCCATGGCCAACATCCGGGAGATCAACCGCGTGGCGCATAAGTATGACATTCCTCTGGTGTTCGACGTTGCCCGCTGGGCCGAGAACTGCTACTTCATCAAGATGAACGAGGAAGGCTACGCCGACAAGTCCATCGCCGAGATCGCCAGTGAGATGTTCTCCTACTGCGACGCCTTCACCATGTCCGCCAAGAAGGACGGCCACGCCAACATGGGCGGTATGCTGGCCTTCCGCGACCGCGGCCTGTTCTGGCAGAAGTTCTCCGACTTCAACGAGGACGGCACCGTGAAGACCGACGTGGGCGTGCTCATCAAGGTCAAGCAGATCTCCTGCTACGGCAATGACTCCTACGGCGGCATGTCCGGCCGTGACATCATGGCTCTGGCCTGCGGCCTCTATGAGAGCTGCGACTTCGGCTACATGCATGACCGCGTGCAGCAGTGCGAGTACCTGGCACAGGGCTTCTACAAGGCCGGCGTCAAGGGCGTCGTTCTCCCCGCCGGCGGCCACGCTGTGTACATCAACATGGATGAGTTCTTCGACGGCAAGCGCGATCATACCACCTTCGCCGGCACCGGCTTCTCTCTGGAGCTGATCCGCCGCTATGGTATCCGCGTGTCCGAGCTGGGCGACTTCTCCATGGAATATGACCTGAAGACTCCCGAGCAGCAGGCTGAGCTGGCCAACGTGGTTCGCTTCGCCATCGACCGCAGCCGTCTGACTCAGGAGCATCTGGACTATGTCATCGCCGCTGTCAAGGCGCTGTATGAGGACCGCGAGTCCATCCCCAACATGCGGATCGTCTGGGGCCACAAGCTGCCCATGCGTCACTTCCACGCCTTCCTGGAGCCCTACGCCAACGAGGAGAAGTAAGTCCGGGAAATACAATTAAATAAAAAGATTTCAGCGCAGCATTTCCAGCAAGTTCCTTTGTCTCAGTTTTCATCGCGCCCGGGCGCTTGAATAGGTTCCGTCCCGTTTGGGTGCGCCGCTTGCGGCCACCCATCGGGCGTGAGCCGATCTGAAAAGCGCCACATCCGATCATCACACCAATCTGTGTCTTTAGGAGGGCAATCTATGTCAGACAAACACGCAACTCTGGAAAATCGCGACGGTTTTCAAAGCAAATGGGGCTTTATTCTGGCCTGCATTGGCTCTGCCGTTGGTATGGGTAATATTTGGCGCTTCCCCATCATGGTGCAGCAGTTCGGGGGCATGACGTTCCTGATCCCCTACTTCCTGTTCGTACTTCTGATCGGTTCCACCGGTATCATTGAGGAATTCGCACTGGGCCGTTGGGCACAGGGCGGCCCCGTGATCTCCTTCGGCAAGGCTACCGAGGAACGCACCGGTAATAAGCGGCTGGGCGAGGCCATCGGCGCACTCCCCATCGTCGGCTCTATGATGCTGGCCATTGGCTACACCGTGGTCATGAGCTGGATCTTCAAGTACTGCTGGATGGGTATTTCCGGCAGCCTGTACGCTATGGGCACCGATATGGCGACCATCGGCGGCACCTTCGGCGGCACCGCTCCCGAGGCAGAGACTCTGGGCGAGGCCCTGAGCATGATGTTCGGCAATGGCATCTTCGGCATCGGCAACGGCGTATGGCTGATCGTGGGTCTGGTGGCCTCTTTGGCCATCATGGCATTCGGCGTGGGCAACGGCATTGAAAAGGCCAATAAGGTCATGATGCCCGCTCTGTTCTTCCTGTTTGTGATCCTGGGCATCTATATCTGCACCCTGCCCGGCGCCAGCGAGGGCTACAAGTACATCTTCACCCTCAAGCCCGAGGGCCTGCTGAATCCTCAGGTCTGGGTCTTCGCATTCGGTCAGGCATTCTTCTCCCTGTCTGTGGCGGGCAACGGCTCCGTGATCTACGGCTCCTATCTGCCCAAGGATGAGGATCTGCCTTCCTCTGCTCGCAACGTGGCCCTGTTCGACACCATCGCCGCTCTGCTGGCTGCCATCGTCATCATCCCTGCCATGGCAGTCATTCTGGGTGACGGCATCGTTGGAATGAAGGGCGGCCCCGGATTGATGTTCGTCTATCTGGTCAACGTGTTCAACGCCATGCCCGGCGGCCGGATCGTGGGTATGATCTTCTACATCTGCGTGTTGTTCGCAGGCGTCAGCTCCATCGTGAACCTGTATGAGGCTCCCGTGGCCTTCCTGCAGGAGAAGCTCCACACCAACCGTGTGCTGTCCGTGGTCATCATCGGCGCAGTGGGCGGCGTAATCGCACTGTGCATCCAGCCATGGACCTCTCAGTGGATGGACGTTGTCTCCATTTACATCTGCCCGCTGGGCGCTCTGCTGGCCGGTATCATGTTCTTCTGGGTCATGAAGAAGGACACTGCTCTGGCGGCTGTCCACGAGGGCCGCACCGCCGGCAAGAAGGACATCAGCGGCTGGTTCTATCCTCTGGGCAAGTGGGTGTATTGCGCAGCCTCTCTGGCGGCCCTGATTTTGGGCGCCATTTACGGCGGCATCGGCTAAGCCTGTATACAATTTAAAAATGGAGCACCGGGATCGACCGGTGCTCCATTTTTTCACTTTTTCGAAAAATATGGCCTTTTGTGGGCTGCACGGGAAGAAAATGGATAGAAATGAATGGGTAGCTGATATGCGCATCAGATTCTTTATCCCCCAAAATGAATAGAGCGCTCAGCGAGAAAACTGGAGGGGAAATAGGAATAACTCTCATGAAAAGTGTCCGTAATACGGAAAAAAGTATCAGTTTTTTGCTTCTGTTCTGTTGACAAATGCGAATGATTCAGGTATCATATATAGCAACTATTTGCAGGTCTCTTGTGAAATGCTTGCAAAAAAACGAATTGGAGGCATGTATGAAAAGATTGCTGAGCACACTGCTTGCCCTGACCATGGCCCTGGCCCTGGTTTCCTGCGGCAAAAGCAACCCCACCCCCAACACTGGCAGCAACAAAACCGAGACTCCTTCTGAGACCGCTGACACGAAAACCGAGGGCAACGTCCACATCGGCATCGTGACCGGCTCCGTTTCTCAGTCCGAGGACGACCGCCGCGGCGCCGAGGCTTTCCAGGCCCTGTACGGTGAGGATATGGTCAAGCTGGCCATCTATCCCGATAACTTCACCGAGGAGCTGGAGACCACCATCCAGACCATCGTGAACCTGGCTGATGACGCCGACATGAAGGCCATCATCGTCAACCAGTCCGTCCCCGGCACCACCGAGGCGTTCCGTAAGATCAAGGAGATCCGCCCCGACATCCTGTGCATCGCCGGCGAGGCCCATGAGGATCTGCTCGAGATCGGCTCCGCTGCCGATCTGGTGTGCAACAACGACTTCGTGGCCCGCGGCTATCTGATCATCCGCACCGCTCACGAGCTGGGCTGTGACACCTTCGTGCACATCTCCTTCCCCCGTCACCTGGCTTATGAGACCATGAGCCGTCGTATCGCGGTCATGAAGGCCGCCTGCGAGGAGTTCGGCATGAAGTTCGTTATGGAGACTGCTCCCGATCCCACCTCTGACGTCGGCGTGGCCGGCGCGCAGGCTTACATTCTGGAGAAGGTCCCCGAGTGGTCCAAGACCTACGGCGAGAAGGCCGCTTACTTCTGCACCAACGACGCTCACACTGAGCCTCTGCTCAAGCAACTGCTGCAGTACGGCGGTTACTTCATCGAGGCCGACCTGCCCTCTCCTCTGATGGGCTATCCCGGCGCTCTGGGCATCGACCTGACCGCTGAGGCTGGCGACTTCCAGAAGATTCTGGCCAAGGTCGAGGACGCGATCTGCGAGGCCGGCGGCGCTGGCCGCTTCGGTACCTGGGCTTACTCCTACGGCTACACCACCACTGCCGGTCTGGCCCAGCACGCTCTGAATGTCATCAACGGCGAGAGCGAGCTGTGCGACATTGACGATATCGCCAAGGCTTACCACGAGTTCTCTCCCGAGGCTTCCTGGAACGGCTCCAACTACACCAACGCCACCAGCGGCGTCAAGGCCGACAACACCTTCTTGGTGTATCAGGACACCTACATCATGGGTGATCCCGGCTGGTTCATGGGCTCCACCGAAGTTGAGGTTCCCGAGAAGTATTTCACCGTGAAATAAGCAGCGTTTTTTCTCGCTCATTCAAAACTGGGGAGGAGGGGCGACCCTCCTCCCCTCTTATTAGGTAGGGTATCATTTATGGAAAGTAATACGGCTCCCCTGTTGGAGATGCGCGGCATCAAAAAAGACTTCTTCGGCAACCAGGTCCTGACGGACATCAACTTCACTCTGAAGGCCGGCGAGGTTCTGGGCCTGGCAGGCGAAAACGGCGCGGGTAAATCCACGCTGATGAAGATCCTGTTCGGTATGGACGTCATCCGGGAAACCGGCGGCTACGGCGGCGACGTCCTCATCAATGGTGAAAAAGTCACCTTTAATACGCCCTTTGACGCACTGGAGGCTGGTATCGGCATGGTGCATCAGGAGTTCTCTCTGATCCCTGGCTTTACTGCCACGGAAAACATTCTGCTCAATCGTGAGCCCCAAAAGAAGAACGTCATTTCCGAGGTGTTCGGCCCCCGGCTGAATACGCTCGATTATAAAAAAATGAAGACCAAGGCCGCAGAGGCCATTGACAAAATGGGCGTGGAGATCGACCAGAATATGGTCATCAGCGATATGCCCGTTGGTCATAAACAGTTCACCGAGATCGCCCGTGAGCTGAGCAAGGACCAGCTCAAGCTGTTGATCCTGGACGAGCCTACCGCCGTTCTGACGGAGAAGGAGGCCGCGGCTCTGCTGGAATCCATCCGGGGCATGGCGTCCCGCGGCATCGCTGTTATCTTCATCACCCACCGGCTTCAGGAAGTCCTGAATGTATGTGACAAGGTAGTCATCATGCGGGACGGCAAGGTGGTGAAGGACACGCCCGCCTCCGAGACCAGCGTGGATGAGATCACCAAGTGCATGGTGGGACGCAGCGTGGACCTCAGTGCGGTCCGGGAGATTCGGGATTGTTCCGACGCCCGGACGATCATGTCCATCCGGAAGTTGTGGGTGGATATGCCTGGCGAGATCGTCCGGAATGTGAATCTGGATGTCAAGGAGGGTGAGATCCTCGGTATCGGCGGTCTGGCAGGTCAGGGCAAGCTGGGTATTCCAAACGGCGTCATGGGCCTGTATGAGGCCGGCGGCACCGTGGAATTTGACGGCAAGCCCATTCCCCTGAACAATCCCCGGAAGTGCCTGGACGCGCAGCTTGCCTTCGTGTCTGAGGACCGCCGCGGCGTGGGCCTGCTGCTGGACGAGACGCTGGAATGGAACGTTGCCTTCCCGGCTATGCAGATCCAGAACAAGTTCCTGAAGAAATACGGACCCATTACCTGGCGTGATACCAAGGCAATCCATGATGTGACGCAGAAGTATATCGACGAACTGAAGATCAAGTGCACCAGCTCCAAGCAGAAGGCCAGAGAGCTTTCCGGCGGCAACCAGCAGAAGGTGTGCCTGGCCAAGGCCTTTGCCCTGCAGCCCCGGTTCCTGTTCGTTTCGGAGCCTACCCGCGGTATCGACGTGGGCGCAAAGGCGCTGGTGCTGGACGCGCTGAAGAAATTTAACCGTGAAAACGGCGTTACTGTGGTGATGATCTCCTCTGAGCTGGAGGAGCTACGCACCACCTGCGACCGGATCGCCATTGTCTCTGGCGGCAGGATCGTCGGCATCCTCCCGGCCACCGAATCCTCCGAGACGTTCGGCGCGCTGATGGTCAGCCAGGTCAAATAAGGAGGAAGTATGGATAACACGACAAATACGCTTGCGGAGCAGAGCAAGCTGCGGCGGCTCGTCAACAGCTATGGCGTGCCCCGCCTGATCATCACCGGCTTTTTGCTGCTGATGTTCATTCTGGCGCCGGTGGCCGGCGTGGACTTTGCTACGCAGATCACCAACGTCATCAACCGCTTCAGCTGGAACGCCATTATGGTGCTGGCCATGGTCCCCATGATCCACTCCGGCTGCGGCC
Organism: Dysosmobacter segnis; assembly: GCF_014297285.1. GTDB lineage: Bacteria > Bacillota > Clostridia > Oscillospirales > Oscillospiraceae > Oscillibacter > Oscillibacter segnis. The sequence continues at coordinate 25,069 of NZ_JACOQI010000028.1, forward strand.
TGAACTTCGGCCTGCCTCTGGGCATTATCTCCGGTCTGCTGGGTGCGACTCTTTCCATTGAATTCGGGTTCACCGGCGGCATGAGCTTCCTGATGGCCATTGTCATCGCCACGCCCTTTGCACTGGTGCTGGGCGGCGGCTACGGCTGGATGCTCAATAAGATCAAGGGCGGCGAAATGATGGTCGCTACCTATGTGGGCTTCTCCTCCGTGTCCTTTATGTGCATGATGTGGCTGCTGCTGCCCTACAAGAGCCCAACGATGGTTTGGGGCTTTGCCGGTAAGGGCCTGCGTACCACCATCTCTCTGGAGGGCTTTTACGATCAGTTCCTGGCAAAGTTTTTGCAGATCGACCTGAACCGGTTCGGCATCAATCTGGTGATCCCCACCGGCAGCCTGCTGTTCTTCGCTCTGCTGGCATTCCTGATGTGGGTCTTCCTGCACACTAAGACTGGTACCGCCATGACGGCTGTGGGCTCCAACCCCACCTTCGCCAAGGCTGCCGGTATCAGCGTGGACAAGACCCGTCTGCTGTCTGTGGTGCTTTCCACTTGGCTGGGCGCTGTGGGCATCCTGCTGTATGAGCAGGGCTTCGGCTTTGTACAGATCTATATGGCGCCCCTGAACATGGCGTTCCCCGCCGTGGCGGCTATTCTGATCGGCGGCGCCAGCGTGAACAAGGCCAGCATTACCAACGTTATCATCGGCACGATCCTTTATCAGGGCCTTGTCACCATGACACCCACCGTGATGAACGCCATCGTGCACCTGGACATCAGCGAGGTCATCCGGATCATCGTCTCTAACGGTATGATCGTTTACGCTCTGACCCGTAAGACGGAAGGAGGGAAATGAGCATGAAAAAGACGAATGTACCCGGTAGCCAGAGCTTCGGGCAGAAGCTTTTGCAGTTCATCCGCAACAACACCGTCCCCATTATGTTCATCCTGATCTGCGCGTACTGTATTCCGCAGGCGGGCTTTTCCTGGTCCTACCTCTTGAATGAGGTCATGACCCGTCTGGGCCGTAACGCATTCTTGATCCTGAGCCTGCTGATCCCTGTTATGGCAGGCATGGGTATGAACTTTGGTATGACGCTGGGCGCCATGGCCGGCGAGATCGGGCTGATCTTCGCCGCTGACTGGCAGGTTTGGGGCATCCCCGGCATGATCCTGGCCGCCATCGTTTCCATCCCCATTTCTGTGGCATTGGGCGTGATGATCGGCAAGATCCTGAACCGCTCCAAGGGCCGGGAGATGATCACAAGCTATATGATCTCCTTTACCATGAACGGCGTGTACCAGTTTGTGGTGCTGTTCATGATGGGCCCCATCATTCCCATCGTTCATGATTCCCTGAAGCTTCCCCGCGGCTATGGCATCCGCAACACCGTGAGCCTGCTGAGTATGCGCCAGAGTCTGGACAACCTGCTGGCTGTTCAGGTGGGCGGCGTGAAGATCCCTGTACTGACCCTGCTGATCATCGGTCTGGCCTGCCTGTTCATCGTCTGGTTCCGCAAGACCAAGCTGGGCCAGGATATGCGGGCTGTGGGTCAGGATATGGAAGTGGCCCGGGACGCCGGCATCAATGTGGAGCGCACCCGCGTGATCTCCATGGTGATCTCCACGGTGTTCGCCGGCTTCGGCATGATCATCTATCTGCAGAACGTGGGCAACTTCCCCACCTATACAGCTCATACCCAGATCGGTATGTTCGCCATCGCGGCTCTGCTGGTGGGCGGTGCCTCTGTGGATAGGGCGAGCATCGGCAACGTATTTTTGGGCGTGATCCTGTTCCACACCATGTTCATTGTGGCACCCAAGACCGGTGCTGCCATTACCGGCGACTCCATGATCGGCGAGTATTTCCGCGTGTTTGTGTCCTATGCGGTCATTACGCTGGCTCTGGTCATGTATGAGTCCAAGAAGCGCAAGAACAAGAGCCTGGCAGGCCAGCAGTTGGCTGCCGAGCAGGCTGCGGAAGAGGAGGCATCGAAATGAAAGCAAAGCGGAGACTTCTCTTTCAAATCTTAGCGGTGGTCCTGCTGGTGGCGATCGGCTATACCATGACCATCATTGGCCGTGGGCATACGATCTATCTGGACAGCAAGACCCTGGAATATGACGGCCAGACCTATAAGCCCGCCTATAAGACGGTGGTGTATGTGGATGGTCAGCAGGTAGCCAAGCTCTATGACAAGGAGCGCGGCGTTGCTACCTGCATCGGCCAGACGCTGACCGTGACGCTGGAGATCACCCAGCAGAAGGGCGGAACGGAAGAGGTTTACGCCTATAACATCCCCGTTCCCCGGAAGATGGACAATGTGATCATCAACCTGCCCGGTTTCCTGGCGGGACTCCCCGAAGAGGCGTACCTCAGCGAGTTTATCCCCTCTCCGGACGAGGTGGCGGCAGACGAGACCGATGTTCCCTCCGACGATGATTTCGGCATGGAGGATATGGGCATGGGCGACGAGTCCGCAGCTCAGTAAATCGGCTGAGAACGGCCAAACCAAAATCCAAAATAGAACGGCAGCCCTCACGATGAATCGTGAGGGCTGCGTTTTTGCATATAATACCCGCATATACGGCAAGAAGCAGCTGGTACGGTGGAAGGAGGGGTGTGGGCAATATAATATAGGAGAGCCTCTGCACTCCGGGGAGCGGGAAGCGAAGCACCTATGCTGACCGGTCCGACTATGCCGCGTTTTTGCATTTCCGACAGCGCTAAGCCCGGTGTATTCAAGGGGGGATTGGGTGTAGGGTGCAATCAAACGTAGGAAGAGATCGTAAAATCCGTCCCATCGGCTAAGGCCGATGGGACGGATTGTTATCTGATATGGAAACCGATCAGGCGTTGTTAAGCTGCTTCTGGAGCCAATCCTTGCCTTCCACGAAGCGGGAGACGATGTAGCTGACCACATAGTCGCCGGCGGAGTTGATCATGGTAGCGGGAGGGTCCACCAGATTGCCGATAGCCACCAGAATGGGGAAGGCCAGTTCCATCTGCGTGGGGAAGAAGATGGAGCAGATGATGTACTCGCCGATGTAGCCGCCGCCGGGAACGCCGCTCATACCAACAGAGGACAGGACGGCCACCAGAACGATGAAGGGCAGACGGGACCAGGAGAGCTGCTCGCCGAACACGCCCAGCACGAAGGCAATCTTCAGCACGCAGGAGAAGCAGGAGCCATCCATGTGCATGGTAGCGCCCAGGGGCAGCACCATACCGGCGATATCCTTGCTGACACCGGTCTCCACGGCTTCCTCCATGTTGGTGGGGATGGTTGCCACGGAAGAGCAGGTGCCCAGAGAAACAACGGCAGGGCGGGCAATGTGCTTGAACATGATGCCCACGGCACCCTTGCCGCCGCCGAACCACGCGAACAGGGGGAAGGCTGTGAAGATATAGATGAAGCACAGGGGATAGTAGACCAGCAGGGCGCGGCCGTAGCCCTTGGCGACCTCAGAGCCGTAGGTGGCTACCAGATCAGCGAAGATGGCGAAGAACGCGATAGGGGCATAGTAGGTGATGATCTGGACGAACTTCATCATCACGTCGGAAAGGCCGGCCAGCCACTTGCCGATGCTGGAATCCTTGCCGCCGGTCATCTGGACGGAGAAGCCGAACAGGATAGAGAACACGATGAGAGGCAGCATGGCCCGGCGGCTCAGCAGGCCCACAAAGTCAGAGGAGGTGAAGAAGTTGACGATCATCTCCGTGAAGGAGGCGTGTTCGCCGATCTCCTCAGCCACCATATCTGCCCAGGGAGTCAGCACTGGGGGGAACAGCTTCATCAGCACGAACATGAGCACAGCTGCGATGGCGCCGGTGATGACGAAGGTGCCAACGGTGACGCCCATGATCTTGCCCGCCCGCTGACGGCTTTCCATATTGGCAACGGAACCGGCGATGGAAGCAAAGACCAGAGGCACCACCACACAGAACATCATGTTGATGAATACGGTGCCCAGGAAGGCGATGTTGTGTCCCCACTTGGGCCTGAACCAGCCCAGCAAAGCGCCGGCGACCATGCAGCTCAGCAGGATCGCCAGAAAGCGGTAGTTTTTTGCGACAGATTTCTTATCCATAAAACACACTCCTTTTGGTTTGAATAACAGATATGTTGGTGCAATTTATCAGTTCAGAGAAAGCTCCTCATCCGTGACCTCGCCCTTGCAAACAATATTGGTGGGACCTGTGAGATAGAGGTTTTGGACGGTGCTTCCCTGGAGATCTACGTCTACAATGAGCTGGCCGCCGGTCATATTGACTCGGACCTGCCTGCCGCTGACTTTACCCATCAGGGTCAGGGCGGTGACAACGCAGCCGGTTCCCGTGCCGCAGGCATAGGTGAAGTCCTCCACACCCCGCTCGAAGGTGCGCTCAAAGACCTCGTCCTCACCGGTGAGCTCGCAGAAGTTGACGTTAGCGCCCTTGGGGAATTCCGGATAGAAGCGGATCTTGCGTCCCAATTCACGCAGCGCGTTTTCATCGGCCTGCGCCAAATTGGGATACGGGACCACAGCGTGGGGGAGTCCGGGATCTCCTAATTCTAAATAGGAACATTCATAGCGAACGCCGTCGATCACCACAGGTGCATCCAAACGGACCGTGGTGGGATCATTCAGACGAATCCGATAGAGACGCTGGTCGATGCGGTGGCCTGTCACCAAACCGGCGGTGGTTTCTACACGCTGGATCTCGCCGGCCAGACCATTTTCGTAGCCGTAGCGGCAAATGCAACGGGCGCCGTTGCCGCACATTTCACCGAGGCTGCCGTCAGAATTGAAAAACAGCATCCGATAGTCACCGCCCTGAAGCGGGGCATCTACGATCATCAGACCGTCGGCCCCAATGGACAGATGGCGTTCGCACAGAGTGCGGGCCAAAGTGGGAAAGCAGGTTTCGGGAAGATGCTCTACCATATTATTTATAATGATAAAGTCATTGCCGGCACCGTTCATTTTCCAGAACCGCAAGTAAATCACCTCAAAGCTTGGTATGATATTGTATTATAGTAAAGCAAAGCTGGAAAAAACACTGGATATTGTGCGAAAAATCATGCAAAAAGTGCTTCTGACAAAAAACTCGAAAAAACTCGAAAAAAATGCTTGACATTTCAGGCATGTTTTGGTATCCTAATAAAGCTGTTTGACGGCGATGAAGTGAATGAGTCGAGGGCTTGAAAAACTGAGAGGTTCTGAAAGAAAAATCTGAAAAAGATTTGAAAAAAGTACTTGACAAACGAAACTGAGCCTGATATAATAGCGACTGTTCCGCTTGAGGGACGTGCACCTTGTAAATTAAACAACGTGAGAAAAGAAAGCACCAGCGGAGCGAGCTTTTCACGAGGCTCGCGACGAAGTTGTGGGTGAATAGGCCGTAGTC
>NZ_JACOQI010000029.1 GCF_014297285.1 Dysosmobacter segnis
CTAAATAATAAAAGTTTGTTTTTCTGTATTTTTGATTACAATCTCTAATTTTTCTACATCAATGATATGCGTCAATTTGCATTTAGGGCAGAAAAGAGGAAAATCTTTTAATACAGTATTATGAAATACTTGAACTCTCGTCTTTCCGTTACAAATCGGACATTTTATCCAATATTTTTTAAGCATTATATTTCACTCGTCCTTTTTACACAAAAAAATGCAGGTCAATCCTCAACATGAGCATTGACCTGCATTTATAATGCACAGAGCAGTACAACAAAACTAAGGCATAGCTTGCACTATGTCTATACTATATCTATACGTCGTTAGTTTTTTGTATAGCATCCGCAAAATAAGCATGACAAAAAAGCCCATGTTGAAAATGGGAAAATCCTTTTTTTCAATGCTTATCTAATACGCATGCTATGCAACATAAACGCCGCCTCCTTTTACATAAATTTTATTTTATCAGAAAATCAGTCTACTGTCAATACACAACAGGAAGTATTTAACCTAATGATATGAATTGTGTGGACATATCCAAAAAGAAAGGTGAACTGTAAAATGTAACAGGGTGAATGAAAATGGCAAAAAGACCCGTACCATTGTACGACTTTAAGGCTTTCGGGGCAGCTATAAAAGCCGCGAGAAATGAATACGGCGAGAGCCGCAAAAAGGTAAGCGACGAGTTATATATTTCCCCGCGCTACCTTGCGAATATCGAGAACAAGGGACAACAGCCGAGTTTACAGGTATTCTATGACCTTGTAACCCGGTATCATATTTCGGTAGATCAATTTTTCTTCCCGAACAGCAATGCGGAGAAATCCACCGGGCGGCGGCAGCTTGACGCGCTGCTGGACGGTATGAGCGATAAAGGCATACGGATTGTAACCGCAACAGCAAGGGAGATAACGGAAGTCGAAAAAGCAGAGGATTAACCTCACAATATGAGAAATCGGGAGATTGCAGCGCATGGCGGCTGCAATCTTTTTTTGCGTCCAAAATCAAAGGAACGCGCAACAAATACCGCCTTTCGGTGGGGGTATGGAGTAGATAGCAAGCACAGCAAACGAGTACCCGTTTGCGGAAAATGCTTGTTGGGATAATCCCAAACCCTTATACCGAAAGGCGGTGCGGAAATGGAAAACCGAAAGAGAAATATACAGATGAAGTTTTACGTTACGGAAGAAGAAAAGCGGCTGATCGACGAGAAGATGAAGCAGCTTCCCATAAAGCAGTATGGGGCATACTTCCGTAAAATGGCGATAGACGGGTATATTCTTGTCGTTGACCGAAGCGACACAAAAGCATATATCCGGGAACTGCAAGCGGTGAGCCGGAACATCAACCAAATTGCAAAACGCGCCAATGCGACGGGGACGGTTTACAGGCAGGATATAGAGGACATTAAAAAGGCGGTGGACGAGATATGGCGGTTACAAAGACGCACCCTATTAAATCAACCTTAAAGGCTGCGATAGACTATATCTTAAATCCCGAAAAGACAGACGGGAAGCTGCTTGCGTCCTCTTTCGGCTGCGGGCTGGAAACCGCCGATATTGAGTTTGCATGGACGCGGGAAGCTGCCGGAGATCGCGGCACACATTTAGGGCGGCACTTGATACAATCCTTTGCGGTGGGAGAAACCACACCGGAAGAAGCGCACAAAATCGGCATGGAACTTGCCGGGGCGGTATTAGGCGGCAAGTATGAGTTTGTTTTGACAACTCACGTCGATAAAGACCATCTGCATAATCACTTGATTTTCAACGCGGTTAGCTTCGTTGACTACAAAAAGTACCATTCCAACAAGCAAAGCTATCACTTTATCCGGCGCACCAGCGACAGGATATGTAAAGAGCATGGGCTATCCGTCGTCGTACCGGGACAGGACAAGGGAAAAAGCTATGCAGAATACACCGCCGAAAAGCAAGGGACAAGCTACAAAGCAAAGCTGAAAACGGCGATAGATACTCTCATTCCCCAAGTGAAAGATTTTGACGAACTGCTGCGCCGCTTGCAGGAAATGGGGTATGAAATCAAACAGGGCAAATACATTTCCTTTCGCGCTGCCGGACAGGAACGGTTTACCCGCACAAAGACGCTCGGCGCGGCCTATACGGAAGAAGCGATAAAGGAGCGTATCAAGGGCGTGTATGTTGCCAAAACAAAAACGCTGCGGGAAGATAAGAAAATCCGGCTTGTCGTCGATCTTGAAAACAGTATCAAAGCCCAACAGTCGGCGGGCTATGAACGGTGGGCAAAAATCCATAATCTGAAACAGGCTGCTAAAAGCATGAACTTCCTAACCGAAAACAAGATTGAGTATTATAGCGAACTTGAAAGCAAGATAGCCGATATTATGACCGCTCATGACGCGGCGGCAAAGGCGGTTAAGGAAGTGGAACAGCGTATGTCTGATTTGTCGCTGCTTATCAAGCACACCACCACATACCGACAGTTAAAACCGATTTACGATGAATACCGAAAATCGCCGGACAAGGAAAAGTATCTGCGGGGGCATGAAAGCGAAATTATCCTGTTTGAAGCTGCGGCAAGGGCATTAAAGGAAATGCAGATAAAGAAGCTGCCCGATCTCGCCGCGCTGCGCAAGGAGTATAGAAGCTTAAACGACAGGAAAACCAAATTGTATGAAGATTATCGGCAAGCCAAGAAGCAAATGCAGGAATACGGCGTTGTCAAAAAGAACGTCGATAGTATTCTTTACCCGTCCCAAAGCAGGGCGCGGGAGCAGGAGCGATAAGGCGCAAAACATGGGGTGGCAAGTGGAATGTTAAGGGCTGAAAACGCCTGTGTTTCTGCGGCTTCCAGCGCATGAAAACGACATAGACGATAAAGTATATTCAAACCCGCAAAAACGGCTTTCTAATTGTCCACGCAAGGACAAAAAAAGAACAGGGGCGCGGTGCCGGAAATCGGCAACCGCGCCCCTGTTCTCTATGGGCTATTCCTCGTCGGTCAAGATAAACTCCCTTTCGGAAAACTCGCTGTCCGTCATGGCTTGCAGCTTGTTCACCGCTGCGGCGGCAAGCTGGCGCATATCCTCGTCCATGTAGGGCATGGCGGCAAGGATATTTTCAAGCGTTGTTTCCCGGCTGTCCTCGGCGTAGATCGCAACAATGTTTTCTTCCTCAATGGTAAAGCGGGTATTCATGCTATCAAACCTCCAAATCCTTTTTATGCTCTTTCTGTTTATCTTTCGGCTGCTGCGCCGCCTGTTTCTTGTATTCGTCCAGCTTCTTCAAAATGGACGGTTTTTTCTGCGGCTGTTCCCGTTTCTCGGCTTTTACCGCTTTTGCAAGGTCGGTAACGGAAATCGCTTCCCCCGCCTTTGCCCGCTGCTCAAAATCTGCAACGGTGGGCGTTTGCGGCGTATTGTTGATAAGCCCGTCAAAATTGTTGTCGTTCTGCTCTATGGTGTCCTCGACGTGCTTTAAGGGATTATCCCGCTGCGGCTGCTCGGCGGCTATGGCATAAGCCTGTGTGCCATTCCCCATAATGAGATACTTCCCGTCCTCCGACGCATGGTGAAAACCAAATCCCGCCGCTTCGATCTGTTCACGGCTCATATCGGTAATATGAAAATTGCCCCTCGGCGTTCTAACGGTTTCACCCGTCAAAAGGCTGTCGGGGGTCGCTTCCGGCTGCTGCTTTTCAAGCTGCCCGTCCTTGTAGGAATATCCTTGCGCCGCGATTGCTTCAAGGGTCTTGCCCGTAACGTCGCCATAAATCCGCTTGTCTGCGTCAACCAGCATTTGCAAAGTGTCTTGTACGGTGTCGGACAAGGCTTGCTGCTGTTCGGGCGGCAGCTTGTCAAATACGGGGGTCTGCTGCTCCTGCAAAAACTCCGGCACTTGCTGAAAACCGATACTGTCTACATAGTGGGCGGTGTCCTCGTCGTTCTGATGAAGCACAACAATGTCGGAAACGGAAAGGCTATGCCCCTTAAAGTCGGCGGGGTGGTCGATATTAAACCTTTCCCAAATGTCGCCCAGCGTCATATCCTTTGTAAGCGGTGCAGTATAGACGAGTTCATAATTTACCCGGTCAATGGTAAGTCCAGCCGCTTGCAGACGGTCATAAGGCTCAAAGCGCAAGTCCCTTGTTTCGTCCCCGCGCTTTAACTGATAAATGGAAAAGGTATCGCCCTGCTCCTGCTCGGCTTGCCGCTGCTGCTGCAACTCGGTAAAATGCCCCTCAATCTCGGTAATGAGTTCCTTTGCGGTGGTCTGTATTGTTTCAAGGGACGCTTTTAACTCGGTCATTTCCTTGCCGCTGCTCCAACCAGCCACATAGCCGAAAGAGTAATCGGAAGTATCAAGGCCGAAATGCTGGCAAACCGTATAAGCGACGCTTTCCGCTTCTACCTCGCAGGTATGGCGGTCAACGCGGTTTTGCTGCTCCGGCGGGGCGTTTAAGTCTACGTCGTGCAGCTTCGCATGGGCGATTTCGTGAATGGCGGTCTTTACCGCCTGTAATTCACTCACGCCCTCTTTGATTGCAATACGCTTGTCGGTCAAACTGAAATACCCATTTGCGCCGTTTGTGATCTGCTCAAATGCAATCGGGACGGGGGACGCTTTTTCAAGGGCGGCGAAAAAATCCTCGTACTGCTCCACATCGGCAAGCAGCGGTTTAACGGAAAGGTCGGGAAACTCCTTGCCCTCGGTCTGCGAAATATCAAAGACGGTTATAACCTTAAAGGCGGGGACGGTGATTTCCTTTTCTTCCTTTACCACTTTTCCCTCGCGGTCAAGCATGGGCTTTCTCGTTTCGGGGTCGATTTTATCAACCAGCTTTTTCACCTTGTAGGGCGCGGGGGCAAAGATTTTAATGCCTTTCTCGCCTTTCTTTACATGGCGGTCAAACTCCTTTTCCCATTGACGGAAGCCCATTACCAAATTGCCGCCCTGCATAGCAATTAGGATAGTGTTATTCAAACTATAATCATGGAACTTTGACATAGCGGTTAGAAACTCTTTGTAGCGGTCGCTGTCAAAAATCGCCTGTACGCCCTGTTCCAAACGCGCGGTGATCTCCTTTACCTTTTCGGCGGGCTTTTCGGAAGTAAGGATAATGGGGACGACGGGGCGGGGCTGCTGCGGCTCTGCGGCCTGTGCGTCTGCTTGCTGCGTTTCGGCTGCGTCCATATAGGCTTTGTCCTGTTCGCCGCGCTCCGGCTGCGGGTAACTCATAATGCGGTATTCTTCCGGCACTTCGCGCCCCTCAAACTGCCGTTCCCACTCGTCGCCGCTTTCCACGATATAGCCGTACTCGGTAAACGCGCCTTTTTCCTGCGCGGCAGCGTTCCTGCCAAAAGTAGAAAGGTCAATGCCGCCTTTCCATTCTTCGGGCATTTGTACCATGCCGGATTGATTTAAGTAATAGTCGCCCAAATCGTGGTAGTTATGTACTTCGGGGATATGGACGTAAAAATCCACGTTGTAGGTGAAGTCAATTACCTGTCCAATATTTGCAAGCCCGTTTTTCTGCTGCAAAGCTGCGTTCAGCTTGCCAACCTCGGCGGGGTCAAGCTGTTCGAGCCGCGCCGCAAGAAAATTGAGTTCGTCCACGTCGGCGGCGCATACCATTTCATAAGGCAAGGCAATATGTTTCTCCGGGTCGTCGGAATAGCCGCGAATGGAAAAATCCTGCGGGTTGTCGGCGGTAATGCCGACGTTCCGCATAGCTTCGTGCAACTGCTCCTTTGTGGCGGGCATATCCAACCAATAGCCGCCGGGGTCGCCCGCGTCAAAGCGGCTGCGGTTGCCTATCATAATAGAAAACTGTTCGCTCATGTGTTCACGCTCCTTTTCCTGCCCGGTATTTTCGGGGATAGCTGCCGCCTGTTGCTGCTGCGGGGGTTCTTCGCCCTCTATGGTGTAGTCCGGCATGAGCATACCGTTTACTTTGAAATAGTCGGCGTACTCCTGCGGGATAGGCGGGGAGATTTCCGTAAACAAGCGGTCATACGCTTTGATACGCCCATTCAGATACTTTTCCATAGCTGCCTTGTCGGTGAAAACCTTTCTATCTTGTCCGGCAATCTTCGCTTGGGTTCTGCTTGGGCTGTTGGTGCGCACGCTCCATGTAAGCGTCCATGAATACGGGATAGATTTCTGCGCTTCTTTGTCGTAGCGGGTATTCTCGTAAATGTAGTAATTCATCTGATATACCCGATTGCTGCGAATATGGCGGTTATGCTCGGTGGTCTGCCACTCGTTAGCGGTGTGCTGGACGTGCGGCGTTCTCACATATTCAAGTGTTTTATCCAGCAAAAGCGTTCTTCCCGCCTGTTCTTCCCATGCGGCGGCGCGTTCTTTAAGGTCGTCAAAAATCGCCTGTTCTGCCGCCGCGCTTTCGCTGCGCATGGAAAGTAGCTGCGCAATCGGCAAGGAAGCATAAGGGGCAATCTCCCTGTCCTTTGCTTCAAAATATATCCGGCGTTCTATCCGCATGGTTTCGGCGGCTTCTAATTTGTCATGGTCGTATGAGGAATACGGCATATTCTTTCATCACGTCCTTTCTCGGTCATATAAGGGTTTGGGACTATCCCAACAAGCAAAATGCCCGCGCTCTCTATGGGAAGCGCGGGCATTTCTCGCAAACGGGTACTCGTTTGCTGTGCTTGCTATGTAGTTGTTTTTATCCGTAAACGCCTGTTTCTCTCGCTTTGGGCTTTCTGTCTGCGGCGTATCTTTGCCGCGCAATCGGGGCAGTATTTCGCCCGGTTGCTGCCCGCCGCAAACGTGCTGCCGCATACCGCGCAACGCTTCAAATCGGTTTCCCCGCTGCGGGTGATCTGTTCGCAAAGCTGCCTGTCGGCGGGTAATACCGCTTCGCGGAAATAGCGGCATAGCAGCGAATAGCTGATACTCTGCACACAAACGCAAGTTTCCCCGTCGTCCAGCAGCAGACAATTCCCGCAATCGTTGTTTGCACAAGCGGCGCGGGTCATTTTCTTTACGGCGCGGTATTGCTTTTCATCAAGCCTTATCATTTTCGGTTCTGCTCGACGCGGAAGTTTACATACTTGCCGCCTGTGTCGGCAAGCAGCACAACTCCGTCAAAGGTCTTTCCCGTCTTGGTCGAGTACATACCTTTGATTTTTACCTTTCCGTCTTTCAAAAGGGCGGCGGCAATCGCCTTTGTGAAAGCCTTTTTGCGCTGCTCAAAAAAGCGGTCATTCTTCCACATCACAAAGCTGCAAGCCCTGTCGGAGCAGTAAAAGTTTTTCTTGCCCTCGTAAACCGCCGCGCCGCAACGGGGGCAAGTGCCGATTGCTTCCCGCTGCGGGGTAAACAGCTTCGCTTTATCCTCGGAAATCGCGGAATAGGTCTTGACAAGCCCCGCTGTCATTTCCTCAATCCCGCGCATGAAGTCGGCGGGGCTGTCGCTGCCCTTTGCAATCCCGGTAAGGCGCGTTTCCCATTCTGCCGTAAGCTGCGGGGACGTAAGGCTGTCGGGCAGAATAGCGACAAGGTTATACCCGTCCTTTGTGGGGATTAGCTTTTTGCCCTTGCGCTCGGCAAAGCCCGCGCTAATGAGTTTTTCAATGATACCCGCCCGCGTCGCGGTGGTGCCTAACCCTTTGCGCTCCGCGTCCTCCGGCGTGTCCTCCTTTCCCGCACTCTCCATAGCCGAAAGTAACGTATCTTCGGTAAATGCCTTTGGGGGCTGCGTGTAACGTTCGGAGATCTCCGCTGCCGGATTGTCAAAGGTCTGCCCCTCGGCAAGCGGGGGTAAAACCGCTTCCGGCTCTGCGTCCTCGTCCTGTTCCCCGGACGCGGCGCGGGATAGTCTTTCAATCTCGCGCCAACCCTCGCAAAGCGTCGTCCTGCCCTTTGCGGTAAAGGTATAGCCGCCGCAAGTGAAAACCGCCGTAACCGCTTCATACTCATAGGGCGCGGCAACGGCGCAAAGCAGTTTTGCGCACACAAGGGTCATTAGCTTTTTCTCACTTTCGGCAAGGGAAGAAAAGCCCGTTTTCACAAACTCCGCTGTCGGCAAAATGGCGTGATGGTCGGTTACTTTGCTGTTGTCGCAAATCCTCGCAAGGTCGGCTTGCAGCTTCACGCCCTGCATAAAGGGGAGAGCAGCGCAAAGGCCGGTGATAAGTTCCTTTGTGCTGCCCTCCATATCGGAAGTGATATATTTGCTGTCGGTGCGGGGATAGGTCAAAAGCCGTTTTTCATAAAGGGCTTGCGCATAGTCAAGGGTCTGTTTCGCCGTAAACCCATACAAACGGTTTGCTTCCCGCTGCAAGGCGGTGAGGTCAAACAGTTTCGGCGGGGCTGCGGTCTTTTTCTCTTTTTTAAGGGAAGTACAAACGGCCTGCGATTTCTCGCAAGCCGCTTTCATCTGCCGCGCCGCCGCTTCGTCGTCCTGCCTTTCGGAAAGGGCGGCAACGCCGCCAACGTCCAGCCGGACGACATGATATTTCTCTTTCTTAAAGCTGCTGATTGCATAGTCGCGGTTTACCAGCATAGCAAGGGTGGGCGTTTGCACTCTGCCGACATTCAATGTTTTATGGTAGAGGATAGAGAAAAGGCGGGTCGCGTTAATGCCAATGAGCCAATCGGCCTTTGCTCTGCAAAGCGCGGATTGATAGAGGTTGTCATAGCCGCGCCCGTCTTTGAGATTTGAAAAGCCCTCGCGGATTGCACTTGCTTCCATGCTGCTAATCCAAAGGCGGGAAAAGGGCTTTTTGCAATTCGCCTGTTCATAGACAAAGCGGAAAATGAGTTCCCCCTCGCGCCCGCTGTCGCAAGCATTGATAATCTCGGTAACGTCGCTGCGGTGCATAAGGTCTTTGAGAATGGAAAACTGCTGCTCCTTGCCGCTGGCAACAATAAACTGCCACTCCTGCGGGACAATGGGAAGATCGTCGTACTTCCATTTACGGAATTGTTCATTGTAGGTCGCCGCGTCTGCAAGGCTAATCAAATGCCCGATACACCACGACACAAGGTAGCCGCCGCCCTCAAAATATCCGCTGCGCTTTTCATTCGCGCCCATAACGGCGGCAATCGCCGCCCCGACGCTCGGTTTTTCTGCAATTACAAGTTTCATAGATTATCGTCCTCCTGCTCGGTCTGTTCGGTTTCGACTACTTCCGTTTCCTCGTCGTCCTCGTCAAAATCAAGGTCGTCAAGGCTGCTGCTGCCTTTCGCCGCGTCCTTTTTGGGCTTCAAAATCTTAAAGTAGTAGAACGCGCCGCCGCCCGCTGCGGCAACAAGCAGCACGACAAGCAGAATACCCATGCCGCCGCCTTTTTCTTCTTCCGGCGGCTGCTCGGTTTCTTCCGGCTCCGGCTCGGCTTCCACACCCGCGCACTCGCTCATGTTGACGCTGCAAACCGGGCAAGCGGTGTTGACGCTTCCGGCAACGCATTTATCGGTGCAGCTACAAACGGGGGCTTCGGTCTGCCCGTCCTCCATAAGGGCGGTTAAATCCGCTTCGTCCACTTGGTTAAGGAAATGGACGGTATTTTCCCCGTCCTCGGCGCGGTCAATGATGATGTAAAAATAGTTGCCACTTTTGGTAACGACGGTGATAAACTGCTTGTCGCCGGACGCTTCACCCGTTATATCGTCCACAAGGGACATATTCCCGTCCGGGGTAAGGGGCTGCGGCTCATAGCCGCCCGTCGTTTCTTCCGGCTCGGTTTCCGGCGCGGGGGTTTCCTCGGTTACGGGGGTAGGCGTGTCGTCGCTTTCATCGCCACCGCCCGCATAAGCGGTAACAGAAAAGCCGCACATGATAACCAGTGCGGCAAGCAATACGGTAAACTTTCGGATTATCTT
Organism: Dysosmobacter segnis; assembly: GCF_014297285.1. Lineage (GTDB taxonomy): Bacteria > Bacillota > Clostridia > Oscillospirales > Oscillospiraceae > Oscillibacter > Oscillibacter segnis. The sequence goes on from NZ_JACOQI010000029.1 coordinate 9,831, forward strand.
TTTATTCTTCATTGTCGTTGTCCTCCTGTTCGGCGGGGTAAGTGGCTTCCGGCTGCGGCAAGGTGATTTCGCCGCTGGCGTAAGCGGAGAGGAACGCGGCAAGCTGCGTCCCGTCAAGGTGTACCGCCTTTACCATTTGCACGATCTGCGCGTTTTCTTCCTCGACTTTCTGCGCTTCAAGGTCTTTCAGCTTCTTTTGCTGTTCAAGGATTTTTGCCCTCGTTTTCTCAATATCCCTTTCGATACGGTCAAGTTTCGTGTTCGCCATAGTCATTTACTCCTTTCCAAACTGTTCTTTCCATGAATAGCTGCGCCCCAATCCCTTAACGGTTTTAAGATAGGGCATAGCGTTTTCTTCCAAAGTCGCCGCCCGGTTAAATAGATCGGGATAGTGTTCTTTGAGATATAAAATCTCTTGTTTCTTCATGCTCGGACAAAAGAAACAGGACGATTTACCCGGCTGCGGCAATCCTGCCGCTTTGATTTCCCGGATACAATCGTCCCTGTTCCAGCCCCATTCTTCAATGAGGGGGTAGCGGTTATGATATTTTTTGTCGGCTTCGTTGTACTTGCGGGAATGTTCATACCGTTTCACTTCTCCCGCGTCATAGCCGATATAGCGGTTGACTTTCTCGCCGCGCTGCCATACTTCGCGGCAAGGCGCATAGTGGTTGCAAAACTTTTCCTGCGGTGCGATTTTGTGTTTCTGCGAACAACGCTTATGCCCGTAGGCAATCGACGGGAGCGTATGAGAGCGCAAGCACTCGGTTTCAAGAGATAGGCGGTTGCCGTAGCGGTCAACATACTGCACAACGGTAATCTGCGGCATACCGTGTTCCGCAAGCCATTGATTGATTATCTCGATAAATTGATAGGTATGCGGGTGTTCCGCGCCCGTATCGGCAAAGGTGATAAGGTCAATCGGGATTTTGTGCTTGTATAGGCCAATAAGTAAGGCGGCACTATTCGTGCCGCCGCCAAAAGATACAATATTCATTTTTCAACTCCTTTTAATTGTAATTTAACCGCCCGTAGGCGTAAAAGTGGGATTGCCAATAGCTGGTGTCCAGCTTTGAATACTGGATAGGGTCGCCACAATGCAGCATGACGGGGCTTCCGTCCCCGTCCTCGCCCACATAAATCCCCACATGGGAAACGCCGGGGGTGTCGTATGTACCCGTAAAGAACACCAAATCCCCCGGCTGCGGGTTAGAAACAGGGGTTGAGATGTTGTAAAGCCCTTGCGCCCCAAGTCTGCCCGTATTGTATAGGCCGCTGTTCGTCAACACATAACTCACAAAGCCGCTGCAATCAAAAGAGGTTTCCGGGGTGCTGCCGCCCCACACATAGGGAAAACCGACGTATTTATCTGCTTCCTCCATGAGCCGCGCAAACTTTTCATCGGAACCCAGCAGCGCGGCGGGTACTTCATAATCGGCGGGCGGGTTTTCATAGTATTTAGACACATAGCCGGATTGCGGGAAAAGGTCGGGTCTGTTTCCCAGCGACGACATATACATAGCGTACATGGATAGCTGTTCTTCGCCCATGATGTAAACGGGGACATGGGAGAGGTTGAAGTTTTCCAAATCCACATGAAGAATGTAATAGTTATAGGGGACTTCAACCGTATAGGGGTTGCCCTCGCTGTCCGTCCTTGTTTCGGTGCGGTAGCGTACCTGTACTTCTTCCTCGACCGTCAAGATATACTGTTTCTCAAAGAGCATTTCAAGGGTGCTTTGCACTTCATCGAGTGTAAACACGCCCTCATGCCACGCGGAAAGGATAGAAATTAGCACATAGGGGTCATGCTCGATCTCGTCCGCGTTTACCCGGTATTCGTCATAGCCGGGGTATTCGCTTTCGATATTGTCCAGCATATCTTGTAACTCGGCTTCCATAGCGGCATACGCGCTTTCCGCGCCCGTTATATCCGCGTCCTCGGAGAGATAGGACGACGCAATCAAGCCGCTGCCGCTGTTGCCGCCAAAGAGGGAGCAAGAGGACAGCCCGCCGAAAAGCAGCAGCACGATAAAGGCAATCCCGCCCACAATCAAGCAGCCTTTCCAATGCCGGACAACAAAGAACGTCGCCCGTTTGGTTTCCTGCGCGGTTTTCTTCGCCGCCTTTGCGGTGGCTTCAGCGGTTTTTTTCGCTTTGCCGCCCGCTTTCAGCGTTTTTGCATACTGCTTTTTAATGCGCTGCTTCTGCCAAAAACGGGAAATGGGGTTGGAGTGCGCAAGCGCGGGGTTATCGTGCAACGCCTTTTGATAGAGAAAATCTGCGTTTGCCTTTACCGCTTGTTTTTCCGCTGCCGCCGCTGCCCGGTAGGGTTTCAGCTTATGGCGGCGTATGCCGCCCTTAACTGCCCGCGCCGCCATGCCGCCCGCTTTCTCTCCGGCAAGTTCTACCCGGTGCCCGCTTTCCACACCGACGTTTTCTTTCTCTACCTCGTAGATTTTCCCATGTACGGTACTGTTTAACTCCTGTGCCGGACGGGATAAGGGGTTATGCCGCAACTTGCCGTTTGGGGGCTTATCCGTCTTTTCAAAGGAAAGGCGCGTCTTTGCCTTGCCTTTCGCTTCGTCAAAAACGCGCTCTTTCTTGATTTTGGTCTGCTTGGGGATAGCCGCCCGCGCTGCGTCTAAACAGTCTGCCGCCTTATCCGATTTCTTGATCGCTTTTTGAAGTTCCGGCGTTGCCCGTTCCGCTTCGGAAAACTGCAAGCGGGAAGAATGGGTTTTAGGCTGCGTCGCGTCAAGGGCTTTTTTCTCCGCGCCTTTTGCTGCGTGTCGCTCAATCTCTGCGCCGATATGCTGCACAACCTTTTCCGCTGCCACCCCTGCGGGGGCTGAATAGTTTTCTTCCTGCGGCCTTTCGCTGATACTGGACGTTTCGCCCGTCGTGAGGTTTTCCGCAACCGCACCGTCGCGGGTCATTTTTTGCGTTACCTTGTCGGGGGCTTTCAGTTCCTTGCTCAATCTTCATCACCTCCAATCCGCTGTTTTGCAAGTTCGCAATAGTCGGGGTTTAACTCAATGCCGATATAGCGGCGGTTAAGCCGTTTTGCTACCATGCCCGTCGTGCCGCTGCCGAAAAAGGGGTCAAGGACAATCCCGCCGATGGGACAGCCCGCCAAAATGCACGTTTCCGCAAGTTTCGGCGGGAACGCTGCGAAATGCCCGCCATGATAGCCGACATTGTTAATCTGCCAAACGTTGCGGCGGCTGCGGACGGGAGAAATCAACTCGTCGGCGTATGCGCCCTTTTCGCGGGGGCGGTTGATTTTCTGCGGTTGGTTTTGCCCCGGAACAGTAACGTTATACTTATTTCCTTTGCTAACTCCGCTTTTCAGCCGCCCCGCCGTTGTGGGGGCTATCGGCTCGGCTACTGCTTGCCAATCGTAATAATACTTCTTTGACTTGGTAAGCAGAAACACATATTCATAGCAGCGGGTCGGCCTGTCCCGCGTGCTTTCCGGCATGGGGTTTGTTTTGTGCCAAATGATAGAACTGCGCAAATACCAACCGTCGCCCCGCAAGGCGAGGGCTACAAGCCACGGAATACCAATTAAATCTTTGGGCTTGCAGCCGGGGGCGCGGTGGTTAAACGCCACTTGCTGCCCGTTCCTGCCTTTGGGGTATTTGGGGTCTTGGTGGTCGGCTTTGCTGCCTGTGCCGCAATAAGTGTCCGCGATATTCAGCCAACAAGTACCCTCCGGCGTAAGCACCCGCTTTACCTCATGGAATACCGCCGTAATACGGGAAACATATTCCTCCGGCGTTGCTTCCCGTCCGATCTGCCCGTCTGCGCCGTAGTCCCGCAAGGCATAGTAGGGTGGGGACGTTACGCAACAATCAACTGCATTTTCCGGCAAGGTTTGAAGCACCTGCAAGCTGTCGCCGCAATAGATTTTGTCCATTTCTATCCTCATGCCGACACCTCGCCGGGTTTGGTCGTCATTACACGATAGAGTTCCGTATCTTGCGGGAAACGGTCAATAAAGGGCAAAATCACGTTGCCATAGAAGATAAGCCCCTCGCCCGCGTCGGAATGGGTTACATAGGTCATTTGCTGCTGCGAAATGTTAAGCTGCTTTGCAAGGATTTCCCTGTCGCCCTGGGCTTGGTTGAGCATATACACAAAATCGCTGTTTTCAAAAATGTTCTCCACCTCGCGGGACGATAACAAATCTTTCACGTTTTGGGTGATACCTGTCGGAATACCGCCCCATTTTCTAAAACGCTTCCAAATCTCAACGCTGTACGCTGCGGTCTGTTCCTCTTTGAGCAGCAAATGAAACTCGTCGATATAGTACCGCGTCGCCTTGCCTTCGCTGCGGTTTATGGTAACTCTGTTCCAAACTTGATCTTGGACAATGAGCATACCGAGTTTTCGTAGCTGGGTGCCGAGTTCTTTAATATCAAAGCAGACAAGGCGGTTGTGAATGTCAACGTTTGTTTGGTGGTTAAACACGTTCAAACTGCCATTTACATAGAGTTCCAATGCCGACGCGATACGCTGCGCTTCCTTTTCCGGCTGCTTCTTGATTTCATTGTAGAGGTCGCCCAAAATCGGCATATTCTCCGGCTTCGGGTCTGCAAGGTAGCTGCGGTACACGCTGATAACGGCGCGGTCAATCAAAGTCTTTTCAACCGCTTCCAGCCCGTTTTTGCCGCCCATAATCAACTCGCAAAAGGAAAGGATAAAATCGCTCTTTAAGGCTATGGGCGTGTCGCCCTCGCTGTAATTGAGGTTTATATCCATCGGGTTAATGTACTGCGTGCTGTTCTGCGAAACCTTGATAACCTGCCCTTTCAGCCGTTCCACAAGGGGGTAATATTCCGCTTCCGGGTCGCAAATGATAATATCGTCTGCGGTAATGAGAAAAGCGTTGGTGATCTCGCGCTTTGCCGAAAAACTCTTGCCGCTGCCGGGTGTGCCGAGTATCAAGCCGTTAGGGTTCTTCAGCCTTTTCCTGTCGCACAAAATCATGTTATTCGATAATGCGTTTAAGCCGTAATACAACGCTTCGCCGCTTTGGAACAGCTCTTGTACCGTAAAGGGGACGAAAATGGCGGTGCTGGAAGTCGTCAAGCCCCGCTGGATTTGGATTAGGTTTTCGCCCAATGGGATAGAGGACATAAGCCCCTGTTCCTGCCGGTAGTCAAGGCGGGTGAGCATACAGTTGTATTTCTGTGCGATACTTGCGGCCTGAAATACGTCGTTGTCCAATTTCTGCTTTGTGTCTGCCACATTCAAAACTAACAGCGTAAGCAAAAACATTCGCTCGTTCCGGCTCTGCAAATCCCGCAAAAGGTTTTTCGCTTCGCCGCCGTAGGTGGCAAGGTCGGACGGAATTATATCCATATCGTAGCCGCTGCGGATTGCCTTTTTCTGTTCCTCGATTTTCATACGGTCAAGGTCGGTGATTTTCCGCTTGATCGTCTTGATCGCTTCGTTGTGGTCGATACTCTGAATGTGCAGATTGACGACAATCCCGTTTTCCGCTTCCATGAAGTCGGCAAGCATACGGTCTGAAAGTTCCGGCGCGGCAATCTGCAAAAAGGAAACCGCGCCAAACTTCCCGCCCATTTGAAACATTCGCCCGTCGCCAAAACGGAAAGAGGACGGGGCAATAAAGTCTTTGACGGAAAGGCCGCTTACGGGTAGCCATTCCCACGCAAAGTTGAAGCGTTCCCCGTCCGGGTGGAAAAGCCCATGCAGCACTTCAAGCCGCTGCTTCCCGTCCAATACCCGCGCCGCCGCGCCGATCACCTTAAAATGGTTGAGGGTGTCCGTTTCGATACGGGCAAGCCGCGCCCGCGCCGATTTAATATCTTTTGCTTCAATGGTAAAGGTGAGAAACTTTGTCTTGATAAGCCCGTTGTTGCCGCGTTCAAGCTGTGTTTGCAGCATTTCGGTGTATTCGGCTCTGATACTGTCAAAGTCGTCATTCTGTGGGGCAATCGTGATACTGCTCTTGAAATCCTCCTTGTTCGCATGGCGGCTGATTAAGGAAAGCTGCACACTGATAGAAGCGTCAAAAGAGTTATACATATCGCAAAGGGCTTCAAAAATGGCGGTCTTGTCGTCCGGCTGCGCAAGCTGATAGTTAATATCTTCAAACTCAATGCACTTGGAATACCGCCCGTTTGCAAGGCGGCAAATCCCGTCCTTATACATTCGTTCAAACGGTATGCTGTCCTGCGCCGTATGGGGCTTCCCGTCGCCCTTTGACTGCCGGATAAGCGCGTCGATCTGTTTCTTTTCCTGCCGCGTAAGTTTACGCTTTTTGTTTTGGGTCTTTCCCTTTTCCTTTGACAATCGCCCGTACCTCCTTATCTAATCGCTCCTGCCGCGCAAGGGCGGTATAAAAATTGTTGGTCTGATAAGGTCGCTCTTTGGGGCGAAGAAACTTCACTTCCACAAATTGCCGTATAATCACTTCCAGCGGTTGCCCGTTCTTCTCGTACATAGCGAGTAGGAACATGGGCAGCATGGCAAGCACCATGCACAAAGCCGCCGTTGTCGTTCCCGCGCTGTCCTTTGTCAAAAAGAATAGCGGTAGCCCGATAGCCACCGCCGCGCCGAAACAGAGTAATTGTCTTTTGGTAAGGTTGAACATTACCTTGCTCTTGATTTTGGTTAAATCCTTTGGGACGGTTACATACGCCATTTCAAACCTCCTTTCCGGCAAACCGTATGTCGCTTTTGATTTCATTTCCCCATACGTCCCAACCAGGGGTATGCTGCCTTGCAAACAGTTCAATACGCGGTAGGTCGCCCATAAGGGCAAGTATCTTTTCCCGCGTTATATCCGGCTTTTTGCTGTGCTGCTCAACAGGGGAAATAATAAATTGATGTACCTTGTTTGATTGTCGCTTCGGGTGTCCTTTGGTAGCAAGCAAGCAGATTTCCGCATTTCCTCGCGTCCAAAAGCCCAAGCCATAAAACCAAGTGGGCGATTTCCGATTTTGCTTTAACCATACAAAGGCAACGGATTTATAGGTAAATCCCCAAGCCTTGATTAACTGCAACGCTTCTTTAAGCTGCGGGAACGTCGCCCATAGGAATAAAATACAGTCCTTATCCGCAATTTCTTTGACGGGTAAAGCGCAAAGTTCCTCAATACTCATAGTGGGATAGTGCTTTTCCGCTGCGCCCTGTACCTTGCTTCTCGCGTATCTCCAAGGGGGATCGGCGTAAATGATTTTGTATTTCTTCATCTGCACCCCCTTAATGCGCGCTGAATACGGATTTTGCAAGGCTTCCCGTTTTGAAAAGCGTAAAACACAAGAGGACGGTATAGCCCATGCAAGACCAGATCGCGCCGGATATGTCATCGGTTGCTGCGATTGTCTGTATCAAAACCGCATAAATACCGACGCACACAAGAATTAGAAAAGCCTGAAAACCGAGGGCAAGCAAGGATTTTAAGTAGTTCTGTCCCATGCCGCCCCATTCACGATTTACCATTGTCGCAACGGGGATAGGGGCGATACTCGTTACAAGGTATATTTCAATCATGCGCCCGTACACCACCAGCATGATACAGATAGACAACGCTTTCATGGTAAGCCCCACAAAGAGTGATTGAAACCATAGCCCCAAAAGCCCGCCGACGCTCATAGCGTCCAGCTTTGCTTCTATATCGGTGATAACGGTTGCAATATCTATGCTTGTGTCGGATATGATAACGCCCGCGCTGTCGTTGACGACGCTCTGTGTAATGTCAAATACGCCCATGACGATGTTCCAAGTATTTGTTACCAGCAGCACCGCAACAAAGGTTTTGAAAATCCACTTGAAGAAAATCCAAGTGTCGAGATCGTGCAGATTGTTTTTCTCAATTACAAGCTGGATTAGTTCGTAGCACATGACAAAGGTAATGATAACGCCCGCAATCGGCACAATGACGTTTTCCGATAGGCTGCGTATCATATTGAATATGCCCGCGTTCCACCCGGCGGGGGTTGTGCCGACTTGCGTTGCGATTTCTCCAACCTCTGTATTTACGCTGTCGAACAGCCCGGAGAGATTAGAGAGTATTCCGTCTGTCAAAATGCCGCGAAACCAATCTTCAATCATCTGCCATATCAAAAGCTAATCCCTCCTTTCCCGCGCCCTCCCGCGTGAAGCGGGAGAGCGCGGCGGGTAGTGTTAGTTTGTGGCATTATCCAAACAGGCCGGAGAGCAGCGGGACAAGGGTAAGGCCGATAAGGGCAACGCCGCCGCCCGCCATCAACTGTTTCATGCCCTGCGACTTCGCGCCGGGGTTATCGTTGCCGTACCCCTCCATGAGGTTAATGCCGCCCCAAATGCCAAGTCCTGCGCCAAGCGCGATTACCAAAGTCTGCAATACGTCAACTGCGCTGTTGAAAAAATCCATATAAACCTCGCTTTCTGCCGCTAAAACGGCTCAAAAAATGTTGTTGGAAATAAAAATGCCGCCGTTTTTATTCGGCGGCTGCGTCCTCGTCGGACAAATCTATTTCGTATATGTCAAAGGGTTCGTCGGGCTTTACGATTGCCGGACGGGTGGACATATACCGTTCAACGTCAAAAGCGTTTTTCTTGTCGAAGTCGGAAAGGTATTTGTAGTTCGGGTGCTGCGTTATATCGTACTTATCGCTGAAAAAGGGGCGCACGCCGCGCAACTGCAAAATACATTTTCCTCCGTCCATAACTGCGATTTCGTCCTGTGTCATCAACTCCTTTCCCAATTTCTGATAATTGAGGCCATGAGAAACCTGCGTGCCGCGATTTTCGGAAGTGTTGAAACTGTCGATTGTTTCACGTCCCAAGTTCTCCGAAATATCCTTTGCATTTTTCCCGCGCCCTCCCAAAAACAAGGTGCTGTCGGCATTGTCAAGTATGATTTCTGCCGCGTCCTTGTAAATGGCTTTTAGCTGGCTCTGCGATTGCAGAATGATAGAAGCCGAGATTTCCCGGCTGCGGATTGTGGCAATCAATTTTTCAAACTGCGGGATTTGTCCAATGTTTGCAAACTCGTCTAACAGGCAGCGAACATGAACCGGCAGCTTGCCGCCGTATTCGTCGTCGGCCTTGTCGCACAAGAGATTAAATAACTGCGATTGCAGCATAGCGATAACAAAATTAAACGTGCTGTCCGTATCGCTCATAATCAAAAACAAAGCTGTTTTTCTGTCGCCTAACGTGTCAAGTTCTAATTCGTCGTAGGACATAAGATCGCGCAATTCCTTTATATCAAAAGGAGCGAGCCTCGCACCGCAAGAAATGAGGATTGATTTTGCGGTTTTGCCCGCCGCCAATTTATATTTTCGGTACTGCTTCACCGCGAAATGGTCGGGGTCGCGTTCTTCCAAGTCGGCAAACAGCAAATCGACGGGGCTTTGATATTCCTCGTCGTCCTCGCGGGCTTCGCTGGCGTTGATAAGTTCCAACAGGGTAATAAAGTTCATTTCCTCGGCGGGGGCTTCGTACCAGATGTAGCCCACCAACGCGCAATACAAAAGCCGTTCTGCCTTTACCCAAAAATCCTCCGCGCTTTTTTCTCCCTCACCTTTGGTATTCGCTATCAACGTATTTACCAGCTTCAAAATATCTTTCTCGCTGCGGATATACACAAAGGGGTTGTAGTGCATAGATTTTTTGAAGTTAATCGTATTCAGTACCTTAATGCGGTAGCCCGCCCGTTGCAGCAGCTTCCCGCACTCAATCAAAACCGTACCTTTCGGGTCGGTTAAGACGTAAGAGGAATGAAGCTGCATTAGATTAGGTTTGACAAAAAATCTTGTTTTTCCGCTGCCGCTGCCGCCGATCACGACGACGTTCTTATTTCTCGCGTACTTCGGCTGCTTCGGGCGGCTGTTCATGGTAAGCCGTTCCGTCTGCGTCAAAATGATGTTGTTTTGGAAATCCGGGTCTATGTAGGGCTTTATATCTTCGGCGTTTCCCCATGAAGCGTTTTGTCAAGTGCTTTTCGCAATTTATTGACGCAAAACAGGATTTTTTCAAGAGAAAAGCCCCATGCGGTCAACATGGGGCGAGTTGATAAAGTGAAAGTGCGAAAGTGCAAGGTGCAAAGGCTCTGCGTTTTGCACTTTCATTTTGCAGTTTCGGGCGGCTGCTTCTTCTTGATGAAGTTGTACCATTGACTTCCAACGCGCCTTGCGCCCAATATGCCGCCCATGCTGCGCTTGGCATTTTGTACCGTTCTTTCGGATATTCCGGCTTCGGCTGCCGCCTTGACAATATCCTCGCTTGCCATTTCCTTACCGTCTGCAAGTAAATCGAGTATCAACCTTTCCGCTTGCTCGGTCTTGGTTTCGGTGTTGCCGCCTGTGCCGGACAGCAGTTCATCAGCGGTAATGTCATATTCGCCTATCCATGAAAAGCCGCTTTCCGCGCCCAACGAAAACGCCATAGGCTTACCCTCCGGTGCAAGGGAAGATTTGTCGTGAATGATAACGCGCACATTCGGCTCTCGTTTCACGCGCCCTATGAGCAGCACACTACGAGCGGCGGCTCGGAAGTCGATAGAGCCTAATCCCCGGTATGCGCTCTGACCTCCGGCAGCTTTGTTCAAGTGCCCGATAAGCACAACGGCACACCCGGTACGCTCTGCAACTTCGGCAAGGCGGCGAAAGATAGGGCGTATTTCGTTTGCCTTGTTCATATCCGTTTTTTCGCCTACATACGCCTGTATGGGGTCAAGGATTATAAGACGCGCCCCGGTCTGCCGGATTGCCCTTTCTATGCGTTCATCGGATAAGGACAATTCCTGTTTGCCCTCGTCAATGACAAGTACCCGGTCAAGGTCTGCGTCCGCTTCCATAAGGCGCGGCTTGACGGTATCGCCCAAACCGTCCTCTGCGGTCTGATAGATAACATTAAAAGGCTCATGCTCTGCCATAGCCGGAAAGGGCTTGCGGTTGGTACAGGCGGCGCAAAGGCGCAGGGCAAGGGTGGTTTTTCCCTCGCCGGGGTTGCCCTGTACGATTGTTACCTTTCCAAAAGGGATATACGGCTCCCATAGCCATTCAACGGTCTGTGTGTCAACCTCGCTCATGCGGATAATTTCAACGGTTTCTTCCTGTTGCGGCTCACGCAAGCCATAGACAGCTTCGCGCAGATATTTTCCGTCTGTAATTTCCTCTTTACGCTGTAAAACCTCGTTCCAGTCTTTGAACAACGGTACAAGGCGATTGACGGTGTAGCCTTGGGGGATAATGCTGTTAAGGCGGCTGCAAGCGTCTGTCCCGGCTTTGTCGCTGTCAAGGCAGAGATAGACGGTCTTGATATTCGGACGGTCAGAGAGAAAACGCAGCAGGGCTTTTTCACTCACGCCGCCCAATGACAGATAGCTTTGTTTCTGCCATTCCTTTTTGAACAGGCAGAGGAAAGATAACAGGTCAATGGGGGCTTCAAAGACAAAAAGCCTTTCGCCCTCGCCCCGGTAGCAGAAGTTAAAAGTCTTGTCGCTGCCTTTCACATCAAGCCGGAAGCTGCCCACCGTTCCCCGTTGGTGGGCATATCTCGGTATGCCGCTTTCATCTCTGCCGACAAATACGGCGTTATGGTGGGCGGCTTCCTCGTAGAGATCGCCGCAGGAAAAGAAAAAGCCCGACACATCTTCATCAATGCGCCGGGCGGCTGTAAGGTAGTTCCTCGCTGTTTGGTTGTCGGGGCTTTTGGGTGGTAGTCTGAATTGCAGATAGACGGGTGGGGGTGCTTCGCCCCGTTCGCCTATCAGCATTTCAACGGCTTCAAGAAAACTTTTGCCGTAAAACTCCATGACAAAATCAATCGGACCGCCGCCTTTGCTCTGGCTGTGCCGATACCATCTGTTTTCTCTGACCGTCAAGCTGTCGTGCCGTTTCCAACGGTACTCCTGTCCGGCGCGTTCAAGCTGTTCGCCCTGGGCTTGCAGGAATGATACAAGGTCGGTCTGATTTGCCCGGTCAATCTGTTCTTTGGTGTAGGTCATAGGGAAATATCCTCCTTTTTGCGTCTTGGTGTTTGGTGTGTCTGTTCCTGTGTGCGCTGCTCGGCTTGCTCTACAATATCAATGCACTTTCGGATTTGCTGTAACTCCTTAACCTCGCTGCGCTTTGTTTTCAGTTCTTCATATTCGCCTGTGGATTGGGCTTTCAGTTCGTCAAATTCTTTCTGCCACTCGGACACCTTGAAAGACTTTGTACCCTCCGGCAGATTTGCGTGCAGGAAACGGTTGGCGGCGTTCCAGATAATGAGGTCGCTTTCGTGGGCTTGCTCAAATTTTTCTCTCTTTTTGCCCCATCCGTTTTTCAGCGTTTTCAGTTCATCGTGAATGGGCTTCAAGCGGTTGTAGTTGCTGCCATGCTCGATAAACTTTTCCAATGTCCTCATGCGCTTCTGCTTGGCAACAACGCTTGTATTCAGCCGCTTTGCTTCTTCATCAACAGAGGAAAGGGCAGCGTCCAAATCTTCAAGGGTAGCAATGCCCTTGCTTTGCAGATAGACAATCGCCTTGCTGATTTTTTGCAATTCCCCGGCAGTATGCTGTTGCTGCCAGCCCTGTGAATACTTCCGGCTTTTCTCTCGTTCAATGCTCAAATACCTTGTAAGCAGCGTGGCAATATCGGGAGAGTGCGGGGCAGCTTGCAGTTGCTTCTTAGCGGCGAAAACCTCCGCAAGCCATTCTTTCAAGCTGTCGATATAGCCCCGGATTTCCCGCATAAGTCGGTTGGTCTTTTGTATCATGCGGTTGATTTCTCCCTTGTCGGTGGCTATGCCTTTCTTCTCCATTTGGGAAGCTGCAACACCCATGTGGACGGTGGGGAGTTCCTCAATACCACGCTCTGCATGGCTGCGGTGGTCGATACGCTCCGCGCTGCCGCTTCGCTCTAAATAGTCGTTGGCAAGGTCAGCCCACGCCTTGCGCCATAGGTCGGCGTTCTCCTGCCTGTTCCAGTCCATAAGGTCAACCTTGCGCGTCTTGTATCTGCCGCTTGGCAGCTTTACGCGCTCCCCATTTTCGTCAAGGACATATTCCTTTTTTGACTTCGCCGCCCATGTGCCTTTTTCATCAAGGGGGCGCATAGTCAAAAGGATATGAGCGTGTGGGTTGCCGTTGCCTGTGTCGTGGATATTGAAGTCGGCGCACATTCCTTTGGAAACAAATTGAGAGGAACAGTATTCCCGGACAAGGCGGGTCTGTTCCTCTCTTGAAAGTTCAACAGGTAGGGCGATTTCGATTTCCCTCGCAAGCTGTGAGTTATTCGATTTTTCGATTTGCTCCACGCTGTTCCATAGAATAGAACGGTCAGAGAAAGAGGGTGGGGCATGGGGCGGCAGCATGATTTCAGAATGAACAACGCCGCCTTTTCTTGTATAGTCGTGGGTCAGTCCGTCCCACTCGTTTGTCAGCTTCTCTCCGGCGCGGTAGGCTGCTGCGGCTACGGCAGATTTGCCCTTTCCCCGGCTGACAATCTTAATGCTGCAATGGTAGATTGCGATAGTATCACCTCCCGATACGGTCAACAAAACCCCATGAAAGTGAATAGCTTGCAAAGCAAGGTGTTCGCTTTCGTGGGGTACACAAAAGGGTAGACAGCGCAAGCTGTCGCAGGGAAAGTGTAGGTTTCCCTGTCGCGGCGCAAGCCGCCAATCTCTGCACAAGGCAATAATGCCCGGTGCGGAGATAAAGCCCTCGGCAGAGCGCACACGCCCGTTAGGGTGTATAAGTGCGCCCTTGTGTGCAAGGGTAATTCTTCGGTGTCGCTTCTCCGGCTCGTTTTCTCAAAAACTCCTGCGCTTTGTCGCTGAAAACCGCGGTGTAGAGGAAGTCGCGGGCTTCCTGTTCTGACATATCAATGAGTGCCGGGACAAGGCTTTCAAGGTAGCCGCCCCGCGAACAAAGACGGTGGTTGCGCTCCTTGCGCTTCTCAATGGCAAGTTTGCGGTCAAGCATTTTGTTCCTGTTCTCATACTGCCGGATTTTCTTCTGTGTCAGTTCCATTTCGGGATAAGGTAAAATAAGTTGCGCAAATTGAAAATCGCATAAAAGAAGACATAGCTTGCAGGCTCTGGTAGAATGAAGTAACCACACACCATTCGAAAGGAGCAAGCAAACTATGTCCGAG
>NZ_JACOQI010000030.1 GCF_014297285.1 Dysosmobacter segnis
ACGGGCAGGATGCGGCAAACCCTCTTGATTGAGGTGATGTGCTCTTGGATTTTGACCTCCACAGAAGGCGCCAACCATCCCTTGTGCTTGCTGCGGACTCGGTTATCGAAGCGCGGCTTACGATACCGGGTCTTGCGGTTTCTCCGGGCTCTGCGGAACTCTCGACGGGTGGATAGCAAATCCACCACGTCATTTCGAGGTTTTACTTCTGCGGAGAGCAGCTCCTCTTTTGTAGTAGATGCCGACATTCCAATGGTCTTACTTCCGGCATCCACACCCAGAATAACTTCTTGGGTATAGCCGCTGCTTCCGTAGACCAGCTGGATGGTAAAGGGCGTCCTCTTCTTCACTTTGGCTTTCCCGGCATCCAGCAGATGACGGGCTTTTGCCGGGGAGCAGGGCATCAGCGGACGCCCGTGCTTGTTGATGACATACACTTTGTTTGGCATGATGCCTTCCTCCTTCTTCTTTGATTGTTGCTAACGAAAAAGCCACGCGGCCTTTCGGCCGTCAGGTATCCGTACCCAATGTTATCTCAAGGTTTTCGTGTGCAACACTGCTCCTTACCCTCAGAGCTTTTAATCACACACCGCAGTGCGGCAGGTTCGGATTCACGCCCACCGGTGCCTATTCTTACATTCTTGAGTAACGTAGTGCTCGAAACACTTAGGGTAGTCAATCAGGGCTTACGATTTCTCGCAAAACCCCTCCAAATCGTTAGATTTGGTGGGGGTTATTGACAGCGTTCCTTTCCCCGGAGCCTGTGCCCGGTCGAGAAATAGTTGCAGATACATCTTTCTGATTGGATGATAGTACATCCAGTTTTCCCTGTCAACAAAAAACTGGCTTGCAGCCCCCTCTTTTTCCGATGTTGCAAATTGTTCATAATTTTTTTCTTGACATTGGGAGGGGCGTCCGCTATTATATAGTTCAATTCTTTTAGTTAAATTATTTTAAGTAAATGTTTTTAACTAACAAGAGCCGACTTTCACCGAAACAAGGAGATATATCATGGAATTTGAAAAAGTGCGTGACATTATTGTCGAGACTCTGGGCTGCGACGCCGAAGCCGTGACCCCCACCGCTTCTCTGGCTGACGATCTGGGCGCCGATTCTCTGGCTGCCGTGGAGCTGGTCATGGCCCTGGAAGAGGCCGTCGGCATCTCCATCGCCGAGGAGGACGCCGCCAACCTGAAAACGGTGGGCGACATCATGACCTATCTGGCCGCTCACAAGAATTAACGTGCGTCCGCCGGAGGGTACAGACCCTCCGGCGGTCCAGTTTTGCGAGGAAAGGATATTCCATGACCAATCAAGAACTGAACGACCTGCTGGCCCGCTTCGAGGGAAGCTCCCTGTCCAAGCTGAAGCTGTCCACCCAGGAATTTACCATAGAAATGGAGCGGGCCGTCTCCGCTCCCGCCGCGCCGGTGATCCCGGCAGCGGCTGCTGCCCCGGCGGCTCCCACAGCCGCCGAACCGGAGGGCGATGCCATCACCGCCCCCATGGTGGGCACCTTCTACGCCGCCTCCGCCCCGGAACAGCCCCCCTTTGTGCAGGTGGGCGACCGGGTACGCAAGGGCCAGCCCGTCTGCCTGCTGGAGGCCATGAAGATGATGAGCGAGATCCCCGCCCCCTGTGACTGCGAGATCACAGCGGTTCTGAAGGAAAACGGCGCGCTGGTTTCCTTCGGGGAGCCTCTGTTCCGCTATCAGCCATGCTGAAGCGGGTATTGATCGCCAACCGGGGGGAGATCGCCCTCCGGGTGCGGCGGGCCTGCCGGGAGGCGGGCATCGAGACGGTCTCGGTGTATTCTCAGGCGGATGCGGAGGCCCTCCACGTCCAGTTGGCCACCCGGTCCGTGTGCATCGGCCCCGCCAAAGCGGCGGACAGCTACCTGAATCCCCAGGCGCTGCTCTCCGCCGCCCTGGCCACCGGCTGCGACGGTCTGCACCCCGGCTACGGGTTCCTGTCGGAAAACCCGGAATTTGCCGACGCCTGCGCGGAAAACGGCATCACCTTCATCGGTCCCTCCGGGGACGCCATCCGGAAGGCCGGCTCCAAATCCGCCGCCCGAGACCTGATGCGCGCCGCCGGGGTTCCCGTGACTCCCGGCTCCGACGGGCCGGTATCCTCCGTGGAGGACGCTCTGGCCGTGGCGGAGACGGTGGGCTATCCCGTTTTGCTGAAGGCCAGCGCCGGTGGCGGCGGCCGGGGCATCCGCCGCTGCGACAGCGCTAAAGACCTGCCCGACGCTTATGCCGCCGCCAAAGCGGAGGCCAACGCCTGCTTCGGAAACGACGAAATGTATCTGGAAAAGCTGGTGCTGGAACCCCGGCACATCGAGTTTCAAATTCTGGCGGACCGGCAGGGCCACGTCATCCATCTGGGAGACCGGGACTGCTCCATCCAGCGCCGGAACCAGAAGCTCATTGAGGAAGCCCCCGCCCGGTGCCTGACGCCGGAACTGCGGGAGGAGATGGGCCGGGCCGCCGTGAAAGCGGCGCAGGCCGTCCGCTACGAGGGCGCGGGCACTGTGGAATTTCTGCTGGACAGCGACGGACAGCATTTCTACTTTATGGAGATGAACACCCGGATCCAGGTGGAGCACGGCATCACAGAGATGATCACCGGCGTGGATCTGGTGCGTCAGCAGCTGCGCATCGCCTCCGGTCTGCCCCTTGACCTGACCCAGGAGGACGTGACCCTCACCGGCCACGCCATCGAGTGCCGCATCAACGCCGAGGACCCCACGGCCAATTTCCGGCCCTGCCCCGGCAAGGTGGAATTCCTCCACTTCCCCGGCGGCCCCGGCGTTCGGGTGGACTCCGCCCTCTATAACGGCTGCACCCTCTCCCCCTATTACGATTCTCTGGCCGCCAAGGTGATGGTCCACGCCCCCACCCGGCTGGAAGCCATCCGCAGGATGCGCCGCTGTCTGGAGGAATTTACCTTAGAGGGCTTCCCCACCAACGCGGAGCTGTCCTATGAGCTGCTGTTCCACCCCACCTTTGTCCGGGGGGGCTGCACCACCGCCTTTCTGGACCGGAGCCTGCCGGAGCTGCTGGAATTCAGCCGCCGGGTAGACGATCACAAAGGATAATACATGGAAAACATTTTTGCGAAACGCCGGGCGCGGCTGCTGGCCATGAAAGCCATGCGGGAGAATTACGTCCCCGGTGAAAAGTTAGTCACCTGCCCCCATTGCGGCGGGGAGAGCCAGCGGAAGGACGTGGCGGAGGCGCTGTCCGTCTGCCCCCTGTGCGGCTACCACTTCCCCATGGGGGCCTATTACCGGCTCAGCAGCGTACTGGACCCCGGCTCTTTCCGGGAACTCCACGAAAAGCTGACAGCCGGTGATCCCCTCCGCTTCCCCGGCTACGGGGCCAAGCTGGACGGCGCCCGCCGGAAAACCGGCATGAACGAGGCGGTGGTCACCGCCACCGGCGCCATCGGCGGCGTCCGCTGCGTGGTGGGCGTGCTGGACAGCCGCTTTCTCATGGGCAGCATGAGCGCCGCCGTAGGGGAAAAGCTGACACTGGCCATCGAGTACGCCGGAAAAAACAAGCTGCCCCTGATCCTCTTTGCCGCCAGCGGCGGGGCCCGGATGCAGGAGGGCATTTTGTCCCTCATGCAGATGGCGAAAACCAGCGCGGCTCTGGCCCAGTTTTCGGAAAAGGGACTGCTGTACATCTCCGTTCTCACGGACCCCACCACCGGCGGCGTCACCGCCAGTTTCGCCTCGCTGGGCGACATTATTCTGGCCGAACCCGGCGCGCTCATCGGCTTCGCCGGGCCTCGGGTCATTCAGCAGACCATCGGCGAGACCCTGCCGGAGGGCTTTCAGCGGGCGGAGTTTCAGATGGAGCACGGCTTTGTGGACGCGGTGGTTCCCCGGAAGGATCTGCGGGACACCCTCATCCGTCTGCTGAAGCTCCACGGGAAAGGAGAACGCCATGGCTGAGAAAACCGCCGCGGAGCGGGTGGCGCTGGCCCGCCATCCCCAGCGGCCCAACATCACGGATTATATCGACGGTCTGTTCACCGATTTCTTTGAGCAGCGGGGCGACCGGGCCTGCCGGGAGGACCCCGCCATTTTAGGCGGCATCGCCCTGTTCCACGGGCGGCCCGTCACCGTCATCGGCACCCGGAAGGGCAAAACGCTGGAGGAAAACCTCCGGTGCAACTTCGGGATGCCGGGGCCGGAGGGCTACCGCAAGGCGCTGCGGCTCATGAAGCAGGCGGAGAAGTTCCGCCGCCCTATATTTACCTTTATCGACACCGCCGGGGCCTATCCCGGTCTGGAGGCCGAGGAGCACGGTCAGGGCGAGGCCATCGCCCGGAATCTCTTTGAGATGAGCCGTCTGACGGTGCCGGTCATCGCCGTCGTCACCGGAGAGGGCAACAGCGGCGGCGCGCTGGCGCTGGCTGTGGCTGACCGGGTGCTGATGCTGGAAAACGCCGTGTACGCCATTTTGTCCCCGGAGGGCTTCGCCTCGATTCTGTGGAAGGACGCCCAGCGCTCCGGCGAGGCGGCGGAGCTGATGAAGCTCACCGCCCCGGAGCTGAAAAAGCTGGGGGTCATCGACGGCATCGTCCGGGAACCGGAGGGCGGCGCGCAGATCGACCCCAGCCGGACGCTGTGGAATCTGGATCGGGCGCTGACCGCCTGTCTGGAACCCCTGCTGAAGGAAAGCGCCGCCAGCCTGACGGAACGGCGCTATCAGAAATTCCGCGCCCTTGGCCGCGGGAAGGAGGACGCATGAACGGGATCAAGCTCCGGGGCACAGGCCGCTGTGTCCCTGCCAATACCGTCACCAATGACGATCTTTCCCGGCTGGTGGATACCAATGACGAGTGGATCACCGCCCGCACAGGCATCCGCAGCCGCTACCGCTGTGAAAAAGAGACTCTCACGGAGCTGTGCGTCAGCGCCGCACGGGACGCCCTGCACATGGCCGGGATCACCCCGGCGGACATCGGCGTGTGCATCGTGGCCACCGTCTCGGCGGATACCGTGGTGCCCGCTGCCGCCTGTTTGCTGCAGCGGGCGCTGGGTCTGCCAGAGGATACTCCCTGTTTCGACCTGAACGCCGCCTGCACCGGCTTTGTCTACGCCCTGCACACTATGGAGTGCCTGCTGAATGCCTCCCCCCGGAAATTCGGTCTGGTGGTGGGGGCGGAGGCCCTCAGTAAAGTGGTAGACTGGACGGACCGGGGCACCTGCATCCTCTTTGGAGACGGCGCGGCCGCCGCCGTGGTGGAGTGCCGGGAGGGCTGGCCCTCCATCGGGGCCGTGCTGGGCAGCCGGGGGGACGACGTTCTCCTGCGTCTGCCGGGCCTTGGCCGGGGAGAGCCAAACGTCCTCTCCATGGAGGGGACGCAGGTGTTCAAATTCGCCGTGGAGACCGTTCCCGCCTGCATGGACGCCACGCTGAAAAAAGCTGGACTGACCCCGGCGGACATCGACTTCTTCGTGTTCCATCAGGCCAACGCCCGCATCATTGACCTGGCGGTGCGGAAATATCGCATTCCGCCGGAAAAATACTACAAAAACATCGACCGTTACGGCAACACCGCCGCTGCCAGCGTCCCGCTGGTCCTCAGCGAGCTGGTGGAGCAGGGCCGCGTGGGTCCCGGCAGCCGCCTGCTGCTGACCGCCTTTGGCGGCGGTCTTACCTGGGGCGGCGCGGTGCTGGAAATGGCGTGAAATTGAGGAGTACACTATGAAAAAACTCAACGAGCTGCTGGGGACGGAGTTCCCCATTATCCAGGGCGGCATGGCCAACATCGCCACAGGCGAATTTGCCGCCGCCTGCTCTAACGCGGGGGCCTTGGGCGTCATCGCCACCGGCGGGATGCTGGAGGCGGACCTGCTGCGCCAGCAGATCCGCATCTGCAAGAGCCTGACGGACAAGCCCTTCGGCGTGAACCTGATGCTGATGAACCCCTGCGCCGACGAAATGGCCCAGATCATCATAGAGGAGGGCGTTCAGGTGGTGACCACCGGGGCGGGCAGTCCCGGCAAGTACATCCCCGCGTGGAAAGAGGCCGGGATCAAGGTGCTGCCCGTGGTGGCGGCCTCCATCCTTGCCAAGCGGCTGGTGAACCAGGGAGCCGACGCCA
The DNA here is from genome assembly GCF_014297285.1 of Dysosmobacter segnis. GTDB lineage: Bacteria > Bacillota > Clostridia > Oscillospirales > Oscillospiraceae > Oscillibacter > Oscillibacter segnis. The sequence goes on from NZ_JACOQI010000030.1 coordinate 6,127, forward strand.
TCATCGCCGAGGGCATGGAGTCCGGCGGCCATGTGGGGGAAATGACCACCATGGCGCTGGTGCCGCAGGTCATCGACACGGTGGACGTCCCCGTCATCGCCGCCGGCGGCATTGCCGACGGACGGCAGGCGGCAGCGGCCTTCGCGCTGGGGGCCTGCGGCATTCAGGTGGGCACCTGCCTGCTGACAAGCCTCGAGTGCCCCATCCACGAAAACTACAAGCTGGCCCTTCTGAAGGCCAAGGACAGCGACACCACCGTGACGGGCCGCTCCATCGGCGGGCCGGTGCGGGTGCTGAAAAACAAAATGGCCCGGGAGTATCTCGCTCTGGAAAAGCGTGGAGCCACGCTGGAGGAGCTGGAACACGTCACCCTCGGCGGTCTCCGCCGCGCGGTGTTCGAGGGAGACATGGAGCGGGGCAGCGTCATGGCCGGTCAGGTGGCCGGTATGCTCCATGAGATCAAGCCCCTGCGCCAGATCTTCGAGGAGCTGTACACCGGCAGTCAGGCTGTTTTGAAGGCCACGGAGGCAGCATGGCAGTAACGATCCGGGGAAAGACCCTCCCCCTCCCCATTTTGCAGGGGGGCATGGGCGTGGGCATCAGTCTGGACGGCCTAGCCGGGGCGGTAGCCGCCTGCGGCGGCATGGGGACCCTCTCCACCGCCCTCTGCGGTTTTCAGGAGCCGGATTTCGCCAAGCGTCCCTTTGAAGCCAACCTCCGGGCGCTGGACCGGCAGGTCCGCCATGCCAAAGTTTTGGCCCACGGTGCGGGGCTGATCGCCGTTAACGCCATGGTCGCCACCACCCAGTACGCCGACAGCGTCCGCACCGCTCTCCGGGCGGGGGCTGACGCCATCGTTTGCGGCGCGGGACTGCCCAAGGAGCTCCCCGCGCTGGCCTCCGAAGTTTCCGACAGTGACGCCGCCATTGCCCCCATCGTCAGCAGCGGTCGGGCGGCGGGGCTGCTGTGCAAGCTGTGGGACCGGCACTATGGCCGCATCCCCGACTTTTTGATCTTGGAGGGGCCGGAGGCCGGGGGGCATCTGGGCTTCTCCCGGCAGGATCTGGACGCGCCCCCCTCCCTTTCCGACCTTTTGCGGGAGGTCCTGACCGCCATCGCCCCCTTCCGGGACAAGGCGGGCCGGGACATTCCGGTTTTCGTAGCCGGCGGCGTGAAAAACGGCGCAGACATGGCCCGCTACATGAAGGAGGGCGCTGCCGGGGCGCAGTTCGCCACCCGGTTCATCGCCACGGCGGAGTGCGACGCCTCCGAGGGCTACAAGCAGCGGCTCTTAGCGGCAAAGGCTGACGACATCACCCTGGTGAAAAGCCCCGTGGGGATGCCGGGACGGGCGCTGCGCAGTCCCCTGATCCGGCGGGTGGAGGCCGGCACCCAGCCGTCCCCGGAGCGGTGCGTGAAGTGCATCGTCACCTGCGACGGCAAAAACGCCCCCTACTGCATTTCCAAGGCCCTCATCGCCGCCCGGAACGGCGATTGGGAGAACGGCCTGTTTTTCTGCGGAGCCGCCGGCGGCGAGGTGAACACCCTCTCCACCGTGCCGGAGCAGATGGCTCAGATCATGGACGAATGGAGAGCTGCACAATGAAGTTAGGATTTTTATACGCGGGACAGGGCAGCCAGCACCCCGGCATGGGCGCTGACCTGTATGAGCGCTTCCCCACCTTCCGCGCCGTACTGGACAGCGCCGCGGAGCAGGTGGATTTCGATTTGAAGGAGGTCTCCTTCACCGACACGAAGGGCATTCTGAATCAGACTCGCTACACCCAGCCCTGCATGGTGGCCTTCGCCGCAGGCATGACCGCGCTGCTGGCGGAGCGGGGCATCGTCCCCGCCGCTGCCGCCGGACTGTCTCTGGGTGAGTATTCCGCCCTCCATGCCGCCGGGGTCTTTGACGCCGACACCGCCGTGGAGCTGGTGGCCTTCCGCGGCAAAGCCATGGAGGAAGCCGCAGCCGGACGGCCCTCTGCCATGGTAGCGGTGCTGGGGCTGGACCGGGCGGCCTTGCAGGAGGCCTGTGACGAGGCCTCCGCCCACGGCTGCGCGGTCATCGCCAACTACAACTGCCCCGGCCAGCTGGTCCTCGGCGGCGAGAAGGCCGCCGTGGAGGCCGCGGCGGCTCTGGCAAAGGAAAAGGGTGCCCGCCGCTGTCTGCCGCTGAAGGTCAGCGGACCCTTCCACACCCCCCTTATGGCCCCCGCCGGTGACGCGCTGGCGGAGCGGTTCCGCACCGTGGAATTCCGGGAGCCGCAGATTCCCGTGATCTTCAACTGTCTGGGCGCGGAGCGTCCCGACGGCGCTGCCATCCCGGAGCTGCTGGTGCGGCAGGTGCAGAGCAGCGTCTACATGGAGGATTCCCTCCGCCGCATGGCCGCCATGGGGCTGGACGCGCTGGTGGAGATCGGCCCGGGCAAGGCCCTCAGCGGCTTTGTGAAGAAAACCGTCCCGGAGCTGCCGGTGTACGCCGTGGAGACTGCGGCGGAGCTGGAACAGCTGACGGAGACCCTCAAAGGAGCATCGCTATGAATTTTTCTGAGAAAACAGCCGTCGTCACCGGCGGCAGCCGGGGTCTGGGCCGGGCCATCTGTCTGGAGCTGGCCCGGGGCGGAGCCAACGTGATGCTCTGCTACGCAGGCAACGAAGCGGCGGCCAATGAGACCGTTGCCGCCTGCGAGTCCCTTGGAGCCAAGGCCGTGGCCATCCGGTGCGACGTGTCGAAAGAGGACGAAGTGAAGGCCCTGATGGACGCCGCCCTCAAAACCTTTGGCCACATCGACATTCTGGTGAACAACGCGGGCATCACAAGGGACGGCCTGCTCATGATGATGAAGCCGGAGGACTTTGACGCCGTCATCGCCGCCAACCTCCGGGGCGCCTTCCTCTGCATGAAGGCCGTGGCCCGGCAGATGGTGAAGCAGCGCTATGGCCGCATCGTGAACCTCTCCAGCGTGGTGGGTCTCCGGGGCAACGCCGGACAGGTGAACTACGCCGCCAGCAAAGCCGGCGTCATCGGTATGACCAAATCCCTGGCTAAGGAGCTGGCGGGACGGAATATCACCGTCAACGCCGTGGCCCCCGGCTTTATCGACACGGATATGACCGCCGCGCTGACGGAGACCGCGAAAAACGCCGCCCTCGGCTCCATTCCCATGGGCCGCATGGGCACGCCGGAAAACGTGGCCAAGGCCGTGGCCTTTTTAGCGGGTGAGGACGCGGGCTACATCACCGGGCAGGTTTTGGCCGTTGACGGCGGCATGAGTATGTAAGGAGGAACGCGACATGGAACGACGCAGAGTTGTTATCACCGGTCTGGGGGCTGTGACCCCCATTGGACTGACGGCGGGAGAAAGCTGGCAGGCCGTGAAAAACGGCGTGTGCGGCATCGGCCCCATCACCCATTACGATCCCGCCGCCCAGAAGGTGAAGCTGGCGGCGGAGGTAAAGGGCTTCGATCCGGAGGCCCTGCTGGGCCGCCAGGAGTCCAAGCGCATGGGCCGCTTCACCCAGTTCGCCGTGGCGGCGGCCCGGGAGGCCCTGTCCGACGCCGGTTTCTCCGTGGAGCAGGCGGAGGCGGACCGCTGCGGTGTGATCCTCTCCAGCGGCATCGGCGGACAGGCCATCACCGAGGCGGAGCACAGCCGGGGGCAGGAAAAGGGCTTCGACCGGGTCTCCCCCTTCTACGTCCCCACCGCCATCTGCAACATGGCGGCGGGTCAGGTGGCCATCGACGCGGGCTTCCGGGCCATGTGCTCCTGCCCTGTCACCGCCTGCGCCGGGGGCACCAACGCCGTGGGCGACGCGTTCCACTACATTCGGGACGGCTACGCCGAGGTCATGCTCTGCGGCGGCACCGAGGCCTCCATCACGCCCATGTCCATCGGCGGCTTCACCTCCATGAAGGCCCTGACCCAGACGGAGGACCCTGACCGGGCCTCCATCCCCTTTGACGCGGAGCGCAGCGGCTTCGTCATGGGCGAGGGCGCAGGCGTGCTGCTTCTGGAGGAATTGGAACACGCCAAGACCCGCGGGGCGAAGATCTACGCCGAGGTGGTGGGCTACGGCGCTACCTGCGACGCTCACCACATCACCGCCCCTCTTGCGGACGGCAGCGGCGGCGCCAAGGCCATGGCCATGGCGCTGACCGACGGCGGCGTTTCTCCGGAGCAGGTGGGCTACATCAACGCCCACGGCACCTCTACCCACCTCAACGATGCCGGGGAGACCGCCGCAGTGAAAACCGTGTTCGGTCCCCACGCCTATCAACTGGCCATGAGCTCCACCAAGTCCATGACCGGACATATGCTGGGAGCCGCCGGCGCCGTGGAAGCCATCTTCACCGCCCTGAGCCTGCGGGACGGCTTCCTCCCCGCCACCATCCACTATCAGACCCTGGACCCGGACTGCGATCTGGATGTGGTGCCCAACGAGGGCCGTCCGGCGGACATCCGGTACGCCCTGAGCAACTCTCTGGGCTTCGGCGGACACAACGGCAGCCTGCTGCTGAAGAAATGGGAGGACTGACATGGGCTTGCAGTTAAATTCCAATGAGATCGCCGAGATCCTGCCCCACCGCTACCCCTTCGCGCTGGTGGACCGCATCACCGACGGGGAATCCGGCGTGTGGGCCAAGGGTATCAAGTGCGTCAGCGTGGGCGAGCCGTTTTTCTGCGGCCACTTCCCCCAAAAGCACGTCATGCCCGGTGTGCTGATCTTAGAGGCGCTGGCCCAGGTGGGGGCCGTGGCGATCCTATCCCTGCCGGAGAACCGGGGGAAGATCGCCCTGTTCGGCGGCGTGAAAAACGCCCGGTTCAAGCGGCAGGTCATCCCCGGAGACGTTCTGGAGCTGGAATGTACCCTCACCAAGCGCCGGGGGCCGGTGGGCATCGGCGCCTGCACCGCCACGGTGAACGGCGAGACCGCCTGCACCGCGGAGCTGATCTTCGCCATTCAGTGACGGCCTCTCCCCTTTCGGATGCTCAAGCTTGTTATTCCAAATTACAGCACAGCAGCGGCAAATTGCCGCTGCTGTTGTTCATTTACGGATAGATGTCCGCCACATTCCGTCCAATGATCCTGCAAAGTGCCTGTTTTCTTCACCAAAATGCACAAAATTTAAAAATTTTGCCGCAAAGAATTGACAGCGGCAGGCGCTATTCATATAATAAAAACTCCGACCCGGCCCACACCTGAATCGAGAGTCGGGCAAAACAGAGCATATACGGCAGGCCCCCTGTTCCCTATGGGCGGCCCACGCCGATACGGTATGGAAAATGGTGGCAAAATGACGAAACAGAGAACGACCCCGACTGCAAAACGGAATCACGGATTTACACTGATGGAGATGCTGATCGTTGTGGCCATCATCGCCGTTCTGGTGGCCGTCGCGATCCCGACCTTCAGTTCACAGCTTCACAAGGCGCGCGTCGCAACCGACTGGGCCAACGTGCGAAGCTATTACGCCCAGCTCCAATATGAGTTCATGGAGACGGGGGAGATCAATAAGGCTTATCTCCATGAATTGGGTACGCCAGGTCTCAACTCTTTCTACCTAAGCGGACAGGAAATCACACTCAAAGCGGGATCTATCTGGATAGCTGAGTGCCCGAACGGATACAACATTCTTTATTACTGTAATGAAGAGCACGGCGGATGCCAATTGGTCCTATGAACTGACCCCGGCAAAGAAGCAGAAAAACCTATTTGCTCCCTTCCCCCGTTGGCAAGAGAGACGAACCCGGGCGCTGTGCTTGCACAGCGCCCGGGGTTTTTGTATCTTTGGCAGCAGATTGAGAGACTCAAGTGAATGAAATGACAAAAAAGCTGCGAAGCAGCGATATCAAGTAGGCTTTTCTAAAATAACATGACTGGGTTCTACGGTTACCGAATGAGCCGAAAGATGATCACCATTGTTCGGCAAGTAGAAAATCCGCGAGGTGAACGATCCGGATGCCGTCCTCGATGCCGGTATCCATCTCGTTGAGGGTAACAACATATTTGGGGTAATGATCGCGGATCTCCATCAGGTTCCCCACTTCGCGGTCCGATGCTTCTGGGATCCGGACGCAGACCTGCACATAAATGCGCTCGTCGCGGCGCGTTGCAACAAAGTCGATCTCCTTTGTATCGTTCTTGCCGATATAAACATCGTAGCCGCGGCGCTTCAATTCGAGGTACACGATGTTCTCCATCGCGCCGTCCAGCATTTTGCGGTTATAACCCAGCAGCGCGTATTTCAGGGAGACATCGGCAAGATAATACTTCTCCTGCGTTTTCAGGATACTCTTGCCTTGCAGGTCATAGCGTTCGCAGGGGTAGATAATAAGCGCCTGCTCCAGCCAGCGCAGGTAGTTGTAGATACTCTCCACCGAGACCTTGCGGTGCTCGCTTTTCAGGAAGGTGGAGATCGAGTTTGCCGAGAAGGTTTTGCCCATATTCTCGATGATATACTTCACCACACGATCAAAAAGATCCTGCTTGTTGATGCGGTGACGCTTGACAATATCGCGGGAGACTACGGTATGGTAAATGCCGTTGACGATCTGATAGGCGCTCTGATCATCGTACTCGCTGAGCGCGATGATCGGAAAACCGCCGAAGCGGATATACTCCTCCAGCAGTTCCCTGCGGGATAAAGTGCTGTCGGCCTTGAAGTCCAGATATTCCTTAAACGACAGCGTATAGACGGGAATGGACACATAGCGGCCCGTCAGATAGGTGGAGATCTCGCTGGACATGAGCTTGGAGTTGGAGCCGGTCACATAGATGTCGGCATCCGCACTTTCCAACAGGCTGTTGACCGCCTTCTCCCAGCCGGTGATTTCCTGAATCTCGTCCAGCAGAAGATAGCAGTGTCCCTTGCCCGCCATGGCAGCGGTCAGCTCGTCATACATCTGCTTGGCGGTGATGTTCTCGGGAATATCCATCTCCGTGTACCGCTTGCAGACGATCTGGTCCTCCCCAATACCGCGCCGCAGCAGTTCCTCTCTCAGCATCTCAAAGATCGTAGACTTGCCGCAGCGACGGATACCGGCAAGTATCTTGACGAGCGGCTTGTCGATAAACGGCTCGATTGCCGCGATATAGTCCGGTCTGTTGATCATCGTATCGCCTCCCTACAGCTAATAGTATACCCAAAATAGTTTGTATACTCAATAACTTTTTAAGGTCTAAAACAAAAAACTTTTCAGTTTGGGCATTCTAAGTGATACGTGGACCACCTTTGGTCATCTCGCCGGTTTCGTCCGTATCCCCTTTCTGTCGGAAAACTGTGTCTTCCGGCAAGTGCTCGTTTCATTTTCAGCAGAGAGACGAACCCGGGCGCTGTGCTTGCACAGCGCCCGGGGTTTTTGTATCTCCAATAGTATTCGTTTTTGCTCGATCAACCTCCGCCGCCATGGCGGCTGGGCCCGACATCAGAAGAGGAACGCTCTCGTCCGCGGCATCCGGCTGAGCGCCATCTGCATGGAACGCACCCAGCCAAAACCGCTCTGGGTCTCCCCCGCGCCGGGGGCGATCATGTGCATCAGCTTTGCGGCCAGCAGATGCAGCTCCTCTGTCTGTTCCCGGTAGGACTTCAGATAATCCTCCGTCCGCGGATAGTTCCGATCAAAGGCCGGAGCGGCGATCCTCGCGTCGAAGGCGGGCTGGTAAGGGTGATCCAAGGTCAGCTCCACCCGGAATTCTCTGACGGGGGCAGGCACATCGAACCGGGGCCGGCGCAGATCGTTGGTCCGCTCCCGTTCCCGGCGCTCCTCGCTGCTCTCGGTCCCCGCGCGGTGCAGGCCATCCATGGCCTCCCAGCGCTCAAATTTCTGGCGCTCCAGATGGAACCGGGCGATCTCCGCCGCCATAACGTTCACCTGGTCGGGCACATCGCTGACGGTGCACTTCAAGGTACCGATGCCGCTTTCAAACAGCGGCGCGCCGTCCTCGGAGATACGGAAGGAGCGCAGCGCCTTCCCCTCCAGGACCCAGCCGTCCTCCCCTACGCGCAGCAGTCCGTGCTCCTCATCCAGAAACAGGGGACCGTCCCCCTGGTCGGCGCGGAAGCAGTATGTGGACTGGAACGCCGCCTGCAAAGCCTGATTCTCCTGAAGCGCGGCGGCGTGCGGCTCAGATTCTGTTAAGGGCCGCTCGTTGACATGTTCGCAGACCGGACAGTTCTCTTTGTTATCACTGAATGCTCCCATCATGGCCCTCCTTTTCTTATCAACATAGCTACGGCTACAGGAAAAGCTGCTGTTGGTTCTTGATATGGTCATGATACACCGGGAAGCATGAAAAAGGGACGTCTCTGCACGAAACGTCCCCAAAATGACATGAAATGTAATTTGGCCGTCAGAGGGAGACCCGCAGGACAAACTTTCCCTCCTTCACGGAGAAGCTGTAAAGCCCGCCATACCGCTCCACAATGGCGCAGATGCTGCTCACGCCGATGCCGTGGCCCGGTCGGTCCGTTACCGGAATTCCATCCTCGAACCGCACGGCCTCCCGGCAGTCGTTGACCACCTGCAAGAAGAATTTTTCGTTTCTCTCGTAGGTCTGTACCTCGATGCTGTCGTCTGCCCCCTTGCAGGCGTGAAGGGCATTTTCCAGCGCATTGGACAGCAGCACGCACAGATCGCTCTCCGAGATGGGCAGGATGTGCGGCAGCACCGCCTGCAGGGAGAATTTCACGCCCTGAGCCTCCGCCCGGGCCGCGAAGGCGGAGAAGATGAGGTTCGCCGCCTCGTTCTCGCAGTAGGTCACCACGCGGGCCGCCTCGATTTCCGCGTTGATCTCGTGAATGTACCGCTGGGCCTGCTCGTACTGTCCGTTTTCCAGACAGCCGGACAGGTATTGCAGATGGTGCCGCAGATCGTGCCGGTAGGCTCTGGTTTTCTGCTGAGATTCCCGGAGAGCTTCGATCTCCCGCACCGCCTGACCGACTTGCAGATTCAGGCTGTTTTGCAGCTGCTCCAGATGGGCCCGGGCCTCCTGCTCCTTCGACAGCCGCGCCAGAAACATCAAATACGCCACGCAGCACACAAAGGGCATGAACTCCACCACAGCCGGATCTCCGTCGGCAAGGAGATTCGTATAGACCCGGGTCAGATAGTCAAAGGCGTAATACAGGGCCGGCGTGCAGCCGAACTGGCACTGGACGGTCACCGAATAGCGGGAAACGGACCGCACTGCCGGTGCCGTCCGCAGCAGCAGGAGCAGCAGTGGCAGCGTCACGATCAGCTCCACCGCATACTGCATCCGATCTCCACCGGAAAACACCCACACGCAGACCAGCGCCAGCCACCGCCGGAGCTGGCAGCAGAGGTAGGCTGTCAGCACAGAGATCACCGGCCAGAGCCGCTCGTGGCTCAGCACGCAGAGGGTGATCGCCAGAGGAAGATGAGTATGGAGGGGGTAGAGATACGGCCCCAGCGCCGGGTCGATCCCCAGATAGACGATCCCCTGGATCAGGAAAATGGCCAGGGTGGAAGCAACCATGCAGCAGACGTTCCGCCGGGTCCACCGGATGTTGCAGAAGGCGGCGGAGAGCACGATGCCGAACAGTCCCACCGCCACGGTATTACACGCATAAAGGATCGTATCCGCCGTCATGTCAGAAACACCTGCTTTCTGCGGAAGGCGTATTCCAAATACAGATCCTTCAATTCCGCGTATTTTCCCCGTGGGACGGGCAGTTCCGCCAGAGAATCCATAGTGATGGTCTTGGGCACGATGGACTTGATGTGATCCAGATTCACCAGATAGGATCGGTGGATCCGCAGGAAATTGTCATGTTCCGTCAACTGCTCGCAGAGATGATCCATACCGCCGCCGCTCTCCAGCACCGTGCCGTCCGTCAAGTGCAGCCACAGGGCCCGGCCCAGCACCTCGCAGTATTCCAGCTTGTCCAGCTCCACCCGGGTGATGCCACTTTTGCAGCGGAGGATCAGGCTCATACTGCCGCTTTTGGCACATTCCGCGATCACGGAGTCCAGCAAGCGGAAAAAACTCTCCTGCCAGATGGGCTTGAGCTGGTAGAAATAGGCCCCCACGGTGTAGGACTCCACGGCGAATTCCGCCGAGGAGGTAAGGAAAATAATTTTCATGCTCTGGTCATACCGGCGGATCTCCCGGGCGGTATCGATCCCGTTCTCCCCCGGCATCATCACATCCAGCAGCAGAATATCAAAGCGGGTCCCCCGCTCGATCTCTGTCAGCAGCTCCAGGGGACTCTGAAAGGCTGCGGAGGTGATTTCCACGTTCCGCTCCACCCGGTAGCGGTCCAGCAGCACCCGCAGCTCACTCAATATGGACAGATCATCGTCGCAAAAGCCAATTTGTATCATGAACGCTCACCTTTTCGGTCTGTGTCGGTTTTTGGGTATCCGTTATCGCAGCTCTGCCACCTGCCTTCATCCGGTCAACCACGAACCGCGGCCGTGACAACGAACTTACTACTTAGTTTAGGTTATCGGCCCAGCTTTGTCAATCGCATTCCCACTCCAAGCGCAGGGAAGTCCGTCATGCAGGAATAGCTTGCGGATCCTGTAAAGCTCTGCTACAATCATTTCACCCGAGCAAAAGAGTAAATGAGTAAAAGAGGGAAACGATCATGAAAATCGATGGAAATGAACTGGCCATTCTGCAAAACGATCTTGATCGCCGTGGGCAAAAGCAGGAGGCATGGAAGATCAAACAGGAGTTTCTGAAGCAGGTCCGGGAGAGCGGGGATCACTGTCCCTGTCAGGAGAAGTGCCCGCACCATGGCAACTGCTTTGAATGCGTAACGCTCCATCGCGGGCATCGTGACCACCTGCCCATGTGTATGTGGGATATGCTGAATGAGCGCATTGCGGCGCTGTCACACATGACTGAGGGAACGCTGTACGAATATGAGAAAAAGCAAGCAGCCTGCACGGATTGCGAGGGCTGCCCCGGCTGCGGCGAATGAGCCAAAGCAGATCATAGCAAGCGCTCGAAGGTCTCCCCTTCGAGCGCTTTTTGGCGGAAAACGCCTTCCGCTCATAAGGAATCCGTTGTAAATCAGGAAGAAATGTGCTATCTTCTTTAGGCAAGTATCCGCGCAGGATTCCTGACAATCCCAAATAAAGGAGCTTTTCATGCATACGATCCGATCCTGGTGCCGCGCTAACGCCATGCTGGTCATCTCACTGCTGGCGGCGGCAGCGACCGCTTTCTTCGTTCCTCCCGACAGCGCATATCTGGGGTATTATGACCTCAAGACCCTCTCCTGCCTGTTCAGCGTTCTGGCGGTGGTGGGCGCACTGCGGGATCTGGATATCTTTTCCGCCCTTTCCCAACGGATGGTGCACACCTTTTCCACCGTCCGGGGCGTATGCACGGCGCTGGTGATCATCACCATGTTCGGCTCCATGCTCCTGACCAACGATACCGCCCTGCTGACCTTTCTTCCGCTGGGCTGGTTCGTCCTCTCCGTCACAGGGCAGGAAAAGCACGCCGCGCTGCTGTTCATTCTCCAGAACTGCGCCGCCAACCTCTGCGGAATGATCACCCCCTTCGGCAATCCGCAGAATCTCTACCTCTTCAGCTATTACGGCATCCCCGCCGGGACGTTCTTTTCCGTGATGCTGCCGCCCTTCATCCTGTCCACCGTCCTCATTCTCCTTTGCTGCCTGCTGTTCCCCAAGGACCGGCTTACGGTGCCGGAGGCGCAGGTCGTCGTAGACCGCCGCCGGGCCGCGGTCTACGGCGGGCTCTTCTGTCTGGCCGTCGCTATGGTGCTGCGGCTGATCCCCTACGGTCCCGGTCTGGCCGTCATCGTTCTGGCGCTCTGGTTTCTGGACCGGCATGCGCTGAAGTCCGTGGACTGGGGGCTTCTGGCCACCTTTGCCGCTTTCTTCACCTTTTCGGGCAACCTTGCCCGGATGGAGCCTGTCCGGATGCTGTTTGTCCGGCTCTTATCCCACGGGACCATGCTGATCTCCGCCCTCACCTGCCAGATCATCAGCAACGTCCCCGCCGCGATCCTCCTAAGCCGTTTCACGCAGAATGCCCGCGGCCTTCTGGTAGGCGTCAACATTGGCGGCGCCGGAACGCTGGTGGCCTCTCTGGCCAGTCTCATCACCTTCCGGGAATACACCCGCCGCGTTCCCGGCGGCGCCAAGCACTTTCTCATCCTCTTTTCCGCCATCAGCTTCGCTTTTCTGGCAGTTCTTCTGGCTGCCATGTCCTTTCTGGGCTGAGCAGCCGGGGCCTGAGCGCCGAAAAACAAACCAGCTACCGCAAGTGAGCGAAAAGGTTTATTTTTGTGGTACTGTCTCCAAGGTCGTGAAAGTCAACGCCGATTCGTTTGTAGAAGAACTGGCCGCAAAGGGATATTGCAATCCGACCCAATTCGAAGCCGTGATCCTTCGGAGAGGTCCGGCAAAAGCTGCCCGCCTATAAAGCCGAACTGCGCCGCTGAGCTGCGGCAATAACAAAGCCCCGGCGCAGAGCGCCGGGGCTTTCGATCAACAGATCAGTGGGCAAAAATTTGCAGGGTCGTCGTCAGTTCCCGTCCCGGGGAGCGGATCAGCTTCCCCTGATAAGCCAGCGCGGTGGAGCCGCCGCCATCCAGATTGACCGCCTCCACGCAGCCCAACTGGAGCATCAGTTCCCGAAGCTGCTGAATGGAAGCGGAGCCGGTGGAGACGATGACCAGCTTGCCGTCCGCCAGCTTGCCAAGGGCGGTGCGGGACGTTACCGCGGAGGTAAAGCGCGCCTCCTGGAAGCCCGGCTCCAGCGTGGTGCAGATCGCGCCGTTTTCAACCAGACGGGGGCCGCCGCTGACCATGGCGGTGATCTCCTCCATGGGGAAGCCGCTGGTGTCGGAATCGGTCAGTCCGGGCGTCAGGGTCACAGACGTTCCCACGGCAGGCTCACGGTACCATGCGGTAGAGGTGAAGTCACTTCCAAATACCATGACGTAGCCGTTGGCGGGGATGGCCACGGTCTCTCCCGCCGTGACAGCTCTGATATCGGTGATAACGCCGCCCGCAACGGTCGTTGCCGTGCCGTCGGCCTTAATGGGTACGCTTCCGCCAAACGCCGGGGTGTAAACCACAGACAGGTCGCTCCCCTGGGTCTTGCTGTTCATTTCATAGCAGGCCCAGGAGTTTCTGCCGCCCCTGACATAGAAAAATACGGCGGGCCGTCCCACATAGACCGCTCCGAAGCCGGTAAATCCGAAAGACGTCAGTCCAGAAACGCCATACAGGAACGTTCCGTCTGCCATAACGTGGCCCACGGGGAATTTATCCTGCCCGGAATAGGCGGCAAAGAAATTCGCATTGACGATCACATCCGCGCCGGAAGCGGACACGATGCTGCTGAAAGGCGCGGAAGCGCCCAGCTTCTGGTTCACCATGGCGGCCCGGACGCTGACGCCGGGGGCGGAGGTGTCCACCGTGATCACATCGGCACTGACGGAGCCGGAGGGCAGCGCGTAGGTCTTTGTCACACGGGACACAGCGCCGGAACTGGCGCTCTGCTCAGGCTTTGGCGCGCCGGTATTCCGCAGAGAGGAATGGACATAGGACTCCTGCCCGCCGCCGATCAGGCCCTGTGCCCGGCCTTCTTCCCATGTAAATACGCCTTTTTTCGCAAGGCTTTCCGCAAGGGTGGCACTTCCGTCAGCCAGAGACGTCGTCAGGGCGCTGACGGACAGATCCACCAGATCCCCGCGATAGAGCGCATACTGCTTTTGGAGGATGCAGTCAGCGCTGGCGCGGGTCATCATGCCGATCTCCACGGCTTTATCCAGCGACGCGGCAAAGGTGAAATCTCCCGCGCCGTCATCGTAGCCCAATGCCCGCAGTAAAAATGTGACATAGTGCTTGAAGCTCAGAGCGCCGTTGGGCTGGAAGGTCGTGGCGCTCACGCCGGTGGTATAGCCCTGCGCGAACGCGTAGCCCGTATAGGCGCTGGACTTTCCGGCCGCCACATCGGAGAAGGGGCAGGGGCCGTCAAAGGACAGCGCGGCGTCCTCCTCGCCAAGCATACGGGTCAGCATAATGATGCCATGCAAACGGGTGGCGGTGCCTCCCAGATCGTAGCCGCTGCCGGTGCCGAGGAACAGCCCCAGCGCGTTAAGCCGGTTGGCGTTGGTCTCGTCCACGGCGGCCCGCGCGGGGACGCTTACGCTCAGAGACAGGACCAGTGTCAAAGCCAGCGCAAGCGTGCGCATACAGTTTTTTACATCGCGTCATAAATTTCGGCTGCCCCTATCCATTGAGAGCAGCCATCCCCCCTTATTGTATTGTCCATATGATACTCCCAATTCCATTTCGCGTTTCCGCATCCTCCCTCCTTTGAAAACGCGGGGGTTGGACAGCCGGGGCCGAAAGATCGAATTGGGATATATGATATGCGAAGATCACAAAAGCATGAGCGGCAAAGCCATGAAAAACGCCGGAACGAGGATCATGACAAGATTCTTCAGAATACGGCCCCTGTCTGCGGGAAGGCCGGAATCGATCTGCTCAATGTGGGAAAAAAGGTCGGAAACCCCAGCGCCCAGACCGGCGAACGCGGCAGCGCCGAAAATCAGATCGTATGCGATCATAGCAGAAACGGAAGCGTCAAAAGGCCAGGAAACCCGCTCCAACCGGCACGGACACATTCCCGCGGCCTCCCCTTCTCACTTCATATCGCAGTCAAGCTGCCGCGCGATCCATGCCATCAGCAGTTTCACGATGCGCTCCTGTTCATTCTCCGTCAGCTCCCGTCCCATCGGGACGTGATACCACTTATGCAGGCATCCACGGCAGCAGCAGGCGCAGGCGTGCTGGGCGATAAACACCGGATGCCCGCGCATCGGCGTCTGCTTGCCGTCATTGGGGATGCTTGCCGGTGCAAGCCGCGTTCTGACGAAGTCGGCAGCGTGGCGCTGAATGGTCTCCATACCCTTGTCCGCTATGTACTGCCTGTCCTGCTCACTCAAATGGAACTTTGCGCGGAAGGCGGATCTTTGCAGACGGGCAAGCGCTTGCTCAACTGTCGCCATGATCCCAGTCCCCACGTCCCCACAGCACAAAGGCCAGCTTTTCCCGCAGTTCCTCGCTGAACCCATCGAGATCCGCAATGGAAATCACGCCGTCAGACAGCAGGCTCAACAGGTTCAGCTCCATATCGCTGCGGCTCATGCGCATCACCACGCCGCCCCGCCTTTTGTCCTCGCGCATACGCTTTTCCAACTCCCAGAACTTCTCGGACGCGGAACCAGTCCCCGAGAGCAGAGCGATATATTCACGGTTCAACCGCTCCATATAGGCTTCCTGCCAGATTGGGAGACGGGATCTGAAAAGTCTCCAGTCAGCTTCCTTAACGTTATCTGCGACACTCATTCCATCACCTTCCATCCCAGCTCCTGTATTTTGCGAACGAGATCACCCTTGTCCATTATTCCGTCAGCAAAGGCCTGCTGAAGGCCCGGACCGAACGAGATGCTTGGAACGCCGGAATTGCCGTGCATATCTGCCAGCTCATTTGGCTTCCAGCCGCGCAGACACCACAAGCGGCTTCCATTGTGATACTGCACGATGAGCCGCATAAGCGTATCTTGCTGCTTTTCCGTCAGGCGGACGCCTACCTCACACAGTTCAATCAGCACATTCTGGATTATATCCGTTGAGTGCAAATAGCCAATATTTTCGGCTCGCCGATGAAACCGCATGATCTTTTCCGCTTCTGTCCCGCTGTATTTTTCCAGCAGAGCGGAATATGTGGCAGGGACTTTTTTATAATACTCCAGATTAAACCGTTCGCTCAAATTGAGGAACGAAAACGCCCTCAGTTTCTTCCCGCGATTTTCGTTGGGATACGCTTTGCGCTGTCTTGGCGCACATTCCTCTGCGGTAGATTCCAGATTTCCGATGAAATCCGCCAGTGATTTTTCCACTGCCGATGCGGACGGTGCCGCATAAGAGAGGAAATTGTCAGGAACACAGTACGGATGATTGCCGAGTCCTTCCATCAACGCATAGAAGGAAAGCATCTTGCCATAACCGGTGCCAATCAGTTCCTTCGATACGATGTGCCGATCCAGATCGTTGTGAGGCTCCTCCGTGTACAGTTCTTCGATTTCGTAAACCTGATAGGGCTGTACCTCCCGGCGGACGATGGCGGAAAAAGCAACGAGATCCTGTCGGCGAATACGGGGCGCTTCGCTTTTTAACTCCTGATAAACCGACCACACATCGCGCAGGGCGATGGCACCATACAGATTCGCGCAGGCGGCAAATAGCGAATGGAGAAAATCGCACGCCTCTGTCGATAACCTAGCCTGCGTGTACAGCCGTTTCAGTGATTTCTCGGACAATGGCTTCGGGTATGACATATACAGTACCTCCGCTTTCTATGTTCAGCGTTCATCCCGGTCGAAACATTTCTTGTGGTATATCTACCATAGCACAGAATCGGGCTAATAAAAAGAGCAAACGTTGCTGATGAGTCTTTATAGGTTTGTTTGCTCCCAAAAAAGAACAGGGGCTTACCACCATTTTAGTATGCGGAAGTAAAAACTTCAACAACGCAATTTTTTAATGGATGAAAAAATGTGGCTGCTATCAATGATAGCGGTCACACTGTTTTCTTCACGGAGAGATTAAAGTTTTTCATAAAAAGCAACACAGGATCTCAAACAGCCATAGGCAGGCTTTCCATGTTCATAACCCACAAATACGCAGTTATGATGCTCGGCGTCCTCATAGAGCTGCCCGTGCTTGATGCAGTGGTTGATGATCTCCGCGTCAATGCCGCGGCTCCGCAGATATGCAAAAACACGCCGGTTGTCGGCGTGTTTGGGTGGGAGGGTAAATTCAGTTTTCGGGAGCGGTGCGATTGGCTCTGATTTGGGCGGCACACGGGGCGGTTCCCCAAGGATACGCTGCACGGCATCCAGAAAGGAAAGCCTCTCCACGCGGGTCAGATAGTCCAGCGCATTCGTGCCGCCGATGTTCCGCGACCACCAGCACCATTTTCCATTGGAGATTTTCAGGCTGTCGTGGGTGCGGGTGGCATAGGTGTCTCCGCCGATATGCACCAGTTCCTCCGGCTCAAACCGCCGCAGGTAGGTCAATAGGTCCATCTCGCGGGCGGTGGCGATCTGGTCTTTTGATAGGTAGGGTATGGGAAATCACCTCCGGGCATCAGAAAAGCCGTCTGCATTTCTGCAAACGGCTTCTGAGTAATATGAATCGCTTATTGATCGCTCTTTTTCAGCATTTTTTGCTCAGCGCTTTCCAATGCGGCAATGTAGTCCTTTTCACCTCTGGATAATTCGGCGGACTGAAGCTCTTTGTATTTTCGGTATTCCTCCTTGGCTTTTTTCTCTGCTGCGGCCGCGCTGATTTTTCCTGCATGAGTCAAGATCTCATGTTTAGAGAGCTTGAGGAATCCATCCAGAGTGTCGATCCAATCGGACATATACATGGGAATGCGGCGGCGTGCCTGCATCTCTGCGAGATCAAGGTAAGCCGATACAATGTCATGATGCCGGGGTCAAAAGTATAGGAAATTTCTGAAAATGGAATAAGCAGCCAACCTTACCACCCCCAAATCTATTGTGTTATAATGGTTATAGATTTGAAGGGTGGTAAGGTTTATGTCATTTAAAGTAAACAGCAGCCAGCAAATATCTTTCAATGACAGTGTATTTTCACTTACTGCTCGCGAAAAAAAGGCACTTGATAATTCATGGGCGAAAATATTTGCGGATGAGATTTTTCCCAATATTGATGAAGAAAG
>NZ_JACOQI010000031.1 GCF_014297285.1 Dysosmobacter segnis
TCCAAAAAGATCCGGCAGGTATTTGATTACAAACGGCGCAACGGCCAGTATATCGGAGCATTTGCTCCTTACGGCTATGTAAAGCACCCAAAGGACAAGCACAGGCTGATTGTTGATCCCGATGCTGCTGAAAATGTCAAACTCATTTTCACAATGCTTATTCAAGGGTCATCAAAACGTGCTATCGCGTTGTACCTGAACGAACACGGCGTACCGAGCCCCTCGGCTTACAAGGTACAAAAGGGCTTGCCTGTTTCGACAAGAGGGTATGACGATCCTATGTGGGGAGCCCGCATGATCCACTCCATTCTTACCAATCCGACCTACACCGGAGATTTAGCCCAAGGCCGGAGCCGGGTGAAAAGCTACAAGGTACACCAGATTGAAGCTGTTCCCCGCGAGGAGTGGGTGGAAGTGGCTGGAACGCATGAGGCCATTATCGACTATGAAACTTTCGACAAGGTACAGGCTCTCTTACAGCGTGATACCCGTACTTCCCCGAAAGGCCGTGAGGTACATTTATTCAGCGGCTTTCTGAAATGTGCCGATTGCGGGCGGGCCATTACCCGATGCGTTGGCAAGAACAACAATGTATATTATTCTTGCTCAACCTACAAGAACCGTTCCCGGACAGCCTGCACCATGCACTCAATCAAGCATGAGCGGCTGGAGGCTGCTGTTCTGTTCGCCGTACAGCATCAGGTGCATTTGGCTGTTTCCTACTCGGAAATCGTCACACAGATCAATTCCGCTCCAATCAAAAAAAGCCAGTCTTACCGACTGGACGATCTGATAGCTGCAAAAGAGCGGGAACTGACAAAGATAACACGCTACAAGCAGTCTCTTTATCAGGACTGGAAAGACGGTGAAATCACCCAGCAGGAATACCGGGATATGAAGGCCGACTATGAACGGCAGACTTCTGATATTTCCGCAGTGCTTACCCGGCTGAACGCTGAACGCGCAGAACTGGCAAATGGTGTAGATAACGAACATCCTGCACTGGTAGCCTTTATGAAGTATCAGAACATTGAAGCCCTCAACCGTGAAATCTTGGTTGAACTTGTGGACTATATCAAGGTCTATGAAAACGGCAATATCAGCGTGAAATTCAAATTTGCTGACGAGCTCCGCAAGATTGCCGAGTACATTGAAATCAACACTACGGAAGATACCGCAGTAGCGGGCTAACCCCCGCTACAAACCCCTTTGACAGTGTGTTTTCCTAATAGGCGCTAATCATAAGGTAAGAACTTATAAAAGCCAATGCATCCAATGATCCATGTAATAGTATCATCTATAATGGCCGACGTTATTGGGATTGTTTTTGTGGTTGGACTCAAAAAAAAGAACGCTATTGAAGCTAGAAAAAATAGAAACCACATTGATGGGAAAAAAATACGACTGAATTTTTTTCGAAGCCGCAAGCAACATCTGAAATGTTCGATTTTGTCTTGTTCCTTGAATGAAGTGCAATAGTGCATGAAAAATCTCCTTTACCGAACAGTAGGCAGGTGAGCAGAGGCAGCAGTGCGGCAGCTTTAGCCTGCGCATGAAAAAACTCTCATATATAAACACTTACCTTCGAAAAATGTAACAGCATTCTTGCTGTTATATTTTTCGAAGGTAGTTGTTTTAATAATTGCAATGTATAATGTATTTTAATGGAGTTCCTGTTTGGGAAAATCAAAACGCTTTGTTCTGTCGGAACCGGCAGGACAAAGGGGAGATGCTATGCGCTGTGTTTAATCTGAATGTATACACAAAGAATTGACCGCAAGGAGGATGCACTTTGGGAATGAAATGTACAAAAATATTAGCAGCTCTATTGGTTGGACTGCTTGCGGCTATAATCTGGTTGGGAGTAAAAAGCAACCATAGTGACGAGCAGATTGATTATGTGGTTGAAACTCCATCAATAGAAGAGGAACAAGCAAATATTTCAAAATTCCATGCAGACAATTTCAATATGGCTATTGATACTGCAATTTGGACGGAGCATCATTATGACTCTGGCTTTTATAGTTGGCAAAATCATAGTGACGCGGAAAACTTCTTTGAAGTAGGACATGTTGAGGAAAAACCTGGTATTGATAAATTAGTGGAATTTGCCTTAAAGAAAAATAATTGTTCCACTTACACTGAACTCATCCTCCCTGAAGATTCGCAGTATACTTACGCTGTTTCGATGGAAAAAGAAAACGGCTATTTGCTTGAACTATATTTTACGGCGGCCATGGATGACGGCACCTATTTCCTTGTTACGTGCTGCTACAATCCAATAGACACAGCATCGAGGTACGCCACTCAAACAGCCGTTTTTTCGATGGAGACCCAATGAGGGCATATACCGTTTAAAAGCTACTATGTGGAGACTGTATATACAATGAATTAATTACAGCAAACAACTACACTTTAGACTGAAAAGGAGCGTTTTTATGAAGAAAATGCAAAAAATGATTGCAGTACTGTTTTCCGTGGCGATGTGTGCCGCTATGGCGGTTCCCGCATTTGCGGCAGAGACTGATACTGCGAGAAATGAAGAGCAAGAAACTGTTATGCCTCGCGCAATCGTGTATGAGAAAATTAACATCCCGGAGGACGGTAAGTTCTATAAAATCACAGATGATTTCGAGATGCCAGCGAAATCGAGGGTGAGTTTTCAGGGAACCTGGTCCCCGGCTTATGCGAGATTAGAATTTAGGCTTTATGCACACAGCACTGGCAATGGTGCATATGTCATGCTCACCTCTGGTAGAGAGGGAGGCTTGGACGCTACAGCAGCTTCAGTATATTCACTGTATGCTAGATCGGTAGATCATGTCAAAGTTACTGGTGCTGTTAATATTACCAATTGACAGAAACATATAGCTTATAAATCAGTCAACTAATAGACTTGCAAGTCACAAAACGAATCGGAGGGTAAACACACAGCTTGAGATAATTCCACGGGAACAAGGTCACCATGTGCGACAATTCTCAAAGGAGGAATTGCTGTAAATGAAACGGATCTCAATTTTGCTGGCAATATGCCTGCTGCTGGGTATTCCGGCCCAAGCAGCCGCCCCTGCAGTATTCCAGCATCAAAGCAGCCGGCATGGATTTTTCGTCACGGCTCCCGGCGTTCGTCAGGGCGAGGTCATTGCCGAGGAAACCGATACCGGCGTGAGTTTTTATCACGCTCCCTCCCGTGAAAAATACGGGGGAGAGATCGGCTCCGTTGTAGTGGTTTCCCCACGGTCTGATTTCTTCTCCGGCCACTACGATGATATGGCGTACCAGATCATCGCCATGGGAAAGAACCAGGTATTTCTATGGAAGGTCCCAGGAGGAGGCACTCCCACCGACGGAGATTTTCTGGATGCCTTTCGACGGGTATCCTCCGCCTTTTCCATGGAGAGTTTGCGGAAAGGTTTGGTTCCGACTCAGCCGGATGGATGGCCGAAGCTCCAAACAACGAGGCATCTGGCATACCTGCCAGTGAAAGGTGGGCTTGTACGTCCTAATGCTCCCTTGACACGCGGCGAATTGGCACAGATGCTATACGCCCTGCTGGACGCTGGCAATGAGGCCGACGGTTACCGAGTCCCGTTCTCAGACACAGCAGGAAAAGACTGCGCCCAGGCAGTTGCATATCTTGCCAGCTACGGTATTCTCACCGGCTATACGGACGGAACCTTCCACCCGGATGCGCCGATCAGCAGGGCCGCGTTCACCGTTCTGCTGCATCGCTGTCAGTTTGCAGCACCTGTGGGGCAGTATGGGGAAGAATTTGTGTTTGCGGATGTTCCTGCCGGGTACTGGGCCGAAACGTACATATACAGCACGAAGATTTTGGGCTGGTTACAGGGTGATGCCGATGGACTGTTCCACCCGGAACGTGAGATCACCCGCGCTGAAGCTGTCACGGCTATCAATCGTATGCTCGGACGGGATGAATCTGTGACGGAGCTGCTGTCTGTCGAAAATCCATTTTCGGATTTGGCAGAGAGCCATTGGGCTTATGGGAATGTTCTGGAGGCAGCAGGTGTGCTGAAGGGCGATGCTGCTGTGCCTAAGATGGATTCCGTACCCAAAAACACCAGCGCATATCATTTCAGCAGCGAGTCTGATGGCTGGGCAGCTTCTGAAGGCCAGCTTTTCCACACCACGAACGGCGGAAAAAACTGGGACAGGGTCGGCCGTCCGCTTGCGTGCACAGTTTCTGGACTGTTTTTCTTTAGTGAGCAGGAGGGAATCCTTCTGGGAAGCAGCGAAGAGAACGCCTGCGTCCTGATGAGGACAAATGACGGCGGAAAGAGTTGGGACGATCTGCTGGCAAATCCGGCCACGCTGGCCCGGTATCTGCCTGTGGAGCAGTTTCCCACTGAGAAAAGCCTGTTGGAAAGCATTGTTTCAGCAGAACTCCGTCCAGCCAGCAAGGCGGCTGTTTACCTGACGATTCGCTATCATCCCTACGAGAGCATTCATGTGTACGATTTTGAAGCGGTAAGGCAGACCGTGATGACAGCGGATGCTTAACTGATCACAAACTGAAATCGATGATGGAAGTTCTGCCTTAGATGAGTTGTTCTGATTGCACAGCGAAGATATGTGGTGGATGACGAATGAAGGGGATCTCCAGACGGGGCCGCCTTGCAACAGCAAGGCGGCCCTGCCGCTTTATTACCGTTCCAAGCCCTTTTGCTTGGGCAGCAATTTATCCAATTCCTCCTGTGGGATTTTGCTCAAGAGCTTCTCTGCCCGCTTGCAGCGCCGCTCCAACTCGGAGAGCTTTATGCTCTGGTCAAAGCTGTGGCTGCGTTCTGCTTTTAACTCGTTTCGCAGATCCGCATTGATCTCCCTCTGGAAGCTTGCGTTCCGCCGCTCGTGGGCGATGGTATCCCGCAGCCGCTGTGTTTCCGCCTGAAAGGATTCCACCTCCGGCAGCAGCTGCGCCAGCAGCGCAACGGCCTCCTCCCGCTTCTTGCCCGCGTTGAACACGTTGATGTTGTTCAGCGTGGCCTCCAGCTGCTCCAGTTTGGCGTCCATCGCCGTGACCTTCTTGTACCACTGGGGTGTCAGGTGCCTGCGTTTGGTCTCCACGGCGGGCGTACCACGCTCCAGCTCCGGCCACCGTTCCGCCATGCAGGCATAGAAATCATCCTGCCAGCGGATCATGCTCTTCTTGTTGCCGAGGATCTCCTTTGCGGACAGCCGCTTGTCCCTGGTCAGCGGGACAAAGCAAAGGTGCATGTGAGGTGTCTTTTCATCCATGTGTACCACGGCGGAGAAAATATTTTCCTCGCCTACACGCTCCTTCAGAAAGTCAAAGGCCCGCCGGAAGTACTCCGGCATTTCCACTTCGTGAGCCTTGGCAAACTCCGGGCTGACCGTTACCAGTGTATCCACGAATTTCACGCTGTCCTTCCGCACCCGGCAGCCTGCCGTCTGGATGCGGTGCCTGATCTCCTGCTCATAGCTCCACCGGGGCGTCACCAGATGGAAGTTCTGTGCCGTGCGGCTGAGATCAATATCCGGGTTGCTGGCGTAGCTGTCCTTTGTCCGCTCGTGGTGGGCACTCAGCGCCTTGGACGCGCCGCCCTTGTGCTTTGCAAATCGTAAAATGGCGTATGCCATGTGAAACCTCCCTTGTTATAGTCTGGGAGACCGGGGAACGAAGAATCCCCGTCACGGCTTCTGAAACCGTGCGCTGCGGCGGGTGTCGATACCGACACCCGCCTTCACTTCGTTTTCGGCCCGGTCACAAACGCGGCTGGCCACCGCCAGCCCGCGTTCGTTTCCGTCCCCCGCCGTGATGGGTATAACACACTATACTTTGTACCAAAGTCCGTGTGCCAACCGTTCCCTCTGGACTCCCTGAAACGGGCGAAATGACCTGTCGGTGCGACAGGTCATTCAGCCCTCTGGTGTACGGTATGTCCGATATGTCCGGTATTTTCGGGGGATACCCCTCTCCCGTTTTTACCGTACATACCGTACATTACCGTACACCTTCCCACCGCAGAAGGATGACCTTTCCATCCTTCGTGCGCCGGGAACCGTAGCGGATGCCGTACTTTCGCAGCAGGTCATCCTGCCGCACGTTCAGCGTCCGCACGATCCAGTTGGGTGAAATAACCTGTGCGCTGTCCATCTCCGAAAGACACTGTACCAGCTCTGTCGCCGTGCCGCTCCACAGTGGATTTTCTTCATTTACCAGCCGGGAAAGAAATTCCAACAGCGGGTTCGGCGGCTCCCTGAATGGCTCTGTTTCCACCTCCGTCGCTTGCCAGAGACTATGGGGAGAGTCGAAGTGCAGGTGAAGCCGCATCTGCGGCTGGTCACGTCCCACCACATCGAGGATGGCGTCCCCGCTCGTGCGCTTGTCCTTATGCAAGACCAGGGCTCCATCTGCCGCCCCCAAGATGCCGTTGGTGCCGGAGATGGTGTCGAACACATCCTCTGCTCCCTCCTTGCGGGTGTGGTGAACGAGCAGCAGGGCGATGCCGCGTTGGTCTGAGAACGCCTTCAGCTTGGCGATGGTATCGTAATCTACGGCGTAGCTGCCGTTGTCCGGCATCCGGCCCCGGATGCGTTGGAGTGTGTCAATAATGACCAGCACCGTTTCCGGGTACTCAAACAGAAAGTTTTCCAGATGCTCCAGCAGATCTTCTTCCAGCGTGTCCGCCAGAACGGACAGCACCAGATCGGGACTGTCCCGTTCCGTCATCTGTGCCAAACGCTTCTGTAATCGCTCGTAGGTGTCCTCTAGAGCAAGGTACAAAACCGTGCCCTGCCGGGTGGGAAAGCCTAAAAACGGCTCTCCTGCGCTCACCTGATAGGCCATTTGCAGGACGAGGAAGGATTTGCCGATTTTGGGAGCACCAGCGAGGAGGTATGTCCCCGCTGGAAGCAAGTTTTCAATGATACATGGCCGGGATGGGAAATGGGTGTCCATCAGCTCCGGCATGGAAAAGATACGCATTTTGCCGAATTGCTTGTTTGTTTCCTCAAAAGTTGCTATACTGTCTGTGCGTGCAAGCGCGGACGGCTGCTCCCCATCTGGTGCAACAGATGGATCTGGGGCAGTCGTTTCTTTATCCTCCCACATGGCCGCCTCCTGTGTTCTGTTCGATCCATTCCACCAGCTTGTCTCTCGGCACTAGCAGCCGCTTGCCAATCCGCAGGGTGGGAAAGCTTTCTGTGTTCAGCAGCTGGTAGGCTCCGGCACGGGAAATGCCCAGTGCCGTAGCCAACTGATTGGCATTTAGCACCGCGGGCAGGTTTTCGTAGTTGTTGTTCATGTGTGACCTCCTTTGAAAATTGCAGTTGACATTATGGACTATTAAGGATATAATACACAATGTAACTATTATGGTATGATTGTATAGTGCAAATACGCAAAAGTCAATAGATAATTTTGCACATCTATCTCGATATATCTAACAGGAGGAAACTATGATCTTTCCTGAACACATGGAATTCCGGTATTACATCACCCCGGAACGTAAGGAGTGCTATGAACTATATAGCATGACACTTGGGTGCCGCAGAACCTTATTGGAAAAAACGCAGGACTTGGGCCAGTGCCTGGTTGACCTCTATGATACCGACTTTTATGACACATACTGTGTACTGTCTGAAATCAATAAACTATTGCGTCCCCTGACTCCTGAACACAAGGATGAAACTGCATGGAGAAAGCTGTTGGAACTGGCGATGCCGCTCTGTAAAGTGCATCCATTTTTTGGGCTATTGATCAAGGAACTGAGTGATTTAGAAGAAAATCACGCATATGGCAAGAATGATACCAAGGATATACTGCTTCGGTTTGACCGAGATTTTGAAAATATCGTTAGTGATGCAAAGGCATTAATTGAAGTGTGCCTGGATGATCGCCATCAGCCAAACTACTCCACGGCAGAGAGATACCGCGAGGCTCATTATGACGCTCGACTCTGCTTTGATGATATGCGCTATGGTGAGCTTGCCACAGAGGAAGTTATGTTGGAGCGTCCCGCATATGACAGCGCCTACAACTACAGCGTTGAAAAGCTGCGGGAGCAGGGCATCAAGACGGCGCTGCGTGAAGTGCTCTATCCCAACACCGTACGAGACCTCTACAACTATCTGAAGGGCTATTGTCTCCGTCTGCCGCTCCCAATCCACAAGTGCAAAAACTGCGGCAGATACTTTGTTGTGACTGGCAACATCACGCAGGACTACTGCACACGGTTGATGGAAGGCTCGGAAAAGACCTGCCGCCAAATGGGAGCCGTGGTGCAGTATCAGAGCCGACAAATGAAGAATCCTGCCACAAAGGAGTTTACACGATCCTACAAGGCTCACAACGCCCGTGTGCGATATGGAACGATGACCAAGGCGGAGTTTACCGCATGGTCGAAGGAGGCGCGCGCAAAGCGCGCAGACTGCATTGCTGGTAAACTGCCGCTGGAGGAATTTGTGGCATGGTTGGACAGCGACAGACAGCGATAAGGTAAACAACGGACTGACTGGCCGTTTTATAATTTCAGAGGAAAGAGAGGTACATGTGAAAAGCAATACCAAGAACGCAAAGGGCAGCGGCACCATCCGCAAGCGCTCCGACGGGCGCTGGGAGGCCCGCTATACCACCGGCATTGACCCGAAGACGGGCAAACAGACCCAAAAGTCCGTCTATGGCAAGACGCAAAAGGAAGTCCGTCAGAAGCTGACGGAGGTCACAGCGGAGATCGACAGCGGGACGTATTTGGAGCAGACGAAGGATACGGTGGGGGAGTGGCTGGATACCTGGCTGAAAACCTACGCGCTGTATTCCGTGAAAAGCTACACCTATGATGCCTATGAGCGCAGCTGCAACATCCATATCAAGCCTGCGCTGGGGCGGATACGGCTGTCCGCACTGACAGCACCGCAGATCCAGCAGTTTTATAACAGTCTGATCACGGAGAAGGAGTTGTCACCCAAGACGGTGAAGAACATTCACGGTGTGCTGCACCGGGCGCTGGGACAGGCTGTAAAGCTGGGAATGCTCCGTTCCAATCCGACGAATGTTTGTGATCTGCCAAAGGCACACCGAAAAGAGATCAAGCCAATGGAGCAGGCGGAGATTACAAAGTTTCTGCAAGCAATCCAAGGGACGAAGTATGGGCTGGTGTACCAAATCACCCTGTTTACCGGGCTGCGGGAGGGCGAAGTACTGGGGCTGACATGGGACTGCATTGATTTTCAGCACAATGCGATCTACATCAACAAGCAGCTTCAGAAAACGAAAAAGGTGGGCGGCACTTACTGCCTGGCCCCGACAAAGAACAGCCGTAACCGCACGATCCTGACCGCACCATCCGTCATGGCTCTGCTGCGAAAGCAAAAAAGCCAGCAGGCGCAAATGCGTCTGTTGGCAGGAGAAGCGTGGAACAATTCGTGGGATTTGGTGTTTACAAATGAGTTGGGTGGTCATTTGTGCCATTGTACAGTCTATAAAAAGTTTAAGGCAATCGTAAGAGAGCTTGGTATGCCGGAGGAGCGGTTTCATGATTTGCGGCACAGCTTTGCCGTGGCTTCCATTGAGAGCGGCGATGACATCAAGACAGTGCAATCCAATCTGGGCCATGCCACCGCCAGCTTTACCTTGGATGTGTATGGTCATGTATCGCAAAAAATGCGGCAGCAATCAGCTGACCGCATGGAGGAATTTATTCAGAAAGTCTCCGGTTGAAACGATTGCCGCAAATGCTCTTTGAAATCTATAAAGGGTCAAAATAAGGGTCAAAGGGCATGACAAAACCCTGTAACCGGTGAGATTACAGGGTTTTACGTGTCAGGTGGCTTCAATTCGGATATTTTTCTTCGACCGCTTTGGGCAATATCACTCTCAAGAAAGGGTAACGGTCCAATCCTTCAAGAAATTTTTAGCTAAAAAGAGGATAAATGCATTGGCTTGCAGTAAGATTCTGTCAAATACATCAACATAATTGTCGGTATTCAGTCCAAAAACTCCGGCAGCTTTCTCATATCCCTTTCCTTTTCGATGTCCGGTTCCTGTTGACCGAAGTTCTTGTAGATTGCGCAAGAACTTAATTTGTTGCTGGTAATCAGGAAAGTTTAACTCGGAAAGCCAGTATTCTAACTTACTAATTCCTCCTTTGAGATCGGTTGGATTTTTGAATTGTTTAACAATTTCTTTTTCGTTTAGTGAGTCAATCATTGTTTTCACCAAGGATAAAACCAAATGGTCAAATTCTTCTTGCCCATCTGTTATCGGGAGATGTAAAGTTTTAAAATTGTACTCATCATTCTGAGAAAGGGGGAGGAATAAATCCCATTGATACTGTTCTCTCCAAGTATTTACAAACTGCTTAAAATTCGATTTGAACTTTAAATCAGAAATTTCCGGTTGCGTAAAGGCACATAAAAAATCTCTTTTCACCGCATTTGTACTGAGTCTTGCATCTGTCGCAATATTATACTGTTTCCAATGTGAGTGTTCCTGAACTGGCAAATCCCTCCCAAGATCTCCCAGATATACCGATACCATGTCTTTGTGTTCATTGTCAATTTCGATTCCCCACAAGGATTGGCAACGAAGGTAACCTGCCTCTACACTAAAAATATTAGGCCGAGATAGATATCTTTGCAACACCTCTTTCTTGAAAAAGACTGGCGTTAAATAATGGGGAGCACCGGGATTTGCTCCAAAATAATTTGATAACTTCGCAGGGTTTGATGTATAACTTCTTGGCTCTCCATACTCATCTATTCCAATAATATATTCAGGATACTCGTTTTCTTCATTGCGAGAATATGGTTCGTATCCGCACTCCTCAACAGGTTTGGGAAGCAAAATTCTTTTCCCCATCAAAATACTGTAAGAATATGTTTCAAGTAGTCTCTGTTCACCTCCCCATAGTCCAAAAAACAATCCGTCTTCATTTACAGTAGTAGAGAACTCTTTGAGTCCGTTTTTCTGTAGTGAGCCGGAAATCTTAACACGAATATCAAAGAATAGTAGAAGCGCCATTTGTTTCGCTGCAGCAAATTTCATCAAGCTTTTAAGTTTTATATATGCGCAGTCATTGTTTATAATTTTAGCAACTTCGGTGCATTCTCCGTTTTCTTCAATTTCATAAAAAATATTTGTATTTATGTCATGATATAAATTGTTCAGCAAGCGAAATTCTTCTGAAATCTCGACATAATTTGGCTTGATTCCATAGAATTCCCTATACTGCACTATATTCAAGCATGAATCAAAATTCAGGGGATTTGCCTCATATGTTATTTTGTCCCCGTATTCTATAAAGCCGGGGCATTGTGTTCCTATATAACTGTTCCAAGAATAATCTCTGTAAGCTTCGTCGATATTCTCTACAGGCATTAAAGCTGCCCAAAACGCAGCAGAAGCCCCATTTATATCTTTGCTTCCCGACACCTGGACCCAAAGTTCTCTTCCCAGTGTTTTCTTGAGAAACTCGATATTTTTCGTTTGATAGAATTGCTCTTTCAAATTGGTCATAGTTGCCCACCCTTGCCAACGGTTTACATTTAATCCTTCACAACGATCAGAACACAGAATTCACCATTTCAGTTTTTTATCATATTCTCTGGCTGCAATTATGTATTGGGGAGAAATGCGAAAGCCTCTATAATTTCTCAGTATCACTTCTTGCAACTTCATTGGAAATCCTCCTTGTCTTTATTTTACGCCCTCTGTTTTGTTGAATTTTACCATGAAATCTGTTTTTATACAACTGCTGTTTTTACTTTATGTTAAATGTCACCGTGTGGTTTATAATGTCCTTATCTTGCAAAAGGAGATGAGGTCATGCCCAAAAAATATCCAGATGAATTCAAAGTCAAAGCAATTCGGCGCTATGAGAAGGGTGAATCCATTCAATCCCTATGTCAAGAACTGCACATATCTCAGAGTACGCTATATCATTGGCGGCGGGAATACTGTTCCATCCAAACCGCAACGCACACTTACACGCCGAAAGAATTCGATTCCATCACAAGGCGTCTTCAAAAAGCGGAACACAAGCTTGAGATCATTCAGCTATCGGGATATCTTTCCAAAGTCCCATTGCAGGATAGGATAGCGACTTTGGAACATCTCCATACTGAATTTACGAAGGTTTACAGCGTTCATGAGTTGTGCGAGGCATTGGATGTTGCCAGAGGCACATTTTATAATCATATTTTCCGTCGTGCTGACCGCAGTAAATATGAAAGCGAACAAGCACAGCTTGCATTGAAAGTCAAGCAAATCTTTGATGACAGCGAGCAGCGTTACGGTGCGGAAAAGATTCGCACAATCTTGATCTCAAATGGTCTGCATGTCAGCAAAAAACACATATCAGCCATTATGCAAGAGCTTGGCCTGCATAGTGTTCGCACGGATGCAAAGAAGCTTTATAAAGCACAGCAGCGCAAAAAGCAAGACCTCCTTAATCGTGAGTTTCGTGTTGATCATCCAAATCATATTTGGGTAAGTGACATCACATATTTTAAAATCAAAGGATCTTGGCTCTATCTTTGCGTCATTATTGATTTATTTTCCCGCAAAGTCATCGCTCACCGCATCTCTCGTTCTGCAAGTACACGGCTCGTGACAACAACATTTCGTGCTGCCTATGCTGAACGCGGAATGCCAAAAAATTTGACTTTTCATAGTGATCGAGGTGGACAGTATATTTCTGATGCATTTTCCAAACTACTGCAACAGTTTGGTGTCAAACAATCCTTTTCCGCAACTGCCCGTCCTCATGACAACGCTGTGGCGGAAGCTTTCTTTGCGACCTTCAAAAAGGAAGAAGCCTACCGCAGAGAATATACATCTGAACGGCATTTCCGGCAAAGCGTAGACGGGTACATTTGCTTCTACAATGAAGTCCGCCCACATGCGACACTAAAATATAAGACACCGCAGGCGTTTGAGGCTGCATATACCAACGATTATATCGAAAAGACGTGTTCAAATAGCGGGGGTGGATAGCGAAATCTTCTTTTCGATTTTGGCCTTTCAAGAAAAGTACTCAAGAATACGCAAAAACGGAAAGCCTTGATAAATCAAGGCTTTCCGAATACGAAGCGGCCCGTGTTTCGATAAAAAAGTTCGAAACACGGGCCGCGTTCAGTTTCAGCCGTTTCCGCCATCAATCGGTCGAAGTCACTCTGATAATTTTTGTCCTGAATGATATTGATAGGTTTTTCCGTTGTCAGCAACTTGTGTAAATTTTGCACGAGTTTCTTTTTCTGCCAGCTCCCCATCCTGAAAGATGTTCTTGAGGTGCTTGGTCACTACGCTTCGGTCTACATCAAAAAGCTGTGCGATCCCATCCTGAGTCAGCCAGACCTCGCCATCCTGCACACGGACTTCAATACTGTCGTCACCGGCATCCTTAGTGAAAACGAGGAAATCGACTGTACTGTTACGAATGGCTTTTCTGTTTTTTTCGTGTTCATTCCCTCGTATGATGATGGCCGGTTATTTCACGCAGCAACCCCTGACATCCCGCCAGCACATCCTGCCACGTCGCCTCGAAATCGCCTGTGTACCACGGGTCGGCAACATCGCCGGGGCGGTCGGTGTAGTCCATCAGGAGGTGCAGCTTGCCAGAGAAATCGCCGCCGCAGATGCGGTACATATCCCGGAGGTTGGCTCTGTCCATCCCGATCAGCAAATCGTAGTTCTCGTAGTCGGCATTGGTGAGCTGCCGCGCCGCGTGGCCGTCGCAGGAGATCCCATGCTCCGCCAGCTTGCGCCGCGCCGGGGGATAGACCGGGTTGCCGATCTCCTCCCGGCTGGTAGCCGCCGATTCGATATGAAATTGCGATGCCAGCCCCGCTTTCTTCACCAAGTCCTTCATCACGAACTCGGCCATGGGGCTGCGGCAGATATTGCCGTGGCACACAAAAAGTATCTTCTTCATCGCTCTCGCTCTCCTGAGATATTTCTTTTTCCTCAGTATAGCAGGAAACCGCCTGTTCGTCGAGAGAAGAATGCAGCCATGCCTGGGATTCTATGGCGTTCAGCAATTTCGCTTTCTTCCAACCGAAGTGCAGTGCGGCTCGGATGTACCACGCCCGTTCCGCGCTGCTGCCGCATCCCTCTAAAATCGCCACATTCTGCGTCCAGCCGAGGTTCATCGCCAGCCGCATGATTTCAGGGGATTCCTCGTAGGCTGCGTAAAACGCGCGCATCCGGCGCACATTGCGGGGAGAAAAGCCATCGGCTGCGGGATAGGTGGTTTGCAGGTATTCGGACGCCGCAACAGCTGCGCCTTTCTCCGCTCTGCCGCTGACCACCCGACCGATCTCACAGTACAGCTCCATCTGCGGGAGCTGCGCCGCTATGAGCGCGTCCAGCGCGGCAAACATGGCGGTGTAATCTGTTGGCTTGCGAATGTTCATGGGCTTTCTCCTTTCCGGCGCGGTGCGCCTGATCAACGCTCAAAGCAGAGAAAAGCACGGCGGTGTCACCGTGTTTTCCTCTGCTTTGACCTGCTTCAGATGACCTGCACGATCTGCTCCCACAGCAGGATGTGCTTTTCGTCAATGGCTTTGTTGTCATGATAATGGCCGAACAGCCAGTAGCGGTATCTTGCTCTTTCCCGTACCTCTTGCAAAAAGTCCGTGAGCCGGTCCGCCTCGTTGTGACGGCTTCCCATGAGGGCAATGCTGGTGGGAGCGCAGTGGGTGATGATGTAGTCCACCTGCCAGCCGACCGCGTCGAGGTTTCGCCGTGCCTCGGCGTATTCTTCATCGGAGGGAAGTTCCTGCGCCCACCACGAGATGTGGTTGATGCGGTATCTCGCTCTTGGTTTGCGTTGGAGCATCACGAGCCTTCGCTCAAAATCCGGGGCATCCGGCTCCAGAATCCCATCCTCGATGTCGTGGCTTTTGGCGCCGCCCATCGTAAAGAAGCGGAAGCCCTCCAGCTCGAAGATCTGACCGCGTATCAGGTGCAGCACATGAGGTCGAACGCGATGCACCTTGCCGCCGTGCCACTCTGCAACAGGGTATCTCGCCAGCGCGTCATAGTTTTCATGGTTGCCGCAGACGAAGGCCAGTGTGAAGGGCAGGCGTTCCAGCCAGTCCAGCGTTTCATCGTCACGGCTGTCACCAAACCACACGCCGCCGCAGTCTCCTGTGATGATGACCGTGTCATCCTTCGTCATGTTAGCTTGCTCCGGGAAACAATCCGATTGGAAACGCCGGAAGTTTCCGTGGCAATCGCCAGTTACATAAATCATATGAATTTCCTCCTCTTAGGTTGGTCTACGGTCTGTTCGATTTCTACGCCGTTGCGGAAAGTGACCTTGATGCGGTTACCCGTCAGGACGGTGACCTTTTCCAGCATCTGATAGACCACGCCATCATCCCACTCTGTGATTCCCACAGTCGTCGCGGTCATTGCCGAGGCTGCCGCATGGATACGACGGCTGATCTGTTCCTGTTCCTGCCGGATACTGAGGATTGCCGCCTTGCGGCGCTTCAGTTCCTCCATCGTGGTGGAGATGGTGCGAAAGCGCTCGGCGTATTCGTCCGCGTCACCATTTGCCGCTTCTGCCAGAAGCGTATCGAATTGTTTGCCCAACTCTGTGACCGCTCGGTCGATATCTCCAAGGCTCATGCTCTCACCGGGAATCGGCGCCAATTCCTGCTCCATCGCATCTACAAGCTGATCTGCCAGAACCTTGCACCCTGACATGGATGCATTGATGGCTGCCAGCACCGCCTGCTGAAGCGGCGATTCGTCCAGCGTCGGAGATTCTTTGCAGTATTTCTTTCCATAGTCCAAGCGGCTGCTGCAGCGCCACACGGCTCGTTTCTCACCGTGCTGTGTCCACACCACTCTGCGGTACGCTGTGCCACACTCGCCGCAGAACAGCAGACCGCTGAGTGCGTATTTGCCGCTGTAACGGCTCATGCCGGTCGGAGCGCTCTTTTTCGTGCTGCTTGTCAATGTTTTGCGCCGTGCCAATTCCACCTGCACGGCATCGAATCGGTCCCGTGGGATAATGGCTTCATGGTGGTTCTGAATCAGATACATAGGAAGCTGTCCGGTATTTTTGATAACCTTTTTACTGATACAATCCTGAATGAATGTTTTCTGGAGCAGGACGTCACCGCAGTATTTTTCGTCAGAGAGGATCGTCCGCAGATTAGAAGTTGTCCATTCCATTGTTCCTGCCGAATTCTTGAAGCCGCCGGATTCCAAGGCTTCCTTGATGCTGCGCAGCGTCTGGCCGGATAAGTACATCTCATAAATCCTTCGGACCGTTTCCGCCTGCTCCGCATTCACCACCATCTCACCGTCAGGGTTCTTTTCATAGCCCAGCAGGGTCTTATACTGGATATTCGCCTTTCCCGTCCGCATCGCCTGATGCTTGCCCCACTTAACACGGGAGGAGATGCCCTCACTTTCGGACTGTGCGAAGGCACCGTGGATGGTGATGAGGAATTCGCTTTCCGGATAGATGGAGTTGATATTCTGCTCCTCGAAGATGACCGGGATGCCCATGCCGCGCAGTTCGCGGGTATAGTTCAGCGTGTCCACGGTATTACGGGCGAAGCGGGAGACGGATTTGGCAAGGATCATGTCGATTTTGCCCTGCCTGCACTGGCGGATCATGCGAAGAAAATCCTCGCGCTTGCAGGCGGAAGTGCCTGTGATGCCTTCATCCGCGAAAATATCCGCCATCGTCCAGTCGGGGTTTGCCATGATTTTTTCCGTGTAGTATGTTTTCTGGTTTTCGTAGCTGTTGAGCTGCTCGTCCTTTTTCGTGGACACGCGGCAGTATGCGGCTACCCGGAGATTTTTCTTCTTTTCCTGATCCTGCGGCGATTCCTCCTTTGCGGGAATCACGATGACCTTCGGTTCAGGGCGGGACTGCGTCATGTATCATCACACTCCTCTAAGACTTGATTGTTTTTCAGCAGGACTTTGACTGTCTTACTGTCATAGGTGATTTTTCGGATGCTCTGCCGCAGGAGGTTTGCGTCCAGCTCCCACAGCTTTGCCTGCGAACCAAAGATGCGGCGGAGCCGGTGTGATTCATATTCCTCCGTTTTGACACTCGCCAGCTTTAGAGACGCGACCTCCAAGGCTTTTTGCCGCGCGGTGTCCGCATCTACAGGTGGTGTCTGCAGCAGCGTGTCCAGTTCCTGCTGGAGCCGCCGGATATCTTCTGTGGTGGGAACACCGGATGTTTCTATCTTGATGATCTGCGGATCGTCGACCATCTGATTCAGTATCTTGAGGACTTTTCGTGCAACGCTGTCGGGTACGGTGCTGCCGCACAGCTTGCGTAACTCCTTTTGCGCAGGTGTTTGCTTATACTCGGGGCACATCTCTTTCCTGCGTTCCTGGGCGGCGTGGAATTGCTCCGTTGGGATGAGCGCCGGGAATTCTTTCTCACCGATATACCGGTCATCCTCCAGAATTCGCGCCACCATATTTTTGTTCCAGGACTTGTCCTCATCGTAGGGAACATCCTCTGTCTGAAGCTGTTCGGCAAGCTGCTTGAAGGAGGCACCAGCAAGGTATTGCAGGTAGATGCTCCGCACCGCTTCCGCCTCCTGCGGCTGCGGCACGATCTCGCCGAGCTTCATTTTATAGCCGAAGGGCTGCTTTCGTTTTCCCATTATCTCCGTGTCCTTTCTATTTTTTCTGTGACCTCCAGTCCATTGAGAAGGCGGAAGCGCAGTGTTTCATTGTCCACGACCACGATTTTCTCGACCATATCGCTGAATAGCTGCTCATCGAAGTCATCCAGCCAGTCCGGTCCGCTTTCGAGCACATCCAGCAGATCCTGTGTTTGTTGGATGGTGTGATCCTCCTCAGACCGTAGGATGCGCTCCTTTTGGAGTTTCAGTTCCCGGAGGCGCTCTGCAAGCTGATTGCTGCGGGATATAAAAATGTCAGGATCGACCACTCCCTGCTGCTTGAGCTGGGCCAGAAGTCGTTCCTGACTGGCGATATCCGATATTTGTTTGTTGATCTCCACGATGTTTTCGCTCCAGAGGAGACTGCCGGTTCTGGCGGCGTAGAGGTCAGAGATGAGTTGGGTGAGAATGCTCGTTCCATAATGTTTAAGATTGTAATATACATGGAGGAATGCGTTTTTCATCTGTTCCTCTGGAACCTGCGTATTGGGGCAGGCGGTGATAGACTTGTCGTGTCTGCGACACGCCCAATTTACAGAGCCACCACAATTTTTCCTTTTGCAGAGTGTGCCGCAGTGACCGCACACGACTTTACGCGCAAAAGCGTGGGGGACATCTGACCGTGGATGAATCGCGGCACTTCTCTGTGTCAGAAGTTCCTGCACCTTTTGAAAAATCTCTCTACTGATGATTGCGGGATGAGAATCTATCACAAGATACTGTTTTCGTTCGCCGTGGTTGATTTTTTGCTGCCGAGGAAAGCTGCGTGTGGTATATTTCTTTTGAGACAGAGAATCTCCGGCGTATTTTTCGTTTTGCAGTATGTACTGGATGGAGGTCAACTGCCAATATTGAGTGCCGTCCCGCGTTGGACAGCCCAGCGCCGTGATTTCCTTTGCAATATTCTCCATACTGACACCTGCAAGGTAACGGTCGAAGATATGTCGGATGATTGACGCTTCATCCTCTTGAATCTCCAAATGATCTTTAACGAGCCGATAGCCATAGGGCGCTTTGCAGGTGGAAAATCTCCCTTTGCTCATTCGGACTTTGTAGCTCCACCGCACCCGTTCGGAGATAGCCTCACTCTCCCGCTGGGCCAGTGCCGCGAACATGGCAATAAGAACTTCGCCGGACACCTGCGCGGTGTCAATGTTTTGCTCCTCAAAGTAGACGCTGATGTTGAGAGACTTCAGTTCCCGTACAGCCGCCAGACTTTCCTTGGTATTCCGGGCGAAGCGGGAGGAAGATTTCACAAGGATGCGGTCGATGCGCCCTTTTCGGCAGTCCTCCATCATCCGTAGGAAGTCATCCCGCTTGTCTATGGACGTGCCGGTGATGCCCTGGTCGGCATATATGTCTGCCAACTCCCAATCAGGGTTGTCTGTGATGAGTTTGGAGAAGTAGGCATTCTGCGCGGCAAAGGAGTGTTCTTGATCCTTGGAGTTGGAACTGACACGGGTATACGCTGCCACGCGGAGTTTTCGTGCGGTTTCCTGATTCGCTGCCGGGATCGTAATGACCCGCGGAGCCATCGCCAGAGAACCGTTGGTTTTCTCCTTATCACTCATTCCTCTGCCACCTCCTTCGTCAGTAACACACAATACCATATAACATCCGCAATAGCTATCCTAAAAGCGAAGAAATCAAAGAGAAATAATGATGTCTGCGCCAAGCTGTACCCTCAGCCGCGCGGCGATTTTTTTGGCTTCGCTGCCGCTGACGAGACCCTGCTCCCGCAGGCTGCGAAGCATGGTGACGATGCCGAGATAATCTGCGTTTGGATTCATTCGGATTCCTCCTTTTTTGATTTAATTTGAATGATAATGAAAACTCCCAAGCCCACTTTCACAAATGGGTTTGGGAGTTTTCGTTATGGGATCTTAGCACAGCACCATAAATCGAACAAGCGTTTGTATAAAACTTTCGGCTGGATTCTTGTGGAAACAGCCGATTTCAAAAATAGGGGTATCATGTTACAATGGTGCCTGTTTGTGGAAAGGGATGAGAACTATGCTTTATACAACGGAAGAAGCGGCTGTCATTTGCGGTTTTTTGAACGCGCATTTGGCGCAGGCCGGTGTGGAAGTGTCTGTGCGGAAACGAAACGCCGCGTTTCAGCGCGGTGTCATAATGGGAACGCTGCAGCCGGATGACTACAGAT
Source organism: Dysosmobacter segnis (assembly GCF_014297285.1). Taxonomy (GTDB): domain Bacteria; phylum Bacillota; class Clostridia; order Oscillospirales; family Oscillospiraceae; genus Oscillibacter; species Oscillibacter segnis. The sequence goes on from NZ_JACOQI010000031.1 coordinate 19,817, forward strand.
GGGCAGAGAATGTTCTCTGCTTTCTGAAGCCCTGCTGGTGGCAGTTACATGAAGATCATAGAGCCTTAGAGAATGTGCTGTTGAAAACACATCTTTTAGCTCAGAAATAAAAACAGAGGGCCGC
>NZ_JACOQI010000032.1 GCF_014297285.1 Dysosmobacter segnis
GCTGGCGCAAGATATTTACCCAACTTTGACTTGGCCGGAGGAAAATAACAAAACGGCGTAGCTGTAATGAATCTTTCTCATCTGGCGTTCGAAAAGCAATAGCCAGTAAAATTTTAATAATGAGAAAGATTTTATATGCAGCATCAACGATGGTTCAAAACAGTATTCCATTAGCAACGATTGCAGCAATCCTTGGGCATGCAGGAACAAGGACTACCGATATCTATGGCAACACCGCAGGACCTTTCCGGGAACGGAGAGGTCCTGCGGTTTGGCTTTTCGCCCTGTGAGTTACTTTTTCTCCAAAATATTTGTCTCGCAAATCTCATATCCATCTATTTCCCCAGAGTCATCATATTGAAAAACGATTTGCGCTGTAACTTCCAGAAAATCATCCAAATATATCGCTGCGTTTGAAGCATCCGTATAGAGTGTCGGCTTAAAATGTACAAAGAGCTGTTCCCCCTGTAAGCTAAACGAAAGAAAATTCCCGCAGAAATATCCTGTTGGGATGATCCGTTCGCCAGGCTCTGCTCCAACCGCACTCAAGCGATATGATTTAGGATCTGATCCTCCTGCCGAAACTGTGACAGCATCCATATCCGCATCATACACGACTTGAATCGTATCGTTCAGCCTGTCACTCAGCTCATCTATATTTAAGTAATATGGCTCAATTTGAAAATCTTCAAGTTGAAATAGAATCAGTTCGGAGACTGAAAATCCCGTTCCAAATCCGGTATGGCAGATACAGAAAATAGTTTTTCCATCAGCGCTTAATATGAAATCCGGCGGGATTCCGTGATTGCTCTCATAAAAATATGGAAAGGAATCAATATGCGGCGTGTCCCCAACATCAAATATTAATCCGTACCCCGGTTCCTCCACATCATTATATCCCCAAATATAAATGTCCTGTTCGGGAAATTCCTGGAGCAGTGTCAAATCGGATTTCGGATCTGTTATGATCGCTGTATCTTGGCCTGTTGAGTCTTCTCTTATATTTGGAATTGCCGCAGTTTCCATATAGGATTCAAACCGAGCAGCAAACGTTTTTGAGCGTTCAAGCATTGACCCGCTCGCATACATCTCACGAACCAACAGGGGCTGTAATGTGTTTTCTCCAAAAGGTTTGCTTCTCTTTGATAAAAGGGAGCCTGTGACAATTAAAATTAATACAATTCCCAGCACATACAGTTTCTGCTTTTTACTACATACTTCCATTATTTTTCTCCTAAAGAGTATATATAGGTTTACACAAATTCAGATTTTCCCTTCCTTAATTAATGTGTGGCCACACAATTAAAATTTTAAGGAGGAAAATATGGCTAATACTGATTATACTTATGATGAAGTTCTTGCTGGAAAGGGACAGTTTAAAAAAGACACTTCTCATGTGAGCATGAGTGTAAAACGTATGCAAATGAAACTGTACAGACTACAGTATATATAAACAATCTTGTAAATGAAATGTTACAACATGCGCACTCCTTACATAATCAAATAGTTTACAACCTATTCACAAAATACCACCCATTTTTTGGTATTTATAAGTACAGTAGGAATACTCCTATTCCCCTGCACATTGACTCTGTCAAATAAAGGGGGTGAATAAGTAAATACAGTCATGCAATAATTTGTAAACCAAAGGACAGCAGCAACGACATTTTAACGAGCAGAAATGGAGGAATATATTCATGAAAAAGGTCCTGGCAATCCTTATCGCCAGCTTAACTATCCTGACTCAAACGTCTTTTGCATTTGAAGCCTCAGAATTTGAATCAATTACGCCCTCTCCCGTAGATATCGTCGAGGCAATAGACGAAAAATACAATTACCCGGTTCTTCCTGGCACAGATGAATGGATAGCAGTGGGAGATACAAGGACCAGACATGATGCCTGCGAGATTCCTGTAGAAATCCTGAATAAACTAACCACAAAAGCACTTTTGCTGACCGCTCTCGACTATCCCTTCAATACCGATATATCCGCATTTGAAGATGCTCAATCAGGATTTGATTACATTGTAAAGCACAGCAATGCCTGGTCAGCTTTGATTTGTAGAGAAGATATTGAAGAAACAATTTTTTCTTTGCTCGATTCTGATGATTTCGATAATGAACAAACGACCTATATTGAGCTTTTGCTCAAGCATTCTGCGGTATATCCCTTACTGTCAGACGAAGCAAAGTCTTTTTTGACGAACAACGAAACATTGTCCTTGTATAATCCGCCCGATGGTGCATATCTCGTAAGTGAAACCGTAAAAAGCAAGACCATCTATACCCCCAAAGAGAATCGTCCTGTAAAAATGTCTACCTCACGTTATGAATGGTTGGCAAGCACAGTAAAGCAGCTAGACGAAGATTATATAGATGATTACCCATCCGCATATTATATTGGGCCAAGCACTATGAGATATAATTGCTTTTCTTATGCATTCTATCTACAATCTACTACTAACCAATATATCCTGTCAAATCCTGTATCTAATTTCTGGGAAGATGGAAGTTATGTACAAGTATCCTCCCCTAAAACTGGAGATATAGCACTATATTGGGACGACGACTTGGATGCTTATCGACATGCTGGCATAGTAACGGCCACAAAACCAGAAGTCTGGGTATGTTCAAAATGGGGTAACACTCCCCTAATGGAGCACCCTGTTATGGAGTGCCCATATTCGTATATGACAGTGCATTACTATCGTTTGTATACAGAATTATGAGGAAGATTACAGTTGCTTTACTGTCCGTCGTTATTGCTTTCCTTATTGTAGTCCAATATGTCAAAACACCAACAGCTATTCAAGAGTCTCAATATGATGGCATCCCGTGGGAAACGCTTTCGTATTCCGAACCTTCTGGAATATTGATTTTTTCTAGCACAGATTCCATCCCATGGGAAATAACGGACGAAAAAACCTTGAATTGGTTTTATGAGAATTTCAACAATTTAGAAATATCATATAAAGAAGAACCAACCTCTGACGAAAACGATGCATTCCGGAATGATAAAGCACTATATGTGTTAATCGAATGCAAAGACGCAGGTCTATCTTTGATGGTAAATACAGATAAAAAGCTGTTGTTAGTTTCAGAAAATACCACGATGTCCTCTGAAAACATTAAATCTCCGCCCGCGGGTATATATTCCGTTCAATCAGAATTTGATTTTGATAGTTTTTGGAATGCTTATCGAAAACAGCGGGTTCCCGAATCTACTTAACCGATTTATCTGATATTTTCCCAAATAGTTCCCTCTGTCCGATATGGACAGAGGAAACTATTTTTTAAAGGCCCGGGATTTCCCGGGTGCCGTCAAGAGTTGGGCCTGTTGACAAAGTGGTGCGCAAATCCTTTCTGTGGTAAAATGGCTGTAATTTCATTTTAACAACGGGGGTGAGTCCAATGATTTAATAAATGTGATTGGGACAACCTAGCGCAGAAGGATCTTTATAATTGAGGTTAAAATTCAGGAAGATAGAAAGGAGATTTACTATGTTCAACGGCCACATTAGAAAGATTGCTGCGGGCTTGCTCGTACTCACGATGAGTATTTGCCTTTCTTTCCCTGTATCAGCGCTATCACGTGAAGGAGAGAGTGACGGCTTATATGTTGCAACTCCCGCTATACCAAGTAATGTGTTGCGTTTTGCACAAACCGATTTTGCAGACCACATGACTGCAATGATTCAAAACGGTGATTTTACTGGTGACCCGTACCGAGTGCAACTTGGAACCCCATTTACCTATCTGGGGAGTGAAGATTCTGCAAAGCAATTTTATTTCCCGGTTATTTATGGCGGTGAGTTCATTTACATCTATCGCATATATGAAGATACTTTCTATTTTGAAGAAACTGGTGAATTGAGGTACGCAGGCACAATGTCTGCGGTTATGGTGGATGCTTTTAGCAATCTTGCCAAAATGACAAGTCAGAACTCCCCAGCAACTCTTGTTGTAGACGGTTACAACATTATTGCAGTTGTGGGGGGACAAGTAGAAGTTATTGCTGAAGCCCCCTTTACTCATAAAGAACCGTCCACAAATTCCGAATATGAAATCTCAACACAAAGCATCTTGGCGGAGAACGATGCGTTAGAGGTCATTAATGCGGCAGATACTATTGGCTATGAGAAAAACTTTGAGTTGCCTATTGCTACTCGTAGTAATCCGATAGCACTTTCTATAACCGAAACCCAGCCGAATGACGAGTCTTGGTGTGCAGCATATGTGACAGCGGCTCTTATTCGTACAGTACAAGGAGTATCCCTTAGCGCCTCTACAATCACAAAATATTATGGTTTGAACAAGAATGAAGGCTTGAGCCATGGTCAAGCGATTGACTACGCACAAGCGATGTATGCCATGCAACCATTGTATTACGAAAGCGCATTGAGCAGAAATCAGGTAATAGATGAAATTGATCATTCTTGTCCAATTTATGCATCTATGCGACATAATTCTACCATTAGCCACGCAGTTGCAATCTGTGGGTATACATCCACAAAATACACAATTTGGAATCCATGGTATGTTGATTATGAAACATTTTCCAGTTCTACATTAACCTATGTTCCTTCAACAAGCACAAAGTCTTTTTACTGGAACGCTACGATTTATAATTGGCAGAAATGAAAGATGCTAATTCGAAAGGAGACATGGTTCGGCTCCTTTGCACACTTCTAATTGTCGTTCTTATTCCGTTTATTCTTATTACAGCGGTGATACACTCTGAAGAAAAAGTTGCTGCCAAACCCCATATTTTTTATCATGGTTCTTTCTACTCCTGGGATAAAAAATCAGGAGAATCCAGTTTAAAGGAGTTGGCTGACACACTGATCCAAGACGGTACAATAGACACCCTGCTGGATATGACTGAAGTATGCTATGATGATTTCCAAACAAACGAGGAGTATTATTTGAATGCAAGGGTCTATCGATTAAAAGACGGAGATGAAAGTATAATTTATTTGCAGCTCTCTCCATCCAGTGATATGTTACTCCTTTTCAAGCAGGATTTATAGCGGTGATAATTATTGGCAAGTCCACGGACTCATCTCCTTTCTAGGAGTACATTGTGTTTGTGGTAGAATTTAGTGGTGTTATAAATAGAACTGGTGATTTTAGCAACTCGTGGTCGAATGTTGATATTTCTACAAATACATATCAGTACACAAGGGCAACAATTACAACATCTATAGGCATTGATAGAAATGATGGAAATCCAAATTTGGATGGAGAGTATCTTTTTTACGTACCCTACAAAGTGGATGTAGATATAGCTGCTCCGTACGCAATTCATAGTTATGACCGATGCTGAAGGCTATGTCACCACCTTCACTTACGATGCCATGGATCGCGTCGTCACCATGACCGACGCCAAGGGTGGCGTGACCCGCTACACCTACACGGACCACGGCGAGGTGGCCACCAAGACCGACGCTGAGGGCTATGTCACCTCTTACGAGTATGACGGCAACGGCAATCTGGTATCCAAGACCGATCCCGACGGATATACCACCGAATATACCTACAACGCACTTGATTTAGCAACAAAGATTAACTACAATGATGCCAAGGAAGTCTCTTACAGGTACAACAAGACCGGCGATTTGGTCTCCATGACCGATTGGCTGGGCACGACTACCTTTGAGCTGGACCTGCTGCATCAGATGACCGCTGCCACGGATCACGCCGGCAAGCGGGTGGAGTACACCTACGACGGCGTGGGCAACCAGACCTCCATCAAAATGATATGGCGCAGCTTCGCTACCTTGAAGAAGCTGCCATTATTGCTTTACTGATCTGGGACTGAGAGTTGCTCGTCTCTGAATTTCAGACAGCAGGAACCTACTTATATCATGAAGAACATTGTTTATATTCTTGTTCTTTCTCTGTCCTGTATCCTCCGGTAGAGTAGGTTCTTCTGGATGCGCCATGATGACACCACCCTATGGACAGATTTTTCGCAAAAGGTCACAGTCCCCCCTTGGCGGGAGGCTGTGACTTTTTTGCCGCTGTCAGGCGGTACAGATTGCTGGTAAGGCTGCCGTTGGCGCGGTGGCGCTGCCGCTTTTCAATGAGCTGCCTGTGTTCCAGATCTGCCAAGGCCCGCTGGACGGTGCGGGGCGAAAGCCCCAGCTCACCGGCGATGGTCTTGATCCCAGGCCAGCAGACGCCGGAGGCGTCCGCGCGGTCCCGGAGGTAGATGTAGACCGTCTTTTCCCGGTGGCTCAGATCCTCGGCGTAAATAAAGTTGAATTTGCTCATTTGGTATCCTCCGTGTTGTAAGGGCTGTTTTCGCGGCGATTCTGAATATTGTGGGCCAGCTCGTCGCGGTTCACATAGGCAATTTTTCTGGCCGCCCGCTCCGGCATCCGGTAGCCGTCTGGATCGAAGGTGATGCCCCAATCCAAAAACAGGCGCAGCTTAGTGCGCATAGGATGGGTGCCGGTCTTCATCACCACAAATTCGCCCTTGGGGATGGACTTCAATTCATCTGGCGTCATGAGCGGGCGCTCCATCATCTGCAAGGACTGGCTGTTCTCTTTGCCCTGGCTGACGGAGCCGGAGAGCACCGTGCGGCTGCCAAGGGCGGCGGAGAGTGCCTCGGCGGTTTTGCTCTGGGGCGAAAAGCCGCCGAAGATGGTGTCCTGGCAGTTGTCGCAAATGATCTCCGCGCCCTCTTTTCCGTAGTTCTTTTCCAACTGTGCCAGCGATTGGATGATGGGTACCAGCGTCAGCCCGCGGGAGCGGCCTGCACTGAACAGGGGCAGGATGTCGAAGGGCGGCATGGTGCCCAACTCATCGCAGAACAGCGCCACGCGGTTCTTGAGTCTGCCGTCATGCTCGTCCGCCACGGAGAACAGCTCGCGGGAAAGGTTCTGGATCATAAGGCCCGCGATGAAGTTCTTGGCGGGGTCTTCCTCCGGCAGAATGAGAAAAATGGCGCACTTCTCCGAGGCGAACATCTCCGCGTTGATGGGACTGTCGTAGCAAATGACCTGCTCCAACTCCGTGTCCAGGAAGGCGTTCAGGCGGGAGAGGACGGTGGACATGACCGAGGCCATCGCCTGATCCGCCGCTGTCAGCGCCGCGCCCGCCAACCACCGTGCCTTATGCTCCGGCGGCAGAATGTCCACCAGCAGTTGAAAGCCGTTCCTGCCCCGTGAGCTCGGCATCGCCAGCAGATCCTGCACCAGCTTGAAGGCCGACACGATATGCCGCTTTTCCGGCTCTCCGTCCTTTGGCGGCACGAATTCCGCCAGCAGCAGCACAACGGCCGTCAGCAATCCCTCGGCGCTGTCATAGAAGTAGGCGTTATCACCATATTGGGAGGCGTCACCGTCCGGGCTGATGATAGTCTTGGCAAGGATCTTGGCGTATTTTTCCGCCTTGGCCCGCGCCGCCAAGTTGGACGGATCTGCTCTCGCCAGATCCATGTAGTGATTCATCAGCGTCAGGAAGTTGAAGCCGTCCGAGCGGGTCGGGTTACGCAGGTCGATGACGGAAACCCGGTAGCCGTAGTACCGGGAGGCGATGGTGCCGTAATTCCTCGCCAAGTCTCCTTTGGTGTCCAGCGCCAGAAAGCTCATGCCGCAGGCGCAGGCGTATTCCAGATTGGGGTACAAGAAAAACGCCGTCTTGCCCACGCCGGAGGCGCCGATCATCAGACAGTGGATGTCGTCGCTGTCCACCAGCGCCCGGATATCCCCCTGCTCCTCGATCATCTTTTTGATTTTTGAGAGCACCTTTGACTTTTTCTTCGGTTTCCGTTTATGCTTTCCCGCCACAGGACGGCGCAGCTTTTCCAGCAGCTTGCGGGAGGTTTTCAGCAGAATTCCCGCCTTGCTTTTACGTTTTCCGCCGCCCACGCTGCCGAGGATGAGCCCCTGCTCCGTGGGCAGCTCCTTCCCCTTGCGCCAGCGGCGGGGGCGGAAGGGTACGGTGTGATAGGTCTTGCCGATCTCCTTGGGCGTTGCCCACCGCGCCGTGCCGTGCTGGCCGTCGCCCACCGTCTTGCTCTTGATGCGGTCAAGGGAGTAGTTCTTGGAGAGAAAGGATGCCGCCAGCAAAAACACCAGCAGAGCGCCGCAGAGGGCGAGGAAGATCCAGGTATCCCCGTTCATGGTAGGTTCTCCTTTCTCTCAAATTTGGCGCACAGATCGTCGTTCCAGTCCTTGCGTACCGGACAGAGCCGCTCCACCTCCAAGCCCATGTCCTCCAGCGTATCCGTCATGCGGTCGCAGGCGTCATTGCCCGCGTCATCGTTGTCGAGGCAAAGGTACACCGTGTCCAGCTTTGGATTCTGCCGCAGCCGTTCCAGCACCGGCTGGATGGATGTCCCACAGCAGGCAACGTAGCTGTGCTCCTGCCAGCCGTATGGGTAGAGGGTGATGTGGGACAGGAGATCGATGGGGGCCTCGAACACATAGAGGGACTTGTCCGTGCCGTCCTTATGAAAACAGTGCTCGCTGGCGCTGCTCTCAATGTTCATGCGGAACACCCGGCCCTCGCTGTTGGTACTGCGGATATGGGCGTGTTTCGCCTCGCCGCTGCCATCCAGCCCCACGAAAACGCAGTTGTGATGCTTGTCCTCGTAGAGCAGCTTTTCGTGTACGAAATAGGAGATGACCTCCCGGTCGATGTGGCGCTGACGCATGAGGTAGGCGTACATACGCCGCATGGTTCCGTAAGGCTCCGGCAGCGCGAAGGGCTTCGGAGCTTCCTTTGCGGGCTTTGCCTGCTCATACGATTTTCCATTCTTTCTGCCCAGCAAAAGCAAAACCGCCTCCTGATAAGGGAGACGGTAATAACGTTGCACGAAGCTGACGGCATAGCCGCCCTCGCGCTTGGAGTGGTCGAACCACTTGTTGCCCCGGACGGTGATGCTGGGATCGTTGGGAGTACGGAACTCCCGGCCGGAGCGCACGGGTCGTTCCCCCTGGGCACGCAGCAGAGACACGAGGTCTGTGTTTTGCGCCCGCGCCTTTTCCTCCGGCGTGAAATAAATATATTTGCTCATGATGTGTCCTTTCAAAATTCTCCTTTGCGCTATCTGAACGTCTGTTCCTCGTGATCGTCCGGCTTGTGTCCCATCGCCAGCCGCTTGCGCCGCAATTCCTGACGGCGCTTGCGGTCGATCTGCAAGCCGCGGTGGATCTGATCCGCTTTGCTGTTGTCCTCAAAAATTTTGCTCATGTGATGCAGCATCCGCACAACGGTTTCGCCCACCGTGGGGGCGTGGTAATCCGCTCCTGCCGGTGCGGTTTGCCCTGCTTGACCGGATGGCTGTGAGTGCGTCGGAGTCATTTCGCCCACGGGCGGCGCGGTGTCTTTGGAGGCGGCAGCATCAGCGGAGCCGGTATCTTCCGATGTTGCGCTCGCCGCACGGTCAGATTTTGGCTGTGCGGGAACGGCTGGTGCTGTGGATTCCACTTTGGCTTTTGTGGCCGCCGCGGAATTCTCAGGCGAAATGGATTCCACCGATGTGACAGAAGTTCTCTGTGCATCCGCGTACCGCTGCCGCTCCGCTATCCATTGCAGTGTTTCCTGAATGACCATATTGCGGACACTCCGGAACTCCTTTTGCCGGGAGATCGGCAGGCGCTTGGGCGGCCGCTGATCGTAGTCCAGACATACCTGCTCGTAGAGCGTCTGCCATGTTTCGTATGCGGCGGACACCCGCTCGTCCTTCGCCAGTTCCTCCACGATGGCGTCCACGATGGCCTTGACCCTTGGCGGCAGGTAGCCGTAGACCTTTCGGCCCTTGACCGTCAGCAGACGTTCCGCCAGCTCCTCGGTGAGCTGCTCCAGCCGCGGGTTATCCACTGCACCATGTTTCAGTTGTGCGATGCATTCCACCATGGCCTTGCGGGTCCGCGTCTGGAGCTCCTGACGCGCGATGTCCTTTTGCTGGTAGATGTGCATCCGATCTGCGTGGTAGATCCGTCTGGCGAAGGCGGACTTCACCTGCCGGATGCCCTCCTTGGTGAGATAACCTTCCTTTGGGTCCGCGGAAAAGAGGATCATGTGGATATGCACCTGATTCGGCTTTTGGTGGAAGGCGGCGTACCAGCGCAGGTTGTCCGGCTGGATCTTGTACGCCGCGGCGATGTCACAGACGGAGGCGTTCACCAGAGCCTGCCAGTTTTCCGCGCTGTCATAGCCCAGCCGCTCGGCGTCTTCACGGCGCAGCGCGATCACCGGCGTCCACACATTTCCGGTGTGCTCCGCCACCTCCCGTACCGCCCGTGCGAGATTTTGTACCTTGCCGTGAGCGTCCCACAGCCCGTGCTCACCGTCCTTCTGGACGCCGGGGCGGTGGGAGATGTAGTCAATGAAATTTTCCTTTTGATCCAGCGCCTCCATGTAGTCTTCCCGCACCTGCTGGATGAACGCGGAGGCATTGCCCTGGGTGGGATGCTCCAGATATTCCTCATACTCAATGAGTTCCCAACAGGAGGGAAATGACTTCAGCAGCCGTGCGATAAAGTCCTGCTGCTTTTTTGTGGCGGGGAGCGTACTGCGCTCATCCGCCAGCAGCTCCACGCCGGGACGGGTAGCGACGTAGCGGGTGCGCTGGGCCAACTTCGCGGCGTTCTGTCCGCCCTTGAGGTAGGGGGAGATCAGTACGATCCGGGCCATGCGTCATCCGGCTCTATACGCCGCTGGCTCCGCACCGCGTTTTCAAAACTCACCTGACCGTTGGTGCGCTTCACCTCATCCACGGCGTAGGCCCGCAGCTCCCGCGTGTGGATGGGATCGGTACGGAAGTGGGCGGCGATGGTGTGGCACAGCATATTCAGTTCCACCGCGCACTTGAAAAGAATGCGGCAGAGCCGATTGTTGTTGTCGTCCAGCGTACCCTGAATGGCGGTGAGGATGGCTTGGGAGAGGTAGGCGGTGTTGTCCTCCGTGCCGAGATAGCCCATGTAAAAGCGCAGAGCCTTGTTGATAAATTCACTGCGATTTTTGCAATTATCCGCGGCCAGCCAGCCGTCCATACGGGGAACCAACTTGGCGTCCAGCCATACCACTGTGCGCTCGATCCGCTTTTCGTCATTTTCCTGCATTTTTGCAGCACTCCTTTCTGAAAAGGCGCAACCTCTTGTCACGCCTGCGTTTTTGCGGGTAAGGTGCACCTGTTTTCCATCAAAACCCGCAAAAGGTGCACCTTGTCCAAACCTCTGAAAGCCCCGCACTGCGGGGCTTTGTGGCTGAGAGGGGCCCAGTTAGGGGCACCTCTCTTTATCTTGTGCTTTTATCGAACGGGCAAATAAGGGGCGAAACCCTCCGAAACGGGGCATGGCCGGGAGGGAAGCACCCATCCCCAAAGGCTCGGTTTCCCACTGTCAGAGCGGTATTCACCGGGCCTTTTCACACATCGCCCACAAACGCCGCAACGTTCGTTTCAAGAGGCTGCGGCGGATACACACGCCACCCCAGCCCCTAACCGCGCACACAGCGGCTCACACGGCGAAACACGGGGGGAAACGAGGAGCCGCCCCTCACGGGGCGGCTCGGCTGTATGGAATCGCTCTGGTCAGGCGCAGTTACACCTGTTTTTCCTCCTCCGTTTTTTCAATCCAGTCCAGCAGGTTCTGCGTTTCTTCCAGTGTCCTCGCCATGTTGTAGAGAACCGTGCGCCCTTTCGTGCTCTCAGTGCGCAGGGATGTTTCAAACAGATCCCATACATTATCCAGTGTTTCCGTGCCGGTAGCATGCATGGGCAGTTCTTCTTCCGGAAGAATGTGCTGCACAACGCCGCCCTCTCCGGCTTTTTGAATCGCCAATCGTTCATGTTCGATGAGTGCGAGCGCCTCCAGCGTTGCGTCTGCTGGGAGTTCCCACGCCTCACCGATCTCCATGATGCTCTCGCGGTACAACTGCACGTCAAACGTTGGATGAATCACCAGCATTGCCAGCGCCTCCTTTGCCAGACGCATTTGTAGTTCCATTGCGGCTTCTGTATTCATTTCAAATTCCTCCTGTTTATTTTTTGTGTAGCGCGCTGCGCAAACACAATGGCACAGCGGCAGTCGGAAAGCTATTCACGAAATCCAACAAAATTTTTTGTGAGGTTTTGCGCCTTTCCATATCGCAGAAAAACCGAGGGAGCAGAATAACAGCCGCCGAACTGCGGCTGCCCGCCGAGGGCGGGTGGATGCGGTTCGTCGGTGCCGCGGCCCCGCTGGGCTGCGCGGCCTGGACGCTGTTGCTTCCGCAGCCGTGAGCGTTTCAGCCTTGCTGAGTTTGTGCCTACAGTTTCATCACCGGCCCCTGCTGTTCCGGTTCCTCTCGGAGCTGCTGTGCGTAGTCGTGGAGACTCATACCAGTCTGCTTCTGACAGTATTCCTCCATCTTCCGCAGCAGAACATCCTGCTCAGCTGCGTTGAGCCGGTAGCTCCAGGTTTCCTCTGTGCCATCCGCTTTGCAGAGGCACAGCTCCAGCGTGTCGCAGGGGCAGTTTTTCTCCATGTCGTAGTTGGCGTAGATGTTGAGCCAGTCATCGTTTTTATCCGTGCAGACGAAGGTGCCGAAGGCTGCATCCACATCGAACTCCGTCCGCACATAAAAATTGAGCTTGCCGTCCATCTCGATGATCTCATCACCGAAAGAAAAAATCCGCGCGGAGAGGTGTCCCGCCGAGGTGATCTCTTTACCACTCAGATGATCCAGCAGCTTGCGCCACTGATCATCGCTCGACGCGAATTGCGACTGGGTGACACGGTACGCCGCCACGGATACATCCCGCATCGCCCAGGTCTGCCAGCCGTCCATGATGTGAACGGCGGAGAACTCCCGCTTGTCGAAGTTGATGTCGAACACGCCGCGCACCTTGCCGGTGTTCTCCATGCGAAGGGCTGTGAGCGCGTCATACTCTTGCACCGTGATGGGCTGCCCGTCCGCGAACAGCTTGATGAACAGATCCGGCGCGGTGCCTTTCTCTGCGGTGACATAGCCGCGCAGCTTTTTTGCGGCATCCAGCAGCTCCTCACCGGGCGAGGTCTTGAAGTACCACTCCTGCCCGTTCTCTACCACATGGTAGGCGGCGTAGGTGCGGGCTGCCTCCCTCGCTTCACGCTCCGCGGCATCCTCCGCGTAGATCTCGGCACTGATGCGTTTGTATTCCTGCTCCGGGAGTTGGTTGCACAGCTCATCCAGCACATCCTCCAGATGCTCCTGCAAGGTTTCATCCTTGAGATGCTTCTCGATGGCATCCTTCCATCGCCGGTCGATCCACAGTGTGATGTCTACATGATCTGCCATCTCACTCACCATTCCTTTCGCCAGTGGGCTGCGCCAACGTGGAGGGAGACTCCTCCCGCAGTTGAGGTTTCGCCGGTCTTGCCAGACGGCGAGGACGGGCAGCGGGCGCCGCGCGGCTGTCCAGATACTCCCGCACCGGCTCCGGCACCTCGGATTCGTAGAGGCATTTGAGCAGCTCCTCCAACTGCGCCTGTACGCTGGAGTTCTTCTTTTTAAGTGAAAATTCGAGAGCGGCAAGCTGCTCACTCTCGAATGAGATCGTGACATTTTCTTTTTTCATGATTGTTATTCAACCTCCTCGTAGTAGTCGCGGAGCTGGAAGCCCAGCGCCTCCATGTCGCCGTGATCCATGCTTTTCGTCGTTTTTGTGTTGTGGGTGGTATCACTACCCTCGGTGCGAGACAGGTGTTGTTGAAACGCTGCGCGCGCAGGGGTCACAGCGGCTTATTTGCGGCTTTCCGAGCTCTTGCAAGAGATGCCTTTTGCGCTTCACTTGCGATCCGCGGCGGCGCGATCTTTATCCATGATTTCGGGATGGTGTAGTCAACTGCCCGCCCGCTGCGGGACACTTTGACGAGCCTGCAATCCTCCGGTCTGTCCCGCGCCAGCGCTTCCAGCTTCTGACGCAGCACCTTGTTGTGGGTATAAATCCCGGCGGTCTTTTCTTCCTCATTGAAGCCGATAATGGTTTCCTGCTCGCAGCGAGCCATGTTCATAATCATTTCCTTCCTTTCAGCCTTTCGGCAGATACGCCCTCGGATTCGTCCGTTCCCCGTTGACGCGCACCTCGAAGTGGAGGTGCGGCCCGGTGGAGCGCCCGGTGCTGCCGGAGAGGGCGATGATATCTCCCGCCTCCACCGTCTGTCCCACTTTTGCCAGCAGTTTGGAGCAGTGGCCGTACAGCGTGGCAAGCCCGTTGCCGTGGTCGATCATGACATAGTAGCCATAACCACCAGTGTTGTACTTGGAGACCGTCACCGTCCCCGGCAGCGCGGCGCGGATGGGTGTGCCGGTGGGGACTGCCAAGTCCATGCCGCCGTGTCCCTTGCGCTTCCCGGTGATGGGATCGACGCGGTTGCCGAATTCAGAGGTGACACGGCGCTCCCAGCCGGAGCCGATGGGGGAGCAGAAACCGTCCGCGCCAATAAACGGCACATCCACGCCGGGAATCCAGCCCTCAGAGCCACCGGCTATACCATAGCGGACGAGGTTGTAGATACTGTCGGCATTGGACTTCTGCTCCGCGGATATTTCCAAGTGAAGAGTGTTTTCAATATGGCCGTACACGGCGGCTATGTCCGCAACGGGTATCGCCACGGTGTAGCTCTCCTCGGTTTCCGTCCCATCCTCGGCGGTAACAGTGCGGGTGCGTTCCTCGTAGGTTACAAAGCAGTCCACGAACTGCTTATGCGCTCTCTTGCTTGGTGCGTCCTCCCCAAAGAAAATGGCATAGAAAACAGCCTTGACGCGAATACCGTCAAGGCTGTTGCTGTTCTCCGTCATGTCATTGACGGCATCAATGGCGCTGTCCAGCAGCGTGAAGCTGCGGCGCATATCTTCGATGTAGGCAACATATTCCGCAGGCGTTTTGCTCGGAATGCTGCCGCCGTTGAAGCAGAGCAGGACGGCGGAGTTGTTATGCTCCGCGCTGCCGGAGAGCAGAGAGCAGATCAGCGCCAGCGTCAGGATCAACGGTGAACAGATCGCCGCTGCGATCCAGCCCAGTTTTCGCCGGGTGTCCTCGTCCGCAAAAACTGCAGCCGCCGCTCTGATGATCCATGCAGGGTTAACCAAAGCGCATTCCTCCGTGTTCTTGCTGTTCCGGCCGCAGGATGTCCTCCATTTTTTCCACCACGCTCAGAGCCTCTTTTGAAAGGTCATTCAGCGCCGCCTTTTGCTCCGGCAGCAACGAGGTCTGTTGATGTGGGCGCAAGTCATTGCGTATCAGATCCGTAACGTAATCCTGCAAAGATTTCTGTGACTGCGCCGCGCGAATATGAAGTTCTTTCAATCGTTCTTCATCTACATGAATGCAAATCGTCTTCGTTTTCCTATTCATTCCATCACTCTCCATCATCATAGCCGCAGGGTATATGCCACAATATTCATCGTCCACCTGCCGTTCCGAAGATGTCCTGCTTGTATTCCGGGGCCTGCACCTGCAAGAGATACCGCTCATTGCCGCACTTGTAGAGGCAGGAGCCGCGCTGCGGGTCCCGGATCAGGGCATACTCAGATTCCTCCAGTTGGAGGTTATCCATGAAGAATTTCTTGTCCACGTTGCCGCCGTTGAAGATAAACTGATGGACGGGGATGGAAAAGAGGGGGCGCGTCAGCTCCCGTATTCCCGGCTGGGTGAAGTCCTCCAGATTCTGGCTGGCAAGGAACAGGGCGGATTCCTTTTTTCGTACTCTTTTAAGCGCGTTGCGGATGTAGGTGATGACGGTGGGATCGGACAGCCACAGGTACAGCTCGTCAATGGCTGCCACGGAATTGCCCAGCGTCAGAAGCTGATCCGACATATAGGACAGCAGGCTGAACAGCAGGGTGTTCCGCAGATTCTCCGCCATGTTATCCAGCCCCTTGACACAGAAAACAAGGAATTTGGAGCGGTCAATATTGGTATGCCCATTGAAGAACCGGGCGTCCGCGCCGCGGCACATGGAATGGAGCCCCAGCAGCAGATCCCGCAGCATCTCCCGCGGATAGAGGCTGTCTGCACCATCGTAGTGGTCATAGCTTTCCTGAATGGCGTTGTAGAGGTCAGAGAGGATTGGGTAATCGGTCGGCCGCATTCCGGCAAAGTCCGTGCGGTCGGTGATGTTCCACTTTTTATACAGGCTCTCCACCATCAGCTCCAGCGTGTCGATGTGGGGCGTGTCAAAGCCCTTGTAGACGCGGAACACATCCCGCAGGAAGGAGATGTGCTGAGAGAGCAGCGTCCCCCGGAAAGCGTCCGGCGCGTCCGGGTCTTCCGGCCCGCTGCCATCGTCCCAGCAGCGGGGCTCCAACAGATTGATGCGGTACTGCCCGCTTAAGTAGTCCAAAAAGCAGCCGCCCAGGGCGCGGCACTCGTCCTCCATCTCATGCTCAGAGTCCAGAGAGATCACGCTTTTGCCCGCCTCCCGCACATTGCAGAGCAGGAGCTTCAGAAGATAACTTTTGCCCTGTCCGGTGTTGCCGAGGATGAGGGCGCTGGCGTTGGTCTTGTCGGCGGCACGGCGGTCGAAGTCCACGATGATGTTGGAGCCGAAGCGGTCACGGCCAATGAAGAAGCCCTTGGGATCGGTTTTGCCGGAATAGTTCATGGGGTACAGATTGGCAACGCTGCGCGCGGGTAATACCCGCTCCGCAAAATTGGCAAGCTGGCTGCCGCCCGCGGGGTTGGCGGCGAGAAAGCCCTCCCGCTGACGCAGGAGCAGCGGATCGGCGCCCATGCGGGAGCGCACCAGTTGGGCGGATACGGTGTCCCGCGCCGCGCGCAGCTTTTCCGTATCCGTGGCGGCAATGTCCAGATACACGCCGCAGTGGATGAGGGGCTCCTTTTCCTGCCGCTGCTTTGCCAGCAGCTCCGCCATATCCCGCAGGTTGGCCTCCGCCGTGACGCTCTGCTTGTAATCGTTGGTGTTGCTCCGCTCCATGCGGCTTTTGTTGGTGGCGGCATGGAGGATGGCGTCCTCCTCGGCAGGCGTGACCTGCCGCGCCGTCAAGCGCAGGTTGACGCCGCCCATATCGCCAAGGCCCCGCAGCAGCGCCAGCTCATCCGTCATGGGCGGATAGCTTTTCAGCGCCATCGCCGTGTGATACCGGCTGCCAAGGATGAAGTGGTCGGTGTTGAACTTCACCGCCGCGGGCGCGATCATATCCAGAAAATCCTTCGGACGCTGTACCTGCTCTGCCGCTTTCTTTTTCGGTTTTGTTTTCTTTTTAGCCATGTGCCATATACTCCTCTCCATCGAAATCACGGAATACCTCCGTGGTGAGATCCTGCCGGTAGTAGATCGCCAGCAGGCGCTTGACATCCTGTTCCTCCGCCAGACGCACGCGGAGCCCGTGGTCGCAGATGGCTTTCTCCAACTGCCGCAGCGCGCTTTCATCCGAACCGGCTTTTTCATCCAGTGGGAGCACCAGCACAAATTTGCGGGAGGAGGCGGAGGAGAACTGGATGGCGTCCAAATGGGCCATGTCCCGCTCCAGCAGTTCCCGCACGGCAGGCTCCGTTTCCTCCTCCAAGCGCCGCAGGTAATACTCCTTGTTCCGCTGGAAGGACTCACGGGAGTCCAGCGCCAGAATCTCCAGCGAGGGCTGTGTGCTGAGAAGCATGGTGAGGGAGCGGACGCGGCCCCGGATGACGTCCGGGGACAGGACGGAGAGGTTGTCCGGCTGGATCAGGAAGAATACCCGCTCTCCGGAATCTGTCACGATGCCGTGGGGCGTCACACGGACGATGCCCATGAGCTGCCGGGTGGATTGGCGCTGGCGCAGTTCTTTTTTCTGTTTTCGGTTCATGGGTCCAGCCTCCATTCATAGTATTGCTGCCGCAGAAAGAGAAAACAGGCGGCACGGCGCAGGAAGTCTAAGATACTGCTGCCATCCACCTGAATGGTGAGGAAGGCATACAGCACCGTGACCACCAGCAAGCCCATGCCAAGCCCCTGCGTCAGCGCCAGCACAGAGAGCAGAGCGCCGATGCCAATCACGGCGATGTCCCGCAGCAGCCAGAGCCACAGCATGGGCTTGGCTTTCAGGTTTTCGGGGTAAATAAACATTTTGTTCCTCCAAAGCGAAACCGCTGCCGAGAATCTCAGCAGCGGTTCGCACGATGTATTTCTTATTCTTCGGCGGCGCCGGTGTCCTCCGCCAGCGCCTGCCGGATGCAGTCCAGGAAGAAGGCGTTCTGCTTGATGCCGTTCCGCTTGAGGTATGCCTTGAGCTGCTCAAACAGCTCGGTGGGCACCTGAAACGCCACCGTCCTCACATTGTCCTTGTCCATCTTCACATTTTCCTCCATTTCATAAAATTTGGTGATGAGCGCGGTCATGTACCGGCTCAGTGTCTCGCCGGATTCCGCCTGCCGCTGCCGTACTTTGGTATGCAGCTCCAAGGGAATTTCAGCACAGAGGTTGCGCGTTTTTTCTGCCATAGCAGTTCCTCCGATCTTTTTAATGGTAAAGCCAAGATACCCGAAAGCAAGCGCGAAAGCTATGACCAAAGCCAACGAAGAAGCGGCGTGAAACAGCGGCGATACCAACAAAGAGGCTATGCCGCCCGCATGGCCGCGGCGATCCGCGACATAATAAACTCCACACAGGGTATCGCCACGCTGTTGCCCAAAGCTTTGTACCTTGCACTATCCGACGCGCCGGGGATGTCCGTCCAGCCGTCCGGGAAGCCCTGAAGCCGTTCACATTCCAAAGGTGTCAGGCGGCGAATGAGGTGATGTGTTTCAGAACAGGATGCGTTGATGATACACTTATCCTGACTGACGTATTGATTACCGATACCTTTTTCATCTCCGCGGCATAATGCTCCAACTGTTTTTTGATAAAGTTCTACGACCGCGTGGCGGTCTGTGGCGGTCAATGTATACGCCAAATTCTCCTGACAGCCAAGACCGTTGCCGCCGTTTTGCGGCTGGCGGTCTACAATATTTCCGGCAATGCAGATGGCACCCGCGTTCTGCTCAACCAGAGGTATATTGTTACCACCTGTGCCATAACGGGCAGACATGGTGGGCACTACCTTGTGGGGGCCAGTGTAGCGGCTGTCAATGCCGTGATTTTCGTAAACAAGAGGTTGGTGTCCATGCTCCTGTGCTCGGAGGGTTCCGGACACGTTTTCGCTGCATTCCATCACGCTGCCACCCTGGTCATTCAGACATATAATAGATGGCATGCAGTTCCCACTTGGACTGCCCTTGAGGGTTGGAGCAACCGATTCGTTGTATCCAATGCCGCCCGCTTTTGCGCCTGCTCCGGCGGAAAAACCGGCAACAAAGGTCTGCTGCTTCATCCCCGGCTGTGCGCCCAGCGCACCCGCCACATCGCACAGATCCCGCACCTCGTCCCGCTGGTTGGCGGCAAAGGCCATGACACCGTCATAGCCGTCAAAGCCCTCCCCGGCTCCATTTGGCTGTGTCACGAAGGTCTGCATCTGCATATTGGTGAGCTGACCGTCCGGCCGCATGAGCCCCGCTTGGATCTTAAGCGCACGCGCCAGCATCTTCGGCAGCTTCTTG
>NZ_JACOQI010000033.1 GCF_014297285.1 Dysosmobacter segnis
GCCATGTCTACCAGATAGGCGCGGCTGCGGCACAGCTCTCGCAGAGCCAGGATTTTGTCCTGAGGCACGTTGCTGGCTTTGCAGCGGCCAAAGCGGACAAGGTCCGCAATGACGAGTGAATCCCTGGCATCGGTTTTGGCCTTGCGGATGTAAAGCTCCCGCAGAGAATGGGATTGGATAGGATTCAGAACCATGACTGTGTATCCGTCTTTCAAAAGCCTGGCGTAGAGTGCCAGCCAATAGTGGGCGGTGGATTCCATGGCGAATACGATCTGGCTCTTTACAAGGGTCAGTTTCCGTACCTGTTCCAGTAACAGATTGTAGCCGGTACAGTTATTCCGGAAGCTGAATGCCTTGCGGACAACCTGGCCATCCTCAGCGATGATGATGGCTTCGTGACTCCGTTTGGCAATGTCGATCCCGACAATGAACATAGTGTTGGCACCTGCCTTTCCTGTTGATGTACAGACAGTTCCTCATGTCCTTATGAGTCATATCCTGCATAGAAATCTGCGGAAAGATCACTCCCGCATCCGGCTCATTCATGAAATCCCATAAGGGAGAGGTCCCATACTGCTGTAAAGCGGACAGTGCCGCAGGGATAAAGCAGGGAGCCTCTGTCTGCATGAGGAAATTATATCATCGTCACCGTTGGACGAGGATAGCATACGGTAAATGTGCAAGGAAAACGCATAATTATTGAGAGATTCAACGCATCTTATTTATAGCAGGATAAAGTGCTGGCGTCGGAACCGACGCTCTGCCCAATCACTTCTGCCCGCAGTGCGGGCAGTTGACGGGGGTTTCAGCGCAGTTGGTTGTGGCGTCTTTTGAAGGGAATTTCAGAGCGGCTGGCGTCTTGGTTCCCGCAAACGCAGGCGCCCCAAGGATTTTGGTGGCGCCTTATGGCTGTTTTTGAAGAAAATCAAGGTAATCGCATCCGCATGACCGATGGCGCAGGTCGCACACATTTTGCGCCGCTGTAGTCAATGAAAAGAGACTTCTTGACCGTCCAAAAAACGCACCGCTGTAACCAAAGAAGAGCGTTCCCCGGCAGCGCAGAAATTGCGCCGCCATAGACAAAGATAAGGCGGCGCGGCTCCGAGGGGCAAATGATAACTTTCTGATAACGATTCCGTTTTTCGGTAGCTTTGTTCCCTTGGTTACGGTATTGTTCGTTGTCGAAAGGGGCTGATTTTATGCCAAAAAGACGAGCGAACGGGGAAGGGAACATCCGAAAACGCAAAGACGGACGCTGGGAGGGTCGCTACACAGTCGGTCACGATCCAGAAACAGGAAAGGCCATCATTAAAAACGTCCTCGGCAAGACGCAGACAGAAGTCAAGGAAAAACTGAAAAAAGCCATCGAGGAAAATGTGGGCATCGACTACGGACGAGCGAAAACCTACACGGTGGGTAACTGGTTAGATGTGTGGTATGAGAACTATGCCAAAATCAAGATGCGCCCATCCACCTACCTGACCTATCATGGCTACATCGAAAACCACATCAAGCCGCAGCTCGGCAAGATCCTGTTGAATGATCTGACAACACTGCATCTGCAACAGTTCTACAAGAAATTGTTGGCAGAAGGGCGGGTAGAGCGAATCGAAGCACAGAAGCAGCCCAAGGGACTGAGCGCCAAAACAGTACGCAACATCCATCAAATCATTTCCTCTGCCCTGAAGCTGGCAGTCGAGCAGCGGCTGATCGCCCGCAATCCGGCAGACGGCTGCGCGTTGCCGAAGGCGGAGCGCAAGGAAATGCAGACGCTTCCTGTTGAGCAGCTGACATCCTTCCTCCGCGAGGCAAAAGACAGCGGCGTGTTCACCCTGTACTACATCGACCTGACCACCGGCCTGCGGCGGGGCGAATTGCTCGGATTAAAATGGTTGGACATTGATTTGGAAAAAGGAGACCTCCGGGTTCAACGGCAGATCGGGCGCGTCGACGGCAAAATCATTGAGATGCCGCTGAAAACGAAAAACGCCTACCGCACTCTGCCGCTGTCGGCAGACGCGATAAGCGTTCTGAAAATGCAGAAATGCAAAGTTGGGAACAGTGAGTGGGTGTTTCCCTCGCCCACCGGAGGCCCTATGTCCCCGGACAGCGTCCTGCACATGCTGCACCGCGTTTTAAAGCGGGCAGGGTTGCCGAAGGTGCGGTTCCATGACCTGCGTCACACCTTCGCAACGCTGGCACTGCAAAACGGTGTGGACATCAAAACCGTGTCTGGCATGCTGGGGCATTTTTCAGCAGGCTTTACGCTGGACACCTACGCTCATGTAACGACCTCCGCCAAGCGTGAAGCGGCAAAGACAATGGGTAACATTCTCTCTGGTGCGGTATAATCCTTTCCACTATCCGCTCCCGTTGGGGTCAGTGTTTGGGTCAGAAAAAACGGCAAGTAAGTTATTGGGCAAAAAAGTACGGAAAAAGTCCTGATTTCGCAAGAAATCAGGACTTTCTGGTTGCGGAGACAGGACTCGAACCTGCGACCTCCGGGTTATGAGCCCGACGAGCTACCAACTGCTCTACTCCGCGATATTTATTTTTGGTGCCGGTGACCGGACTCGAACCGGTACAGTATTGCTACCGGGAGATTTTAAGTCTCCTGTGTCTACCATTCCACCACACCGGCAGCTTATCGGCAAATACTAGGATACCATACTCCCGGGGAACTTGTCAAGAGGAAACTTTAAAATAAGGAAAGAAAATTGAAATGCCGCGAAATGCCACGGCATTTCAATCTGGAGCGGCTGATGGGAGTCGAACCCACCTATGCAGCTTGGGAAGCTGCCGTTCTACCGATGAACTACAGCCGCAGGAATGTATTGTATTATAGCAGACCTTTCTTTATTTTGCAACACGAAAAATGGCGGGTCTTCTGAAAAAGTTAGAAGGATCTCCGGGGGTCAAATGACGGCGGCATGAACGCCTTTGCACACTCATATAATGCACCGATCAGAAAGGGGAGGTCATCATGAAAAAAATCCTGGCGCTGATGGGCGCCGTATTGCTGCTGAGCGTCAGCGCCCGGGCTGTGGAGGTGTCCGCTCCCTCGGCACTGCTGATGGAAAAGGAGACAGGGACCGTGCTGTTTGCCAAAAACGAGCACGAAAAGCTGGAACCGGCCAGCGTCACCAAGATTATGACGCTGCTGCTGACCATGGAGGCCATTGACGGCGGGACACTGCGCTATGAGGACACCGTTACCGCCTCACCTCACGCCTGCTCCATGGGCGGCAGTCAGATTTGGCTGAAGGAGGGGGAACGGCTGACCGTGGACGAGATGCTGAAGGCCGTGTGCGTGGTATCCGCCAATGACTGCGCCGTGGCACTGGCAGAGCATCTGGCCGGCAGTGAGGAATCCTTCGTGGAGCGGATGAACCGGCGGGCAGCGGAGCTGGGGATGAATGACACTACTTTCAAAAACGCCTGCGGTCTGCCGGTGGAGGGCCACGTCACCTCTGCCTACGACATTGCTTTGATGAGCCGGGAGCTGATGCTGCGCCATCCGGATATCCGAAGATACACAACGGTCTGGATGGACACCCTTCGAGATGGGGCATCCTCACTGGTCAATACCAACAAGTTAGTGCGGTTCTATGACGGCACTACCGGACTGAAAACCGGCTCCACCAACGCTGCCGGGTACTGTATTTCCGCCACGGCGGAGCGGGACGGCATGGAACTGATTGCCGTCATTCTCAAGGGAAAGACCTCTCCGGAGCGGTTTGCGGACGCGCAGACGCTGTTGAATTACGGCTTTGCCTCCTACGCCCTGAAAACCGTTATCCCCGACGAACCGCTGCCGCCAGTGCCGGTGCGCTTGGGCACACAGGCCACAGTCCAGCCGGTTTTGGGCGAGGAAAACCAGCTGCTGCTGGAAAAGGCCAAGACAGGAGAGCTGGGCCAGTCCGTGACGCTGGAACCCTCCGTACAGGCCCCGGTGGCGGTGGGAGATCGGCTGGGGACGCTGACCGTCACCTTCGGGGAAGAGGTTCTGGCGGAACTGCCCCTGCTGGCGGGGGAGGAGGTTCCCCGGATCACCTTCCGCCAAATGCTGCCACGGGTGCTGCGGATCGCCTGTCTGGTTGAGTGAACGGATCTCGCACCGCCCTTTTTCTCTTGCCGTACCCGGGGAAAAATGCTATACTGGACAAACAGAGGGAAAATGTGCCCTCTGGCTGAAATTTGATACATGAGGGTGAATCACATGCTGGATGTTCAGTTGTTTGATCTGCATACATTTTTACCGAAGCCTTACGAGGAGGCACTGCTGCCCCGTTTGAAAAAAGCCCATGAAGAACTCCAGACCGGCACCGGTCTGGGCGGAGAATTCACCGGATGGGTGCATCTGCCCCAGGCGTATGACCGGGAGGAATTTGCTCGAATTCAGGCTGCCGCTAAGAAGATCCAAAGCGATTCTCAGGCGTTGGTGGTCATCGGCATCGGCGGCAGCTATCTGGGAGCCCGCGGCGTGATCGACTGCCTGTGTTCTCCCAATTATAACCTGAAAAAGAAAGAGACGCCCAACGTGTACTTTGTGGGCAACGGTCTCTCCGGCGACGCACTGAGCGAGGTACTGGATCTGGTGCGGGATGTGGATTTCTCCGTGAATATCATCTCCAAATCCGGTACCACCACGGAGCCTGCCGTGGCATTCCGTTTCTTCCGGGAGCTGCTGGAGGAGAAATACGGCAAGGAGGAATCCGGCAAGCGCATCTACGCCACCACCGATAAGGCCCGGGGTGCGCTGAAATCTCTGGCGGACGCCGAGGGCTGGGAGACCTTTGCGGTGCCGGATGACATCGGCGGCCGCTATTCCGTCCTTACCGCCGTGGGCCTGCTGCCCATCGCCGTTACCGGTGTGGATGTGGAGGCCCTGATGGAGGGCGCGGCTGAGATGATGAACGTCTGTGCCGACGGCTCCTACGATAGTCCCGCATGGCAGTATGCCGCTCTGCGGTATGAGCTGTACCGGGCCGGGTACGCCATTGAAATTCTGGGCTGCTACGATCCAGCCTTCCGGTTTATGACGGAGTGGTGGAAGCAGCTCTACGGCGAGAGCGAGGGAAAGGACGGCAAGGGCCTGTTCCCCGCCAGTGTGGAGTTTACCGCAGACCTGCACTCCATGGGGCAGTATATTCAGGAGGGCCGCCGGATCCTCTTCGAGACGATCGTGCGGCTGGGTGCCTCCGACCGGCAGCTGGCCGTTCCTCGGGACGAGACGGACGGCGACGGGCTGAACTTCCTTGCGGGTGCGTCTATGGACCACATCCGGGACCGGGCCACGGAGGGAACGCTCTTGGCCCACAGTCAGGGCGGCGTACCCAACGTCATTGTGAATGTGGGCGGTAAGGGCCCCCGTGAGCTGGGCCGGCTCATCTACTTCTTTGAGTATGCCTGCGGCTTGTCCGGCTATCTGCTGGATGTGAATCCCTTCGACCAGCCCGGCGTGGAGGCGTATAAGAAGAATATGTTTGCCCTCCTCGGCAAGCCCGGCTACGAGGATCGTAAGGCGGAGCTGGAAGCCAAGCTGACCGAAAAGCATTGAGAAAAGCGGAATATGCAAAAAAACACGGCAGAGCATACATTGCTCTGCCGTGTTTATAAACAAATTTTGAAGTTACTTTTTGGGATTGTCTTTTTTCATTCTTTATGGTATGCTATGACTACGAAAGGTCCCGTTAATTACGGAGACGAACTATGACAGGAGTGATCTATTATGGTTAGACTGATTATGGGCGTCAAGGGTTCCGGCAAAACCAAGCAGCTCATCGAACTCATCAACGCTGCCGCGAAGGATGAGGCCGGCAATGTGGTCTGCATTGAGCCGAAGCGTGATATGTCCTACAATATTCACTACAACATCCGCCTGATTGACGCGCAGGAATACGATCTGCACAGCTATGAGGTATTCCGTGGCTTTATCAGCGGTCTGTATGCCGGCAACTATGATATTTCTCAGGTGTTCATCGACAACCTGTGCAAGACCGTGGGTGCCGATGTGGATGCGGAGACTGAGAAGTTCCTCAACTGGCTGGATGTATTCGGCGAGCGGAACAACATCAAGTTCACCGTCACCATCAGCGGCGACGTGGAAACTGCTACCGATGGTATGCGGAAGTACCTGTAATTGAATATACCTGAAATTGAATAAAAGAAAGCCGCCCTGCTAAAGCAGGGCGGCTTTTATATTATGATCTGAGACTGAAAAATTCAGCTTTCCTGAGCTGGCAAGGTGCCGTTGGGGGTGGAGAGACAGCAGGAGGATACGCCGAAGCAGCGCAGCAGCTGCTGGCGGGCTTCCAGCGCCTTTTCGTTGAGATACCAGACCACCGTATCCTTTGTCTCCAGATAGGCGCAGGCGTAGCGGTCAGAATAGTAGGTGCGGCCTTGGGCTTCCAGTGCGGACACAGCGTCCCCGCTGAAGGCGGTGGGTTTTCCGGTACCCTTCCGGCCGCGGCCCTCCGCCGTCAGAAGCAGGGCGAGCTTCTCGCCGGGGATCTGGTCATTCAGAGCGCTGAGCGCGTAGTAGACGGTCTCCAAAGGCTCCATGGCATATACGGGAACAGCGCCGTCCGTGTCCTCATGTCCGGACACCTGCAGCACGATCCGGTCCGCGGCCTTTCCGAGGGCCTGATAGTCCGGAATTGCTTCCCTGCGGGCCGGGGCGCTTGCCGCCACATACAGCTTTTTCTCCGGCACAGCGGCCCGGAGCACCTGTACGAAGGCAGCCAGGGCGTCGCCATTTTCAGCGGACGGGGTGATGTTCAGATAAACGCCGTCATAGCTGCTGTCGGTCAATGCTTCGGCAACTGCCGTGGCCGCGGCGGTGGTGTTTTTCAGAACGCCGGACTGACCGGAAATACCCAGCAGGACCGTCTGCCCGGAGGCTGTTGCTGTTTCCATGACCTGTTTCTGCGTATTGCTGACACTCAAAGCCAGCCGAGGGTTCTGACCGCCGGTCAGCGTTCCCGCCGTGAGTATGACGGTCTGATATCCGGAAAGGTCCTCCGCTTCCTCACCGGAGCGGAGAAGGACCATGGCCTCGTTTGCGGTCTGAGCAGGGTGCAGTTTGTCATACAGGCGGCTGAGCATGACAGCAGCCTGTTCCCGGGTGGCGTATCGATCCGGCACGAACAGATCATTCCCCATACCGCTGACCAGACCCAGCTCGTAGGCCATAGCGATATGCCCCTTGTTGGTGGTCACGTCCCGGAAGGGAAGCGGATCATCCTCCGCAAGGCCGGCGATGGGCCCGTAGCCCAAGGCCCGGATCAGCATGACTGCCAATTCCTCCCGGGTGATGGGATCGCCGGGACGGAAATCGCCGGTCTGACGGGTGACTGCCCCGTGCTCATAGCAGGCCCGGAGGGCCGGCTCATACCAGGTGCCCTGAGGCACATCCGAAAAGATCCGGTAGTAGGTCTCACCGCTCTGCCAGCCGAAAAAACGGCTGAGTGCCACGGCGAAGCCCGCCCGGGTCATGGGCTGGCCCACGCCGAAGGTATCGGCGGTCTTGCCCTGAAACCATCCCTGAGCCGCGCAGCGGTCGATGGCGGTTGCCGCCCAGTGGTTGGACGGCACATCCTGAAAGGAAGCCGCCCCAGCGGGAACGGTAAGCGCCCCGCTCAGCACCGCGCACAGGCACAGGCAGGCGGTCAGCTTTTTCAAAATCGTTCGTTTCATCTATCTGCCTCCTTATGAAAAGGGTATCCGTTTTTTTGCTTTATCAAACGGTTTTGGGAAAAACTCCCACTTATTGTAGCAGACAACGGCCTGTTCGTCAAATCCGGAGGGAAAACTGGCTGAAAAACAGGGAAAAAACCGAAGGGACCTCTTTCGCTGAGCAGAAAAATGTGGTATCCTATATGCGCTTTATGAACTCTTACGGAGGATTGATTATGAACAACAACGAGATCCTGCTTTTAAAGCTGGGCGAGGTGGTGCTGAAGGGCCTGAACCGCCGCAGCTTTGAGGATAAGCTGGTGAGCAATGTCCGCCGCCGGATGAAGCCCTGCGGCAGCTTCCAGATCTACATTCGCCAGAGCACTATCTATGTGGAGCCTCAGACCGAGGACTGCGACATGGAGGCCGCCTTCAAGGCTGCCCGTCAGGTGTTCGGCATCGTGACGGTGGCCCGCGCCGTCCCTTGCGCCAAGGAGATGGACGCCATTGTGGAGACCGCCAAGACCTATCTGGCGGATGAATTTGCCAAGGCCAGAACCTTCAAGGTGGAGAGCCGCCGGGCAGACAAGCAGTTCCCCATGAACTCCATCCAGATCTCCCAGTATGTAGGCGGCGAGCTGGGACAGTTCTTCAATGTGAAAGCGGATATGCACCATCCTGATCTGACGGTTTATGTGGAGATCCGGGAGAAGTACGCCTATATCCACACGCCCTCTGTCCCCGGCGCCGGCGGTCTGCCCATCGGTATGGGCGGCCGGGCGGTGAGCCTGCTTTCCGGCGGTCTGGACAGCCCCGTTTCCTCCTATATGATTGCCCGCCGGGGCGTGGAGCTGGAAATGGTGCACTTTGTTTCTCCCCCGTACACCTCCCAGCAGGCGCTGGACAAGGTGCTGGAGCTGGCCCGGCTGCTGACGGTGTACTGCGGCCGGATGATCGTCCACATCATCCCCTTCACGGAAATTCAGGAGGAGATCCGCCGCCAGTGCCCCGAGGAATACTTTACCCTCATCATGCGCCGGTTTATGATGCGGCTGGCAGAGGCTGTGGCCCGGAAGTCCCACGCCTCCGCATTGGTCACTGGCGAATCTCTGGGTCAGGTGGCCAGCCAGACCATCAAGGCCCTGGGTGTCACGGAGGACGTGACGAAAATGCCCGTTCTGCGGCCCCTCATCGGCACCGACAAGGTGGAGATCATCCGCATGGCCAGGGAGATCGGCACCTACGAGACCTCCATTCTGCCCTATGAGGACTGCTGCACGGTCTTTACCCCCCGCCACCCTGCCACCCGGCCGGTGCTGGAGGACGTGGTGCAGGCGGAATCCGTTCTGGATATTGACGGCCTGGTGGCCAAGGCCCTGGAGGGCGAGACCTGGGTTCGGGTAAAGCCCTGACCGGATCGGAAAGAAGGCATCTGTTATGTCACATACCGCTGAGATCATTGCCGTCGGTACGGAACTGCTTCTTGGAAATATCACCAACACCAACGCCAGCGAGATCTCACGGGCGCTGTCTGCTGTTGGCGTCAATGTGTTCTGGCATACCGTGGTAGGGGACAACCCGGAACGGCTGCGGGAGGCGCTGGACATCGCCCGGAAGCGAGCGGACGTCATCCTCACCACCGGCGGCCTTGGTCCCACCTATGACGATCTTACCAAGCAGACCGTCTGCGAGACCTTCGGCAAGCCGCTGGTCCTGCGGGAGGATGTGCTGGAGCATATTCGGACTTATTTTGCCCGGAACGTCCACCTGACCATGCCGGAAAATAACCGCCAGCAGGCGGAGTTTCCCGCCGATTGCGTGATCTTCGACAATCCGGTGGGCACCGCTCCCGGCTGCGCCTTTGAAGCGGAGGGGGTGCACGTGCTGATGCTGCCCGGTCCGCCCTTTGAAATGCGGACCATGCTGCAAAACTGGGCGGTCCCCTATCTGCGGGGACTTTCCAAGGAGGTCATTGTGTCCCATGACATTATGACCTTCGGCCTTGGGGAAAGCCCTATGGAGGATCTGATGCGGGAGCGGATATCCCGGATGGAAAATCCATCCCTCGCCACCTACGCCAAGCCCAGCGAGGTCCGGCTCCGCGCTACCGCCAAGGCGGACAGCGCAGCGGCGGCGGAGGCCATGCTGGTCCCGGTGGTAAAAGAGGTGACGGATTATTTGGGAGACGTGGTGTACGGCGTGGATATCCCTAATCTGGAAACCGTCTGCATGACACACCTGAAGGAAAAGGGCTGGACCTTCGCCACGGCGGAAAGCTGCACCGGCGGCCAGATAGCCGCCCGGATCACGGCTCTGTCCGGGGCCTCCAGTGTGTATCGGGGCGGCGTGGTGAGCTACTGGACCAGCGTAAAGGCAGAGGTGCTGGGGGTGCCCCAGACGCTTCTGGACCAATACGGCGCCGTGTCGGAGGAATGTGCCCGATCCATGGCGGAAAACGCCCGGCGGATCACCGGGGCGGACATTGGCCTGTCCGTCACCGGCGTGGCCGGTCCGGACCCGGACGAGCGCAACAACCCGGTGGGACTGGTGTATGTGGGTCTGGCGTCCCCCGATGGGACGTGGTGCCGGAAGCTGGAGTTGGGCAAGCGCCGCCGGGATCGCATTCAGGATCTGGCTGCCAACCACGCCTACGACATGCTGCGCCGCTGCCTCACCGGACTGCCAATTGAAAAAAGCAGCACCGGAAAACACATGGAAAAGCTGTAAAACGCGACGAAAATCGCAAATAACAGCAAAATGACAGCAAAAAGGACACTGGCTTGTTATACAAGCCAGTGTCCTTTTTATCATTATGATGCTTGCGTTGTTGTCGATCGGATCACTTCAGGACCCGGACGCAGCCCTCGATCAGGCTCATGGTGACGGTATCGCCCACGCTGAAACGCTCCGTCAGCTGGGGGTTGTAGACCTCCACGATGATGGGCTGCTCATCCAGCATGACCTCGTACTCGATCTTGGCGCCGTAATAGGTGGCACGGGAAACGGTACCGGGGAGAGCACCGGCATCCTTGGTAAGCAGGAAGGATTCGGGGCGGACCGTCAGGCAGCAGGCACCGCCCACTTCCACACCCTCCATCTTGCCGGGGGCGGGGATGGAGAAGGTCTTTCCGCCGATCTCCACCAGCGCGGCCTCGCCGTCACGGCCCTTGAAGATGCCGTCGATGAAGTTGGCCTTGCCGATGAAGTTCGCTACAAAACGGCTGGCGGGCTGCTCGTAGATCTCCTGAGGAGTACCCTGCTGGCAGATAACGCCGTCCTTCATGATGACCACCTTGTCAGAGATGGCCATGGCCTCAGACTGGTCATGGGTGACGTACAGGGAGGTGATCCCCAGCCGCTGCTGGAGGGCGCGGAGCTCGTCCCGCATGCTCTCGCGGAGCTTGGCGTCCAGGTTGGACAGGGGTTCGTCAAACAGCAGCACGGAAGGTTCGATGACCACGGCACGGGCCAACGCCACACGCTGCTGCTGGCCGCCGGAGAGCTGGTTGGGGAACCGCTTCTCCATGCCCTTGAGCTGCATCAGCTCCACTACGTCATTGGTGCGGCGGATGATCTCATCCTGAGGGAGCTTAGCCACACGCAGACCGTAGGCGATGTTCTCCCAGATGTTCAGGTGGGGGAACAGGGCGTAGGACTGGAACACCATGGAGATGCCCCGCTTGTTGGGGGGAATCTTGGCTACGTCTCGGTCTCCGATGAACACGTTGCCGCTGGTGGGATACTCAAAACCGGAGATCATCCGCAGGGTGGTGGTCTTGCCGCAGCCGGAGGGGCCCAGCAGGGTCACCATCTCGCCGTCCTTGATCTCAAGGTTGATATGGTCCACAGCCACGAAGTCCTTGCCGGTATCGGGCTGCTGGAAAATTTTGGTCACGTCCTTCAGGACTACGCCGGAACTCTTCTTGCTGAAGCCCAGCTTCTCGTTCTTCTCTTGGCTCATTTTGATTCCTCCGTTTTCGATTTAGCCTGAGGCACCTTGGAACGGGGCGCCAGCAGAAGGTTGATGACGGTGTTGAACAGGCCGATAAACACCAGCAGAATGCCTACCATCATCGTGACAAAGGCAGCTGCCTGCCCGTATTTCGCCAGGTCAAACAGGGAGTAGATGTTGCTGGTAACCAGCTTCCACCGGGGAGAGACCAGGAAAATGACCGCGCTGACGGCAGTGATGGCCTTGGTGAAGGAGTAGACAATGCCGGAGAAGAAGGCGTTTTTCAGCATGGGCAGCGTGATGCGGCGGAAGGAATAGCCGGTGTCGGCACCCAAGATGGTAGAGGCTTCCTCGATAGAGTTGTCGATCTGCAGCAGAGTGGTGGTGCCGGACTCGATGGCTACCGGCATGTTCCGGAAGGTGAACACGATCACCAGAATCAATCCAGTGCCAGTGAGGGCCAGCGGCTTGGAGTTGAAGCCCAGGATGTAGCTGATGCCCAGCACGGTGCCGGGAACAGCGAACATCAGAACGGAGGCGACCTCGATGAACCGCTTGCCGTAGTAGTTCCGCTTGGCGGTGATATAGGCGATGACCATGCCCAGCAGGCCGCCGATGACAGCGGAGATCAGGCCCAGCGTCATGGAGTTTTTCAGGCTGTCCCAGCCGTACTGGAGCGCCTTGCGGTACTGATCCAGCGTCAGGGAGAAGTCCACGCCCCAGGTGCGGACGAAGGAGGCGAAGATCACGGTGCCGTAGAACAGAATGATGATGGCGGAAACGATTAGGCAGAAAGCAAACAGGGGCCACTTGATGTGGGGTTCCTCAATGAGCTTCCGGGCCTGGGTGGGCTTGCCGGTGACTGTGACAAAGCTCTTTTTGTTGACCCAGTATTTATTGAGAAGATACGCGATGACCGCAGGCAGAAGCAGCAGAAGCGCCAGCACGGAACCCTTTCGCATATCATAGCTGCCGGTGATAATGTTGTAGACCTCAATGGAGAGGGTGGTGTAGTCGCCACCGATGGTAGCCGGGTTGGAGAAGTCCTCCAGAGACTGGATGAACACCAGCAGCGCGCCGGAGATGATGCCGGGGAGGGACAGGGGGAAGGTGACGGTCCAGAAGGTCTTCCAGCGGCCTGCGCCCATGTTGCAGGCGGCATCCTCCACAGAGGCGTCAATGGAGGCCAGAATACCGGAGAGCGTCAGGTAAGCGATGGGGAAAAAGCTCATTACCTGAACCACAATCAGGCTCTTGAGGCCGTATACGCTGCTGCCGGTGATGCCAAGCAGGTTCTTGGAAATCAGACCCTGCTTGCCGAAGAGGAAGATAATGGACAGGGACAGCACGAAGGGCGGGGAGAGGATGGGCAGCGTGGCCATGGTCTTGAAAAAGCCCTTGGCCGGTACGTTGACCCGGGTGACGGTATAGGCGAAGATGTAGCCGATAAAGGTGGCGATGAAGGCCACGATCAGGCCCAGCGCCATGGTGCGGCCGAATACCTTGCCGTACCTGGGCGTTTGCAGGATGGTGATGAGATTGGCCAGAGAGAACGCGCCGGTCTCATCCGTAAGGCTGTAGATCAGCGTTTTGGCCAGAGGATAAATGACGAACAGCAGCAAAAGCGCAAAGGAGAGAAGAATGGCGATCAGCAGCAGCGGCTGACGCAGAATCATCTTCGTCTCATTGAGGCGCTTTGTGCGGGTAGTGGCATTTGCCATGAGCGTTCCTCCTGAGTGAGAGTGTCAAAAGCGGCGGGAAAGCTGCGCAAGGGAGTTCCGCCTTCTCTGTCTTGGTATGCGGGCCCCCTCCCCTTGGGGGAGGAGGCCCGTTTGCGGGAAATCAATCAGAAATCTATTGGGATCAGCCCTCGGGC
This sequence comes from Dysosmobacter segnis, assembly GCF_014297285.1. Classification (GTDB taxonomy): domain Bacteria; phylum Bacillota; class Clostridia; order Oscillospirales; family Oscillospiraceae; genus Oscillibacter; species Oscillibacter segnis. The sequence continues at coordinate 13,506 of NZ_JACOQI010000033.1, forward strand.
TTGGTGGCGATCTTATTCTCGAACTGCTCGCAGTACTCGCTCTTGACGCTGGCAGCCCAAACGGCGTCATAATCAATCACGGGAACCTCATCCAGCGTCACCAGACCGTCGGCCACAGGAGCGGCGGTGTTGGTGGGAACGCGGAAGGAGTCGTTTTCGGCGTAGCAGCCCTGACCGGCCTCGGAGGTCATCCAGTCGATGAACTTCTTGGCGTTCTCCTGCTCGTCGGCCTTGCCGCCCTTGATGAGGGCCATGGCGCCCACCTCATAACCGGTGCCGTCGGTGGGGAAGCTCAGCTCAATGTGATAGCCCTCGGGAGTCAGCTGCAGGGCGTCGTGAGAGAAGGTGAGGGCGATGGCGGCCTCACCGATGGCCACAGCATTGGGAGCGGCGGAGCCGGACTTGGTGTACTGACTCATGTTGGTGTTCAGCTTTTCCAGATAGTCCCAGACCTGATCGTCGCCCTTGAGTTGAACCAGCGTGGCCAGAACGGTGTAGGCGGTGCCGGAGGTGGCGGGGTGGGCCATGATGATCTCACCCTTGAACTCGGGCTTCAGCAGGTCTTCCCAGCTCGTGGGATATTCCAGACCCTTTTCCTTGAACCAGTCAGAGTTGCAGGCAAAAGCAATGCAGCCCACATAGATGGGGTTCCAGGTACCGGTGGGATCCAGATAAGTAGAGGGTGTCTTGTCCAGATTGGGAGACTGATAGGCTTCCAGCAGGCCCTTGTCCACAGCGGCGATATAGTTATCGGTGGAGCCGCCGAACATCAGCGTTGCTTGGGGATTGTCCTTCTCGGCCTCCACACGGGTCAGCATTTCGCCGGCGGAGAGGCGGACATAGTTGATCTTGATGCCGGTTTCCTGCTCAAACTTGTTGAAATAGTAGATGACTTCGCTTTCGGGGAATGCGGTGTAAACGGAGAGTTCCTTGCTGCCGGAGGTCTCGGCAGGCTGCTCGGTCTTGGAATCGTCAGTCTTGGGAGCCTCGGTCTTGCCGCCGCCGCAGGCGGTGAGGGCCAGCAGGCTGGCAGCTGCCAGCACAGCGGCGAACAGGCGCTTAGTGGATTTCTTCATAAATCGTTTCTCCTTCTCATCCATTATTTATTTCCATTCCGCACTGCGGAAGAGAAAACACGGCTTTGTGGGAACCTTGGACAGTTCCTCTTTGCGGGAAACAAGCTGCGGACCAACTCATAGCACCAGTTGTCCTGACTTCTATCCGGGCCCGCAATCCATTTCTATGTAGGCGGTTCGCAGTTTAGCATGGACAGGCGGCATCCGGTCAGACGCTGTGTAAACACTTCAACTTATGGCAGTGTAAACAATGAACACATATGTGCAACCGTTTACATTGACAACAATACCACATATTTCCAAATGCGTCAATGAAGAATGTACTTTTTCTACATCTGATGCAAAAAGAACCCTGTATGCTTTGTGCAAAATGGACAATACGGCTTGCGGCCGCACGGCTTTTGCTTTTGGCACATACACAAATGACTGCGAATACTGGCGAAAAATATTAGAGGCATCCGCCATGTAAAAGTCCTTTTCAGCTGCGTTTCATGTAACCGCTTACATTATGAATCAAGAGGGCAGCACATAAAAAGCCTCCGCCAAACGGCGGAGGCTTTTGCGTTTAGGAAGCTCTTACTTCGCGGCCTTGGCAGCCTTGATGGCCTCGATCAGCATGGGAGTGACCTTGAACAGGTCGCCGCAGATGCCGTAGTCAGCGATCTCGAAGATGGGAGCGGTGTCGTTCTTGTTGACGGCGATGATGCACTCGGAATCCTGCATGCCAGCCTTGTGCTGGATGGCGCCGGAGATACCCAGAGCAACGTACAC
>NZ_JACOQI010000034.1 GCF_014297285.1 Dysosmobacter segnis
CTTATTGGCCGTTCATTGACATCGGAGTAATTCCGATGCAGGTGGTCTTCGCGCATCCGCCGCATCGCTGTTCCCCCTCGCCGGGGGACCGTCAACTGACGTTATTCGTCACCGGATATCCAGTTTTCAATGTTCACAAGAAGATTCTTTTCTTCTCGCATGTATACGGGAGAAAACTGGCATCTTAACAACCCTGCTCATCCAAATTCCGGAGCTGCATGCGCAAAAAAAGAGCCGCTTGATTTGTCTGACCATTGGCCGCGTTGGCAGAACTATGTTCCTAAAAGGAACGATAGTTACAAATCAAGCGGCACATGGGATGGTCACGCATCAAGCGGCTCCGAGGCTCATACTTGGTATTTAATTGTTGGGGACAGATCGATTATTCGCAGTTATGCGATGCGGAATACAACAGGCGGGAAGAAAACCGCCTCTCCGCATTGCGGGCACTTCAGGTATGTCGCACCGTGGGCCCCTTTGCAGAGCGTTTCAAGCCGCAGCTTACAATACGGGCAAAGCCGTGCCATGGTGATATGGGTGGAGTACTGCTGCTCAAGCTCCCGCTGCTCGGCTTGGATGCAGGCATACCGCTGCGGGTCAAGCGCCTTGGAATTGATTTTTGCCATAATAACAACTACCTCCTATGCTGTGTCAAAGTCATCCGCATAAATATGGATGGGCGCATGGAGTTTACGAGGAGATCCCCGTCAGTGATGAACTGTATGACGAGTGGCGCGCCTTGCAGAATGAGACCCAGCGCATTTACCGCAAAGAAGTTTATCACCGCGATTGGACTCCAATCGAGGATGTTTTGGAAATGCCGAAAACGTATGAACGGAACCCGCTGGAAGATGCCCTGATATGGGATGAGCAAGTTGCGAAGCTGTATGAAGCGATCGCTCAGCTGACCCCGATTCAACAGCGGAGGATCCGCATGCTGATGGAGAATCAGTCGATCCGTGAGATCGCTCATGAGGAAGGCTGTGTTATATGAATGCTGCCAGAAAATCCATCAATCACGCGCTCAGAAAGCTCCATGACCTTTTGAAAGACTGCTCATAAATAAACCCCGAATACTTCGGCAAGGTTCTTTCTGTTGATAATGGACGCACAATCACCTATAATGAAATTCAGAGAACGCAGGTGTTGGCAGTGAGTGGAGCCGCTTATTTGCAAAGAATCAAAAGTGGTACCTATACAAATGAGAAGGATACTTAGGAAAGAGGTGGGTCGAGTAAGCGTACTCGATGAGGCAATATGAAAAAGACGAAAGTAACAGCAAAAGATGTCGCAAAGTATGCAGGGGTTTCTGCTACTACTGTATCCATGGTATTGAGCGGAAAGAGTGAGCGCCGCTTCCCAGAAAAAACCTGCCGCCGTATTTTGGATGCATGCAGCGAATTAGGGTATGTACGCAACCACACGGCAGTTAATATAGCGGAGGAGAAAACGTTGGCGGCAATCACACCTACGCTTTCCAATATGTACTATGTTCACATGGCAGAGTCAATGCAATGGCGGGCGAGAGAATTAGGGTATTCTCTAATGGTGTTTAATACCTTCCGGGAGATCCATCAGGAAACGCAGGTGATGCAGCTCTGCCGGCAGCTCCCGATTGCGGGAATGTTTTTTCTCTACCCGCCTGAAAATACGATGCTGCTTCAGCAGATAGGCTGGACGAAGCCGGTCATCCATATTTATGATAAAGACAGCAAGAGTGATATGGATGTGTTTGAGATTGACGGATTCCTGATCGGACGAATCATTGCCGAACACCTGATCGAGCTTGGCCATGAACGGATCGCGCTGATCAGCTCTACGTTTGAAACCAAACAGGTAACAAGACTTCGCCGGTTGGAAGGCCTGCGGGCAGTTTATGCGGAGCACGGATTTGACCCCGAACAGAGCGTGATCGTTTATTTGCCTGAAAAAGACCTGACAGATATGAAAACACCGCCGGAGGGCTACGATCTCGGATATCTGCTGACAAAGCGGCTGCTTGAGCGGGGCGAGAATGTAACCGCCTTTGTTGCGGTTAATGATATCATGGCGATTGGCGTCATGGATGCGGTGATTGATTCGGGCAAACGAATCCCGGAGGATTATTCCGTCTGCGGATGCGACAACACCAGTGTCTGCAAGTTCCGGGGAGTGTCGCTGACCTCTGTTGAGAGCTATGCAAAGCAAACGGGCAGGGAAGCGGTCGATGTTCTGATCCGGAAGATTGAAAGCGGCAACAGCTCGCTTGAGGTTGGAAACAGTCCAGACGGGATTACGCGGGTGGAATACTTCCCGAAGCTAATTGTTCGAAAGAGTACGGGACCAAGAAGGGGTTAAAGCACGATATAAAAGCAATGAGAGATTGAGAAGCTTGTACAGTTTCTCAATCTCCTTTTGTGCAAAAGGTAGATTATAAAACGCTGAAAAAATGACAGGCAAATAATTTAGTAAATAGTTTACTAACGAAAAAGAGAAGAAACGGATCCCTTGAAAGCTGTTCACATATGGAATCATCACAAAAAAATACAGGCCGGTCTTCCAAAAAACAATTTAGTAAATAACAGCTAAAAATTTACTGAATTATTTACAAGATTTGCTTGGATTCTGCGGAGAAAGGGGGCGGAAAGATTACATTTGATTTAAAATTGCACAAGGGCTATGATGAATTTGCAGAAAAAACTGTCACATTTCTCTGTCAGTCAGGAATCCTTTCCGGAAGTAGGAGATCGTTCATATGAAAATGCCTTCGTGCCCCATGGATTTGAACACCTATCTGAATCAGCGCTTCACCTGTGAATGCGGAAGAGAGCACTATGCATCTCTCCGGGTCGTTCGGGTAGGCGCTCAGGCGCTGAACGAGCTGCCTGTGCTGGTGAAGCTGATGGGGTTTCAGAGCGTATATCTGATCAGTGACTCGATTACTTATGAAATTGCCGGAAAAACCTGCGATCAGCTTCTGGAGGATGCAGGGATCCAGCATGAGATCGTACAGATCTCCCATCTGGGATTTGACGAAGCTACCCTGGGAGAACTGGCCATCCACATGCCGGACGGCTGTGACCTGGTGGTCGCGGTCGGCACCGGAGCGATCAACGACATGACCCGGTACTTCAGCTATAAAATGGGCCTGCCGTTTTACACAGTCGCAACGGCTGCGCCTATGGACGGTTTTGCCTCCAGCATTGCGGCCATTCAGGTCAATCACCTTAAAACCACGTTTGACGCACAGACGCCGATCGCAATTATCGGAGATACGGACGTTCTGAAAAATGCGCCGTATCGCATGATCGCCGCAGGTCTGGGAGACCTTCTTGGAAAGTTTACCTGCCTGTGCGATTGGAAACTGGCGCGCATCATCACGGGAGAGCATTATTGTGAGCGCATTGTGGAACTGGTGGAAAGCTGCGTAAAGAATGTGCTTTCCGATGCGGACAAGGCCATAGACCGTGACCCCGAAACACTGGGAAAGATCATGGAAGGGCTTGTCCTGGCTGGCGTTGCGATGAGTCTGTACGGGAACTCCAGACCGGCCTCCGGCTGCGAACACCATATGTCCCACTACTGGGAAATGATGTTTGAGCAGGCAGGGAAGCGTCCGGTTCCCCATGGCACGCAGGTCGGCGTAGGAACGGTACTGGTGCTGAAGCTGGTCGAGCATTTGCTCAAGGCCGATGTTGACTTTGTGACGGCCAGAGCGGCGGCGAAGCGATATGATCCTGCTCGCTGGGAGAAGGAAATCTGCACGGCATACGGCCCTGCCGCAGACGGCGTGATTGAAATGGAAGCCAAAGCGCAGAAGAATGAGACCTCAGCCCGGCTGGCGCGCATCGACACCATGGAAGCACACTGGAATGAGATCCGCACTTTGCTGAGCGAGCTGCCGTCCTCGGAGAAGATCAGCGGCGTTCTGCATACGCTAGGTTCCCCGTGTACGCCTGCGGAGATCGGCGTTGACGCGCAGTTGCTCAAAAGCACGTTCCTGTACTGCAAGGAGGTACGTGCCCGCTACACGATTTTGCAGATGGTTTGGGATCTGGATCTGCTCGATCAGCTTTCTGATGAGGTAATTGCAGAACTGGACCGAAACAAAGAATGACCACCTTGTTGTTAACCCCCTTTTGCGGGATAACAAAATAAATTCAGGAAGAGAAAGGAACGACAACATGAAAAAGCTGTTTGCTCTTGCACTCGCCATGGTTATGACCCTGAGCCTCGCATCCTGCGGAAATAAAACCGAGACCCCGGCCACTGACGGCACCCCATCTGCCAGCGACCAGACCACGGAACCGTCTGCCGACCCCATCACCATCAGCATTTCCCATTCCTATACAGAGTTGGACCAGGTCAGCGTGGAGCTGAATAACGCGAAGAAGAATATTGAAGAGCGCACCAATGGTGCTGTGATCGTGAACCTGTATCCCAACAACACCTTCGGCAATCTGGTAGATGGTGTAGAGGCGGTCATGGCCGATTCTCCTCTGCTGCTGATGGCTGCTTACAGCCAGTGGGAGGACCTGTACTATGACGCAAGCGCCCTGCAGTGCGGCTTTGTGTTTGAAAAGGGCGAGGAGTTCCTGGACGTCATGAACACCCCGCTGTTTGAAAAAATCGTTACTGAGATGGATAAAGTCAACATCCATGCTTTGAATTGTGCTTTTGTCGGCGGTATGCGCCATGTCATCGGCAAGAAGCCCTATACGACTCCCGCTGAGATCAAGGGCCTGAAGCTGCGTGTTCCCAACTCCACGACTTATCTTGAGTGCTTCGAGGCTATGGGCGCTTCTCCCATGGGCATGGCGGCCTCCGAACAGCTCAGCGCTCTGTCCGCCGGCACGATCGACGCGCTGGATCAGTCCATCAGCTTGATGTATTCCACCAAGAGTTATGAAATGGTGAATCACGTGACCCTGCTGGCTCAGCAGCCTCTGGCTGACGCACTGTTCTGCTCCACCAAGTGGTGGAACACCATCCCCGCTGAGTATCAGGAGATCATTGAGGACGAGCTGCATCAGGCCGGTATCCGCTACAATCAGTACTCCGTGGAGAACGAAGGCAAGATGCGCGAAGAGATGGAAGCGGCCGGCGTTGAGTTCCATGAGGCTGACCGTCAGGCCTTCCTGGATATGGGCTGCGGTGATCTGGTGCTGAAGTACAGCATCGGCCAGGAACTGCTGGATACTCTGGCTGAGATCCGCTCCAAGTAACCCGACACCATTCAAAATCTGATAGGATCGGATTTCCAAGGCATCGTCCGAGGAGGGCTTGGCCTTCCTCGGACGATATTCTTTCACAACACGTCATCAGGATTTGAGGGGCCTATGAAAAAAATAATCGCTTATTTCCGGGATGGTAAATTTGAAGAGCTGCTGGGCTGTCTGATGATCGTGACGGTCATCGTGCCGGTGGTTTTAAATATTATCAACCGTTCCGTTCTGAACAAGTATTCCATCAGTCTGGAAGCCACCGCATTGCTGGCCTATGTCTGGATCGGCTATGGCTTCTTCGGCTATCTGTACCGCAAGGATGCCCATGTGGATGTAAAATTCATCGTAAACAAGATGCCCCCCAAGGTGCGGGTGTTCTTTGACCTGCTGCGGGATTTGTTTATCCTGCTGTTCTCTGCCTATATGGTTTACTGGGGCTATAAGCTCTTTGGCAGCAATCTGAACCGTTATGCCACGGGTACGAAGATCCCGCTGGCTGTAGGGTATGCAAGTATTATATTTGGATATTTCAGCGGCGCTGTCCGCAGCTTTTGGACGATTATAAGCCGTCTTTTCAGAAGAGGGGAGGATCAAAAATGAGTGGTATCGGTATTTGGCTGCCGTTGATCCTTGTTATGGTCCTTCTGGCACTTCGAATCCCCGTATCGATGGCCTTCCTCAGCGGCGCCGTCTTTTACTTCGGCTTTATTGCCACGGAGATGCCTTTGAACATGATCCTGTCCAAGATGGTCTCCGCCGGCATGAATATGAACTTAATGGCGATCCCGTTCTTCATTACAGCGGGGCTGCTGATGAACTATACCGGCATCACCTCCCGCATGATGAAGTTCGCGGATCTCTGCGTGGGCCATATGTGGGGCGGTCTGGCACAGGTGAATGTGCTGCTGTCCACGCTGATGGGCGGATTGTGCGGTTCCTCCAATGCAGATGCCGCGATGCAGTGCAAAATGCTGGTGCCTGAAATGGAGCAGCGGGGCTTTAACAGAGCGTTCTCAGCCGCCGTTACCGCATCCTCGGCACTGATTTCTCCCATGATCCCGCCGGGGGTCATGCTGATCCTGTACGCATCCATTACGGAAAATTCTGTGCTGGATATGTTTATGGCCGGTTACCTGCCCGGCATTCTGATGTGCATTGTGCTGATGCTGGCGGTAGCGTATGTCTCCCATCGGGACGGTTATAAGCCTACCCGCGAAAAGCGGGCCTCCCTGAGAGAGATATTCCGCGGCCTGATCGAATGCTTCTGGGCTATTTTGATGATCATCGTGCTGATTGTCGGCCTGCGCAGCGGTATCGTGACCGCCACGGAAGGCGGCGCGGTTTTGTGCATTCTCTGCCTGTTTGTCGGCATTGTGATCTATCGGGAAATGCACCCCAGACAGCTGGTGATGGTTGCGAAGGAATCCTTTGCGTCCGTGGCTAATATTTTCGGCATCATCATTTCCGCAACGGTCTTCGGCCTGTATCTGACCTATGCCCAGATCCCGCAGCAGATCACCCGGATGATCCTGGGGATGAACGTGGGCCGGATCGGCTTCCTGATGGTGGTGAATCTCATCCTGCTCATCATGGGCATGTTTGTGGACAGCTCTGCCGTGCTGATGATCGCCGTTCCGCTGCTGTACCCGGTAGCGATGCAACTGGGGATCCATCCGATCCATTTTGGAATCGTTTGTATTCTGAATCTGTCCATCGGCGCCCTGACGCCGCCGTTCGGCGCAGTCATGTATCAGTGCTGCAACCTGTGTAAGATTGAAATGCCGGAATTTTTGAAGCAGGGCAAGGAATTGATCGGCGCATTGTTCATTTCTCTGCTGCTGGTCACATTCATTCCTGCGATTTCCACCTTCCTGCCGACGATCTTTAAGTAATGGTATTTACTGGAATTGAGGCTGTGCTATGAAAAAATCGTATTTCCCCGAGGATGGTATTTGGCTCAAGGGAAATCCCCATAGTCATTCCACGGTGTCGGACGGAATGTTTACGCCGGAAGAGTTGGCTGCGTCTTACGCTTCCGCCGGGTATGATTTCCTCTCCATGACGGACCACAATATACTGGAATCCCATGACGACCTGATTGGAGACAGACTGCTTCTGCTTACGGGGCTGGAGCATGATATCGAATACAGTCCGGATAAATGCACCCATGTGGTCGGATTGTCTGCGGCAGGGAAGTGTACCACGGATTATCCGTGTAGGCGGTATTCCTCCGCGGAGCTGACGGACCAGCAGCTGGTGGACATGATGCGCCGTGACGGGCAGTTCGTGTCGCTGGCGCACCCGGTATGGTCCAGAATGACCTGGGAAGAGATCGAGTCACTGAGCGGCTGCCACGCCATTGAAATTTATAACAACGGCACAGAGCATCTTTGCCACGGCGGCAATGCGGAAGTGCTGTGGGATCTGCTGCTGCGGCAGGGGAAAAAGCTGTATGCCACGGCTGTGGACGATGTCCATGTCCCCGATGACCTGTTTGGCGGCTGGATCTGGGTTAAAGCGGTGAGCCGCACAAAGGAGGCGGTGCTGGACGCACTCTTCCAAGGCGCATTTTACGCCACAAGCGGCCCCGTGATCCATGATTTTGGCATGGATGGCGATTGCGTGTATGTGTCCTGCTCCGATTGCAGGGAGATCCACTTTGTAACGTATGCCCCCAGAGGCAAATCCTTCTTTGCCGGAGCGGGCAAACCGCTGACGGCGGCATCCCATCGCCTGACGGGAAAAGAGTCCTATGTGCGCGTTGTCTGCGTGGATGAAAACGGCCATTCCGCATGGAGCAATCCCATTTTCTTTGATGGCCGAACATGAGATGAGCCATTTATCACATTTGCATGACTATTCCCTGAGATATATCGAAAGAACAAACGCAATTTGCGCTGAATAAAACAAGGAATTTCTTTTACCCTGAGCTTCGGCTTTATATGTATGGCACTTGGCACAAACAAAGTATTGATAAGGTTTTGACCAATTTGCTCATGGATATTATAGGAGGAGAATTCTATGGTGAAAAAAGGGTGCTTTCGTAGAATTATATCGCTGGCCCTCTTTGCTACATCGGTTTTAACGATTACTGTAACAGCTGCGTACTATAACACCTATTCGACAGTTGCAACAATTCCAAATGGTAATGGCTGCAATCGGGCACAAGGGTTTGCAGTAGGTTCATCTTATGTTTACACCGCCAAGTGTAATGACGATGAAAGCAAGCAAGTGATTTATCGGACTAAAATTAGCGATGGATCTACCACTCTCATGACAAATGGAAAAACATCTGCTACCTATATTACTTCATTAGGTCACGCCAATGACATGGATACATGCACAATAGGAAATAAATATCATCTATTCGTTGCTACGATGAAAACCGGAAGTGAGAGCCTTGTCAAATTGCAATATTCTGGGAATACTTATACTCAATTGGGAGGATATACCTTAAAGCATAATGGACAGAATGTAGCTATTTCAGGCGCAAAAAAATATGCAAAGGATTCTAGCTATATTTACTTCCTTTTCTTTGTGACTGATGGTACTGAAAATTGCGTTGGCGTGTACAGAGGAAAAGTGCCGCTCAATTCGAACAGCGGGGTTGTGAATATTTCCCATGCGTTTGATTTGAACATTGGTAACGCTCTTGTCAATGGCTCCACTGTTCCTGGCTTAGCGGACTATACTAGACAGGGTATTGGTTATATTGCAAGCACAGACCAACTCCTTGTTCCGTTGACTAAGAAAAATGTGAGCATTATTCTAGTTTATGATCATGCATCCACGGCTACAGGCACAGTAAGCGCAAATTCGAACCTCTCTTTTCGTATCACTTCATCTACCTATCCGACTCTTTTTGAAATTGAAGGATGCGATGAAACGAATGGCAAATTGTATTTCAACTGCAATAGAAAGAAGAGTTCCAGTGATATAGCAAATGATGCAGTTTGCTTCTTCAAAAATTATTCAATCTGAAGTGCGCATAAAACACTGTGCATGGTATACATCTGCTTGCCTGCATGGGGTTCGGCACGCGTGGAATTTTAGCTGTGACATCTCAAATGCCATGGCTGCAACAGACCTCCAAAAAAACATTGAAAACAGTGGTGCAGTCCGTAAAAGGAAACTGCATCACTGTTTTTTTGCGTATCACTTTTGAAAATCACTTTGGGATTTGTCACGGGTGACGCTGAAGAAAAGCATTTAGTGTAGTTGTTGTTCCATGAGAACACTATGCGTAATTTATTACAGGTACATCGAGTGCAGTATTTAACGTACTCTGGTTCAATGATTAAGGAGGTCCGTTTTTATGATTATTTCCGTCGATCACGGTAACAAATCGATCAAGACACCCAATACGTTATTCACATCTGGCCTGATTGTTTCCGAAGGCTTACAAGGCTTTAAAACGGATTACATCTGTTGGAACAATCGGTATTATACACTGACAGAACAACGTATTGCCTATCTCCGGGACAAAACTGAAGATGATCGATTCTACGTTCTTACTCTTTTTGCGATTGCCAAGGAGTTGGAGCGGCGCAAGATTCCTGAAACCCTGGATCCTATTGATATCACGCTGCTGGTCGGACTTCCTCCGGCACATTATGAGCAGTTGCATAGTCGATTTGAGCAGTACTTTCTCCGCCGGTGCGAGACGATCGACTTTGAATACAACGGCAAATACTACTCAATTCGGGTCAATAAGGTCCTGAGCTATCCACAGGCATTTGCAGCCGCTGTGACACAGTATGGCATCCTCAAGACCTACTCTGTTGCCTATATCATCGATATCGGTGGTTTTACCATTGATGTCCTCAAACTCCGTAACGGACACCCGGATCTAGCGGTAGTTGAAAGTTTTGAAAAGGGTGTCATCACCCTTTACAACAACATTTCTAGCAAATGCAACGCTCTCTATGCCCGGATTTTAGAGGACTGTGACATTGATGAAGTTATCCGTAATCAGCCCACTGTGCTTCCCGGTGAAGTGCAGCAAATGATTCGCAACATGACAGGAGATTTTCTTTCAGAGTTTTACAACTTCCTGCGCGAGCGTGGCATTGATTTGCAAGCCAATGAGAAGGGGAATCACAAATTCTCCCACAAATGCAGTTGCCTTATCTCTCCTGCTACGCGCATTTTCACAAGCGTCACCCATTTCTATGATTTTCATGACTCGGATGTATCGCTCCATTTGACGCATGGAGAAGTTGAACTGCTTGATAATAGCAACACACATCTGACCTGTGACGCTATCTGTATCCAGATTCATACTATTCCATAAAAAACGCACACTATCAACCCGCGGAACAGTAAAGAAAAAGTCAAAGAACTTTTCCAAGTATCCTGTCGCGTCAAAGCTGCTTCCGTAGTAGCCTTTTACCGTCCATTGAAGCTGCGTGAGATTTACAGAAAATACAAAGGTGATCCGCTCATCATCAAAGTAATGCTTGATACGTTCAAGGAGCCGAATTGCATAGTCCGGCTTGCATCGGTCCAGTTCGTCAATGAAGATAATCAGCCGATTTCCCTTTTCTTGAATCAGGGTGTCAATGAATGCTCGTATGCTGTCCTTTAGATCTTCCGTCTTTTCAATTTCCGCTGTTAATTTTTCCGGTTGCTGATTCTTAAACGCTCCATAGATTTCTGTTAAATTTGTACCCTTGATCACATCGATCACTCTTACAGCAGCCTCAATAAGGGAATTTCCTTTCCCTTCTGGTTCTTCTCCACATCCGCTTTTAAGTGTTGTGTATACCAGAGATAGAATGGGGTCATCATGGTTATCGAATGCCCAAGCGTCATAATAGACAGTTGCATAAGAATCCGGGCAGGAATTATCCCTATAACACTGCTGTACCGCCTTGCATTGTTCCTCGTCCATATTGGACTGCGGATTGTAGGCATCAGGAATCATCTTGATCTGTTTCACAAAGAATGTCTTGCCGCTGCCCCAATCTCCATTCAAGGCGACTGTATAGCAATCATCCTCCATACGGGTTAACATTTGAATAAACCGCCGTATGTACTTATTTCTGCCTATAGGGTCAGTTTTAAGCAAGCCCAATGCATTTTCGTCTGTAGGCTTCAAGCTATAGTTGGTCATGGAATACCGCCCCCTTTATGAAATACGTAGATTTTACTCAGATTATATCACATTGGGGAAGATAAAAACAGAGGACCGCTCCTGTCTTGGTTGGAAGCATATTGCTATACCCGGATATGGAGCGGCCCTCACTATATTTTTTAAAGTTCTTTTGCTCAGTCCTATTCGACACTACTTCCCGGACTGTCGGGCGGTTGAACGAACCGGCGCCTGGCAGCGCCCATCGGGAATCTAACCCCTCCGAGGATCTCTCCGAGCTGCCCCCATTGCTTGCGGCTGTGGCTGGACAGGATGTACCATTATAGGCTGACGGGATCATTGCGAGACGGGCTGCCATGCCCGCTTTTGGCTGAATGAGTTTCGCTCTGCACCTTATTGGCCGTTCATTGACATCGGAGTAATTCCGATGCAGGTGGTCTTCGCGCATCCGCCGCATCGCTGTTCCCCCTCGCCGGGGGACCGTCAGCTGACGTTATTCGTCACCGGATATCCAGTTTTCGATGTTCACAAGAAGATTCTTTTCTTCTCGCATGTATACGGGAGAAAACTGGCATCTTAACAACCCTGCTCATCCAAATTATTTTTAATTTTTTTCAGAATGCGCTTTTTCCGCATATGAATGGCCTGCTGAGAGACCCCAAGCATCTGTGCATATTCCTTTTCGGAGCGGTTTTTGAAGTAAAGCTCGTAGATCAGCTCATAATCTTTCGGCGGGAGCAGATCCAGAATATTACGCAGGGACTGGCGCACCATCTCCTCAATTGCCTGATTTTCAGGGGTGTTGTCATAATCAATAAATTCATGGAACCGCTCGTATCCGTCATTTTCGCCGCCGATCAGAGAACTCACCTGCGTTTCGTGCTTGTAAAAGCGTTCCGTGCTGTCTTCGATGTGCCATTTCGTCCGCCTGTAGGTCTGGAAGACTTCCTTCGTGACCTGGACGAGCTCAAATTCGCCGGTCATAGTGTTGTAAACGTTGAGAATATATGCTTTTTCAGACATGGTTTTTGATCTCCTTTGTGATTTTTTGAATTTTGTGAGGTTCAAAAAATCGGGAGATCAGGGGTATTCAGCGATATACGGCTCCCACGCTGAAAGGGGAAGGATATGAAAAAAGCGCATTGCAAACTCCTTTTCCGGAGCTGCATGCGCAAAAAAAGAGCCGCTTGATTTGTCTGACCATTGGCCGCGTTGACAGAACTATGTTCCTAAAAGGAACGATAGTTACAAATCAAGCGGCACATGGGATGGTCACGCATCAAGCGGCTCCGAGGCTCATACTTGGTATTTAATTGTTGGGGACAGATCGATTATTCGCGGTTATGCGATGCGGAATACAACAGGCGGGAAGAAAACCGCCTCTCCGCATTGCGGGCACTTCAGGTATGTCGCGCCGTGGGCCCCTTTGCAGAGCGTTTCAAGCCGCAGCTTACAATACGGGCAAAGCCGTGCCATGGTGATATGGGTGGAGTACTGCTGCTCAAGCTCCCGCTGTTCGGCTTGGATGCAGGCATACCGCTGCGGGTCAAGCGCTTTGGAATTGATTTTTGCCATAATAACGACTACCTCCTATGCTGTGTCAAAGTCATCCGCATAAATATGGATGGGCGCATACGGATTACTAAAATCATTTCGGCCGATCATGCCAAGATTGTCCAGACGAATGGATAATGCTGTTTTCGAGACGCCCAAACGCTTTGCCATTTCAGAAAACAGCGCATATTCCTTGGGGGCAAATACTTTGTTCAGGAGTTTGATCTGCCGGCCAAGGCCAAGCTCATCCATGTAGCGGTCGATCAGCTCACGGGGGAGTAGGAGATACGCCGTCAGCACATTCGTTTGCCATTCTACCCAATCGGTGATGGGGTATGTGCAGCGTTCATCCGCAAGGCGGCAGATGAACAGCTGCGCGCTTGGATTGTATTCCTCCGGGTAAAGCATACCGAGGATCTGATGCGCGGCTTCATGTACCAGAGTGAAATTCAACCGTCCCACCGATCCCGCATTTGCGAGGTTTTGATCCACATAGGCGATATTGCCGTTCAAGTGAAATTCCTGGACTGACCCGTTTCCACGGGGAACGGATATGGTGAGATCGACGTCGCTATAGGAGGTCAGCCCAAGGATCGAGCCCGTTACGCTCATATCCGCAAACGCGAAATGAAGTCCGCAGATCTTTTCCGCAAAGTCGACCGGGTCGATGCGATCCATTTTGCGGTCTGACAGCGTCAGATAGCGGAACAGCACTCTGCGGGATATCCGTTCAAGATCTTTCCGAGATAAAATCGGCATCCGCATTCCTCCTCACATCTTAGCTGTCATGGAAGGGAAGGTGTTCCCTTGGCTATGACCCCATCATAACAATCTTATAAAGCTATGTCAATGTCGCATTTGTAGCTTAACAAGCTATTTGCGATTGACAAGAATAGCTATTCCCGTGTATAATGGGATCATCCTAAGACGGAGGGTTTCTTTATGAACAGTCAGAAAACAACGGTTATCCCGTTTCCGGCTCCTTCAAAGAACGGTTTGAGATACAGTGCTGAGACTGAGAAGCGGAACAATGTGATTGGTACAAGGCTTTCGGAAGAACTCAAAAACCGAAAGCTGAGTAAAAAAGAATTCTGCACAACATTGAAGAACTTTGGTGTAGATGTAAGCCAATCCGCGCTGGGGAAGTGGACGAATGGCCTGACTGTTCCCAATGCATACCAACTGCTGGCGATCTGCTATGCGCTGGACCTTGAGGATGGCCTTGCTGCCTTTACCGGAGAACACACGCCTCTGCTCAACGAAGCGGGGGCGGAAAAGGTTCGTGCTTACCGGGAGGATCTGATCGCTACCGGTAAATACAATCCCATGCCAACGCCCATGAATACGATCCGCTATATCGATAAGCCCGTCAGCAATCTCAGAGTCTCAGCCGGTACAGGCAGTTTCTTGGATGAGGACAACTTTGAGATGGTCAGCTTTCCGGAAAACGCGGTTCCGGCGGAAGCGGATTTTGGCGTTAGAGTATCCGGCAACAGCATGGAGCCGGTCTACCATGACGGGCAGATCGTCTGGGTGGAGCGATGCGAGACACTCTCAATAGGCCAGGTCGGTGTGTTCGTCTATGACGGTGAGGGCTATTTGAAATCCTATGGGGAGCGGGAGCCTGACGAGAGCGACCGTGACGCATTTACGGACAGCTACGGAAGGCT
>NZ_JACOQI010000035.1 GCF_014297285.1 Dysosmobacter segnis
GTGGGATTGCTGAGGATGAGTTTTTCTTTCACCGCCCGGTCAAGGGCGTTGTGCAGCATCATGTGGATGCCGCGCACAGTGGAATTGCTCAGTCCGGGTTTTTTCTTTTTCTGAACTTTCCGCAACCTGCCGTTGCTTTGCAGGTCATTGTAGAGTTTTTGCAGGTCACGGGTAGTAAGCTTGTTCAGAGGAATGTCTCCGATAGCCGGGGCAACATGCTGTTCGATGTTTCGGTGGTAGTAGTTCATGGTGGAGGGACGGATATGCGGTTTGGCATATAATTCAAACCACGTCCGCAGCCATGTGGCAACCGTATATTCATTTGCGCGGCTGATGTCCAATGCTTTGCTTTCCTCAATGGCTTTCTTTAGCTTCGTCTTGCATTCTGCCTGTGTCTTACCCAGCACATTTTTGATGATGCGCTTTCCTGTTTCGGGGTGGTATCCAGAGCTGGCCGAGCAGGTCGAACGCGCCCATGAGGAACTGCGACGGGACATGGACGCTGCGGGGCACAGAAGGCTGTTGCGTCTGCTGGACGCGCAGAACGCATTGCTGGCTGAATCCAAGCTGATGAGCTTCACGGCTGGCTTCAAGCTGGCGTGGGGCATGGCGAAAGAACTGGAGGCAGATGGGTTCTACTCCTTCGAGTGGGAGGAAGAAGAACACATCTGCCGTCCGGCGGAACAAGTGGATGCTTGATCCAGATCCATGTGGAATATACAGAAGCAATGCAGATTTGTGATATCCTCTCCGGCGAATGTCTGATCGAGGAGCGCACGGAAAATAATGTCTCCCTCTGTTACGAAACGATGGCGGAATACAAGTGAAAAGGAGTATTGATATGAAACGTAAAACATCCCATTGGGTTTTGCTGGCTCTGGCCCTGAGCACAGTTCTGCTTCTGGCTGTCTGCGGTGCGTCTGGCAGTGCCGCGGAAGGAAGCCAGCAGAAAGAAACCATCACAGGCACGATCAATCGACTGGATACGGACTACCTGGTGCTCATCACGGACGATGGGGAATATCAGGTCATGGATTTTGGCGAAAACTTTTCTGTCGAAGGCTTCAGTGAGGGTGATGATGTGGTGATCACTTATACCGGAACCCTTGAAAATGAAGAGAAACCGCCGGTCATCACCGCCATGGAAGCTGCGCAATAATTGATCAGGGCTGTGCGCCCCAGCGGATATTGACACAAGAATGGGACACACGCCCAATGGCGTGTGTCCCATTCTTGTGATCGTTCTCTTCAGCGCGGATCAGCAGTTTCAGAGGTGAAATTGCTTTTTCAGCGCTTTGTTTTCTCCCAATACCAGCAGAGTCAGACTTCCGTCCAATATGGTTTCCGGTGAGATGTTCACATCGGTTTTGCCGTTCCGTTTTACGCCGAGGATGTTGACACCGTATTTTCTGCGGATGTCCAGCTCGCCGATGCTGTGCCCCTGCCAGTCCTCCGGTACGGCAACCTCGATAATGGCGTGCTGCTCGTCCAGCTCAATGTAGCTGAAAATATGGTTGGCGGTATAGCGGATGGCCGCCCACTTCGCCAGCTGCTTTTCCGGGTAGGCGACCGCGTCCGCGCCGTTTCGCAGCAGAAACTTTGCCTGCACGTCCCGCTCCGCGCGGGATACCACATAGTTTGCCCCCAGTTCCTTGAGCAGCGACGTGGTTTCCAGTGAATTCTGGAAATCCCCGCTGATGGTGACATAGCAGACGTCATAGTTGCTCACGCCCAGTGAGCGCAGAAAGTCCACGCGGGTGCTGTCACCGATCTGCGCGTTGGTGACGAAGGGCATACATTCATTGACACGCTCCTCGTCCTTGTCCACCGCCATCACCTGATGGCCAAGCTCATTCAGCTGCATGGCAAGATGCCGCCCGAAGCGGCCAAGTCCGATCAACAATACAGATTTCATCGTGCGCTCCTTTCAGCCTACGGTGATCATTTCCTTCGGATACCGGGCATAGGTCATGTCATGCCCGGAAAACGCGGCGTAGATCAAGGTCAGTCCCCCGACGCGCCCAAAAAACATCAGCAGAATGAGAATGCTCTGCGACAGCGTCCCGAGCTGCGGCGTCAGTCCCAGCGTCAGTCCCACCGTGCCCGCGGCGGAGGCAGTCTCATAGAGGCAAGCGCCCAGCGGCAGGCCCTCGACCTCGCTGATGACCGCCGCGCCAACAAACGTCAAGGACAGATACAGCAGTAAGATCGCGGCGGCATTGCGGATGGCGGAATAGTCCAATCTGCGATCAAAGAGCCGCGAGTCCTCTCTCCTGTGGAAGGCTGC
Source organism: Dysosmobacter segnis (assembly GCF_014297285.1). Lineage (GTDB taxonomy): Bacteria > Bacillota > Clostridia > Oscillospirales > Oscillospiraceae > Oscillibacter > Oscillibacter segnis. The sequence goes on from NZ_JACOQI010000035.1 coordinate 2,288, forward strand.
CGCGGCGTTGGCAATGAGCACCGCCAGTGTTGTGACCTTCATGCCGCCCGCCGTGGAACCGGGCGCACCTCCGGTGAGCATCAGCATGATCGTGACCGCCTGCGAGGTATCGCTCATTTTCGTTAGATCAACCGTGTTGTAGCCTGCCGTCCGCGGTGTGACCGCCTGAAAGAGCGAGGCCAAAGCCCGCTCTCCCACGGGGAGGTCCGCAAAGTCCGTCAGATAAAAGAGGACCGCCGGAATCGTGATCAAAAGCGCCGTCGCACTCAAAATGACCTTGCTCTGCATCCGGTAACGCCGCAGGTGCAGACCGTGCGTACAGATATCGTCCCACGTTAGAAAGCCGATGCCGCCCACGATGATCAGCAGCATGATGACGATGTTGACCAGCGGGTCTGCGGCATAGGCCGTCAGCGAAGGGTAAGGGGCATCCGCCCGCCCCAGAATATCGAAACCCGCGTTGCAGAAGGCGGAAACGGAATGGAAAACGGACATCCATACGCCCCGCAGCCCATAGTCCCGGCAGAACACCGGCAGCAGCGCCAACGCGCCCAGCAGCTCGACGATCAGGGTCCCTCTCAGGATAAACCGCGTCAGGCGCACGATGCCGCCCACCGCGGGAGCGGAGATGGCGTCCTGCATGGCGCTGCGCTCCTTGAGCGTGATGTTCCGCCCGGCGAGCATCAGGAACGTCACCGCGCCGGTGATCACGCCCAGCCCGCCAATCTGGATCAGCAGCAAAATCACCGTCTGACCAAAGGCAGACCAGTAGCTGCCGGTATCCTGCACCACCAGTCCCGTCACGCAGACAGCGGAAGTGGAGGTGAACAGTGCCTCATGAAACGGCGTCCAGATCCGCTGTACTGTGGCGATAGGCAGCATCAGCACCAGCGCCCCCAGTAGGATCACACCCGCAAAGCCGAGGATCATGATTTGAAAAGAAGTCAAATGACGCTTCAGATGGAGTATGGGTTCTATCACCGTGCACACCTTCTTTCAAATACCGCTTCTGATTTTGGCACATAGTATAGCACGGTTTTCGCAGCCTGTCTGTGCAGGTTTTGTAAAAGTTTTGTAAAGGTTTTGCAGAATTTGATGAAGCTCAATATTGACGATGTTGTCAGATCATAGCTTGTTCAGCACGCCATAGACCTCCGCCAAGGCGCGGACATACTGCGGGAAATTGCGCCGCAGCTCACGGTCTTCCCCCGGCGGCAGGACCGGCCTCCGCAGCATACGATGAACAGTCCTCCATACCTGAAGCCTGCTGCCGGGATAGGCTTCTCTCAGCTTCTCGACGGCACGGTTCTTTGCCTTCTCCACGGCGGACTCCTTCATCATGTGATACATCCCGATCTCTTTCAAAGTTGCCTCCGGGTATCCGAACACGCCGCAGGTCTTGCCGAGAATGTCCCTGTCCTTCTTCGGCAGGGTATCGAACAGCTCCCGAAGGAACTCGATGCAGACTTTGCGGTACACGGCTTGCTCCGCCGAAACGGAGAGCATCCCCGGCATCAGCCGCTCGTAGGGATCGCCGTCATAGCCCTCCGGGACAAGATCATGCACACCGAGGAAATGGGTGTTGTAGCGAACATATCGGCTGACACGAGCCTCAGGGATACCCAGCTCCTCCGCGATTTCACCGGTATCCTTCCATGCAACATGATACAGCCTCTGCACCTGCCGGACAGCGGCCATCTCGTTCTTGCTCAACGCCATGCAGCCAATATTCTGCTCCAGCCAGCGGGTCATGCGCCCCTTCAAATGTGGGTAAAGATAGGTGGTGAGCACGGCGCGGCTTTCGTCATATTCCCGGCTCTGTATCCGCGTTAGAAGCTCCAACGCGCCCTCACCGCAGAGATCGTCCAGAATCGTTTTCGTATACGCAGAAAGCTGATTCGGATGATGTGGGTCCGCCGTCAGACAGTTGAACGCCTCCGCGGCTTCCTTGGCGATTCCGCGGATCAGCCCGATATTTTTATGGTACAGCTTTTCCAGCGCAGCTTCATCACCGTCATAATATTGGCGAATTAGTTGCTCGTTGGTCATGCTTTCTCACCCGCCTTCTTCTTCGGCGGACGGCCCCTCGGATTGGCCGTTCTGGTGATCCCGCAATGCTGGTAGACATTCTCAGACGAAACGCTCTCTTCAAAGGCTTCTACGGAGGTGTCCGCGTCGCGCAGAGCGTCATAGAGCAGATCCCGCACATAAGATCCCGTTGAATGATCTGTCGACGCTGCATCTGCAACAGTTCTACAAGAAATTGTTGGCGGAAGGGCGGGTAGAGCGAATCGAATCACAGAAGCAGCCCAAGGGACTGAGCGCCAAAACAGTGCGTAACATCCACCAAATCATTTCCTCTGCCCTGAAGCTGGCAGTCGAGCAGCGGCTGATCGCCCGCAATCCGGCAGATGGCTGCGCACTGCCGAAGGCGGAGCGCAAGGAAATGCAGACGCTTCCCGTTGAGCAGCTGACGTCCTTCCTCCGCGAGGCAAAAGACAGCGGCGTGTTCGCCCTGTACTATATCGACCTGACCACCGGCCTGCGGCGGGGCGAATTGCTCGGATTAAAATGGTCGGACATTGATTTGGAAAAAGGAGACCTCCGGGTTCAACGGCAGATCGGGCGCATCGACGGCAAGATCATTGAAATGCCGCTGAAAACAAAAAATGCCTACCGCACACTGCCGTTGTCGGCAGATGCGATAGATGTTCTGATGCAACAAAGAAGAAAAACGGGTAACAGCGAATGGGTATTCCCATCGCCCACCGGAGGCCCCATGTCCCCGGACAGCGTGCTGCATATGCTGCACCGCGTTCTAAAGCGGGCAGGGCTGCCGAAGGTGCGTTTCCATGACCTGCGCCACACCTTCGCAACGCTGGCCCTGCAAAACGGTGTGGACATCAAAACCGTATCTGGCATGCTGGGGCATTTTTCGGCAGGCTTCACGCTGGATACTTATGCGCATGTAACGACCTCAGCCAAGCGTGAAGCGGCAAAAACAATGGGCAACCTTCTCTCTGGTGCAGTATAGACCTTTCCACTGTCCGCTCCCGTTGGGGTCAGCGTTTGGGTCGGAAAAAACGGCAAGTAAGATATTAGACGCAAAAGTACGGAAAAAGTCCTGATTTCGCAAGAAATCAGGACTTTCTGGTTGCGGAGACAGGACTCGAACCTGCGACCTCCGGGTTATGAGGCAGTCTCAAGCACAAATCGGAGTCATTTCGGCTCCGATTTGTGCTTTTTACCACCATTCGCTCGGCGGATTTTCCGTTGTTGCCGTCCAGCCCTGCCCGCTTTTTTCGTATTCTGGGTCAAAACTGGGTCAGACACGGTGCGCCTGCACCCACGCTGTCCACGGCTTGTATGGACTGCTCAGTTGCCTGCAAAGAGCTCGTTGGTGGCGTTGAGGGTCACCCGGAGGTAGGGGCCGATGTCGGCGATGCCAGTATAGCCGGTCTCGGCGGTGAAGCGGTAATAACCGTCACCGAAGTTCCTGCCGTGGATGGGGCCGTCAGCCAGAGTGACGGTCAGCACGGCGTTGTTCCCATCCTGACGCAGATCCGCATTCTCGATGAGGGTGCAGCTTCCCGCCAGCTCCCCAGCGGGGAAGCTCTCTGGGTAGAGGGAGCCATACTCCTTCAAAAAGTCCAGGTCTACATCCTTGGAGAGGGTGCCGCTGCTGAGGAAGGTGTCGTGCATGGTGACGGTGAGGGTCATACCGTCCTCCGAGAGAGCCACCTCGGTATAGGGGATCTCGCAGTAGGCAGCCACAAAGTCGCTGCCGTCCGCCAGGGGCGCGAAGGCCACAGTGAGGCCGCCTGCATCGACCTGGGCGGAGCGGATGGCCTCTCGGCGGCCCTGCATCCCCATGGAATAGCGCTCCCCAGCCCCGGCCCAGTAGATTTCAGAGCTACCAATGCCGGGAGAAACATAGGGATCATAGCCTCGGTCGCAGCCCTGCTCATCGTAGAGAAGGCTCAGTGTGGCCAACTCCACGCGTGGAAAACCGGGGACGCCGTTATAGATGTTAGGCCCGCCAGTGACCACCCGGACGGATGCCTGGGACTCGATCTCGCACCGAAGCAGGGGCGTATCCAGCCACAGCATCCGACGGCGGATGCCGCTCTGGCCGTAGACCCAGTCCAAGCTGGGGCAGTCCTCGTCCGTTCCCAGTTTCACCAGGAAATCTCCCTGGTACGCCTCGATGGAGGTGATAAGGCTTGCGTCGTCCCCATAGAGAGCCCGAACTTCCGCCTCCGTGGTGACGGGGGAGAAGGCATCCGGCTGGGCGGGATCGGCTGAAGATGAAGAATCGCCGGAGGAACCTGATGGATTGGAAACGGAGCTTTCCCCGCAGGCGGCAAGGTTCAGCAGCAGGAGGGCTGCCAGAGCCAAGGAGATGAGTTTCTTCATGGGATAGCACTTCCTTTCTGTTGTTTGGGGCGTGGCCCCGGTGAGGAACTTGCAATTGCAAACGGGAATTTAACGGCATAATTGTTCTGAAATTCTTCCAATTCCTTGGATTTATTGTACCATAGCGCAAAAGTGTTTGCAACTGGAACTGCCGACAGAAAATTCTGTATATTCGAAAAAAATAGGCACTGCGCAAGGAACGCTGCTCACCCGACCTCAGAAAACGGCAAGTTAGCCCTTTTGACAAGCGGGCGCCGAGCGTTTCAACAACGCGCAAAGCGCGCATGGGTAGTGATACCACCCCAGCCTCGCACGTTCAGAAAGTACTGCGCACAGAGTGAAAAAACAGCAACATCACCAAGTTGCAAACAGATCACGCAGCCCAGCGGGGCCGCGACGCCTCGGGACAGCGACACGCATAAGCGCATCGCTGTCCCGAGGCTCCCTGCGTTCTTTGGGAGCACCCCCGACCAAGCCCCAAAAGCGGCAAAACTTGCCGTTCTGATACCCGGCCCGGGGATGTTGGTGAACGTGCGGAACGCTCCGAGAGTAGTGATACCACCCCCATCCGAAACGCCCCGTGTTTCGCCGTGTGAGCCGTTGTGTGCGATCTTTCTCCGAGAGCCGAGTGTGTGCCCGCTTTTGCTCGTGAAAGCAAACGTGGGCCGTTTGTGCGAGAAGTCGAAAAATGCGCTAAAAAGCGGTTTGGAACAGCGTTGTAACAGTAACTTTTTGGCGATATTCGTGGAAGTGATTTTGTGGTTTTTTGACAGGTTGAGGAAGGCTCCGGCGCTTTTGGCACCGGAGCCTTCCTTGAGTCTTACTTCGCAAGTACAACGGAAATTTTGATCTCCTTTTCCGCCTCGCTCAGGTCGAACGCACCGCCGTCTGCGACGCTGACACGCAGTTCATACAGTGTGCCGTCGGCCAGGGTATCCACGCCAGTCCCGGCTTCATCCGTGATCGTCCACAGCTCTTTGCTGACCTCCGCCAGCTTTCCGTCTGTACCGTAGGCATAGAGCTCCAAATCAGCGGCGCTTCCGGAAAGATTGTTCATCCGGAACGAGACCGTCGTGTTGGGATGAACATTTTCGACCGTCACAGTATTGCGCCAGCTGGCGACCGTGCCGTCACCGCCGTCCTGCTCAAACTGTTCCTGTGTCAGTACGTTCCGCGCGGCCTTATCGAGATCGACCTCTCGGTACGGCATTTCGGGCAGATAGGCGAAGCGATCCTGTAATCTGAGCAGCTCCAGATAGCCCGTCGGGCAGTAGAGCGCGTTGCCGCTGTTGCCGGCATACATACCAATTGCCATGTTGTTGTAGCCGTATTTGTTGGAAACATCCATCGTGAAAACGGTCTCGCCGGTGGCAAAGTCCAGAATGATGTACTGCCACATCCCGGTGGTCAGATCCTGCACATAGCCGTAGATATAGCCCGTTGCGGTGGAGAGCTTGAGAATCGATGTATCGCTCAGGTCATTTCGAGACCAGATGCTCTTCATCTCATAGCCGCTATCGGTTTTCACGGTGTCCACGCGCTCGACGCCGGGCGCAATCATGCAGTTGCCCTTTGTCAGCCAGTTCATATCATAGATGTTGGCGTAGCTCTGGATGGAAGAGTCGTTGTTGGGGTCAGCCAGACCTGCGTTGCCCGCGCCGAACCAGTTGCACACGATAGTGCTGACGGTGCCCTCACTGTCGTCATAGACGATGGCAGAGTTTTCAACCGCCACCTGATAGCCCTCGGGCAGATCGTCCAGCACCGGCAGACTTGCAACGATCTTACCGGTCTTCATATCGAGCGCCAGTAGCTTGACGGGGTCTGCGTTGTCGGTGAACATCACAAGCTCCGGCGTCAGCGACGGAGAGCAGCCGCCGCCCCATGCAAGACCGCCGCCGGTGGTCTTGTCGTTTTCGCCGCTGACCTTCGCGCCGACGCTCTCATACGGTGTGCACCAGACAGCCTCGACACCGTTATTGGCACGCAGCAGATAGCAGTTCTGGTTCGTCAGGATGACTGCACCGTCCTTGGAGGCGGCAATCCCGTTTTCCGCGCCCTCACCGAGCGCCAGCCCGTAGACGAAGACGGCCTTCGAAAGGTCAGCCTGCTCTCCGTTCAGGATCGCCTCGATCGCCGAGTGGGCGATGTAGCCGAGCACGCCCTGCTGCTCACGCTCGGGATAGATGCGGAAGCCGCCGGTTGCAAACCAGAGGTTGCCGTCGTAGTCAAAGACCACGGAAAGAAGATTCTGCGTCAGCTCCTTGCCGAGCGCGGCTTCGGCTGCCGCCTTGATGTCAATGTCCAGTACCTTTTCAAATTCAGGCAGGACGTTTCCTGCTTCATCGGTTGCCCGCAGCATCAGCACACGGTTGTTGCTGGTGGGGCAGACGATGCGGTTTTCCGAATCCAGAAACGTATAGGAGCTCTGGATGACGTAACCGCCGCCGTCATGCTGCTTTGGGGAGAAATAGCCCAGCGTCGTGGTTTCCTCCGCGTTCAGATCGCGGATGGCGATGCCGCCGAGCAGCGGAACGACTGCGTGGCCGTAGCTGTCAAAGTAAATGGCAGGCGAAGCATTCGCGTTGGTTTTTTCAGAGGAAACATTGATCTCCGGATAGATGCCAAGCGGCAGGACTTCATCCGTAGAGTCCGTATTGTAGCCGTCGTGGTGAATGTTGGCGTCGCTCTTTGCCATATAGGGGTTTTCATCGACACGCTTGGCATTCATGGCCTTTACTGGTAGGGCGGCGCTTGCCGCGGAGTCTGTATCCGATGCAGGCATGTCGGAAGACTGCTTCGCACCGCAGGCCGCCAATGTCAGGCACAACACACCGGCCAGCAGAAGGGTTGGTACAGAACATTGTAACTTTTTCTTTTTCATCGATATCCTCCATTTTTGTGCTTGTTGTCTCGGTTTGGTTCGATGCCCGTTTATTCAATCCAGGCATTCAGTCCTCGCCGGAATGCTTCTTCGGAAACCGGCTTCATCAGGAAATAGTCGGCCCGCAGCCGGAAGGCGTGAAGAGAGAAATCCAGGTCACTGCACCAGATCATCCGGCACGCGGGGCATAAGGAACGAAGGTGCTCCGCTGCATTCAATCCTGCCACCCCGGAAAGTGCAATGACGGCATTGGTTGGAGCATCTTTCTGCGACGTTTCAAAAAAACGTTCCTGATCGTCATATTGCATGACCTGCGGAAACAGCCCCTTCGCTACACAAAACCGGGTAATTTGCTCGGCGTAGCGCTGCCGCTCTGCTTCCTGTTCTGCCAGCACGGCAATACGATACACAGATCTCCCTCCTTCCTTCATCCAATTTGGCATTTTGCTTGCGCTCAGTATAAAAAGGCCATTCGGTTTTTTCAAGCGCCGTAGCACGAAAGGGGCGATTTTGGCACGAATTCCGACAGCGGTTCTTTGTCATCCTCGACACGCTGTGATATAATTATCTTGGAATTCAAGCACAAGGAGAGAACCCTGCATGAGAATTGCGATTGTGGATGATCTTGCTGCGGAACGTGCACTGCTGAAAGACCGGCTGGAGCAGCAGCTTCACCGGAGAAATGTGCAGGCGGATATTCTGGAATACGAAAGCGGCGAGACATTTCTGGAAGCGGCAAGGAAAGCGCCCTTTACTGCCGCATTTCTGGATATTTATATGGATGGCATGACGGGCATGGAGGCGGCAAAGAAGCTGCGGAAAACCAACACGGACTGCCTGCTGGTTTTTACCACGACCTCGACCGACCATGCGCTGGAGGGCTTTCAGGTACGGGCGCTGCACTATCTGGTCAAGCCCTTTACCGAAGCGGATATCGATGCGCTGACGGACGAGCTGCTTGCCCGCATACCGCAGCCGGACAAATATATGGAGCTAAAGGTGGAGGGAAGCGAGATCCATCTGCGCTATCAGGACATCGTCTACGCAGAACACTTCGCCCACTTGATCTACGTCCATACGACGGTTCAAAAGACGCTTGCCACGCGCCAACCCTTCAAGACTTTCATCGCCCCACTAAAGGATGACACACGCTTTTTTGTATGCGGACGCGGAGTGATCGTGAATCTGGAACACGCGGAGGATCTGGAAGGCTCCGCCTTCCGCATGGCGGACGGAAGCCGCGTGTTTGTCAGTCAGGACCTTCTGAAAAGCGCCCGGCAGGCGCTTATGGAGTTCTTGCTTCAAAGGGGGCGGATGGTATAATGGAGCTGCTGCGTCCGATTCTGGAACTCAGCGTGGTGATTCCCGGCATGCTGCTTGCCTACTTCCCGGCAAAATCCAGCTTAAAGCAGCCGCTGTCAAAGCTTGTTTTGTGGCTTGTTCCGCTGCTTGCGCTGCTTTGCGCCGCCGGAGGCGTGGTGTGCTATGCGCACCGCATGCCGACTGCGCCGATGCTTGCAGCCCTAACCTTGCTTGCAGCCGTGATCTACATAAAAACGCTCCGGATTTCGCTTTGGAAATCCGGAACGATTGCGTTGTCCGTCTGTGCGGTATTTGCCTGTATCAACAGCCTTTCAAGAGCAATTAACGCCGCTATGCTGGCCGGTTTGCCGCAGGCGCAAGCTGCGCCATGGTTCTGCCTGCGGTCTGCGATTTGCTATCATGCGATCTGCTGGCTGTTTGCTGTCATCGCCTATTATCCTGCGACGCACAGCGTGCGGAGAATGGTCGAGGATGATAATTTTGCGCAGACCTGGTATGTGTTCTGGGTGCTGCCGCTGGTGTTCATTTCGCTGAATCTGTTTATGATTCCCAAGTATGCGGACACGCTCTATACCGGGCGTGTTTTGCAGGGCTATTTTGTGATCAGTATCACACTTTTGTTTTTGATGCTTTTCTTCAACGCAATCTTCCTTCTGATGGCAATCAGCATCAACCGGAATGTGAGATTGCAGCAGAAGAACCAGCTGCTTTCCATGCAGCAGCAGCGCTACGAAAGCCTGAAAGCTGCCATTGAGGAAGCCCGGCAGGCGCGGCACGATCTGCGCCACCAGCTATGTCAGCTCGCTGCCCTTGCAGAAGAAGGGAATCTTGAAAAGATCAAAGCCTATCTCTCCGGTGCGGTTTCCAGAATTCCAAGTCTTGAAATGCATTTCTGCGAAAACCGGGCGGCAGACAGCGTGGTCGGGTATTACTGCGCACTTGCGAAGCGGGAGCAGATCCCATTTTCCGTGCAGCTCGATCTGCCAGAAAGTCTTCCTGTAGACGAGATCGATCTGTGTCTGGTTCTCTCTAATCTGCTGGAGAATGCGCTGGAAGCCAGCCTGCGCACCGCGCCCGCCCGACGCAGGATCAAACTGACAGCCTATCTGCATGGCAACAGTCTGGCACTGATTCAGGTTGAAAACACCTATGACGGAGTCATCCGCGAAAAAGGTGGTGTCTTTCAGTCCTCCAAGCGAAAAGGAGACGGCGTCGGACTTCAGTCCATCCGTCACATCGCAGAAAAATCCGGCGGGGTGAGTACGGTTACCTATCAGGACGGCGTATTCCACGCAAGGGTCATGCTCCGGGGATAAAGGCGGAGAGAGGGAACGCCGGACGCCGCAAACAGAGTTGGACTCTGGGAGATATCGGAGCAAGCACAGTCCGCTCAGCGGGCGGTGTCGGTCTGCGCAGCCCGGCGGGGCCGCGACGCCTCGGGACAGCGACACGCATAAGCGCATCGCTGTCCCGCAGGCTCTCTGCATTCTTCAAGAGCGCCTCCGACCAAGACCCAAAAGCGGCAAAGTTTGCCGTTCTGACACTCGGCCACGCAGGGTTTCCGAAACGTGTGGAACGCTCCGAGGGTAGTGATACCACCCCCATCCGAAACGCCCGTGTTTCGGCGTGTGAGCCGCTGTGTGCGATCTTTCTCAGAAAGCCGAGTGTGTACCCACTTTTGTCAGCGGAAGCAAATGTGAGGCGTTTGTGCCGGAGGTGTTGAAGTCCGTGTGATCGATGCATTGGAAACGTTGGTATGACTGCGTTTCCCGCGCTTTTCGAGCCTTTTTCGAGGACGAAAAAGAAAGCAGGATAAAGGGCTGGCGTCGGAACCGACGCTCCGCCCAGTCACTTCTGCCCGCAGTGCGGGCAGTTGACGGGGGTTTCAGCGCAGTCGGTTGTGGCGTCTTTTGAAGAAAATTTCAGAGCGGCTGGCGTCTTGGTTCCCGCAAACGCAGGTGTCCCAAGGATTTTGGTGGTGCCTTGTGGCCGTTTCGGAAGGAAATCGAGGTAATCACCTTCGCGTGATCAATGGTGCAGGGCAAGCATGTTTTGAGTCACCGCAGTCAATGAAAAGAGACTTTCAAGCGTTCAAAAATCGCACCGCTGTAAACCTGCTAAAAAGTCAAGCCCCAATTGAAAGAAAATTTGCGGGTGGAAAAAGAGCATAGCAAAGCAGAGGCGGCAAAACGGATTGTTTGGCCGCCTCAAACAAAGCATTGGAGATCT
>NZ_JACOQI010000036.1 GCF_014297285.1 Dysosmobacter segnis
GAGCTCCGCAAGATTGCCGAGTACATTGAAATCAACACTACGGAAGATACCGCAGTAGCGGGCTAACCCCCGCTACAAACCCCTTTGACAGTGTGTTTTCCTAATAGGCGCTAATCATAGGGAGTTCCCGCCTCCGTAATATGATACTTTACGATCTCCTCAAAGTCATGTTGAGCGGGAGGAAGATAGACCAGCTTACTTTTCGTAGGCACGGAACAGCTCCTCCATTCTTTCGTCAAGCTCCTCCGGCGTGCAGACAGGCTCTCCGCTCAGTCTGCTGATTTCCGCGGCATAGATCTTGTCGCGGTGTCGGAACATTTTTTCTCGCTCCTCGTATGCTGCCATGCTCATATAAACACCGTCATCTTCACCCTTATTCGTGATGAAGATCGGTTCACCGGATGCCTTTGCCAGCTCGGAGATCTGCGTATACTCATTCCGCAGAGCAGAGGATGGTCTGATTTGCATAGAAAGCCCTCCTTATCAATTTCTTGATAGTATTATATCAAGATAACGCTTTTTATGCAAGCCTATCTTTGTGAGGTGTAAAAGGTGACTTTATAGGCCTACAGCATTCGCCGGCAAAGCAACCATTGTGTCTTATTCGTTGCCTCTGGCAGGAGAGTCCGGATTCGATTTTTCAATTCTTTCTTCACGAATTAGATCCCAATGATATTCCAGATGTATTTCGGCGCGATCAGGCTGAAAATCAGGCAGGCAAAGAGGATGGCGGGGCCGGTCCACTCAAACTGTCCTCTCTGGCGATAATCAAAGTACGCGCCGCCAAGTTTCACAAAGAATGCGATGGCGAGGATCATATCCAATGCAGGGAACACCACCTTCTCCACCACGCTCTTGATCTGCTTGGCCGCCTCCGTCCATGTCTGCTCTACCGCTCCCGCGACATCCCCGCCTGCAGCGAGTGCCGAGGTGCAGCAGAGGGTGGTCAGAAGCAGAAGCGTCAATGTCAGAATAATCATTTTTCTGTATTTCAAGAAATCTCAACCTCCTTAAAATGGGGATGCCGCCCCTTGCGGAGCGGCATCCGTTGTTAGTCCTTAATAACCGGTGCGAGGCAGGGGCTTGCTGGGGGCATAGACACGGGTGACCCAGCGGGAGGTCGCCATGATCCACTGCCCGTTGTAGACGCCGCCCGCATCCGACGTGTTGACGAACTGCGTACCACCGGCGAGCTTTGAAAGCACCTTGCAATCTACGCGGGGCGCCTCTACCTGACGGAAGTTTGAAGGTACGATGCCGAACGCCGCCATGAACTCCGTCACATACTCATTGGAAGCAAGTCCCAGCGCCGCAGGAGAGGCATCCAAGACATAGTTTTTGGATGTACTCAGATTATCCGCCAGCGTGCGCCAGGTATCGCCGCTGAGATTGGTTTTGTACACGATCTTATAATTTCCGGGGGTGTTCCACGTGCCGGTGTAAATGGTCTGGAGCCGAACCGCCTTGACGGGCAAAGTGTCTCTCCAATAAAAAGACTCCAGCGCCGTGGTAGAGTTGTTGGCAATGTCGGCAAAATTGTAGCGGACAAGCTGCCCCGGCATGACCTCCACATAGCCGGTCTTCTTGATTGACACATTCGTTGAGAGGGATTTGTTAGTCATGCTTGCCTTGACGATTTGACCGGCGTACTCGATCTCCACCTCGATGGGCGTCTTATCCAGCCCATAAAACTCCGCCGCCTTGGATTCTACGATTTTGTACCGCGCCAAAGGCAGGAGCTTACTGACCGCCAAGCCGTTTTTATCCGTCTTGATGGTATCCACCAGACGGTTGGTGCGGGCGTTGTAAACTTCAAAGACAGTGTTGGGGATCGGCGTTCCGGCGGGCCAGCCATTCATCGAGTTGTAATCTTCCGAGGTCTTGACGATCTGGATCTGACCAGTGATGGGCGTATTCTTCCACTCGATTTCTGTGGTTTCGCCGGACTTTACATACACGGTCTTTTTCTGCGTGTCGGGAATATATCCCTCATTTTCCAATTCACGCAGATAGTAGCGTCCAGCTGTCAGATTTTCAAAACGGACATAACCTCGGTCATCGCTTGTCTCCTGCGCAATGGGATTGTTGCCGCTGTCGTAGAGAATGAAGGAAACGCCGTAGATGCCCTCGCCGGTGGCCGAATCGACCTTGTGGATCAGGATACCGGAGATAGCTTTGTTGGTCACCGTTTTGGTTGTGGTTTTACCATCCTCCACGGCAAAATAGATGGGGGTATTGTCCAGCTGGAAGCCCTTGCCTGCCTCCGTTTCCACGGCATAGTAGCTGCCGCTTTCCAGCGGCACATACACGCGGCCATCCGTTCCGGTGGTGACGGTGTCCACCAGTCCGCCATCGCTGACACGGCGGATCTCGAAGGTGGTGTTGGGGATGCGCTGGGTTTTGTCCGCCGCATTCACTTTCACCAGTTCCAGCCCACCGATGGGAGCATTATAAAAATAGAGGGACTGCGTGTCATTGGGGTTGACCACCACGGTCTGTGTGCGGGTATTTTTGTCGATGGTGTAACCGGGGACAGATTTTTCCTCTGTCACCACCAGTGTGCCGGTGACGCCCTTGAGAATGATCTGCCCGTTTTCGTCGGTATAGTACAGACCGTTGGAGCTGATTTTTCCGTTTTCGTCGGGGACGAACTCGCCGGTAGCCGTAGTGATTTTGAAGGTAACGCCCTCCAGCGACGTCTTGCGGTCCAGAGAGGACAGCTTGTTGATAATCAGCGCGCCCTGTCGCTCATTCCAGAAAGTCATGCGCTGGGGAGACTGGTTCTGGTCGATCTTAATGCTCTGCGGTGTCCCGTCCAACACGAATCCATCCACAGATTTGACCTCTTTTACGGTAACAGTCATGCCGTCGGTCAGACCCTCAATGACGATCTGGCCTGCAGCGTCGGTGGTATAGTAGCCGTTGTTGGGGCCGACTACCGCACCGGAGGAGTCCGTCACAAGGAACTGTACCCCGGCAAGCGGTTCATTTTTCGTGCCGGAAATGTATTTCTGGAGAATCAATGTTGTAGTGGGTTTGTTGTAAAAGGTCAGCGTCTGCGTGTCGTTGGGATTAACTACTACGGTCTGTGTGCGGGTCGCTTCGTCAATGGTGAAGCCCGGAATCGTCTTGGTTTCCGTTGCTACCACGGTGCCGACGACGCCGGAGATGCGGATCTCACCAGATTTATTGGTGTAATAAATGCCGTTGCTGGACAGTTCGCCGTTGGCGTCGGGAACGAAGCTGCCATCCGCGTAGGTGATCTTAAACTCTACGCCCTCCAGCGGCTCCCCGTTGGGGCCGGAGCTGACCTTGCGGATGATGAGATTTCCGGCAGGCTGGTTCAGAAACTGCAAATGCGCCGTTTCGCCGCTCTTGATGAGCGCGTGCTGGGGGCTGTCATCCAACAGGTAGCCCGTTTTTGCTCTGACTTCACGGGCAATGACCGTCATGCCGGGTTCCAGACCATCCACCAGAATTTCGCCCGCGGCATTGGTGGTGAAGCGGCCGTTGTCATTGCCGAGATAATGGCCGCTGCTGTCGGTCAAAAGGAACTCTACGCCGGAGAGCGGTTCGTGCTTACTGTCATTGCTCAGCTTTGTAATGAGCAGGCTGCCGAGCGGCGCATTGCCAAAGCGGAGCGTCACCACATCCTGATCCTCGCCGGAGATCCACACCGTCTGGGGTTCGCGGTCGATGATGTGATTTCCGTCGCTCTCAATCTCCTGGCAGATATAAGTGCCTTTTTCGAGGTTTGTCACGGTGAACGCTCCGTTGGGTCCGGTCAGATAGGTCCCGATGACTGTACCGCCAGTACCGGAAGTGCCGCCGCCTAAATATCTCAGTTCAAATCGGCAGCCCTCCAGTCCTTTTCCGGTCTTTGCATCGTACTTATACACAACAAGGGCACTGTGAGGAACATTGTCCACGGTCACGGTCTTAGAGGTATTGGCTTCCAGATAGAACTCGGTGACCCCGCTGCCCTGAATGCCGAAGCCCTTTGGAGCGGACTCCTCTACCAGTTTGTACCAGCCACGGTTTACATCGGTGATGGTGATTTTACCGTCGGAGGCCGTTGTGAACACACCGAGGTCGTTGATCTCGCCGGTGGTGGTATTATCCGAGCCATAATAGATATGGAATTTGGCATTGGAGAGAGGATCACCGGTGACGCTGTTTCGCTTCAGGATCGTCAGGGAGGGTTTGACCGCGTTGAAGAAGGTCACCGTTCTGGTGCAGCCTGCTTCCAGATGTACCTCCTGCGGGATCTCAGAGAGAATGACATTGGAAGGCACATTTTTCTCCGTGATGCGATAGCTGCCCACGGGGATGGAATCGAGGAAGATGCGCCCCGCGCTGTCCGTCGTGGCGCTGGTGGAGTAGCTGCCGTCGATCTGCTCAATGAGATAGGTCACGCCCTCGATAGGCTCTCCGGTGGCAATGTTTTTCTTCAAAATTTCGAGTCCCGGCTTTTCATAGTCAACGAAGATGACTTCGGAGGTCTTGCCGGGGCGCAGCGCTACGGTCTGCTCGGTGTGAGACACTACATAAGGCTCCGGCACGGATTCCTCCCGGACGACATACACATCAGCGGGGATGTCTGAAAGGGTTGCCGAACCGTCCGAGCCGGTGGTGACGGAGGTAGAATAGCTGCCGGTCACGGATTTAATGGACAGCACCGTACCGGGGATCGGTGTGCCGGTCTGCGCATCGGTCTTGATGATCTTCATGCTGGGCAGTTCATAGTTCGTAGCGGTAACGGTATACTGCTTGTCTCCATCCGTGGTGTCCACATAGACGCTGAGTGGGGTGGAATCTGCGCAGTAGCCTGCCGGAGCTTCCACTTCTACAAAAGACCATAAGCCTTTCGTCACGTTATTGACTTCGATAATGCCGCCGTTTTTGGTCACATCGCTGCCGACGATCTGACCGTCACGGTAGATGTTGAATTTTGCACCGTCCAGCCCGCGGGTCGTTCCAGCAGCCACCTTTCGCAAGGTAATGTCCGCATCGCCGGCAGGAGGCGTGGGCTTATCCGGCACGGGAGCATCATTCACCACCAGTTTGCGGGGCGCATAGTAATTGAAGAAGCTCTGGCGTCCCTTGACGCTGGACTTTGCCCACACCGCCCATTTTGCGGCTTCATCCTCAACGACAGACGCAATGATGCCTTTGGCGGCGTACTCCTCAATCTGCTTCTGGAATTCCGCATCCTCCTTGGCTTTTTCTTTCAACATCCAGTCGGTGTAGCCCAAGTACATTTCATAGGTATCAGCGTTGGCGTAGCCGCCGCCATCGATGTCACCATCGCCTTCGCCCTTGAAAGACTGGTGATCCCATACATAGGTCTGCGCGGCCATGAACAGGCTGCCGGGGATGTCACCCTTATAGTCCACGATATAGGTCATCATCCACTTGAAGTTTTCAAGCTGCTGGGCGTCCAGCTCACCCATGCCGCTCTGCGCCAGCGCCGTTTTCAGGACAGCGTCTGCGTCCGCGCCGGTGGCAGAGGTATAGGTGTAAGAGTTGAGGAACGATGCCGTACCCCAGCGATAGCCATAGCCGCGATCCATGCAGTAGAGCATTTTGCCTGCCGCCATCGGCGGCTTATAGCTGTACGGCGTACCGTCATGGAGAAGCCGCGTTGTCCAGTAGTTTGTGTTGCTGGTGGGCTTGATGCCGGTTCCGGTGCTGGAAGCGGCAAGTGCAGAAGTCGGAAGCAGCGTCAATAATGTCATAATGACAAGAAACGCCGACATGATCCTTGTTCTAAGTGTTTTCAAGGTTGGTTCCTCCTTATTGTCATTTAGAGATAATGAAGAAGCAGACCGGTTTTTCTCGGTCTGCTTCACGTTGATGTTGTTTGATTTTACTTGGCTGCCGGAGTATCTACCCAACTTATGGAGTAGCCATTCCATAGGAAGAGCTGGACGCAGTACCAGCACGCCTCGCCGCTGTCATTGACTCCTCTTGAAAGTCCCACGCCGGTTTCGGCGTAATTCTTTTCGAGGAGATTGTCCCGGTGTCCACCGGAGAGGTTCCATGACCACACGGCGGCCTCGGATACCGATTTACCCTGCAGCGCCCAATCTGCGATGCGGTGGATATTCTCTCCTACATACGGGCAATCGGTAACAGAGGTGTTTCGTCGTCCATCCGGTCTGGTATGAGAGTAGACACTGCTGGAGGCCATCTCGTCGGCCCGGACCTGCGCCGCCTGCATGAGCTTGTCGTTGACGCGCAGCGCGGCAGCACCATTTTCGCGCCGCAGCGCATTGGTGCGGTCAATGATGTCCTGCTTTGCAGCGGCAACGTCTGTCTGCGCAGGCTGCTCTACAGGCTTTGTCGTAGTGGACTTTACCGGTGCTTCACCAGTGTAAGGCTTGTCCGACTCGACCTGCACGCATTTGCTATCGCTGTCCCAGTAGATATTGAAGCCGACCGCTCTGCCGATGTCGCGCAGCATAACATAGTTATTTCCGTTGATGTTGTACGCCGTCAGGCGGACTTCCTGCCCGTCTACAAGGATGCGGTTGGTGGAAAGCGTCGCTTTCAGCGATTCCACCGCCTGCGCCGCAGGAGCACTCAACGAAAGCCCCAGCACAAGGCCGCAGAGGACGAGTCCGGTATTCTTCGCTCTGTTCATTGTTCTGCCTCCATTCTAAATGTGTGTGGAAATCCTTCTCGCAGCTTCACCATATCACAGGCGATGGGCAGAAGTCGAACAGAACCGATCCGGCAAAACGGAGAAAAAATCAAGTTTCCACTGCGGTGACGCACCAGCGCTGGTCGCGCTGATTGCGAACGCAGGTGTAAAGCGTCAGCAGGTTTTCACTTGCGTCCGCAAGACCGCTGCGGTCTGTCTCGCTGACCTTGCTGACGTCCGTCACCTTATAGGTGCGCGTCCCCAGCTTGGTCGTCAGGGTGATCTTGTCCCCGATGTTCAGCGTGTGGATCTGCCCGAAGTAGCTGTTGGCGCCGCGGTTGTGGGCGGCGAGGCAGACATTGCCCTCCCAGATGGAGGTATCTTCAAAATGCCCAACGCCTTTGGCGAGCGTCTTGCTGTCCGTGCCCTGATAGATCCTCACGCTCAGACCCAGCGTGGGGATCTCGATCTTGCCGAGGGAACCGTTTATGTAGTAGAGCTCACTCGTCACATCTGTGAACAGCACAGCGGGCTGATAGCCGTTGCCGCTGCTCACCGTACTCCCTGGGGTAACCACATCGCCGTTGCCGCTGATCACGGCGCCAGCCGTGGGAAGGGTGCGCGGCGCAAGATTCGGCGTCAGGTATTCGCCGGTATGCAGCGCATTCATGCTCTCCGAGCCAAAGACGGGCGGAATGAGCGCTGCGTTCTTGCTCACATCTTCGTTGCGCATGGCGCCGCCATCCGCCGTGTGAATGACATCGATGGAGGTATTCCTGCCGAAGTCGTAATCGTCCGGCGCATCGATACTGTATTCCAGCGCATACGCCGGAGCCGCCAGAGCTGCTGTCATGCAAAGGCTCAGGCAAAGGGTGATGATCTTTTTCATTCTTCTGTCTCCTCCTCATCTGCATTTTCTCTTTTGCGTTTTACCAGCAGCGCGCCGCCGACGCCCGCGCCTGCCGCGGCCACGACTCCGATGGGGATGAGCACATAGGACCAGCGGAGCGAGGACATTGCGCCGGCGGTTTTTGCAGGCTCTGCGGGCTGGATAGGCACGCCTTCGAAAATGGCAACATAGCGAACGCGATTTAATGCGATGCGGCTCACCGTGCCGGTATAGTCCGCCGTGACGGTGTAACCCTTGACGTAGCTGCTGGTGGTGCTGCCGGTGTAGGTGGCGACGGCGGTATAGCGGTCTGCCACGACATAACCGTCCATGTTGGCGGTATTGTCGGTCTGCCACTGAATGTCGGAGAGCGTCAGGTTTTTGCCGCCGTCCTCAATGCTCTTGGGGATGTACTGTGTATCCTGCTCGGCAAGATTGGGATAGCTGCGCTTGACGGAAAGCTGCTTTGTAGAACTGCCGTAGCCAGACGGCTCGACCTGCACGGTGTCAAGTCGGAGTGTCAGGGTTCCCATAAGCCCATCGTCCGTGATGAACTCACGCTCCTGCGGCAGCAGCGCCAGCACGGATTCCATATCCTTTTTGGCGCTCTCGATAGAAACATGCTCCGTATGCTGGCGGCTCTCGTTTTCCGGAAGCTCCTGCTTCAGAAGATCCGTCAGGGTGTACTGAAAGCCGTCCTGCCGAAAGTCCGAGCGGGGAATGCCCGCAGGATCGTCTTCCGGACTCAGATCATAGATTTTCTTCAGTTCTGTGCCATCGTCGTTTCGGACGATGGAGGTGGGATAGAAGACCTTGGCATCCGGTACCGCGGGTTCAAAGTCCGCCGCCAGCGCAGTGGGCGTCAGTGCCAAAGTCAGGCACAACGCCGCAGCGCAGAGAGATAGCATTCGTTTCATTTTGTGTTCCTCTTTTCTTTATTTTTATAGTGATTTTTCGTCTGTTCCAGCAGAAGGTCATATTCCCAAGGCTCCAGCTCTAAGGAGAGGTAGGCACCGTCTTTCGACATACCGTCTACCCGGTAGCGCAACACCAGAGGAAGCTGCCTCTGCTTTTTCACATCCTGGGGTGAGAGCCAACCAGCGCCTTCTACAAAAACAGTGCGAATGGCGGAATCATAGTTTCCTTCATAGCCCTGCCAGAGAAGCGCCTCCCGCAGCTCTTCCCGCAGCTTTCTGCGATGGGGAACGGGAACCAAACGCTCCGGCTCCAACAGGAAACGGGGATGCAGGACTTCTAAGCAAACGTCCAGCGCATTTTTCAAAGCAGCATTCTTTTTCGTCAAGCCGCTGCGCCGGTAATCTGCCGCCAGAACGTCCTCACCCTGGGCATCGCCAAGGAAAAGGCGTACACAGCGGATGAGTTCATAAGCGTGGGCGTCATCCGCCATGCCAAGCACGCGGACCCCGTCCATAGGGAGCGTCCGGTAATGGGTAATGGCCTCCGCCAGTGCGGAGAACTGTCTCACATCCCAGCCGGGTCTTCCGGGGCGGAGATCGTCCACGGTGTAATAGGTCATGCACATTCAGACATCCTCCTCACTTCATATTCATGCCGCCCATAGTGGGGGCATTGGTCTGCTCCTGTGCGTTCAGCTCTGCCAGCTTCGGCTTTGCCCATTCCGGAAGAAACTTGTCATGCAGTACGCCAATGAAATCCTCCCGGTTCCATCTGGCTGTTTCTCCGTCCGAGAGGCAGGTGGCAAAGACTGCTCGACCACTGGAATGAGGCGCGCATCCAAAGCCGCTCCGAGCATACAGAAGTTGGTAATCCTGCCCCCAATACTGCTCCTGCAGTGCCTCCGGCGACAGCACCAGCACCTTGCCGGTGAAGTCCTGCTCCGCGCGGTCACCGACGCAATGCTCCGCGCCGAACAGATTCAGCGCCTGCACTGCCTTGCGGTAGAAAGTGACGAAGCCATCCAGCACAGCCGGATGGCTTCGGACAACAAAGTCGCTGTTGTGGTTGATGTCTTTGGGGATGCAGGCGCACTCCACCCACTGCTTGTTGGCATGGCCGAAGCGCCCGTCCCACTTGAGTTCGTGCAAAGTGTTGGCAAGCACCCACGCGGTGCGCTTGTAGCCGTATTCGTCCAGCACCGGCGTGATGCAGTTCTTGTCCAGATGCATTCCGTCGAAATTCTGACGGATGGTGTCCTCGATGGCGTTGCGGCAGGCGATGTTCGCCTTGTGGCTCTCCCGCCAGAGGGAAAGCTCGTTCCGATCTCTCGCCTCGGCAGAGGAATAGGGGTAGAGATAGGTGTCATTCATTCTGAGATTTCCTCCTTTTCCAGCAGGCGGCATACGCCCTCCATCCGCACACCGGAATCCTCCAGCATGGTGCGGACATCATCGTCCAGATCGTCGATGAGCACATCTGCGGCGGTTTTCTCCGCTGCCTGCACGATGACTCTGCCCTCCTCTACAAAGGACTCCAGCGCGGCAGTGGGCGAGATCCCCGCCTCCGCCAGCTGGCAGGGCGGAATTTCAAGGCCGGAGCAGTGAGGTTCGTGTTCACAGGTGCCGCACGCCGTTTCCGTCATTCCGGTCTCCATTGCCATCTGGCTTCGCTCCGCCAGACGGGAGATCAGCTGCGGCGCAACGGTAGAGATGAGAGAAATGGTTTTCAGCAGCTCCGCCACGGTAGGGTCTCCCGGCAGCAGCAGGATACAGCCGCTGTCGGTATGGAGGATCAGGTCGCTGACGCCTGCAAGTCCGGAGAGCTGCAAAGCGGCGCGGGGAATAGAAAGAGTTTTATTGTTAGGATCATGGTTCAAATTGAATTTCATGCTGTTTTCCTCCTCGGTGGATGTTTTGGGATATGGACCAGCTTCAGCTCCCATTCGCCCAGAGGCTCGTCGAAGAGGTTTAGCTGGTGGGTCATGTAGGGACGCGGATCGAAGTTGGTGATGATGAGTTCGCCGAAGGACGAGCCCTTTTTCTGAGAGAGCGGATTGCTGCGCTGGAAGGATAAGATGTACCAATCCTGATAGAGCTTTCGGATAAAGGGGCAGTCGTTGTAGGAGAGGACGACATAGCCTTCGCAGCCGGACAGTATTTGCCAGAGCCGGACATGGAATCTTCGGAAACGTCCCAACTTTCCGGCGATCCGATAAAGACGCTCTGTTTTGACATAGGGTGGATCGGCATAGATAAGGCCTTCTTTTCGGTCCCGCTCCCGAATGAGCTGCAAGGCGTTTTTGTTCTCCAGTGGCACGTCCTTCAGTCGTGCGGACACTGGCGGAAACATTTTCAGAAGATGTTCCACATCCATTCCCTTAACGCCGAAAGATGTGACCGTTGCGCTGAAACTGCCGCGAATAGCAAGGTAATACGCTGCCGCTCGCTTCACATCGAAAAGAGCCAGCCGTTCCTGAAAGATGGGGAGCAGTTCTCCTGCCTGCTCCTCCGTAAAGCAGGAGCGATCTCCCAGACACTCGATCTCCGCCTGCACATTTTGAAAGTAGACCTCCTTATGGGCAACAAAGTCGCGGTAATACTCGAAGAGCTTGCGGCCGTGGATGGGCAGGAATTTCAGCTCCCGCAGCAGAACATTGGAGCGTTCCTTGATGCAGGAATACAGGTTCACCAGCTCGGCATCCAAATCGTTATAAATGTCCAATCGGTTTGGGTCCGGCGGCAGCGCGAGCAGCACTGCGCCACTGCCGCCAAACGGCTCTACATACTGCTTCAGCTTAGGCGGGAAAAGCTGAAGGATGTAGGGCGCGATCTTCTCTTTGCCGCCGATCCAGGGAAAGGGCGGCTTAGCCATGTCCGGCCTCCTTTTCTTCCTGATTGCACCTTATCCCGTCAGCACGGTTTTCCCGTTCAAAGCGAAACTTCCTGCAATGTGCCAGCAGTTGTTCATCGCGCATGTTTTCTCCTTTCCGGGGTGATTTCCCGAAAAAGGGCATAAAAAAGAAGGGGCCGATCCCCTTTCGGAAAATCGGCCCCTAAAATGATTTTTAATGGCTTCTGCGTGTCAAGATGGTATTACTTCATTTTCATCTCCATTTCCTGGGATTGTTGGACAGGTGACAGCATGGGCTGATAGTCCGCGCGATGCAGCAGGCCGTAGGGTGAAAGCACTGCATTGTCCTCCTTGATGATGTCGCAGCCGTAGGCGTAGAGGTTTACATGGGAAATCAGCAATTCCACCGAGTGGTCATCCGTCATGAAGTGAAGCTGGTCTACGGCTGTTTCCTGCGGGGAGCTCAGCTCCGGCGTGAGGATATAATCGTCCAGATGCTCTGCCAGAAGGATAGCTGTCCCGATGTCCTGCACCTCGAACTGCTCCAGCAATGCTTTCAGCTTTGGGAGCTGCACCTGCCGGACAGGGATATCCTTCACTGCTTTGGCAAACTCGTTGAAGGCTTCTATCTCCATGGGCAGGTCGGCAAATATGGCTGCGTTGGGGATGATGCCATCATAGTCAAGCACAACGGTATTTTCCCATTGCAGCGTACCCAGCCGCTCCTGCGCATCCTCCAGTTCTTTCTCCGAGGCGGGAAGCTCCAGCGTCACCGTGCGCTCATCGCCAATGTCGGGATGCAGTCCAAGCGTGAGTCGGAAGAGGTATTCCGGCTTTTCCGGCAGTTCCTTTGGGCAGGGTGGCACGGTTGTTAGCTCACCGTCCCGCAGTACATACAGACTGTCCACAAAAACGCCGTTTTCACTGCACCGCATCATTCTTCCAATGCCGGCGAAGTCCAGCATCTCGAATACCTCGTTGGATATGCCGTCCAGTTCGGGGATAAATTCATTTTCCGCGTAGAAGCGGCCAAGCTGGGCGTCATCCGCGGCCTCCACAACATGATAGCAGTCGGTTTTTGCGCTGACCGCCAGATCCCGCAGATCCTGCAGCGTGATGACGCCGCCGTTGGCGTTTACTTTTCTCTGCACCTCTATGGAAAACAATCCCTCAAAGGCAACCTCCTGCACCTCGTCCAGCGCCGACAGCAGCGCGGCAAGGTCGTTCAGTTCGTTGAGGCTGATGTCCAACCCGTCCAAATGGGGCGAGAGATACTCAAAGGCATCGTAGTCTTCAATCTCCATGTACAGGATGTCATCTGTCTGAAGGCGTACCTTGTCCAGCGCGTCCCACAGTTCCCACAGTGAGGCAGGCAAGTCCAGCTTGGCATACGCCTCGTTGTTGGGTACGTCTTCTTTCGCAAGATATACCTCGAATATCTTCTTACCCAAGGGTCATCCCTCCCATTTTCATCCCGTTCTGCTCATAGACTTTCGGGTCCGCACCGGGGATGTTCCAGCCGTGTAATCCCGTGAGTTTTGTTATCCGAGGAGTTTTCATATCATTCACTTATATCACACCTTTCTAAATTCTGCTGCTGGGATAATATTGCTCAATGCACCACCGTCTTGTATTC
>NZ_JACOQI010000037.1 GCF_014297285.1 Dysosmobacter segnis
TGTATGACCATGAATCCATTTGAACAAAGCACACAGCAGCTTCTGCGCTTCCTGACCTCCCACGCTGAGTGGGAGGTCATTGACTACATCCGGCAGGAAATACAGCATGACGCACCGGAGAGTGTCCCGACCGCAGATGAACTGCTCACTTTCTTCCGATCCCCGGATGCGCCGACCGCGCTGGACACCTACCAGCAAATGCTGGTGACCGATAAGCTGCTGGAGTACGCAGAGATCAGTCTGCGCACCCTCTGCGACCTGATCCGCTATCAGCAGCTCAAGGAATTGGGTGTTGTCCATTCCGCAAAGGAGTTCATTCAACTCTTCCATCCCGACGAACAGGAGGACATACCATGAATCAATTTCCCAGCAAAAACTATTTTACACTGCCGAACGAAATTTTTTCGCTGGGGCTGGGCGCAGGTGAGATCGCGGTCTACGCCTACCTCCGCTGTCTTGAGAACCCCAGTACCTACCAGTGCTGGCCCAGCTACGCCACGATTGGAAAAGCTATTGGCCGTACTAAAAATACGGTCATGCAGTATGTCGACGCGCTCTCGGAGAAAGGACTCATCTCCACAGAGCCAACCTCTGTCCTGACAAAATCCAGGATCAAAAAGAACGGCAATCTGTGCTATACCATCAGGCCCATCCATGAGGCCGTTGAAATTTTTCACACACGTCAACTGTCTGCGGTTGAACGAACAACAGAGCGGCGGCAAATTCATCGCAAGCTGTCCGCGGTGAATTTGTTGCCCGGTGCATAAGGAAAGGAAGAACAGAATGAAGCATTCCATCTACACAAGCTATGACGAGCTTCCGCTGATGCTCTCCGTGGCAGAAGTCGCCGCAGTGCTTGGGATCTCCCGTGCCGGTGCCTATGAGTTGGTGCATGGCAACGAATTCCCCGCGCTCAAAATCGGCAGCCGGATCGTTGTTCCAAAGGATAAGTTTCTCGCATGGATCGACGCAAACAGCGGTTCAAAAAACGCACCGCTGTAACTAAAGAACAGGCGCTCAATTTTCTGTACGCTAACGAAGCGGCTGAGCAAAACCGCGAAGCCCATCAATGCGGCAAGAGAAACAGCAATGGGATCACGCAGCCCGGCGGGGCCGCGACGCCTCGGAACAGCGACGCGCATGAGCGCATCGCTGTTCCGCAGGCTTTCTGCGTTCTTCGAGATTCCCCTCGACCAAGGCCTAAAAAGCGGCAAAGTTTGCCGTTTTAAGTCCCGGCCGCGCAGGGTTTCCGAACCGCGCAAAACGCTCCGAGGGTAGTGATAGCGCCCCCATCCAAAACGCCCCGTGTTTCGCCCTGTGAGCCGCTGTGTGCGCAGTTAGGGGCTGGGGTGGCGTGTGTACCCACCGCAGCCCCTTGAAACGAGCGTTGCGGCGTTTGTGCCGGAGGTGTTGAAGGCCATGTGACCAATGTGTTGGAAACGTTGGTATGACTGCGTTTCCTGCGCTTTTGCGGCTTTTCCGAGGACGAAAAAGAAAGCAGGATACCCGGATCCGTGGCTGATTTTTTGCCAATACGAGGCGAACATCTCAATTTTGATTGCGGCCGGCTGCGGTCCAACGCCTGCCGGCAGGGGAGGGGGTCACACCAGCAGCACCGTGATGTCGTTGACATTGGTGCCGGTAGGCCCGGTGACGATCAGCCCGCCGCAGGCTTTCAGGGCGTGGTAGGCGTCGTTGTCCGCCAGCGTTTTGTCGATGGAGATGCCCAGCGCCGCCAGAGCGTCCGCCGTGGCGCCGTCGGTGATGCCGCCGGCCGCATCCGTGGGACCGTCGGTGCCGTCAGAGCCGACGGAGGCCACCACCGCTTCCAATCCTGCCAGTCCTTCCGCTGCTGCCAGCGCCAATTCCTGATTCCGTCCGCCCAGACCGTGGCCCGCCAGGTGGACTACCGTTTCGCCGCCTAAGATATAGGCGGTTTTTTCGCCCTTTCCGGCGTGGGTCCCTGCCATGGCGGACAGGAAGCGGCCCGCTTCCCGGGCCTCGCATTGGAGCCGGTCCGTCAGAAGGCAGGTCCGGTAGCCAAGCGCTTCCGCACGGGCCGCCGCGTCCCGGCAGAGCTGGGCCACGCTGCCGGTGATGACCGTGGTGACGTTATCCAGCACCTTGGGCGGTTCCTGCTCCAGCAAGTTCAGCGCCTGGGGGCTGAGGGTCAGACCGTACCGGCTCACAAGGGCCATGGCCTGCGCCGTTGTGGTACTGTCGGGATAGGCGGGGCCGGAGGCGATCATATCCGGGGGATCTCCGATGACATCGGAGAGGAGGATGGCATACACATGGGCCGGGGCGCAGAGCTGGGCGAACCGCCCGCCCTTGACGCCGGAGAGCCGCTTGCGGATGGTGTTGATCTGGGTGATGTCCGCGCCGCAGGCCAGCATCTGGCCGGTGATGTCCTCCAGCTCCGCCAGAGGTACCAGAGGGCGCTCAAACAGGGCGGAGCCGCCTCCGGACACCAGAAACAGCACCCGGTCCCTTGCGCTGAGGCCGCTGACTGCCGCCAGCGCTGCTTCTGTGGCCCGGACGGAATGTTCATCCGGCACCGGATGACCTGCTTCATAGATGGCCAGATCACCGATGGGGCCTTGGCTGTGGCCGTATTTCGTCACCATCACGCCCTGTTCGATGGTGCTGCCCAGCGCGTCGTAAGCGGCTTTTGCGGTCTGCCACCCGGCTTTGCCGATGGAGACCAGCACCGTCCGCCCCTGACAGGGGGGCAGCTGGGCCAGCGCCCGCTGGATGGCGGCGTCCGGCACCGAGGCTTCAATGGCGCTGCGGCAGATGTCCTCCGCATCACGGCGGAGGGTTTGCAGGGTCTTGCTGTCCATAGTCAGGTTCCCCTTTCAAAATAGATGTCCCGTTGAAAAGGCTTACGGGTTCACCACGTTTTCAGGCGTTCCGCTCAGAAACGCCTTGATATTGTTGACGGTGCAGTCCATGATCCGCTGGCGGCTGCCCTGAGAGCCCCAGGACATGTGGGGGGTGATGATGCAGTTTTTCGCCGTCAGCAGGGGATTGTCGGCCTGGATGGGCTCCGTGGAGACCACGTCCAACCCAGCGAAGGCCACCTTGCCGCTGTTCAGAGCGTCTGCCAGATCCTGCTCTACCACCATCTGTCCACGGCTGTTGTTGAGGATGATCACGCCGTCCTTCATCTTGGCGATGTTCTCCTTGTTGATGATGCCCACGTTGAAGTCCGCTAAGGGCATCTGGAGGGCCAGCACGTCGGACCGGGCAAACAGGTCGTCCAGATCCACGAATTCCACCCCCAGATCCTTAGCGGCCTGAGACTGGGAGCGGTTGTAGGCGATAACGTGCATCCCCAGTCTCTTGGCGGCCTCGGCGGTGTGGATGCCGATGCGGCCGCAACCCAGCAGACCGAAGGTCTTGCCCGCCAGCTCGATGAGGGGATAGTCCCAGTAGCACCAGTCCGGGCTGTTCTGCCATTTGCCCTCATGGACGGTGCGGTCATGGTGGCCGATGTGGAGACAAGCTTCCAGCATCAGGGCGATGGTGAACTGGCTGACGGAATAGCCGCCGTAGTTGGGCACGTTGCACACGGGGATGCCCTTTTCCTTGGCGTAAACCACGTCCACCACGTTGTAGCCGGTGGCCATCACTGCGATGAACTTCAGGTTGGGGCAGTTGTCAATGACCTTCCGTGTCACGGGGGCCTTATTGATGACGGCAATCTCCGCATCACCGATCCGGTGGATGGTTTCATCCTCATCGGTCAGGCCGATGCGGTCATAGTATGTCACCTCACCCAAGGCTTCCAGCGGAGCCCAGCTCAGGTCGCCGGGGTTTTCCACGTAGCCGTCTGTTACAATGATCTTCATAGAATGTACTCCTTCGCAAAATGGGATATCCTTTGTTGAACGGGCCTGCGCACCGAAAAAATTTCTGCCCCCCGCGTGGAGCGGGAATATACTGCCAGCCCAGCCGCTAATGGCTACCCGACCTTACCGGCCAAGGGAATTTACCGCCTTTTCGACAGACGCGCTCTTGTTGCTTGGAATTATAGCCCTGCACCTGCCAGAGTGCAAGAAAAATAGTTGAAGGGCCGGGAGGGGGACATACCGCATACGGCGAAGGAAGCAAACGGAAGGAGGGACGTGGTTCAGCGTGAACCACGTCCCTCCTGGTCAAAACAGCCATCATCCTGACAGGCAGCGTAGGTCATACAGAATTTCCCCGCCGGATGTCAAGCGTATATAGCGTGGCTCCAAAGCAATTTACTGAATGGTGTAGACCCAGGTCTTAGCCATGGTCTCCTCGGTGATCTCCTGACCGATGCCGGGAAGCTCAGGGACCGTCAGCTCGCCGTGGTCGTCCGGCAGGTAGTCGTAGACGCAGGTGTCCCGCAAACCCTGCTTGATGCCGTAGGAGTGCTGCTCATGGATCAGGAAGTTGGGGATCGCGGTCTCCACATGGAGGGCCGCTGCCTGGGAAATGGGGCCGCCGCAGACATGGATCTGGACCTTCACATCATAGGTATCCGCCATGTCGCAGATCTTCTTGGCCTCGGAAATGCCGCCGCAGAGGCACACATCCGGCTGGATCACGCTGAGGGAGCGGTTCTCGAAGAAGGGGCGGTATCCCAGACGGGTGTAGATCCGCTCGCCGGAGGCCACGGGGATCCGGATATTTTCCTTGATCTCCCGCATGGAGACGGCGTTGAGGGGATGGACCGGCTCCTCGTAGTACATGATGTTCAGATCATCGATGTAGTTGGCCAGCTGGATGGCAGTACTGGTGTCCGTGAAGGAGTGAAGCTC
Organism: Dysosmobacter segnis; assembly: GCF_014297285.1. Lineage (GTDB taxonomy): Bacteria > Bacillota > Clostridia > Oscillospirales > Oscillospiraceae > Oscillibacter > Oscillibacter segnis. Next base: position 4,794 of record NZ_JACOQI010000037.1, read on the forward strand.
GATGATGATGTCCAGATCGGGGCTGAGGTCCCGGATCGCCTGCAATCTGGCGCGAACCAGCTTCAGCACGTTCTGGGGGAGCTGACCCCGGAGACGCCAGTCAGCGTCCTGCTTCGTGCGCTGCCAGTTGCCATTGGCGGCAACGCCGACAGGGTCCACCTTCACGGCGGTATAGCCCTGCGCCATGGCCTTCTTGGCCGCCTCGGCATACTGCTCCGGCGTGACCATATTGCGGTCCTCCAGATCCCAGTCGAACTGGATCTGGCTGGCATAGGCCCGGAGCTTTTCATTGATCTTACCGCCTAAGAGCTGATAGACGGGGGCGTTGTAGTATTTACCCTTGATATCCCACAGGGCGATGTCAATAGCGCTCATGCCGGCGTTGATAACGGTGCCGCCGCCCATGCCCCAGAAGGTCGTGCGGAACAGCTGCTCCCGAATAGCTTCGCTGCGCAGGGGATCCTTGCCGATGATGAGCTGGCCGAAGTCCTTCACCATCCAAACGCCTGCGTTATGGGCGTTGCCGTAGGCCAGACCTACCTCGCCAAAGCCGCTGATCCCCGCGTCCGTGTTGATGCGGATGCAGATGGGAGAGCAGTCCTCGTAGTTCAGGCATTTGCCAAAATCGTATACGTCAATACTTGTGATCTTCATAAGCGTACTCCTTTTCTTGAAAACAAATATTTCTGTCAGCGTAACAGCCTGTGGGTATCCTCAAGAGCACATATACCATAGTTCTTTGAAAAATACAACCGAAGTTGTAAAAAAGCCGCGGAAAATTGCAGATTACAATTTTCCGCGGCCGTAGGGAACGTTTTGTAGAGAAGAATGAAGAGGGGGCGATCAGTTGGCCTTGCCGCCGGAGAGGTTCTTGCGGACCTCTGCCTCGACCACAGAGATGGGCAGCTTTTCAGTCTCGGCCCGCAGCTCATCAAACTTCTTCATATCGTCAGCCTTGACCTCTTCCCACTCCTGAGCGAAGCTGCCATCGACGATCTTGTTGTACTGCTCCTCGATGAACTGACGCATGGAGGTGTTGTCCACCATCTTGAAGCGGGACATCTGACCATACTGGCTGGTACGGCTGTGGAGGGGCAGCTGCTTGAACAGACCCATATCCGCCATCTTCTCCATCATGACCATAGGCTCCTTGGACATGTACATCTCGGTGAGGATCGCCTCAGCGGGCAGACCCTTCTCGGCGAAGAAGTCGAATGCAGTCACCATGACGTTCATGATCAGGGGCCAGATAGCCTGCTCACTCATCAGGTCCAGATAGGTCTCGTCGTTGAAGGTGACCTCGATGGCGCCGGCCTTGGTAGAGCCCAGAGCCTTGGCCAGACCAACGGCGATCTCCTTGGCGTGGCCGGTAGCGTCCTGATTGACGACCAGGAAGGTGGGGAAGCCGGTGCCGTTTTCATAGGTTTCACGAACGCCCTTGCCGATCATGCGGGGAGCGACCATGATCACGTCCAGATCAGCGGCGGGCTTGATGAAGCCATAGGTGATGTTGTAGCCAGAAGCAAAGTTCAGTGCTGCGCCGGGATGCAGGTTGGGAGCGATATCGCGCTCGTAGATCTCGGGAGCCACTTCGTCCGGCAGCAGAAGGAACACGATGTCAGCCTTCTTGGAAGCCTCAGCGATGGAATAAGTGGGGAAGCCGTCGGCGTTGGCGGTGTTCCAGGATTCATCATGGATGCTGCCAACGATAATGTGCTTAGCGCCGGAATCTCTCATGTTCAGAGCCTGAGAACGGCCCTGGTTGCCGTAGCCGATGATCGCAATGACTTTATCCTGGATCGCCTCGATGTGACCGTCCTGATCGTAATAAACCTTGCCCATAATAAGTGCCTCCTCAACGTATTTAAAAATAAAAGATACATGACATAAGACATCTGATGTTTAAAGTATAGCACATAGTCCCAGATTGTCAAGGGTGATTTCTCAATTTTTTGTAAAATTTTGTAAAAAGAAACGGCCCGGTGATATACCGGGTCGTTCCGTCTGATTTTATTATATTATAAGGTGGACTCCGCCACGGCGTCCTGGATCTTAAACGATGCAGCCCACTGTCTGGCGCTTGCAGCGATTACCTTTTCCGCGGCGACCGGGTCCCGGTTGACGATGGCCTGATAGATGCTCTCGTGGTCATGGAGGGCCACTTCGGGGTTATCCCGAATCGCGATGGCGATGGAGCGGCGGAACAGCTCGTTCAGCGCATTTCCCAGGCTGATCATAAAGGAATTATGCGTTGCCTGCAAGATCTGCCCGTGGAACAGGATATCGTCCTCCGCCTCCAGCGTGCCGTTCCGCAGCTTTTCGCGGAACAGCTCCAGCTTTTCACGAATGGCCGCAAGGTCATTGTCTGTTGCCTGGTGGATAGCGTAGGTCGTGTAGGCGGACTCTATAATATAGCGGAAGTTTTGCAGATCCTCCTCATTTCCGCTGTTGAGGTAGAAGTGAGAGAGCATGACATTCATATAGCCCTGCTCCGGATTCTTACTGATGACGGTGCACAACCCCCGGCGAATCTCTACGACGCCCAGGGCCTCCAGCATTTTGATGGCCTCTCTTACACTGCTCTTGCTGACCTGCAATTCTTCGGAAATTTGAATTTCCGTGGGCAGTACATCTCCGGGACCGAGCTTGCGCTCCATGATCATTTCTTCGATGGAATCAACCACCTGTCTGGAAAGACTTTTCTTTGGATCGCGCTGCTTTTTGCCAATCTCCATACCAACAACTCCTCACAAGCGGACACTCTTTGTAAGAAATGGCCGTGCATAAAGTACAAGGCCAACTGGCCTGCACAAAGTATAAAAAATTTTCAATTATTACTATATCATGTTCGGCTATATTATACAACTATTTTATTTGCGAATTGTTAACGTACCCAAACGTTTTCTCCAATACAAAAAGAAGAAAAAAGGGGAGAATGGAAGCAAACGATTACGAAAAATTATTCATTTTTCCCACAAAAAAGTGCTTTTTGTATCGTCAAATTGTGCAATTGACAAAAGAAGCGGAAACGTGTAGACTGTGCCTATAAGATATGACATCTGATGTTGCAAAAACCAATTTATGATTATTACTGAAGGAGGCTGCTAACATGAGCAAGCTGGACTGGAGCAATGTCGATTTTGAGACCATGATCATCCACGCCGGACAGGGCCACGATCCCGCCCACGGCGCGCTGGCCACGCCGATCTATCAGACCTCAACTTTCTGCTTTGAAACTGTGGAGGAGGGTGCTGACAAGTTTGCCAAGAAGATCCCCGGCTATCAGTACACCCGCGGCGGAAACCCCACCACCCGTGCCTTCGAGCTGAAGTGCGCCGCCATGGAGGGCGGTGAGGACGCTGTGGCCACCGCCTCCGGCATGGGCGCAGTCGGTTCTGTGATGATCGCGTTCCTGAAGTGCGGCGACCATGTGATCTTTGACAACTCTGTTTACGGCGGCACCAACGCAGTGGCGACCGTAAACCTCCCCAATATGGGCATTGAGGTCTCTCGCGTGGATACCTCCGATCTGGGGGCACTGAAGGCCGCCATCAAGCCCAACACCAAGATGATTTATTTCGAGACCCCCAACAACCCCATGATCAAGGTGACGGACGTTGCGGCTGTCAAGGCAGTCGCCGGCAAGGATATCCGCGTGGTGGTGGACGCTACCTTTGCACCGCCTCCCATTCAGCACGTGCTGAAGCTGGGCGCGGACGTGGTCCTGCACAGCATCACCAAGTACATCAACGGCCACGGCGATGCGCTGGGCGGCGTTGTGGTCGGCTCCGCTGCCGATATGGGCCTGATCCGCGGCAACGCCATGACGAAGATCAATGGCTGCCCGCCCTCTCCCTTCAACAGCTATCTGGTACTGCGAGGCATGAAGACCCTGGCGTTGCGTATTGAGCGTCACTGCCAGAACGCAATGGCGGTTGCCAAGTATCTGGAGTCCAACCCCTACGTGAAGAAGGTCTACTATCCCGGTCTGGAGAGCGACCCCAGCCATGAGCTGGCCTGCCGCCAGATGGAGAACGGCCTCTTTGGTGGTATCCTCAGCTTTGAGCTGAACGATGACGTAAAGGGCATGACCAGCTTCGAGGCTGGCAAGAAGCTGCTGAATAACCTGTCCATCGCTTCGATTGCCGTGTCTCTGGGCGACCCCGATACGCTGATCGAGCACCCCGCCAGCATGACGCACGCCGCTGTGTCCAAGGAGGACCGCCTGGCTGCCGGTATCACGGACGGTCTGATCCGCCTCTCCGTTGGCCTGGAGTCCGCCAGAGACCTTATCAACGATTTTGAAACCGCCTTTGCCACGATCTGATCCCAAACCCCCGTTATCCTCGTATTTGCCCCTCCGGAGAGGTCACGGCTTCTCCGGAGGTATCTTAAAAATCCAGAGAGATCTGTGAAATAAAAAAAGAGAGGAAGCGCATTATGGAGAACAAGAAATATTACGGTTGGAAGGGCTTTTTCCCCCTGCTTACGTTCCTGGCAATTTATCTTGGCAGCGGCTTGATCTGCGCCGCTCTGGGCTACGGTGGAGACTCCTTTAAGCAGGTTCCCCGTATGGCTGCCCTTGTGGGTGCGCTGCTGGTGTGCATGTGCATGGGCGGCAAAGAGCGTAGCCTGGAATACCGCATGGATACCTTCTGCAAGGGCATGAGCAACCAGGGCACGATGATCATGATCATGGTGTTCCTGCTGGCCGGCGCCTTCTCCGGCGTCGCAAAGGCCATGGGTGGCGTGCAGGCCACTGCAAACCTGGGCCTGAGCCTGGTTCCGACCCAGTTTATGTTTGCCGGTCTGTTCCTGATCTCCGCATTTATGGCGACCGCCATGGGCACCTCCATGGGCACCATTTCCGCTGTTGGCCCCATCGCTGTGGCTGTTGCTGAGAGCGCGGGCTTGAATCTGGCTCTGGCGATCAGCACTGTTCTGGGCGGCGCCATGTTCGGCGATAACCTGTCCATGATCTCCGATACCACCATCGCTGCGACCCGTGGCTGCGGCTGCGAGATGCGGGATAAGTTCAAGATGAACGGCGTGATCGCCGCAGTTGCCGCTGTGCTCGCCATGGTCATCTATACCGTGGTCGGCAGCGCCGCTGAGCTGACCGGTGATTTCTCCTATGAATTCATTAAGGTCATTCCCTATATCTTCATTCTGGTGTTCGCCCTGACCGGATGCAACGTGTTTATCCTGCTGCTGGCCGGTATCGGCGTGGCTGGCGCCATTGGCTTCGCGACCGGTTCCTTCGATATCCCCGGCTTTGCGCAGGCTATGGGCAGCGGCATGAGCGGCATGTATGACATCTGCCTGATCGCCCTGCTGCTGCGCGGCGTTGGCGGTGTTGCCGAGGAACTGGGCGCTATTGACTGGCTGGTGAAGAAGATGCACGCCAGCGTAAAGACCCGCAAGGGTGCTGAGTACATGACCGCCGGCATGGTCTCCGTGTTCGATGCGGCTATGGCCAACAACACCATCGCCATCATGATGGCTGCTCCCCTGGTGCGCAAGGTCGTGGCGGAGCACAATGTGGCTCCCAAGCGTGCGGCCTCCATCCTGGATATTTTCTCCTGCGTGGTCCAGGGCATCATTCCTCACGGCGGCCAGATCCTGCTGTGTGTCTCTCTGACCGGCCTGTCTCCCTTCTCCATCATCGGCGCCAACTACTATTGCTTCCTACTGGCGTTGGTGGCTCTGGCTACGATCCAGTTCGGTCTGGGCCGTACCAAGGAGGAAAAGGAAGGCATCCGTATGTACGATGAGAACGATGAGGTCGTCGCTCTGAAGTGATTCGTGGTATCTCCCATTTAAATGAAAGGATAGACGGACACTGGCCAATCTGACCACTGGCTGCGTGCAGTGACAATGGAGCCATAAGCAATGAAACAGGGCGATCATTCCGTTTCGGATGATCGCCCTGTTCGCCCCTGTTTTTTTGAAAAAGATTGACAAGACAGAACACTTATAATAAAATCACAAAAGAGGAATATCGGCGCTGCCGCAAGCCCATTGGCATTGGTTCTCTTGTCGGTGTCATCATTGGCGCAACGCCCGGCACTGGCGGCGGTTTGGCGGCGTTTATTGCTTACAA
>NZ_JACOQI010000038.1 GCF_014297285.1 Dysosmobacter segnis
GAAAAAGGCGGCACACAAAAAACGGAACTTATGAAAAGCAAAAGTCCTCGAAATCAGACGATTTCGAGGACTTTTGGTACGCCGTGAGGGATTCGAACCCCCGGCCTTCTGGTCCGTAGGTTGTCTCAAAGCAAAATCGGAGTCGTTTCGGCTCCGATTTGTGCTTTTTGCCGCCGTTCGCTCGGCGGATTTTCCATTGTTTCCGTCCAGCCCTGCCCGTTCCAATTCCATTCTGGGTCAAAACTGGGTCAAAGGCGTATCTGGAATTGTATAAATTCTGTGTTTCGTTGTTTTATCAGCAGGGATGTTTTTGAATACGCCTTTTAAATTCCTGACAGGGCGGGGGCCTGAGTATGAATCGTAGTATGTACCAAAGCCTGAAAAAAGCACCAGGGGCGGATTGTTCCTATTACAACTCTGCTTCGGCGGTTTTGCCCCGCTTGCGGCGTTCGTGCTGCTCATCAAGGAGGGCCACACAATAGAGAAGCAGAATAATAAGCGATGCGCCAAGAACATAAACAAACAGTTCCACAAGATTACCGTTTGGATCTTCCCGCAGATCCAGATAATTGTTGCCTAACAAGGCCGTATACTGTTCAGCCGTTGTGCCAAACAAGTCCATGAGAGCATCCAGATTCTCAGACGTCATTTGCTTGACGATGCCGTCGGCGCGGTATGACTGTGGTATGGTGCCTGGAACTGTAAAATCAGAGTTGCTGTATTCAACAATGTCCGCAAAGTTTTCAAAGATCACATCATTCATGGAGACGATGCACATGGTCTCATCCGTGCCAACCGCCAGATAAAAACAATTATTTTCCTCGCCACCCGAAATTTTCAGGAGCCAGTTGGAGAGGTGCTGAACATCCAGATAGCAGTAATCGCCCTGCTTTGCTTCCAAAGTAAAGGGCTCTGGCTGGGGTGGTGTCCGGAAATGCACATAGCTGAACACGCCCAGGGAAAGCAGGATGCCGAGAGCTGGAAGAACGAGGAAAAGACGATGGTCATCCATCCATTGCAAGAGCTTTTCAAGGGGCTTTCCCAGCGTTTCCAAAGGAAAAAAGGCAAACATAAAGAGAATCATCCTCACTCTGTTTTTTCATCCTATGGATTCCGATTTGGTGACACCATAGTACCATGGCGTAAGGCTGTTTGCAATAGTGGTTTTAAGCAAAAGCAGGAAAGCCAAGAACTCCACAGTAAGGGCTGCGCAGCCCAGCGGGGCCGCGACGCCTCGAAACAGCGACACGCATAAGCGCATCGCTGTTCCGAAGGCTCTCTGCGTTCTTTGGGAGCACCCCCGGCCAAGGCCAAAAAGCGGCAAAGTTTGCCGTTCTACCCCCTGGCCGCGCAGGGTTTCCGAACCGCGCAAAACGCTCTGAGGGTAGTAATAGCGCCCCCATCCGAAACGCCCCCTGTTTCGCCGTGTGTGCCCTTGTGTGCGATCCTTCTCCGAAAGGCGAGTGTGTACCCGCTTTCACCCGCAAAAGCGAACGTGGGCCATTTGTGCGAAAAGTTGAAAAGTGGGATGAAAAGCGGTTGGGGGATAAAATTTATGGCGGCAGCTTTGCCGGATTTTTCTCTTCTGCTGGTGTTGAGGGTTCACAGAGAACCGGGAAATGTATGTATATAAAAGTGTGGCGGAACAAAAGGAATTTCACTGACAGCACAAAGCTGCGCTGTGGGCGAGGGAAGGCCCCGTGTTTCGCCGTGTGTGCCCTTGTGTGCGATTTTTCTCCGAAAGCCGAATGTGTACCCGCTTTCACCCGTGAAAACAAACGTGGGGCGTTTGTGCGAGGAGTTGAAAAGCGGTTTAAAACAGCGTTGTGATGGTAACTTTTTGACGATATTTGCGGGAACGATTTGGGGCGAAAAGCCGAACTTTACAGGAAGGTTTTCTGAGTGGTGAAGGCCGTTCGATTTTAGCACAAGATAAAGAGAGGTGGTCGCAAAGCGACCCCTCTCGGCCTCAAAGCCCCGCAGTGCGGGGCTTTCCGGGGTTTGGAAACCGCAGTCTAAGGTGCACCTTGAGAGGCGTTTTCGCAGTCGTAGGTGAACATGAGGGGCATCAGACCCCAGCAACAGCGGACTTTTCAAGGTGGACGCTCCGCAGTCAAGCAGCAAAACCGCCGTTTTCAATCACCCAAAAAAGTGATTTCCAAGTAAGATCAATTTTCGGTACAGATCGTGCATATTTTGCGCCGCTGTAGTCAATAAAAAGAGCTGCTCAGCCGTTCAAAAATCGCACCGCTGTAACTAAAGAGAACGCCCCCGGCAGCGCAGAAATTGCGCCGCCATAGACAAAGATAGGGCATCCCCTTCAAATGATAACTTTTTGATAACAGTCTGGTTTTCCGATAGCTTTTCCCTCTTGGTTACGGTATTGTTCGTTGCGAAAGGGGCTGATACCATGCCAAAGCGACGAGCAAACGGGGAAGGGAACATCCGCAAACGAAAGGACGGTCGATGGGAGGGCCGGTACACAGTCGGTCACGATCCGGAAACTGGCAAGGCCATCATCAAAAACGTCCTCGGCAAAACACAGGCAGAAGTTAAGGAGAAACTCAAGAAAGCCATCGAAGAAAATGTGGGCATCGACTACGGACGGGCCAAGACCTACACGGTGGGAACATGGCTGGAGGTCTGGATGGAAAACTATGCCAGAGTAAAACTCAGACCGTCCACCTTCAAAACCTCACAAGGCTTTCTGAAAAACCACATCAAGCCGCAGATCGGTAGCGTTCCACTGGCAGAATTGACTTCTCTGGACTTGCAGAGATTCTACAAGCACCTGTTGGACGGCGGTCGGGTTGACCGCATCGAAGCCAAGAAAAAGCCGAAAGGTCTGGCTCCCAAAACAGTGCGGAACATCCACCAGATGATCGGCTCGGCGTACAACCTCGCCATGGAGCAGCGTCTCGTCACAAAAAATCCAACACAAGGCTGCGCCTTGCCGAAGGTGGAGCACAAGGAGATGAAAACCCTGACCTCGGATCAACTCAGCACCTTTTTCCAAGAGGCCAGGGACAGCGGCGTGTACGAGCTCTACTACCTCGACCTCGCCACCGGACTTCGGCGCGGCGAACTGTTGGGGCTGAAATGGACGGACGTTGATCTCGACCGTGGTGTGCTGAAAATCCAACGGGCAATTTCACGGCAGAATGGCAAAGTGGTCGAGGCACCGCTGAAAACGAAAAACGCCTACCGCACGCTGCCCCTGTCGGCAGATGCGATAGACGTTCTGATGCAACAAAGAAGAAAAACGGGCAACAGCGAGTGGGTATTCCCATCGCCAAGCGGAGGCCCTATGTCACCGGACAGCGTCCTGCACATGCTCCAGCGGGTGCTGAAACGGGCAGGGCTGCCCCGCATCCGCTTTCACGACCTCCGCCACACCTTCGCGACCATGGCCCTGCAAAACGGCGTGGACGTCAAGACCGTCAGCAGTATGCTGGGTCACTACTCGGCGGGCTTTACGCTGGACACCTACGCCCACGTCACCACCGACGCCCAACTCAAAGCCGCCCAGACCATGGGGAACATCCTCTCCCGTGCCGTCTGATGGTTTCCGCTACCCGCTCCCGTTGGGGTCAGCGTTTGGGTCAGAAAAAAGCAACACCCTAAAAACGGAACTTATGAAAAGCAAAAGTCCTCGAAATCAGACGATTTCGAGGACTTTTGGTACGCCGTGAGGGATTCGAACCCCCGGCCTTCTGGTCCGTAGGTTGTCTCACGCACAAATCGGAGCCGTTTCGGCTCCGATTTGTGCTATTTGCCGCCATTCGCTCGGCGGATCTTCCGTTGTTTCCGTCCAACACTAACCGCTTTTTTCGGATTCTGGGTCAAAACTGGGTCAGACACGGTGTGCCCGCACCCACGCCAACAGCGTCTCGTAGTTCATCGCGCCGGAGGCGACAGCCAGACCGACCTCGACGACCTCATCATTCGTGCAGTCCAACCGAATACCGTTGACCTCCAGAGCAGAATTGATTTACGATTGAGCGAGAAAGTCCGGGCAGAAAACTGTTCGGACTTTTCTCATATAGTCCAAAGTTGCGGTAGAATTGGTCACAATGTAGTGGTATAATTTGAATACGAAAAGTGAGCAACAAATCGAAAGCTATGGAGGCGGCGCTATGCGTAAAATGACAGTGAAACAAGCCAGAAAAGTGAGAGACGCGCTGATGATTGGCGGTACCATAATTGTGCTGCTGACATATTTTTGGGAACCTTTCGTTTGCGTTGGCGTTATAGTAGGACTTTCGGGCTTGATTCCACATTTCCTTTATAACAGATGTCCCCATTGTGGCAAGCAACTTTACAGAAATGCGGGAAAGTATTGTCAGTATTGCGGGAAACCACTGGATGACTAAATTCCAGTTTTTGAAACTGAGAAATCGGGATTTGAGGTGGAAATATGGCATCAAGCAAGGAATACTTAGAGTTTATTTTAGGACAGCTATCTGAGTTAGAAGAAATTACTTATCGAGCTATGATGGGAGAATTTATTATTTATTATCGTGGCAAGATTGTAGGGGGTATCTATGATGATAGATTACTTGTTAAACCAGTAAAATCAGCAATTAGTTATATGCCGACAGCTCCGTATGAATTACCCTATGAGGGAGCAAAAGAGATGTTGTTGGTAGATGAAGTTGATAATAAGGAATTTTTGACAGGCTTGTTTCATGCAATGTATGATGAACTGCCAGCCCCAAAACCGAAAAAGAAGAAATAAACAATTTCCGATTTGCTGAACTTATCGTACCATAACGCAAAAGCGTTTGCAACTGGAACTGCCAACAGAAAATTCTGTGTGTTCGCAAGAAAATAGGAATCGTGCGGGGAACTACGCCCACCTGACCTCAGAAAACGGCAAATGAGCCGTTTTGACATGCGGGTGTCCGGCGTTTCAGCAGCACGTAAAGCGCGCTGAGGGTAGTGATACCACCCCTCGCCTCGCACACGCAGAAAGCCCTGAGCGCAGGATGTACAAACCGCAATTTCGGCAGAAGCGAAAAAGATCACGCAGCCCAGCGGGGCCGCGACGCCTCGGAACAGCGACGCGCATAAGCGCATCGCTGTCCCGAAGGCTCTCTGCGTTCTTTGGGAGCACCCACGGCCAAGCCCCAAAAGCGGCAAAGTTTGCCGTTCTACCCCCTGGCCACGCAGGGTTTCCGAACCGTGTGAAACGCTCCGAGGGTAGTGATACCACCCCCACCTCGCACGTTCAGAAAGTACTGCGCACAGAGTGAAAAAACAACAACATCACCAAGTTGCAAACAGATCACGCAGCCCAGCGGGGCCGCGACGCCTCGGGACAGCGACACGCATAAGCGCATCGCTGTCCCGAAGGCTTTCTGCGTTCTTCGAGAGCACCTCCCGGCCAAGATCCCAAAGCGGCAAAGTTTGCCGTTCTGATACCCGGCCCGGGGATGTTCGTGAATGTGCAGTACGTGTCGAGGGTAGTGATAGCGGCCCCGTCCGGAAGGCCCCTGTTTCGCCGTGTGTGCCCTTGTGTGCGATCTTTCTCTGAAAGCCGAGGGTGTACCCGCTTTCGCCTGTGAAAGCGAACGTAAGCCGTTTGTGCGAGAAGTTGAAAAGCGGTTGGGAACAGCGTTGTGACGGTAACTTTTTGGCGATATTTGCGGGAACGGTTTTGGACGAAAAATCGAACTTTTTAAGCCGGATTTTTGGACGGGGAAGGCCGTTCGATTTTAGCACAGACCGGCTATAATTTGTCAAGCCGAAATCTCATTTGGGATATAGGGCGTGTAGGCCTTGTTGTCTCTCATAACGGCGTAAATGATGGAGACCATCTTCCTGCAGGCGTGGCCCACGGACGCCATGTAAGGCTTCCCTTCATCCCGTTTTTTCTGGAAATAAAGCTTCAGCGCCGGATCGTGGAGCACCGCCGATGAAGCCGCCAGCCAAATGGCGTGCCGCAAATAAGGCGAGCCTCGTTTGGACATACGGTTTCTGACGCCGTTGTATTCGCCGGACTGCCGCATGGTTGGATCGATCCCCGCGTAAGCGGCAAGCTTTGCCGCAGAGGAAAAACGGCTGATGTCTCCGATCTCGCTGAGGATATACGCGCCAAGGGTCGGGCCGATGCCGGTGATGGTGGTAATCGGCGTATCCAGGGTGTCCATGATCTCCGCGATCTTGCGATCCATTTCCCTGACCTGTTGTTTTAAGAAATCGAGGTGCTTTGCATAGAGCCGGATCATCGTGCTGAAAACGTCGCCGGCCATGGCGAAGCCAAAGGAATTGCGCGCAAGCGCCTGAAGCTCCTGCGCTTTCGCCATGCGGAAGCGCTTGTGGCTGGAAACTTCGATGAGATAACAAAGTTCCTCAAGAGGCATCCCGGATAATTCCTTTGGCGTGGGGCAGGCTTGCAAAATTGCCATGGAAGTATCGCCAAACAGATTGGTAAAAGCGGTTTCATATTCAGGAAAGACCTGATCCAGCAGGGCAACGACCTTTCGCTTAACATCTGCCTGCATGGAAACGATGGCGTGCCGTCCACGGCACAACTCCCGCAGCTCATAAATGTTTTCGGGATGCAGTGTAGACTCGGAGAAGTGTCCGAAACGAATCACCTCTGCGATGAGCAGGGCATCCCGCGGATCTGTTTTGGCCTGACGGATGTAGAAGCTGCGGATGGAGTTGGTCTGCACCGGGTTGATGACCTGAACACGGAAGCCCTCCTTCTGAAGCCTGGTAAAAAGAGCGAGCCAGTAGTGTCCGGTGGCCTCCATTGCAAAGGAAACCTCGTCAAGCGGCAGCTTGGCCTTGGTGAGCATGGCCAGCAGCCGATTGTACCCGGAGCAGTTGTTGGTGAAGGAAAACGGCTTGATGATGACGGTGCCCTCGCCGTCGATTACCGCTGCCTCGTGCTTCCTCTTGGCGATGTCGATCCCAACGATGTACATAATGTAGGCTCCTCTCGTGTTCAAATTACGGACATTCCTCGTGCTGCTGAAGGTCACAACCTGTTGCGAGATTAGAAGAAAGCGATTTATCGCCCCGACATCCGGCTCATAAGTGACATCCCACAGGGCAGAGGTTCCAGTCTGTGCGCAGTAGACTTGGCTACAAAGATAGAAGCAGGAAATTCTCTGTCCGCATGAGGATATTATATCATCGCTCCCTCAAGGGGCGTTGATACCGGTTTTGAAGGTGTTTTGTGGGGAGATATCCCCGTTCGAAAATATAACAAGATAAAGGGCCGCAGTCGCAAGCGCCCGCAGCCCGCCCACAAAGCCCCGCAGTGCGGGGCTTTCCGAGGTTTTGAAACCGCAGTCTAAGGTGCACCTTGAGAAGTGTTTTCGCGGTCATAGGTGAACGTCAGACACGAAAAATGCCCGTGACGGCAGACTTTTCAAGGTGGACGTTCCGCAGGCGGTTGAGAAATTTGCTGTTTTCAACCGCTCGAAAAAGTGATTTTCAAGTGAGAGCAATTTTCGGCGCAGATCGCGCATATTTTGAGCCGCTGTAGTCAATAAAAAGGACTTTTCATCCGTTCAAAAATCGCACCGCTGTAACTAAAGACACGCCCCGGCAGCGCGAAAATTGCGCCGCCATAGACAAAGATTAGGGGCGGAAGTCACCGCACGACAAATGATAACTTTCTGATAACAGTTCGGCTTTTCGGTAGCTTTGTTCCCTTGGTTACGATATTGTTCGTTGCGAAAGGGGCTGATACCATGCCAAAGCGACGAGCAAACGGCGAGGGCAACATCCGCAAACGAAAGGACGGTCGATGGGAGGGCCGGTACACAGTCGGTCACGATCCGGAAACTGGCAAAGCCATCATCAAAAACGTCCTCGGCAAGACGCAAGCGGAAGTAAAAGAAAACCTGAAAAAAGCCATCGAGGAAAACGTCGGTATCGACTACGGACGGGCCAAGACCTACACCGTGGGGAGTTGGCTGGAGGTCTGGATGGAGAACTACGCCAAGGTGAAACTCAGACCGTCTACGTTCAAGACAAGCCAAGGTTTTCTGAAAAACCACATCAAGCCGCAGATCGGCGGCATCCCGCTGGCAGACCTCACTTCTCTGGACTTACAACGGTTCTACAAGCACCTGCTGGACGGCGGGCGAGTAGACCGCATCGAGGCCAAGAAAAAGCCGAAAGGGTTAGCACCCAAGACGGTGCGAAATATCCACCAGATGATCGGTTCGGCGTACAACCTCGCCATGGAGCAGAATTTGGTGAGCAAGAATCCAACGCAGGGCTGCGCCCTGCCAAAGGTGGAGCACAAAGAGATGAAAACCCTGACCGCCGACCAACTCAGCGCCTTCTTCCAGGAGGCCAGGGACAGCGGTGTGTACGAACTCTACTACCTCGACCTCGCCACAGGACTACGCCGTGGGGAACTGCTGGGACTGAAATGGACGGATATAGACCTTGACCGTGGCGTACTGAAAATCCAACGGGCCATCTCACGGCAGAACGGCAAGGTAGTCGAAGCCCCACTGAAAACGAAAAACGCCTACCGCACACTGCCGTTGTCGGCAGACGCAATAAGCGTTCTGAAAATGCAGAAATGCAAAGTTGGGAACAGCGAATGGGTGTTCCCGTCACCAACAGGAGGCCCCATGTCACCGGACAGCGTCCTACATATGCTGCAAAGAGTGCTGAAACGGGCGGGACTGCCACGGATACGCTTCCATGACCTGCGTCACACCTTCGCGACCATGGCCCTGCAAAACGGCGTGGACGTCAAGACCGTCAGCAGTATGCTTGGCCACTACTCGGCGGGTTTCACGCTGGACACCTACGCCCACGTCACCACCGACGCGCAGTTCAAAGCCGCCCAGACGATGGGCAATATCCTATCCCGTGCGGTATAGACCTTTCCGCTACCCGCTCCCGTTGGGGTCAGCGTTTGGGTCAGAAAAAAGCGGTACTCCCAAAACGGAACTTATGAAAAACAAAAGTCCTCGAAATCAGACGATTTCGAGGACTTTTGGTACGCCGTGAGGGATTCGAACCCCCGGCCTTCTGGTCCGTAGGTTGTCTCACGCACAAATCGGAGCTGTTTCGGCTCCGATTTGTGCTTTTTGCCACCATTCGCTCGGCGGATTTT
>NZ_JACOQI010000039.1 GCF_014297285.1 Dysosmobacter segnis
GAACAGTGATCGCCGCTGTCGAGGACGGCCTCCAGTGTTTCCAGCTCCGATGAGGTAAGCTCGGAAAGCAGGCAGGCCAGATGATTAAGCTCGTCCAGATTTTCATACTCGCTCAAATGATCATAGAGCCCCAGCACATCCCCATCGAAAGAGGTAATAAAAATTTCCTGATAGCGGACGCCATCCACGCCGATCCGTTTCAAGAGAGCCTCCACCTCCTGGGCGGTTGTGGGAAATTTCAGTGTTTCACCCACAAACTGGCCC
Source organism: Dysosmobacter segnis (assembly GCF_014297285.1). GTDB lineage: Bacteria > Bacillota > Clostridia > Oscillospirales > Oscillospiraceae > Oscillibacter > Oscillibacter segnis. The sequence continues at coordinate 265 of NZ_JACOQI010000039.1, forward strand.
TCGCTGTACTTCCCTGCGTTGGTAACGTAGGCTTCAAACAGGGTCGCCATCAGCGGCGGCCCTGTCCCTTGACGGTCAGGATGCCCTCAAGGGTCGTTGCCGTAATTCCCAGCCGCTGGGCCACGGCAATATCATTTTTCATGGCCTCGGTCATGGTGTGGCCGCAGACCACCAGCACATGGGAGCGGCGGAGCAGGTCACGGCCCATGTCGATTCCGCTTTTATGCTCCTCGGGTACTGCGTCATTGAGAAACAGGGGCAGATAAAGGGGCGGGCAGATCGGGGAAAAGCCTGCCTCATAAACCGCCCGGCAGTAGCGGGCGGCCTGTTCTGCGTTTTCACTGTCGCCGCTCAACCATGCGGCGGTAATGTATGCAAGGGGACGCTTCATAGTCAATACCTCCGATATTTTAATAAGAAAGTTCAACCCAATCCCCCCGCCCTTTCCCAACCATGGGAAAGGGGGCGGCTCTGGAGGATATACCCCCGCCGCTTGCCGGGGAAATAGCACAGCCGGGGCAGACCGTCAAGGGCAGGCCGCCGTAAAACGGCGGTGCGATGCACCCTTGACAGCCCGCTCCCGGCTGTACGAAAAAACAGGCGGCGACGGGGGATATATACCACCAGAGCCATGATGCGGAGGTCAGGGCCCTCGGGACAAAATGTCTCGAAGTGGTTACTTGTCCTGCTCCATCTTTTTCGGAGCCTTCGCCAGTTCGGGCGGCTGTTTTTCTTTCCACTCGTCCAGCAAAGTCATGATCTGCTCCTTCATTTTGGCGGGAGTGGCCTCCTTGCCAAAATACTTTTCCAGTTCAGCGGTAGAAATAATCACGCCTCGATCCTCCTTTTTCTTTTCTGATAAGATGCCATCAATGACATCACCATTGAGTTTCCCGTCCTTGTCCAGCTCCCGGAGCTTTTTCGCCTGGGCCAGAGAGGGGGACGCCTGTTCTCCGTCAATGGAAACAGCGATCAGCCGCTGGTTTTTGGGGCGGATATAGGAAATCTCCACAGCGGGCATAAAGCCCATTTTTTTATCGTCCACCTTGTCCAGCAGTTCCGGCACAAGGGAGTTCAGCCGCAGATAACGCATGACCTTTTTATAGTTCATGTCGTGCGCCTCGCCCACAATCTCAACGGAGCGTTTGCCAATATCGCCCTCGGCCACATTTTTCAGCCGCCCGCCCTGGTGCTTGATGTCCTCCACTTCCAGCTCCAACAGGGCGGCCAGTTCGCTGGGGAGCGTCTGATCCCTCTGCTTGTTGCTGTCCTTCATAGCCTGTACCGCCTCGTGGTCAGTCATTTCCCGGACGATAAAGGGCATTTCCTCCAGCCCAGCCAGCTCACAACCATGATGGCGGCGATGGCCAGCCACGATCTCATAACCGTTTCCGTCTTTTTCCGGGCGGGCAAGGCCGGGAACCATTACGCCGTTTGCCTTGATGGACGCTACCGTTTCCTGCATTTTGGCATCGTCCCGCACCTTAAACGGGTGGGGACGGAATGTGTGGAACGGATGCATTTCGGAAAGTTTCAGATAGACCAGCTTTCCTTCCTCAACAGGACGGGGTGGAGCGGCTGGCTCAGGCGGAGCCTGTTCCGGAGCCGGAGCCGCATTTTCGGGTGGGGCCTTTTCGGGTTCGGGGGCAGCTTTAACCTCCGCAGCCTTTTTCCCACTTCGGGACAATTTGTCTCGCTTAGTCGGCGTGGCCTCGCCGGGGGCCGCCTTATCCGCCTTGGGTGGGCGGCCCTTGCGTGCCCCAGCCGATTTCTCCGCTTTCTGATTTTCAGTCGCGGCCTTTTCCGCTTTCGGCGGACGGCCACGGCGCGGCTTTTTCGGTTCCTCCGTATTGGCGGGCTGCGGTGTTCCTCCGGGAGCTGCCGCCTCTGGCGTTTCGGGGGTTTCCGCCTTTTCGACTTCGGCGCGGGCGTTCTGCCTCTTTTCCGCCATAAGTTCATTGATTTTGTCAAAGGACACAACCACATCGCCGGACTCAGGTATGGCAGGCCCGGTCTGTTCCTGCCGGGGCTCAGACGCTGCGGCCTGTTCGGGTGTGGTGATAGGCCCGGCGGCCTCCGGGGAAGTATTCTCCGCAGGGCCTGTGTTCAGTTTTTCATCGGCCATTTACGATCCTCCTTTTCGTTAAAGTTGCACAAATTTGAACGCTAAAATTTTGTAGTTATTTTTGTGCCTCCTTTCCGTCTATCCACGCAAAAAAGCCGCCCGTTTTTCATGCCGGACGGCTTTTTGCGTAATGTGATAGATCAAATATTATTTTTTCTGATTTGTAGGCTCCGAAAAGCCTTGTATTTACAGTGTTCCTAATAGGAAGTAATCATACGCGCGGAAAATCTACAGTACAATGAAAACGGCCATAAACCGTCTGCGAGATTTCCCGCTGATGGGGCAAACGCATCCGGACCCGATCCTCGCCGCAAACGGATACCGAAAACTGGTTTTGACAAAAACCTATGTGGCGGTCTACAAAGTGATTGGCGACACCGTTTACATTTATGCGATCGTCAATGGCACGACAGACTATCCCCGTCTTTTGAAGTGATCACTGTTTTGGGATGATGAATATGTCGACAGAAAACGAGTATTTAGCAAAGACGGAATCCTTGCAAAAAGAATTGGAGCCGGTGTGCCGGGTTATCACGGAGACAGTCAAAGCCGAGGCGATTTATCTCTTTGGCTCCCGTGCTTATGGTACGCCAACCGATGATAGTGACTACGATTTGTGCGTCATTATCCCGGAAAATTCCATGCGTCCGGTGGATGCGGTCAAGGCGATCCGCCGTGCGCTCCTTCCGCTGCAAACCATGTCTTTGGATATACTCGTATACCGTGCCGATACATTCTTCCGCCGCGCGCAAGGCGTGACAATGGAGCGTAAAATCAAGCGGGATGGTATCCCCCTATACGAGAACTTTTCCCACAAATCATAATACCAATTATCGCGACAAGGCCGTCGCCCGAAAGGGCGGCGGCCTTGTCGTGTCTCCGGAGGTGAATGAACAATATTTATTTGGGACTTTGTCGCCGCGACAGTCCTGGATCAGTTGGTAGATTGGTTCTACGGGCAGATCGTGGGCTTTCTCGGCAACTTCTTTGCCCTCATGGGCAATATGGGCGTGGAACTGTTCGAACTGGAATGGGTCAGCGCCATCGTCCTCTTTTTCTCCCGCCTTGCGTGGGCGTTATTTACGGTCAGCGTGGTGGTCTGCGCCTTTGAATGCGGTATCGAATACTCCACCGGCAGGGGCAATTTACAGCAGACTGCCCTGAATATCATCAAGGGCTTTCTGGCGGTGAGCCTGTTTACCGTTGTCCCCGTCCGGCTCTACGCCCTATCCGTGTCGCTGCAGGGTACCTTTTCCGCGGGGCTTACCGGCTATGGACGGAGCATTGGTGAGGTGGGACAGGACATCATCACCGAACTCAGCGAGATACAGACACTTGCAGATGTGGTGAACAGCTCCCACTTCGGCCTTGGCATCATCACCAGCCCCATCATGCTTCTCTTTTGCGTGATCCTCATGGGCTACGCGGTGCTGAAGGTGTTTTTCGCCAATCTGAAACGCGGGGGCATTTTACTCATTCAAATTGCGGTGGGCAGTCTTTATATGTTCAGTGTCCCACGGGGCTATTTGGACGGCTTTATGGGCTGGATGCGGCAGGTCATCGGCTTGTGCCTGACCGCCTTCCTCCAGTCCACCATCCTCGTTGCGGGGCTTATGGTGTTCAAGGATCACGCACTGATGGGCGTGGGGCTCATGCTCTCCGCCGGTGAAGTGCCCCGCATTGCCGGCAGCTTCGGTCTGGACACCACAACAAAGGCCAATATTACGAGCGCCGTGTATACGGCGCAGTCCGCGGTGAATGTGACAAGAACCATCGCCGCGGCGATCAAGTAAAGAGGTGTATATAAAATGACTCAGCCAACACGGAAACTTACGATGGGGAGCCTGTTCGATGGAATCTCCGGCTTTCCTCTGGCTTCGGTGCGGTATGGCATCGAGCCGATCTGGGCCAGCGAGATTGAGCCGTTCCCCATACTGGTATCAAAGATCCGTTTTCCCCGCATGGAGCAGATGGGGGACATTACAAAGCTGAGCGGCGCGTATCTGCCGCCTGTGGATATTATCTGCGGAGGCAGCCCGTGCCAAGATCTCAGCTGTGCTGGCTTGCGGGCTGGTCTAACCGGCGCACGATCTGGCCTCTTTATGGAACAAATACGGATCATTCAGGAGATGCGAGATGCAGATAGAAAATCTGGAAGGACAGGAATCCATATTCGGCCGAGATTCGGGATTTGGGAAAATGTCGTCGGTGCTCTCTCAAGTGGGCGGGACGCTGAAACGGGTCAAAAAAAGCCTGGGGCGGATTTTCAAAAAGTCCTCGAAGCGTTCCTCCAAGTTGAAGAACCATACCTTCATGTTGTTAGACCTGAGACCGGGCGCTGGGAATATGCTGGGGGCATATTGGGAGTACGATCCTCCATGGCTTGGATCGTTTGGGATGCTCAACACTTCGGAGTGCCCCAAAGACGCCGTCGAGTGTTCCTTGTGGCAGATTTTGCAGGCTACAGCGCCATCCCGATACTCGCTATCCCAGACAGCGTGCCTGGGTATCCTGCGCCGCGCAGCCTGCCGCGGCAAATCGCTGCCACCCTTATTGGAAGTAGCTTTGCGTATGCAGGCAGGGCTTGACCCGCCCGCGCCCATATCCGGCGAAGCGAAAGCCTACCATATCAATCAGCGCAATGAAGGCATTGACCTGGACGGTGTGTCCGGTGCATTGATGGCAACGCAGAACCTCCAAATGCAGACCTTTATCACAAATCCAAGCAGCAGTCAGAATGGTCCGCAAACGCAGATCGCATTCGCCGCCAACCAGCGGGACGAGGTGCGGGATCTGCACGATGTGGCGGGTGCGCTGGGCGCACAGCCGGGGATGAAGCAGCAGACCTTTGTCGCTGGATTTTCTGCTGGAGCTGGCGCGAGCGCCGGGACCATTGGATATCAGGAGGATGTAGCGCCCACGTTGAAAGGCAGCCCCAGCGGGAACTGTATGCCCAGCATCCTCTGCATCAACGATCAGGGCGGGCAGATCATGGAGTGCAGTGAGAACGTCACCGGAACCCTGCGGGCACAGGAACACGGGCACCAGCCTCTGGTGCTGCGTCCGACAGGGCCCAAAGTTTATGAAAACCATGGCATTGACGGAAGATACACGGGGCCGCACGATGTAGCCCCCACCATGTCCGCCCGCTATGGGACCGGAGGGAACAACATTCCCCTTGTACAGCAGGAGGAAGTCATCTGCATTGCAGGCAACGCCATTGACCGCCAGCCACAAAACGGCGGCAACGGCTTCGGCTGGCAGCGGGACATTTCCTATACCCTGACCACCTCGGATCGCCACAGCGTCTATGCCCGTCAGCGGGTAGATCAGTTCAAGGACGATGAGATTGCCTCCACGGAGAGCGCGCGGCAGCATAAAGATGCCACGGACCTTGTCTGCCAGCCAACCTCTACCTGGGATGCGGACTGCCGGAATCTCATTCGCCGCCTCACACCGCTGGAGTGTGAACGGCTCCAGGGCTACCCGGACGGTTGGACCGATGTCCCCGGCGCTTCGGACTCCGCACGCTACAAAGCCCTCGGCAACAGCGTGGCCATCCCCTGCGTGGAATACCTCATGCAGCGGGTGGCTATGGTCATTACGCTTGATTTGGAATGGGATTTTTAGTTGGCTTTGGTCATAGCTTTCGCGCTTGCTTTCGGGTATCTTGGCTTTACCATTAAAAAGACAGGAGGAACTGCTATGGCAGAAAAAACGCGCAACCTCTGCGCTGAAATTCCCTTGGAGCTGCATACCAAAGTACGGCAGCGACAGGCGGAATCCGGCGAGACACTGAGCCGGTACATGACCGCGCTCATCACAAAATATTATGAAATGGAGGAAAATGTGAAGATGGACAAGGACAATGTGAGGACGGTGGCGTTTCAGGTGCCCACCGAGCTGTTTGAGCAGCTCAAGGCATACCTCAAGCGGAACGGCATCAAGCAGAACGCCTTCTTCCTGGACTGCATCCGGCAGGCGCTGGCGGAGGACACCGGCGCCGCCGAAGAATAAGAAATACATCGCACGGACCGCTGCTGAGATTCTCGGCAGCGGTTTTGCTTTGGAGGAACGAAATGTTTATTTACCCCGAAAACCTGAAAGCCAAGCCCATGCTGTGGCTCTGGCTGCTGCGGGACATCGCCGTGATCGGCATCGGCGCTTTGCTCTCTGTGCTGGCGCTGACCCAGGGCCTCGGCATGGGACTGCTGGTGGTCACGGTGCTGTATGCCTTCCTCACCATTCAGGTGGATGGCTCCAGCATTCTGGATTTCCTGCGCCGTGCCGCCTGTTTTCTCTTTCTATGCCAACAATATTACGAATGGAGGCTGGACCCATGAATCGGAAACAGAAAAAGGAACTGCGCCAGCGCCAATCCACCCGGCAGCTCATGGGCATCGTCCGTGTGACGCCCCACGGCATCGTGACAGATTTCGGAGAGCGGGTCTTCTTCCTGATCCAGCCGGACAACCTCTCCGTCCTGTCCCCGGAGGTCATCCGGGGCCGCGTCCGCTCCCTGACCATGCTTCTCAGCACCCAGCCCTCGCTGGAAATTCTGGCTCTGGACTCCCGCGAATCCTTCCAGCGGAACAAGGAGTATTACCTGCGGCGACTGGAGGAGGAAACGGAGCCTGCCGTGCGGGAGCTGCTGGAGCGGGACATGGCCCATCTGGACGCCATCCAGTTCTCCTCCGCCTCCTCCCGCAAATTTGTACTGGTGCTCCCACTGGATGAAAAATCCGGTGCGGATGAAAGCGCGCTGCGGCAGTTGGAGAAAGCCATCTGTGACCACGGGCTCCGCGTGCGTCTGGCGGAGGAGCAGGATGTGAAGCGCCTGCTGGCGATCTACTACCGGCAGGATCTCACCACGGAGGTATTCCGTGATTTCGATGGAGAGGAGTATGTACATGGCTAAAAAGAAAACAAAACCGAAAAAGAAAGCGGCAGAGCAGGTCCAGCGCCCGAAAGACTTTCTGGACATGATCGCGCCCGCGGCGGTGAAGTTCAACACCGACCACTTCATCCTCGGCGGCCGGTATCACACGGCGATGACACTGAAAAGCTACCCGCCCATGACGGACGAGCTGGCGCTGCTGCGGGGCCTTGGCGATATGGGCGGCGTTGACCTGCGCCTGACGGCGCGGCAGGTCACGCCCGCCGAGGAGGACGCCATTCTCCACGCCGCCACCAACAAAAGCCGCATGGAGCGGAGCAACACCAACGATTACAAGCAAAGCGTCACGGCGGATGCCAACCTGCGGGATATGGCGGAGCTGCTGGCGAAGCAGCGGCAGGAAAAGGAGCCGCTCATCCACTGCGGCGTTTACTTGGATATTGCCGCCGCGGATACGGAAAAGCTGCGCGCGGCGCGGGACACCGTATCCGCCCAACTGGTTCGCTCCCGCATGGGCGCCGATCCGCTGCTCCTGCGCCAGCGGGAGGGCTTTCTCTCCGCCAACCCCGCGGGCGGCAGCCAGCTTGCCAATTTTGCGGAGCGGGTATTACCCGCACGCAGCGTTGCCAATCTATACCCCATGAACTATTCCGGCAAAACCGATCCCAAGGGCTTCTTCATTGGCCGGGACCGCTTCGGCTCCAACATCATCGTGGACTTCGACCGCCGTGCTTCTGACAAGACCAACGCCAGCGCCCTCATCCTCGGCAACACCGGACAGGGCAAAAGTTATCTTCTGAAGCTCCTGCTCTGCAATGTGCGGGAGGCGGGAAAGAGCGTGATCTCTCTGGACTCCGAGCATGAGATGGAGGACGAGTGCCGCGCCCTGGGCGGCTGCTTTTTGGACTACTTAAGCGGGCAGTACCGCATCAACCTGCTGGAGCCGCGCTGCTGGGACGATGGCAGCGGGCCGGAAGACCCGGACGCGCCGGACGCTTTCCGGGGGACGTTGCTCTCCCAGCACATCTCCTTCCTGCGGGATGTGTTCCGCGTCTACAAGGGCTTCGACACGCCCCACATCGACACGCTGGAGCTGATGGTGGAGCAATTATATAAAAAGTGGGGCATTACCGACCGCACGGACTTTACGTCGATGCGGCCGACCGATTACCCAATCCTCTCCGACCTCTACGATACGATCCAGGAAGCCTATGACAACTATGACGCCGCCGGTCTTTATCCGCGGGAGATGCTGCGGGATCTGCTGCTGGGACTCCATTCCATGTGCCGCGGCGCCGACGCCCGGTTCTTTAATGGGCACACCAATATTGACCGTTCCAAATTCCTTGTTTTCTGTGTCAAGGGACTGGATAACATGGCGGAGAATCTGCGGAACACCCTGCTGTTCAGCCTGCTGTCCTATATGTCGGATCAGCTTCTGACACTGGGTAATTCCGTGGCGGCCATTGATGAGCTGTACCTGTGGCTGTCCGATCCCACCGTCATCACCTACATCCGCAACGCGCTTAA
>NZ_JACOQI010000040.1 GCF_014297285.1 Dysosmobacter segnis
ATATAATAAACACAGAGCCGCAGAATGGCCAGGGTTGCCATCACCGCCGCAATGATTAGGATGGTGTTTCGGTTTTCTCCGGCCACTCCGATGTCAATCATACTGGCCAGGGCAGTAGGCAGCAGCATGGCTGTCACAGCGGAGAGCAGCATCAGCGCCAAGAGGGCGGCCACATGCTTTCCGCTGAGTTTTACACGGGAAAAAATCGTACCCATAGTTTTCCTTTCTGCTCGTCGTACTCGCATTTTAGCTTGACAGGGCAAATAGCAAATGATAGTATAAATGAAACGATAGTATCATAGATGCTATGAATATCACAGAAGCAGGCGTTGTCAATAGTCCGAGCGAAAGTGGAACAAATGACAATCCTTGTTTCAATGATACGCAATTAAAGGAGACGTTTCTTATGCGAAGGACAACGGCTACAACAGACTATCTGAAAGAATGTATGGGTACAGCGTTGCTGGAACTAATGAAAGAAAAACCCATTGAAAAAATCAGTATTGAGGAGATGACTGCCAAGGCAGATGTAGGTCGCTCCACTTATTTCCGTTATTTCAAAAGTAAAGATGAAGTTCTGTCTTTCAAAATCACATGTCTGTGGAAGCGCTTTTCCGACGAACACGGTGCTACCAACTTCGCCACTGGTAGTTATGACGGCATCAGGCTGTTTTTTGAATTTTGCCTTTCCACTCGTCCTATTTGTGATCTGCTCTACTCAGCTGATCGCCAATATGTGATTCTAAACTTCTATTTACAAGAAGCGGCATCCATTGTCGCTAATGCCGATGCCAAAACGCACTACTTTATCCAATTTATTACATATGGATTGTTTGGGCTTATGAATGCGTGGGTATTACGAGGCTATAAAGAAACCCCACAGGAAATGGCACAAATAGTTTGCGATTGGGAAGCATCTTCGGAGGAGAAATAACATAGAGGGGGGTAAACATATGGGAAAAATCATTCGACGCATTCTAACAATTATTCCAGCGGTGGCTTTACAATCGCTCTGGCTTTTGCTGTTGATGAAATGGCTGACCCCTTACGCACCGATTATTGTGTCACTGCTTTCCGTTGCAGCGTTTTTCTTGGTGGTATTTATTATTATAAAGAGAGATGAAACCGCTTATAAATTGCTTTGGCTGCTGGTTATTCTGTCACTACCTTTGGTAGGAGCGTTACTATATCTGCTCTTTGGAAATAAACGGACGGCCCGCCCTCTAAAAAGGCGCTTGCAGCAAGTTCAAAAGAGTTGCAATCCGCAGCCTCTTCCAATAAAAGAAGCGCCCTTTGACGGCGAAAAACGCATGGGGCAAACAGTGCGGTGGCTGGAAGAAAAAACGCAATATCCGATGTGTGCAGTTGAGCAGGTTCGTTACTATCCGTTGGGCGATAATATGTTCCCTGATATGCTTGCCGATTTGAAAAATGCAAGAAACTCGATTTACGTAGAATACTTCATTATTGAGCCGGGGCATATGTGGGACGCAATCGTGAACGAACTGGAAGTAAAAATGGAGCAGGGCGTTGATGTACGTGTGATATACGATGATCTTGGCAGTATTTCTTCGTTCAATTTCAGTAATGTCCGTGAACTGAAAAAGAAAGGCATTCCATGTATTCCTTTTAATCCTTTCCTTGCCTTAAAAGGAACTGCAAACTATCGCGATCATCGCAAAATGCTGATTATTGACAACGAAGTTGCTTATAGCGGAGGTATCAACTTATCAGATCGGTATATCAATTTGGAACATCCCTATGGACACTGGAAGGACACAGGCTTTCGGATTACTGGTGAGCCAGTAAAAAATTTTACCCATATGTTCTTGACCTTTTGGAACGCATTTTCGCTGGAAAAAGAAGCAGGACAGCTTGCAATGCCCACATATCCCAAAAGGTATCCTGCGCCGCCGCACACATTTGATGGTTATGTGCTTAGTTACTACGATTCGCCCCTTAACCATGAAGCTACCAGTAATCAGCTCTTTATTGACTTGCTTTCTCAAAGCACGGATTACGCATGGTTTTTTACACCGTATCTTATGCTTGGCGATGACTTGATGGATGCAATGATTTCCGCTGCTCAACGTGGTGTAGACGTGCGGATCATTATGCCCGGCATCCCTGATAAGAAGCTGATTTTCCGTATGTCTCGGAGCTTTTATCAGGTGTTGCTGACTGGCGGCATCAAGATTTATGAGTATACTCCCGGCTTCGTTCATGCAAAGAGCTTTGTATCAGACGACAAAGTTGCGACGATAGGAACTGTCAATCTGGACTACCGCAGTCTCTTTCTCCACTTTGAAAACAATTCGTTCTTTTATCGTTCCAGTATTATTGCAGCAATAAAGGACGATTTCATCGCTACACAGGCAAAATGTAAAGAGGTAAAGCCCTATGATATGAAACATTATTCGCGCCGCTGGGTCGTAGATGGTGTCCTTCGTATTTTCGCACCGCTATGTTGAGGTTTTTATGAAGCATTTTCTTATGTGTCTGCTATATATCGCGGCGTTAGGGGTTCTCTCCTTTGTAGTGGGGCGCTTGATCCCGAAGCATTGGTTTCACGCCGATCGTTTTCCTTGGGTCTGCCACCCGGCAGAGCAAAAACTATGGAAGCGGCTTCATGTTCGGAAATGGCAGGCAAAGATCCCCGATATGAGCCGCATATTCGTTAAAATCATGCCGGAAAAGAAACTGACAAAGGAAAACTATGAGAACTTGCCGCGCATGATAGAAGAAACTTGCGTGGCAGAGTGGACACATATTCTGTTGTCTATCGCCGGTCTTGGACTGCTGAAAATATGGTCCGGTGTTGGCGGGGTATGTATAACGATTATCTACATTGTGCTGGGTAATTTGCCGTTTATTGTTGTCCAGCGCTATAATCGCCCACGCCTGCAAAAGCTGTTTGCTATGCAGCAAAGGAAAAAATAGGAGATTCAAATGCAAACACTAATTCTAAGCTGCAACACTGGCGCAGGGCATAACTCCTGTGCGCAAGCAGTTCAGGAAGCCTACCACTCTCGCGGAGAAATCTGCAATATTACAGATTCTTTGCAGTTTATTTCAGAAAAAGCATCCACGTTTATTTCTAATTGGCATACCCGAATTTACCGCCATGCTCCAAGGCTTTTTGATGCTGGGTATCAGCGTGCGGAATCTCACGAAGATATTTTTTGTGAGGGAACGCCGATCTATAAGCTACTTTCCTCCGGCGCAGAGCGGATGTATCAATACATCCGCTCTGCAGGCTACGATAATATTATCTGTACTCATGTATTCCCAGCCTTGGCGTTGACAGAAATGCGCCGACAGCACCCATGCTTACAGCTTGTAACGAGCCACATTTCTACAGACTATACCTGCGCTCCCTGCACAGCGGATTCTGCGCTGGACTGGTATTTCATTCCGTCCACTTCGCTGTTAGGTGAGTTTGAACAATGTGGACTTCAACCTCAAAAGCTGATCGCCAGTGGAATCCCTGTGCGGCAGCAATTCTACCAGCGTGTGTCACAAGAAGCAGGAAAAGCCAACGCCGGAATCTCTCCTGCTCATCAGCATATTTTAATGATGTGCGGTAGCATGGGCTGCGGTCCAATGGAGGAGATTATATCGTATCTCTGCCCTTACCTCACAACAGAACAAGAACTTAGTGTTGTATGCGGCACAAATGATGATTTACGCAAAAAACTCCAAAAAAGGACAGAAAAGTATTCTCAAGTTCATGTTCTGGGAACCGTCAATAATGTGCCGCAGCTCATGCAAGCCTCAGACCTATTCCTGACAAAGCCCGGAGGTCTAAGTACATCTGAGGCAATGGCGGCAGAGTTACCAATGGTGCTTATCGATGCAGTGGCTGGCTGCGAGACACATAATCTGAATTTTTTTCTGCGTAATGGAATGGCCGTCACAGCCAATACGCCAAAAGCAATCGCAGACACCACAATAAAAACGCTAAATGCCCCAGTGCTTCTTTCTAAAATGCGCGCGGCAATGCGGTCGCAGACGGAATGTACGGCAGCCGATAAAATCTATGAATGGATATACAGTCATGCAAAGTAATCATATAAAGCCGGAAGTTAATTACCGTGAGTTCCGCATCCATAAACTTAATACACCTGAATTTTCTCACGTCAGGCTATTGCTTTACTGGCCAATTTTCGGCTTGCTGTTTTTGTTTCTTGAGCGGTTGCAACCGCAACGAAATTACTATCCCGTCTATTGTGGACTCGATGATATAATACCATTTTGTGAATGGGCGTTGATTCCGTATCTATTTTGGTTTGTCTTTCTAATCGGTACGTTGGTTTATACTTTTTTCGTCGATGTACCTGCATTTCGGCGTATGATGTATTTTGTGATAGTCACCTATACGATCACGGTTTTGATTTACCTGTTCTTTCCAACCTGCCAAAATTTGCGGCCAGAAGCATTTGTACGCAATAATCTACTTACACGCTTTATTGAATTATTCTATAGTTTCGATACCAATACAAATGTTTGCCCCTCACTTCATGTAATAGGCTCTGTTGCCGCGATGTTTGGGTTATGGGATTGCAAGGCGCTCCAAAGCGTCGGATGGAAAATCGCTGCTACATCAATCGCCGTGTGTATCAGTCTCTCCACCGTTTTTATGAAACAGCATTCTATCATGGATGTTCTCGCTGCATTGCCAGTCTGTTTCTTTGGTTGGTGGATTGCCTATAAGATACTCCCCAATAATAAAACAAACCGATTTCTTATGAGGATGTAATCATGGATAAATCCTACAAAAAGCCGCTTCTACTAATCACGTTTGGGGTGATCTTATTTGCGGCATTCAACAATCTAAACTATGTTGCCAACTTTCTAAAATCGTGTATTGGCTTGCTCGCTCCGATTTTATCAGGCCTTTTGCTGGCCTTTGTTCTGAGTGTACCCGTGCGCGGACTGGCAAAGAGGCTTCGACGAAAGCTGACTAAAGCTACAGATCGGCAAATAGACATGATAAGCCTGTTACTGACGCTGATATGTGTTATTGCGATTATTGCTCTTCTGTGTGTAATTGCGATTCCACAGCTCACTGCATCTGTAAAAAGCATTGCTGCTCTTGTTCAAGAAAAATGGCCTGACTGGGTCGGCTTATTGCAAAGATACGGCATTGACACAGAGAAACTGTCGGCACATTTTGCTGCGCTCGATTGGAAATCTATTCTGCAAAGCATTTCGAGCGAAATGAACACAGTGATTTCCTCAGTTGCCAATGTTGCTGGCTCTACGGTATCTGCGATTGCTGATGTTGCAATTTCACTTGTGATCACATTCTATGTGCTAATTGGATGGCGTGAATTGAGCAGTCAAAGCAAACGGGCACTGTATGCCTACTGTAAGGAATCCGTTGCAGATAGAATTTGCCATATTTCGAAACTTGCACATGACACCTATGCGAAGTTTCTTTCTGGTCAGTGTGTCGAGGTTATGATTCTTGGAACATTGATCTTTCTTTCGTTTTCTGTTGCAGGGATTCCATATGCGGGGCTAACAGCCGTTTTAACTGCCGCCTTTGCATTCGTTCCTTATATTGGAGGATTTCTCTCCTGCGCTTTCGGCATTTTATTTACTTTATTGGCGGCTCCGAACAAGGCGCTCCTATGCTTGATCGTCTATCAGGCAACTCAGTTTGTTGAAAATCAGTTCATCTATCCGCGCGTCGTGGGAAACAGTGTAGGGCTATCCCCGTTCTGGACGTTGTTGGCGGTTTTGCTGGGCGGTAAACTGTTCGGTGTCCTTGGCATGATCTTCTTTATTCCGTTAATGGCTCTTGTATCTCAGCTTCTACACGAATCAATCGAACGGCGGCTGCATACCCGCAAACCGGAGCTGTCCAATGTACAAAGCAACTCAGACGAGAATACAGACATATCTCAATGATGTAGCAGGCGTTCGAATAGTTTGTGCGTTTATTGACGATAATCGTCTGGATGAACAGATCCGCCAGGCAGTTCTTTCATTGGAAACAAAATGGACAGAAAAAGAAATTGGTTTTCAGGTAGAATTGGAGGAAGTTAAATATACTGCGAATGAAGGACTTTTTATGCATATCTGGATAAATCTTTTAGATAATGCGATTAAGTTCAGCCCTTCAAAGGGGACAATTACGATGTTTCTGAAACAAGAACAGGATTCTGTTAAGTTCATTCTGGAAGATGAAGGACCAGGAATAGAGGATGATGTAAAATCCAGAATATTTGACAAGTTCTATCAGGTAGATGGATCTCATAAAGCAGAAGGAAATGGCCTAGGTCTTGCACTTGTAAAACGGATTGTAGATAGTGCCGGAGGAACAATCAAAGCAGAAAACCGTGAATATGGTGGATGCAGATTTGTTATAGAGCTGCCAAAGCAGAAAGATGAGATTATCTAGTTTTAAGATAAATTAGAAGATGGGAGTATTTATATGACATTTTATCAGGAGTTGCAGTTAAATCAGGCAGGTTCTAAAAACCTGTTGAAAAAGAGTGAAACACTAAAAGAAAAACTATATCATATGTGGGTATATCTGGTGAAGATAGCTGCTACAATGGCATTTTGTTTTTTCTTTGTTAGTATTTTCAGCATCCTATTTGGAAATGAGAACAGCATTGTAGGTGTAGTAGTCTTATTATGTCTCATGGTGTTTAGGAATGCGGATCTGGGGATCCACACCGGACAATCTACGATGCTTTTGGCTTTGTTCTTTGTAATTATGACTGTATGTCCGCATTTAGCAAATCAGTTTTCACCGGTATTGGGAATGCTGTTAAATATTGCGGCACTGGCTGTGTTGATTCTGTTCGGATGCCATAATCCATCCATGTTTAATCAATCTACATTGGTTCTTGGGTATCTGCTGCTATATGGTTATGATGTTACGGGAAAAAGCTATCAGATGCGATTAGTCGGAATGGCTTTAGGTGCAGCACTTACCTGCTTCGTATTTTATCGAAATCATAAAAACAGAACTTATAAAAGAAATCTGAAAGATCTGATACAAGAATTTGATATCACTTCTTCCAGAACAAAATGGCAGATATGTCAGATTTTATGCGTACCGATTGTCCTTTGCATTGCAGAACTTTGTAATATGCCACGTGCAATGTGGGCTGGTATTGCGGCCATGTCCGTGATTTTGCCGTCTATGGAAGATATGCACTACAGAGTCCGTAAAAGGATTGTCGGAAATATTGCAGGTGTTATATGTTTTACAGTATTATATTTTCTGCTTCCTTCGTCAATCTATGCATATATAGGAATTCTTGGTGGAATCGGTGTAGGATTTTCAGCACAATATGGCTGGCAGGCAGTATTTAACACATTTGGTGCTTTAGCCATTGCTGCAGAGACATATGGACTACAAGGAGCGGTTAGTCTTAGAGTGAGTCAAAATGTTTTTGGTGTTGTGTTTGCTTTAGCATTTTGTGTTATATTTTATTGGTTTATGCCTAAAAAAAAGGAAAGTGAGGTGACCGTACATGCAGAGTGAAGTGAATCAGAAAGAAAATTTGAATAGAATTATTACGGTTCCTAATCTTCTTTCTTTTTTCGGCTTTGTCTGATTCCGGTAATTATATGGAGTTATTGTGTAAAGAAAAATCCTCGAATGAATGCAGGGAAGTGACCGAAAAGTACCGCACAGGACGGAGTGCATATTTATGGCTCGGACAGTTGTTTATGAGATTGTTTGCAGGACTATTATAGCAGAAAGAAGAGGTGTTCGATATGTGTACAGCAGCAACTTACAAAACAAAAGATTTTTATATGGGCAGAACGCTTGATTATGAATTTTCCTATGGGGAACAGATCACGATAACGCCAAGAAATTACGAATTTGATTTCCGGTTTGCCGGGAAGATAAAAAGCCATTATGCTTTGATCGGAATGGCATTTGTTGCAGGAGGTTATCCGCTTTATTATGATGCTGTTAATGAAAAAGGCCTTGGAATGGCAGGTCTTAATTTTGTCGGCAATGCGGCATATGAAGAAGCTTTGCCGGAAGATGAAACAGAAGTCAGCCAGGTGGCACAGTTCGAGTTCATCCCATGGATCCTTACACAGTGTGCTACTGTAGCAGAGGCGAGAGAGAAGCTGGCAGCAATGAGACTGACAGGCACAGCATTCAGTGAACAGCTGCCGACAGCACAGCTTCACTGGATCATTGCAGACAAAGACTCCTGTATCGTTGTTGAGTCTATGAAAGATGGGCTGCATGTATATGATAATCCGGTAGGAGTGCTTACCAATAATCCACCATTCCCGAGTCAGATGTTTGCACTGAATAATTATGCCGGAGTATCCAGAAAACAGCCGGAGAGTACTTTTGCAGGAGTATTACAGCTTGATGCATATAGCAGAGGAATGGGTGGAATGGGAATACCTGGAGATCTTTCCAGCCAGTCAAGATTTGTGAAAGTTGCCTTTACAAAATTAAATTCGATCTCCGGTGAAGAAGAGGATGAGAGTGTAAGCCAGTTCTTCCATATCTTAGGATCCGTAGATCAGCAGCGTGGATGCTGTGAGGTGACAGAAGGCAAATATGAGATCACGATATACACGTCCTGTTGTAATACAGCAAAAGGTATTTATTATTATACGACTTATGATAATCATCAGATCACAGCGGTTGACATGCATGCGGAAAATCTGGATTCAGATCAGCTGATCTGTTATCCGCTTCTGTCCAAGGGCGAAGTCAGATGGCAGAATAAATAATACGAAAATGCACGGAGAAAGCATAACGCAGAACAACAGGAGGACAATATCGAGAT
>NZ_JACOQI010000041.1 GCF_014297285.1 Dysosmobacter segnis
TGCTCCAAGCTGCTGGCAAGGGTGGGACAAAACGTACAGGCGGGAGACATCATCGCCCTCTCCGGCAGCACTGGGCGCTCCACCGGTCCGCATCTCCATTTCGAGGTGCGCGTCAACGGGGAACGGACGAATCCGAGGGCGTATCTGCCGAAAGGCTGAAAGGAAGGAAATGATTATGAACATGGCTCGCTACGAGCAGGAAACCATTATCGGCTTCAACGAGGAAGAAAAGACCGCCGGGATTTATACTCACAACAAGGTGCTGCGTCAGAAGCTGGAAGCGCTGGCGCGGGACAGACCGGAGGATTGCAGGCTCGTCAAAGTGTCCCGCAGCGGGCGGGCAGTTGACTACGTCATTCCAAAATCATGGATAAAGATCGCGCCAAACAGGGTGCTGTCTGATGCCGAGAAGATACAGCGGCGCAACGCCATAAAAAAGGCCAATTTTGCCCTTGATAATGCCGGACGTCCGCAGGATTGAAACTTCGTGCGACCGCCGGAGGGTAGTGATACCACCCACAACACAAAAACATCAAAAAAGCATGGAGCACAGCGACATGGAGGCGCTGGGCTTCCAGCTCCGCGACTATTATCAGGAGGTTGAATAACAATCATGAAAAAGGAAAATGTCACGATCTCATTCGAGAGCGAGCAGCTTGCCGCTCTCGAATTTTCGCTCAAAAAGAAGAACACCAGCGTGCAAGCACAGTTGGAGGAGCTGCTCAAATGCCTTTATGAATCCGAGGTGCCGGAGCCGGTGCGGGAGTATCTGGACAGCCGCGCGGCGCCCGCTGCCCGTCCCCGCCGTCCGGCAAGACCGGCGAAGCCGCAGCCGCGGGAGGAGCCTCCCTCCGCGTTGACGCAGCCCACTGACGAAAGGACCGGTGAGTGAGATGGCAGATCATGTAGACATCACACTGTGGATCGACCGGCGATGGAAGGATGCCATTGAGAAGCATCTCAGGAATGAAACCTTGCAGGAGCATCTGGAGGATGTGCTGGACGAGCTGTGCAACCAACTCCCGGAGCAGGAATACAAACGCATCAGTGCCGAGATCTATGCGGAGGACGTCGCGGAGCGTGAAGCGAGGGAGGCTACCCGTACCTACGCCGCCTACCATGTGGTAGAGAACGGACAGGAGTGGTACTTCAAGACCTCGCCCGGTGAGGAACTGCTGGATGCCGCAGTAAAGCTGCGCGGCTATGTCACCGGCGAGAAAGGCACCGGGCCGGATCTGTTCATCGAGCTGTTCGCGGACGGGCGCCCCATCACAGCGGAGGAGTACAACGCGCTCACCACCCTTCGCATGGAGAACACCGGCAAGGTGCGCGGTGTGTTCGACATCAACTTCGACAAGCGGGAGTTCTCCGCCGTACACATCATGGACGGCTGGCAGACCTGGGCGATGCGGGATGTATCCGTGGCGGCGTACCATGCCACCCGGTCGCAATTCGCGTCGAGCGATGATCAGTGGCGCAAGCTGCTGGATCATCTGAACGGCAAAGAGATCACCTCGGCGGGACACCTCTCCGCGCGGATTTTTTCTTTCGGTGATGAGATCATCGAGATGGACGGCAAGCTCAATTTTTATGTGCGGACGGAGTTCGATGTGGATGCAGCCTTCGGCACCTTCGTCTGCACGGATAAAAACGATGACTGGCTCAACATCTACGCCAACTATGACATGGAGAAAAACCGCCCCTGCGACACGCTGGAACTGAATCTCTGCAAAGCGGATGGCACAGAGGAAACCTGGAGCTACCGGCTCAACGCAGCTGAGCAGGATGTTCTGCTGCGGAAGATGGAGGCGTTCTGTCAGGAGCAGACCGGCATGAGTCTCCGTGTCTACGCGCAGCAGCTCCGAGAGGAACCGGAACAGCGGCAGGGGCCGGTGATGAAACTGTAAGCACAAACACAGCAAGGCTGAAACGCTCGCGGCTGCGGAAACAACAGCGTCCAGGCTGCACAGCCCAGCGAGGCCGCGGCGCCGGCGAAAGCGGACACACGCCATAAGGCGTGCATCCACTTCCTCCGGCTGTTCTTTCGGTGGCAATTTCGCTGACAGCATAAAGCCTTGCTGTGGCCGATGGAGAGATAGCCCCCCTGTTTCGCCCTGTGAGCCGCTGTGTGCGCGGTTAGGGGCTGAGGTGGCGTGTGTACCCGCCGCATCCCCTTGAAACGAACGTTGCGGCGTTTGTGGGCGATGCGTGAAAAGGCCCGGTGAATCCTGCTCCGGCGAAGGAAAACTGAGCCTTTGGGGATGGGTGTTTCCCTCCCGGCCATGCCCCGTTTCGGAGGGTTTCGCCCCTTATTTGCCCGTTCGGTAAAAGCACAAGATAAAGAGAGGTGCCCCTAACTGGGCCCCTCTCAGCCACAAAGCCCCGCAGTGCGGGGCTTTCAGAGGTTTGGACAAGGTGCACCTTTTGCGGATCTTGATGGAAAACAGGTGCACCTTACCCGCAAAAACGCAGGCGTGACAAGAGGTTGCGCCTTTTCAGAAAGGAGTGCTGCAAAAATGCAGGAAAATGACGAAAAGCGGATCGAGCGCACAGTGGTATGGCTGGATGCCAAGTTGGTTCCCCGTATGGACGGTTGGCTGGCCGCGGATAATTGCAAAAACCGCAGTGAATTTATCAACAAGGCCCTGCGGTTTTACATGGGCTATCTCGGCACGGAGGACAACACCGCCTACCTCTCCCAAGCCATCCTCACCGCCATTCAGGGTACGCTGGACGACAACAACAATCGGCTCTGCCGCATTCTTTTCAAGTGCGCGGTGGAACTGAATATGCTGTGCCACACCATCGCCGCCCACTTCCGCGCCGATCCCATTCACACGCGGGAGCTGCGGGCCTACGCCGTGGATGAGGTGAAACGCACCAACGGTCAGGTGAGTTTTGAAAACGCGGTGCGGAGCCAGCGGCGCATAGAGCCGGACGACGCATGGCCCGGATCGTACTGATCTCCCCCTACCTCAAGGGCGGACAGAATGCCGCGAAGCTGGCGCAGCGCACCCGCTACGTTGCCACCCGTCCCGGCGTGGAGCTGCTGGCGGATGAGCGCAGTACGCTCCCCACCACGAAAAAGCAGCAGGACTTCATTGCACGGCTGCTGAAGTCCTTCCCCTCCTGCTGGGAACTCATTGAGTACGAGGAATATCTGGAGCATCCCACCCAGGGCAGCGCCTCCGCGTTCATCCAGCAGGTGCGGGAAGACTACATGGAGGCGCTGGATCAAAAGGAAAATTTCATCGACTACATCTCCCATCGCCCCGGCGTCCAGAAGGACGGCGAACACGGTCTGTGGGACGCCCACGGCAAGGTACAAAATCTCGCACAGGCGGTGCGGGAGGTGGCGGAGCACATCGGAAATGTGTGGACGCCGGTGATCGCGCTGCGCCGTGAAGACGCCGAGCGGCTGGGCTATGACAGCGCGGAAAGCTGGCGGGCGTTGGTGAACGCCTCCGTCTGCGACATCGCGGAAGCGTACAAGATCCAGCCGGACAACCTGCGCTGGTACGCCGCCTTCCACCAGAAGCCGAATCAGGTACACATCCACATGATCCTCTTCTCCGCGGATTCAAAGGAGGGCTACCTCACCAAAGAGGGTATCCGGGAAATGAAATCCGTCTTCGCCAGACGGATCTACCACGCGGATCGGATGCACATCTACCAGCAAAAGGATACCGCGCGGCAGGAGTTGCAGGCGCAGACCCGCAAGGCAATGGTGGAATGCATCGCGCGGCTGGAGCATGGCACGTCGGATAACCCGCGTCTGGAGCAGCTCACCGAGGAGCTGGCGGAACGCCTGCTGACGGTCAAGGGCCGAAAGGTCTACGGCTACCTGCCGCCAAGGGTCAAGGCCATCGTGGACGCCATCGTGGAGGAACTGGCGAAGGATGAGCGGGTGTCCGCTGCCTATGAAACGTGGCAGACGCTCTACGAGCAGGTGTGTCTGGACTACGATCAGCGGCCGCCCAAGCGTCTGACGCTCTCCCGGCAAAAGGAGTTCCGGAGCGTCTGCAACATGGTCATTCAGGAAACACTGCAATGGATGGCTGAGCGGCAGAGGTGTGCGGATGCACAGAGAACTTCTGCCACATCGGTGGAATCCATTTCGCCTGAGAATTCCGCGGCGGCCAAGAATGCCAAAGTAGAATCCACAGCGCCAGCCGTTCCCGCGCAGCCCAAATCTGACCGTTCGACGAGTGCCGCACCAGAAGATTCCGCCTCCGCTGATGATGCCGCTTCTGAGGGTACCACACCGCCTGCGGCTGAAGATGCACCGGCTTTCTCTCAGTGGTCAGATCACCCCAATCAGCAGAAAGGGAGCGCACCGGCAGGATCAGATTATCGTGCCCCCACGGTGGGTGAAACCGTCGTGCGGATGCTGCATCACATGAGCAGAATTTTTGAGGACAACAGCAAGATCGATCAGATCCACCGCGGCTTGCAGATCGACCGCAAGCGCCGTCAGGAATTGCAGCGCAAGCGGCTGGCGATGGGGCACAAGCCGGATGACCATGAGGAACAAATGTTCAGATAGCGCAAAGCAGAATTTTGAAAGGACACATCATGAGCAAATATATTTATTTCACGCCGGAGGAAAAAGCGCGGGCGCAGAACACGGATCTCGTGTCTCTGCTGCGTGCCCAGGGGGAGCGACCTGTGCGCTCCGGCCGGGAATTCCGTACGCCCAACGATCCCAGCATCACCGTCCGGGGCAACAAGTGGTTCGACCACTCCAAGCGCGAGGGCGGCTATGCCGTCAGCTTTGTCCAGCGTTATTACCGTCTCCCTTATCAGGAGGCGGTTTTGCTTTTGCTGGGCAGAAAGAATGGAAAATCGTATGAGCAGGCAAAGCCCGCAAAGGAGGCTCCGAAGCCCTTCGCTCTGCCGGAGCCTTACGGGACCATGCGGCGTATGTACGCCTACCTCATGCGCCAGCGGCACATCGACCGGGAGGTCATCTCCTATTTCGTACACGAAAAGCTGCTCTACGAGGACAAGCACCACAACTGTGTTTTCGTGGGGCTGGATGGCAGCGGCGAGGCAAAGCACGCCCACATCCGCAGCACCAACAGTGAGGGACGGGTGTTCCGCATGAACATTGAGAGCAGCGCCAGCGAACACTGCTTTCATAAGGACGGCACGGACAAGTCCCTCTATGTGTTCGAGGCCCCCATCGATCTCCTGTCCCACATCACCCTCTACCCATACGGCTGGCAGGAGCACAGCTACGTCGCCTGCTGCGGGACATCCATCCAGCCGGTGCTGGAACGGCTGCGGCAGAATCCCAAGCTGGACACGGTGTACCTCTGCCTCGACAACGATGACGCGGGCAATGACGCCTGCGACCGCATGACGGATACGTTGGAGGACATGGGCTTGGAGGTGGAGCGGCTCTGTCCGGTACGCAAGGACTGGAACGACGATCTGTGCGCCAAATTTGAGAGAAAGGAGAACTAACCATGAACGGGGATACATGGATCTTCCTCGCCCTCTGCGGCGCTCTGCTGGTGTTTTTGCTCATGGCATCCTTCCTCTCCAAGAGCTACTCCCTCAACAACATCAAGAGCAAGACGGTGGGCGACGGTCAGCACGGCACGGCGCGGTGGGCGACGCCCAAGGAGATCGGCAAGACCTATCACACCGTACCCTTCCGCCCCCGCCGCTGGCGCAAGGGGAAGGAGCTGCCCACGGAGCAGGGGCTCATCCTCGGCAGCGTGGGCGGCAGAAAGCGTAAAAGCAAGGGAGGATCTCTGCTGAAAATCTCCCGCAAGCTGCTGGAAAAGCTGCGCCGTCCTGTGGCGGGAAAGCAGAAACGGAAACCGAAGAAAAAATCAAAGGTGCTCTCAAAAGTCAAAAAGGTGATCGAGGAACAGGGGGATATCCGGGCGCTGGTGGACAGCGACGACATCCACTGTCTGATGATCGGCGCCTCCGGCGTGGGCAAGACGGCGTTTTTCTTGTACCCCAATCTGGAATACGCCTGCGCCTGCGGCATGAGCTTTCTGGCGTTGGACACCAAAGGAGACTTGGCGAGGAATTACGGCGCCATCGCCTCCCGGTACTATGGCTACCGGGTTTCCGTCATCGACCTGCGGAATCCCACCCGCTCGGACGGCTTCAACTTCCTGACGCTGATGAATCACTACATGGATATTGCGAGAGCAGATCCGTCCAATTTGGCGGCACGGGCCAAGGCGGAGAAGTACGCCAAGATCCTTGCCAAGACCATCATCAGTCCGGATGGTGACGCCTCCCAATACGGTGATAACGCCTACTTCTATGACAGCGCCGAGGGATTGCTGACGGCCGTTGTGCTGCTGCTGGCGGAATTCGTGCCGCCAAAGGACGGAGAGCCGGAAAAGCGGCATATCGTGTCGGCCTTCAAGCTGGTGCAGGATCTGCTGGCGATGCCGAGCTCACGGGGCAGGAACGGCTTTCAACTGCTGGTGGACATTCTGCCGCCGGAGCATAAGGCACGATGGCTGGCAGGCGCGGCGCTGACGGCGGCGGATCAGGCGATGGCCTCGGTCATGTCCACCGTCCTCTCCCGCCTGAACGCCTTCCTGGATACGGAGTTGGAGCAGGTCATCTGCTACGACAGCCCCATCAACGCGGAGATGTTCGCCTCAGAGAAGTGCGCCATTTTTCTCATTCTGCCGGAGGAAGACCCCGCCAAGAATTTCATCGCGGGCCTTATGATCCAGAACCTCTCCCGTGAGCTGTTCTCCGTGGCGGACGAGCATGACGGCAGGCTCAAGAACCGCGTGGTGCTGTTCTGCGATGAGCTGGGCACCATGCCGCCCTTCGACATCCTGCCCCTGTTCAGTGCGGGCCGCTCCCGCGGGCTGACGCTCGTGCCTATCATCCAGAGCCTTGCCCAACTGGAGAAGAACTATGGTAAAGAAGGTGCGGAAATTATATGTGACAACTGCCAGGACACCATCTTCGGCGGCTTTTCGCCCCAGAGCAAAACCGCCGAGGCCCTCTCCGCCGCCCTTGGCAGCCGCACGGTGCTCTCCGGCTCCGTCAGTCAGGGCAAGGAAAGCAGCCAGTCCTTGCAGATGATGGAGCGCCCGCTCATGACGCCAGACGAATTGAAGTCCATCCCCAAGGGCGAATTTGTGGTGATGAAAACAGGAACACATCCCATGCGGACGAGACTGCGCCTGTTTTTGGATTGGGGCATCACCTTCGATCCCGATGGGTACCGGATGCCGGAGCGGGCGGCCAGAAAAATCTCCTATGTGAACCGCGACGAGCTGGCCCGCAATATTCAGAACCGCCGCGAAAACAGCCCTTACAACACGGAGGATAGCAAATGAGCAAATTTAACTTTATTTACGCCGAGGATCTGAGCCACCGGGAAAAGACGGTCTACATCTACCTCCGGGATCGCGCGGATGCCTCCGGCGTCTGCTGGCCGGGGATCAAGACCATCGCCGGTGAGTTGGGCCTCTCACCCCGCACCGTCCAGCGGGCCTTGGCAGATCTGGAACACAGGCAGCTCATTGAGAAGCGGCAGCGCCACCGCGCCAACGGCAGCCTTACCAGCAATCTGTACCGCCTGACAGCGGCAAAAAAGCCACAGTCTCCCGCCAAGGGGGGACTGTGACCTTTTCTCTCCTAAAAATCTGTCCATAGGGTAGCGTCATCATGGCGCATCCAGAAGAGCCTACTCTACCGGAGGATACAGGACAGAGAAAGAACAAGAATATAAACAATGTTCTTCATGATATAGGTCCATTTGTTGTTGGCATGGTCTTTTCTGAAAATCCACTATAGTTATTCCTGCGGCCACTGAGGTCCTATCTCTGTGGCCGCTGGAGAGGGCTCTATACACTATAGCTATTAGAGCCTGAAACATCTGCACACTCTCTATTCAGCTGGTCTTAGAACTCTATATATTAAGGTAATAGAAATACTATGCATTGCTATTACAAAGAACAAAATATAGAGTGGTAGATTAGATTCATTCATTGCATCGACATTTGAGGAAACTTTACTGTGAATAGCTCAGATATAATAAACACAGAGCCGCAGAATGGCCAGGGTTGCCATCACCGCCGCAATGATTAGGATGGTGTTTCGGTTTTCTCCGGCCACTCCGATGTCAATCATACTGGCCAGGGCAGTAGG
>NZ_JACOQI010000042.1 GCF_014297285.1 Dysosmobacter segnis
CCACATTGGGCATCGGTTTGAAAAACATGACCGATCTGCTGGAGGAACACGAGGGAGCGTAATTTGTTTTCCCATCGAGAGAAGTACACGCTCGGCATTCATCAAAAGAGCACACTGCGGCTTCACTGGACGCACGGTTCTGATGAATGGGACAGGGCGCTGGTAGGAATAAAAATTCTATCATCGCATATTCCGCAACAGCGGGTTGCTTACTCTATGGGGAAGCGAGGACTGCGGGTTCCACGCAGTGAGCTGCGGTAGCCGTGCCTTTCTGATGAATCTGAATATTAGGGCGGAATTTTTAGTGGTTTTCACTCCTGTCACAGAACTTGTGTTGATTTTACAAACACTTGGTTTGCCTACCGGAAGGGGAAGCCTTACAATAAAAGTATCCGGAGAAAAGCGAGGTGTTGTAAATGCTTCCCTGTCAGGAACACCGCAGTCAGTATTGCCAAGGCTGTCATCTGGACTGCACGTATTGGACGAGCTTCCGTAAAAATCAGGAGTCACAACGTCAACTGAAAAAGCAGTATTTGAGTTATTACGTGGAATTGTGCGCCGTCAGGACACGGCAATTTCGGAAACTATCCCCTTTGAAGTGGTAAAAGCGGACACCGGCAGGATCTGATCCCGCCGGTGTTTTTTTTTTGAGAGTCCGTCGGGTTCGGAATGGCATGGCTGACGCACTTGACCAGAATTTTACATGCCTTTTACCGGGACTGTCTATCGGCTTTTTCCGGTCTTTCCTATAATAAACGAAGTATGGCAACGTGCATACGGGGACAGCTCAGTTGAATTTTAGATTCTCAGCTGCGGGACACGGCAAAGGCGAGCCTGATGCTTCCGGATGGCTCCTATTGCCGCAAACACAGCGCCGTGCCCTTTGATTCTCAGGATACATTTATGCAGCAATCTCCGCATATCCCCGCAGCGGCGGCCGGTGCGCCAAAGGAGCGGGTCCATTGACTGAAGGACTTGGCCAAAAAGCTGCTTTGGGCGTGAAGTATTTCTTTGCCTGCATGTCGCTCTCCTTCTACGATGGCGGGCGGCAGTGTTAGGAAAACCAAAAAGTCTCCGTATGGAACTGCGGTCAGAAAAAAGAATTGTGGCCTGAAGCTTGATGATGTAAAATAATAGAAAGTGTTTGGAAAATTGCGGGAAATCAGAGGGAAAACAATGAAAAACGATAGCAGACTTCGCAAATATGTGCCATCGTTGCTGCTGTTTCTGTTGTTTGAAGCAGTAGCGGTCACACTATGGCTTATGAAGGACAACCTGTTCTACCTGCTGAATTTCAGTTACATCGGCGGCTGTCTGGCATTGGGAACAGCGCTCTTTATCGCCGGGAAACGCTATGCCCGCCATTTTGCGCAGCTGGCAGTTGGCAGCTATATGCTGCTGTACCTCGGCGTCATCTCCCGCGAAAATATGCAGATCGAGGGGTTCTGGTACTATCTGTTTCTCGGCACCTTCGAGGCGGCGACCATCCACTACGCCGTGGCAAAGATCTTCGGCCCGCTGCTGTTCGGGCGCGGTTGGTGCGGCTACGCCTGCTGGACGGCCATGGCGCTGGACTTTCTGCCCTACAAGCGGCCGCAGAAGCCGCGTAGGGAAAAACTGGGCGTTCTGCGCTATGTGATGTTTACCCTGTCTCTGGCGTTGGTGTCTGGGCTGTTCCTGATGAAAGTTGCGCATCTGGAACAGATCATGTTCTGGCTGTTCCTCGCCGGGAACGCACTCTATTACCTTGCGGGCATTGCTCTGGCGTTCGCCTTTAAGGATAACCGCGCGTTCTGCAAGTATCTTTGTCCCGTTGCGGTTTTTCTCAAGCCCATGAGCTACTTTTCTCTGCTCCGCGTCCACTGCGATGCGAGCAAATGCGTCCATTGCGGGAAATGTCTGCGAGCCTGCCCCATGGATGTGGAGGTCAACAGGGAAGCCCGCAAGCGGAAAAACGGAACAGAGTGCATACTCTGCTATGAGTGCACGAAGGTGTGTCCCACAAAGGCACTGCATTGAAATGTGGGATATTTTCAGCCCAATTGAGCGAAAAGTGTTGAAATGTTTTTTGGGTATCTGTTATAATAAAAAATCTACGCAGGCCGCAGAAAAGCATATAGAAAGAGCTGCTGCACCCTGACGGCACGCAAAATCATGAAATACGGATCTGAAAGGACCCGCTCACACATAAGGAGCAAACGCATGAAAACAGCCATTGTAACAGACAGCAACAGCGGCATTACACAGGCAGAAGCGCAGAAAATGAACGTTTTCGTCCTGCCGATGCCGGTCATCATCGAGGGACAGGCGTATTACGAGGGGATCGACCTGCTGCCGGATCAGTTTTTCCGTGCATTGACGGAGCGGCAGGCGGTCTCCACCTCCCAACCCTCCCCCGGCGATGTGACAGCCCTTTGGGACAAGGTGCTGGCCGAATACGAGGAACTGGTGTACATCCCCATGTCCAGCGGTCTCT
This sequence comes from Dysosmobacter segnis, assembly GCF_014297285.1. Classification (GTDB taxonomy): domain Bacteria; phylum Bacillota; class Clostridia; order Oscillospirales; family Oscillospiraceae; genus Oscillibacter; species Oscillibacter segnis. The sequence continues at coordinate 2,477 of NZ_JACOQI010000042.1, forward strand.
CTGCCTCCTGCGCCACGGCGCAGATGCTGGCGGAGGATTACGAGGGCAGGGTGTTTGTGGTGGACAATCACCGCATTTCCATCTCTCAGAAAAGCTCCGCGTGGGACGCCGTGGCCCTGCGGGAGGCGGGCTGCGGGGCACAGGAGATCCGGCGGGAGCTGGAGGCCAGCGGGCTGGATTCCATTGTGTATGTGGGCGTGGAGACCTTGGAATATCTTCGCCGGGGCGGTCGCGTGACCGCCGGAGCCGCGGCCATTGGCGCGGTTTTGCAGATCAAGCCCCTTTTGAAGATCGAGGGGGAGCTGCTGGACGCCTGTGCCAAGGTGCGCGGCACCGCAGGCTGCAAGAAAAAACTGCTGGAGACCATTCGTGGCGACGCGGAGCGGCTTTCCGCCAAGTGGGACATCGACATCGCCGTGGCCGGCAGCTATCAGGACGCCGCCGCACTGGAGGACTGGCGGGAGATGGCGGTGAACGCGTTCCCGGAGCACGGCAGCATCTTCGCCGATCCGCTGTCCTTCAGCGTCAGCAGCCATGTGGGGCCGGATGCCTTCGGCATGGCCGTGAGCCGCCGTCTGGCCCGGACGAAGGACGGGATCTGATCCGTTAAAAAATAGGGAAAAGGGAGGGGCATACGCTAAGGCGTATGTCCCTTTCTTGTTGACATCGCGGCACCTGCGGAACCGTGCAGCACTGATGAATGGGGGCAAAACTCTGCAAGGACATCTCAGTTTGCTTCTTGCTGTTGAACTCTGCTGTATCACATGCAGGTTACACTGTACAGCAGAGAAGAAAGCGGCGATCTGCGCTTTTCATACCGCGCCAGCGCTGCAAACGACCTGTGCCACAGGCGAGAAGGTATTCTGCATTGCGTAGCTGCATTTTTGTGAATAAGGGGTGGACAGACTGCGTCCGAGCGAGGAAATACTGGCGTTTATACACAGAAAACTTGAGCAAAAAACAGCAGAAAGTAGAAAAAACAGAAGTGTGTTGACAACGAAGGAAGCGCATGATATGTTAAAAATGCAATGAGGGCCAATATGCCATCATTATTTTTGCAAACGATATGAGAACGTTCTCATTTTGGGCGAGGGGTATTTGAATGGTTGCTACGATCATCGACGTTGCGAAAAAATGTGGATACTCAAAAGCAACTGTTTCGCGTGCATTTGCGTCTCCGGAAGCGGTTAGCGAGCGAGCAAAGGCCCGGATCTATGCTGCGGCAAATGAGCTGAATTATACGCCGAATCCAATCGCCCGAGCAATGGCTCGCCAGAAAACGGATAATATCACGTTTGTGATCCACGAAAATCAGTATCCTGCCATTCTGAATCCGTTCTATTCGTCGGCTTTGGAAGCGATCATGCAGGAAACGATGAAACGGAACTATGGCCTTTTTGTCACTACAAATGACCATGTGCGTCTGCCCAGCGGAGAAGTGAGCATAAAAAAGCACATGGATGGCGTTATCATAGCCGGACAAACAGACCGAAGTTCTATCGAAAGCTTTTGCAAACAGAACATTCCTGTTGTTGTGCTGAATAATCTGATCCAGATGGAACACTTGCCTTGCATCGCTGTTGACAACTATCATGGGGCAAAATGTGCCGCTGAACATTTGATTCAGAAGGGCCATCGACGGATCGCTTTACTGGAGGGACGTTTTTCTCCCCAAATTTACCATGACCGCCACAACGGATACATGGACGCGATCGTTAGTGCCGGACTCACAGTAGATCCTTTGCTTATACGGGATGTGGATGCCAATGAGCTGTGCGCGGAAACTTGTGCCCGTGAAATGTTGAGCTGCCCGGAGCGGCCGACTGCGCTGCTATGTACCAATGATACCATTGCGGTAGGAGCGATGAAGGCTGCGATGCGTATGGGACTCCGGATTCCGGAAGATGTAGCAGTGATCGGATTTGATGACAGCTATGTCAGCCGGGTCATTGAACCGGAGTTGACCACGGTGCGGATCGATTCCCTTCAGATGGGCAAGTTAGCGGTAGAAATGCTGTTTCGCCTGATCGACGGGGAAGAGCTTTCGAAATGGTATATTGAAATGCCAACAGAACTGATCGTTCGCGGAACCACTTGAGATTCTTTTTATCAAAACAAAAAACGAGGTGAAGAAATGCGGATCACATTTGTGAATGTCGGATATGGCGATGCCATTTTGATGGAATCAGACACGGGCTATACGGCGCTCTTAGATGGAGGCGGCAATCTGCCGCAAGAGTTTGAGGGAGATCCTTACCGTGTTCGCTGCGCCGAATATTTGCGAACCCGACAGATCCATCATATTGATGCGCTGCTGATTTCTCACATTCATGAGGACCATGTCTGTGGCTTGCTGCCGGTGCTGAAGGATGTAAGTGTTGGCGCCATTTATGTACCCTACCCGGCAGAACCGTTCTTGAAGGGCAAGCCCTTGGAAGCAAAAGAAGGGGCGGCCAGAAGTGTTCCCTTGTATACGGCGGCTTTGAACAGCTACCGTGAGATCATATCGGATGCGAATGCCAAACAAATTCCGGTCCATGTGCTCCATCCTGATGACCGGCTGGATTTGGCAGAGGATCTGAAAATCAGCGTCTTGGCACCGAAGGAAAAGAGCATCAGCGATTACATGGCTTTCATAGAGCGGGCCTATGATGAAACAGACATGGATGTGATCACAGAGATCCTGACCAAGTTAGACGCTATGTCCAATCACACCAGCTTCCTGTTGAGGATCGAAGCAGGGGACGAAGTTTTTCTGACGGCAGCAGATAGCTGCCCCGGTGACTGGGACGAGGTCGATATTTCTTTACTCAAAAATGTAACCGTTCTCAAATTGCCGCATCACGGTCAAGTTGATAGTATTTCAGAACAATTTATGGGAGATATGCCGCTGCGGTATGTGATCACAACTGCATCCTCGGATCGCCGCTACCGGAGTGCAAATGCTGAGGTTTATGAGCGGCTTTTGGCCATGTGCCCCGCAAACCGGCCGCCGCAATTCCTTTTCACGGACGAACGATCTTACCCCCCATATTTCCACCAGCCTGACGGTTTTCAGGCCATCACTCTTGTGATCGATTCTGGAAGTATTACTCCGGAATTTATCAAATTTACCACCAAACACTAATTAAGGAGGAACCACGATGAAAAGCAAGAAACTCTTATCCCTGCTTCTCGCTCTGGCCATGGTCATGAGCATGGCTGCTTGCGGCGCAAAGACCAACGAGCCCCCCGCGACCTCCGGTACTCCGTCTGAGACGGGTGCCCCTGCTACGGAAGAACTGAATTGGCCCACCAAGGAGATCACCTTGATCCAGCCTTGGAGCCTGGGCGGCGGTCCTGACGTGATCACCCGTCAGATCGCCTCTTACAGCGACAAGATCCTGGGTGTCCCCATGATCGTTGAAAACCATACCGGCGGTTCCGGTACCATCGGCATGAACGATTTTCTGGAGGCTGAGGACGATGGCTACACGCTGTTCTGCTGCAACGGTCCTCTGTTTTCTCTGACTCCCAGCTTTATTGATGTGGACTATACCATTGATGACATCAGCCCCATCTGCGGTATCCGTATCACGGAGTTTGTCATCCTCAGCAACGCATCCAGCAAGATTACCAACATTCAGGAGCTGAAGGATTACGCTGCCGCTGGCCACACGGTGAAATATGCAACTACCGGCGGCCCCGGCAATGACAGCTACACCATGATCTCCGCACTGTTCGCCCTTCTGGACATCCCCTGCGAGGCAGTGCCTTATGACGGCGGCCAGGAAGCGATCAACGCTCTGGTTGGCGGCCATGTGGATATTGCCATCGGTTCTCCCCCGACCTATCGCGACTATGTGATCAACGGTCAGCTGAACTGCCTGGGTACCTTTATCCCCGAAGGTCTGGATGTGGAAGGCATTGGCCACATTGCTTCCTTCAAGGAGCAGGGCATTGACGTGGAGTTCACCGGTATGGACTATCTGGCCGTCCGTTCCTCTGTTGATCCCCGTATCCAGGAAAAGCTGCGCGAGTTTGTTCTGGAAGTGTATGCCGATCCTGAGTTCCAGACGTTCATGGCTGGCATGGGCATGAAGGCATGGGATTCCGATGCTGCCGAGATCCTGAGCATGATCGATTCCCAGACTGAGGCTATGAGTCAGTACATCCCTCTGGTTCAGTAAGTGACTGAGGTGCCCTGAGTCCTTGGGCTTGGGGCACCCCTTTTTAACTGAGGTGTGTTATTATGAAAATCAAGTATAACCATGAGATCATATCGGGCACCGTGTTTGCCCTTATCAGCTCTTTTTTATGGTTTTCTATCCCTACGCAGGTCAAGACGATGGAGAAAACCGCTATTACCGCACAGACGCTTCCTAAAATCGCCATCGGCGGCATGTTTGTTTTTGCCGTCTGCCTTTTGCTGGAAGGCATCTTTATGAAGGAAAAAGAGGAATTGACCGTCACGAAGGAATCCTTTCATTCCGCTGCCTTTAAGAAGGAACTGCGCTCCATTCTCTATTGCCTGTTCCTTGTTGCCTACTGCTTTATGGTGAAACCTTTTGGTTTTGTCATCTCCACCGTGATCCTGGTTCTTGCGATCATGGTGTACTATGGTGCCAGAAAATGGTATTACTATGCGATCCCCCTTGCCATGGTAGGCATCGTATATTATGTATTCCGAGTCGTGCTTCACGTCTCTCTGCCGTAACGGGGAAGGAGGAAGATCATGGAACAATTTTTAGGCGGTTTGCAAATTCTGTTGAATTGGCAGAACTTCTTGATTATCCCCGTCGGCCTGGTTATCGGCATCGTGGTCGGAGCGATCCCCGGCCTGACCTCTGACCTTGGCATTATCTTGTGCATTCCTCTGACCTACGGCATGGACCCGACCATGGCGATCTTGATGCTGTTGGCCATTTATTGCGGCGGTACCTACGGCGGCTCGATCACGGCGATCCTCATCAATACGCCCGGTACATCCGCCAATGCGGCAACACTGTTTGACGGCTATCCGATGACCGTCAAAGGGCAGGCGTTTAAGGCCCTGCAAATGGCCTTGTACGCCTCTACGATCGGCGGTCTGATCAGTGCGTTTTCTCTGCTGTTTCTGGCTCCGCTGATCGCGAAGATCACTCTGCTCTTTGGCCCTGCGGAATATTTTGCGCTGGCGGTGTTCGGACTGTCTGTTATTGCTGGTGTGTCGAATGACAGCATTTTCAAGGGCCTGATTGCTGCCTGCCTTGGTTTGTTCATGACCACGATCGGCGTGGATTCTATCAGCGGTACAGCGCGGTTCCTGTTTGGTCAGAAGAAGCTGATGGCCGGTATCGACCTCATTATTGCGCTGATTGGTATGTTCGCCATCTCTGAAATTCTGACCAAATCTAAATATGATCCCAAAACGGATCACAAAATTTACGACCCCAAGGCCCTGACGAAGGATAAGATCACAAAAGAGGAATATCGGCGCTGCCGCAAGCCCATTGGCATTGGTTCTCTTGTCGGTGTCATCATTGGCGCAACGCCCGGCACTGGCGGCGGTTTGGCGGCGTTTATTGCTTACAA
>NZ_JACOQI010000043.1 GCF_014297285.1 Dysosmobacter segnis
AAGAGGGAGAGAAACTCTGCTGATACCCTCTGTTTTTTGCTCGTGCCATTGTTCCTCCTTCCCTATCACATTACACTTATATTATAACTCTGTCCGGGGAGGACAACAAGGATGCCTCCACTTCGGGACACTTTGTCTCGAAGAAGCAAAACGAGCTGTAACCGAAGTTACAGCCCGCTTTTTTGCCGGAGCAGGAAGTCCGTCAGTGTGTCCTGCAAGGACGGCCCGCTTTCCGCAAATTCAATCTTTACACCGATCCCACCGATGCAAAAGCAGTATGGATTTTCTACCGCCTGCAAAAACAGAGCGATCCGCTCCTCCCGGGGGAGAGAGGTGTCAAAGGCCATACCGCTCACATCCGGCAGGGACTCGGGAGCCACTGCGCCGATGTCAACGCTTTTCATTTGTTCCAGTTCCTTTGCCGTTAATCTCACGGTAAAACCTCCTTATCAAAAATAGGATACGCCTCCCGCATATCGTGGGGAAACGCAAGAGGGCAGCACCTAAACGATGCTGCCCTCTTGTCTCACTCCATGTAAGTATAAAATAGAGAACGCCGCTCCCATTTTCTTGCCCTGTCCAAAGACAACCATACTCAGAGCGGCGTTCCCTCGCAGATAAGAGGGCAGCTGGGGAGACAGGCGGCCAGCCTGTCCTATGCCGGATCGTGGCCGTGGCTTGGCCCAGCCCAGTTGCGGCGTTGGCGTTGTTCGCTCATTCTTCCAAAGAAAAAGTCACAGCGCACCCGCCGTCCGGCTCCTCGGACTATGCCCGGGGCCGCCGCTGTTTATCTGCGGAAAGAAGAATATCTTCTTTCATAAACCGAGACATTTTTTCATCATTTCCAAGTGGGGAAAATGAAAAAATCAAAAAGTTTTTTTCATGCGCTCAAGGCCACGCTTGATCGACTGGCGGACAGACTCCTCGTGTACGCCCTCGGCCTCGGCAATTTCCTTGATGCTCTTTCCGAGAATGATGTGGGCATCAATCCTGCGGCCCTGGATCTCCGGTAAAGAGTTGAGTGCGTTCCACAGACGGATGAACAGCTCCATGCGCTCCAGAAGCTCCTGGGGCGTTGGCTCATGCAGGCAGGCAGAATATTCGATCCCGTCATCGCAGTCCAGAGAATACTGCGCCTTATGCCGGGAGAGCCGCCGCTGGTAGGCCATTTCATAGCGGGCATCGGCCTTGAATACCTCGGCCACCTCGTCAGAAACTTCGATAAGCTGATCCTGCGTGTACCAATAATAAAAATCTTTCAAATTGATAGTAGTCATCGTAAAATCCTCCATTTCAGTTTGTTCGGGGTTGGTCGGAAACGAAATGGAGCAACGGCGGAGAACGGCACCGCACCTCGGGACACTTTGTCTCGAAGTCTGGAAAGCAAAATGCGCCTGTGCGACACAAGGCCGCACAAGCGCACGAAAAAGTATTATCGGTTATGTACTGTTTAATTTCATGTTCAAAACCGAACTGCTCCGACGGAGGGGCTACGCTTTTTTTAGCTGGTGCAGATCACGCGAACAATGAAATAATAAAATGAACACGGCAAAATAACCTCCCATCGGCTACCGTGTCCCTACAAGTCGTCATTGGTTTGTGTAGACGCAAAGAAACGGCGGCTCTGAAAATCAAAGCCGCCGTTTCAAATGGGCGTGTTGATAGGCTGCTGTACGACGGCTTTTTTTCTTTTGCCGTCGTGCGGCAGCTTGTTCCTTTTGCGCTTATCTTAACAAGCAATCCTCACAGAAATGTCACTGACACACGCTGTTTCGACAGAATAATGGGCTGAAATCTCACGAACCTGTGAGATTTGAAAAACCGGGAGAATAATCTCCCGGTTTTCATCGCAAATATTTAATTCTGCCGCAGTCTCTCTACAACGCTTTGCTTAACATTTTGCATGAAAGTTATGACGGGGGTTGCCAAGCAGACCAGCAAAACAATAGCTGCGACAACCAACAGAGAAATTACAGGATAGTGAAAAGCTGCATAAGGAACCATTCTTCTAAAGGCTGAGTATATTGGAATATATATCGCTGTTCCCAGTGTGGCAAGCAGTAGGAAAGAAATACTCCAATAATACCCGCCTTCCCAAAGCAATACATTTCTAATTTGCTTTTTCGTCATTCCTATACTTTCAAGTGTTGCAAATTCATGTTTCCGAGTATTTACACTAACAACCATTGTGTTAATGAAATTCATAATTCCTATCAGCAAAAATACAGCGGACAACCCTGCGGCTATAATCCTTGAGGTCAGCAAATATCCGGCCATTTCTTGCTGCTTTTCATATCGTGACAGAATCGTAATGCCCGGTGACGAAGCAGTAATGGATTGAAGCTGCTCCATAATCCCTTTGTCATAACTGCTATCAATCGTATCAAAAGCAATCCGAAAGATTTTGGTTTCTCCAGACAACTTCTCTATTGCCTGCTCACTGATATACAAATCAGGGGCAGTACCTCTCTCATTTCCTCGACCACTCTGAAAATCAGCGTTCAGAAAGCCAGTTGCCACTGTAAAGACCTGTTCCCCGGACTCACCGACAACGGTGATTGCTTGCCCTGGCTGAATCAATAGGTTTCCCTCATCATCCGTCATAGCGGGCAAAACCACCAACTCTCCCTTTTCAAAGGCGGTTAAGTCAATAGGCTTATCAAGCGTTTTATTAAGTTCTTCGATATATCTGGAATCTATTCCGTAAACGCCGCTCCAAAAATTATCTGTATAGTTTTTTCGTGTTTCCGCATTTGAAAGATCAAGACCTGATACGCCATCCAAGGAATCAATATATTTCCCGAATACATTTTCGTCGTAAATGACATCCATAGTGGGCCACGGTGAAGCAGAATAAGTGACGCGCAGATTTTCAATTCCCTGCATTGTTTCAATTTGCTGCAACATTTCATCAGTGAGCAGGTTTCCTTCTTCGGAAATGCTGTAAGTCAATGCGAAATCACTTTCTCCCCATTGATTTACAAAATTGTCGGGACTTAGGCTTGATAGTAGACCAGCAGAAACCAAAAACAATATTAAGCCTAAAAATAAGGACGCAAAAGTAAGGAAAGCGCTTTTAGGGTTTCTAAAAATATTATCTCGTGCCATCCGAGATAATTTTGTTCTATGGCTCTTATGATCTCGGTAACTCCTTGTATTTGCCTCCGTATAGCGTGAAGCCGCAACAGGAGAAATACTTGCAGCTATTTTCGCTGGTTTCATGCTGCCGATGATTGCAGTAAAAAATGTGAAGATTGCGGCACCCGCAAAAATAATGGGGGAAAAGGACACTATCTCCCCAAGCTCTGTATCGCTTGAGTACATCATATTCATGGCAAACGGAACAAGTCCAAGCGAAACAATACCACCGACAATCAGGCCGCTGGGAATACCGATCACCGCCGTTCTGAATATTTGAGAACGCACGATCCGCTTGATTTGTCTTTTTGTCGTGCCTATCGTTTTAAGCTGTCCATAGAATTGTGTATCTCTTGAAATTGAGATATACAGAATGTTATAAATCAGCAAATAGCCGCTGATAATGATAAAGACGATAATAGCAGCCAGTGGAAGAACAATTGTGGTGGAATTGCTCTGAGCAATAGGTACAATTTCAAAGGACTGACTTTCTGTAAACGAAATCTTCCGTTTTAGTTTTTCACAGGATCGCAGGGCATTACTGCCATCAGAAAAAGAAATCATTGCGGTAGACACACCATCAAAGGGAAGCCCTGTTTGTGTTGCAAAAAGCTCCGAAACATAAGCGGCACCACGGTTGCCTGCACGTGAAGCCGAATAATCTATGTAATAGCCCGACAAAACAAATTCATCGGAGATATATTGATAATCTGTTCCGAGTTGATAGGAAAGGAAAATATTCATCCCTATCTGTGGATCATCAATCCCCATTGCACGCAAAGCCCATGTAGGGAGCATAATTTCATTTTTTGCTTGCGGATAATCTCCGTGTATATCCGAAATTGTTGGTACACGGTGTTCTTGCCATTCTGTTTCGTCTATCCAAGTAATACTCAGCAGGGCATCGTCCATTCCAGATGTATCAATGCTGCCCAATCTCTGACTGACACCAACTACGGATACCAAGCTGGATCGGCTCAATTCTTCATATTGTTCTTCTGAGAGGCTTGTAATTGCCACATCCGCAGTCGTGCCCATCGCACGAATTTGCTGCATTTGATAGGTTTCAAAATAACTGCACCCCAAACTAAATACAGATGTAATCATAAAGGCGGTCAAGAATAATGTGATGGTAACGAAAACATTTCTCTGCTTATTAGCGCGGTAGCTTCTTTTGGCAAGACGATTGATTGTTGCCTGATTATTGTTCCCAAATAAAATATCATCCATCAATGTCACCCCCTGTCACTGTGCGATTTTTCCGTCCTCAATACGGATAATTCGGTCGGCAAGCTGGGCAATTTCATTGTTATGGGTAATCATTACAAGCGTTTGATGGAACTTCTGACTTGTAACTTTCAGCAAACCAAGAACATCACTACTTGTCCGGCTATCCAAATTGCCTGTCGGTTCATCTGCAAGTATAATAGCTGGTTTGGAAACAAGGGCGCGGGCAATCGCTACACGCTGCTGCTGGCCGCCGGACAGATTGTTAGGCATACTGTTCAGCTTCCCATCGAGAGCCAACATTTTCACGACTTCATCCATAAACCGCTTGTCCACGGTATCACCATCCAGCTCCACCGGCAGGACAATATTTTCATAGACATTCAGCACAGGAACAAGATTGTAATTCTGAAAGATAAACCCGATGTTACGTCTGCGGAAGATGGTAAGCTGTTCATCCTTGAGTTTCGATAATTCTTTCCCTTTTACTTTAATACTGCCGGAAGTTGGCGTATCTAACCCGCCCATCATGTTCAGCAAAGTAGACTTACCGCTGCCGGAAGTACCAACAATGGCAACAAATTCACCTTCCTCAATGGATAGGGTCACGCCATCCAATGCTTTTGTAATGTTCGGTTCGGTGCCGTAATATTTCTTCAAATCTGTCGTTTGTAATATGTTCATATAGAACACCACCCTTTCTTTTTGATGGCTCTATCATAAAAGGTAAACCTCACAGAAATGTCACGGGAAACAAAATACCTCTGTTTAATTAAATCTCAAATGTCATAGGCCTGTGACATTTTGTTTTTTAGCGTACTTATTTTATTGTCGAGGCAGAAAGACGGAAAAAGTTGAACCCCTCCCAACCTCGGATGTTACCCGGATATAACCGCCTTGCAAGGTTACGATCTCACGAGCCAGATATAGACCAATACCAATTCCATCTACATCATGTACGATGTCCTCTCGATAGAAACGCTTGAAAATTGCTCCCTGATGCTGTTCTGAAATGCCAATGCCTGTATCTGCAATGTCGATTTTCACATACATTTCCCAACTTTCAACCGAAACACGGATTTGACCGCCCTCCGGCGTATATTTCACTGCATTGTCCAAAATATTGAACAGTGCTTCGCTTGTCCATTTTCTGTCATGGGAAACGACCAAGTTCTCCGGGCAGTCCACTTGAACATTGATCTGTTTTTTCTCGGCGTTCAGAAGAATACCTCCCAATGCGGCGGCAAGCGTGTCATAAAGCGGCTGGCTTTTCTTTTTCAGAGAAATAACACCTGTTTCCAAACGAGAGGTTTTAATCATAGCCTGCATGAGAAAATCCAGTTTATCAAGCTGGCTGGCCTGTGCCGTTAGAAACTCTTTTTGTTTTTGCACAGGGACTTCATTTTCAAGCAGAGTGCTGTTAATCATTTTCAAGTTCGCAATCGGGGTCTTGACCTGATGGGAGATGTCGGAAATCAGTTCTTGCAGGTCAGCCCGTTCTTGTGCAATGCCGTTCTTGTTTTCCTGCATGACTTCATATAAACGGTTCAGCCGATATTCAATTTTATAGAAAAGACTTTCTTCTTCCACAGTCTGTTTCGGCTGCATATTCCCGGATAACATATCATCCATTAAACTGCAAAAAGCATCGGAGAACATTGCCAGTTTGCGGCGAACCAGCACCATAAAACAAACAGCGCAAACCAGCACAAAAATGCCGAACAATAATACATACCAGACAGCGGTTATATTTTGGGTCAGCCCATACAAAGCTGCTGAAACCGTCCCCATTGCCACCAGCAGGAGAACAGCAAAAAAGATACAGGCTTTGTTGACGGAAAGTTTTCGCACATTCATTTCAGCACTCCTCCGATCCATATATAGCCCATACCATATACCGTTTTGATATACTGACGGTCAGGTGTTTCGATTTTGTTTCGTACCCGGCTGATCGCCGCAGTCAGAGCGTGTTCATCCACAAAATTTCTGTCTGCGTCCCACAGCTTTTCCAACAAGACTTGCCGGGTCAAAACAATCTGCGGATTTTTCATCAGGATTTTCAAAAGTCGATATTCCAGTGGGGTGAATGTAAGTGGCTTTCCTGATAGAGTAGCACTCATTTCTGAAAAATTGATGGTCAGTGTGCCATCCTCATAAGTATCACCACCATATTGTTTTGTCAGCCTACCCAGCACTACCGCTAATTTCTTTTGAAAGACGCTCATAGGGAAAGGTTTTGTCACATAATCCTCTGCGCCCAGTTCATACCCTTTGAGCATATCGCTTTCCATATCATTTGCGGTCAGAAAAATAATAACGGTATCAGGGCGACGCTCTTTTATTTCCCGGCAGAAGTCAAAACCGTTCCCGTCCGGCAAATTTACATCCAGCACAATCAGGTCATAGTCCTGCTTTGTCAAGAAACTACTGGCCACTGATTTTGTCAGTGCAGAATCAACCGTATAGCCCGCAGTATTCAAGTTATAGCATAAAGTATTATTCAAAAGCCGATCATCCTCGACTACTAAAATTCGCATGGTATCACACTCCTTCATTTTCAGTATAGCACCCAAATGTCACAGAAACCTCACAATATTTCTGATTTTATTTTAGATACCAACCTCTGATCTTCGGGACAAATTGTCCCAAAGTTATAGGTATATTGTACCTCACATTTCCGCGATCATCAATTTTGCGTATGTGAAATTAAATAGTCAGTAGTATGAAATACACAGTCGTTCAAATAATATCACATGAAATGTAAAATCATATCAGGTGATGTTATGAAGATAGAACGAGATGAAAGACGCTTTGATTTTCACGATATAGGGCTCGCCATCAAGCGTGCAAGA
>NZ_JACOQI010000044.1 GCF_014297285.1 Dysosmobacter segnis
AAGAGGGAGAGAAACTCTGCTGATACCCTCTGTTTTTTGCTCGTGCCATTGTTCCTCCTTCCCTATCACATTACACTTATATTATAACTCTGTCCGGGGAGGACAACAAGGATGCCTCCGCTTCGAGACACTTTGTCTCGAAGAAGCAAAACGAGCTGTAACCGAAGTTACAGCCCGCTTCTTTGCCGCAGCAGGAAATCCGTCAGCTTATCTTGGAGAGATGGCCCGCTTTCAGCAAATTCAATTTTCACGCCAACACCACCGATGCAAAAGCAGTATGGATTTTTGACAGTCTGCAAAAATCGAGAGATGCGCTCCTTTCGGGAAAGCGCATTGTCAAAGGTCATACCGCTCACATCAGGCAGGGACTCGGCAGCCACCGCGCCAATGTCAACGCTTCTCATTTGTTCAAGTTCCTGTGTAGTTAATTTCACGGTAAACCTCCTTCGCAGATTGATAGAACGCCTCCCGCTGTTTAGTAGGGAAACGCAACAGGCCAGCACCACCGGGATGCTGGCCTGTTGCCTTACCCCACCTTGGGACACTTTGTTTCGAGGTTTATTATAGTTTTTGAATATTAGAGAGCGCCGCACATATTTATTTGGCCTGTCCAAAGACAATCGTTATTTTCTGTGCGGCGCTCTCAACGCAAGTAAAGCGACAAGCCCGGAGGAACAGGCAGCCAACCTGTTCAGCGCCGGATCATGGCCTTGGGATGGCCGGGCCCATTTACAGTGTTGGTGTTGTTCGCTCAATCTCTTTTGGGAGATGTCACCGCGCACCCACCGTCTGGCTCCCCGTACTTACTCAGGGTTGCCGTTATTCCCTTGCGTTAGGAAGAAAATCTCCTCTCATAAACCGAGACATTTTTTCATCAATTCCAAGTGGGTTAAGAAGAAAAAATCAAAAAGTTTTTTTCATGCGTTCAAGGCCACGCTTGATCGACTGGCGAATAGACTCCTCATGTACGCCCTCGGCCTCGGCAATTTCCTTAATCGACTTGCCAAGAATGATATGTGCGTCAATTCTGCGGCCCTGGATCTCCGGCAGAGAATTGAGAGCGTTCCACAGACGAAGAAAGGTTTCCATCCGTTCAAGGAGCTCCTGCGGGGTCGGCTCATGCAGGCAAGCGGAATATTCAATCCCGTCATCGCAGTCCAAAGAATACTGCGCCTTGTGCCGGGAGAGCCGCCGCTGGTAGGCCATTTCATAGCGGGCATCGGCCTTGAATACCTCGGCCACCTCGTCAGAAACTTCGATAAGCTGATCCTGCGTGTACCAATAATAAAAATCTTTCAGATTGATAGTAGTCATCGTAAAATCCTCCATTTCAGTTTGTTCGGGGTTGGTCGGAAACGAAATGGAGTAACGGCGGAGAACGGCACCGCACCTCGGGACACTTTGTCTCGAAGTCTGGAAAGCAAAATGCGCCTGCGCGACACGAAGCCGCACAAGCGCACGAAAATATATTATCGGTTATGTACTGTTTAATTTCACATTCAAAGCCGGACTGCTCCGATGGAGGAGCTACGCTTTTTTTAACTGGTGCAGATCATGGATACTGCGAAAAAGAGAAAAGGACACGGCAAAATAACCTCCAATCAGCTACCGTGTCCCTGCAAGTCGTCATTGGTTTGTGCAAACGCAAAGAAACGGCGGCTCTGAAAATCAAAGCCGCCGTTTCATAGGCGCGTGAAAATATGTCTGCTCTGCGACGGCTTTTTTCTTTTGCCGTCGTCCGGCAGAGTATTATTCAATATTTAATTCAATGTTTCCGGTGAAATTCTCACATTCAATGCCAATATAATTTCCACCATCAGGAAGTGTAATTGTGTCACTATAAGTTCCGGTTGCTTCAATCAACGTGACTGCTTCATCAGATCCAGAAATCCAAAATACTTTTGCAGTACCTTCCGTAATCTCCAAGGTGCAATCAATGGACAGCTCCTTACCGGCTTCTCTCTTTATGGAAGTTCCTCCGAACAAATACTCTGTACCTGAAAAGTTCGCATAATCAGCCGTATAAGTCCCTGTATAATCATCAATTCCTTTTTCTTTCGTACCTTGTAAGGATGAATTTCCGGTAAGCGCTATGGAACCAGCAGACTGAACAATATTGTTATACTGATCGAGAAATTCGTCTTTTGTACAACCTGAAAGCACAGAAGCACCCAATAGTATCAGGCATAATGATAAAACTATTTTCTTCACAGCTATCACCTTCCTTTCCTGCGTACAGCACGCTTTCCTTTTCCCTTGGCATTTGCCTGTTTACGGGATTTCATTTCTTTTTTGTTACTGGACATCAGTAACAACAGCACCGCCCAGAGAACCATGATGCCAATCCCAATGACCGCCAACAAAGGGGTTGAGGATGTGGTTGTTCCGGCATATTCACTCATGTCAAATCCCACTAAAATCAGCGCAGCAGAGAACGGATAGATGCTGGCAAGGATACCACTTTTGAAAAACAACATGCTGTATCCAAGGAAGAACGCCAGAATGGAACCGCCCAGATATGCCCCTCGAATCTGCCCAAAAATCAGGATCAGCGGCATACAGACCAAATAGGTCGTCAGAGCCGCTAACACGATCTGCGTACCTCCATGAAAAAACACTTCCGCTGTCAGTCCCGATAATCCAACCGTCAATCCAGTAATCAAGGTAATGCCAACGCTGTATATTCCCAGCAGAACTGCAAGCATACCGACTAAAAGTAACTTAGCTCCCAACATTTTCGGCATAGAAACAGGAATTGTCATGATGTTTTTCAGTGTATCATGAGTGGATTCTCTGTCTATAAGCCATCCTCCGATCATTACCAGTGAAATTGGAAGGAATATCTGAGTGTTTCCCCAAACAACATTTTCAAATAGTGCAGAAAAATCATAATTTGGATTTCGGTACTCTGCCTCCACAATCAACTGACTTCCATACTGAACCAAAGGACAGAGTGCAAGCGCCACCAGTCCTACCAAAAGAATCTGGCACCGGCGCAGTTTCAGTAATTCCGATTTTAATAAGTTCCACATAGTCACACCCCCTTAGATTTCCTGTCGCCGGTAAACAAATGCAATCAGCGCAAGAAATACAATGGCTTCCACAATAATCACACCGAATACCTGAACACCATTCAGAAAATACGGACTGACCCGTTCCAACAAATCTGCTAACTCCGCACTGGTCTGGCTTTGGTCATAAAATTGGAATGTCCAGCGGAAGGCCAGCGGTCCCGGAAACAGGGTTCCTATGTTCAAACCAAAAGGCTGTGTGAGAAACATATCGTTCATGGAAAGGATATAATTCGCAATCGTATAGAAAAAGGTAATCACGACAGACACGATATAGTTTTTATTAAGAAGAACAACGAGCAGAATACAGGGAAGTGCGCCCACCCACATAATCAGCCCTTCTTCAATTCCAACGCCAAACAAGGTCCAAAACCCAACCGGTTTCCAACCCTGAAACAACAAAACCGCAAGATTTACCAATCCTCCAACTGCCATAAAGCCAACGGCAAACAACAGTAAAACCAGCATCTTGGACAGCACCAGCTTGGTTCTATTTACCGGTACGGTAACAAGGTTTTTCAGTGTGTCATTATCAAGTTCCTCAAACAACAGATTCGAAGCCAGTATCACAAGAAGCGGCATCAAAAGCAAATATGCACTAAGCTGGAATAGGCTGGACATCACTCCATTTACAGCATCCACATCAGTGTTTACATCTGCCAGAAAGAAAGCATAAGCCAATGGCATGAAAACAGAAAGCAGTAGGGAAATAAATACCAATGGCTTCCGTTTCAATTTCAAAAATTCGCATTTGATTAGTTTAAGCAATTCCTTCGCCCCCTGTCACACGCTTGAAGTAATCTTCAAGACTTTCTTCACAGGTATGTGCTTCTGATACCTCCAATCCGTTTTCTACAAAGGCAGTTACAATTTTCCCCACGGGTAGCTCCATATTGTGTAGACGCAGATTGTGGTCGTCTTGTATGGAAAAATGGGTTTCATGGAAATTGCGTTCCAAAATTCTTGCCGCCTGTGCAGTATCCGAAAGCGTAAAACGGATATGCTTACTGCTTTTTTGCTCCAGCTCAGCAAGGCTTTCTTCTTCCAGCAATGCGCCGTGGTCGATAATTCCAATATCGTCAGCCAGCAAGGAAATCTCCGAAAGAATGTGACTGGAAATCAAAATGGTTTTTCCTCGCGCGTCACAAAGCTCACGAATAAAGGAACGTACTTCTGCAATACCGATGGGATCGAGGCCGTTGATCGGCTCATCCAAAATCAAAAGCTCCGGATCGTGCATAACGGCAAGGGCGATGGCAAGCCGCTGCTTCATACCAAGAGAATACTGTGAAAAGAGCTTTTTATCTTTGTAGGGCAGTCCTACCAGATCCAGAGCATCTTTGATGGCATGATTGTTTGGTACGCCCCGCAGAGTAGCAAAGATACGCAGGTTCTCTGTGCCGGTCAGATTGGGATAAAAACCGGGGGACTCAATCAGGCTTCCGATACGGGGCAACAGCTTCTTTTCATTCCCTTGCAAAGACTTTCCCCAGATTTTGACCTCCCCGGAAGTCGGCTTCGTTAAGCCCAACAGCATTTTCATGGTAGTGGTTTTTCCGGCTCCGTTTCTGCCCAGCAGACCGTAAATTCTCCCACGCTTCACATGAATATTTAAGTCAGCCACACTCTTTTGTGAGCCGTATTGCTTCGTCAGATTTTTTGTTTCAATGATATAATTTGTATCCATATTCAAAACCTCCTGTTCTGTAAGGTATTCTATCATGCCAACCTTGCATTAACCTTGCCGCAACCTTGCATTAACCTTGCAATTTGAAATCCAGTAAAATGACAAAGGCTCCCGCCATAAAGACGGGAACCCGCTTAACTCTCCAAAGGAAAAAGCAACATAAATTCAGTTCCTTTTCCCGGCAAACTTTCAACTGTTATACTCCCACCCATCTTTTCTACAAGCTGATGGACAATAGAAAGACCAAGACCGCTTCCTTTTTCAGACCGTCCTTTGTCACACTTATAAAGCCGTTCAAAAATGTGTTTCAAATCTTCCTTCTCAATTCCCACTCCATTATCCGCCAGCAGCAGCTCCATGTTATTTTCCTTCTTTGACAGGACAATTTTGATTTTGTCTGCATGGCTGTGAGCGATTACATTTTGAATGAGATTATTGACAATCCTCATATAGCTGTCCATATCCAATCTTACCCGGACAGGATTTTCGGGAATATCAATGTCATACTCAACCTGTTTATCCTCAAAAATCGGTATCCAGTCAATGAGGATATTTCTTGTCAGCTCTGCGGCCTCAACACTCTGGATCTCCAAAGCAAACTCGTTAGAATTTAACTTGAACCAGTCAAAGAGTACATCAATGTATTCTTTCAGATCATGGGCTTTCCGGCGGGCGGTTTCAATATAATCATCCCGGTCTTTTCCTGTGACCAGTCCTTTGTGTGCAGCGTCAAGATACCCAATCAGAGTAGTAAGGGGCGTTCGCACATCATGGGAAAGGCTCGTCATAAGCTGGCGGTTGGTTTCTTCTGTCTGCCGTACAGTTGAAAGTCTGCTTTCATAGGCCACAACGATCTCATTGATTTCATAGGCAAGAGGTGCTGTCAGTTCATTTGTTGCAGATAGAATACGCCGGTTGCCATTTCCGTTTTTCACATCAACCAGCACATCGGTCATTTCTGCTATTTGTTTTTTTACACGCCGAACGAGAACGATAGAAGTCAATACAGCCACAACAGCAATCACAATGGACAAGAATACGATAATTTCCATGCTGACTACACCTCCTTATTAAACCGGTAGCCAATCCCTTTGACCGTTTGTATGTACTTTGGGCTTGAAGGATTGACTTCTAATTTTTTACGAAGTCGGCTGATAATCGCCATAATGTTACTGTCATCATAGAAATATTCTTCGCCCCATACTTCCTCATAAATCTGCTGTTTGGTCAAAATTTTCCCTTGATGTTTTGCACAGTACAGGAGCAAATCAAATTCCTTTGGCGGAAGTTCAAAAGTGCCGTTTGCCGTCGTAACAGAACGATTTTCAAGGTCAATTTGCAATCCATCAAAATCCAGTTTTTGCACAGCTCCGGCTTGATGATTAAAACGGGTGTAGCGGCGAATGAGGGACGCAATACGGGCAATCAGTTCGTCCATATCAAATGGTTTTGTCAGATAATCGTCCGCCCCGGCTCGTAAGCCCCGTACTTTAGAAATGCTGTCATTTTTAGATGTGAACATCAAAATCGGCAGACTGTTCTCTTTGCGGATTTCTTCCAGCGTTTCAAAGCCATCCATACCAGGCATCATCACATCCAGCACCACAAGCTGATACTCCTGCTCTCTTAATTTTTGTAAGCCCTCTTTTCCGGTATTACAAAAATCAGCTTCTATGTTTTCTGCTTGTACGCTACGTTTAATCAAAGCGCACAGTTCTCTGTCATCATCTATAATCAGGATTTTATTCATGGTGCAACCCCTTCCCTTGTTTTGTCCTTCCGTCAATCGGCTTTTCCGCATCTTTTGGAATTAGCCAGATAGTTGCCATCTTTACAGCACCAGGAATACGCCCGGCAGCACAATAGTAATTTACTCTACGAGGTGTCACGCCCCATTTTTCGGCGGCCTCTTTTAGTGTCATATAATCCATTCTGCACCTCCATAGAGTATATTATAGTTCTTCGACTCGAACAATACAAGTTTTGGAAGAAAAGAATGTGAAATCAAATAGTCAGTAGTATGAAATATGTAGTCGTTCAAATAATATCACATGAAATGTAAAATCATATCAGGTGATGTTATGAAGATAGAACGAGATGAAAGACGCTTTGATTTTCACGATATAGGGCTCGCCATCAAGCGGGCAAGA
>NZ_JACOQI010000045.1 GCF_014297285.1 Dysosmobacter segnis
GATATTAAATAACCTGCTCAGGCTCTGCAGATTCTCTGTCGATGGCCTCGACGTTCCTGCTTCCCATCCAGATATGGCCTGCCTGGACACAAACAGCCTTTCGGCCAGTTCTAACTGTGTTAGTCCCTGCTTCTTCCTTAATTCTTTTAGCTTTTGAGACAGTTCCACTCTTTTACCTCCAAATTAAACAAATGCCCATCAAATGTAAACCGCACACGGTTTACATTTAGGCAAGTATTGCTTGCCTTCCGCATTTTTTCACACAGATTCTATCAAAGATACTCCACAAGTCCTTTACGCAAAGCATCATTAATAGACTCAGTCAGATTCTTTCCTTCCTCCAGCGCCATCCTACGCAGCGCTTTATCAATGTCCCGATCCAGATAATAGGCCCGCTGCACCCGGTCACTATTTTTCTTTGTATTTTTCTCTTCAGCAACAGCAGCATTCTCGCTTTGGCGTCCTGCTCCGATGATAGACTTAAACGCAGCCTCCCGGTCAAACTTTGCTTTCTCTGCCATTATTCATTTACCCCTTTCAAAAATTCGTCAATAAACGCTTTATAGTCTTCTGCCACCGTAGACTTGTTGGCATAGTCAAAAATATCCTGGCTGTTCGCCTGGGCCTCCTCCACCACTACAGCAGATCGAATGTATGTCTTGTAGATCGGCGCAGAAATGTATTCGCCAAGCTGCTCCGCCAGTTCCTTCATCTGCCGGCTGATATTCGCCCGCGGATTAAATCTCGTAAACAAAATTCCACGCACTTTGACAGCCGGATTGCAATACTTCTGAACGCTGGTAACGGTCTCGTTTAGTTGGGAGATCCCGGCGGTCGCAAAAATTCCTGCCGTTGTCGGAATCAGAATATCGGTGGCACAGGTAAAGGCGTTCACCGTCAGCACGCCCAGGGAAGGCGGTGTGTCAATCACGATAAAGTCATAGTCACCGGCCACCGGCGCCACGGCCTCCTTCAGCCGGTGTTCCTTGCCGGTCTGGGAGAGTTCCTGCTCTGCGCCAGCCAGCATAATATTAGCCGGTACAACATCATAGCCGCCCTTCGTGTGCTGAATGGCGTCCTGGATGCTGGCCGCCCGCTTCATAACCTCATAAATCGTCTGGACATTATAGTTCTCTGCTCCGCAGGCCGTAGAAAAATTTCCCTGCGGATCGAGGTCAATCCCCAGAACTCTGTACCCCTTTACTGCCAGTCCTGCAGCCAGTGCCTGGGACGTGGTTGTTTTGCCGACACCGCCCTTTTGATTAGCTACTGCAATAATCATATACTCACGCTCCTATTTTTATAGTTTCATATTTTTGTAGATAACTATATTTTATAGTTTACTATATTTGTAGATATGTAGCAATATAGAAAAGCGGAAGAACACGTTTTTCTTCCGCTTTTTCATTACTGCCAAGACATTTGAATTTTTCTGCGATTGTCCGCACAATCCCTCAAATAGAGATTGATAAGGGTCTGATACGGGATTCCATCTGCTGCCGCCATAGACTTAAAATAATCTATTGTGCTGCCATCAATGTTAATAGTGATCTGCTTTTTCAAGCGACTTGCATAGGGATTTTTTCTCGGGTTCAGTTCCCTGATATTATATTCATCTCTCATAAAATCACCTCAAATTCCATCAAGGTAAGTCCTCTGCTCAGTTCTGGTTGCTCTTCTTGCCGAAATAATACGAATAACATTTTCATGGTCACGGTAGCAATGGCTCACGATACAAATTTGTTCTGCCTTGGTTTCACCGATAATAAGAAATCTCTCTTCATCATCAGAGTGATCCGGATCATCAAACAGAATGGCGAACTCGTCGTAAAAAACCTCCTTTGCCGTTTCGAAGGATAAGCCATGCTTCTTTTTGTTAGTTTCGTTTTTATTTGGGTCCCATTCAAATTTTAGCGTTTCCATAATTATATTATACATACATTGTAAGTATTGTCAACTGTACCGTTTATCCCTCGGCCCTTGCTGCAGATCTTGCATTATCCCATCATAATATTTTGCCACTGTTCCACGGTCAATCTGAAGGTCTCTGGCAATCTCTGTCTTCTTTTTTACATCCGGGTGAGAACGCATATACTCAAAAATTATCCCACGTTTGCTCGGTTGACCATTTTTGTTTCTCCAGTCTTTATTTCCATTTATTTCATCACGTACAAAATTCATCAACTTTACATGATCTGCTCGCTTTCTCCAGTTTCTTTTGTTTACTGGCATTGAAAGCCCGGAAATCTTTGCAATATCATCTCTTGGAAACGTCACATAATCCTCGTTAAACATCTCCAGGGCGCACACAACATCATCTTTTGTAAAACGGTTAATGTCCTCAACACTCATATCATCGTATCGCTGAAGCAAACCAAAGGCGTCCTCCCGCAATTCCTCCTCGTCTATGTCACACTTCTTTGCATAGATGGCTAAAGTCATAATGCCGTAAAAGCGATGTCCTACCTTGATTTCATCCGAAATGCGATGCAGCCACCAATCATAGAGATCCCGCTTCACCGTCCAACGGCCCCGGCGCTCCTTCTTCACAATCCTGCGTTCATACCAGTCAGGGTACTTCGCCTTCGCCTCGGCCAGCGACAAGCGGCTCTTTCTCATGAGTGCCTGTATACGCTGCTGTTCCCCATTACTGTCTGGGATATAGTCAAGCAGCTTCTCCAGCTCCACCGCATCACCAAACCGAAACGCTACCACAGGATAATCACGTCCTAACTTAGATCCAGAACCAACCACACGAAATCCCTGTAAAATTCCCTGCATCTGCGGCTCCCGAATAGACGAAGTAAATCTATTCCAAATCTGCCTGGTAAGAGCATACTTCAGTTCCTTCAATGTTTTTTGATTCTGCGGGT
This sequence comes from Dysosmobacter segnis, assembly GCF_014297285.1. Lineage (GTDB taxonomy): Bacteria > Bacillota > Clostridia > Oscillospirales > Oscillospiraceae > Oscillibacter > Oscillibacter segnis. The sequence continues at coordinate 2,874 of NZ_JACOQI010000045.1, forward strand.
ACATAGGAACCGGCTCAGTCAACACATAATACAGATGCAGGCCTGTCCCGCTGTTTACGATAAAGGTAGCTTTGGGAATAATATCCTTATTCATCTGGTGCAGCGTATCACGAAGCTGCGGCATACCGACACCATCCAAATCGAAAACGATGGCATAAAGATACCTGGCATTCTTCCCGCTACGCTGCCTACCAAAATATGAAATAGGGGACATAATTGTAAAATCTGTGTCCTGGATCTCCCCCAACTCCTGCAGTTCATCTGTAATCAAATGTCTCCGAGCTCTACCGTCGCCCTCAATCTCTAATGCTACACCATTTTCACGGCTATTTTGCTTTTTAGGAACAGTCAACGCAATAGCGTTTCCTTTGGCATCTTCATAATGGCCTTTTCGCTCAAATGAGCCTTCAGGAAAGATCTCTCGATAAAACTCAAATGGATCTACCGTCTCCAGATACTGCCGGAGATGGGCGTTCTTCTCCCTGTAAAGCGCCCGCTGACGCTCCAGAGCTGCTTGCTGATCCATCGTCATAAAAACACCTCCAATCCAAAAAAGAAAAAGAAGCAAAAAGAAAAATCCGCTGCGGCGGGGTCCGCCTGCGGGCGGGAAGGGGGAAAAGGGGAGCCAAAGAGCGCCCCCTATGGGGGCTTAAAGAGAAAGTCACCTCCCCTTTTCCCCCTCGCTCCGGGGCATGGAAATGATGGAAAACCCGCTGGGTTTACCACATTCCCACACCCCTCCGCACACCCCCAATTCCCTTCCGACTTTCTCTTGTTTAAGAAAAAACCTTCTTTTTTTCTATAAGCCATAGGCTATTAGGGGGGGCATATATTATCAATGAAGTAAATCCGCATTTTTTGTTGTAAGTATAGCCTGTCCGTACTTCTTTTTCAAGTCCTTTGGACAGGCTATTTTTACAAATAATAATCTATCCGTACTTGCATAGACTACAGCAGGCGTGGTATAATGACCATAGCCAAGAAACTGGTGAGGTATTCAAGGCTATCACGCGAAAAGCAGATTCCCGGAGAGGTAGCCACTCTCCGGGAATCCTTTTGTGCTTACTTGCCCTTGCTGTGTCGATCAAGCCACTTGCAAATATAGTAGCCAACTATACTTGCTCCGATTGACACTAAAAAACTGGTGAGGTTACTCAACGCTATCACCTCCTCTCTGTTGCCAGATTGGAGAAGGGCAGCGTAGGTATATTAGCATATATGGTCAAATTTGAAAAGCCGCCAAATGGCGGCTTTTTTCATGGTCTCATGTCTTTCGGGACCTGCGGTATCGGCTTCTGATGCACCAATATGATGTCCCAAAAGCCGGTCTTCTCCCCTCGCCGTGCCTGATAGTTTGCACGCAGCTGATACCGAACAAGAACATTTTCATTTTCCATTATTTCATTATATTCAAACGGGTCACAGAACTTCGGATCTGGCTTCTCACAAATTCCAATTCTGCTTAACGCCCACTCTTTTCCATCTTCATGCTGCATTAGATCTTCATGAATCTGATATCTGGCCTGTTCTTCAGTGAAATCTACAGAATAGGGACTCTGCAGCACCGTTTCCCATAATGTGATTGTGTAATAGCCCCGACTGTTCTTTCTCTGCAATTTCTTTTCCTGCATATTCATCACAACATATCCGGTATGCTCTTTTTTCGGTTTTAGTCCTCGATCCGCATTAGCTCTTTCCCGAGAGATCCGCAGCAGGTTTTCATTTAGGTGCCGTTGATATGCTGCATCCTTCTGGGCCTGCGCCAATGCTCCCTGCATTTCTGCGATTTCCTTGACCGCCTGATCTCTCACTTGCCTGATTTGGTATGCAGCATTGTTTTTTTCTTCGTTCATTTGACGGTCAGCATTCTGACGTTCAATGCCGACCGTTCGGATTGCCTCGTCCCTCTCCCGGACAATCTTTTTATACTCGTTCAGCGTCAGAATCACGTGGGTACAATCTGGGTCCGAGCTGCCGCCAGGAACATCTTTATAACCCACTATCGTTTTCTTTACAAACTCGCTCACGGCAGCGCACCTCCTTACAGGCCCCGAATATAGTTATCCGCTACGACGCTGATTCGGTTATGCCCCAGCGCCTTGCTGCAGATCAGCATGGCAGCCTTGTCCAGCTTCTTCCCCGCTTCATCTTTTCGGCAAGTATAAACCTCGCTTTGATAACGCCGCCCGGTGCCACGGTTTACCCGGTCATAGGGAATCTCTTCGATTGCCCTGGCATGAGCCTTGTAGATCGCCGTGGCATACTCCGCACGATAACCGTGGATGTCGGCGCAATTATGAACGTGCTGCCACACCTTTTCCTCTGACGGTGTATCAGTTATCCGTTCAATGATCTGCCCTGCATTTTTGCCTATAATCGGGCTTAAACGCTCTCGTCCGCCCTTTCCGTTGCGGACATGGATAAACCACTCCTCCGGGAACAAACGTGCGTCCTGGAGCATTTCAAGGCGCTTTGTGACACTCGGTGCTCGCTGCTCCTCCGGGATTTTCTGCAGTTCGGAGATCTCCGCCTCAATTTGCGCCCTGGGCACCAGATCCTTCCCCCGCAGCTCCTGCAGCTCCTTTCGCCGCAGGCCGGTTCCCCGGCAAAACTTTATCAGTTCATCATTGTTCGTCTTGGAGAAATGCTTGTCCCGCACCCGGTCCCCCCGGCTCCGTTTAATCTCCTCACGTTTTCGCTTGGGCGGATTAAAGTAATTCTCGTCATCCGGGGAAATCCCGTATAGCTTTCCCAGCGCTTTCGCTTCAAGCTGCACCGTCCACGCTGAAAGCCCCTGATCCACTCTGGTCTGAAGCCACTCATTGGCATACTTCTTTGCACTCTTCAGCGTGGTACACTCTGGATGCTTCTCCTTGATGTACTTGATAAAATATTTGGTATGTTTCCAGTAGCTCTTATAGGTGTTGAACGCAAATATTTTATCTTTCTCTGTGCCATTGGCTACCGCTTCTTTTTTGCTCTCGCCAAAGGCCTGCATCCCGGTAAGCCGGTCATAGGCTTGCTGGTGCAGATCCTTGAAGTACGCTTTATTTCTACGCCCCATTCCGACTTCCTTTCGTGCATCTATTTTTGTATAAATCTATATTTCTATAAAACTACATAACTATTTTATTAGTTTTATAGACTTCTACATTTCTCGTTCAAGCTAAGCCGCCTCATACCAGCTCCATTCGGAGACTCGACAATCGGCAAAATACACTTTTTAACGTCTTATGTATGACGGGTTTGGGATTGCTCCCTACACTTTTTTTAATCTGCTTATGTGTGCAGCTCTGTTTTATTGAGATCTACGGCAGTTCAGATTCTGTCGGCTTCTTTGTAGAGGAAGCAGCTCTCCGGAAGATCTACAGTATTCCGGCTACTATCAGAAAGTGGATAGGAACAGATACGTTTTATTTACCGGCACGTTCAAAAGGATTACTAATACCGGGTCCATGATGCGCTTTCCAGTTCACAAAGGTTACTACGGCAAGCCCACGCATCACACAGGTGTATCGTACCTGAAGTGGCTTCTGATTAGCAAATTGCTAAACCCCCGACCGGCAGATCTGCCAGCCAAGACGCTCTGGGCCTAATTACTATTTACCCTCGCCCAGACGAGCTTCATTCTTTACTTCTGCTGCCAATCACACACCACTCGCAGCCGCCATCCATACCCCCTTTCTTTCAAGGCTTCGATCCAGCGTCTACCGCAGCCTTTCCTATCCAAGAACATCTTACCATACGTTGCGGAGGTTGTCAACATAACCATAAAATTAACCGTATAACGGTTTACCCGTTCACGCTCCTAAAGGGCACAAACGGGTAAACCGTTAGTGAAAAAAGAAGCCGAGATAACTATATAGCTATCTCGACTTCTCCTTCTCTACGAATATTGATCCTTAGATTAACCTTTCATCGCTTCCATTTCTGCAATCGTCAAATTATTACGCTCTCTAAGGA
>NZ_JACOQI010000046.1 GCF_014297285.1 Dysosmobacter segnis
TTGAATGATAGGTTTGCTCTGTTGTATAGTTCGCTTGAAGCTCGTTATCCATTCTGTTCACCCCGCTCCTGCAATAATTCTCTCAGAAGTCCTTGGCATCCCGCCAACACATCCTGCCAAGTCCTTCATCACGAATTCCGCCATCGGACCGCGACAGATATTGCCATGATACACACAGAGTATCTTTTTCATCGCTCTCCTGTGTTACTTCTTTTTCTTCAGTATAGCAGGAAATCGCCTGTTCGTCGAGAGGCATTGTAATGCATTCTTCTGTAAATGGTGCCGGTTGTTACACAATACATAAAGAAAATATTATAATATGGTGTTATCTTGAAATGAGGAGATGATGCTATGCCCAAGAAATACCCGCTCGAGTTCAAAAAGCAAGCGATTCGTCGCTATGAAAAGGGTGAGTCCATTCCGGCTCTCTGCCAAGAACTGCACATATCGCAAAGCACCTTCTATCACTGGCGAAACCAGTACCGTTCTATTCAGACATCTGCCCATACCTATACGCCCGCTGAGTTCGACGCTCTTGTCAGGCGGCTTCAAAAAGCCGAGCACAAGCTTTCTATTATTCAGTTATCCGGTTACCTGTCCAAAGTACCTCTACAGGACAAGTTGGCCACTCTGGAGCATTTTCACAATGAAATGTCTGATTTGTACAGCGTTCACGAATTATGCGAAGCCTTGGATGTATCCCGCGGTACATTCTATAATCATATTTTCCGTCGCGCAGATCGTAGCAAATATGAATCCGAGAAGGCTCAGCTCATGCTGAAAGTAAAACAGATCTTCGATGATAGCGAACAGCGGTATGGCGCTGATAAGATTCGTACCGTCTTAGCCGAAAGCGGTCTGCGCATCAGTGCAAAACGAGTCTTGTCCATTATGCAGGAGCTTGGCTTGCACAGTATTCGCACCGACGCAAAAAAGGTCTACAAGAATCAAATGCGAAAGAAGCAAAATCTGCTCCATCGAAAATTTACCACGAATCACCCAAATCAAGTATGGGTGAGCGATATTACTTACTTCAAAATCAAAAATGCATGGGTCTATCTTTGCGCTATTATCGACCTCTTCTCCCGTAAAGTCGTAGGGTATCGGGTATCCCGCGCAGCCAGTACTCGCCTTGTCACAACCACGTTCCGCAACGCTTATGCAGAACGAGGCTATCCGCAAAGCCTGACCTTTCATAGTGATAGGGGTGGGCAGTACATTTCCGCAGCCTTCAGTAAACTTTTACAGCAATATAATGTCAAACACTCCTTCTCAGCAAGCGGCACACCTCTCGATAATGCGGTCGCAGAGACATTCTTTGCCACATTCAAAAAAGAGGAGGCCTACCGGCGCGAATACACTTCTGAACGGCATTTTCGGAAGAGTGTGGATGAGTATATTCGCTTTTACAACGAGGTTCGCCCCCATCAAACGCTGAAATACAAGACACCGCAAGCATTTGAAGTAACATATCAAGGTAGCTATATCGAAAAGCCGTGTTCATATAACGATGCCGGCGTATGAAAACATCTTCGCAATTTTGATGTTTCCCGATACACATTAGCCATACACAAAAAAACGGAAAGCCTTGTATCGCAAGGCTTTTCAAATAAGAAACCACCCGTATTTCGACAAAAAAGTTCGAAATACGGGTGGTGTTCATATGTCAGGCGGCTTCAATTCGGATATTTTGCCTTGGAATCCTTGTACCGCAACGGCTTGCAAATTTCCGGCAAAAAATACTCGCAATTTTTTTGAGGTACTACTGACGCTATTCGAACCCCCGGTCGAATTCAACACGAGTATTACTCGTCCAGCTTTTGGAACTCATCCAGCCGCAGTTCTCGCTTCAATTCTTCCTCTGTCGGCAGATAGGTAAAATACTTGGATGCGAAAATCTGGTGATTATCCTCCGGCAAAGTGTACTTCACAACAGCATCACTTTTATCGGCGCAGAGGACAATGCCAATCGGCGGTGTATCTCCTTCGTTCATCAACTCACGAGTATAGTAGTTGACGTACATCTGCATCTGACCGAGATCCTGATGCGTAAGCTGACCCATCTTCAGATCGATTAGCACAAAGCACTTGAGGATATAATTGTAAAACACAAGGTCGATGAAAAAGTTCTGACCATCCAGCGTAAACTTTTTCTGTCGGGCTACGAAGGAGAAGCCTCGTCCCAGCTCCAGCAGGAAGTGTTGCAGGTGATCAATCAATGCCTGCTCCAATTCTCCCTCATACACATGCGTATCCGGTTGGATTTGCAGGAACTCCATTACATAGGGGTCTTTGATGATTCTTTCATATTCCGGTTTCGGCTCCGTTGTTTGTATCTCAGCAGCAACAAGTGATTTATCCTGGCTTGCCAAGATGCGCTGATAGTACATCGTGTGGATCTGCCGTTCAAGCTGCCGGACGCTCCATGCGGACTTCGCACATTCTTCCGCATAGAAGGCTCTTTCTTTCTCGTCGGGAACGCGCATCAGTAGTCGGTAGTGCGACCAGCTCAATTCAGGACACAGTGTGTCTCGAATTGGATATGCGCAGTAGAACTGGCGCATCTTTCGCAAATTTGACTCGTCAAATCCCTTCCCGAATTCCGCCATCAGATGTGCGGACAGGTATTGCAGCAGCTTTTTGCCATATCCTGCCCGGTCATTTTCTCCGCAGGCTTTGTAGATCTGCTCGCCGATTTCCCAATAGGCTGTCACCATCGCGGAGTTTACTGCCACACTCAAACTGCGCTGTGCAGACACAATGGAATGGCGGATTGAATGATAGGTTTGCTCTGTTGTAATGTTTGTTTGAAGCTCGTTATCCATTCTGTTCACCTCGCTCCTGCAATAATTCTCTCAGCAGCCCCTGACACCCCTCCAGCACATCCTGCCAAGTCGATTCGAAGTCTTCGGTGTACCACGGGTCGGCAACATCGCGGGAGTGGTCGGTGTAGTCCATCAGAAGGTGTAGCTTGCCGGCAAAATCGCCGCCGCAGATGCGGTACATATTCCGCAGGTTCGCGCTGTCCATGCCGATCAGCAGGTCGTACTTGTCGTAGTCCTGGTTGGTAAGCTGCCGCGCCGCGTGGCCGTCGCAGGAGATCCCGTGCTCCGCCAGCTTGCGTCGCGCCGGAGGATAAACCGGGTTGCCGATCTCCTCCCGGCTGGTGGCCGCCGATTCGATATGGAATTGTGAGGCAAGCCCAGCCTTCTTGACCAAGTCCTTCATCACAAACTCCGCCATCGGGCTGCGGCAGATATTGCCCAGGCACACAAAGAGTATTTTCATCATCGCACTCGCTCTCCTGAGAGATTTCTTTTTCCTCAGTATAGCAGGAAATTGCCTGCGCGTCGAGAGAAGAATGCAGCCACGCCTGAGATTCTATGGCTTCCAGTAGTTTGCCTTTCTTCCATTCGAAACACAGGGCGGCTCGGATGTACCACGCCCGTTCCTCGCTGCTGCCGCATCCTTCTAAAATCGCCACATTCCGCGTCCAGCCGAGGCGCATCGCCAGATGCATGATTTCAGGGGATTTCTCATAGGCGGCGTAAAACGCGCGCATCCGGCGCAGGTTGCGGGGAGAAAAGCCCTCGGCCGCAGGATAAGTGGCTTGCAGGTATTCCGACGCCGCGACAGCCGCGCCTTTCTCCGCTCTGTCGCTGACCACTCGGCCAATCTCGCAGTACAGCTCTATCTGCGGGAGCTGTGCCGAAACAGCAGCATCCAGCGCGGCAAACATGGTGGTGTAATCTGTTGGCTTGCGAATGTTCATTGGCTTTCTCCTTTCTGGCACAATGTGCCTGATCAACGCTCAAAGCAGAGAAAAGCACGGTGACACCGCCGTGTTTTTCTCTGCTTTGACCTGCTTCAGATGACCTGCACGATCTGCTCCCAGAGCAGGATGTGCTTTTCGTCAATGGCTCGGTTGTCGTGGTAGTGGCCGAACAGCCAGTAGTGGTATCTTGCTCTTTCCCGTACCTCTTGCAGGAAGTCCGTGAGCCGGTCCGCCTCGTTGTGGCGGCTTCCCATGAGGGCGATGCTGGTTGGGGCGCAGTGGGTGATGATGTAGTCCACCGCCCAGCCGACCGCGTCGAGGTTTCGCCGCGCCTCGGCGTATTCCTCATCGGAGGGCAGCTCCCGCACCCACCACGAGATATGGTTGATGCGGTATCTCGCTCTGTGCTTGCGTTGAAGCGTCATGAGCCTTCGCTCAAAATCCGGGGCATCCGGCTCCAGAATCCCATCCTCGATGTCATGGCTTTTTGCGCCGCCCATGGTGAAGAAGCGGCAGCCCTCCAGCTCGAAGATCTGGCCGCGCATCAGGTGCAGCACATGAGGGCGAACGCGGTGTACCTTGCCGCCGTGCCACTCCGCCACGGGGTATCGTTCCAGCGCGTCGTAGTTCTCATGATTCCCGCAGACGAAGGCGAGTGTGAAGGGCAGGCGTTCCAGCCAGTCCAGCGTTTCATCGTCGCGGCTGTCACCAAACCACACGCCGCCGCAGTCTCCTGTAATGATGACCGTGTCATCCTTCGTCATGTTAGCTTGTTCCGGGAAGTATTCCGATTGGAAACGCTGGAAGTTTCCGTGACAGTCACCAGTCACATAAATCATGCGAATTTCCTCCTCTTAGGTTGGTCTACGGCTTGCTCAACCTCTACGCCATTGCGGAAGGTGACCTTGATACGATTGTCCGTCAGGACGGTGACCTTTTCCAGCATCTGATAGACCACTCCATCGTCCCAATCCGTGATTCCCACAGTCACCGCGGTCATTGCCGTGGCTGCCGCATGGATACGGCGGCTGATCTGCTCCTGCTCCTGCCGGATACTGAGGATAGCGGCCTTTCGGCGTTTCAGTTCCTCCATTGTGGTGGAGATGGCACGGAAACGCTCGGCGTATTCGTCCGCGTCACCATTTGCCGCCTCTGCCAGAAGCGTATCGAATTGTTTGCCCAACTCTGTGACTGCCCGGTCAATATCTCCGAGGCTCATGCTCTCGCCGGGGATTGGAGCCAGCTCCTGCTCCATCGCGTCCACAAGCTGATCCGCCAGCACCTTGCGCCCTGACATGGATGCGTTGATGGCTGCCAGCACCGCCTGCTGGAGCGGTGATTCATCCAGCGTCGGAGATTCTTTGCAGTATTTCTTGCCATAATCCAAGCGACTGCTGCAGCGCCATACGGCACGTTTCTCGCCGTGCTGCGTCCACACCACTCTGCGGTACGCTGTGCCACACTCGCCGCAGAACAGCAGACCGCTGAGTGCGTACTTGCCGCTGTAGCGGCTCATACCTGTGGGGGCGCTCTTTTTCGTGCCGCCGGTCTGGGCCCGGCGACGCGCCAGCTCCATCTGCACGGCATCGAACCGTTCCCGTGGGATAATAGCTTCGTGGTGATTTTGAATCAGATACATGGGAAGCTGTCCAGTATTACGGATGACCTGCTTGCTGATGCAGTCCCGAATGAAGGTCTTTTGGAGCAGGACATCACCGCAGTATTTTTCATCAGAGAGGATCGTCCGCAGGTTGGAGGTTGTCCATTCCGTCATTCCTGCCGAATTCTTGAATCCGCCTGTTTCCAAGGTTTCCTTGATATTGCGCAGCGTTTGACCGGATAGGTACAGCTCGTAAATCTTTCGGACAGTCTCTGCCTGCTCTGCGTTGACCACCATCTCTCCGTCAGGCCCTTTTTCGTACCCCAGCAGGGTCTTATACTGGATGTTTGCTTTCCCCGTCCGCATCGCCTGATGCTTGCCCCATTTGACGCGGGAGGATATCCCTTCGCTTTCGGACTGTGCGAAGGCGCCGTGGATGGTGATGAGAAATTCGCTTTCCGGGTAGATGGAGTTGATATTCTGCTCCTCGAAGATGACCGGGATACCCATGCTGCGCAGCTCGCGGGTATAGCTCAGAGTGTCCACGGTGTTGCGGGCGAAGCGGGATACCGATTTGGCGAGGATCATGTCGATCTTGCCCTTCCTGCACTGCCGGATCATGCGAAGAAAATCCTTGCGCTTGCAGGCGGAGGTACCGGTGATACCCTCATCCGCGAAGATATCCGCCATCGTCCAGTTGGGATTTGCCATGATCTTTTCCGTGTAGTATGCTTTCTGGTTTTCATAGCTGC
>NZ_JACOQI010000047.1 GCF_014297285.1 Dysosmobacter segnis
GCTATACCATCAGGCCCATCCATGAGGCCGTTGAAATTTTTCACACACGTCAACTGTCTGCGGTTGAACGAACAACAGAGCGGCGGCAAATTCATCGCAAGCTGTCCGCGGTGAATTTGCTGCCCGGTGCGTGAAGAAAGGAAAAACAGAATGAAGCATTCCATCTACACAAGCTATGATGAGCTTCCGCTGATGCTCTCCGTGACAGAAGTTGCCGCAGTGCTTGGGATCTCCCGTGCCGGTGCCTATGAGTTGGTGCATGGCAACGAATTCCCCGCGCTCAAAATCGGCAGCCGGATCGTTGTTCCAAAGGATAAGTTTCTCGCATGGATCGACGCAAACAGCGGTTCAAAAAACGCACCGCTGTAACTAAAGAACAGGCGCTCAATTTTCTGTGTGCCAACGAAGTGGCTGACTAAAACCGCGAAGCCCATCAATGCGGTGAGAGAAACAGCAATGGGATCACGCAGCCCGGCGGGGCCGCGACGCCTCGGAACAGCGACGCGCATGAGCGCATCGCTGTTCCGAAGGCTCTCTGCGCTCTTCGGGAGCACACCTGACCAAGACCCGAAAGCGGCAAAGTTTGCCGTTCTGACACCCGGCCACGCAGGGTTTCCGAACCGCGCAAAACGCTCCGAGGGTAGTGATACCACCCCCCGTCCGAAATGCCCGTGTTTCGCCGTGTAAGCCGCTGTGTGCGCGGTTAGGGGCTGGGGTGGCGTATGTACCCGCCGCAGTCCCTCGAAACGAACGTTGCGGCGTTTGTGCGAGTATGATTTGGAACCGCGCTGGAGAGGACTTTCCCACGCCATATGGGACGCACCTTCAGCGTATTTCAGGCAGATCAGGCGGTTATCGGAGGAAAGCAGGGCTCCCGCCGAAGCCCAGCGAAGCGGGTTCGGTGGGAAGAGGAGACGCAGCGGAATGAGTGAGTTTTCGCCGCTTTTGGCGGAAACGAGCGATATGGAGCTTGCGCCGACGAAAAGCAGGATAAAGGACTGGCGTCGGAACCGACGCTCTGCCCAATCACTTCTGCCCGCAGTGCGGGCAGTTGACGGGGGTTTCAACGCAGGCGGTTGTGGCGCCTTTTGAAGGAGATTTCAGAACGGCTGGCGTCTTAGTTCCCGTAAGCCCAGGTGTTTCAACGAAAACGAGCGTGCCTTACGGCAGATTGGAGGGAATTATGAGCAAAAATGAAAACAGGCTGAACTTCCGTATGACGGATGAAACAGCCGCCAAAATAGAGCGGTGGTATCAGGAAGATAACTGCCGCAGCAAAAACGAGTTCATCGAAAAGGCGGTGAACTGCTACGCAGATATGCTGGCCGCAGGCGAAAGCGCCACGCTGCCCCGTGCGGTGCAGTCTGCCATCGACAGTCGGCTGAAACTCTTCGAGGATCGCATCGCGTCGCTGCTCTACAAGCAGACGGTGGAGATGGACATGGCAATGTCCATCCTCCTGCAAAGCCTCAATGTGAGCGAGGAAGTGCTGCGGCAGGAACGGGCCAAAAGCATCGCCTCCGTCAAGCGCACTAACGGTCAGCTGCGGTTGGAACAGAAACTCCGTGAGCTGGAGAGCGAAACATGGCAAGGCTGATCGTCAAAAGCCCGTACATCAAGTGCGGTACTGGGCAAAGTGCTGGCGGGTATCTCAAGTACATCGCCACGCGGGAGCGGGTGGAGATCATCCCGGATGACCGTCCGCCCACCCAAAAGCAGACGCAGCTCATCGCAAAACTGGTGAAGGATTTTCCTGACGCAAGCGAGCTGATGGAATACGAGGACTACCTCTCACACCCGACAAAAGCGACGGCGTCCGCGCTCATCACGCTGGCGCTGGAATCGAATTGGGATCGGGTACAGGGCATGGAAGGTTACGCCAAGTACATCGCGCTGCGTCCGAGGGCGGAACGGTTGGGGGAACACGGTCTCTTCGGTGACGATGATGCCGTTGACCTCGCCGCTGTCGCGGATGAACTGAATCACTACACCGGCAACGTGTGGACGCACATCATCTCCCTCCACCGGGAGGACGCGGAGCGGCTGGGGTATGACCACGCGGAGGCATGGCGCACATTACTGCGTACCCACCGCAATGATATCGCCGCGGCGATGAAGATCCCGCCGGAGGATTTCCGTTGGTACGCCGCCTTCCACGATGAAGGTAACCATCCCCACGTCCACATGATGGCGTGGTCGGCAAAGCCGAATCAGGCATATCTGTCCAAAGATGGGATACGGCAGATCAAGTCCACGCTCACCAATCAGATCTTTCGTCAGGAGCTGCTGCACGTCTATGAGCAGAAAAGCAAATCGCGAGACGAACTGGTGGTGGAAGCGCGGAAAGCCATGCTGGAATTGGCGAAGGCCATGCGGGAAATGACCTGCATCCACCCGGAGGCAGAGCAGATGATCTGGGATCTGTCGCGGCAGCTCGGTCAGGTCAGCGGAAAGAAAACCTATGGCTATCTTCCAAAGCCAATGAAGAAGCTGGTGGATGAGATCGTCGACCAGATGGCGCGTCTGCCCACCGTGGATGCGTGCTACCAGACATGGTGGGAACTGCAATGTCAGGTGGAGGATTACTATTCCGAGGGAAAGAAACGGCTACGTCCGCCGCTGTCTCAGCAAAAAGAATTTCGTCAAATCAAGAACGCCGTCATCAAAGAGGCGGAGCATCTTCGCATGAACAGATTTTCCTTTGAGGACGAGGAAATGCAGGATGACGGCGAGCAGATCAGCGCCTATGACATGAGCTACGAGTGTCAGGATCTGCAAAGCGTGGCGAACGATGATCGTTTCCCTCTGAAGGAGCGTGACGAGGCGGCGGAGCAGCTGAAACAGCTTGCGGATACAGGCGATGCCAACGCCCAGTACATCATCGGCACGGCGTACCGCGACGGCGGGCTGCTGATCCCCGACACGGTCAAAGCACAAAAGCTGTTGGAACGCGCCGCCGAGCAGGACTTGGACGTAGCACAGTACGCCCTCGGCAAGCTGTATCTCTCTGATGATGCAGATGTGCACGATCCTGCCAAGGGCATCTATTGGCTGAAACGCTCGGCGGACAACGGCAACGATTTCGCTGCCTACCGGCTGGGCAAGGAATATCTCAGCGGCAAAAATGTGTCAAAAGACACTTCGACTGCGGCGGAATACCTGCGGCAGGCCGCGAACAATGGAAACGCCTATGCGCAATATCTGCTGGGAAAGCTGACCCTCATGGGCGAGGGCGTTCCCAAGGACATGGACGCCGCCTACGAATGGTTCGCGGTGGCGCGGGCTAACGGTCATGCCTACGCGGAATTTTTCATGAAACGCATGGAGCGCGGCGAACAGGAGCCGCCCTCCGTCCTGCTGGCCTCCACCCGGCTGCTCTACCACATGGGCAATATTTTCCGGAACAACGCCCCGGCTCCCGCTGCCAACGGTGCCCAAATCGACCGCAAGCGGCTGGCGCAGCTGCGGCAAAAGCGCGTCGCCCTCGGTCACAAGCCGGATGATCATGAGTTGGAACAGCAACAGGGATTTTCAATGAAATTCCATATGTAAAGCGAGTCGAGGTGTTCAGTTTTTGCGCCGCTATAGTCAAAGAAACATTTCGGAAAACAGTAGCTTTGTGCGCCGGGTTGTGGTATGTGTTGTGGTTGCCAAAAAGGAGGTGCCGCAATGTACGATTACATGAAAGCCCTGCAAAAGCGTTTCGACCGCCAAGAGTATCCAGAGTTGGCCGAGCAGATCGAATACGCCCATGAGGATCTGCGGCGGGATATGGACGCTGCGGGGCGCAGAAAGCTGCTCCGCTTGTTGGACGCACAGAACGCGTTGCTGGTCGAAGCCAAGTTGATGAGCTTCACGGCGGGCTTCAAGCTGGCGTGGGGCATGGCGAAAGAGTTGGAGACCGATGGACTCTATTCCTTCGAGCAGGAGGAAGAAGAACACATCTGCCGTCCAGCGGAACAGGAGGACTGAATGGCAAAAAAACGTGCAAATGGCGAAGGCAACATTCGCAAACGCGCAGACGGGCGTTGGGAGGGGCGCTATACAGCAGGATACCACCCCGAAACAGGAAAGCGCATCATCAAAAACGTGCTTGGTAAGACGCAGGCGGAATGCAAGGCGAAGCTCAGTGCCGCAATGGAGGCTACCAGAGGAATCGATGTCAGCCGTGCTGATGAGTACACGGTAGCAACTTGGCTGCGTAGCTGGTATGAGATCTACGCAAAACCGAATATCCGCATCTCAACAGCAAACCGCTATCAACTGATGGTCGAGCAATACACGATTCCCCGCATCGGCAGCATCAAACTGACAAAGTTGACTGCCCATGACTTACAAAAGCTCTACAAGGATCTGATGGAAAACGGTCGTATCGACCGCAAGAGCGGTCACGGCAACCCTGGACTCAGCAGTACCACAGTTCGGAGTCTGCATCTCATGCTGCACAGCGCCTTGGAACGGGCGGTCAAGGAGCGCCTGATCCTGCGGAACCCGACCGAGGACTGCATCGCGCCGAAGGTGCAAAAAATCGAAATGCAGATTCTTCCGCCTGAGCACATCAAGGATTATCTGGAAGCCGCTGACAGGAGAGGTCTGCTCCCCATGTTCTATCTGGAGCTGGTCACGGGCTTGCGGAAGGGCGAGATTACGGCGCTTCTCTGGAGCGACCTCGACACCCTAAACAAAACCATCTCCGTCAGCAAACAATATGTGAAGAATCCCAATGGCGAACTGACGCTCTCCCGTCCCAAAACGGAAACCTCAGTTAGAAAAATATCCATTCCTCAAGATGCCATCGATCTGCTGATAACAGAGCATAGCAAGCATCCTGAGAATCCCTACATGTTCCCCTCGCCGGCAACCGGTGAGATGTACTACCCAGACTCCGTCGTAAACTTGCACAAGAAGATCCTGAAGGACGCTGGACTGCCGCACATCAGATTTCACGACCTCAGACATACCTTCGCAACGCTGGCACTGCAAAATGGAGTGGACGTCAAAACCGTCAGCAGTATGCTCGGCCACTATGACGCCGGATTTACACTCCGCACCTACACCCACGCTACAAGGCAGAAGCAAGACGAGGCCGCACAAACGATGGGCAGTTTCATGGCGCAGGTCATGTAAGCAGAAAAAAAACAAAAATGCCGGAGAGAAGGCAAAAGCCTCCTCTCCGGTACTCTTTAAGTCTTTCTACGCATTTCGTTGTGTGGGTCACGGTGTGGGTCAGGCAGTTGACCCACATTTTGGCCCACACCTAAAAGTGCATTTTTGTAACGAAAAACACCCGAAATCCGAAGATTTCAGGTGTTTTTTGGAGCTGCTGACCAGATTCGAACTGGTGACCTCATCCTTACCAAGGATGCGCTCTACCGACTGAGCTACAGCAGCGAATTTGGCGACCCGGAACGGGCTCGAACCGTCGACCTCTAGCGTGACAGGCTAGCGTTCTAACCAACTGAACTACCGGGCCAAATTAATAATGGCTCGACACTGAAGCATTATAACACATACAACGACTGTTGTAAAGACTTTTTATGGCAGGGGCAGAAGGATTCGAACCCTCGGCACGCGGTTTTGGAGACCGCTGCTCTACCAGCTGAGCTATACCCCTAAATCGCTTGAGGTTCCCCCTCTGGCGAAACCATATGGTGGGCCTTCGGGGACTCGAACCCAGGACCGATCGGTTATGAGCCGACTGCTCTAACCAACTGAGCTAAAGGCCCGTGGTTTTAAGAATTGGATTGCCGCCACCTTGTGGCGGCAATCCTCTGGCTCCCCCTGTAGGACTCGAACCTACGACAGCGCGGTTAACAGCCGCGTGCTCTACCAACTGAGCTAAGGAGGAATATGCAGGCCCCAGCTCTATTGAACCAGAACCTGTGTTGGCGCTATCTATCTTCCCAGGCCGTTGCCAGCCAAGTATTGTGGACAGAAATGAGCTTAACTACCGTGTTCGGAATGGGAACGGGTGGACCCTCATCCTAATCAGCACCAACTA
>NZ_JACOQI010000048.1 GCF_014297285.1 Dysosmobacter segnis
GCCCGGAAATGGAATGTAGACTATGCGTTCTATAAAACCGGGCCGGACAAATACCTGCTGTTTTTCAAGGCTGGACAGGCAGACGCAATGACCGCCTGCTTTTCTGAGTATTCCCGGAAGGTGTTAAGCAAAGCAAAATCGAACCGTGTTCCCATCCGGGAACAACTGCAACAGGCGGCAGATCAGCTTTCCAAAGAAAAGCCGAAACAGAAAGAACGTGCAAAGGAGGTGGCCTATGAGGACAGATAAGATCAGAAAATATCTCATTCCGAACATTCCCTATCTGTTCATCCTGTGGGCGTGCCTCAAGCTGGGAACGGCCTACCGGCTGGCGGCGGGGAACGATTTTGCACATAAGCTCATCGGGCTGGGCCAGACGATTGGCCCGGCCTTTGCTGACTTTGCACCCGGTCTTGTCCCGCTGGATTGGCTTGTTGGTATTGTAGGCGCAGTTGTTTTCCGGCTGCTGATCTATTTCAAAAGCAAGAACGCTAAGAAGTTTCGGCGGGATGCAGAATACGGCAGCGCCCGGTGGGGAACGGAAAAAGACATCAAACCGTTTGTTGATCCAAGGTTTGAAAACAACGTGATTTTGACCGGGACGGAGTTTCTCACGATGAATACCCGTCCGAAAATTCCCGCAAATGCCCGAAATCTGAATTGCTGTATTATCGGCTCGTCCGGCTCCGGCAAAACCCGCTTCTGGCTCACGCCCCAGCTTTTACAGGCTCATTCCTCTTATGTGGTGGTCGATCCCAAAGGCGGTGTGCTGGGACAGGTCGGGGGTTTCCTGCAAAAACGCGGGTACAAAATCAAGGTATTCAACAGCATAGATTTTTCAAAATCCATGCACTATAACCCGCTGGCGTATATCCGCAATGAGGCCGATATTCTGAAATTCGTGGATGCCCTGATTTCCAACACAAAGGGCGAAGGCAAGGAAGGCGATCCATTCTGGACGAAATCGGAAACGCTTTTGTACTGTGCCCTGATTGCCTACATCATTTTCGAGGGGCCTGCCGAGGATCGGAACATGAATACCCTTGTGGATATGATTTCCGGCATGGAGGTCAAAGAGGATGACGAGGACTTTATGAACGCGGTGGACTATATGTTTGCCGGGCTCGAAAAGCGCAAGCCGGATTGCTTCGCGGTCAAACAGTATAAAAAGTACAAATTGGCCAGCGGCAAGACGGCAAAAAGCATTTTGATTTCCTGCGGTGCGCGACTGGCTCCCTTTGACATTCCGCAGCTTCGTGAGGTCATGGCCTATGACGAATTGGAGCTTGACCGCATCGGAGATCGGAAAACGGCGGTATTCTTCATTATTTCCGATACCACGCAGACCTACAACTTTTTAGTGGCACTTGCATTTTCGCAGATGTTCAACCTCCTGTGTGAACGGGCGGACAATGTTCACGGTGGCCGCCTGCCGCACCATGTACGAGTGCTGTGGGACGAGGCAGCCAACACGGGACAGGTGCCCCAGCTCGAAAAGCTGGTCGCGGTTATCCGCTCCCGCGAGGTGAGTCTTTGCCTGCTGTATCAACAGTTGGCACAGTGCAAGGCCATTTACGATAAACACGCCGAGACAATCCTCGGCAACATGGATAGCGTGGTGTTCCTCGGTGGCCGCGAAGCCAGCACCATCAAGGAAATATCCGAGAACTGGCTGGGAAAAGCCACAATCAATATGCAGACTGACAGCCGCTCCCGTGGTCAGTCGGAAAGCTACAGTCAAAATACCCAGCGGCTGGGCCGGGAACTGATGACCCCAGCCGAACTTGCAACCATGCCGGGAGATAAATGTATTTTGCAGCTTCGGGGCCTGCCCCCGTTCTTCTCTCCCAAGTATGATCTGAAACGGCATCCGAACTACCGCTATACGGCGGAGGCCGATAAACAGAAAAACGCTTTTGACCTCGACAGGCTCATTAACCGCCGCAGGCGGCCCGGTCTGAACGAGGCGTGTACGATGTATGAGGTGACTGTGCCGGACGATGCACTCACGGAAGAGGACGAGGACATCCTCAACTATGATGACATCGACGATCCAGACGCCTTTGCATAAATGCTTCGAGACAAAGTGTCCCGAAGTTTGTAACCTGCCGCCTGTATGGGCGGCTTTTTTGTTACCGGAAAAATCCCGGAGAAATGGAGGCTTATATGGCATTTTTCTCATCTGCAATCGACACTTTACAGACCCTTGTTATCGCGCTCGGTGCTGGCCTTGGCGTGTGGGGCGTGGTTAATCTGCTGGAGGGCTACGGCTCGGATAACCCGGGCTCCAAGTCCCAGGGCATGAAGCAGCTCATGGCGGGCGGCGGCATCATCGTCATTGGCACCACACTGATCCCTCTGCTGTCTGGCCTGTTTTAAGGTAGGCGCTTATGGATTTTCTCACCGACTGGCTCACAAACTGGCTCAAAGAGCTTCTGATTGGCGGGATCATGGGAAACCTCGAAGGGCTTTTTGATACCGTCAATACCCAAGTCGGAGAGATTGCGGCACAGGTAGGGACTACCCCGGCGGCGTGGCACGCCGGGGTTTTCTCCCTGATCCGACAGCTTTCCGAAACGGTGATCCTGCCGATTGCCGGAATGGTGCTGACCTTTGTTGCCACTTATGAGCTCATACAGATGCTTTTGGAAAAGAACAATATGCACGAGGTTGACGTTGCGAACCTCTATAAATGGATGTTCAAAACGGCCTGTGCAATCTTAATCCTGTCAAACACATTCAATATCGTCATGGCCGTGTTCGATGTATCGCAGAGCGTTATCGCGCAGGCAGGCGGGCTGATTCAAGGCTCTACCGATGTTTCGGCGGATATGCTTGCCGAACTGGAAACCTCGCTGGAGGCGATGGACTTGGGGCCGCTTTTGGGGCTTTGGCTGCAATCTGCGCTCATCGGCTTCACGATGAAAGCAATGGGGATTATCATTTTCGTTTTGGTGTATGGCAGGATGCTGGAAATCTATCTGCTGACCAGTCTGGCCCCCATCCCCGTTGCTACGCTTTCCAACCGGGAGCTTGGCAGTACCGGGCAAAACTACATCAAGTCCCTGTTTGCCGTGGGCTTTCAAGGGCTGCTGATTCTTGTATGTGTTGCAATTTACGCGGTGCTCATTCAAGGCATCGCAACAGGCGGCGATCCCATTGGGGCGATTTGGGGAACTGTGGGCTACACGGTTCTGCTTTGCTTCATGCTCTTTAAGACCGGGAGCATTGCCCAGCGTATCTTTGGCGCTCATTAACAGGAGGTGGTGCTTATGCCGAGAAGATATGGGGCAGACGGAACGCGCTTATGGAATGGAAAAACGCCGGAGGAGTTTACTGAGGCAGACGCTTACCGCTTTATGGCGGAAACAGAGGCCGTCCTGCAAAGAAAAGAGCTGATGGACGACCCCGCCCAGCCTGCTCCGGCAAGCGGAAAGGAGGAATTTTATCTGAGTAAGAACGACGATGTATTGCTGACCCCGGAGCAGATTGCTGCGGAGGAGCGGCGCTGGCTGTTTGATGCTCCCATCGCGGAGCTTGCAGAAGTCAAGGGCGTTAGTATTGACGAGGCGGTAAAAATGCGGACGGATGCCGTCTTGCAAGAGGCGGTTGTTCCGATCACAGTATCTGTCCGCCCGATTGAGCCGCAGGGTAAACTGATCGGCTTCGCCAGCGTCAATTTTGGCGGTGTGGTCATCGACGATTTTAAGGTTGTGGACGGGAAAAACGGAATTTTTCTCGGAGCTCCCTCTAAACCCGATCCTGCCAGCCGGACGGGATACCGGGCTACGGTTCGGATTCCTGACCGCGCCACACAGGAGCGGATCAATGCGGCTGGTGTGGAGGCGTATCATGCGGCGGTAGAACAGCTTGTTGCACGGGCCCAGGCGGTACGGCCTGCCCCGATCAAGGAGCAGATGGCCGAGGCCGCAAAACAGGCGGGAAAAGAAAACGCCGCCCGGCCTGCACCTGCCAAGGCAAAGGAGGCCCGCAATGACCGATAGCCGCACTTTGGGACAACGTGTCCCGAAGGAGGGCTTGTTTCTCATGGATGGCATCGAGGGCCTGCGTTCTTTGCCAAAACATAGCGTGGATATGCTGCTGACCGATCCGCCCTACGGCACAACCCGGAATTATTGGGATGTGCCCCTGCCGCTCCCGGAACTGTGGGAGGCGGTGAAATGGGCGGTCAAGCCGAATGGTGCGGTGCTGTTCTTCGCACAGTGCCCCTTTGACAAGGTGCTGGGCGCATCCAACCTCGCCATGCTCCGCTATGAGTGGATTTGGTACAAGGAGCGCGGAACAGGTTTTCTCAATGCAAACCGGGCTCCGCTGAAAAAGTCCGAGAATATCTTGGTGTTTTACCAGAAGTCCCCGGTCTACAATCCGCAGTTTACTTATGGCAAGCCTTATACCCGCGTACATTCCCGAAGCGGTACAAGCTCCAACTATGGAAAATTTGAACGGCAGGGCTCGGAGTCCAACGATGGCCGCCGCTATCCCGGAAATGTGCTTTTTGTGCCTACGGTGTCCGGCGGCATCCACCCCACGCAGAAGCCCGTGGAGCTCTGCGAGTATTTGATCCGCACCTATACCCGCCCCGGCGAACTGGTCGCGGACATTTGCGCGGGCTCCGGCACAACCGCGATTGCAGCTATCAACACAGAACGCCGCTTTGTATGCTTTGAAACGGCCCCGGCCTTTTATGCCGCTGCCAGTGAGCGCATCCGTGCGGCGCAGGCAGTAAAAAGCTCTGGCGAGAAAGGAGTGTAATTATCCAGCAGTATTCTATCATTTACGCCGATCCCCCTTGGCGCTACTCGGCTAAGAAAGTACAGGGCGCGGCGGAAAAACATTATCCCACTATGAGCATTGAGGAGTTATGTGCGTTGCCTGTGGCTGATCTTGCAGCCCCGGACAGCGCACTCTTTTTATGGGCCACTTTCCCGCAGCTCCCGGAGGCGCTCCGGCTGATCGAGGCTTGGGGCTTCACCTACAAAAGCGTTGCTTTCGTCTGGCTGAAAAAGAACAAGAAGGCGGATAGCTGGTTTTACGGCCTTGGCTTCTGGACAAGGGGCAATGCAGAAATCTGCCTGCTGGCAACCAAGGGACATCCAAAGCGGCAGGCTGCCAACATTCATCAATTCATCATTTCCCCGATTGAGGCCCATAGCAAAAAGCCGGACGAGGCCCGCGCCAAAATCATTTCCCTGATGGGCGATCTGCCCCGCGTGGAGCTCTTTGCCAGGCAGACCCCGCCCGGCTGGGCTGTATGGGGAAATGAAGTAACACCAACCATCCCGGACTTTGGGACACATTGTCCCGAAGTACAGAAAGGAGTGTGATCTATGCCCTATGTAAACGTACCAAACGATTTATCCAAAATCAAAACAAAGATGGCTTTCAACCTCACCAAACGCCAGCTTGTCTGCTTCGGCAGCGCGGGCGCAGTGGGGATTCCGGCCTATCTGCTGACCCGTGGCACCCTCGGCAATACCGGGGCGATGTTTCTCATGCTGGGAATTATGCTCCCGGCGTTCCTGATGGCCATGTATGAAAAGGACGGCTTGCCCTTTGAAAAAGTTGTGCGAAACATTATCCGGGCTAAGTGTCTAAGGCCGGGGATCAGGGCCTACCGAACCGAAAACATTTATGCGCCCTTTGCCGGGCCGGGCGCTGGAAAGGAGGATGTGATTGAAAAACACAAAGAAGAAAAACGGAGCCGCCGCC
>NZ_JACOQI010000049.1 GCF_014297285.1 Dysosmobacter segnis
GCCCGGAAATGGAATGTAGACTATGCGTTCTATAAAACCGGGCCGGACAAATACCTGCTGTTTTTCAAGGCTGGACAGGCAGACGCAATGACCGCCTGCTTTTCTGAGTATTCCCGGAAAGTGTTAAGCAAAGCAAAATCGAACCGTGTTCCCATCCGGGAACAACTGCAACAGGCGGCAGATCAGCTTTCCAAAGAAAAGCCGAAGCAGAAAGAACGTGCAAAGGAGGTGGCCCATGAGGACAGATAAGATCAGAAAATATCTCATTCCGAACATTCCCTATCTATTCATCCTGTGGGCGTTCCTCAAGCTGGGAACGGCCTACCGGCTGGCAGCGGGTAACGATTTTGCACATAAGCTCATCGGACTGGGCCAGACGATTGGCCCGGCCTTTGCTGACTTTGCACCCGGTCTTGCCCCGCTGGATTGGCTTGTTGGTATTGTAGGCGCAGTTGGTTTCCGGCTGCTGATCTATTTCAAAAGCAAGAACGCTAAGAAGTTTCGGCGGGATGCAGAATACGGCAGCGCCCGGTGGGGAACGGAAAAAGACATCAAACCGTTTGTTGATCCAAGGTTTGAAAACAACGTGATTTTGACCGGGACGGAGTTTCTCACGATGAACACCCGCCCGAAAATCCCTGCAAATGCCCGAAACCTGAATTGTTGTATTATCGGCTCATCCGGCTCCGGCAAAACCCGCTTCTGGCTTACACCCCAGCTTTTACAGGCCCATTCCTCTTATGTGGTGGTCGATCCCAAAGGCGGTGTGCTGGGACAGGTCGGAGCTTTCCTGCAAAAACGCGGGTACAAAATCAAGGTATTCAACAGCATAGATTTTTCAAAATCCATGCACTATAACCCGCTGGCGTATATCCGCAACGAGGCCGATATTCTGAAATTCGTGGATGCCCTGATTTCCAACACCAAGGGCGAAGGCAAGGAAGGCGATCCATTCTGGACGAAATCGGAAACGCTTTTATACTGCGCCCTGATTGCCTACATCATTTTCGAGGGGCCTGCCGAGGATCGGAACATGAATACCCTTGTGGATATGATTTCCGGCATGGAGGTCAAGGAGGATGACGAGGACTTTATGAACGCGGTGGACTATATGTTTGCCGGGCTTGAAAAGCGCAAGCCGGATTGCTTCGCGGTCAAACAGTATAAAAAGTACAAATTGGCCAGCGGCAAGACGGCAAAAAGCATTTTAATTTCCTGCGGTGCGCGGCTGGCTCCCTTTGACATCCCGCAGCTTCGTGAAGTCATGGCCTATGACGAATTGGAGCTTGACCGCATCGGAGATCGGAAAACAGCGGTATTCTTCATCATTTCCGATACCACGCAGACCTACAACTTTTTAGTGGCACTTGCATTTTCGCAGATGTTCAACCTCCTGTGTGAACGGGCGGACAATGTTCACGGTGGCCGCCTGCCGCACCATGTACGAGTGCTGTGGGACGAGGCAGCCAACACGGGACAGGTGCCCCAGCTCGAAAAGCTGGTCGCGGTTATCCGCTCCCGCGAGGTGAGTCTTTGCCTGCTGTATCAGCAGTTGGCACAGTGCAAGGCCATTTACGATAAACACGCCGAGACAATCCTCGGCAACATGGACAGCGTGGTGTTCCTCGGTGGCCGCGAAGCCAGCACCATCAAGGAAATATCCGAAAACTGGCTGGGAAAGGCCACAATCAGTATGCAGACCGACAGCCGTTCCCGTGGCCAGTCGGAAAGCTATAGTCAAAATACCCAGCGGCTGGGCCGGGAACTGATGACCCCAGCCGAGCTTGCAACCATGCCGGGAGACAAATGTATTTTGCAGCTTCGGGGCCTGCCCCCGTTCTTCTCTCCCAAGTATGATCTGAAACGGCATCCGAACTACCGTTATACAGCGGAGGCCGATAAACAGAAAACCGCTTTTGACCTCGACAGGCTCATTAACCGCCGCAGGCGGCCCGGTCTGAACGAGGCGTGTACGATGTATGAGGTGACTGTGCCGGACGATGCGCTCACGGAAGAGGACGAGGACATCCTCAACTATGATGACATCGACGATCCAGACGCCTTTGCATAAACGCTTCGAGACAAAGTGTC
Source organism: Dysosmobacter segnis (assembly GCF_014297285.1). GTDB lineage: Bacteria > Bacillota > Clostridia > Oscillospirales > Oscillospiraceae > Oscillibacter > Oscillibacter segnis. Next base: position 2,092 of record NZ_JACOQI010000049.1, read on the forward strand.
CCGAAGTTTGTAACCTGCCGCCTGCAAGGGCGGCTTTTTTGTTACCGGGAAAATCCCGGAGAAATGGAGGCTTATATGGCATTTTTCTCATCTGCAATCGACACTTTACAGACCCTCGTTATCGCTCTCGGCGCTGGCCTTGGCGTATGGGGTGTGGTCAATCTGCTGGAGGGCTACGGCTCGGATAACCCGGGCTCCAAGTCCCAGGGCATGAAGCAGCTCATGGCGGGTGGCGGCATCATCCTCATTGGCACCACGCTGATCCCTCTGCTGTCTGGCCTGTTTTAAGGTAGGCGCTTATGGATTTTCTCACCGACTGGCTCACAAACTGGCTCAAAGAGCTTCTGATTGGCGGGATCATGGGAAACCTCGAAGGTCTTTTTGATACCGTCAATACCCAGGTCGGAGAGATTGCGGCACAGGTAGGGACTACCCCGGCGGCGTGGCACGCCGGGGTTTTCTCCCTGATCCGACAGCTTTCCGAAACGGTGATCCTGCCGATTGCCGGAATGGTGCTGACCTTTGTTGCCACTTATGAGCTCATACAGATGCTTTTGGAAAAGAACAATATGCACGAGGTTGACGTTGCGAACCTCTATAAATGGATGTTCAAAACAGCCTGTGCAATCCTGATCCTGTCAAACACATTCAATATCGTCATGGCCGTGTTCGATGTCTCGCAGAGCGTCATCGCGCAGGCAGGCGGGCTCATTCAAGGCTCTACCGATGTTTCGGCGGATATGCTTGCTGAACTGGAAACCTCGCTGGAGGCGGTGGACTTGGGGCCGCTTTTGGGGCTGTGGCTGCAGTCTGCGCTCATTGGCTTCACGATGAAGGCGATGGGAATTATCATTTTCGTTTTGGTGTATGGCAGGATGCTGGAAATCTATCTGCTGACCAGTCTGGCCCCCATCCCCGTTGCTACGCTTTCCAACCGGGAGCTTGGTGGCACCGGGCAGAACTACATCAAGTCCCTGTTTGCTGTGGGCTTTCAAGGGCTGCTGATCCTTGTATGTGTTGCAATTTACGCAGTGCTCATTCAAGGCATCGCAACAGGCGGCGATCCCATTGGGGCGATTTGGGGAACTGTGGGCTACACGGTTCTGCTTTGCTTCATGCTCTTTAAGACCGGGAGCATTGCCCAGCGTATCTTTGGCGCTCATTAACAGGAGGTGGTGCTTATGCCGAGAAGATACGGGGCAGACGGAACGCGCTTATGGAATGGAAAAACGCCGGAGGAGTTTACTGAGGCAGACGCTTACCGCTTTATGGCGGAAACAGAGGCCATCCTGCAAAGAAAAGAGTTGATGGACGACCCCGCCCAGCCTGCTCCGGCAAGCGGAAAGGAGGACTTTTATCTGAGTAAGAAAGACGATGTATTGCTGACCCCGGAGCAGATTGCTGCGGAGGAGCGGCGCTGGCTGTTTGATGCTCCCATCGCGGAGCTTGCAGAAGTCAAGGGCGTTAGCATTGATGAGGCAGTAAAAATGCGGACAGATGCTGTCTTGCAGGAGGCGGTTGTTCCGATCACGGTATCTGTCCGCCCGATTGAGCCGCAGGGAAAACTGATCGGCTTCGCCAGCGTCAATTTTGGCGGTGTGGTCATCGACGATTTTAAGGTTGTGGACGGGAAAAACGGGATTTTCCTCGGCGCTCCCTCTAAACCTGATCCTGCCAGCCGGACGGGATACCGGGCTACGGTTCGGATTCCTGACCGCGCCACACAGGAACGGATCAATGCAGCTGGTGTGGAGGCGTATCATGCGGCGGTGGAACAGCTTGTTGCACGGGCCCAGGCGGTACGGCCTGCCCCGATCAAGGAGCAGATGGCCGAGGCCGCGAAACAAGCTGGAAAAGAAAATGCCGCCCGGCCTGCACCTGCCAAAGCAAAGGAGGCCCGCAATGACCGATAGCCGCACTTTGGGACAACGTGTCCCGAAGGAGGGCTTGTTTCTCATGGACGGCATCGAGGGCCTGCGCTCCCTGCCGAAGCATAGCGTGGATATGCTGCTGACTGATCCGCCCTACGGCACAACCCGGAATTATTGGGATGTGCCCCTGCCGCTCCCGGAGCTGTGGGAGGCGGTGAAATGGGCAGTCAAGCCGAATGGCGCAGTGCTGTTTTTCGCACAGTGCCCCTTTGACAAGGTGCTGGGCGCATCCAACCTCGCCATGCTCCGCTATGAGTGGATTTGGTACAAGGAGCGCGGAACGGGCTTTCTCAATGCAAACCGGGCTCCACTGAAAAAGTCCGAGAATATCTTGGTGTTTTACCAGAAGTCCCCGGTCTACAATCCGCAGTTTACTTATGGCAAGCCTTATGCCCGCGTTCATTCCCGAAGCGGTACAAGCTCCAACTATGGGAAATTTGAACGGCAGGGCTCAGAGTCCAACGATGGCCGCCGCTATCCCGGAAATGTGCTTTTTGTGCCTACGGTGTCCGGCGGCATCCATCCCACACAGAAGCCCGTGGAGCTTTGTGAGTATCTGATCCGCACCTATACCCGCCCCGGCGAATTGGTCGCGGACATTTGCGCGGGCTCCGGCACAACCGCGATTGCAGCTATCAACACAGAACGTCGCTTTGTATGCTTTGAAACGGCCCCGGCCTTTTATGCCGCCGCCAGTGAGCGCATCCGTGTGGCGCAGGCAGTAAAAAGCTCCGGCGAGAAAGGAGTGTAATTATCCAGCAGTATTCTATCATTTACGCCGATCCCCCTTGGCGCTACTCGGCTAAGAAAGTACAGGGCGCGGCGGAAAAACGTTATCCCACTATGAGCATTGAGGAGTTATGTGCGTTGCCTGTGGCTGATCTTGCAGCCCCGGACAGCGCACTCTTTTTATGGGCCACTTTCCCGCAGCTCCCGGAGGCGCTCCGGCTGATCGAGGCTTGGGGCTTCACCTATAAATCTGTTGCTTTCGTCTGGCTGAAAAAGAACAAGAAAGCGGATAGCTGGTTTTACGGCCTTGGCTTCTGGACAAGGGGCAACGCGGAAATCTGCCTGCTGGCTACCAAGGGACACCCGAAGCGGCAGGCTGCCAACATCCATCAATTCATCATTTCCCCGATTGAAGCCCATAGCAAAAAGCCGGACGAGGCCCGCGACAAAATTCTTTCCCTGATGGGAGATCTGCCCCGCGTGGAGCTCTTTGCCAGGCAGACCCCGCCCGGTTGGGCTGTGTGGGGAAATGAAGTAACACCAACCATCCCGGACTTTGGGACACATTGTCCCGAAGTGCAGAAAGGAGTGTGATCTATGCCCTATGTAAACGTACCAAACGATTTATCCAAAATCAAAACAAAGATGGCTTTCAACCTCACTAAACGCCAGCTTGTCTGCTTCGGCAGCGCGGGCGCGGTGGGGATTCCGGCCTATCTGCTGACCCGTGGCACCCTCGGCAATACCGGCGCGATGTTTCTCATGCTGGGAATTATGCTCCCGGCGTTCCTGCTGGCGATGTATGAAAAGGACGGCTTGCCCTTTGAAAAGGTTGTGCGAAATATCATCCGGGCCAAGTTTCTAAGGCCGGGGATCAGGGCCTACCGAACCGAAAACATTTATGCGCCCTTTGCCGGGCCGGGCGCTGGAAAGGAGGATGTGATTGAAAAACACAAAGAAGAAAAACGGAGCCGCCGCC
>NZ_JACOQI010000050.1 GCF_014297285.1 Dysosmobacter segnis
GACTGTTCCGCTTGAGGGACGTGCACCTTGTAAATTAAACAACGTGAGAAAAGAAAGCACCAGCGGAGCGAGCTTTTCACGAGGCTCGCGACGAAGTTGTGGGTGAATAGGCCGTAGTCAATTCGGCTGAAAGCAGCAACTATAAAAGAGAAATAAATGAAGTCATGATAAATGACTCTATGATTGATTTAAGCGGCTACGGTCGTTTAGATACCATATTATAGAGAGTTTGATCCTGGCTCAGGACGAACGCTGGCGGCGTGCTTAACACATGCAAGTCGAACGGAGCACCCTTGATTGAGGTTTCGGCCAAATGATAGGAATGCTTAGTGGCGGACTGGTGAGTAACGCGTGAGGAACCTGCCTTTCAGAGGGGGACAACAGTTGGAAACGACTGCTAATACCGCATGACGCATTTTGATCGCATGGTCGAAATGCCAAAGATTTATCGCTGAAAGATGGCCTCGCGTCTGATTAGCTAGTTGGTGAGGTAACGGCCCACCAAGGCGACGATCGGTAGCCGGACTGAGAGGTTGACCGGCCACATTGGGACTGAGATACGGCCCAGACTCCTACGGGAGGCAGCAGTGGGGAATATTGGGCAATGGGCGCAAGCCTGACCCAGCAACGCCGCGTGAAGGAAGAAGGCTTTCGGGTTGTAAACTTCTTTTAAGTGGGAAGAGTAGAAGACGGTACCACTTGAATAAGCCACGGCTAACTACGTGCCAGCAGCCGCGGTAATACGTAGGTGGCAAGCGTTGTCCGGATTTACTGGGTGTAAAGGGCGTGCAGCCGGGCATGCAAGTCAGATGTGAAATCTCAGGGCTTAACCCTGAAACTGCATTTGAAACTGTATGTCTTGAGTGCCGGAGAGGTAATCGGAATTCCTTGTGTAGCGGTGAAATGCGTAGATATAAGGAAGAACACCAGTGGCGAAGGCGGATTACTGGACGGTAACTGACGGTGAGGCGCGAAAGCGTGGGGAGCGAACAGGATTAGATACCCTGGTAGTCCACGCTGTAAACGATGGATACTAGGTGTGCGGGGACTGACCCCCTGCGTGCCGCAGTTAACACAATAAGTATCCCACCTGGGGAGTACGATCGCAAGGTTGAAACTCAAAGGAATTGACGGGGGCCCGCACAAGCGGTGGATTATGTGGTTTAATTCGAAGCAACGCGAAGAACCTTACCAGGTCTTGACATCCTGCTAACGAAGTAGAGATACATTAGGTGCCCTTCGGGGAAAGCAGAGACAGGTGGTGCATGGTTGTCGTCAGCTCGTGTCGTGAGATGTTGGGTTAAGTCCCGCAACGAGCGCAACCCCTATTGTTAGTTGCTACGCAAGAGCACTCTAGCGAGACTGCCGTTGACAAAACGGAGGAAGGTGGGGACGACGTCAAATCATCATGCCCCTTATGACCTGGGCTACACACGTAATACAATGGCGGTCAACAAAGGGATGCAAAGCCGCGAGGCAGAGCGAACCCCAAAAAGCCGTCTCAGTTCGGATCGCAGGCTGCAACCCGCCTGCGTGAAGTCGGAATCGCTAGTAATCGTGGGTCAGCATACCACGGTGAATACGTTCCCGGGCCTTGTACACACCGCCCGTCACACCATGAGAGTCGGGAACACCCGAAGTCCGTAGCCTAACCGCAAGGAGGGCGCGGCCGAAGGTGGGTTCGATAATTGGGGTGAAGTCGTAACAAGGTAGCCGTTCGAGAACGAGCGGCTGGATCACCTCCTTTCTAAAGAGAACTTCTAAAAGCCAAGGCTTTTGGATAACATCCTGGTCAGCCGCTGGGGAGTAAGTTTTCACGTTGTTTAATTTAGAGGGCGCACATCCGGAAAGAGGGATGTGGTCCGGGAGATTTTGGGGGTTTAGCTCAGCTGGGAGAGCGCCTGCCTTGCAAGCAGGAGGTCAGCGGTTCGATCCCGCTAATCTCCACCAAAACGGGCCCGTAGCTCAGCTGGCTAGAGCGTGCGACTGATAATCGCAAGGTCGGTGGTTCGAGCCCACTCGGGCCCACCAAACAACGTTTGTTGTTGGATTTGAAGACCTGACTGAAAGGTTGGATCTTCAAATCTGATCGCAAAAGTGATCGGACAATGTACCTTGAAAACTGAACAATGCAACAACAAAGTGAAGTAAGGCAACAGAGAGGTTCTGTGTCTGAAAAGACACAGGAGCGTATAATTTAATTGTGGAACATCGTATAGATGGGTAACGATTACAATTTCTCTAAAGAATTGCCTGCATAATTCACAACGAGAACAAGCGAAAAGCTTTGTTTTCGATTGGTCAAGCTAATAAGAGCGCAAGGGGAATGCCTTGGCATCAGGAGCCGACGAAGGACGTGACAAGCTGCGATAAGCTACGGTAAGGAGCAAATATCCTGTGACCCGTAGATTTCCGAATGGGGCAACCCGGCTGGACAATATCCAGTCATCCTGCATTGAATCAAATAGGTGTAGGAAGGGAACCGCCTGAACTGAAACATCTAAGTAGGGCGAGGAAAAGACATCAACCGAGATTCCGCAAGTAGTGGCGAGCGAACGCGGAAGAGGCCAAACCGGAGGATTTATTCTCCGGGGTTGCGGACAGCTATACGGAACAATAGTTTAGCCGAACGGTCTGGGAAGGCCGGTCACAGAGGGTGAGAACCCCGTAGGCGAAAGACGAATTGTTTCAGGCTGGATCCAGAGTACCGCAGGACACGTGAAACCCTGTGGGAAACAGGGGGGACCACCCTCCAAGCCTAAATACTACCTGATGACCGATAGAGGAGCAGTACCGTGAGGGAAAGGTGAAAAGGACCCCGGGAGGGGAGTGAAAGAGAACCTGAAACCTTGTGCTTACAAGCAGTCAGAGCACGTTAACGTGTGATGGCGTACTTTTTGTAGAACGGTCCGGCGAGTTATAGTAACGAGCAAGCTTAAGGTATTCAGTACCGGAGGCGAAGCGAAAGCGAGTCTGAATAGGGCGTATGAAGTTCGTTGCCATAGACCCGAAACCGGGTGACCTACGCATGAGCAGGTTGAAGTGGGGGTGAAACCCCATGGAGGACCGAACCAACCCCCGTTGCAATGGTGGTGGATGACTTGTGCGTAGCGGTGAAATTCCAATCGAACTCGGAGATAGCTGGTTCTCCCCGAAATAGCTTTAGGGCTAGCGTTAGTTTAGATTACCGGAGGTAAAGCACTGAATGGTTTAGGGGCTGATAAAGTTACCGACGCCTATCAAACTCTGAATGCCGGATAATTGATGACTAGCAGTCAGACAGTGTGAGATAAGTTTCATTGTCAAAAGGGAAACAGCCCAGACCTACAGCTAAGGTCCCAAATGTATGCTAAGTGGAAAACGATGTGGAATTGCGAAAACAACCAGGATGTTGGCTTAGAAGCAGCCACACATTAAAAGAGTGCGTAATAGCTCACTGGTCGAGTGACTCTGCGCGGAAAATGTAACGGGGCTAAGCATGCAACCGAAGCTTAGGATTGTCTAAAGACAGTGGTAGGGGAGCGTTCTGTATGGGGTGAAGTCGCAGCGAGAGCAGCGGTGGACTGTACAGAAGTGAGAATGCCGGAATGAGTAGCGAGAATTATGTGGGAATCATAATGGCCGAAAATCTAAGGTTTCTTGGGGAAGGTTCGTCCGCCCAAGGTAAGTCGGGAGCTAAGCTCAGGCCGCGAGGCGTAGGCGATGCACATACGGTAGAAATTCCGTAACCACCGAACTTTAAGCATGAGGGACACTTTGAGATAGCGGAACCCGGGCGTTGGTTGACCCGGGCGAAAGGGACCGAAATATAGTAGGGAAGTCCGCGATGCTCGGAGGCGAGAAAAGCTCATGTGTATACTAAGGTGCCCGTACCGCAAACCGACACAGGTAGATGAGGAGAGAATCCTAAGGCCAACGGGAGAAGGGTTGTTAAGGAACTCGGCAAGATGACCCCGTAACTTCGGAAGAAGGGGAGCCTCGAAAGAGGCCGCAGTGAATAGGCCCAAGCAACTGTTTACCAAAAACACAGGTTTATGCTAAATCGAAAGATGACGTATATGAGCTGACGCCTGCCCGGTGCCGGAAGGTTAAGAGGAGATGTCAACCGCAAGGTGAAGCATTGAATTGAAGCCCCGGTAAACGGCGGCCGTAACTATAACGGTCCTAAGGTAGCGAAATTCCTTGTCAGGTAAGTTCTGACCCGCACGAAAGGCGTAATGATTTGGGCACTGTCTCAACAGCCCGCCCGGCGAAATTGTAGTACTGGTGAAGATGCCAGTTACCCGCAACTAGACGGAAAGACCCCATGGAGCTTTACTGCAGCTTAATACTGGAATTCGGTAAATCATGTACAGGATAGGTGGGAGACAGGGAAGCATTGGCGTCAGCCAGTGTGGAGTCGCTGGTGGGATACCACTCTTGATTTGCTGGGTTTCTAACCTGCGGCCGTGAATCCGGTCGGGGGACACTGTTAGGCGGGCAGTTTGACTGGGGCGGTCGCCTCCAAAAGAGTAACGGAGGCGCTCAAAGGTTGGCTCAGCACGGACGGAAATCGTGCAATGAGTGTAAACGTATAAGCCAGCCTAACTGCGAGACCGACGGGTCGAGCAGTAACGAAAGTTGGAGTTAGTGATCCGGTGGTATGTGAGTGGAAATGCCATCGCTCAACGGATAAAAGCTACCCTGGGGATAACAGGCTGATCTCCCCCAAGCGTCCACAGCGACGGGGAGGTTTGGCACCTCGATGTCGGCTCGTCACATCCTGGGGCTGTATTCGGTCCCAAGGGTTCGGCTGTTCGCCGATTAAAGTGGCACGCGAGCTGGGTTCAGAACGTCGTGAGACAGTTCGGTCCCTATCTGTTGCGGGCGAAAGAGATTTGAAGGGAGCTGTCCTTAGTACGAGAGGACCGGGATGGACGTACCTCTGGTGCACCAGTTGTCCTGCCAAGGGCATAGCTGGGTAGCTATGTACGGACGAGATAAACGCTGAAAGCATCTAAGCGTGAAACTCCCCCTAAGATGAGATCTCTCATCCTTCATGGAGTAAGGGCCCAGGAAGACTACCTGGTTGATAGGCAAGAGGTGGAAGCGCAGTAATGTGTGTAGCTGACTTGTACTAATAGCCCGAGGGCTTGACCTACGAATGAAGCAGGCAAGGCCTGAAAAACGAGAAGTTGCATTGTTCGGTTTTGAGGGTACATGAAGGTAGTCTCAGTATGCGCCTTTAGCTCAGTTGGTAGAGCAACTGACTCTTAATCAGTGGGTCCCCGGTTCGAGTCCGTGAAGGCGCACCATGGCCCGTTGGTCAAGTGGTTAAGACAGCGGCCTCTCACGCCGTTAACATCGGTTCGAATCCGGTACGGGTCACCACTTAAAAAGTGTCTTGACAAAAGGCGCGAAGGACAATATAATATAGTTTGTTTTCGAGCAGCGCTCGATGACATATAGTTGGTGCTGATTAGGATGAGGGTCCACCCGTTCCCATTCCGAACACGGTAGTTAAGCTCATTTCTGTCCACAATACTTGGCTGGCAACGGCCTGGGAAGATAGATAGCGCCAACAC
>NZ_JACOQI010000051.1 GCF_014297285.1 Dysosmobacter segnis
AGCTCGAACGCTTGGCTCATCAAAGAAACCGTCCATCCATTGCCCTCCCATTATAACAAAAATAAGCATAGCATCCGAGCCTTCATTTGCGCTTCGGGTGCTATGCTTATTTTGTACCAACTAAAGAGAACGCCCCCGGCAGCGCAAAAATTGCGTCGCCATAGACAAAGATAGGGCATCCAGCGCAAATGATAACTTTCTGATAACAGTTCGGTTTTCCGATAGCTTTCCTCTGCTGTTTACGGTATTGTTCGTTGGCAAAGGAGGTCGATACCATGCCAAAAAGACGAGCAAACGGGGAAGGGAACATCCGAAAACGAAAGGATGGCCGATGGGAGGGCCGGTACACAGTCGGTCACGATCCAGAAACAGGAAAGGCCATCATTAAAAACGTCCTTGGAAAGACGCAAGCGGAAGTCAAGGAGAAGTTGAAGAAAGCCATCGAGGAAAATGTGGGCATCGACTACGGACGGGCCAAGAACTACACCGTGGGTAACTGGTTAGAAGTGTGGTACGAGAACTATGCCAAAATTAAAATGCGCCCATCCACCTACCTGACCTACCATGGCTACATCGAAAACCACATCAAGCCGCAGCTCGGCAAGATCCCGTTGAATGATCTGACGACGCTGCATCTGCAACAGTTCTACAAGAAATTGTTGGCGGAAGGGCGGGTAGAGCGAATCGAATCACAGAAACAGCCCAAGGGACTGAGCGCCAAAACAGTACGCAACATCCATCAAATCATTTCCTCTGCCATGAAGCTGGCAAACGAGCAGCGGCTGATCGCCCGCAATCCGGCAGATGGCTGTGCCTTGCCGAAGGCGGAGCACAAGGAAATGCAGACGCTTCCTGTTGAGCAGCTGACGTCTTTCCTCCGCGAGGCAAAAGACAGCGGCGTGTTCGCCCTGTACTACATCGACCTGACCACCGGCCTGCGGCGGGGTGAATTGCTCGGATTAAAATGGTCGGACATTGATTTGGAAAAAGGAGACCTTCGGGTTCAACGGCAGATCGGGCGCATCAACGGCAAGATCATTGAGATGCCGCTGAAAACGAAAAACGCCTACCGCACACTGCCGTTGTCGGCAGATGCGATAAACGTTCTGATGCAACAAAGAAGAAAAACGGGTAACAGCGAATGGGTATTCCCATCGCCCACCGGAGGCCCCATGTCGCCGGACAGCGTGTTGCACATGCTCCAGCGGGTGCTGAAACGAGCGGGTCTACCGAGAATACGCTTTCATGACCTGCGCCACACCTTCGCAACGCTGGCTCTGCAAAACGGTGTGGACATCAAAACCGTATCTGGTATGCTGGGGCATTTTTCGGCAGGCTTCACGCTGGACACCTACGCTCATGTAACGACCTCGGCCAAGCGTGAAGCGGCAAAGACAATGGGTAACATCCTCTCTGGCGCGGTATAGACCTTTCCGCTGTCCGCTCCCGTTGGGGTCAGCGTTTGGGTCAGAAAAAATGGGAAGTAAGATATTAGGCGCAAAAGTGCGGAAAAAGTCCTGATTTCGCAAGAAATCAGGACTTTCTGGTTGCGGAGACAGGACTCGAACCTGCGACCTCCGGGTTATGAGGCAGTCTCAAGGGAAAATCGGAGCCGTTTCGGCTCCGATTTGTGCTTTTTACCGCCGTTCGCTCGGCGGATTTTCCATTGTTTCCGTCCAGCCCTGCCCGTTCCAATTCCATTCTGGGTCAAAACTGGGTCAGGATCGCTTCACAGGCAATTTTCAAAGCAGGAATGTCATTTATCAGTGTATCCCACACAGAGGGGATGTCGATTGCACCATAAGCGTGGACATAGAAATTCCGGGTGTCCTTAATGATACGCCACGGAATTGCTTTGTTTTGTGCCTTAGTTTCGTCGGAAAGCTGCGATACTAATTCGCCAATTTGGACAACGCACATACAACAAGCGTCCTGAAAGAGATAGTCCTGCTCAAAAGCAGAAAAGTCATGATGGCAGCGCTCTAAATTGTCAGCGACGCGCTGGCAATAGAGAACAATTTTTTGCAAAATAAGCCGGTCACGCATTCCGATAGAGCACCACCTCGTCTTTCTGGATCATGTCTAAAAATGATTTGTCGGAGGAGTCGCTTGTCACCAGATCCACTGGCAGCTTTAAGGCATCCTCTACCGCCAGCCGAAACCCGCAGAGCTGGAACAGAGAGCGCAAAGACCCCTTCTCAATTTTGAGATCCACGTCACTGTTGGCATCCGCTAAGCCCTTGGCGTAGGAGCCAAAGAGGGATACGCTTGCTACACCGTGAGCCTGCGCGATGGGGGAAACAATATTACGGAGTTCTTCAATGCTGTATGGCGCCATAAAACCACCCCTTTGCTAACATAAATATACCATGAAATCAGAGAAAATAAAAGAAAATTTTTCTGAAACGCGGTTCGCCGCGGAGCGTTTTCGCCTTTATAGGGCGCCTACATCCGAACAAAGCCATCCTACCAGTGCGTTTCTCCAATTTTGTATTGGTGGATAGACCGCTCCGAACGGGGACATCGGCGTTTCTCTGGTGGGCGCTTACGCGGTCAAAGCAGTCTGCGTTTCACGGCATCATCCACCGGCTCCAGTTCTTTTTCCAGCGTACAGGATAAATCCCATAGCAGCTGATGTTCCTCGTCATCCTCTGTGGTCAAGCTGCCTGATTCATCCCACCGCAGAATGATTCGATACAGCGTCAGAGCCTCCTGCTCCGTGAGTCTTAATTCCATAAGAAATGTCTCCCTCTCAGCTGCTTTTCAACGGGAAATCAGCGGTAAGCGATACCGTACATTTCATCGCGTCAGCCGCGTCTCGTTCTCAAACCGCTCCATCGCCTCCTGCCGGCTGGGGACTTGCGCGAGCGTACAGGAAAATTGCTGGCCGAACAGAGGCTGGGACAGTGTCTCCACCCAATGCGTCAGCACCTCCGGAGTGAGGGGGCGCTCCTCCCGGAGAAAGATCACCCCATAATAGGGCGGTACAGACGGGGAAAGCAGCTTTGTCAGCGGGACGCCGCTCCGGACGGAGGCATTACAGAAACGCGTCTCCGGTGAAAAATGCGGATAGTACAGCGCCCCGACGAACCAGTCCTGTTCACCGCTTCTGAGCCGCCTTGCCTGCTCCAGAAAGCCCGGATGATCCGGACTGTCCGGCTCCACAAACTCACCGTCCCGGATCATCTGGCGAAGCACGGGGAGGTTATAAAAGTCAAAGTGGAAAAAAGATGTCTCTCCCGCCTCGTCCTCGGTAAGAGAAAATTCAGCCCCGTGGAAAGGCTCCCAGTCCTTGCCGCAGCGGTAATAGCCCCACCAGTAGTTCCAGTCACGAATATGCAGATATTTTGTGTGATTCATCGAGACATCCCTCTTTTCGGCGCAAGCTTTGATCCTAAAAGCTGAACAGGATTTTTCCAATCGCGATGGTTTTCCAACATTTCCCGCGTTCCCCCCGAACAAACTCCATATTGGTCATGCCATGTATGTCAATGGTCTTCTCGAACGCGCCTCCCACGCCACAAATATGTTGCTCGAATACTTCGCTTTTGCGGTTAAGCCTGTTTACTCATCAAGGACATATTTTCCTCGTGTACCATCATCGTTCATATAGTATCCGTCGATAATTGTCTTGTACCCACCGCCAAAACTCCAATTATTTTCCTCAACAAACGCAATGAATTTATCGATCACTTCATCCATCGAAACATCTTCAGGAACGGTAATGCAGCCTTGGATCCCAATTTCTTTTATCATCGGAAGTACCTCCAAAAATCAGCGTCGTCTGATTTCCAAGCAATAGAATGACGGCCTGTTAGGATGCGTTTTATCAGGAGTATTCCAAACATCGGAGCGGTCGATTTCTTCGATATGCTTTACGGTGAGTTCATCAATAGAAATGGTCTGCCGATGAATAACAGGGCTGTCCTCAAAGTCGTCAAATTCATCGCTAACCCCTAACCACACGCGCCAGAGTTCCACGGAATCCGCGTCCTGCAAGGCGTTTTTCAGATACTCAATAAGCTGTTTTGCTCTGCCCGCTGTGCAATAGTTCCATTCCAGATGGACACCGTACTTTTTGTCGGTATATTCCCATACATCTGTAAATGAAAGCAGGGAGTAGTTATCATCCGCGTCGCCATCATACATTTCACCGTCATCAAGGTTTATTTCAAGCGGATAATCCCGAACTGGCGCGACTTCTTTTAAGGGAAAATCCGAAGCGATAAAGGTGCATACGCTCATAGAAATCCTCCGCAAAAACTGTTTTTTTGAACCCATCGTACCATAACGCAAAGGCATTTGCAACAGAGCTTACCGACAGGGATACCTGTATATTCGAAAAAAATAGGCACTGCGCAAGGAACGCTGCTCACCCGACCTCAGAAAACGGCAAATTAGCCCCTTTTGACAAGCGGGGGCCGGGAGTTTCGGCAGCACGCAAAGTGCACCGAGGGTAGTGGTACCACCCATGTCTCGCACGTTCAGAAAGTACTGCACACAGAGTGAAAAAACAGCAACATCACCAAATTGCAAACAGATCACGCAGCCCAGCGGGGCCGCGACGCCTCGGAACAGCGACGCGCATGAGCGCATCGCTGTTCCGCAGGCTCGGCGTGTCGAAAAAGTCTTTTCTCACCGCTGAGCAAGTTTTCAGAACTCTATAAAAGTTCTGAAAACTTAGGATTTCAATGGCGCAGGACACCCTTCTTGGGTTTTCCGCGCACACTCTTCCTTTCCGTCGCGGAGAATTTACCACTTTATTGACAGTCTGTGTCCTTCTGGAGCACACCCGGCCAAGGTCCAAAAGCGGCAAAGTTTGCCGTTTTAAACCCCGGCCACGCAGGGTTTCCGAAACGTGTGGAACGCTCCGAGGGTAGTAATAGCGCCCCCATCCGAAACGCCCCGTGTTTCGCCGTGTGAGCCCTTGCGTGCGATCCTGTTGGCGAAGCCGAGTGTGTACCCACTTTCACTCGTGAAAGCGAACGTGGGCTGTTTGCGAGCGAAGTTGAAAAACGCGATGAGGAGCGGTTGGGGATAAAATTTATGGCGGCAGTTTCGCCGGATTTTTCTCATCTGCTGGTGTTGAGGGTTCACAGAGAACCGGGAAATATATGTATATAAAAGCATGGCGGAGTAAAAGGAATTTCACTGGCAGCGCAAAGCCGCACTGTGGTCAGGGGATGGAAGACCCCGTGTTTCGGCGTGTAAGCCGCTGTGTGCGATCTGCGATCCTGTTGGCAAAGGCGAGTGTGTACCCACTTTCACCCGCAAAAGCGAATGTGGGCCGTTTTGTAGACGATTGTGCCAAGACCCTTTTGATGTGTGATACCCATTGATGGAAGTGTGGAAGGGGGGGTAACAGCGTTTGAGAGACCCTTGAAGTCCGTGTGACCGATGCATTGGATACGTTGGTATGACTGCGTTTCCTGCGCTTTTCGCAGCTTTTCCGAGGACGAAAAAGAAAGCAGTCGGCTATGGGTTTGTCAAGGGATAAAATTACAGTTCGCGTGTATAAGGGATATATCGGAAAAGGGCA
>NZ_JACOQI010000052.1 GCF_014297285.1 Dysosmobacter segnis
CCGTGGATGTTCCCGTCCAGCAGAACAGGAGAAATGTACCACCCAGACTCGGTGGTAAACCTTCATAAGAAAATCCTCAAGGACGCGGGACTGGAGCATATCCGCTTTCATGATCTCCGCCATACCTTCGCAACGCTGGCACTGCAAAATGGCGTGGACGTCAAAACCGTCAGCAGTATGCTCGGCCACTATGATGCCGGATTCACACTCCGCACCTACACCCACGCTACGAGGCAGAAGCAAGACGAGGCAGCACAAACGATGGGCAGCTTCATGGCGCAGGTCATGTAAGCAGAAAAAAACCAAAAATGCCGGAGAGAAGGCAAAAGCCTCCTCTCCGGTACTCTTTAAGTCTTTCTACGCATTTCGTTGTGTGGGTCACGGTGTGGGTCAGAGCTTCTTCAAGATATGAGCAAAGGACACACCTTCGGTAACGGTAACCCACCGATTCTCTTAATTGCAAACAAACGGTTGAAATTGCATGGCACTTATTCTGTAAGCAGTATACCATAAGCCTGGCAGAAAATGAAGTGAGAATTTATAGTCCACCCCATTCTTAGCGGTCAAAAAACGCACCGCTGTAACTAAAGAGCAGGCCCGCTCCATCTCTTCATAGACAAAAAGTCATAGCTTTCGCTACCCACGCATAAGGGCAACATTTAAAAGAGTCGTTTAGAGCAAGGCAAAAGCGCAAGCGACGCACCAGATTTGGTGCGTCGCTTGTGCTTTTATTTAGAAGAAGCAACCGATATGTGTATTTCTGAAAATTATGTCAAATATCAGTGCTCGTAGCGCGTCCAGTCGGGATCCCGGGTCAGCTTCGTCCAGACTTCGCCGCCCCGATCCTTGTAGTCATGGGAGTTGGTGGCTTCCTGCACCGCCAGATAGAACCAGTCACCGGGGTTGCAGTCGGGCCACACCTTCATGCCCTCCAGCAGATCCTCTTCATCTTCCGGTGTCCGGTTCAAAACACGGTTAATCATGGTCATGGCCTGTGCCCGGGTGATATAGGTATCAGGGCGGAAGGTGCCGTCCGCAAAGCCCTGAATCCAGCCCAGCTCCGCGGCACGCTCAATATACTTCTCCGCCCAGTGGCCGCTGATGTCGGAGAACGTCCGGCTGCCGCTGCTGACACCGGTATCGAACCGGGCACAGATGGCCGCGAACTGAGCGCGGGTGATAGGCGCCTTGGGATCAAAGGTGGTGGCGCTGCGGCCCTGTACAATGCCCAGACCCGTCATGGTGGAAATCGCCGTGTTGGCCCAGTAGTCATTGGTCACGTCCGTGTAGGTGTTGCTGGTCAACAAATTGTCGTCCCGAACCTCGTCCGTCAGCAGGCGGAAGAAGATGGTGGTGGTCTCCGCACGGGAAATCAGGCCGTAGGGGTGGACATTGCCGTCGCTGTAGCCCTGAACGTAGGCAAAGTGATCCTCATCGTTCAGTATGCCGGGAGTTTCGGAGGAAGACCAACGGGCGTACAGGGTCACCACAGTTTTGTTGACCTTCACATCATCGGTCACCTTGTCGGTGAGACGGGTATCGTAATACCAGCCCTCGAAACGGTAGCCGCTGCGGGTGGGGGTAGGCAGATCCTCGTAGTCCTTGACCCAGCTGCGGGACTTGGTCTCGGAGGAAATGACCTTGCCGCCGCTGGTGACATATTTCAGGGTGTAATCGTCGTCCTTGTCCTTGTCGGGAGTATTGCTTCTCCACAGGGCGGTGATGGTCATGTTTTCAGCGGGCATGGCAGAGGGAATGGTCTTGTTCCAGCCTGCGAAGGTGTAGCCGCTCTTGGTGGGGTTGGCCGGACGGGTCACCGGCGTGCCGTAATCCTGCGTGATGGGGTCAATCTTGGTGCCGCCGTCCGTGTCAAAGGTAATGGTGTACTGATTCACCGTCCAGCGGGCAATATACTCCTCATCATAGTTTATCTCAATCGGGGTACCGGCGGGGGTCAGCTCGGGAGCCGGGTCATTGTCCTGCTCATTCGCGGACATGACGATCACTCCGCCATCGCCGGGATCCTCTTCCTTATACTCCCAGCCCGCAAAGGTATAGCCGGTCTTGCTGGGCTCCGGAAGCTCGGCCTCAGAGCCGGACAGATAATAGGTGACAGCCGCATCGCCGGAGTTCAGCTTGCCGCCGTCCAGATCCAGCGTCAGCTTGTAGAACATAATCTGGCCGGTGAGGGTATAGGTGCCGTCAGACTCCCGCTTCAGGTCGGTGAAGCGGATCTGACGCGCCCAGGTGAACTTCTGCTCCACGCCATCGGCGGGGTGCCAGGTTTCATCGCCCTTTGCCATCTGCTGATACACAAAAGCCTTGACCGGATTGCTTTCCTCAAGGCCATCACCCTCCGGGTCAGCAGTCTGGTCGCTCAGGGTCTGGGTGGTGGTGAGATAGCCCACATGGAAACGGTTATCGGCGGCGTTGATGGCGCCGAAGTCGGTGCTCCGCACCAGCGCGCCGTCAATTT
Source organism: Dysosmobacter segnis (assembly GCF_014297285.1). Classification (GTDB taxonomy): domain Bacteria; phylum Bacillota; class Clostridia; order Oscillospirales; family Oscillospiraceae; genus Oscillibacter; species Oscillibacter segnis. The sequence goes on from NZ_JACOQI010000052.1 coordinate 2,477, forward strand.
CATTTTCTTCACTGTCCACGGGCTTGATGACCACGTTGACGGTGGTGCTCTCCGTCTTGCACATGGTTTCAATGGTAGCGGCAACGCCGTCTTTGTTTCGAACCACTTCCCATGTTTTCTCGTCCGTGTTGTAGCGGAGCAAAGCTCCAACCTTTTCAGCCACAGCTGTATGCTTGACGCCATTGCAATGGTTTACATACACGTCACTGGTAACATACGGATCAGTCCGGATGATCACCTCGCAGGTGTACCCGTCCTGCGCGTTGCCCGCTACCTCACCGATGGTAAAGGTGCCCTTAACCACTTTCGTATCAAACGGCCCGTGTTCCTTGCTGTTCGTTACGCACTTGAGTTCAACTCCAAAAGCCGGATCCTGCGCAAGTTCATCCTCGGTGGGCGCTGTGGGCGCCGGAGGCGTTACCTCATGCTTCACCTCAAAGGTGACATAGGGGGCGGTAGCATCATCACTGGGGCTCCATTTTGGGGTATCCTTGTCATAGTAGAGGGTAATCGTCTGGGGGGATTCATTCTTCAGCGTATGGTTGCCATACGCAGTCTCATAATCGTCGACGTAGTCGTCAGCCGCCACCGCCACTTCGATATAATAGCCCTTGCTGTCGCTCCAAGAGGGCAGCTCCGGGATGGTAAGGCTGTCCTTTGTCAGCTCATAAGACTTTGCAGGATGCTTCGTGCTGTCAGTTTCGCACTCGACCTTTACGGCGTTTTCACCCAGCCCATCAATAATGTCATCTTCACCGGGAAGGGCAGGACAGGTAATCTCAATCTCAACCGGTGCATCGCTGGGATTAAACTTCCAGATGTTATCTTTCTTATCCCAGAACCAGTAGACGGTAGGATCCTCCTGCCCATCCGCCAGCATATGGACGCCCTCGGTCTTAGCATATCCCTCATGGCCGGGATACCCATAATTGTAGTATTCAAGGAAGCCGCTGGCATCAATTGTCATGGGGCACACCCAAGGGTAATTATCTTTGCGCATGCCGAGGTTGCCGGGATTTGCAACGACCTCGCCCAATTCATAGTTCCCCCAATAGGAAAGATTGTTGTTGCCGTCATTGCTACGCACATAGAGTGCGTAATGGTCTTCCACGCGATCACAGTCCAGCCTTACAGCGCAGCCGGTAGACAGTTCCCAAAAGCTATCGATAGCACTCTTCCCCGGCTTGGCAGGCTTATTTGCGTCCGGGTCAACAACCTTAACCGTGTATGTGCAGGTACCCCTAACCCAAACTGTATTTCGGTTAGTCAGCGGGTTGTCACTCTGGCTGAACGTACAATAAAACGTAATGGTAACCCTTGCCGTGCCTGCCTTTTTGGGGTTGACATTGACCTGCAAACAGTCTGCGCCGTCCCAATCTCCGCCCTGCCATTTTCCAATGACAATATCCTGATGCCCGTCCTTCGTGTTCACTTCCACAACATCCGGATCACTGGAAACAGCCTTTGCTCCGCAATATGCCATTGCATTGTACGAAGCGTTGGACGTGTCTAAAATTGGCATCGCTTTGAGCTGGCCAATCCCCGCTCCAATGGTAAAAGTTGTAGAATACTGTTTATTATAGCTTCTGCTCGTATCTAACGATCCGTAAACATTATCAGGGTTAGTCAGCGGATCCCAGTCACTCGCCTCCGCCATTGCGCTGACGGGCAGAAGCCCGAACACCAGCACAAGCGCCATCAAAGATGACAAAATCCTTCGTTTCATAAGATTCCTCCTCTAAAATGATTATATAAAAGCGGTTCCGAACCCAGAGCCGCTGAGCTTTTATCGGAGAGCAGGTTTCTTTTCGCCACAGGGCGACAGCTGTTTTAGGGTCGAGCCAGACAGGGCAGGACAAGCGCTGGAGTCTATAGTACAGGTTGTGCCCACATAGCTGTTGCGGGTAGAATCGCCCTGTGATATAATAAAAGCCGCAGTAAACTGCGACTTTTGACGGTGGTGACAAACCTGTACTTCCCTCACCATTTTTTACAGTTCATGCGCCCATCTGAGAAATGTTTTGTGGGTAACGCTTAATCTCCGTGCGGCCTCCCGTGCGGAGATCTCCTTTTTCAGCCACGCCTGATGCACAGTGGGAAACTCCTTCGGCTGCACCAGTGGCGGACGCCCAAAACGCACGCCCTGCGCTTTCGCCACGGCGATGCCCTCCGCCTGTCGCTGCCGGATGAACTCCCGCTCCGTCTGAGCCACATAACTGAGCAATTGCAAAACGATGTCGGCGATCAGCGTCCCGGTGAGATCCCGATTTTTTCGGGTATCCAGCAGGGGCATATCCAGCACCACGATGGCTGCGCCCTTCTCCTTGGTGATGATCCGCCATTGCTCCAGAATTTCGTTGTAATTCCGACCCAGCCGGTCAATGCTCTTGACCACAAGGGTATCACCCTCTTTCAACCTGCGAGTTAACCGTTGGTAATTCGCACGCTCAAAATTCTTGCCGGACTGCTTGTCTATGAAAATTTGCCTCAAATTCAGTCCAAACTCTTCCAGTGCAATGATCTGCCGTTGTTCGTTCTGTTCTTTCGTGGAAACTCTCGCATAACCATATTCCATCAAAATCAGCCTCCTTCAAATGTTTTCAGCAAACATATTGTAAGGCTGCCACCAACCGCAGGCACCTCCCTCCGAGAACCTGTTGGTGGTGATGTTAACTCTGGTGGGGCGGTGGTTCAAGTCTTTTCTGCTGCTGTCAGTCCTTTTGCCTGTACTAATTCCAAGGTGATTGTCACACTGCGCCCGCATGGGCTCATGGCACCTTGACACCCCTTCCAATTTATCCTATAGTGATGATAGGCGAAAGCCAAATCTCGCGGCTTTCCGGTGAGGTCCACACCCCGGTGTGACCTCAGGCGTTCATGGACCCCGTAGGGCATTATGACCACCCTGTACGCAGGAAGTTCCATGAAGGTCGACAGTTTTTGGCGCTGTACCGGCAGCGCGGGTGTGTACCCTTCCGTCGAAAGCGGAAAGGACACAAAATGAACGACTATGTCG
>NZ_JACOQI010000053.1 GCF_014297285.1 Dysosmobacter segnis
CTGTCTCAGATATGCGATGTATCTCATTCGACCCTGAAAAACAGCGAACGCCGCGGCGGACAATTATCTGTCGACACGATTGAGCGGATCTGCGATGGGTTGGGCATTACCATGTCGGAGTTCTTTGCGAGGAAAGGTTAATAGAAAGGAAGGGTGCCGTAGTATTTAGATACCGTAGAATCATCTTCGACATACTTAGCGACATCTTTAGGACCATATCGCAGCAAAAAATAATCCAGATCATGTAGCTTTTTGTAGATGTCATTTACAACTTCCATCCTATGGGTTTCTTTTGCCTGTTCCGTCTGATCCATGAGATACTGAAGTTCGGATTTAAGATCTTCGTTTTGAACAGATGATTTCATTTCTGACAATAGGTCGATAAATCCGTCTGCATCATAGAAATTCGTTGCAACAACGGGCGTTCCATACTTAGCATAGAATTCTTCAAGGGAGAGCTTTTCACGTTTACATACGGCATCTATATCAATACTACCGTCAACTGCCCAACCAATTTGAATTTCTCCGGTCTGATGGAAATAATTCCAGTATAAACTGTTGGGATCTGACAGCTTCTCGAAAAGATTTTCATCCATATACCTTTGTTCCAACCACAAATTTGCAGCCTTAATTACTTCGGTCAATCTTTCTACTTGCTGCTGAGACATCCCTTCGGTTGCTTGTTGGCGTGCTGCAAGAACGTTCTCTTCCGTTGGCACATAATTTTTCGCATACTCTATATCTGAGCCTGATTTCTCTGAAACATTTTCATTCGAAACAATGGGCACTTCAGAATGATCAGAATCAGAACATATCGCATCTTCTTCACTGGTGACATGGATTGCTAAACCCACACAAACAGTCAAGAGAAAAATGAATATGCACACAGAGAGCCAGCTTTTAGAAATATGAGACGGAAACTGCATTTTGTGATTGGACATCTTTTTTCCTCCAAATAGTTGCGAATCTTTTTATGGATAATATTGCTTTCTCGTAATATAGAACAAATATTCAGGAAAAGTGTAACGTAATAAACATGCTGCACAAACATCGCTAACACGGATGACATTCAGGACCTGTTTAAGAAAAGTATTCAAAATTTATAAAAATGGTCTGGAGTCAAAACTGGATGACGAGCTCAGCCGAAATGAGTCTCAAATCGAGACCTATTTCGACAGTGTCTGTATTTCTAAGGGTTTCATGGTTCTCTATGCCATCGACCATTCCGTGCTACGCGTCCGCTATAAAAAGCAGGCTGGAGATAAACCTTCAGCCTGCTTTTTGTTCATAATTCTGCAAAGCGTTTATTGAAATCCGCATTTTTAATATGATATCGCCCCACTTTGTAATCACGGCTCTGTGACAAACGTCCGGTTCTTTCTGCTTTGGGAATGATCTGACATTCTATCTATTGCGGTTATTACTCTGTATCGGTTTTATTTTTACTTTATCCGTAACCATACGTTTTCACTTCCCACGTTCCGCCGTTGTCCCTCACCAAGATCCACTGAAAGTCATCATACGTTGTATTTGGCTCTAATGAGCCATCACCACCCGATGTATCCGTGTCAAAAGACGAATACAGAACGATGGCCTCATCCGCTTCATATTCCTGCGCCCATTCGGTGAACAGGTCGGCTGACGCATCTCCGGGATAGCGGAGCTGTGTCAAGGTGCAGCCCTGAAACTCCGTTTCAAAATAGGTCATCACGGTATCCATGGCGGCTTGGATGTCGGCGTCCGTGTAGATGTCAGAATGTTCCCATTCAACGATGGAAACGTCACTATCCGTATCATCCGTGGCAGGCTTCGCCTGACAGCCCATCAGAAACAGCAGCGCCAGCACAAAAAACGGTAGTTTTTTCATTGTTTTCATTTTGCATCTCCTTCTAATGGGAAACGTCTGAAAGGCCCACCGCACAGAGGTCTTGCACTCTGCGCGGTGGTTTCCCCAACTCTTTACTTATACTGCTTCAGAGAAACGGTAATATCGCTGAGGCTGGAAACGCCTTTGGCGTAGACGCCGAAGGCCAGCGTGCTTTCCAACTCCTCCGCACCATCCGCAATCAAGAAGGCTCTGGTCAGGGTTTCGCCTGCGCCGATGTCAACGGAAGTGAATTTTTCAAAACCGCCCAGCGTCAGTGCCCGTCCGGCAGTCACCGTCTGCGCGGCAGAGCCATTGTTGGTCACGGTCAGCACGATGTACTGTCCGTCCTCGGGATAGAAGGTGCCTTCCAGAGAATAACCACAGGTGGTCTGGACCTTTGTGTTATCCTGAAGGACGCCCGTCAGGGATTTACCAGCAGCCTTAGCTGGGTCGATCTCAGTGAACGGCCCGTGGACAGTTCCAAGTACAGGCTTTGTGGCGTTGGCGGGGATGCTGCCATCGTCCTTTTTGCCACCTACCACCACATAATCCGCAGGGTCTGCACCCAAGTTGACCCGATTCTTCTGTCCGTCCCAGCGGACTTCGATGCCGAGCAGCTCGGAGATCTGGCGAATGGAGAGATAGTTGGTTTTGCCGCCGGTCTCATCGACGTATGTAATGACAGAGGGAACATCCTGCCCGTTGGGGGCCTTGTAGGATTCTCCGGGCTGTTTTGTCGGATAGCCGGAGTGTTTTGGCTGCATGGCCGAGTTGTTTTGTCATTTTATCGGCTTTTTGATGTGGCAAGCCACATTTCGTCATTTATAAAGGAACAAAACATTAGATTTTTCGTCTATTATCGTGTAAGATATAATAGAACTTGTGTCTATAACGAAAAACGAGGTGGTGTAGTATATGAAAGCACAGTCCAAAACGATAGGAATGGCTATTGGCGTTGTTTTAATAATTGCTATATTTACTGGGGTGGTGTTGAGCAGCCGGGGTCAAGCTATTTCAAGTGAAATTTCGGGAAATTCGGAGGGAGGTGCCGCATTGTCTCTCGCAAACACGGAGGATACAGAAATTATAATAAATGAACTCGCCTCGGAAATTCCCGAAACAGGCTTCTTTGCTTTGGACCCCGACAACTACCATGAATACACAAAAGAAGAGCTTTTTGATTACTATGGGATTGAATTTGATATTTCAAGTGTTTTCCCCGACATGATTGAGGAGAACACCGGGTCTTATGGCATCTTCAAGTTCAGCGATGGAAGCGATATGCAGGGGCATAATTTCATATGGGCTAACCCTATCGGTAATGAGAAAGTAAGTATAGAAATAATCAAAGACGGAGCACCAAAGTCGGACAATACCCAAGTAACTAACGATAGTGCGCCATTGGCCTCTACAATTTCGGGAGAAAATGTAAATATATTCCGCTTTGACAGTGACGAGCAAAGTGGATATTATGCTGAGTTCGTCCACAAAAGTCTCGGGTTTACAGTCTATGGGTACAACTTCGATAAAGATGATTTTGTCAGGATTCTATCCTACTTAATTTCTTGTTAATGTGTTGCAAACTTTGTGGAAAAATTGGAGAAACAGCATCCCAGTTGTCTTTCCAGCGTTTCATGGAATTCGGGTATTTCGGAGTCCATTTTTCAGTTACACGTTCCAAGGCAGCCAGAGCCTTCTGCTCATCAGCGGCCTGATAGATGGTTTTTAAATCTGCAGCAAAGGCTTTTCTGTCCTTGTCCGGAACGTATTTCAGGGTGTTTCTTACCTGATGGACAATACACCTCTGGTATCTTTCTGACGCTTTTTCACCACCTGTGGTTCAAAGGTCGATTTCCGATCCTGTGGGACCTCGATTTCCATAGAGCCATATCGGCTGTTTACCTGCTTGCGTTTATAACCGTTACGATAATCGTCATTGTCAGAACGCTGGGATTTCTCATATCCAAGATGGTCATCCATTTCAGCCTCCATCATTTCTTTAATCGTGCCGCCCAGAAGATCTTTGAGTGCATCCTGGATATCTTCTGCGGTCTCGATATCGTATTCTTCGAGAAGCTGGCGGATGATGTTCCTTTTTCCTTCAGTCATTTCAACTCTGTGAACAGGTTTCTTTTGTTTTGCCATAGTAAAAGGCCCTCCTAATGATATTTATTGTATCATAGAAGGACCTTACTTAGGTTATTTTACAGAAAAAATTTCATAGGCTCACTAAAGAAGAGAAACCATTATCTCAGCTTATCGTTTCGATTTCTCCAAGCAAATCATTTTTTCCTGAGTTGCTAATTTTGTCTGCAAAATTGACTTATTTATGAGGACTATCATAATCTGTACGCGCTGGAACACAAGAGCAACTTTTTGAAATAACGTACCTTTGAGGAGTCTGGACTGGCTCCTCTTTTTTGTTGCACAAATTGTGCAGGCGGTGCTTGCACAATTATCAACCTAACATCTGCATTCCATACAATCTCGATATTGTCCTCCTGTTGTTCTGCGTTATGCTTTCTCCGTGCATTTTCGTATTATTTATTCTGCCATCTGACTTCGCCCTTGGACAGAAGCGGATAACAGATCAGCTGATCTGA
>NZ_JACOQI010000054.1 GCF_014297285.1 Dysosmobacter segnis
CCCCCCCCCCCCCCCCCCCCCCCCCCCCCCCCCCCCCCCCCCCCCCCCCCATTTTAGATGTGTATAAGAGACAGGTTCGATGATGCGAGGTGCCAAAGACTTCATCTTCTTGCAGTGGCGCTCCACCTGACCCAGTCGTTTGGTATCAGCGATGGTTTTCTTGCAGCCGTTGCAGATGATAAACATCGGGCAGATATTGCAGCTTTCTTTCATCGAGTGCAGTTCGATTTGGTTTTGCAAAGGCGTGAAGAACTCACCTTTCATTTCCTTATCGAAGTCGATCGGGTATTCGCCGTCGTCACCAAAGCTGCCACACGAGTAGTAGTTCTCACCCGGCTGGATCGCGCGGATGCCACTGTCGCAAGTACGAGACAACGGACACGTCGTCTGACCGTTACGCAAGCGCTTAGTCATCTGTTGTGTGTTGTATTCCCACTCGCCTAAACCAGCGTCGTAGATCTCGATGTATTTCTCGTAGATGTCCGCTTGGGTGTACATGCGGTTCCAGCTACCCATCGTGGTACCACGGTTCACTACTTCCGGCCCTGAGGCACTGACGTAGTTGATCTTGGCCACCAGACCTAAACGCTTAGCCAGCTCCACCGTTTGCAACACGGTGTGTACGTTCTCTTCATCAATCACGCTGATAAAGTCAGGACGCTTGCCGACCATCTCCAACATCATGTCAGAGATCTTGAGGAATTCTTCTTCGGTAAAAGGAGTACCGTCGCCTTTCAACCGAGCATTGCCGTACTGGAACGATGTCCCCACACCCACACGCGGGTGACGGAACAGTTCTACCCACATCTCAGGCTTCTTGTAGAACGCCCAGAGGTTAGTGGTAAACGAGATGCACGCCTCAGAACCGAGACGATCCAGAATCTCAATCATCTTCCAGTAGTAGCTTGGGGGCATCATCAGTGGATCACCACCGTTGATGATCAGCGTACGGGTTTCTGGAAAACGTTTGATGAACCGTTCGATTGCTTCCAGTTCCACAATCTCCTTCGGGTCTTCCGAAAGGTGGGTACTGGAGCAGAAGGTGCACTTGAAGTTACACTTCACGGTTGGCTTGATAATCAGATCCACGGGGGTATCCTTAATGCGGGGCTACAGGATTTGGTCAAACATTTCTTTGATCTGACACTCAGTGGAGTCCGTCTCAACGAAGCTGTGGTGCAAGAAGCACCGTAAGCCGCAGCGTTGGTAATACTCACAGGCCAAACAACCATAGTGGTTTAAGAAGCGTTCTTCCGCCTCGTGCTTAGCCTTCAAACCAGCCCCTTCATCGAGGATGGCATCTTTACCCGCTTCTGACCAACACGTCGTTACAACGCCATCTTTATTGATGATCTTTGTTGAACGGCAGGTGGTGTCATTGAATCGGTTTTCCTTCCACGCTTTAATCGGGTAGGAGTTGGGGTACTTCTTATCCAGCGCCAAGTAGAGCTGACTGATGGCCGCTTCGGTCGGCTGGTGCTCTTCGTAACGTTCCGAGGGTATGTAGTGGTCGAAGTACACATCGAAGTCACGGCACAGCCATTCAAACTCTTTGCCTTCGTTGCCCGTGAGGAACAACTGGATGTTCTGCCGCGTGATCACCACGTTCACAGTGTCCACGTACGGCTTGACCACTTTCAGGCTACGCAAGAACAAATCTCGGTTAGCCGCCGTGAAGCGACCCGCTGGATCGTACGAGGTGGCCAGACACACTGTTTGCTGTCGGCTAGCCTCAGTACGGAGCATGGTGATTAAACGCATCACCCGGAACAAGTCACTGTAGACCAAGTTCGTGCCCCACACCAGCTTGGCTCGCTTAAAGTGACGGAGCAACAACTGTCCCGACATTAAGTAGTAGCCAAACATCCAGTCAGGGATATTGTCCGAGAACAACTCCCCACCGGTCATGTTGATCACGATCGGGGCTTCGGGATCACCATTCTCAATCAGGGTGTGAACCTTTTCAAGAATGGCGTCAGCATCTAGCCCTACTTCCGAATCGTGGTCTTGGTGACAGAACGAACACCGCAGGTTACACTTCTCAAAGAGAATCAAGTGTGCCTCTTTGGTGTTACCTTTCTTCTCTTGGAGGACGTCAACTAGCGGTATCAGGTTCATTTAGGCTTTCTCTTGGAAACACTCGTGCAGGTCACTGGCATCACGGCCCAGTAGGTAGCGGAGCAGGTTCTCGTCGTACTTACCGGTGTCACGGTTTGGCAGAGCCAGTCGCTTGGGACCCCGGAACATCGTGTGGACGTTCTTCAAGCAGTTGTCTGGGTCTTCCCAGTCACCACCATTTTTGAGCAGCTCCAGTACCAAGCGGCTCCGACCAGCAGTCGGTCCTTCGTCGCAGTGTTCCAGCAGCGGGATCATTTCTTCCAGCAGCCCAAACATCCACGCATCAGAAGGACGCAGTTCAAACAGACCCGGTTTCAAGAACACTGGGTTGTTGGTGAAGTTGAAACCTACAGCCCCTTGGAACACAGTCGGTGCATCGAGCAACGTCTGCATGTCGCAACCGGCGTAGTCCCAGTTGGCAGGGTCAGTGATCATCCGGCCCCAAACGTCCAGCACGTCATGCGTGTTAGCCAGCGCAATGCGCCTGAGGATGTTCAGGAGCGTTTTAGGCAACGTACCGACATCACCGGTGGCAATCAGACGAGCGACGCGCCACTCAAGCGATAGGGACTCAGGATCGCTAGCGACCACAGACGTCATGGCAGCCTGGTTCATGTCCTTGTATTCAAACAAGGAGTCGATCACCTTGGTGTTGATGTCTACCCCGGTGAAGGCGTTGTTGTCTGTCACACCGTATTTGGTCAGTGTGGTGTTAAACGTCGCTTTCTTGCAGAGCAGAATCCAACGGAAGGTTTCCAGATCCACGTTCGGGAATACGCACTTGACCAACATGCCGTACAGGCGCAGGTAGGTTTCGTTGTCGCAGTACACGAAGGTCTTCTTGTCCGACTTCAGTGCTTCACCGAAGATGTACTTGAAGGTCACAGGATCGAGGTGATCCAGCGTGGTGGAATACCAGAGTTGCTGACCGATGGTGGTTTCGTGTTTGTCGAAGTGGACATACTCGTAACCGATGGTCGGGGAAATCGTGATGTGATCGTAGCGCCGGTCAAGCCTGCGTTCAGTATCAACGTAGACACTGTTAAACAGATGAAACATGAGAGATCTCCTTAAGCGCTGGAACACACGCCTGCTCAACTGCTTCCATCGCGGGGATGATAGTCAGCTCACTGGTTTGTTCGTCCAACCCACACAGCAGACCCAAGAACAATGGGTTCTCTTTCACTGCGAAATAGGTGAACAGGTTTTGGCCTGCAAACACGTAGTCATCGAAGAACGTACGGTTCCACGTGATCATCGACGGATGAATCCCTTCAATCAAGATCGGGAACAGCTCGTGTTTGATCAGGTGGACGAAGTTGATACCCACCACCCCGTCGTCGAGGTCTTGAGGGAACTCTTCGACCATCGGTTTGAATTGCTGGTTGATGTACATGGTGTACAGCAACAGAGAGTTGACCCGGCGTGTCCAACGCTCCAAAGCGACCATGTTGCGGGCAATGAAGTCACCCACTTCGATGTTCAGCTTGTTAGGCTTGCCTTGGTATTCGAGCAGGACATTGATCGCCAAGTCTTCCAAGTCCGACACGCTCACCAGAGTGGGAATGTTCAGGTACTCTTCCAACAAGGCGAGGGCCTGGTCTGGGTCCTTGATCTGCAACTTGCACTTGATGTCCAGATTACTCAGGTAGGTAATCAGGATCTTGCCTTTGAACTTACTGTTGTCGTAGTCAATGACGAACTCAACGTTCTCAGTGAACTTACGTTTCAGGTCAGGCAAGGCAATAGGGGCGGTGGTGTAAATTGTTTCCACGGGGAGACTCCGAATTAACGACGACCACGGGCTGAGTGGCAGCTATCATGGCAACTGGCATGGCACACGACGTTCGAGTGACAGCTATCGTGACAGCTTGTGTGACACACAACGTTGGAGTGGCAGCTACTGTGGCAAACCGGGACGTTGGAGTGGCAGCTTGAATGGCAGACTGGCACGTTCGAGTGACAGCTTGAGTGACAGCTAGTGTGGCAGTGGCTACTGGATTTCTCCAGCGCTACGTTGCGACACTGAGTGACGTAGTTGTCATACAGACGATCCACCGCAAGGTTGAACTTGCTCAGGCTCAACACCGCGTCTTTGGAGATTTCCGGCAACGGCACCACTGAGGCGATGCTGTCTCTTATACACATCT
>NZ_JACOQI010000055.1 GCF_014297285.1 Dysosmobacter segnis
GCAAAAGAACTTTAAAAAATATAATGAGGGCCGCTCCATATCCGGGTATAGCAATATGCTTCCAACCAAGACAGGAGCGGCCCTCTGTTTTTATTTCTGAGCTAAAAGATGTGTTTTCAGCAGCACATTCTCTAAGGCTCTATGGTCTTCATGTAGCTGCCACCAGCAGGGCTTCAGAAAGCAGAGAACATTCTCCGCCCATCGGTAGTCCTCTGGCTGCAGCGTTTCCGTTGCAGCGCCAAGCTGGAATGCCGCGTTGCGTCTCCGCACAGAGACATCAACGCTGGCCCGATCCAGATATAAGTTCAGAAAGCCGCAGACGATGGCGGCTTCTTCCGCTGTATAGAACATGTTTTCCCTCCCATTCCGCAAACAGGCATCATTGTAACACGGTGCCCTTGTTTTGAAAATGGGCTGTTTCCACAAGTTTCCTCTCAAAAGTTTGCCACAAACAGTTGTTCGATTTGCGGTGGCATGATATACTGATAGACACTAAGGACGAGGAGGCGCGCTATGCAGCAGAGCGGACGGACATATATCGCCATTGACCTGAAAGCTTTCTACGCCTCCGTAGAATGCATGGAGCGTGGGCTTGATCCTCTGACCACCAATCTGGTGGTGGCTGACGCCAGCCGGACGGAGAAAACCATCTGCCTTGCCGTGTCCCCATCCCTAAAGGCATACGGCATCTCCGGCAGAGCACGGCTTTTTGAAGTGGTGGAGCGTGTCAAGGAAGTCAACGCGGAACGGCGGCACAAAGCTGGCGGCCTTTCCGAAAAGAGCTTCAACGCCAATGAACTGGCGGCTGATCCATCCAGAGAAGTAGATTATCTCATTGCCCCTCCTCGAATGGCAAAATACATCCAGGTCAGCACCCAGGTCTACAACGTATACCTGAAATACATCGCCCCGGAGGACATCCATGTCTATTCCATCGACGAGGTGATGATGGATGTGACGAACTATCTGCAAACTTACCACATGACCGCCCGTGAGTTGGCAAAAGTTATGATCTCGGACGTCCTGCACACCACGGGCATCACAGCCACGGCGGGCATTGGCAGCAATCTCTATCTCTGCAAGGTCGCTATGGACATTATGGCGAAGCACGTGCAGCCGGACAAAGACGGCGTCCGCATTGCGGAGCTTGACGAAATGAGCTACCGTGAGCAGCTTTGGGCGCACCGCCCGCTGACAGATTTCTGGCGCGTTGGGCGCGGTTATGCAAAAAAACTGGAAGCCGTCGGCATCTATACGATGGGCGACATTGCAAGATGCTCCATCGGCAAGCCGAACGAATACTACAATGAAGAACTGCTCTATCGGATGTTCGGCATCAACGCTGAGCTCCTCATCGACCACGCATGGGGCTGGGAGCCGTGCCGGATGCAGGATATCAAGGCATACCGGCCGGAAACGAACAGCGTCTGCTCCGGGCAGGTACTCCAATGCCCGTATTCCTTTGAGAAAGCACGGCTGGTGGTGCGGGAAATGGCGGAAGCCGTCGCGCTGGATCTGCTGGAAAAGAAGCTGGTAACGGATCAGTTGACCCTGACGGTGGGATATGACATTGAAAACACCGCTGGCGGCAGCTACCACGGTGAGACCGTGACAGACCGCTATGGCAGGAAGATCCCCAAGCACACCCACGGAACAGCAAACCTGCCGAGAAAGACATCTTCGGCCCGGAGCATCACGGACGCCGTTCTTGGCGTTTATGACGCAAAGGTCAATCCGAAGCTGTCTATTCGGAGACTTACCATCACAGCCAATCGGTTGGTGGGCGAAGATACGGTACAGCAGGAGCCGGAAGCTCCGGTGCAGTTCAATCTGTTTGACAACGTTGAAGTGCAGGAGCAGCGGCTGCAGGAGGAAGAAGCTGAACTGAAACGGGAGCGCAAAATTCAGGAAGCCATGCTCGACATTAAAAAGAAGTTCGGCAAAAACGCTATCTTAAACGGTGGGAGCTATCTGGAAGGCGCTACTGCTAAAGAACGGAATAAGCAGATCGGAGGGCATAAGGCATGAGCGGACAATACGATGACATCATTCGTCTGCCCCATCCGGATTCGCCAAACCATCCGCGAATGTCCCTCTATGACCGTGCGGCGCAGTTCTCGCCCTTTGCCGCCCTGACCGGTCACAGCGCCGCCATTGCGGAAACCGGGCGGCTGACGGATCGGCGTATGGAACTGGACGAATACGAAATGGCGCGGGTTGACGCGGAACTGCAGCGCCTCCAGGAGCTGCTTCCCAGCAGGCCCACGGCGTCCATCACCTACTTTGTGCCGGATGAACGGAAGAACGGCGGCAGCTACCGAACTGTCACCGGATCGGTCAAGCGGATCGACGCGGTCAACGGCGTGATCCGGATGACGGATCGGCAGTGTATTCCCATCGCGGATGTTTTCAGCATCGAGATCATCCCATAAAGACACTATAACGAAAACTCCCAAACCCATTTGTAAAAGTGGGCTTGGGAGTTTTCATTATCATTCAAATTAAATCAAAAAAGGAGGAATCCGAATGAATCCAAACGCAGATTATCTCGGCATCGTCACCATGCTTCGCAGCCTGCGGGAGCAGGGTCTCATCAGCGGCAGTGAAGCAAAAAAAATCGCCGCGCGGCTGAGGGTACAGCTTGGTGCGGACATCATTATTTCTCTTTGATTTCTTCGCTTTTAGGATAGCTATTGCGGATGTTATATGGTATTGTGTGTTGCTGACGAAGGAGGTGGCAGAGGAATGAGTGATAAGGAGAAAACCAACGGTTCTCTGGCGATGGCTCCGCGGGTCATTACGATTCCGGCAGCGAATCAGGAAACCGCACGAAAACTCCGCGTGGCAGCATATACCCGTGTCAGTTCCAACTCCAAGGATCAAGAACACTCCTTTGCCGCGCAGAATGCCTACTACTCCAAACTCATCACAGACAACCCTGATTGGGAGTTGGCAGACATATATGCCGACCAGGGCATCACCGGCACGTCCATAGATAAGCGGGATGACTTCCTACGGATGATGGAGGACTGCCGAAAAGGGCGCATCGACCGCATCCTTGTGAAATCTTCCTCCCGCTTCGCCCGGAATACCAAGGAAAGTCTGGCGGCTGTACGGGAACTGAAGTCTCTCAACATCAGCGTCTACTTTGAGGAGCAGAATATTGACACCGCACAGGTATCCGGCGAAGTCCTTATCGCCATGTTCGCGGCGCTGGCCCAGCGTGAAAGTGAGGCCATCTCCAGCCGACGGAGATGGAGCTATCAGTTACAAATGCGCAAGGGCCGATTCAATACCTATCAGGCTCCTCTTGGTTTCATGAGAGTTGACGGTAAGCTTGAGATCGTTCCCGAAGAAGCAGCTGTTATCCGAAGAATATTTGAAGAATACCTCTCCGGCGCGAACTCCCGAGAAATTGCGCAAAGGCTGAATGATGGTCATGTGCTCGGCCTGGATTGGAAATATAAGTTAATTGACTACATTCTGAAAAATGAGCGATATGCGGGAAACGCTTTACTTCAAAAACGGTATACAACAGATGCTATTCCGTTCAAATCAAAAAGAAATCATGGCGAAAAAAAGCAGTACTTTGTAGAAGCCATCAATGATGCCATTATATCCCAAGAAACATTTGATCAAGCACAAAAACTGCGCCGTGAACGTAAGGCTGAACAGGGATCACAGCATAGTGAGATATCCAGTCAAATGCGATGCGCTTGTGGTTCCAGAGTTCGCGCAAAACAAGTCAACCACAAATGGTATTGGGTATGCTGCAAGCATGACGAGGGAAATGATTGCCCGCTCAAACCCGTCCCGGAAGAACAGGTATCGCAGGCTTTCTTACGAATGTACTACAAACTCAAACACTATGGCATCGAGGTTCTCACTCAGCTCATCTCTGACCTCCACGCTGCCAAAACCGGCAGTCTCCTCTGGAGTGAAAACATCGTAGAGATCAACAAACAAATATCAGATATTGCCAGTCAGGAACGACTTCTGACCCAGCTCAAGCAGCAGGGCAGCGTCGATCCTGACATTTTTATATCCCGCGGCAATCTGCTTGCGGAGCGCCGCCGGGAACTAAAGCTCCAAAAGGAACGCATCCTGCGGTCTGAG
>NZ_JACOQI010000056.1 GCF_014297285.1 Dysosmobacter segnis
AACACCCATACATCCTTGAAAGCAGCGATATCAGCACTATTGAAATTAGACATGATTTTCTATCCCCTTTCTTAGATGATGTGCTTAGCGGCCAGAATACCGGCCAGCTTCTCGCAGGTAGCCTTATCAGCACCCTCCAGCATCATGCCAGCACCCTTCTGGGGAGGCGTGAAGCTCTTGAAGATGTTGGTGGGAGAGCCCTTCAGGCCGATGGTGGTGGCATCGATCAGGGGATCGTCCTTCAGGTCCTCATAGCCCAGAGTGGTCAGGGGCTTGCCGTAAGCCTCGAACACGCCGCCAACGCTCATGTAACGGGGCTCGTTGAGCTCCTTGATGCAGGTCAGCAGGCAGGGAGTCTGGACCTTGATGGTCATGTAGCCGTCCTCCAGCATACGCTTGACGGTGACCTCGTCACCATTCTTGGTGATCTCGGCAGCGTAAGTGATCTGGGGCAGGTGCAGCTTCTCAGCGATCTGGGGACCGACCTGAGCGGTATCGCCGTCGATAGCCTGACGGCCGCACAGCACGATGTCGTCCTTCTCCACGCCGATCTTGTTGATGGCAGCGGCCAGGATCTGGGAAGTAGCGTAAGTATCGGAACCGCCGAACTCACGGGCGGAAACCAGATAAGCCTCGTCAGCGCCCATGGCCAGAGCCTCACGCAGCATACCGGCAGCGGGAGGAGGACCCATGGTAACAACAGTGACCTTGCAGCCGGTGGCATCCTTGATCTTCAGGGCTGCCTCCAGAGCGTTCATATCGTCGGGGTTGGTGATGGTCTGCATGGAGGCGCGGTTCAGAGTACCGTCGGGATTGACAGCCACCTTGCCGGAGGTATCGGGTACCTGCTTAATAGAAACAATGATTTTCATTTTAACCTTTACCTCCTATCCTTATTTCACGCCCAGGTGGCTGGAAATGACCATACGCTGGACCTCAGAAGTACCCTCATAGATCTCGGTGATCTTGGCGTCGCGCATCATGCGCTCCACGGGATACTCACGGGTGTAGCCGTAACCGCCGAAGAGCTGAACAGCGCGGCGGGTCACGTCGGAAGCGGCCTCAGCAGCGAACAGCTTAGCCATGGAAGCGTCCATGGAGTAATCCTCATGGAGCTGCTTCTTCATAGCGGCAGCGTACACCAGATATTGAGCAGCCTGCATACGGGTGTGCATATCAGCCAGCTGGAACTGAGTGTTCTGGAACTGGCTCAGGCGGCGGCCGAACTGGACGCGCTCCTGAGTGTACTTGACAGCCTCGTTGACAGCGCCCTCGCCCAGGCCCAGAGCCTGAGAAGCGATACCGATACGGCCGCCGTCCAGGGTCTGCATAGCGATCTTGAAGCCCTTGCCTTCCTTGCCCAGCAGGTTCTCCTTGGGCACGATGCAATCCTCAAAGATCAGGTCGCAGGTGGAGCTGCCGCGGATACCCATCTTCTTCTCGTGCTTACCGGTGGAGAAACCGGGGAAGCTCTTCTCAACGATGAAGGCGGAGATGCCGTGGTTGCCCTTGGACTTGTCGGTCATGGCGAACACCACGAAAGTATCGGCCACGTTGCCGTTGGTGATGAAGCACTTGCTGCCGTTGAGGACGTAGTCGCCGTTCTCGTTCTTGACAGCGGTGGTCTGCTGGCCGGAAGCGTCGGTACCGGCGTTGGGCTCGGTCAGGCCGAAAGCGCCGATCTTGCGGCCGCTCAGCAGGTCGGGCAGGTACTTCCGCTTCTGCTCCTCGGTGCCGTTCTCATAAATGGGGGCGCAGCACAGAGAGGTGTGAGCGGAAACGATAACAGCAGTGGTGCCGCAGACCTTGGCCAACTCTTCCACGCACATGGCATAGGACAGGACGTCGCCGCCGGCGCCGCCGTATTCCTTGGGGAAGTAAATGCCCATCATGCCCAGCTTCGCCATCTTCTCGACGGTCTCCATGGGGAAGCGCTCTTCCTCATCGATCTCCTCAGCCAGAGGCTTGACCTCGTTCTCGGCGAATTCCCGGTACATCTTGCGGAGCATCTGCTGCTCGTTTGTCAGATGAAAATCCATGATTCGATCCTCCTACAATTTCTTGTTCGGTTATTACAATCTCCCGTCAGCATTTAAAGAATTTCATGACCTCCGGGACAAGCAATACGAGATAGTTTCGGTTAAAAAGCGATTACTTTGTTACATTTTTAACACCGAAAACTCAAAGAAATCGCAACAGCGGCAACGCCCCTGTTGCAACCCAGTGCCCACTTTTCACCTTTACTATGTGAAAATTATAACGCAGCCGTGAAAGAAAGGCAAGGAAAAGCGCTTCGTGAAAATTGCCAAACTTTTAACGCTAAAACTGTCTCATATGTCGGAAGGTCCAGTATCCTTGTAAAATTTACGTTTTATTGTCTGAAAATATAAAAAACCGGGCCGCTTTTCAGCGGCCCGGTCATGGGATGATTTACTTGCTGTAATCGTAGAAGCCCTTGCCGGACTTGCGGCCCAGCAGGCCGCCGCGGACCATCTTCTTCAGCAGCAGAGCGGGACGATACTTGCCGTCGCCGGTCTCGTTGAAGAGGGTCTCCATGATAGCCAGGCACACGTCCAGACCGATGAAGTCGCCCAGAGCGAGGGGGCCCATGGGATGGTTGGCGCCCAGCTGCATAGCCTTGTCGATATCCTCCACAGAGGCAACGCCGGTCTCAACCAGGCCGATGGCCTCGTTGATCATGGGGATCAGGATCTTGTTGACCACGAAGCCAGGAGCCTCAGCAACCTCAACGGGATCCTTGCCGATCTCCTGAGACAGCTTGTAGATGACGTCGAAGGTCTCCTGAGTGGTGTTGGCACCGCGGATGATCTCCACCAGCTTCATGCTGGGAACGGGATTGAAGAAGTGCATACCGATGACGGGGTGCTTGAGGCCGTTGCCCATCTCGGTGATAGACAGAGAGGAGGTGTTGGAAGCGAAGATGGCCTCGGGCTTGCACAGCTCGTCCAGCTCGCAGAGCAGCTCCTTTTTGGTAGCCATGTCTTCCTTGACGCATTCGATGATCAGATCGGCGTCAGCGCAGGCGGACTTCTCCTCCACCAGGATGTTGGCCAGCAGAGCGTCCACAGCCTCCTGGGTCATCTTGCCCTTGGCCACGCGCTTGGCCAGAGAAGCAGCCAGCTTATCCTTGTGCTTCTGAGCGGAAGCCACAGAGCTTGCATACATCAGGGCAGTGTGGCCCTTAGCCGCGAAAACCTGAGCAATGCCGCTGCCCATGGTGCCGGCGCCGAAAATCGCTACTTTCATGTGATTGTCCTCCTGTAATTTATGTGATTATGGGGGGCCGCTGACCGGAAAGCATTCCGTCAAGGCCAGTTTCACCTGCTTAGTATTATACGGTCTCCCCCACTATTAAGCAAGGACATTTTCCCCTTCCGGCGGATTTTCTGCACTTCCCACAAAGGGATCGTTAAATTTTTTACATATCCGTTAAATAATTAACGTTAAAATAATCACGCAGCTCATAAGTCCTCATAAGCTCCCATAAGTTCTTAAAATTCAGTCACCTGCAGAGTTTTCAGAACCTCACTTCTTATAAGTGATTATAAGTTTTTATACCCGAAAGGTTACGAGAAAGCTATTACCAATACCACCAGGGAATGACACACAAGCGAAGCAGAAGCAACATAAGCACCATTGGAGACGAAAAAAGGCCATCGACCTGCTCCCCGTGAGGGAGAGATCGGTGGCCTGTCGGTTTGTTCTTTTTTGAAGCCCTGGCGTTCGAGTCACACCAGTTCATAAAAACGACCGGCTGCATCTCTAAAATGTCGCCTGTTGCGGAGAAAAACTGACTTTTTGATAAAACCTGTTTTTCTAACTTTTTTCAGTGAAAAAGCCAATAAATATGTGAAAACTCCACACTTTCGTGCAGAGTTTTCTGTGCCGCATCTTTCATCAACACATTCTGTCAGGCGGCTTCAATTCGGATATTTTCGTCTTGGAAGCCTTGCACCGCAACGGTTTTGAGTTTTCCATAGAATTCAGAATGCGATTATTTCAAATTTTCTCTGACGCAATTCGA
>NZ_JACOQI010000057.1 GCF_014297285.1 Dysosmobacter segnis
TTAAGCGCGTTGCGGATGTAGGTGATGACGGTGGGATCGGACAGCCACAGGTACAGCTCATCAATGGCCGCCACGGAATTACCCAGTGTCAGAAGCTGATCCGACATATAGGACAGCAGACTGAACAGCAACGTGTTCCGCAGATTTTCCGCCATGTTATCCAGTCCCTTGACACAAAAAACAAGGAATTTGGAGCGGTCAATATTGGTATGCCCATTGAAGAACCTGGCGTCCGCGCCGCGGCACATGGAATGGAGCCCCAGCAGCAGATCCCGCAGCATTTCCCGCGGGTAGAGGCTGTCTGCGGCCTCGTAATGGTCATAGCTTTCCTGAATGGCGTTGTAGAGGTCGGAGAGGATGGGGTAATCGGTCGGCTGCATTCCGGTAAAATCCGTGCGGTCGGTGATGTTCCACTTTTTATATAGGCTTTCCACCATCAGCTCCAACGTGTCGATGTGGGGCGTGTCAAAGCCCTTGTAGACACGGAACACGTCCCGCAGGAAGGAGATGTGCTGGGAGAGCAGCGTTCCCCGGAAAGCGTCCGGGGCGTCCGGATCATCCGGCCCGCTGCCATCGTCCCAGCAGCGGGGCTCCAGCAGGTTGATGCGGTACTGCCCGCTCAAGTAGTCCAAAAAGCAGCCGCCCAGGGCGCGGCATTCATCCTCCATCTCATGTTCCGAGTCCAATGAAATGACGCTTTTGCCCGCCTCCCGCACATTGCAGAGCAGGAGCTTCAGAAGATAACTTTTGCCCTGTCCGGTATTGCCGAGGATGAGGGCGCTGGCGTTGGTCTTGTCGGCGGCACGGCGGTCGAAGTCCACGATGATGTTGGAGCCGAAGCGGTCACGGCCAATGAAGAAGCCCTTGGGATCGGTTTTGCCGGAATAGTTCATGGGGTACAGATTGGCAACGCTCCTGGCAGGCAGGACACGCTCCGCAAAATTGGCAAGCTGGCTGCCGCCCGCGGGGTTGGCGGAGAGAAAGCCCTCCCGCTGGCGCAGGAGCAGCGGATCGGCGCCCATGCGGGAGCGCACCAGTTGGGCGGATACCGTGTCCCGCGCCGCGCGCAGCTTTTCCGTATCCGTGGCGGCAATGTCCAAGTAAACGCCGCAGTGGATGAGCGGCTCCTTTTCCTGCCGCTGCTTTGCCAGCAGCTCCGCCATATCCCGCAGGTTGGCCTCCGCCGTAACGCTTTGCTTGTAATCGTTGGTGTTGCTCCGCTCCATGCGGCTTTTGTTGGTGGCGGCATGGAGGATGGCGTCCTCCTCGGCGGGTGTGACCTGCCGTGCCGTCAGGCGCAGATTGACGCCGCCCATATCGCCAAGGCCCCGCAGCAGCGCCAGCTCATCCGTCATGGGCGGGTAGCTTTTCAGCGCCATCGCCGTGTGATACCGGCTGCCGAGGATAAAATGGTCGGTGTTGAATTTTATCGCCGCGGGCGCGATCATATCCAGAAAGTCCTTCGGACGCTGTACCTGCTCTGCCGCTTTCTTTTTCGGTTTTGTTTTCTTTTTAGCCATGTGCCATATACTCCTCTCCATCGAAATCACGGAATACCTCCGTTGTGAGATCCTGCCGGTAGTAGATCGCCAGCAGGCGCTTCACATCCTGCTCCTCCGCCAGACGCACGCGGAGCCCGTGGTCGCAGATGGCTTTCTCCAACTGCCGCAGCGCACTTTCATCCGTACCGGCTTTTTCATCCAGTGGGAGCACCAGCACAAATTTGCGGGAGGAGGCGGAGGAGAACTGGATGGCGTCCAAATGGGCCATGTCCCGCTCTAACAGCTCCCGCACGGCAGGCTCCGTTTCCTCCTCCAAGCGCCGCAGGTAATATTCCTTGTTCCGCTGGAAGGATTCGCGGGAGTCCAGAGCCAGAATTTCCAAGGTTGGTTGGGTGCTGAGAAGCATGGTGAGGGAGCGGACGCGGCCCCGGATGACCTCCGGGGACAGGACGGAGAGGTTGTCCGGCTGGATCAGGAAAAAGACCCGCTCTCCGGAATCTGTCATGACGCCGTGGGGCGTCACGCGGACGATGCCCATGAGCTGCCGTGTCGATTGCCGCTGGCGCAGCTCCTTTTTCTGTTTTCGGTTCATGGGTCCAGCCTCCATTCATAATATTGCTGCCGCAGAAAGAGAAAACAGGCGGCACGGCGCAGGAAATCCAGAATGCTGGAGCCATCCACCTGAATGGTGAGAAAGGCGTACAGCACCGTGACCACCAGCAGTCCCATGCCGAGACCCTGGGTCAGCGCCAGCACAGAGAGCAAAGCGCCGATGCCAATCACGGCGATGTCCCGCAGCAGCCAGAGCCACAGCATGGGCTTGGCTTTCAGGTTTTCGGGGTAAATAAACATTTTGTTCCTCCAAAGCGAAACCGCTGCCGAAGATCTCAGCAGCGGTTCGCGCGATGTATTTCTTATTCTTCACCAACGCCGGCGTCCTTTGCCAGCGCCTGCCGGATGCAGTCCAGGAAGAAGGCGTTCTGCTTGATGCCGTTCCGCTTGAGGTATGCCTTGAGCTGCTCAAACAGCTCGGTGGGCACCTGAAACGCCACCGTCCTCACATTGTCCTTGTCCATCTTTGCGTTGTCCTCCATTTCATAAAATTTGGTGATGAGCGCGGTCATGTACCGGCTCAGTGTCTCGCCGGATTCCGCCTGTCGCTGCCGTACTTTGGTATGCAGCTCCAAGGGGATTTCAGCGCAGAGGTTGCGCGTTTTTTCTGCCATAGCAGTTCCTCCGATCTTTTTAATGGTAAAGCCAAGATACCCGAAAGCAAGTGCGAAAGCTATTACCAAAGCCAACGAAGAAGCGGCGCGAAACAGCGGCGATACCAACAAAGAGGCTATGCCGCCCGCATGGCCGCGGCGATCCGCGACATAATAAACTCCACACAGGGTATCGCCACACTGTTGCCCAAAGCTTTGTACCTTGCACTGTCCGACGCGCCGGGGATGTCTGTCCAGCCGTCCGGAAAGCCCTGGAGCCGCTCACACTCTAAAGGTGTCAGGCGGCGAATGAGATAGGCATAGGCTTCTGTCTGTTGGCAAATGAGATCGGTGGCGTCCTTATACTGACGGGCGCTTTGGGTACTTACCACATCATTCCTCCGAAAGTCATCCACACGCTGGCGGCTATAGACCGCGTGGCGGTCTGTGGCGGTCAAGGTGTACGCCAAATCCTCCTGACAGCCAAGGCCGTTGCCGCCGTTCTCCGGCTGGCGGTCTACAATATTTCCGGCAATGCAGATGGCACCCGCATTCTGCTCGACAAGAGAAGTGTTGTTTCCGCCCATTCCATAGGCAGCGGACATGGTGGGCGCTACATCATGCGGCCCTGTGTATCTTCCGTCAATGCCATGGTTTTCATAAACTTTGGGTTCTGTCGGACGCAGGATCAGAGGCTGGTGCCCGTGTTCCTGTGCCCGCAGGGTTCCGGTGACGTTCTCACTGCACTCCATGATCTGCCCGCCCTGATCGTTGATACAGAGAATGCTGGGCATACAGTTCCCGCCGGGGCTGCCCTTGAGGGTTGGAGCAACTGATTCGTTGTATCCAATGCCGCCTGCGCTGGCACCTGCTCCGGCGGAAAAACCGGCTACAAAGGTCTGCTGCTTCATCCCCGGCTGTGCGCCCAGCGCGCCTGCCACATCGTGCAGGTCACGCACCTCGTCCCGCTGGTTGGCGGCAAAGGCCATGACGCCGTTATAGCCGTCAAAGCCCTCCGCGGCTCCATTTGGCTGTGTCACGAAGGTCTGCATCTGCATATTGGTGAGCTGACCGTCCGGCCGCATGAGCCCCGCTTGGATCTTAAGCGCACGCGCCAGCATCTTCGGCAGCTTCTTG
>NZ_JACOQI010000058.1 GCF_014297285.1 Dysosmobacter segnis
CTAAATAATAAAAGTTTGTTTTTCTGTATTTTTGATTACAATCTCTAATTTTTCTACATCAATGATATGCGTCAATTTGCATTTAGGGCAGAAAAGAGGAAAATCTTTTAATACAGTATCAATTCCCGATTTGTCGTTCTGTTTAGTCCCCAAAGAACCTACTAAACCAGCTACGCTTTTGAACCGGTTCTGTCTCACGCTCCGGCTGATCGGCTCCGGACTTGCCGGAAAGAAGCTGCTGATGCATTGTCCCAGCATGGAGAGCCTGGGCCGCTGCCGCAGTCTGCTGTGCCGTCACCAACGCCGAGCTGACCTCCGCCAACCTTGCGTTCAGTTCCTCGATCTGCTTGTCCTTTACAGCAAGTTGCACGCTTTTCCGGTCTAATTCTCCCTGCAGCATAGCGATCAAAGTGGTTTCGCAAGTTTCGCAACTTGCTTTCGCCTGTTGCGAAACTTGCTTTCGTTCAACACCTAAATAATGCTGATATATGGCGGTTTTTTGACTTTCGCTGATTGCGAAACTTCCTTTCGCATCTTTCGCAACATGGTTTCGCCTACACCATGCACGAACTGCCTGTTCCGACACGCCACATTCTATTGCAATTTCCGTTATTACACCCGCCAAATATCATCACCACTCTTTCATCCGGAGTTAATCTCAAAACAAATCGCTATGAGATCCCGTCCTTATCAATTTCAAAATCAAAGTCTGCCGAACAACTTTATAGACCAACAGCCAGTCCGGCTCGATGTGACATTCTCTCATGTCCTTATAATTTCTGGAATTAGTGAGAGCATGATCTCGATACGCCTCCGGCAACGGCTGCTTGTTACACAACAGCGTGATCACTTCCTCCAACTTCTTCGGATCGCAGCCTCTCTTGATCGCAAGCTTGTAATCTCGTTTGAACTGCCCCGAAAACTCCGGCTTAAGCATTCAGCGCCTCCATCAGATCTGCAACGCTATCAAACGGACCATACATATCCTCTCCCTTTTCTGCCGCCTCCATCGCCGCATAGGTAACAGCATTCGGCTCGTCAACCTTGACTTCAAAGGGAAGTCCATGACACCTAAGTGCCTGTCGATAAAAAATACCCGTTGCCGTACTCAAATCCATTCCGAGGGACTTAAAGAGAGCTGCCGCCTGTGCTTTCAGCTCCGGCTCCATTCTTATCGTCATATTTCCTTTAGCCATAATAGCACTCCTTTCCTCGTCATTTTTAGCTTGCACTAATATTATATTCAATATTCGTGACATTTGCAAGTGCATTGCAAATGTTTTTTTGCAACTTTTCTATGAACAGTGCTTTCTATATGCTAACACCGCAGCGTGTACATTTAGGGGGTGAAAAAGCCTTATTTCGCGCGGTTTTCAAGCCTCGTTTTCGGTGGGGTAATATAAAAACCCTTACCCGCCCCGAAAACGCCTTGTAGGGCGTTTCTGGGGCGTTTACAGCCCTTTCTTAAATTCCTCCACCAACAGATCGCTCAAAGCCTGTGATGGGCGTATTTTGACCGTTATATGCCCCTCCGGTACGGTGTCCCACCATTTGCGGATCGTTTTCGGATCAAGTCCGGTGTCCCTATGACAATCGGCCTTGCGTCCCTCTGGATGCTCCTGCCGCCACGCATAGACTTGCGCTTTCTTTTCTTCTGCCCCTTTTCTTCTCCATGTGCCGCCAGGATAATCCACTTCCTGCACCGCCCTTGCTCTTTTCAAATGCTCTTTCTGTGATCTACCATTCCTCTTGTTGCGCTCGATGCGAACATCGGTCAGAGCTTCAATATCGGAAATCGTGAAATTGTAATACTCCTTGTCGTAGGCTTCCAGCGCACTCCGTATATCTTCCTCGGTCAATGCGTTCTCATGCTTCACCATCTGCAGATCATCAAAAGCCTCTTTCATATCCTGCCGGAGCTGCTGCTTCGACACACCGCATTTGTAAGCATAGATAGCAAGGCACATCAAAAAGAAATACCGATGCCCGCCCTTTATCTCTCCGATCTGCCGCAGCCACCAATGGTAGAGCGCATACGGATCATCACCATGCACCTTTCCGGCAATATCCCACTTCTTGCGTCCTTTCTCGCCTCTCACAACAACACGCTCATACCACTCCGGATATGCCTCCCTCGCCTCAGCTCGTGTCATTTTGGATGGGCTGAAAGGCTTATTGACATCCACCCTGTTTTCTGGCTTTGCGTAGGCGTTCAGATAATCCAGCGTTACCCGTTCTCCGGTACGGAAAGCGACCAGCTCCGTCCCATGCTTGTCATTGATGCTGCCCACCATGCGGAAGCTCTGATTGATGGATTGATACTGGATCGCCTTGACCTGCGAAGTGCTGCCATACTCCCATAGCCGGAAAGTGAGGTCATATTTCAGACTTTTAAGCTGAATTTTTATATTCGGGTATAGGTCAATCGGCTGCTGGAAAACATAGTAGATATGCAGCCCTGTCCCCGACAGAACAAGGAAAGTCGGCATCGGCAACCGGCGCACTCGCTCCGGATCGCCGCCAAAGCGCAGAAAGAGGTTGCGCAGCTCGGCAAGACCTACGCCATCCAGATCGAAGATCAGAGCATACATCCGCTGGGCGTTCTCCAGCCTGTTCTCCTTTCTGCGATATGCAAGACCGCTGCACAAAGTAAGGCTGTTCCCCTCGACAAACTCCATGTAATCCTGTTCCCATGTGTCGTTATACATCTTCCTGCGCCGGAGCTTCTTATCCTCGCTCTGTTCGTCCCGATACAGATACACAGCGTTCGGATGGGAAAAATCCGTGTGCCGTTCTCCGGAGTTCTCATTGTCCGGAAACAGCTCTTTATAAAACTCATAGCCTCCGACCTCCGGATATTGTGCGCTCAAATACTCGTAGCAGCCTCGATAATTCTCGGTCATATTACCACCTCACAAAAGAAAAAGTACCAAAAAGAAAATCCGCTGCGGCGGGGATCGCCTGCGGGCGGGAAGGGGGAAAAGGGGGAGCAAAAGAGCGGCGGCTACGCCGCCTTAAAGAGAAAGTCACCTCCCCCTTTTCCCCTCCGACTTTCTCCCTTTCAGAGAGAAAAAATATAGGTTGGGAGTACCCTTACAGGGGGCTTAGATTATCAATACAGCAATTCCCTATTTTCAGTTGTTATTATAGCCTGTCCGAAAGAGATTTTCAAGCCCTCCGGACAGGCTTCTTTTACAGCTCCATGCCGCCCATTCCTCGCTGGTGCTGCTGTTGCTCCTGCTGCTGTCCAATCTCCGGATCGGGCAGCAGCTCCCTCGCCTTTTCAAGCAGAGGACGCAGACGCTCCGGCAAGTGTTCTTCCAAGAAGTCCAGCATCCGACCGATGCCGTCCGTCAGACGCTCGGTGAAGCTGCGTTCCTCCTGCAGCTCGGATTGCAGATAATAGTTTTCATCGCGCAGCCTCCGGTTTTCCTGTTCAAGCCTCTGCTGCCGCTGCGCTTCTTCCAGCCGCTTCTTCATGGACGGCACCTGTGACCGCAGACGGGTGTTTTCCTCCGTCAGCTCCTGTACCTTGTGCCGATCCGTCACGCTGCGCAGTGCCATTTTCTTTAGCTGCTCGACCTGATCCACCGTCACGCCCTTTACTGCCCCTGTGAGCGTCTTTTCCGGCTGAATATCATGC
>NZ_JACOQI010000059.1 GCF_014297285.1 Dysosmobacter segnis
GTGGGATTGCTGAGGATGAGTTTTTCTTTCACCGCCCGGTCAAGGGCGTTGTGCAGCATCATGTGGATGCCGCGCACAGTGGAATTGCTCAGTCCGGGTTTTTTCTTTTTCTGAACTTTTCTCAACCTGCCGTTGCTTTGTAGGTCATTGTAGAGTTTTTGCAGGTCACGGGTGGTAAGCTTGTTCAGAGGAATGTCTCCGATAGCCGAGGCAACATGCTGTTCGATGTTTCGGTGGTAGTAGTTCATGGTGGATGGGCGAATGTGCGGTTTGGCATATAATTCAAACCACGTCCGCAGCCATGTGGCAACCGTATATTCACTTGCGCGGCTGATGTCCAATGCTTGGCTTTCCTCAATGGCTTTCTTTAGCTTCGCCTTGCATTCTGCCTGTGTCTTACCCAGCACATTTTTGATGATGCGCTTTCCTGTTTCGGGGTGGTAGCCTGCTGTGTAGCGCCCTTCCCAACGCCCGTCTGCGCGTTTGCGAATGTTGCCTTCGCCATTTGCACGTTTTTTCGCCATTTAGTCCTCCTGTTCCGCTGGATGGCAGATGCGTTCTTCTTCCTCCCGCTCGAAGGAATAGAGCCCGTCTGCCTCCAGCTCTTTCGCCATGCCCCACGCCAGTTTGAAGCCCGCCGTGAAGCTCATCAGCTTGGCTTCAACCAGCAATGTGTTTTGTGCGTCCAGCAGTCGCAGCAGCTTCTTCCGCCCTGCGGCGTCCATGTCCCGCCGCAGTTCCTCATGGGCACGTTCGATCTGGGTGTCCAGTTCTGGATGCGACTGATGGTCGAAACGCTTTTGCAGGGCTTTCATGTAGTCATACATTGCGGCACCTCCTTTTTGGCAACCACAACACATACCACAACTCCGCTCACAAAGCTACTGTTTTCTGAAATGTTTCTTTGACTATTGCGGCGCAAAAAATGAACACCTCGACCCCCTTCACATATGGAATTTCATTGAAAATCCTTGCTGCTGTTCCAACTCATGGTCATCCGGCTTGTGACCGAGGGCAACGCGCTTTTGCCGCAGCCGCGCCAGCCGCTTGCGGTCGATTTGGACGCCGGCGGCAGCGGGGGCTGGGGCGTTGTCCCAGAAGATATTGCCCATGTGGTAGAGCAGCCGGGTGGCCGACAACAGGACGGAGGGCGGCTCCTGTTCGCCGCGCTCCATGCGTTTCATGAAAAATTCCGCGTAGGTGTGGCCGTTATTCCGCGCCGCCGCGAACCATTCGTAGGCGGCGTCTGGGTTCTTGGGAACGCCCTCACCCATGAGGGTCAGCTTGCCCAACAGGTACTGTGCGTAGGCACTGCCGTTATCCGCGGCCTGCCGCAAATATGACACTGCTGTTTCAGCATCTTTTACCGTATTTTTGCCGCTGAGATATTCCTTGCCCAGCCGGTAGGCGGCGAAATCGTTGCCGTTGTCAGCAGAGCGTTTTAGCCAATAGATCCCCTTGGCAGAATCGTGGACGTCGGCATCATCGGAGAGATACATCTTTCCAAGGGCGTACTGTGCCGCGTCCAAGTCCTGTTCGGCGGCGCGTTCCAACAGCTTTTGTGCTTTGGCTGTGTCTGGTATCGGCAGCCCGCCGTCATGGTACGCCGTGCCGATGATGTACTGGGCGTAGGCGTCACCTGCATCCGCCAACTGTTCCAGACGCTCCGCCGCTTCATCCCGTTCCTCCAGAGGGAAACTGTCATCATTCGCTATGCTTTGCAGATCCTGACACGCATAGCTCATGGCGTAGGTGCTGATCTGTTCGCCGTCATCCTGCATTTCCTCGTCCTCGAAGGAAAATCTGTTCATGCGAATATGCTCCGCTTCTTTGATGACGGCGTTCTTGATTTGGCGGAACTCCTTTTGTTGAGACAGCGGCGGGCGTATCCTCTTTTCCTCTTCGGAGTAGTAATCCTCTACCTGACATTGCAGCTCCCACCATGTCTGGTAGCACGCATCCACGGTAGGCAGCCGCGCCATTTGGTCGACGATCTCGTCCACCAACTTCTTCATTGGCTTTGGAAGATAGCCATAGGTTTTCTTACCGCCGACCTGACCGAGCTGCCGCGACAGATCCCAGATCATCTGCTCCGCCTCCGGGTGGATGCAGGTCATCTCCCGCATGGCCTTCGCCAATTCCAGCATGGCTTTTCGTGTTTCCGCCACCAGTTCGTCTCGCGATTTGCTTTTCTGCTCGTAGACATGGAGCAGTTCCTGACGGAAGATCTGGTTGGTCAGCGTGGACTTGATTTGCCGTATCCCATCTTTGGACAGGTATGCCTGATTCGGCTTTGCCGACCACGCCATCATGTGGACGTGAGGATGATTGCCCTCGTCATGGAAGGCGGCGTACCAGCGGAAATCCTCCGGCGGTATTTTCATCGCCGCGGCGATGTCATTGCGGTGGGTACGCAGTAATGTGCGCCATGCCTCCGCGTGGTCATACCCCAGCCGCTCCGCATCTTCACGATGGAGGGAGATGATGTGCGTCCACACGTTGCCGGTGTAGTGATCCAGTTCATCCATGACTCTGCTCAGATCCACGTTGTCATCGTCACCGAAGAGACCGTGTTCCCCCAGCCGCTCCGCTCTGGGCCGCAGGGCGATGTACTTGGCGTAGCCATCCATCGAGGAGAGCCTGTCCCAATTCGATTCCAGCGTCAGTGTGATGAGCGCGGACGCCGTTGCTTTTGTCGGGTGTGAGAGATAGTCCTCGTACTCCATCAGCTCTTTTGCGTCAGGAAAATCCTCCACCAGTTTTGCGATGAACTGCTCCTGTTTTCGTGTAGGTGGACGGTCATCCGGGATGATCTCCACCCGCTCCCGCGTTGCGATGTACTTGAGATACCCGCCAGCACTTTGCCCACCGCCGCACTTGATGTACGGACTTTTGACGATCAGCCTTGCCATGATTCGCTCTCCAGCTCACGGAGCTTTTGCTCTAACCGCAGCTGACCGTTAGTGCGCTTGACGGCGGCGATGCTCTTGGCCCGCTCCTGCCGAAGCACTTCCTCGCTCACATTGAGACTTTGCAGGAGGATGGACATCGCCATGTCCATTTCCACCGCTTGCTTGTAGAGCAGCGACGCGATGCGATCCTCAAAGAGCTTCAGCCGACTGTCGATGGCGGATTGCACCGCACGGGGCAGCGTGGTGCTTTCGCCTGCGGCGAGCATATCCGCGTAGCAGTTCACCGCCTTTTCGATGAACTCGTTTTTGCTGCGGCAGTTATCTTCCTGATACCACCGCTCTATTTTTTGCTTGGTCTCTGGCTCCGGCCGGTAGGTCAAGCGATCCTTGTTATCGCTCATAAAATGCCTTCTTTCTCACTAAGACGCCGTCGAAAAGTCTGTATTCATCGGCTTTTCACGGACGTCAGACGCCAATTACACAAAAAATCTTCCGAATAGACGCCACAACCGACTGCGCTGAAACCCCCGTCAACTGCCCGCACTGCGGGCAGAAGTGACCGGGTGAAGCGTCGGTTCCGACGCCAGCCGTTTATCCTGCTATAAATAAAATCCTCCGATAACCGCCTGATCTGCCTGAAATACGCTGAAGGTGCGTCCCATATGGCGTGGGAAAGTCCTCTCCAGCGCGGTTCCAAATCATACTCGCACAAACGCCGCAACGTTCGTTT
>NZ_JACOQI010000060.1 GCF_014297285.1 Dysosmobacter segnis
ACTCCGTTTGGCAATGTCGATCCCGACAATGAACATAGTGTTGGCACCTGCCTTTCCTGTTGATGTACAGACAGTTCCTCATGTCCTTATGAGTCATATCCTGCATAGAAATCTGCGGAGAGATCACTCCCGCATCCGGCTCATTCATGAAATCCCATAAGGGAGAGGTCCCATACTGCTGTAAAGCGGACGGTGTCGCAGGGATAAAGCAGGGAACCTCTGTCTGCATGAGGAAATTATATCATTGTCACCGTTGGACGAGGATAGCATACGGTAAATGTGCAAGGAAAACGCATAATTATTGAGAGATTCAACGCATCTTATTTATAGCAGGATAAACGGCTGGCGTCGGAACCGACGCTCTGCCCGGTCACTTCTGCCTGCAGTGCGGGCAGTTGACGGGGGTTTCAACGCAGTCGGTTGTGGCGTCTATTCGGAAGATTTTTTGTGTAATTGGCGTCTGACGTCCGTGAAAAGCCGATGAATACAGACTTTTCGGCGGCGTCTTAGCGAGAAAGAAGGCATTTTATGAGTGATAACAAGGATTGCTTGACCTACCGGCCGGAGCCGGAGACCAAGCCAAAAATAGAGCGGTGGTATCAGGAAGATAACTGCCGCAGCAAGAATGAATTCATCGAAAAGGCGGTGAACTGCTACGCGGATATGCTCGCCGCAGGCGAAAGCACCACGCTGCCCCGTGCGGTGCAATCCGCCATCGACAGTCGGCTGAAACTCTTCGAGGATCGCATCGCGTCGCTGCTCTACAAGCAGGCGGTGGAGATGGACATGGCAATGTCCATCCTCCTGCAAAGCCTCAATGTGAGCGAGGAAGTGCTTCGGCAGGAACGGGCCAAGAGCATCGCCGCCGTCAAGCGCACCAACGGTCAGCTGCGGTTGGAACAGAAGCTCCGTGAGCTGGAGAGCGAATCATGGCAAGGCTGATCGTCAAAAGCCCGTACATCAAGTGCGGCACTGGGCAAAGTGCCGGCGGGTATCTCAAGTACATCGCGACGCGGGAGCGGGTGGAGATCATCCCGGATGACCGTCCGCCCACCAACAAGCAGGAGCAACTCATCGCAAAGCTGGTGAAGGATTTTCCTGACGCCAAAGAGCTGATGGAGTACGAGGACTATCTCTCACACCCGACAAAAGCGACGGCGTCCGCGCTCATCACGCTGGCACTGGAATCGAATTGGGACAGGCTCTCGTCGATGGAGGGCTACGCCAAGTACATCGCCCTGCGGCCGAGAGCGGAGCGGCTGGGGGAACACGGTCTCTTCGGAGATAACGATGCCGTTGACCTCGCCGCTGCCGCGGACGAATTGGATCACTACACCGGCAACGTGTGGACGCACATCATCTCCCTCCACCGGGAGGACGCGGAGCGGTTGGGGTATAACCATGCGGACGCATGGCGCACATTACTGCGTACCCACCGCAATGACATCGCCGCGGCGATGAAGATCCCACTGGAGGACTTTCGCTGGTACGCGGCCTTCCACGATGAGGGCAATCATCCCCACGTCCACATGATGGCGTGGTCGGCAAAGCCGAATCAGGCATATCTGTCTAAAGATGGGATACGGCAAATCAAGTCCACGCTGACCAATCAGATCTTCCGACAGGAGCTGCTGCACGTCTACGAGCAGAAAAGCAAATCGCGAGACGAACTGGTGGCGGAAGCACGGAAAGCCATGCTGGAATTGGCGAAGGCCATGCGGGAGATGACCTGCATCCACCCGGAGGCGGAGCAGATGATCTGGGATCTGTCTCGGCAGCTCGGTCAGGTCGGCGGCAGGAAAACCTATGGCTATCTGCCAAAGCCAATGAAAAAGCTGGTGGATGCGATCGTCGACCAGATGGCGCGGCTGCCCACCGTGGATACGTGCTACCAGACATGGTGGGAGTTGCAATGTCAGGTGGAGGATTACTATTCCGAGGGGAAGAAACGTCTGCGCCCACCGCTGTCTCAGCAAAAGGAGTTCCGCCAGATCAAGAACGCGGTCATCCGTGAGGCGGAGCATATTCGCATGAACAAATTTTCCTTTGAGGATGAGGAAATGCAGGATGACGGCGAACAGATCAGTACCTACGGCATGAGCTATGAATGTCAGGATCTGCAAAGCGTGGCGAACGATGAGAGTTACCCTCTGGAGGAACGGGACAGAGCGGCGGAACAGATGGAACAGCTTGCGGATGCAGGCGATGCACACGCACAGTACATCATCGGCACGGCGTACCGTGATGGTGGACTGTTGATACCGGACACGGTCAAAGCACAGAAACTCTTAGAACGCGCAGCCGAGCAAGACTTGGATGCGGCGCAGTACGCCCTCGGCAAGCTGTATCTCTCCGACGATGCAGACGTGCACGATTCTGCCAAGGGCATCTACTGGCTGAAACGCTCGGCGGACAACGGCAACGATTACGCCGCCTACCGGCTGGGCAAGGAATATCTCAGCGGCAAAAATACGATAAAAGATGCCGAAACAGCAGTGTCATATTTGCGGCAGGCCGCAGATAACGGCAGCGCCTACGCACAGTATCTGTTGGGAAAGCTGACCCTCATGGGCGAGGGTATTTCGAAGGACCCAGACGCTGCCTACGAATGGTTCGCGGCGGCGCGGGATAACGGCCACACTTACGCGGAATTTTTCATGAAGCGCATGGAGCGCGGCGAACAGGAGCCGCCCTCCGTCCTGTTGTCAGCCACCCGGCTGCTCTACCACATGGGCAATATCTTCCGGGACAACGCCCCGGCTCCCGCTGCCAACGGCGTCCAAATCGACCGCAAGCGGCTGGCGCAGATGCGGCAGAAGCGCGTCGCCCTCGGTCACAAGCCGGATGACCATGAGTTGGAACAGCAACAGGGATTTTCAATGAAATTCCATATGTGATGGGGGGGCAAGATGTTCAGTTTTTGCGCCGCAATAGTCAAAGAAACATTTCGAAAAACAGTAGCTTTGTGCGCCGGGTTGTGGTATGTGTTGTGGTTGCCAAAAAGGAGGTGCCGCAATGTATGACTACATGAAAGCCCTGCAAAAGCGTTTCGACCGTCAGGAACACAGTGAATTGGACGAGCAGGTCAAATGCGCCCAAGAGGAACTGCGGCGGAACGTGGACGCCGTGGGGCGAAAGAAGCTGCTGCATCTGTTGGACGCGCAGAACGCATTGCTGGTCGAAGCCAAGCTGATGAGCTTCACGGCGGGCTTCAAGCTGGCGTGGGGCATGGCGAGAGAGCTGGAGGCAGATGGGCTCTATTCCTTCGAGAAAGAGGAAGAAGAGCACATCTGCCATCCGGCGGAACAGGAGGACTAAATGGCGAAAAAACGTGCAAATGGCGAAGGCAACATTCGCAAACGCGCAGACGGGCGTTGGGAGGGGCGCTACACAGCAGGCTACCACCCTGAAACAGGAAAGCGCATCATCAAAAATGTGCTGGGTAAGACACAGGCAGAATGCAAGACGAAGCTAAAGAAAGCCATTGAGGAAAGCAAAGCATTGGACATCAGCCGCGCAAATGAATA
>NZ_JACOQI010000061.1 GCF_014297285.1 Dysosmobacter segnis
AGCCGTGTAATCCCGTGAGTTTTGTTATCCGAGGAGTTTTCATATCATTCACTTATATCACACCTTTCTAAATTCTGCTGCTGGGATAATATTGCTCAATGCACCACCGTCTTGTATTCTGAAAAAGGCAAAAGCCATTCAGAAATATAGAAGGTGGTGCATTCCATGAAATGTGAAATTGTCACGGGCAATATGCCGCAGTTGTGGGAGGATCTTCTTTCCCAACTACACGAAAAGGAGTACCCCAGCGAGTCTATTCGACATTACCGTGAAGCCATGGGCAGAGTAGATCGCTACATGAGAGAGAATCAAATCCTTGAGTACACCGAAGCCGTAGGTGAAACTTATTTGGCAACACATGGTGGCAGAATCTCCAGCGGTCGACAGTTTTACATGTCTTTTTATGTGAGACGGCTGAATGACATTCTAAACAAAAGACCATATGTCGTAGTCCATACACGGAAAAAGCAGAAAGATTTAAAGCACTTTAGCGGTGTCTTTGAGAGATTCGATGAAATGCTCTGTAAGCAGTCTATTAGCGATGGTACACGCAAACTTCAAGATCTGTATTGTTACGAATTTCTTCATTTCGTAGAACAGCAAGGGATTTCAGATCTAAAGGAAATTAACGCACAGATCCTCTATGCAGCGTTTTCAGCAAGTGGCTCGAAAGAGAACTTTCGCTGTGCAGTTAGAAAACTCATGAAATATCTTTATCAAGAGCAGATTCATCCGTTGAATTTGGCTGAATTTGTCCCCGCGGTTCGCCGCGCAAAACCCATGCCTACTGTCTATTCAAAAGATGAAATCCAAAAGCTTCTAAATGTTGTAGATAAAAGTACCGACAAAGGATTACGGGACCGTGCCATGTTGCTGCTGGCCGCACGACTCGGCATCCGTACGTCTGATATCTGCAACTTGAAAAAGAAAAATATTCATTGGGATACAAATACCATCGAATTTGTTCAGAAAAAAACCGGTGTATCTGCAAGACTGGAACTTTTACCGGATGTTAAAGAAGCTCTTTTAGCCTATCTAACAAAGGGCCGTCCCAGTTCGGACAGTGAGAATATATTTTTACGGGTACAATGTCCGTTTACACCAATTGGGCAAACTGTAGCGCATCATGAAATGTCTCGCTATTTGGCGAAGGCAGGTATAGACACCGACAGGAGAAAAACTGGCCCGCACGCACTGCGCATGAGCCTGGCGACGGAGTTGGTGGCAGAAGATATTCCCTATTCTGTTGTACAAAAGGTTTTAGGGCATCAAAGCTCGCTTTGTTTTAACAATTATGTCCGACTGGATATTGAAAACCTTAGACGGTGTGCAGTTGCCGTCCCTCCAGCAACAGATAAACTTAAAGAGTGGCTAAGCAACATGGGGAGGGTTCCCAATGAAAAATGATTTCAAAAGTTTCCTGGCTGTTGAGTTTAGCAATTATCTACAGTTGCTTTTATCGGCTGGGCGAAGCACACATAACCATGAAATCATGCTTAGGAGTCTGGATTCTTTTTTGCTGCAAAATCATACTTTCGAAAAATGTCTCAGTGAAAGCATTATCAACCAATGGCTTTCTACGATATGTGGTACAAGCGCAAATAAAGTAAGCTACATTGCACGCTACAGGGGGCTTTCAAAATATTTGCGTTCTATAAACATTACCGCATTTGAACCGGAATACCCGCGGTGTTCTTATACCTATGCGCCGTATGTTTTTAGCGATGAAGAATGGAAAAGAATGATAGCCTCCGCTGATAGTCTTCCATATAGCGATTATAATCCAGAAAGTGCAGTCCTATTTTGTATTTTATTACGGATGCTGTACGGATGCGGTTTGCGCAGAAATGAGGCGTTGAAGATGGAAACGAGAGATATAGACTTGAATTTAGGGGTGCTATTTGTCCGACACGCCAAAAATGACAAGCAACGGTATGTGCCTATGGATATTTCACTGACAGAACTCATTCGAGCGTATTTATCTATTGTACCACAGAGAGAATATCTGTTTGTAAATAGCACCAGCGGAAGACGCTATTCAGCAGAGTGGGCCCGGAAAAGGATGGGACATCTTCTACAGGACTGCGGCATTGATTTTGAACGGGTACGGAAATATGAGCGCGGGCCGTGCCTCCACTGCTTCAGGCACACATTTGTGGCAAAAGCATTTGACCAATTACTGCAAACGCCGCTTGATTTTGCCGATGCCGTTCCTTTCATATCCACATATCTCGGACATTGCGACCTAAGAGAGACCGATAAATACTTGCAGGCAAACTACGATTTTTTCCAGCGAGACCATACTCTGATTACGGACTATACAAGGAAGCACAATATCTTCCCGGAGGTGATTGACGAATGAAGCGAGGTATGGAATTTATAAGGCTGTTGACCGAATTTTTTGACAGCTATCTTCCAGACACGAAAGGTGTCAGTGAAAATACAATCCGATCTTACAAAGCAGCCTTGCGGATCTTTTTCATTTTCTTAGAAGAAGAAAAGGGGATCCCTGCGGGTAAAGTAACGTTCTCTGTACTGGACAGCAGTATAGTTGATGAATTTTTGTCATGGATAGAAACCACACGCGGCTGCAGTAAACAAACCAGGAACCAACGCCTTGCTGCGCTGTCTTCCTTTGCTAAATTCGCATTGAGAAGAGATGTGGTATCTGCCGGAGCATTTTCGTCTTGCGTTCTGGGAACCGAGAGAAAGAGGGCCTCTAAAAGAAGCGGAGATGATGTCGTATTCTTTTTGCCAGAAGAAATGCAGATATTATTGTCATTGCCAAATCGACAAACAATTTGCGGGCGGAGAGATGTTGTCCTCATGAGTTTTCTCTATGCAAGCGGCGCCAGAGCGCAGGAGCTTTGCGACCTAACTGCAAATGATGTTACTTTTGGTGTAGAAACCCGTGTGCGCTTGGTGGGCAAAGGAAGCAAGGCCCGGCGAATTGTTATCCCCAATGAATGTGCAGATCTATTGAGAGTTCATTTCAAACAGGCAGGTTTATTTTATGGAGACAAAAACCGTCATGTTTTTTCGAGCCAGCGAAACGAGCATATGACGATTTCGTGTGTAGAGGAAGTTGTTTCCAAGTATGTGAATATGGCTAAAAAATTACATCCAGGGTTATTCCAGCAAAAAGCCTATACCCCACACGCATTTCGCCATACGATTGCAGTTGATATGCTGGCATGCGGATGTTCGCTGCCTGCAATTAAAGCATTTTTGGGACATTCATCTATTCAGTCCACCATGATTTATGCCACCGTTACCTCAGATCAAGCAAACAAAATCTTACGAGAACGCGGCCTCCCTGCAAAATTGCCAGCACCTGAAAAGGAAAAAGGAGATGAAAAGACCGATGTTATTTGGTTTCTACGAGAATAGATTATCCTGTAACTTTTGTGTATACCCGCGGGGTTTCCTTGTATTCGGGGAAACTCCTCGGATAACAAAACTCACGGGATTAGCTGGCT
>NZ_JACOQI010000062.1 GCF_014297285.1 Dysosmobacter segnis
TTGAATGATAGGTTTGCTCTGTTGTATAGTTCGCTTGAAGCTCGTTATCCATTCTGTTCACCCCGCTCCTGCAATAATTCTCTCAGAAGTCCTTGGCATCCCGCCAACACATCCTGCCAGGTTGCCTCAAAATCGCCCGTGTACCACGGGTCGGCAACATCGCGGGGGTGGTCGGTATAGTCCATCAGGAGGCGCAGCTTGCCAGCAAAGTCGCCGCCGCAGATGCGATGCATATTCCGCAGGTTGGCGCTGTCCATGCCAATCAGCAGATCGTACTTGTCGTAGTCCTGATTCGTGAGCTGCCGCGCCGCGTGGCAGTCGCAGGAGATCCCGTGCTCCGCCAGCTTGCGCCGTACCGGAGGATAGACCGGGTTGCCGATCTCCTCCCGGCTGGTGGCCGCCGATTCGATATGGAATTGTGAGGCAAGCCCTGCCTTCTTCACCAAATCCTTCATCACGAACTCGGCCATGGGGCTGCGGCAGATATTGCCCAGGCACACAAAAAGTATTTTCGTCATCGCACTCGCTCTCCTGAGATATTTCTTTTTCCTCAGTATAGCAGGAAATTGCCTGCGCGTCGAGAGAAGAATGCAGCCACGCCTGAGATTCTATGGCTTCCAGTAGTTTGCCTTTCTTCCATCCGAAACACAGGACGGCTCGGATGTACCAGGACCGTTCCTCGTTGCTGCCGCATCCCTCCAAAATCGCCACATTCCGCGTCCAGCCGAGGCTCATCGCCAGCCGTATGATTTCAGGGGATTCCTCGTAGGCTGCGTAAAACACGCGCATACGGCGCACATTGCGGGGAGAAAAGCCCTCGGCTGTGGGATAGGCCGCTTGCAGGTATTCCGACGCTGCGACAGCCGCGCCTTTTTCGCTCCTGCGGCTGACCAGCCGGCCGATCTCGCGGTACAATT
Source organism: Dysosmobacter segnis (assembly GCF_014297285.1). Classification (GTDB taxonomy): domain Bacteria; phylum Bacillota; class Clostridia; order Oscillospirales; family Oscillospiraceae; genus Oscillibacter; species Oscillibacter segnis. Next base: position 918 of record NZ_JACOQI010000062.1, read on the forward strand.
CCATCTGCGGGAGCTGCGCTGCCATGAGCGCGTCCAGTGCGGCAAACATGGCGGTGTAGTCTGTTGGCTTGCGGATATTCATGGGCTTTCTCCTTTCCGACGCGATGCGCCTGATCAACGCTCAAAGCAGAGAAAAGCACGGCGGCTTCACCGTGTTCTTCTCTGCTTTGACCTGCTTCAGATGACTCGCACGATCTGCTCCCACAGCAGGATGTGCTTTTCGTTAACGGCTTTGTTGTCATGATAGTGGCCGAACAGCCAGTAGTGGTATTTTGCTCTTTCCTGCACCTCCTGCAGGAAGTCCGTAAGCCGGTCCGCCTCGTTGTGGCGGCTCCCCGCGAGGGCGATGCTGGTGGGCGCGCAGTGGGTGATGATGTAGTCCACCGCCCAGCTGACCGCGTCGAGGTTTCGCCGCGCCTCGGCATATTCCTCATCGGAGGGCAGCTCCTGCGCCCACCACGAGATGTGGTTGATGCGGTATCTCGCTCTTGGTTTGCGCTGGAGCATCGTGAGCCTTCGCTCAAAATCCGAGGTATCCGGCTCCAGAATCCCATCCTCGATGTCGTGGCTTTTTGCGCCGCCCATGGTGAAGAAGCGGCAGCCCTCCAGCTCGAAGATCTGGCCGCGCGTCAGGTGCAGCACATGAGGACGAATACGGTGTACCTTGCCACCGTGCCAATCGTCCACCGGATATCGTTCCAGCGCGTCATAGTTTTCATGGTTGCCGCAGACGAAGGCAAGCGTGAAGGGCAGACGTTCCAGCCAGTCCAGCGTTTCATCGTCGCGGCTGTCGCCAAACCACACGCCGCCGAAGTCTCCTGCGATGATGACCACATCGTTCTTCGTCATCCCAGCTTGCTCCGGGAAGTATTCCGGCTGGAAGCGCCGGAAGTTTCCGTGGGTATCTCCGGTCACATAGATCATGCGAATTTCCTCCTCTTAGGTTGGTCTACGGTCTGTTCGATTTCTACGCCATTGCGGAAGGTAACCTTAATGCGGTTGCCCGCCAGAACCGTGACCTTTTCCAGCATCTGATAGACCACACCGTCATCCCATTCTGTGATTCCCACAGTCGCCGCGGCCATTGCCGAGGCTGCCGCATGGATACGACGGCTGATCTGCTCCTCTTCCTGTCGGATACTAAGGATAGCTGTTTTTCGGCGCTTCAGTTCTTCCATCGTGGTGGAGATGGCACGGAAACGCTCGGCGTATTCGTCCGCGTCACCATTTGCCGCCTCTGCCAGAAGCGTATCGAATTGTTTGCCCAACTCTGTGACCGCTCGCTCAATGTCTCCAAGGCTCATGCTCTCACCGGGGACCGGAGCCAATTCCTGCTCCATCGCATCCACAAGCTGGTCCGCCAGCACCTTGCGCCCCGACATGGAGGCATTGATGGCTGCCAGCACCGCCTGCTGGAGCGGCGATTCGTCCAGCGTTGGAGATTCTTTGCAGTATTTCTTGCCATAATCCAATCGGCTGCTGCAGCGCCATACGGCACGTTTCTCACCGTGCTGCGTCCACACCACTCTGCGGTATGCTGTGCCACACTCGCCGCAGAACAGCAGACCACTGAGCGCGTACTTGCCGCTGTAGCGGCTCATACCTGTGGGGGCGCTCTTTTTCGTGCCGCCGGTCTGGGCCCGGCGACGCGCCAATTCAATCTGAACCGCATCGAACCGTTCTCGCGGGATGATGGCTTCATGATGATTTTGAATCAGGTACATGGGAAGCTGCCCGGTATTCTTGATAACCTTTTTGCTGATACAGTCCCGAATGAAGGTCTTCTGGAGCAGGACGTCACCGCAGTATTTTTCATCAGAGAGAATCGTCCGCAGATTGGAGGTTGTCCATTCCGTCGTTCCTGCCAAATTCTTGAATCCGCCTGTTTCCAAGGTTTCCTTGATATTGCGCAGCGTCTGACCGGATAGGTACAGCTCGTAAATCTTTCGAACAGTCTCCGCCTGCTCTGCGTTGACCACCATCTCTCCGTCAGGTCCTTTTTCGTACCCCAGCAGGGTCTTATACTGGATGTTTGCCTTTCCCGTCCGCATCGCCTGATGCTTGCCCCATTTGACGCGGGAGGATATCCCTTCGCTTTCGGACTGTGCGAAGGCGCCGTGGATGGTGATGAGGAATTCGCTCTCCGGGTAGATGGAGTTGATATTCTGCTCCTCGAAGAGGACCGGGATGCCCATGCTGCGCAGCTCGCGGGTATAACTCAGAGTGTCCACGGTTTTGCGGGCGAAGCGGGATACCGATTTGGCAAAAATCATGTCGATCTTGCCCTTCCTGCACTGCCGGATCATGCGAAGAAAATTCTTGCGCTTGCAGGCGGAGGTACCGGTGATACCCTCATCCGCGAAGATATCCGCCATCGTCCAGTTGGGATTTGCCATGATCTTTTCCGTGTAGTATGCTTTCTGGTTTTCATAGCTGC
>NZ_JACOQI010000063.1 GCF_014297285.1 Dysosmobacter segnis
CGACATAGTCGTTCATTTTGTGTCCTTTCCGCTTTCGACGGAAGGGTACACACCCGCGCTGCCGGTACAGCGCCAAAAACTGTCGACCTTCATGGAACTTCCTGCGTACAGGGTGGTCACAATGCCCTACGGGGTCCATGAACGCCTGAGGTCACACCGGGGTGTGAACCTCACCGGAAAGCCGCGAGATTTGGCTTTCGCCTATCATCACTATAGGACAAATTGGAAGGGGTGTCAAGGTGCCATGAGCCCGAGCCGCCCTGCTTGCGGGCGGGGGTCTTGGCGGACAAAAAGGGAGACGGGCAAAGCCCGTCTCCCTGTATGGTATTCGCTGTTTGTGCCGAGAGGCGAATTACTGCAGCAGCTGCAGGACGCCCTGGGGCACCTGGTTGGCCTGAGCCAGCATGGCCTGAGCGGACTGCACCAGGATGTTGTTCTTGGTGTAAGCCATCATCTCGTCGGCAACGTCGGTGTCGCGGATGGTGGACTCGGCGTCCTGAATGTTCTCGGTCATGACGGACAGGTTGTTGGAGGTGTGCTCCAGACGGTTCTGGATGGCGCCCAGATCGCCGCGGGTGGAGGACACGGTGTTGATGGCATCCTTGATGGACTGGATAGCCTTGGCAGCGCCGTCCTGATCCGCGATGGTCAGGTCGGCAATGCCCAGCGCCTTGGCGTGCATATCGCCCACGTTGACCTTCATCTTGTTGAAGCTGTCAGCGGTGTCGCCGATCTGCAGGGTGAGCCTCTCGCCGGTCTTTCTGTTCGGGTCGGCGGTGCCGTCGGCAGCAGCAACGCTGGTGTCGTCAGCCGCAATCTTAAGCTCCTTACCGGAAACCTGCACATCTTTCAGGATCTGTTCCAAATCAGCCTTCTCATCATCGCTCAGATTGTTAAGAGCCTTCACATCCGCATTTGCAATAAGATCCTGAATCTTAGCGGCATCGTAAGTCTCGCCCTGCTTCAGCTTAATTTTCAGCTCACCGTTAGCAGCAAGGGTGGCCTTTGCATCGTTACCGTCGATAGTATCAAATTTGATTTGAAGATTTACTTTGGTCCCCCCAGCACTGAACTGCTTGTCGTGGGCGATGGAAAGATCAATGGTGGCATCATGATTACCAGTCGAAGCTTTCTGATAGTTCATGGTCTGGAGACCGTCCATGCTGCCGTCCAGCAGCTTCTTGCCGTTGAAGTTGGAGCTGTCGGCGATGCGGTCGATCTCGCTGCGGAGGGCGTTGACCTCCTTCTGGAGGTTCAGGCGGTCCACCTCGTTGTCGTAGGTGCCGTTGGCGGACTGGGTAGCCAGAGAGTCCATGCGGTTGAGCATATCGTGGACTTCCTGCAGAGCGCCCTCAGCGGTCTTCACCAGAGAAACGCCGTCCTTCACGTTCTTGGAAGCGGCCTTCAGACCGGTGATCTGAGCGCGCATCTTCTCGGAAATGGCCAGACCGGCGGCGTCGTCACCGGCGCGGTTGATCTTGTAGCCGGAGGACAGCTTCTCCAGGTTCTTGCTCAGAGCGGAGGTGTTGTTGTTGTAGTTGCGGTAGGCGTTCATCGCCATAATGTTGTGCTGAATACGCATAGTTCTTATCTCCTTATGATAATGTGAGCGCTTCCTTGCGCCCCATCCAAAATGTGGTGCGTCGCCCGCCCGACCATCCGGCCGGACTGTATCGGACGTTTGACGCGCGATCTATTTCCTGCGGTCCGCGCGGGCCGCGAGAAATCAAGTCATTCGGCGGCGGTTTCCTTTTTCCGCGCCAGCTCCTCCATGCGGCGGGCGTTCCGCACCCGCTCGGAGGGGGGCTTGGGCCGCTGACGGAGCAGACCGTCGGGCCGCTGGCCGTCCCGCTCGTGGACCTCGCCACGGAGGATCGGCAGTTCCCGTGGAGCCTTCACCGCCACGCGGATGGTGCCGCCCTGTTCAAAGACCTGCACGACGATGTCGTCGCCAATGGTGAGGTATTCACCGGATTTCAGCTGTAATGAAAGCATGACGGGCACTCCTTTCCACGGTTGGCGGTTTGAAAAGGTACAGGTTTGCGAACCTGCTTTCCAAACTGCTTTCATCTATATTGTCGGACAGTTTTTCGGGAAATTAAGTGGAAAACCGGAAAATTTTTTTGTTTCGGGGCAATTTGTAAACCTGTACCTTTTCAAACTGCTTTTTCATTTACATTTTCATTTATATGGTGTTCTCCCGCTCAAGGCGCACCGCCTTGGCGTAAAACGTCCCCTCGGGCATGGCGCACCGCTCCGCCGCCTGACGGAGCGTGACCTTTTTCGCCCGCCAGTCCCGGTGGACATCGCGGAAATTCTCCGGCAGAGGGCTGGGCGGCCTGCCGAATTTCACGCCCCTCGCCTTCGCTGCCGCAATGCCCTCCGCCTGCCGCTTTTTGATGCTCTCCCGCTCGCTCTGGGCCACAAAGGACAGGATCTGCAAAACCAAATCGGCGATGAAGGTGTCCATCAGGTCCCGGCCCTGCCGGGTGTCCAGCAGGGGCATATCCAGGACCCGGATGTTCACCCGCTTTTCCTTGGTCAGCACCCGCCATTGCTCCCGCACCTCCTCGTAGTCCCGCCCCAGCCGGTCGATGCTCTGCACGCAGAGCAGGTCGCCGGGGCGGAGCCGCCTCACCAGCCGCTGGTACTGCGGGCGGTCAAAGTCCTTGCCCGATTGCTTATCCATGTAGATGTGGTTTCCGTCCAGTCCCGCCTCGCGCATGGCGATGACCTGCCGGGCCTCGTTCTGTTCCGCGCTGGATACCCGGATGTAGCCGTATTGTACTGCCATAGCTCACTCGCCGCCTTTCCTCTTATTGACGGAAACGGTATCACAAAAGCGGACAAAACCATACCCCCGGCGGAGATTTCCGGCGAAATGCGCGGCTATTTCCACGTCATCGGAAACCACCCCGCACCGGCGGTGCCCATGGCTCTGACCCACACCGTGACCCACACAACGAAATGAGTGGATGGACACAGTGGAGCGGATAGGGCGTACCTCCCGCAATATACCGAGCGGAAAGCCTCAAAGAGCCTTAAAAAGCAGCAGGCGGAGTGCCCGGATACACTTCGTAAGAATCAGGTCTGCGACTCCAAAAGTGAATATGCTAATGTAGCTCAGTCGGTAGAGCAGCTGATTCGTAATCAGCAGGTCGTGTGTTCGAGTCACATCATTAGCTCCAGAAAACAGCGGAAATCGAATGATTTCCGC
>NZ_JACOQI010000064.1 GCF_014297285.1 Dysosmobacter segnis
GGTATGGGTACAGAACTACGACCGCCGTAGCCTGTTCTTCCCTGCGTTCCAAACCGTCTACGACGACGACAGTTCGATCCTGAACAGCTTCTTCAACATGGCCGTGGCCGTGGAGCTGGAAAAGATCGCAGACCGCGCTTGGCGTGATCTGACTGGCATCGACGGACTGACGCCGGAACAATTCATCGCGCGTTCCAACCGCCTGATCACTGAAGCTGTTGCTGGCCGTTTCGACGGTCGTGTGGTAATTGAGGTTGAAACAATCCTCACTGCTGCCGATACCCAGCGTGGCTACTCGTGGTCGTGCAACATCATCATGTACGGTAACAACATGATGACCGTTGGTTCGTTCACCATCGTTGCCCGTCGTCGTGAGGACCTCGCACAATGAGCCGCTTAGCCGATACGATCCTTGAAAACAAGGCGTACAACCAGTACGGTCGTCAGGCCATGGTTGACATCCGTAAGGGTGGTCAGAACGGCATCGCTCCCGACTACTCGGCCTACGTAAGTAGCGCTGCGTACGTTCGCCGGAACCTGATCGCTATTCTGATCGAAGCTCCGCGTGGTTTCCAAGATCTCGAGAACCCTGATTACTGGGTATCGACTCTGAAGAACCTCGTCGAGCTGGCGCCGAAATCCATTGAGGGTCTGCAACAGACTCTCAGTGTTGAACACATCGACAACCCGTTCGGTGGTGCTGGTGAGATCCAACAGGACATCTCCAACGTTACCCGTGCTCGTTCGAGCCCGTCGTTCACCTGGAACGAGAAATACGGTAAGTCGGTAGCTGCGTTCTTGAACGGTTGGGTTCTCAACCTGATCATGGACCCAGAAACCAAGTACCCTCGTGTTGTCAACAACAGCGAGAAGCCGACCGACCTCCTGCCAGACTACACCGGCATGACGGTTCTGTTCATGGAGCCAGATCCAACTGGCACCAAAGTGATCACCGCATGGTTGTCAACCAACATGCGTCCAAACGACCAAGTGGCTGAAATCACTGGTCGTCGTGACATCACTGCGGCCATGGAAGGTCAGGACTACTCCGTTGAGTTCACGGCTCTGACTCAGGTCGGTGAGGGCGTTAACGCTTTCGCTCAAGAGCTGCTGGACAACATGACACTGACCGGTGCTAACCCTAACCTGCAAGAAGCGTTCGTCAAAGAAATTGACGCGGACGTTAAAGCAGGCGAAAGCGGTTACGCTGAGCGCATTGCTAAGATGGCTGATTCAGCTATCTCGTAAGTGTTGGCTGGAACGGAGGGCTTCGGCCTTCCGTTTTATGCCGTATTTAATGAGGACTTCAAAGTCCACCCTATCGCCCACCTAAAAGAGAATTCGCTATGTTAGCGCAATACATGGAAAAGGACGGCCCTAAAGAAGGACGTCACTGGTCTCTCGAGAGCATCAATAGCCAGATCGCTATGGCTGATGCTAAGCTGGATCGTTTTGATGCCTTGTGCATCGCTATGGAAGACGTGGAAGAGATCATGGGAGACCTCGACTCCCTGGTTACCACTGGTGACGCTAACCAAACCACAGCGATGATGATTCGTGAGCGTATCTCTCGTGTGGAAGACGCCACCGGTCTGTCTGCTGTGATTCCTTCGATGGAAGATCATGGCGATGACATGGTTGCTTACCACCAGATCTCCATGGAGGCCGTATCGGGTCTGTGGAACCGGATCAAGCAAGCCTACGTGTCTGAGTTCCAAACCTTCTGGGACGGCATGTCGACTCTGTTTGGTGGCTACCGTCGTTGGGGCCTGAAGCAACAAGCCAAAGTCCATGCTCTGCGTCAAGAGTGGGCTGACAAGAAGCCACAACTGAACGAGCAGCGTCACAAAGGTTCGTTGGCTGGACAGACAGTGTTCATGGCGTTCACTCTGAATGGCCACATGTCTAAAGACCCTGTCGGCGACATGGCGAACGATCTCAAAGCCACTCGTGATATGACTCAGAACTATCCGAAGAACCTGGCCGTCTACGTTGAGAAAGTCCGTAGCATCATCAACGGTGGTAAGTACGACAGCGACCAAGCGTTCAAGGCATCCGTGCTTCAGAAGCTGGGACAACTGGAACACCCTTCGACTATCCTGAAATCTGACATCATCGGTAAGGGCAACGTCCTACTCTGCAACCGTGGTCTGGAGATCAAGAAAGGCCGTGCGGTTAAACCAGTGTCTCAGGATGCTGAATACAAACGCCTGGCTGACCTGTCCGTACAGACCTACGTGAAAGAGTTCATCTTCACTTGGTCGATGCTCAATGGCGGGATCATCGAAGACTTCCACCTCAGCACTCAGGACGTCGACAAACTCCTGGACTTGACCGAAGAGTACAACAAGTGCTTGGTCAACTGCATGGAAACCTTCCGTCCTCTCCAGAAGGCCATGAAGGGTCTGGCAGACTTCGCCAAGAAGAACGTCGACACCGACCACCTGAATCCAGCCAACCGTGCAGCGTTCAAACAACTGATCTCCTTCACCCGTGGCATGACTCGCTATGCGAAGACTCCGTACCGTGTTGAGATCGGTCGTGTGCAGACTGTAGCTATTGCTGCGCGTATCATCGCCAGCCGTACTATCGCTACTGCAAAATGACGGCATAAAGAAAAAAAAAAAGAGGGGGCCCGAAAGCCCTCTCTTTTATGCCGCTTTCTTTTGACGGTACTGCAACACCAAGTCGTGTACCGTGTTGAAGAGATCTAGCTCGGCTAGGTACTCTTTGTCCAAGGAGAACGGATTGATGTAATTGTTCTTTGAAGCGTAAGCGTAAAACTGCTTGTAACACTCTGCCTTCTCAGGCCAACGATCACTGAATGCGAGACACCACTGAAAGTAGAACACCACCAGAGGATTGCTCCCACACACTTGATGAACACGCATCGGACGTAGTTCTTTAGAGAACTCAGTCACTAAGGCTTCGTACTCGTTGCGTTCGGTAATGGTCTTCCCCCGAAGATTCATTCCCTCGTAACTATCCCCAGCTAATACCGCAGTCAACAATGTCTGTCTCTTATACACATCT
>NZ_JACOQI010000065.1 GCF_014297285.1 Dysosmobacter segnis
CATCGACCATTGCCCGGTAGCCCGCCGTAGCGGAGCCCGGCTGATAGTCGGAAAAGCTGTTCATATCTTTTGCCCGCTTTGCGGCTTCTTCGTTGATCGGATAATATTTCGGCATAGTACCTCCTTCCACAAAAGCCGGAACTTTGGGACAAATTGTCCCAAAGCCCCGGCAGCTAAAATGTTGACAGCATCTCACGGAAACAGGGGCGGACGTAGAAACATACGCCTCCCGCAGAAAAGGGCCTTAAAAAGCCTTGTCACAGGCGGGTTTGGGGTGTCCTAATTGTCAACACATCAGCCCCGCTTTTTTCGCATATATTCCCGCTGCTGTCTGCGGTGTGCCGCCTTTGCACAGGCCGCCGAACAATAGGTTTGCCGTCCATCAGGAGCCACGGCTCTGCCGCATACCGGGCAAGCCTTGAAATCCGGCCTTGACCCCTCTGCCAGCAGCGCAGCCTCCAGCGCCGGATCAAGGGGCAGAACTGCCTCGCGGAAGTAGCGGCAATAAGCCCCTGTCCAGCATTTCCCAAACATATAGCACTCGCAATCCAGCGGCAGGCAGCCGCAGTCCCGGTCATAGTTGGCACACCATTTTGACACCAGCCTGCGGATTGCCGCTTTTTCTGTCCGGGTCAGTTCTCGGCCCACAGCATCACCTCCCGTTGCCCGGTGGTTTGAGCTGCTCCCGGTAGCAGAACACGCAGCCAATCCCACGCCAGTAAGGGCAGCCGTCACAACGGGAGCCCTTCGGCGGCAGGCTGGGCGGCACACCCTTAAAGTAGCTTTTTTCTTTCATAAATCCCTCATAGGGGTTGTTGGTAAATCTCATTCATTATCCTCGCTTTCGGTATCGTCCTCGTCCCAAGGCGGCCCATCGTCCTCGGAATCGTCATAATCAGCCAGTTCCTCACTGTAATCTTCTTCGGGTACAGCAGCTTTTTCATGCTTCGGGCGGTAGATTTTCAAGTACCAGCCTGCACCGCCGCCCAGAACAGCCACTGCCAAAATCAGCAGAAGCATCCCGGTATTGCTTTTCTGCTGGGGCTCGGGTTCCGGCTCCTCCGCAGGTTCCGTCACCGGAGCGGGTTCTGGAGCTGTGCCAGCACACTCGGTCATGTTGACCGCGCAGACCTCGCAATCCGTATGGATGGCTCCGGGCGCACATTTTTCTGTGCAGGAGCAGGCCGGAAGTTCTCCTCCAGCGGCCTCCAGTGCCGCCAGCAGATCGGCTTCATCCATCATGTTCAAAAAGTAGGTGTGATACTGTTCGCCGTCCTCATCCACAGGCTTGTCATAGTCAATGACAATGTAAAAGGTGTTGCCGCCGCTGGTTTCCACCGTGATGAACTGTTTGTTGGTTGCAGCATCGTAGAGCAGATCGCGGGTCACAAGGTTTCCATCCTCCGAAAAGCCCTCGCCCGGGGTAATGGTAGGTGCAGGCTCCGGGGGCGGAGTTTCTTCCACAACAGGCGGTTCCTCATTTCCACTGTCCGAATAGGCATAGGCCGGAATCGCAAAGCCGCATAAAAGAACGGCGGAGCAAAGCCCCGCCGCCAACATACGAAAGTGTTTCATATTCAGTTTTCCTCCTTCTTTTCTTCTTCGGTCTTCGGGACACTTTGTCCCAAAGTGCCACCGTCCTTCAGCTTTTCAAACAGCAGCGGGAGCTCCGTAAGGGAAATGCTCATACCGCGCACAATGTCCACGATCTCGCTGTTTTCCGCCTCCAGCTTTTTCTGCTCCAGCTCCTTGAGCCGGGCCTGCTGTTCACTGATTTTGGCCTTGACCTTATCAATCTCGGCCTGAATTTTCATGCTTTTGGTAGTTGCCATTTCAAAACCTCCTGTCACGGTAAACGCCCGTAGGCGTAAAAATGAGATTGCCAGTAGCTTGTATTCAAATTTGCGTAGCCGATGGGATCTCCACAATGCAGCATTTTTCCGTCACCGACATAAATCCCGCAATGGCTCACGCCCGGCGTGTCATAGGTGCCTTTGAAGAACACCAGATCACCGGGTTTGGGAGAGCGGGTCGGCGTACAGATGTTATAGAGCCCCTGGGCTCCCAGCCTGCCCACATTCCAGCCGGAGTGATTGATAACCCACGAAACGTACCCCGAGCAATCAAAGGAAGTGGCGGGAGAACTGCCGCCCCACACATAGGGATAGCCGATGTATTTCTGCGCTTCGGCAAGCATTGCAGCAAAGGTTTCATCGTCCAGATATTCTCCGGGCACTTCGTAATCACCGGGTTTCCCGGTAATATACTTGTTCACATAGGGAGAATCCGGAAACAGGTCAGGACGGTTCCCCAGCGTTGCCATATAGATGGCATATCGGGAAAGCTGATCCTCGCCCATAACGTACACAGGTACATGGGACAAATCAAAGTTTTCCAACGTGACCGTACAGATGTAATAATCGTAAGGCACCTGATAGGTGTCCGTATGGGAGTTGCCGTCCTCGTCCGTCCATGTGTCGGTTTCTGTGCGATACCGGGTTTCCACCACCACATCCTCCGTGAGAATGTACTGGCGGTCAAACAGCATTTGCAGCGTTCCCTGGACTTCGTCTATTGTCCATTGTCCCTCATGGAGCGCACACAAAAGAGAAAGCAGCACATAGGGGTCATGTTCGATTTCGTCCAGATCGAAGTGGTATTCGTCATAGTCATGGGTGCTTTCATAGGTGTCCAGATAATGCTGCAAATCATCTTCCAGCGCACAGTAGGCAGCTTCGGCGGCCAGCATATCCCGATCCTCGCAAGGATAGGTGCTGGCCCCTAATGCACCGGCCCCGGCGTTCCCCAGC
>NZ_JACOQI010000066.1 GCF_014297285.1 Dysosmobacter segnis
CCCCCCCCCCCCCCCCCCCCCCCCCCCCCCCCCCCCCCCCCCCCCCCCCCCCCCCCCCCCCCCCCCCCCCCCCCCCCCCCCCCCCCTTTTAGATGTGTATAAGAGACAGGAAGTCCACCAGGACATCCATCTCAACTACCGTCAGGATCTGTACACGCACTGCCACAAAACCATTTCCCTGTCCGGTACGCTGGAAGGGGACGATGAGTTCATTAACAATCGCACTGAGATCATGTTCCCGAAAGACGAACGGATCGACAATGGCGAGAGTGTTATCTTTACCGCAGTAGAAGCTCTCCAGTACAGACTTGCAGACCCGAGAACCCTTAAGTGGATCAACAAGGCACGTAAGTCTTACAGTCACGTCATCTTCGAGCAATCGTTGATGAAGAACAAGAGGGCCCTCAAGAATTACCTTGAGATGATCTCAGACTTTGTTACCCACGAGTTCCGTAAGGTGCGTGAGGGTGATCAGAAGCTGTTGATCTACTGTGCTACGGTTGAGATGTGCACGGTGGTCACGAACTACTTGAAGCCGCGTAACAGCGATCTCAAGGTGATGCGCTATACCGCAGAAGACGACTTCGACGAGATGCTTGAGTCGGATCTAATCGTATCGACACTGAAATCCCTCGGGACAGCCCAAGACGTTCCTAAGCTGCTTCATGTGTTGATGACGGATGCCCTGGGTTCCAAACAAGGTAATCGTCAAGCGATGGGTCGGATGCGTGATACGATCTTCAAGATCTGGCCAAATGCTAAACCCACGTTCTACTACTTCGTGTGCGTCGACATCGACAAGCACTTAGAGTATCACTACCGCAAGGTGGAGAACTTCAAAGGTAGGGTCGTTGGGCACAAGCTTGTGAACACTGATTACGTAATCTGATTTGTGGGGGATTTCGGTCCCCCACTTTTTATGCCAAGCCCCTTCAGAAAGGTGCATCATGTCCAATAGCAGTCCTTGGTTTGCTTTATCGTCGTACACAGATACAAAGAGCTTTTTTGAATTCCCCATCGACTACATTGTTAACGCAGGTAGTCGTAACCGTGACTTCCGTACACCTCTTCTAAAGGCGTCTGAGAGCCGTTACGCGAAAGCTATGCTATCGCCTAAGTACTTCATCGACGGCACGCATAACGTCTACGGGGTGACCTGTAGCCAGATCTCTGATGAGGAAGTGCGTAAGGATCTGATGAACGGCTTTGGTTTGGCCCATCGGACCTTTGGTGATGTGTTTATCGACGTGGTGTTGGATGTATTCGGCCTGCACATCGGTAGCGTTCTGTTGGCTGAGTCTTACCACACAGTTAACGAAGCTTTCTACAAACGCAACCTGATCCACGCTAGTCCGCTTGAGATGTCTCGTCCATACGACTTCCGTCCGTATTACTTGGCAACCTTCATCGCTAACTTGGAATTGCACTACCCAAGAAGCTTCAGCATGAAGTCTGGAGCCATGTTGATGTACCGCCTCAAACTACCGATGGAAGAACTGTCTCAGATTGCTGATCGTGTACACCGCACGACTGGTCGTCCTGAGATCGTTTACACCCTCCATTAACACACGGCATAAAAAAGGAGAGGCTTGCACCCCTCCTTTTTTTTTGCTTCTTATGCCGCGTTAGATCTGGTAGAACTCGGCAACGCGCTGTTGGATACCGGTGTCACGGATGTCGGCCAGGGTCTTTTCCAGGTCAACTTGTTCCAGGCCCAGACGGCGAGTGGCTTTGTCGCAGGTAGCAACCAGCAGGTTCAGCATGCGGTTGAAGACTTTCTTCTCGTTAGTCGAGATAGCAGCTTCCGCGAAGTTGCGGTAGATGTACTTGTCGCTGAAGATCGTGGTGCGGTGTTCAGCGAAGAAGTCCAGCAGGACGCCGTAAGCACGGATGAACTCAGGGCCTTCCAGCTTCAGGGTCTGCTGAATGGCAGCCCACAGGCTTTGCTGTTGTTCTTTACCAACGGCAGCGGTCAGCAGCTTGTTGGTAGCCATCTTCTCGGCGTACTGTTGCAGGCGATCAACGATCAACTGGAGTTTCAGATCAGCTTGTTGTGTTTTCACGTCGACCTTCACTGGAACTGGTTTGGTGGTGGTGACCGAAGTAGCGCGAGCGGTAGGAGCAGCCACTGGTGCTTCGGCAGGGATGTCGCTGACAGCGGCTGCGGCTACAACAGCCGCCAGAGCAGACACAGGAGCGTCAGGAGCAGCGTCGTTCAACGGTAGCGCCGGTTGTTGTGACGAGGCAGTTGCTGCCGCCAGTGCTGCTGCCAGTTGTTCGGCTTCTGGGTCAGTGTCCGAAGCTTGCTCTTCGTCTGCCGGTTGGTCGCCCACTTCATCGTCGGATGACTGGGATTCCGATCCAGCTCCAGCGTCCTCTTCGACCGCTTCCGAGTCGGTGTCCCCAGGCTCGTCGCTGCCCGACTCACCAGAGCTATCAGTGCTCTCGTCAGTCGACTCTGCGCCGGACTCCTGAAGTTCCTCATGTTCACCATCCTGTTGGTCGAGTTCTTGGTCGTTACCGTTCTGTTCAGACATTGCTTGGTTCCTTGTGGATTTAGAAGATAGCCTTCTTGAAATCGTACTTCGAGGTCTTCAGTGACTGTCTCTTATACACATCT
>NZ_JACOQI010000067.1 GCF_014297285.1 Dysosmobacter segnis
TGTATAAGAGACAGAGTCACTGATGTGTACGTGTGACGCTTGGGCGTAGATGCCTTCTACCGCATCTCGGTGAGCTTTGACATGAGGCAAGATCGCTTCGTCAATGTATGCACTGATCAAGGGCTCATCCACATACGCTTTGTTCTGCTGACACATGCACAGCGCCATCAACTCGTCGCTGAACTCGACGTCGTCTACGATCACTATATCCACGTTGTTAATCCTGTCGATGTAATTGAAGGTCCCAACGGTTACGCAAACCCGTCAGGCAATCTGCACGCCCCAGCAAGTCCATTAACGGCTTCACAGAACCTCGTGAGCAGTAATCTAGGAAACAACAGCCACCACACTCCTCATGTTCCGCTAACGCCACCAGATCCTCGTAGTAGCCTTGTTCACGGAACGACAGCACTGAGTCTGCATTCCACGGTTGGGCTAACTCAAAACGTGGCTCAAAGATGGGTAGGTTCTCTGACACGACCGGCGCATGGTAGAGTGACCCACTGCGGTAGACAAACTCAAATCCGTCGACCACGTTAGGAATCAACGGGCGGTAGATCTTCGTGTTGACCTGTGTCTTTAAGAACTCAGAGAACTGGTACAAGTCTCGGTTCAGTTGATTGAGCACCATCAGATTACCCATCCCCTTACGAGTGTGAGGAAACGGGAACTCCGAGAACACCGGTACCCCAAGATCCAACTCATGTGCGGCCCGGTAGGTGTCTTGGTTTAAGTGTGTGATGTTGTCGTCAATTAGGTTGAAGTTGGCGTAGACGCGGTTAAAGTCGGTTTCCTTAAACAGACTCTTAAAGTACAGAATGCGTTTACGCAGTTCACCCAAGTATTTCTGATTATTGGTTTGCTTCAACGCCATCGGGATTGAGACGCTGAGTTTCTTTCCTGCCATCAGGGGGTCTATGACGCCAGCCAGCTCTTCCAAGCCACGGTCGCTCAACATCGTGAGGGATACGTTCATCGCTCGGTAGTGTTGGGCTAACCCATGAATCAACGGATGAGCCAGTACGTCACGCCAATTGGAAGAGCTGGTGATGTCCGTGGGGCCTAATCGAAACTCCAACAACCGAAAGTCATTGTCGATCAAGTCCTGAGCCATGTCCACTAACGCTTGGGCATCAGCGTCGGAGATGTTCACAGGAGCCGAATCCTTCTCCACGGTACACCCCGGACAACTGTACCCACACCCTTTCAAGACTTCGAGGGTCAGGTTCAGGGATTTAGCTATGCGCGTTGGAATCATGCTCTAACCCCACTAGACAATCTTTGATCGAGAGCTTTTGCATGATGTTGGTGATGCCTTTTTCCATGCAACTGCTCAGATGTGGACACTCCATGCACTCAGTGTCTTGTAAATAGTCCATAGACCGCTCACGAGCCTCTGTACGCACGTTTAGGAGATTCTCCATAGTCCAGGGGCGCTGAATGACGAAGTCGTCGTCAAGGAACGGACAGTCGTCTTTTAGGAACGGTACCCAATAAAGCTTGCCACCAGTATATAGCAGATTGACCATCGTACCAGTGTCGTAATGCAAGTCAGGATTACGTCTTCTTTCGTCTTCCCCATTAAGCCCAGCATAGAAGGAACTGATCCGGTGGGACACCCGGCGCACGTTTTGTGCAACCATGAGGTCTCGACTGGGGGCTCTTCCGTACGGGATGGTGAGGATGTCATCTTTGTCCACAGGGAATTCAATCTCAAACCCGTTGGCCAAGTATTCTTCAAAGCGTTCATCTACAGTCTCTCGAGTACAGGTCACAACAAACCCTGCCTCATTCAAACGGGCGACCACCAAGTGTTCTTGGATGTACTCCAGTTTCTCTTTAATCATTAAGCCGAACTTCTCATTCTTAAAATGAGACGGTGCAGCCGGGATGAGGAAACGAATCGGTTTATCGGGACACGCTTGATCAATGTCCGCACACATGACCCCGTAGTTTTCCATCCGGGTATCCAAGAACGCAGCATTGAACGTGACTTGATGAAACAACTGAGCCATCTCACGAAAGGTGGTGTTCGTCATCACCTCTTGCGTGTTGGTAGACGTCATGTAATCGGTAGGCCCAACGCCTAAGTCAAACGCGACGTAACCGGCCTCAGTCATTTCTTGAATCAGTGCCAACAGGTCAGGGATGTCAGAGACGTCCCCGCCTAAGGACTTGTCGATCATGCACCCAGCACAGTGATGACCACACCCCCGAAACAAGTCGAGGGTGATCTCTAGTCGTTGCCGATGACGGACGAACATTCTTCCTCCCACCGCAACAACAATCCCTTAAACCCGTTACACGAGTTGTCCATGGATTTCACGTCGCGTAAGTGTTCTGACAGACAAGTGCCCAAGTATTCACAACTGGCACAGAAGGGGTTGGTGGTGACACGTTGCTTCTCAGCTTCACACCACGCACGATAGCCCGCCAGCCCGTCTACGGGTAGGAAGAACTCTCGCTCGTTAGCATCAAACTCCAGTACTGCAAACTCCCCACTCGGGGTGATGTAGATGTGGTCGTCGCTGAATGAATTACGAATCCCTGCAACCGCTTGTTTGATCAGGGTTTCGTTCTCCATGTAGAAGCTGTCTCTTATACACATCT
>NZ_JACOQI010000068.1 GCF_014297285.1 Dysosmobacter segnis
CCGTGTTTCGGCGTGTGAGCCGCTGTGTGCGCGGTTAGGGGCTGGGGTGGCGTGTGTACCCGTCGAGGGGATATTCTGCCCGCACGGGGCAAATTCCGAGACGGCATAAAAACGACGAATACGCCGCCGTGACCCGCGGGCGTCCAGCGTTTCAACGGCATAAAGCGCACGCCGAGGGTAGTGATACCACTCCCCATGCAGGAACGCCGAAAAAGCACTGTGTGCAGGAGTGAACAGAGCGTTCGTCGGCGCAGAGCACCCACTCTGAGAAAGCCGTTTTTTCTGCTGAAATAAACCCCGCGCCGGGTTGTTCCGACACAGACAAAGCGGCCGGAGGGTAGTGATACCCCTCCCACATAGAAGTGCCGAAAAAATGTGAAATGGGAGTTTTTATCACCGCCCCCAACAGGGTTCCCGCCGAAACCCAGCGAAGCGGTTTCGGTGGGAAGAAGGCGGTGCAGCGGAGTGAGCGAGTTTTCGTCGGCGGCAGCGACGGAAACGAGTGATATGCAGCTTGTGCCGCCGACAGCCAGCATCGCATTTGTCTGGTCTGCGGCGAAGCCGCTGCCCTGCCAAATGCACTGGGCGGGACATGGCCCCACACCCCCAAGCTGCGGGCAGAAGCCCACACCCACTTTTAGCTACGATTGGAGAAAAACATGAAAAAAGATATCAAATTCAGCACGCGCATGGCGTCCGCTGACCGCGAGAAGATCAAAGCGCTGGCAGCGAAGGCCCACATGTCCATGAGCGATTACGTCACCGCCTGCTGCCTCGGCAAGCGGATCGTGGTCATCGACGAACAGAAGGAACTGCTCCGCCAGCTCAAGGGCATCGGCAGCAACATCAACCGCCTCACCGTCCTCGCCAACATGGACAAGGTGCAGGTCATCGGTCTCGACAAGGCCGCGCAGGTGCTGTCCGAGGTCAGCGCCGCGTTGCGGGCTGTCATGGAAGGTCGGTGAGCCGTATGGCCATCGTACATTTTGTGAACTACAAACGGGGCACACAGTCCCGCGCCGCCATGCGCGGCGTGATGCTCTACGTCATGCAGGAGAAGAAAACCGCATGGGATGGCGTGCCGCTCGTCAGCGGCATCAACTGCCAGCCGCAGAGCGTCTATGACGATTTCCTGAACACGAAACTGCTTTACCACAAGGACAGCGGCGTGATGTTCTACCACATGGTACAGAGCTTTCCAAAAGGCGCGGCTGTCGATCCCCGGCAGGCTCACGAAGCCGCGCGGCGGCTGGCGGAATACTTCGACGGCTGCGAGGTACTGGTCTGCACCCATGTAGACCGCGAGCACATCCACTCCCACTGCGTCATCAACTCCGTCAACTTCGAGACTGGCAAGAAGCTGCACATGGCGAAGGAACAACTGCAAGAGTTGATGCGGCGCAACGACGCGATCTGTCAGGAAATGGGTCTTCCTGTCTTTGAAGTGACCGCGCAGCAGGCCCGCGGCATGGGCGGTGCGGAATACCACACGGCGCTGAAAGGCCAAAGCTGGAAGCTGCGGCTCATGAATACCATCGACGAGTGCATGAAATACGCCGCCGATAGGGACGCCTTCGTTTCCCTGATGGAATCCGAGGGCTACGCCGTCCGCTGGGAGGGTACCCGCAAGTACATCACCTACACCACGCCAGACGGCATGAGGTGCCGCGACAACAAATTACACGAAGAAAAGTATTGCAAGGAGGCCATGGAACATGAATTCAGAATACGCGCAGAGCTCGTCAAGAGAAAATTCCATCGAGCAGAGGAAACCGATGGAGGAATTGAAGCGGATGAATCAGCCGAGCAGCGCACCGCCGGCTGCGCCACAGCCAATCCAGCCCATTGTGATCCGATGCGACCTGCCGCAGGCGATGAACAAGCTGACGGAGCAGGCAGACGGAATAAACTGGGAGCTGGAGGAAATTCGGAAGACCCTGCCGGAGCTGAAACCACACATCGACCTGACGCCGGTGCAGCAGTCTCTGACGGAGATGCAGAGATTGCTGACAGAGATGAACAAACTGCTGGAACGGGTTGGGAACCTGAGCGAGAAATATTCCTCCAAGTGGATCGACTGGCTCCCGGATTTCAGCCTGCTGGTGGCCCTCAAGTGGATCATGCTGGTGCTGATCCTTGGCACGGCGGCACTGGCGGGTTGGTATGGCGCGGCGGCGATCCGCGGCCTGTTTCTCTGATCCCCGCCGTGGCCGGGCTGGCTGCCGCGGGATCGCTATTGGATGAGGATGCCGAGGAAAAGCGGCGGCGCATAGAGGCGAAAATCGCCGCCGAAAACTTCGGTGCGGCGAT
>NZ_JACOQI010000069.1 GCF_014297285.1 Dysosmobacter segnis
CCCCCCCCCCCCCCCCCCCCCCCCCCCCCCCCCCCCCCCCCCCCCCCCCCCCCTTTTAGATGTGTATAAGAGACAGAGACATGGTCGCCGCTTGACGATTCATGAACTTGGCTTGAACCGTGTCACCTGCCTTAAGGAACGCTTCTGCCTTAAGCTTGAACTCCTGACCAGCCATCTTGGCTTCTTGTGCCTCGTGTTTCACCTTACCACGACCAGTGATGTTACCGGTGATGTATTCGGAGAGCAGGGAAGGCAGAACATCAGGATGCTCGTAGACTGTCATGCTTGGTGCAAACAGCCAGCGGTTCTCGATGATGTCTTTCAGGTACTGCGTGAAGGTGGTTTCGTGTTGACCACGATCGCCAACTTCATTACGGTGTAAGCAGAGCAATGCTGGATCGACGATCTCGAACTTACCCCCTGGTCCTGTCTGGCGCTGAACGTAGGCCACACAGTCTTCAATAGGTTTACCAGTACGCTTGCTCAGGAATAAGGCCATGTCACGTCTGTAGTTGCCCAAGACGTCCAGGTCACGTTTATACGCTGACGCTGGCTTGATAAAATGGTTCTCCATTACGACTCCAAAGCTTGTGGTCTCTTCATTACTATTCCCCATTGGTGGATTTAATTACGCAAGGGCATAATAGGGCGGTGACCCGCCCCACTATTATTCAGCAGTGGCTTCAGCAGGTTCGGCCTTTACAGCCTCTACCTTAATCGTCCATTCTTCGAAGAGCTTACTGATCTGAGCTTTCTCTTCTTCGCTACGCTGAGCAGGTTGGTTAACAATAACCTCCTTCAGCGGGAACGGGAACTTCGGCAGCTCGGTCTCGGCACTCGGTACTTCGAGGTCGATCTTGAGCCAAGGGTGACGCTCACCGGATTGAGTCGTGTAAACATCCACTTCCCACTTCAGGTCAGTCCCTTCGATCTCGAAGATATAGCGAGTCTTGTTGAGACCCTTGTCGGCGAAGAAACGGAATTGCTCGAAGAAATCCTTGGAGCAGATCTGTTCTACTTCTTTCTTGCCCAACTCGCCAGGAGTCTTGGTCTTAACGCACATCTCGTACGTCTTGTCATCGGTAGCCCGGACACGACACTGAGCAAAGGCGCCCTCACCACGTTCACGGTAAGACTCCCACTGCTCTTGCTTCTCCTGACGGGTCGCTTGTTCCAACCATTCCCAGGACTCAACCCGAGCAAAGAAGGCGTATTCGATCTCTTGCTGTACCGTTCCATCAGCACCGTCTTCCAGTGAGATGTTCAGGCGTCGTAATGACGTCATAAAAACTCCAAAATGGGCAAAAGAAAAAGATCGGGGCCGAAGCCCCTCTCTAGTCCCACCAATCAGAACAACAGCCCAGTCATTCCAATGGCCGACACGGCCCAACGTGTCATAGATTAAGGAGAGCCGTAATTAATTACCGGCCTTGAGTTCAACCTGGTTGTATCCGTTGGCATTCAACAGCGCAAGGATCTCTTCCCAGTCCGCAGGAGTAACCCCTGCAATACGGGCTTGGATCACTGTGTAGTTTGACACGACGATACTGGATTCTTTGATCCACGGGATACCCAGGATCTGACGTTGACCGTTAGCGAACTCAATACGAACGTACATGTACGCATCAGGATCGTTAGGGGTACCTGCTGGCAGGGAGTTAAACACGTTGACGTGCAACTCATCCACAGGAGTCCCCAAGTCCCGAGCCGTACTCGAATCCAGGATACCCAGGACTTTTACGTTCTGGAACTTGGAGTTGAGTACTGCCGTTGGGTATACGGAGAAACTGACGGTAGTCTTGGCGACCAACTTGTCTTGTGTAGCCATGGGTGATAAAACTCCTTGAACTCGATCAGGACCAACCCACTGGGGTTAATCAATTTGACAGAATGGAGAGTACCTCTGACAAGCCGCCGGTAAAGTAGTTCCTCTCGAATGCCCTCAACCGTGTCCCAGAATAACTCCAGGAGGTCGTGGTCTAACGAACGGGTGTCCAGATCGAATGGATCTTGCAACCCCAAAACCATATTCACCAACAGTTCAAAATCCTCAGGTCCGCTTTCTTCATCGCCTAATGCGTCAAAGGTGGTGGAGCTAAGGGTCTTGTATATTGCCTGTCTCTTATACACATCT
>NZ_JACOQI010000070.1 GCF_014297285.1 Dysosmobacter segnis
CCCCCCCCCCCCCCCCCCCCCCCCCCCCCCCCCCCCCCCCCCCCCCTTTTAGATGTGTATAAGAGACAGGACACCTTCTGGGAAATCCGGTTGGCGAACAGCGACGTGTGGCGTCGGCTGGTTGCTGAACACGTTCCACCTGAACACCAATTCAAACGCCGTACCAAATAACTGAACTAAACCTTAAGTAAGGGCGATACTCATGTCAGATCTTCAGAAGCAACTCGCAGCAGCCATTGTAGGCGTTGCACAACCTGAACCACAAGATGCAGGGCGTAAAGCTCGTGACCGCATGGAACTTAAAGCCAAGGCTCGTAAAGTCTGGTTCTGGATTAAGTTCTGGATCTGGATGGTGATCCTTGTTGCGGTGGCTGGTGTTAGCTGGTTCACGTACGATGCCTACAAAAACCGAGTGACCCAGGTCGTAACAGACATGCGTCCTTGTTCGGTTGAGGTGGGGGGTGAAAAGATTACTGGTGTGCGTGAGTATCAGTACAACTATTTCGACATCTTCGGCATGCGGTTGATTGACACGGCCAAGATTGAAGTGACCACAACCATCGACTATAAAGGAAACGACTTCATAGTGGGCGGACTGAACCCTGACGGGAGTTGGTGGTCGATGAAAACTTCAGACGGAGAGTTCGGCAAGATGAAAACCAAACCGGCTGAGACCTACGTGTTTGTTATCAAAGGTCGTATGTTACCGGTCCTGAGTTCCAAGTTCTGCAAGTGAGGCAGTTATGAAACTGTACATGGCTTTAAACATGCACTACGCTTTGCCGGAGTTGTTTACAAAGGCAGAGATCACCCTTCACCTGAAGGACAGTGTCAAAAAGGTAGAACCTGACCTGGATCAGAACGTCGTGGAGTTCACCATCGACATCCCTGACTCAGAGGTTATCAAACGGGACAAGTTTGAGGAGAAGCGTGTCCCTGTTGCTGACTTGCCTCCGGGCTTGCACGATGATGGCTACACTTGGGTATTCAAAGGCGATCCTGTCAAGATTACCAACACCAAGACAGTCAAGAAAGCGCGACTACCAATCGTCGAGGACATCCCTCGTGTCAGCATCGTGGCTGTCGTCAGTCGTGAAGTGTTGCTGACTCCGCACTGGTGGTGTCACCCAGACATCCTGGCTGTGATCGAACGCTACAAACCGAAGTGGGGCGCTAAAGGTTACGTCTTCGATAAAGTAGGTAACGACAAAGTTCGGCTGGACTACATCCCGCTGACTGTGAACCCAACTGCGGTCACTGCGTTAGTTACCTCCTTGATGGCGTTTGCTGAGCAAGCGATGGAACAACTACCGTCGGTTGTGACTGACCACGGTTCTCAACAAGAGTTTCTCGACCTGTAGAGGTGTGTGATGTTAACGCTATTCGGTGCATTGAACATGATGACCGATCTGGACGATCCCGACTGGATTAAACGGATAGCACAGATCACCCTCTACGCTTACCACAACGAAGTCAACCCCGACATCAACAAGGGCATCTACAAGTTTACGTTTGACGTAGAGGACCTAGACGTCAGTCTGTGGCAAGAGAACAATCCTTACGGGCACAACTTCGGTCAGTTCCGACAGGGTGTTTACTTTTACAGACCTGGTGAAGAATATGACGGTGAGAAACCCACCTTAATTTCGGTCGAAAGGGTTACACGGGCAGAGATTGAAACTGACCCTAACATCCCCAAGATTGAACTGGTGATCCCTGCTCCCAGTGAAGACTGGCTGGAGCGTACGGATTGGTGGGGTGAGATGTGGGTTGAGGAGTTGATGCGGGAATACGCGCCTAAGTGGATCTGTGAGCACTACGTGACTGGTCTGTATAAGAACTGTCTCTTATACACATCT
>NZ_JACOQI010000071.1 GCF_014297285.1 Dysosmobacter segnis
TTCATGTTGACCTTTCGCCTGTTCGTGAGCTGGTTTCGCTCCAGCGGCGATGCTCCAACAATCTGAACCAAGTGGCAATTCAAGCCAACACCTACGGCGCAATTTATCCCGAAGAACTCACGGCCTTGCAGCGGGACTATGCGGCCTTATGGGGGCCGCTGTCTGATCTCTTGAAACAGCTCTCCGCGCTGGTAGAGCTCTGACCCATCCGGGGAGTGGTTGATACCGCTCCCCGGCTTTTTCTACTTCGGGACAAAGTGTCCCAAAGTAAAAATACTGTTTGCCGGAAGGAGGGATTTTTTACGGCGACCACCTACATCCGCCCTTATAAAACAGCGGCGGGAAAAAGTGCAATTCAAACGATGGAGGATCGTTTCACCTATGGTCTGAACCCGGAAAAGCTGGGAGCCGTATCTTCCTATCTCTGCGATCCGAACACGGCTCCCGCCGAGTTTCTTCTGGTAAAAAGTCAATACCTTGCAGAGACAGGCCGGGCCGTGTCTCGCGGGGCCCTGTTCTTTCAGATCCGGCAGGCGTTCCTGCCCGGGGAGGTTACGGCGGAAGAAGCAAACCGTATCGGCTATGAAACGGCGATGCGCTGGACAAAGGGAAAGTATCAGTTCTTCGTCTGTACGCATACCGACAAGGCCCATATCCACAATCACATTTATTTCAATGCGACGGCCTTTGACCGCTCCCGGAAATTTCATAATTTCATTGGTTCGTCCTTTGCCCTGCGGCGGCTCTCTGACCGCGTGTGCATCGAACATGAATTGTCTGTTATCCAAAATCCGTGCCAGCACAGCAAGGGTCGTTTTCTCCACTATGGACAGTGGATCGGAGAAAAGCCACCCTCTGCCAAGCAGCGGGTGCGGCTGGCTGTTCTCGCCGCTTTGGAGAAAAAGCCCACGGACTTTGCCGACTTTCTTCGTCTCATGGAGGAGTCCGGCTTTGCGGTGAAACATGGGCGGGGCGGTGTCATCTCATTCCTTGCACCCGGGCAGGAAAAACCGACCCGGCTCCGGGCTTCTACACTTGGAGTTGGATTTGACCCGGAGGACATCAAGGCGGTAATTGCCGGGGAACGTCCACTCCCCGAACTGCCCGAGGAGCCCACGCTTCCGCCACGGCGAGTTAATCTCATCATCGACATTCAAGAGCGTATGGCCCAAGGCAAGGGCCCAGCCTATGAACGATGGGCCAAGGTCTACAACCTAAAACAAATGGCCGCCGCGCTCCAGTATTTGCAGGAGCATCATCTGACAGACTATGCGGCACTGACGGCCAGCACCGAGGCTGCGGTGGATCACTTTCACAAGCTGTCTGACGAGCTCCGCACAACGGAGGAGGCTCTTTCCAAAACCTCGGAGCTGATGGCTGCCACGGTGGACTATGCCAAGACCCGCCCGGTGTTCGATGGGTACAAAGCTGCGCGGTACAGTAAAAAGTATCTGGCCCAGCATGAAGCAGAGCTTGCCACTTACCGGGCGGCAAAGGATACCATGAACACCATACTGAACGGCGCAAAGCTCCCTAAGATTGAAGCACTAAAAAAATCCCGCCGTGAGCTGGCAGGACAGAAAAAAGAGCTTTATGCAGAATACCGGGAAGCCCAGCGGCAAATGCGGGAGGCCGTGGCGGTAAAAGCGAACATTGATCATCTGCTCGGCATAACAGACGAGCGTGAAAATAAGGCCCAGGAACGATAGTGACGGGCCGCAGACTACGGTGCAGCGCACCGGGACTTTGGGACAATTTGTCCCGAAGTACAGCGGGTTTGGGGAGCTCCCCAACAAGCATTTTTGCGGGCCCTGCGCCCTGCAAAAATTTCGGAGTGTGGCCACACCCGAATT
>NZ_JACOQI010000072.1 GCF_014297285.1 Dysosmobacter segnis
TTCATGTTGACCTTTCGCCTGTTCGTGAGCTGGTTTCGCTCCAGCGGCGATGCTCCAACAATCTGAACCAAGTGGCAATTCAAGCCAACACCTACGGCGCAATTTATCCCGAAGAACTCGCAGCCTTGCAGCGGGACTATGCCGCTTTGTGGGGGCCGCTGTCTGATCTCTTGAAACAGCTCTCCGCGCTGATAGAGCTCTGACCCATCCGGGGAGTGGTTGATACCGCTCCCCGGCTTTTTCTACTTCGGGACAAAGTGTCCCAAAGTAAAAATACTGTTTGCCGGAAGGAGGGATTTTTACGGCGACCACCTACATCCGCCCTTATAAAACAGCGGCGGGAAAAAGTGCAATTCAAACGATGGAGGATCGTTTCACCTATGGCCTGAACCCGGAAAAGCTGGGAGCCGTATCTTCCTATCTCTGCGATCCGAACACGGCTCCCGCCGAGTTTCTTCTGGTAAAAAGTCAATACCTTGCAGAGACAGGCCGGGCCGTATCTCGCGGGGCACTGTTCTTTCAGATCCGGCAGGCGTTTCTGCCCGGGGAGGTTACGGCGGAAGAAGCAAACCGTATCGGTTATGAAACGGCGATGCGCTGGACAAAGGGAAAGCATCAATTCTTTGTCTGTACGCATATCGATAAGGCCCATATCCACAATCACATTTATTTTAATGCAACGGCCTTTGACCGCTCCCGGAAATTTCATAATTTTATTGGTTCGTCCTTTGCCCTGCGGCGGCTCTCTGACCGCGTGTGCATCGAACATGAATTGTCTGTCATTCAAAATCCGCGCCAGCACAGCAAGGGCCGCTTTCTTCACTATGGCCAGTGGATCGGGGAAAAGCCGCCCTCTGCCAAGCAGCGGGTGCGGCTGGCTGTTCTCGCCGCTTTGGAGAAAAAGCCCACGGACTTTGCCGACTTTCTTCGCCTCATGGAGGAGTCCGGCTTTGCCGTAAAACAGGGGCGCGGCGGTGTCATCTCATTCCTTGCGCCCGGACAGGAAAAACCAACCCGGCTCCGGGCTTCTACACTGGGAGCCGGATTTGACCCGGAGGACATCAAGGCGGTAATTGCTGGGGAACGTCCGCTCCCTGAACTACCAGAGGAGCCCACGGTTCCGCCACGGCGAGTTAATCTTATCATCGACATTCAAGAGCGTATGGCCCAGGGCAAAGGCCCGGCCTATGAACGATGGGCCAAGGTCTACAACCTAAAACAGATGGCTGCCGCGCTCCAGTATTTGCAGGAGCATCATCTGACAGACTATGCGGCGCTGACGGCCCGCACCGAGGCTGCTGTGGATCACTTTCACAAGCTGTCTGACGAGCTCCGCACAACGGAGGAGGCCCTTTCCAAAACCTCGGAGCTGATGGCTGCCACGGTGGACTATGCCAAGACCCGCCCGGTGTTCGATGGGTACAAGGCTGCGCGGTACAGCAAAAAGTATCTGGCCCAGCATGAAGTGGAGCTTGCCACTTACCGGGCGGCAAAGGATACCATGAACACCATACTGAACGGCGCAAAGCTCCCTAAGATTGAAGCACTAAAAAAATCCCGCCGTGAGCTGGCGGGACAAAAGAAAGAGCTTTATGCAGAATACCGGGATGCCCAGCGGCAAATGCGGGAGGCCGTGGCAATAAAAGCGAACATTGATCATCTGCTCGGCATAACAGACGAGCGTGAGAATAAGGCACAGGAACGATAGTGACGGGCCGCAGACTACGGTGCAACGCACCGGGACTTTGGGACAATTTGTCCCGAAG
This sequence comes from Dysosmobacter segnis, assembly GCF_014297285.1. Taxonomy (GTDB): domain Bacteria; phylum Bacillota; class Clostridia; order Oscillospirales; family Oscillospiraceae; genus Oscillibacter; species Oscillibacter segnis. Next base: position 1,767 of record NZ_JACOQI010000072.1, read on the forward strand.
TACAGCGGGTTTGGGGAGCTCCCCAACAAGCATTTTTGCGGGCCCTGCGCCCTGCAAAAATTTCGGAGTGTGGCCACACCCGAATT
>NZ_JACOQI010000073.1 GCF_014297285.1 Dysosmobacter segnis
CAGCAAATATCTTTCAATGACAGTGTATTTTCACTTACTGCTCGCGAAAAAAAGGCACTTGATAATTCATGGGCGAAAATATTTGCGGATGAGATTTTTCCCAATATTGATGAAGAAAGATTTTCTGTTTTATACAGCAGTAAAGCTTCCCGCCCGAATGCGCCCGTGAATGTGATAATTGGAGCTTTAATCATTAAAGAATTGTTCGATTATTCGGATGATGAGATTGTTGAAAATCTTATGCTGGATCTTCATCTTCAGTACGCACTTCATACTACAAGTTTTGAAGAACAACCAATTTCGGATAAAACATTGAGCAGATTTAGAAGCCGCTGTTACAATTATGAAACAACACATGGTATTGATCTGTACCACGACTGTGTAAAAGATCTTAGTAGTAAAATAGCAAAGCTGATGAATCTCAGTGGACGAATAAAAAGAATGGACTCCATGATGATAGAGAGCAATATCCGTTTTCTTAGTCGCATGGAGCTGATATACACCTGTATTTCTAAATTGGCGATATATTTTGATAAGAACTATCCGAATAAGATTCCTGATGATTTGAAGCACTATACAGATTCAAACGACTATAACAGAATTTTCTATCATCAGCTGAATGATAATATGGAGCAGATTATACAGGCTTTGCTGAGTGATAGTGATAAGCTGCTTGAACTATGCGGAACAGACTACGAAGAAGTTACTGAGTACCAACTGTTTTTGAGGTGCCTTTCAGACCAGACTGTTGTTGAAAATGGCAAACGAAGACTCCGTACAAAGGAAGACGGAACAATGAATTCAACAGCGTTACAGAATCCGTCTGATCCAGATGCCACATATCGCAACAAGGCCGGTAAACTTCACAGAGGATATGTTGCAAACCTTGAAGAAACCGTTGATAAAAACGGATCAGTCGTGACCGATTATCAGTATGACAAGAACATCCATACTGACAGTCAATTTCTTCAAGAATCTTTATCACAGATGGACAGGTCTGAAGAAGAAATCGTTCTTATTACCGATGGCGGATATGCAGGCCAGGATAATTTTGCTTTGGCAAAGGAAAAGAACATCAAATTAATCACAACCGCACTTATTGGAAAAGAGGCTCCAGATGCATTAGCTGATTTCACTTTTAATGATGACGGAACAATACTTTTGAGATGTGCTGCAGGGCACGAACCTGTAAGGCAAAGCTATACTAAAACGACAAGGCAGTGTAAGGTTTCGTTTAATTGCAATCATTGCGTTGGTTGTCCATACCAAGGGCAGTGTCGTCCAAAAATCGATGGATGGAATGCAACATTCATTACTTCAAAGAATGCTTCAAACAGGGCAAAGAGCCAAAGGTATATGCAAAGTGAAGAATTCAGCAATTATGCAAAGCTTAGGAATGGCGTAGAAACGGTACCGGCAAACATCCGTAAGAATTACCGCCTTGATAAATTGCCGCGAGGCAAGCAACGAGGGAAATTCTTCTTCGGAAGCAAAATAGCGGCTCTCAATTTCAGGAAGCTCTTTGGTTTTCGAAAGGGCTTGGTTAATTATGCTCAAAATCCAATATTTGGATAGCAAAAGAATAAAATGACTAAAATCTACTCTATGAAAAATAAGCACCCAGAGAGACAGCCTCAAAAGGCCATTTCCTCTGGGTGCTCATTTCAGCGCTATTTTTCCAGCTCTTTGCTATTGGTCATACATAAAAGGCTTGTTTTGACCCCGGCATCATG
>NZ_JACOQI010000074.1 GCF_014297285.1 Dysosmobacter segnis
CCCCCCCCCCCCCCCCCCCCCCCCCCCCCCCCCCCCCCCCCCCCCCCCCTGTCAGATGTGTATAAGAGACAGGTTGTGTACCAGTTTCTCAACGGTAGACGAAGGATCTGGATCGGTTGGGTCGAGGGTAATGTTCAGACCGGTGTGGGGTACCGAGTTCTTCACAGCAGCCATCGTGTTCGACAGCAGCATCATTACACGCAGCGAAGCCAGGATCTTGTTGTCTTCGAGCAGAGACTTACCCACGCCGTAGCGGTTGTAGTCAAAGGCGAAGTACGTCACCAGTTCAGCAGGGACGAACAGCAACTGAGTGGACATGTTGGCAAAGGTACGAGCCAGCATGATGCGGTACACTTCCAACGGACGAGAGATCTCGATGTTGTCGGCGTAGATACCGTTACGCAGACGAGCGATCAGGTCTTCTTCTACGAGCTGTGCGTAGATCCGTGTAGCTTCCTCAGTGTCGATGTCCGAACGTTGCTGGTAGCCTTCTACAGTGCGTTGACCTTGGGAGATCAACTGGCTGGCCATGTCCTTGTTGATAGACATGTTCATGTTCAGGTCGTTGTAGTACTCAGACCGGTTAGCCTTCACAACCGGGTTACCCTGTGGATCGAGGATCACAAAGTAACCGATGTGTTCATCAGGCGAACCTGGAACGTGTACCGGGATGATCGACTCAGCCGGTAGACGCATGACCAGAGGGTGACCCACAGTGGCACGCTTAACCTGACTGGCGGTCTTCATCCCAACCACTGGACGAGCAGTGGTCAGACGAGGACGGTAGAACGACATTTCGATGTCATCTCGTGACACCTCATTATTGGACTCCATACCAAAGCCTTGACGCTTGAACGTCTCAGCCAAATGACGACGGCGCGTCAGCTCGTGAACGAACGGAGCTTTCAACAGGTCAGGGTTGTCCGATACCGAGATCTTGGTGTCGAAGCCCTTCTTAGCCAAACGTGGACGCATCATGCGGAACGTCTGAGTGTAGTACTGGTTCATGTCTTCCATAGACACTTTCAGTTTATTCTTCGGCAGGTACTTCCCGTCTTCGAAGGTGGAGTCACCCAGAACACCGATGGAATGCGAGAACAAACTCTTGGTGTCTGCCCGGCTTTCCATACCCACAGTGCCGCGATCGCCGTTGATGATTTCATCCACAGATGACTCTGGAATGATCATAATAGGGTAGGAGCCCTTCTTGAAAAGGACGTCCGACAAAATACCTGGCAGTTGGGGATCTATTTTATAGACTTTGGTGAAAAACTCTTCCACTACGGCCAGCAATACACCCGTGATCTCCCCCTTCAGGGAAGACTCGTTACAGATGTAGTTCAACTCCGTCGTAACCATGTCCTTAGGAGACAGGATGCTGCTAACCAGAATCTGTTCAGCCAGTTCGGTGTCAGGGAGGAGTTGGTAAAGGTTTTCTGCATCAGTCACGTTGCCAGCGGTGATGTCTGATACTTTGTTCAGATAACCAGTCGTGGGAATGTCAACGCCTTTCGAGGGGTTGACCGAGTTGCTGTTCCCCAGCGATTCGTTATTCCTGACAAGCTTGCCTACAACGGCGGCGGCCAGGGGTTTCTTCTTAAGCAGCCCGAGTTTCTCGAAACGCCGCTTTTGACTATCTCTGTCTCTTATACACATCTC
>NZ_JACOQI010000075.1 GCF_014297285.1 Dysosmobacter segnis
GACCGGCTGCTGGAGGGTATTGACCGTGTGCTGGATATGCTGGAGCGTCATCTGCCGAAGCAGCTGCTTCACCTCGTCGATAAGGCGAGGGAGCTGCTGCCGGATCACCAGACTTATAGTCAGGAAAAACCGCACGAGAGAGGGCATTCCTGGGGCGATATGAGCCTGTAAAAATAGCCTGTCCGAAGGGCTTGCAACCGGCACTCGGACAGGCTATAATAACAGGTGAAAATAGGGAAAAACCTATTGATAATATATGCCCCCCTAAGAGCCTATGGCTCAAAACAAAAAGAAAATTTTTCTCTCAGAAAGGGAGAAAGTCGGAGGGGAAAAGGGGGTGTGCGGAGGGGTGTGGGAATGTGGTAAACCTGAAAGGTTTTCCATCATTTCCATGCCCCGGAGCAAGGGGGAAAAGGGGAGGTGACTTTCTCTTTAAGCCGCCGTAGGCGGCGCTCTTTAGCTCCCCTTTTCCCCCTTCCCGCCCGCAGGCGTTCCCCGCCGCAGCGGATTTTCTTTTTTGCTTCTTTTTTCTTTTCTGGATTGGAGGTGTTTTCGTGGCTATGGATCAGCAGACTGCTTTGGAGCGGCAGCAGGCGCTTTATCGGGAGAAGAATGCCCATCTTCGGCAATATTTAGAGCCGGTGGAGCCGTATGAGTTCTATCGGGAGATCTTCCCGGAGGGATCGTTTGAGCGCAAAGGGCATTTTGAGGATTCCAAGGGAAACGGTATCGCTCTGGTAGTCCCTCCGAAGTCAAAAGTGGTGCAGGAGAACGGCGTTGCACTGGAGATTAAGGGCGATGGTAAAGCCAACCGTCATGTGATCACGGACGAGCTGAGGGAACTGGAGGACATCAAAGGTACGGACTTTACAATCATGTCTCCTATCTCATATTTTGGCCGGCAGCGCCGGGGACAGAATGCCAGGTTTCTCTATGCGATGGTCTTTGACCTTGATGGTGTAGGGATGCCGCAGCTCCGGGACACGCTGCATCAGATGAACAAGGACATTATTCCCAAGGCCACCTTCGTGGTAAACAGCGGAACCGGCCTGCATCTGTATTATGTGCTGACCGAGCCGATCCCTATGTACCCGCAGAATCAGAAGGTTTTGAAGGAACTGAAATACGCTCTCACCCGGCAGATCTGGAACAGGTTTACCTCGTCCATCAAGGAGCCGCAGATGCAGGGCATTTTGCAGGGTTTCCGTGTGGTCGGAACCAGCTCCAAGCTGGGGAAGGACTATCCTGTGGTAGCCTATCGGTATGGCGGTGCGGTGGAGCTGGAGAAGCTGCTGGACTATATCCCAGACAGCAATGGGGAACAGCAGCGCATACAGGCGCTCATGCGAAAGAGCCGCCTGTCGCTGGCCGAGGCCAAAGAGAAGTACCCGGACTGGTATGAGCGCCGGGTGGTGAAGAAGGAGCGCCGGGGGCGCTGGACGGTGAAGCGGGATCTCTATGACTGGTGGCTGCATCGGATCGCTGACGAGATCCGGGTGGGGCATCGGTTCTACGGAATTATGACGCTGGCCATCTACGCCAAGAAGTGCGGCATAGACGAAGCGGAGCTGCGCAGGGATGCTTTCGCTCTGCTCAAGCCCTACGATGATATGAGCGAAGAGGACATCAACCGTTTCACGAAGGACGATATTGTATGTGCTCTGGAGATGTTCAATGA
>NZ_JACOQI010000076.1 GCF_014297285.1 Dysosmobacter segnis
CCCCCCCCCCCCCCCCCCCCCCCCCCCCCCCCCCCGCCCCCCCCCGAGAACCCAGATGTGTATAAGAGACAGATCGTTCACGTCAACGATGTAGTGGTGTGCAAACTTCGTACCCTTGCTACCAGTACGAGTAAGCAACGCCGCCAGCCCTTTGTGCACCGCAGGGTTGTCACTGGCTTTCAAGGACTGTGCCTCAGCCCCAGCGTACAGCTCCAGTGCCCATGGTACGTGTGTTACAGAGTTCAGCTCGTAACGAGCCAGGATCTGCATCACTTCGCCTTTGTGCTCTTTGTTCAGGTTGCGACCCAGCTTGGCCAGGTATTCCCAGTATTCCTCACCCTTGAGGATATTGGTTACAGCGTTGAGGATGTCCGACGCACGTTCGGTGTTCAACAACGAGTACAGCAGACCCATGGCATCTTCGTGCAGAGCATCGCCGAGTTCGTCGATGTCCATTACAAAGTCAGCGATCGTCAGACGATTGCCGTAGCCGAGGTTCACCGCCAGCGCTTGGTTAACGCGAGCAGTCAGGTCATTGTTCAGCAGGTTGTAGAGACGAGGAGTGATCTCTTCGTTCTCAAGGTGCAGGCGCAGGAACTTCGCAGCATCGTGCAGCGTAGTCTTCTTGCCCAGTTCGATCATCACACCGATCATGTTGCCATCAACGTTGACTGGCTTCATGTCACGGTAGTAGTACTCACGCACCTTACCGTCGACGTCGTCAGAGCCCAAGCCGATAACTTCATCGAGGTACTTGATCTCTGCTTCTTCGAACGAGTGTGCGGTCAACTCAGTCGAGATGATTTTCACTTCTGGAGTCTCCACTGGGACTTCAGTGCCGTCGTCCGCATGGGTAACCTGCGGCTTGTCCAGAGTTGCCACTTCCTGCCAGTCTACTGGCATGTGCGCCTTGGAAGCATCCAGGACGTACGGCTTCTGGTTACGCACTTCATGCTGCAAGTATTCCATTGCTTCTTTCTCGCTTTCAGCAATTGCCTTGACAACTTCCTTCACAGTGAAGCTACCGTCGCCGTTTGGAGTACGGATATGGAACTTCATGTGGGTGGTAGGGTCAAACGCCAATGGCCAAGGGCTTTCGATCGACCAGGTACGTTCCCAACCGCTCAGGTGAGCAGGACGGATTTCAGTACCGTTATCCAGGACGACCACATCGTAAGGACGGCTAGCGTCAATCTGATCGTGGTTAGCTACGCCGCCTGGGCTTTGCGTTGCAACTGGAGCAGGCTCCACGTAGGGTTCAGGGATTGGTTTTTGGATCTGTTGTCGCTGGACGCTCTCAGCGAATGCACGCTGTTGAGCATTTTCGATGGGTTGCATAGCTGAAGTCCCCATGTCCTGGACTGTCTCTTATACACATCTAAAAGGGGGGGGGGGGGGGGGGGGGGGGGGGGGGGGGGGGGGGGGGGGGGGGGGGGG
>NZ_JACOQI010000077.1 GCF_014297285.1 Dysosmobacter segnis
CCTCTTGTTATAAAGATTCGATTGAGCAGGTTGCTCCGGCTATGCCGCGTGCGCGTCACGAACCAATTTGAATCGTAATAAGCCGGTGCGGAAGCATTGCAATATTTTATCAGGAAAGAAGGAATGCCCATGCTCAGTATCGGGATCGATGTGTCCAAAGGAAAAAGTACCGTGTGCGGAATGAAGCCGAGAGGAGAAATCGTGTACACTCCGTTTGAAGTTCAGCACACGAGGGAAGGGATGTCAGAGCTGGTTTCGCTGCTGCGCGGCAGCGGCGAAGAGGTTCGTGTCGTTCTGGAAAGCACCGGCAGCTACCATTGCCCGGTGGTGGCCGCATTGTTGGAGAACGGAATATTCGTCTCCGTTGTCAACTCGCTGCGGATGAAGCGGTTTTGCTCGCAAAGCATCCGCAGGGTGAAGACCGATCAAATCGACGCCATGCAGATCGCTTTGTACGGCCTGGCCTATTGGCCGGAGCTTCAACCTACCAGACTGCCAGAAAATACATATCGGGAGCTGCAGCTTCTGGCGCGGCAATACTACCAGATGACCTCCATCCTGATCAAGGCGAAGGTCGATTTTAACGCCCTCTGTAACCAGGTTTTGCCCGGTATGCAGGAGCTCATGAACGACCATGCCGGACGGCACAAGCTTTCGGACTTTGTCCTGCGGTATCGTCACACCGCTCACATCCTCAAAATGGGAGAAACGCGCTTTCGGAAGGATTATTGCAAATGGGCGGAAAAAAAGGGATACCGCAATCACGAACGTATGGCAGCGCTCATCTTTGCCACAGCTCAAAACGGTATCCCTGTGCTTCCCGACGCACCATCTACGCAGATCGTCATTACGGAAGCGATACGAGTCCTCCACACAGTGGAGGCGTCCCGTGACGCTATTTTAACACAGATGCAAGCTCTCGCCAAGACCCTGCCGGAATATTCTCTTGTGCGCGAAATGCCCTGCATCGGGGACACGCTGGCTCCGCGCCTGATCGCGGAGATCGGAGATGTCCGCCGCTTTCACAGCAAGCGGGCGCTCATCGCATACGCCGGCATTGACGCGCCGCCGTACCAGTCCGGCAAATTCAGCGCGAATAACCGGCACATCTCCAAGCGGGGAAATCGCTATCTGCGTAAGACCGGGTATGAAGTCATGCAGAGCTATGTGATGCACAAACCGGCAAACGATCCGATCTTTACATTCATTGAGAAAAAACGCAGCGAGGGGAAAAGCGGTAAACTCGCCATGGTGGCAGGTCTGAATAAGTTCCTCCGAGTCTATTATGGTAAGGTCACAGAGCTCTACCGCAGCTTGCCGCAGTAGAACGAGCTGAGATCTCCAATGCTTTGTTTGAGGCGGCCAAACAATCCGTTTTGCCGCCTCTGCTTTGCTATGCTCTTTTTCCACCCGCAAATTTTCTTTCAATTGGGGCTTGACTTTTTAGCAGGTTT
>NZ_JACOQI010000078.1 GCF_014297285.1 Dysosmobacter segnis
CCGTTGACGCGCACCTCGAAATGGAGATGCGGACCGGTGGAGCGCCCAGTGCTGCCGGAGAGGGCGATGATGTCTCCCGCCTGTACGTTTTGTCCCACCCTTGCCAGCAGCTTGGAGCAGTGGCCGTACAGCGTGGCAAGGCCATTGCCGTGGTCGATCATCACATAATAGCCGTAACCTCCGGCGTTGTACTTCGAGACCGTCACAGTCCCCGGCAGCGCGGCGCGGATGGGCGTGCCGGTGGGAACAGCCAGGTCCATGCCGGTGTGCCCCTTGCGCTTCCCGGTGATGGGATCGACGCGGTTACCGAATTCAGAGGTGACACGGCGCTCCCAGCCTGAACCGATGGGCGAACAGAAACCGTCCGCGCCAATAAACGGCACATCCGCGCCGGGTATCCAGCCCTCTGAACCTCCGGCAACGCCATAGCGCACCAAATTGTACACACTGTCGGCGTTGGACTTCTGTTCCGCAGATATTTCCAAGTGAAGAGTGTTTTCAATATTGCTGTAGACCTCCACCATGTCCATAACGGGAATCGCCACGGTGTAGCTCTCCTCGGTTTCCGTCCCATCCTCATCGGTGACGGTGCGGGTGCGTTCCTCGTAGGTCACAAAGCAGTCCGCGAACTGTCGGTGCGCTCGGCGGCTGGGGGTGTCCTCCCCAAAATACAGAGCATAGAAAACAGCCTTGACGCGGATACCGTCAAGGCTGTCGCCGTTCTCCGTCATGCCATTGACGGCGGCGACGGCGTCGTCAAGCAGCGTGAAGCTGCGGCGCATATCTTCAATGTATTCTACATATTCCGCAGGCGTTTTGTTCGGAATGCTTCCGCCGTGGAAACACAGCAGGACGGCGGAATTGTTATGCTCCGCGCTGCCGGAGAGCAGAGAGCAGATCAGCGCCAGCGTCAGGATCAACGGTGAACAGATCGCCGCCACGATCCAGCCCAGCTTTCGCCGGGTGTCCTCATCCGAGAGAGCGGCAGCGGCGAGCTTCGCCAGTGCCGCGATGGGTACCGCCATTACCGTCCACCTGCCGTTCCAAAGATGGCCTGCTTGTACTCCGGGGCCTGCACCTGCAAGAGATACCGTTCATTGCCGCACTTGTAGAGGCAGGAGCCGCGCTGCGGGTCCCGGATCAGGGCATACTCGGATTCCTCTAATTGGAGGTTATCCATGAAAAACTTCTTATCCACGTTGCCGCCGTTGAAGATGAACTGATGGACGGGGATGGAAAAGAGAGGGCGCGTCAGCTCCCGTATTCCCGGCTGGGTGAAGTCCTCTAAGTTCTGACTGGCGAGGAACAGGGCGGATTCCTTTTTTCGTACTCTTTTAAGCGCGTTGCGGATGTAGGTGATGACGGTGGGATCGGACAGCCACAGGTACAGCTCATCAATGGCCGCCACGGAATTACCCAGTGTCAGAAGCTGATCCGACATATAGGACAGCAG
>NZ_JACOQI010000079.1 GCF_014297285.1 Dysosmobacter segnis
AGATGTGTATAAGAGACAGGTCTGGTCTAAGGTTGATGTCCGGGCGTTCATTACCCGTCTGGAAGAATCACTACAGGAGGTGGAACGCGATGTCCAAAACAACACAGCGTAAGTCAGCCGCCTTTGAACTGGGTTGTAAAGACGGGATGGGCGGACTGCCAATCCGTAAGACAGTCAAGCGCGAAGTCAAAGAATCGTACATGAGCGGCTACCGTGCTGCTCGTATGGATCGTATTCGTAATGCTCGTCTGGCTAAAGGTATCCCCGATCCTCCTCGTGAAGACTGGGGCCCAGAACCAACGCAACACGAAGTAGCTCGCCCTTATCGGGGTTACTGAAACATAGGGACTCTTCGGAGTCCCGCCCTATAACGCTCATTACTAAAATTGGAGTACTCTGATGACAGAGGAAGTGAAGAAAGCACCTAAAAGAATCTTCTGCTACGGTCGCCGTGGTGTGGCGTTGACACCAGAGCAGCGTGCAAAGCTGACCCCAGTGTTGCCGGACGAGGTTGACTTCATTGCGGTAGAGTTGGGTCTGGAACAATTGGATGACAAGCCGTATATCTCCATTACGTTCACCACTCGAGTTATCAGACACCTATCCCACGACTTGGGCGTCCCGTACGACATGGCGCAGTTGTTGGTAGCCCTGCGTATGGAGCACCCAACCTACAAGGGTTTCCTCAAGTCACTGAAAGGTGAGGAGATCTACAAGGCAAAAGTCATCCAGCAACGTGAACACCAGAAGCGGATGGAAAACGAGCAGTGGATCAAGGAGCGCAAGAAACAAAGCAATCCACTGTCGGCTACTGGTCAGGGTAACTACGGGGCAATGGGTACTGAGTTTGGGATGCGTTACTTCTTCGAGGAGAAGACCCAGTACTTACACCTGCTTGAAGACATGCTCAAGGATCACCGGGACGAGTATCTCCAAATCGCTGTTGACAAATACCCACATGACAAGATGGAGTGGATTCAATACCACTACAGCTTTGAAGAGTTCTGGCGTAAAGTGAACCGCCTGAACCTGATGGATAAAGTCAACTTCGATGAACCGGGATTGTCTTCGATCCGTCGGTTAGCGATGTACTTGTTTACGTGGAACTTCCGTCGTTACATTGATGGGCAAGTGATCTACCGTCATGCACGCTTCTTGCCACGACTGTACCGTCACCTGCACATTGCTGCGATGCTGGATCGTGACACCGTACAAGAAGTCGACCTAGAGTACGAAGAAGTACCTGTCTCTTATACACATCTAAAAGGGGGGGGGGGGGGGGGGGGGGGGGGGGGGGGGGGGGGGGGGGGGGGGGGGGGGGGGGGGG
>NZ_JACOQI010000080.1 GCF_014297285.1 Dysosmobacter segnis
CACAGTTAGAACTGGCCGAAAGGCTGTTTGTGTCCAGGCAGGCCATATCTGGATGGGAAGCAGGAACGTCGAGGCCATCGACAGAGAATCTGCAGAGCCTGAGCAGGTTATTTAATATCCTGCTGGAAACGCTGCTGGATGACTCAGCAGAGGCGGAGCCTGCGGCGGCGCAAGAGAAACTTCCGGCAGAGGAGCAGGCAAAAGAAGAGGACAAGGGACAGGGAAAGGCCAGAAGATACAAGGCCATAGTCCTGGTGATCGTGCTCTTGGCGATTTTGCTCACCACAGCGGTATTGGCACACAGGAGAACGGCCCAAGAAAAAATGGGTGCCATGACTTTTAGCGAAATGGAATGCGACGACTTTGATTTTGCTGGGGCCGAATCTGTGCCGATGGAGGGCTTTGGCGAAGGGAGGTGAAAGAAATGCGCAGACTTTTGTGTATGGTACTGACCGGAGCGGTGATGATTGGATGCCTGTGTACCGGCACCGGCGCTGTTGACGAATCAAATGTCGTTTCAAAGGAATATGAAACGACGGGAACGGCCATCATACGGGCAACAAGAAACTTAGACTGGACTATAAAGGCAAATGGCACGGTGGTAGCGGATACAAGTTTCACAATGTCGGCTGGTGAAACGGTATGGATTCGCGCGAACTATTCTCCGGAAAATGCCAGCTTGGACTTCGGATTAGTTGACTCAAATGAGAAGTTTCACTATATCAATGTGACAACAGGCAGCATTGACAAGACGATTGAGATTCCGGAAAACGGGGATTATACGCTGGCGATTAGGAACAATTCGAGCAAATCGGTTAAGGTGACTGGAGTTGTGAGATACTGAGGGGAGGCAAGGGAGCGGCAAAATTAACTGGTAACACGTACTATTTCAAGAGACCTGAAAGGAGTAAAAACATGAAAAAGCGGGTTTTAAGTTTGATGTTAGCCACCGTGATGTGCATGGCACTTGCTGTAACAGCAAACGCTGTTGAATATGATTCCTCCGTGTTGTCTGTTGAGCAGACGTCGCTTATTAACGGAAATTTCCCTAAGAATGTTCGTGGCGAAACTTATGGAACTGCTTTGATGGCAGAGGTAGTAGGGAAAATGCCGGATTTACAGGCTGCGATTGGGACGAATGACCAGGAGGGATATGTCCGAACCAGTGATTTGAGTCACCCAAAATTTGAAACACCGCAGGACGCTCTTGAATGGCAGAAAACTCAGCCCGATTCCTATTACATCCCCTTATATGATTTTCAGGGAAATGAGATTGGTTCTTTCCTTAGAGAGCGTAATAATTTGACGATTGCAGAAATGGAAGCGATGAAAGGTTAATCTAAGGATCAATATTCGTAGAGAAGGAGAAGTCGAGATAGCTATATAGTTATCTCGGCTTCT
>NZ_JACOQI010000081.1 GCF_014297285.1 Dysosmobacter segnis
CTTCCTTTCCTTTGCGCTGTTTTTCCGTGTTTTATCCTGCTCCCATTTTACCATACAGCTACCGATAAGGCAACCTCTTTGTTACTTTCTGGTGAGAAAGTAACGCAAAAGCACTTTCACACCGCCGCCCTTTGTGGGCTGGCAGTATGAAAGTGCTTTTGCGCGCTCCCGCGAGGCAATTAGAACAGTCGCTCACCCGCAAATCAAGCTAACTTCTTTAATCCCACGGGCCTTTAACTCCATATCGTTCAATCGCCTTATTATAGGTCTCTTCGAATGGAAAATCCTCCGGCATTTTTACATCGTAATCGGCATCATTTACTTCAAGCTGCATAATCGCATCTGTGCTTTTGAATACCAAACAATATTCTTCAGTTTCCGTATCAATTTCAACTACAAAATTTCCGCCATTTTGTTCTTGCTGACCTCTGCCGGCATTATCCACTCGCCGTACTTCTATGGTACTCAAAAATTCCATCCATTTGTTCACCAAATCTTCATCTGAGAATACAGCCCATTTAGCCGAATCAATGCCTTTTCTTATTCTGATTTCAGAAATTTTTTCGTCTAATATGTTTTCACAATACTCAATGCTGCTTATTTTTCCCCAGTCAGATAACGATCTTTTTGTACTAATCATGGCTATCATAAAAACAACAGCACAGAGAAGTACCACTCCAATTAACCAAAAACTTTTCCTCTCCTTCATCATTTTGACACACTAAAAGACCAGCCGTCTTTTCTGGTATAATCATATCCGTTAAAGTTAATGTATCTCAAATAGTCATTCCATCCATCAGCTATTCGCAGATACTGGTACTTCGTCGTTTCTACATAGCCAACAGCCAAAACAGCGTGTCCCCCACTCTTGGAACCGAACTTTGCACCGTATGTAAAAATGCAGGGTTTATTATTGCCCAGGTCTCTCGTAAAATCGCTATAGCTATCAAACAGATAGCTGTCGTAGGAACAACTGTACCCTAAATCTTCCATAAACGCTTTCGCAGCAGGAGCTTCATTGCCATTCGACGTAGTTCCACTGGAATTCGTTCCAGCTTTCTCCCACATAGTATCGTACAATGTAGTAAAAGACCGGCTTATCTTGTCATAACCTCTCTCACGATAGTATTTCGCCAAATTGCAGAGAGCAACAACCGAGCAAGCATAAGTCCTGTTATTGTTTTCTACATGATCCTGACAATACCAAAGACTCACATTACCTGCCCCTGTAATGGTATGTTCCTTTCCGTCCTTTACAGAACCTTCATAACTATCCGATACGACAGACCATCCATCCAAATCCGAATAATTAAGTCCATCATCTGCCCCCGATCTGGTTTGCACCGCAGCTTGCTTCATAGCTTTTTCAGCCGATTTATAGAC
>NZ_JACOQI010000082.1 GCF_014297285.1 Dysosmobacter segnis
GATAAGGTAAAATAAGTTGCGCAAATTGAAAATCGCATAAAAGAAGACATAGCTTGCAGGCTCTGGTAGAATGAAGTAACCACACACCATTCGAAAGGAGCAAGCAAACTATGTCCGAGAAAATTGTACAGCTAAACGAGGAAGTAATCAAGGGCCAAATCAAGGAATTGGTTCGCGGCAGCGTGGAGGAAACCCTGAACGAGCTGCTGGAAAAGGAGGCGGAGTCGCTGACGCAGGCGGCGCGCTACGAGCGCAGCGAGGCCCGTCAGGGCTACCGCAGCGGTCACTATGACCGCTGCCTCACCACGACCTCCGGCGACGTCACGCTCCACATGCCGCGGCTCAAGGGCGTATCCTTCGAGACTGCCATCATCGAGCGGTACCGCCGCCGGGAAAGCAGCGTGGAGGAGGCGCTCATCGAGATGTATCTGGCAGGCGTCTCCGTGCGCCGTGTGGAGGACATCACGGAGGCACTGTGGGGCAGCAAGGTTTCGCCCGCTACCATCAGCGAGCTGAACAAGAAAGCCTACGTCCACATCGAGGACTGGCGAAACCGTCCCTTGCAGGGCGGACGGTATCCATACGTCTACGTGGACGGCATCTACCTGCGCCGCAACTGGGGCGGAGAGTACGAAAATGTTTCTGTTTTGGTGGCGATTGCCGTGAATGAGGACGGTTTTCGTGAGGTTTTGGGCGCTGCCGAGGGCATGAAGGAGGACAAGGCCAGCTGGGTCAGTTTCTTCCAATGGCTTCGTGGACGCGGCTTGGACGGCGTAAAGCTCATCGTCGGTGACAAGTGCATGGGGATGCTGGAGGCCGTGGGTGAGGTGTTCCCGGATGCCAAATACCAGCGCTGCACGGTGCATTTCTACCGCAATGTTTTCTCTGTTGTGCCCAAATCCAAGGTCAAAATTGTGGCAAAAATGCTCAAGGCGATCCACGCCCAGGAGAGCAAGAAGGCGTCCCGCGAGAAGGCAAAAGCCGTCGTTGCAGAATTGAGAGCGATGAAACTGAAGGAGGCTGCCAAGAAGGTCGAGGACGGCATTGAGGAGACACTGACCTACTGCGATTTTCCCAGCGAGCACTGGACGCGCATCCGCACAAATAACGTGATCGAGCGGCTGAACCGTGAGATTCGCCGCAGAACCCGCGTGGTGGGGACGTTCCCCGATGGCAACTCTGCCCTGATGCTGGTCTGTGCAAGGCTGCGCCATGTGGCGGGCACCCATTGGGGCAACAAGAAATACATGAACATGAAGCACTTGGAGGCGGCTTTGGACGACGCCTCTATTGCCGGCTGACTTCACTCAGCCGGAGCCTGCAAACAATTTTGCGCATAAATCTTGACGGAACC
>NZ_JACOQI010000083.1 GCF_014297285.1 Dysosmobacter segnis
TGACCCAGCTCAAGCAGCAGGGCAGCGTCGATCCTGACATTTTTATATCCCGCGGCAATCTGCTTGCGGAGCGCCGCCGGGAACTAAAGCTCCAAAAGGAACGCATCCTGCGGTCTGAGGAGGATCATACCATCCAGCAAACACAAGACCTACTGGATGTTCTCGAAAGCGGACCGGACTGGCTGGATGACTTCGATGAGCAGCTATTCAGCGATATGGTCGAGAAAATCGTGGTCGTGGACAATGAAACACTGCGCTTCCGGCTTCTCAACGGGTTGGAGGTCACAGAAAAAATAGAAAGGACGCAAAGATAATGGGAAATCGAAAACAGCCATTTGGCTACAAGATGGAGTTTGGCGAGATCGTGCCGCAGCCGCAGGAGGCAGAAACGATACGGAGCATCTACCTGCAATACCTTGCCGGAGCTTCC
The DNA here is from genome assembly GCF_014297285.1 of Dysosmobacter segnis. Lineage (GTDB taxonomy): Bacteria > Bacillota > Clostridia > Oscillospirales > Oscillospiraceae > Oscillibacter > Oscillibacter segnis. The sequence continues at coordinate 431 of NZ_JACOQI010000083.1, forward strand.
TTCAAGCAGCTTACCGAGCAGCTTCAGGCGGAGGATGTTCCCTACGATGTGGACAAGCCTTGGAACAAAAATATGGTAGCACGGATTTTAGAGGATGACCGATACATTGGTGAGAAGTATTTTCCCGCGCTCATCCCGACGGAGCAATTCCACGCTGCCCAGGAACGCAGAAAAGAGATGCGCCCTGAGTATAAGCAGACACCTGTGCAAAAGGAGCTGCGCAAGCTGTGCGGCGGCATCGTACCCGACAGCGTAGCACGAAGAGTCCTCAAGATACTGAATCAGGTGGTCGATGATCCGCAGCTCATTAAGATAGAATCATCCGGTGTTCCCACCACGGAAGACATCAGGCAACGCCGGCTGGAACTGGACAAGTTGCTGCAGACACCTCCTGTGGATGAAGAAATCGCACGCCAAAAGGCAATGGAGTTGGCGGTACTGACCCTTGTGAGCGTAGAGATGGAGGAATACGAAGCCCACCGGCTCCGCAGCATCTTCGGACGGCAGGCAAAGATGCAAGAGATGGATGCGAACCTTCTGCGGCAGAGTGTCCGGAAAATCACGTATGGCAGTAAGACGGTCAAGGTCCTGCTGAAAAATAATCAAGTCTTAGAGGAGTGTGATGATGCATGACGCAGACCCGCCCTGAACCGAAGGTCATTATCATCCCTGCAAAGGAGGAATCGCCGCAGGATCAGGAAAAGAAGAAAAATCTCCGGGTAGCTGCATACTGCCGTGTGTCCACCAAAAAAGATGAACAGCTTGGCAGCTATGAAAACCAGAAAGCATACTACACGGAAAAGATCATGGCAAATCCCAACTGGACGATGGCGGATATCTTCGCGGATGAGGGTATCACCGGTACCTCCGCCTGCAAGCGCAAG
>NZ_JACOQI010000084.1 GCF_014297285.1 Dysosmobacter segnis
CCAGATAATGCTGCAAATCATCTTCCAGCGCACAGTAGGCAGCTTCGGCGGCCAGCATATCCCGATCCTCGCAAGGATAGGTGCTGGCCCCTAATGCACCGGCCCCGGCGTTCCCCAGCATAAGCATGGTAGAGGAACAGGACTGCATAGCAAACAGGAGTAACACACAGAGCACCGCAATCACGGCACCTGCGGGATGACTTTTGACAAATTCCACTGCCCGGGCGGTCAGGCGTTCTGTGGCTGTGGCAGTTTTCCCCGCCGCAGCCGCGCCCTGCTTTGCAGCCTCCTTTGCCTGCTTGCGATATTGCCTGCGGAGCCGTTGCTTCTGCCAGTAGCGGGTAAGCGCATTTTTCGTCAGCTCCGGGTGCTCCTGTGCGGCGGTGTGAAAATGGTAGTCCGCCGTGTACTTGGTATAGCGGGCCTCGGCCTTGCGTACCACTTTTGCCGGATGTTCCCGGACTTTACGGCGCACAAAGCGGGAGCCATGCCGCAGTGCGGTTTCTCCCACAAGCTCAGAACGGTGTGCGCCTTCTGTGCCGACATTTTCCTGTTCCACTTCAAAAATCTTGCCATGCACGAAGCTGTGAACGGAACCACTGGCAACACGGCCTATGCGTTTTACCGGACCGGGCTTTTTCGGCGGCTTTTGTTTTGCCAGCTTCTCCCGGGCCTGTTCCAGTTTTTCGCCTTGGGACTCCATACGGAGCTTTGCTGCCGCAGCCTGTTCTTGCTGGCTCTTTTTGCGGAACTTGGACTTTGGGACACTTTGTCCCGAAGTGTCGGAAGCCTCCGGCCCGGACTGCTCCTCGTCAGGGGCGTGGGCGGTCTGCGACCAAGCCTCCTCCTTGGCCTTATTCGTTTTTCGTTTCATTCTTCATATCCTCCGGGCGGGTAGTCAGCAGGTCATAGATTTCTCCGCGAGGGAACCGATCCACAAACGGGATGGTCACATTTCCATAGAACAACAGCCCCTCGCCGGAATTGCTGTGTGTGATATAGGAAAGCTGGTGCTCGGAAATACCGAGCTGTTTTGCCAGAATGGTACGGTCACTCTGCGCCTGCGAAAGCAGAATCATAAAATCCGTGTTGTCCAGAATGTTCTCGATTTCACGGCTTGCCAAAAGGTCTTTGACGTTCTGCGTCAAAGCAGACGGCACACATCCTTTTTTACGCAGCATTTTCCAGACCGCCACAAAGTAGCTGGCTGTCAGTGGATCACGGAGCAGAATGTGAAACTCGTCAAAGTAGCACCAAGTTGCCGCGCCCTCGTGGAAGTTCTGATCCACCGCCTGCGAAACAAACTC
>NZ_JACOQI010000085.1 GCF_014297285.1 Dysosmobacter segnis
GAAGCGGAGCTGCGCAGGGATGCTTTCGCTCTGCTCAAGCCCTACGATGATATGAGCGAAGAGGACATCAACCGTTTCACGAAGGACGATATTGTATGTGCTCTGGAGATGTTCAATGAGGACTATGTGACCTTTCCGAGAGATGATATTGCCAAGCTATCCGGCATGACGATGCCGGTCAATAAGAGAAACTGGTTAAAACAAAATCAGCATTTGTATTTAGCTCGAAGAAGAAAAGAGGACATGAAAGCGGTAGGCATTTCAATGAAATCTGCGGAAGGTAGACCAACGGCAGAGAAAATAGTTCATGTGTGGAGGCAGCAGCACCCGGACGGACGTAAGGCGGACTGTCATCGGGACACTGGTCTTGATCCCAAGACGATTCGAAAATGGTGGGACAGCGAGCCGTCTGCGGTGTGGCAGGAGGATGGACACATGGTGGCACGGGTGCGACCGTCACAGGCGTTGAGTGATCTGCTGGTGGATGCCTTGAAAAAGAGTGAGGATTAGGGTTGATTTTCGGGCGTTTATTGCCGCAGGACGGCGCTTCCAGCCCTCCGAGGGTAACTATACCACCCCCTCTGAAACGAGGCTAAAAAACGGTATAAAATCATGTTTTTTTGACCTCTATATGTCCACGGTACGCCGTGGGCAGCGAGAGAGAAAAATCACGGAACAAGAATAAATTCGTTGACAATCGTGCAACACTATGGGTATAATATAAGCGAAAGGAGTGATCGTATGAACTTCTATACTGTACGAGATTTGAGAACCACGCCCAAGAGCATCTGGGAAAATCTTTCCGCAGATGGAGAGGTTATCATCACCAACAACGGCAGACCGACGGCGATTCTCTTTGATATTGCGGACGGCAGCTTTGAGGAAACGGTGAAGGCAGTCCGGCAGGCAAAGGCCATGATCGCCTTTAACTCTATGAGGGCAAAGGCAGCAGCCAACGGCTACATGAGCGACGAAGATATTGAAGCTGAGATTGCCGCAGTTCGCCGGGGGGAATGATCGCTTATGCTGGTGGTGATAGACACAAACATTTTGGTGTCGGCGCTCTGGTCGAGAAACGGGGCGCCCGCCAGAGTAGTCAGTATGGTGCTGACAGGAGATATTGTTCCCTGCTATGATTACCGTATCCTGTGCGAGTATCGGGAAGTGCTGCAACGGCCAAAGTTCGGATTTTCAAAGAGCGAGATCAATTCCCTGCTGGACTGGTTTGAAGCCTGTGGCCGGTCTGTAC
>NZ_JACOQI010000086.1 GCF_014297285.1 Dysosmobacter segnis
GAGCGCCGTTTATACGGCGCAGGCTGCCGTCAACACCACCCGAACCATCGCCGCGGCGATCAAATGAAAGGGTGATGATATGACCTGGTTAACACAAATCACCATGGGCAGCCTGTTCGACGGTATCGGTGGATTCCCTTTGGCTGCGGTCCGCAACGGCATCACGCCGGTATGGGCGTCGGAGATCGAAGCATTTCCCATTGAGGTGACAAAGCTGCGCTTTCCCGGCATGATCCATGTAGGCGACATCACTAAGCTGCGTGGCGCGGAGCTGCCGCCTGTGGACATCATCTGCGGGGGCAGCCCGTGTCAAGATCTCTCCGTTGCTGGCGCAAGGGCAGGTCTTGCCGGCGCGCGTTCTGGCCTCTTTATGGAGCAGATGCGCATTGTGCGTGAAATGCGGTTGGCAGAGAAAGCCCGTGGCCGGGAGAGCGTCAACATACGGCCGCGCTGGATGTGTTGGGAGAATGTTCCGGGGGCTTTTTCAAGCGGAAAACCGAAGTATGAGGACTTTCGGATCGTGCTGGAGGAGATCGTGCGGATCTGCTTTCCCAACGAACTTATCCCAGGCCCCTATCCTTACGGATGGCCCGATGTCGGTGATCTCACGGCAGGCGATATGTTTTCTATTGCGTGGCGCTGTCTGGACGCGCAATTGTGTGGCGTCGCGCAGCGCCGCAAGCGCATTTTTCTGCTTGCGGACTTCGCCGGGCCGCTTGCGCCCCAGCTTTTATTTGATGTATTTGACGAAACGGAAAACAGCGGGAAGGAGGTCTCATAGATGTACCGATTCGACACGAACGGGCAGATGACGATGCTTGGGTTAGACACGGCTGAAAGGGGCGGAGCACCGCCCAAGCGCAGACCGGGCAAGCCGGACTCCGAACTGGTTTCGATCCCGTATTTCCACTTGGATCTGCTGTCCTCTCCCGTGGATCTCTTCGGACAGCGTCATTGGGAGTTCCGATCTCCATGGCGGGAAGGCAAGCGGCCCCTCAATACCGGGGCCGCGCCCCGCCGCCCGATCCGCGTCTCACTGTCTGGCATACTGGAAGCGTACCCGTCTCTAAAGTATTATTTATCGAAAACCGCCTGTCTGGGCATCCTGCGCCGCGCCTTTGAGCGCGGCAAGAAGCTGCCGAAGATGCTGGCGCGTGCGCTTAAGATCCAAGCGGGGCTCATGCGGCCGGACGGTCAGCTCACCAATATGCAGATGCAGACCTTCGTGACACAGCCAAATGGAGCCG
>NZ_JACOQI010000087.1 GCF_014297285.1 Dysosmobacter segnis
CTATAAGTCTGGTGATCCGGCAGCAGCTCCCTCGCCTTATCGACGAGGTGAAGCAGCTGCTTCGGCAGATGACGCTCCAGCATATCCAGCACACGGTCAATACCCTCCAGCAGCCGGTCTGAAAAGCTGCGTTCTTCCTCCAGCTCCGCCTTCAATTCCTTATTCTCACTCCAAAGCTGCCGGTTTTGATTTTCAAGGCGACTGCGCTGCGCTGCCGCCTCCATCTTCTCGTGGACGGAAGGAATCTTCTCTCTCATCTCGGCTTTTTCTTTTTCCAGCGAAGCGTTTTTCTTATTCAACGCCACGACCGTCTGCTTCGCAGCGGCTCCGGTCATGGCTACCTCCTTGAGCTGCTGGATCTGCTCCACGGTAACGCCCTTGACAGCCCCTGTAAGCGTTTTTTCCGGCCGGATGGTATCGAAGTCCACCCGTACCCGTTCTGCGGCCTTCAGCGCCGCCACAGTGCCGGAGAGCGACTTAATCTCTCCCTTCAACTCCGTTTTCTTCTCCTGCATATCTGCCAGCTCCTGCAAAGCTGCCGCTGTCTGCTCCTGCACGGCCTCGGCCTCCTGGATCGCTGCACGGTACTCCGGCAGCTCCATGTGCCGCCGATTGCTGCCGAGAGAGATAATTTCAAATTCGTGCTGCTGAGCGATCTCCGTCAGCACTTCCTTCTCCCGGTCCATCCAAGCCTTCCACTCGGTCTGTTTCCGGCCAACGCCTGTAAAGCCCTGCTGCTTGAGCGCCTGCTTCATGGACACTCTCGTTGAAAGGCCTCTCGTCTGCCCCGTGGCCACCGGGATATAGTCTACATGAAGGTGCGGCGTGGCCTCGTCCATGTGCAGCACCATGTTGAACACATGGAGATGGGGATTGCGCTCCTGAAAGGTCTTTGCGAACTCCGTCAGTGCCTCCGCTGCCCGCTGGCCGCCCTCCATGCCGCAGCCACAGTCATTTAGGTTGCCGATCTGGAAGATGGTCTCATGGAACAGCTTCTCCTGCTTGCTCTGCCGGATATGCTCGTAGTAGTCCGGGATCTTGTCTCTTGTCTTTTTCTTCCCGGCGTTGTATGCCTCCAGAGCCTCGCCGAACAGGTTATTATAGGTCTGCTTCAGATCCTCGTTGACAAAAACGATATTCTGCCCCGACCGCTCACGGTCTACATTGGCTGCTGTGAACTCCCGGTTGTTATGCCGGATGCTGCCATGTCCCATCATGCCGGAAATAGTTGTGCCGATACCTCTCG
>NZ_JACOQI010000088.1 GCF_014297285.1 Dysosmobacter segnis
TTCTGTCAGGCGGCTTCAATTCGGATATTTTCGTCTTGGAAGCCTTGCACCGCAACGGTTTTGAGTTTTCCATAGAATTCAGAATGCGATTATTTCAAATTTTCTCTGACGCAATTCGAACCCCCGTCCGAATTCAACACGAGTATTACTCGTCCAGCTTTTGAAACTCATCCAGCCGCAGTTCTCGCTTCAATTCTTCCTCTGTCGGCAGATAGGTAAAGTACTTGGATGCGAAAATCTGGTGATTATCCTCCGGCAAAGTGTACTTTACAACAGCATCACTTTTATCGGCGCAGAGGACAATGCCAATCGGCGGTGTATCCCCTTCGTTCATCAACTCACGAGTGTAGTAGTTGACGTACATCTGCATCTGACCGAGATCCTGATGTGTAAGCTGCCCCATCTTCAAATCGATCAGCACAAAGCATTTGAGAATGTAATTGTAAAACACAAGGTCGATGAAAAAGTTCTGACCATCCAGCGTAAACTTCTTCTGTCGGGCTACGAAGGAAAAGCCTCGTCCCAGCTCCAGCAGGAAGTGTTGCAGGTGGTCAATCAATGCCTGCTCCAATTCTCCCTCATACACATGCGTATCTGGTTGGATTTGCAGGAACTCCATTACATAGGGGTCTTTGATGATTTTTTCATATTCCGGTTTTGGCTCCGTCGTTTGTATCTCAGCAGCGACAAGCGATTTATCCTGGCTTGCCAAGATGCGCTGATAGTACATCGTGTGGATCTGCCGTTCAAGCTGCCGGACGCTCCATGCGGACTTCGCGCATTCTTCCGCATAGAAAGCTCTTTCCTTCTCATTAGGAACCCGCATCAGTAGTCGATAGTGCGACCAGCTCAATTCAGGACACAGTGTGTCTCGAATTGGATATGCGCAGTAGAACTGGCGCATTTTTCGCAAATTTGACTCGTCAAATCCTTTCCCAAATTCCGCTGTCAGATGTGCGGACAGGTACTGCAGCAGCTTTTTGCCATATCCTGCACGGTCATTTTCTCCGCAGGCTTTGTAAATCTGCTCACCGATTTCCCAATAGGCCGTCACCATTGCGGAGTTTACTGCCACACTCAAACTACGCTGTGCAGATACAATGGAATGGCGGATTGAATGATAGGTTTGCTCTGTTGTATAGTTCGCTTGAAGCTCGTTATCCATTCTGTTCACCCCGCTCCTGCAATAATTCTCTCAGAAGTCCTTGGCATCCCGCCAACACATCCTGCCA
>NZ_JACOQI010000089.1 GCF_014297285.1 Dysosmobacter segnis
CTTCAGGAGTTTGCTTGAGCAGGATTTGCTTGACCGCTGCGGAGATCTGTGCGTGGTTCTCTTTACGCACTTTACCGGAGCCGTCGGTATTCTCGAGTACGAAGATCGAGCTTTCGTCTTCGATGCCAGACAGGTTGGAGCGACTGGTGTCGACGAAGCTGACCATCGGGGTAGCGAAGCCAGGAGCGATCTTGCGACCGATGTAGTCTTTGACGATGTTGGTACCCAGACCACCACAGCCATACAGACGAACTTTACCTTGTTCCATTTTTTAACTTCCTAGCTATCAAGATTAGACGAGGTGTCCAAACGGAGTTTCCAGCCATTAACGGTTAGGACTCAGCGCGCAGCTTTCTAACGATCTCTACCAGCTCAGCATGGCAGTCAGAAACTGTCCAGTGTGCCTTATCCACCAACCGCTCGAGGTTTTCCAAGTTAGTCTCTTCAGGCTCCCATTGGTCTTCCTCTAAGCCGTAGCATGAACAGTGGCTACCGTACACTTCCCACAACTTACCGTCTTTACGGAACAGGACGTAAGCCGAACCCGAGTAGTCCTCGTACGTATACGAAGCCAACAAGATCTCTGCTCCATCCAGCTCTGTGCCTTGTAGATTGAAATCGCTTTCCAAACCAGCGAGTTGAGTTTCTTTCCAGTCGTGCATATACATTTAACTAATCTCCACTAAGCGTCGAATGCTTTCGATAGCTTTTCTCGTCAAGTGAGAATGTGAAGCGATTGGTTAAAGCTGGAAACTCGATTTGAACTAAGAGCGCATTACTCTCAATAGATACCACCGTTATATCTTTTTTTACAGCAAGGGGGTTTATGGCGCGTTATTGAATGACCGCAGGGTCTTCTTTATTAACCGGAGACGCTATCGTGAATCCTATTCAGAAAGCAATCTCGGACGTGAAGTCAAGCATCCCACGGGAAATTCTTGAAAGAACGTTCATGAAGGTCGATAACGTGGCTTACGGGCAACGCTCTACTTTCAACCCGCTGTCTCTGGATCACCGTATTCGTACGATGGTCATTGACGCAAACGTATTACCTGACTGCAACTTGGTCGGTGGTACGGAAGTAACGCTGTCTCTTATACACATCTAAAGCGGGGGGGGGGGGGGGGGGGGGGGGGGGGGGGGGGGGGGGGGGGGGGGGGG
>NZ_JACOQI010000090.1 GCF_014297285.1 Dysosmobacter segnis
TTCAAGTGAAATTCCTGGACTGACCCGTTTCCACGGGGAACGGATATGGTGAGATCGACGTCGCTATAGGAGGTCAGCCCAAGGATCGAGCCCGTTACGCTCATATCCGCAAACGCGAAGTGAAGTCCGCAGATCTTTTCCGCAAAGTCGACCGGGTCGATGCGATCCATTTTGCGGTCTGACAGCGTCAGATAGCGGAACAGCACTCTGCGGGATATTCGTTCAAGATCTTTCCGAGATAAAATCGGCATCCGCGTTCCTCTTCACATCTTAGCTGTCATGGAAGGGAAGGTGTTCCCTTGGCTATGACCATATCATAACAATCTCATAAAGCTATGTCAATGTCACATTTATAGCGTAACAAGCTATTTGCGATTGACAAGAATAGCTATCCCCGTGTATAATGGGATCATCCTAAGACGGAGGGTTTCTTTATGAACAGTCAGAAAACAACGGTTATCCCGTTTCCGGCTCCTTCAAAGAACGGCGTGAGATACAGTGCTGAGACTGAGAAGCAGAACAATGTGATTGGTACAAGGCTTTCGGAAGAACTCAAAAACCGAAAGCTGAGTAAAAAAGAATTCTGCACAACATTGAAGGACTTTGGTGTAGATGTAAGCCAATCCGCGCTGGGGAAGTGGACGAATGGCCTGACTGTTCCCAATGCGTATCAACTGCTGGCGATCTGCTATGCGCTGGATCTTGAGGATGGCCTTGCTGCCTTTACCGGAGAACATACGCCTCTGCTCAACGAAGTGGGCGCGGAAAAGGTTCGTGCTTACCGGGAGGATCTGATCGCTACCGGTAAATACAATCCCATGCCAACGCCCACGAATACGATCCGCTATATCGATAAGCCCGTCAGCAATCTCAGAGTCTCAGCCGGTACAGGCAGTTTCTTGGATGAGGACAACTTTGAGATGGTCAGTTTTCCGGAAAACGCGGTTCCGGCGGAAGCGGATTTTGGCGTTAGAGTATCCGGCAACAGTATGGAGCCGGTCTATCATGACGGGCAGATCGTCTGGGTGGAGCGGTGCGAGACGCTCTCAATAGGCCAGGTCGGTGTGTTCGTCTATGACGGTGAGGGCTATTTGAAATCCTATGGGGAGCGGGAGCCTGACGAGAGCGACCGTGACGCATTTACGGACAGCTACGGAAGGCT
>NZ_JACOQI010000091.1 GCF_014297285.1 Dysosmobacter segnis
CCCCCCCCCCCCCCCCCCCCCCCCCCCCCCCCCCCCCCCCCCCCCCCCCCCGTTTTCAGATGTGTATAAGAGACAGGGAATAATCTAGTCGCTAATCTACTATCCTCAGAAGGAATTACACCATGGCTATCTCCATCACCCGTAAACGTGAAATGAACCAAGCTATCGTTGCTGCACTGTTCGACACTAAAGGTCAAGTGCGCGACATCTCTTCTGGTAATATGGTTCAACTGACTCACGCTGCTACCTACGGCATCGAGAACCACAAAGAAGTAATGTTCGGCTTTATGGCCGACCGTGACATCTGCGTCAACGCCCTGCGCCTGAACAAGACCACCGGTGAAGTAGAGTTGAGCAACGACATGCTCTGCCCGATCCACAACACAGAAAACAAACCTCTGATCACCCTGCTGAAAGACTTCGAAGACATTGACGGTAACTATGTCTGGGGTCTGATCACTTACATCTAAGGAGCGTCATCATGACCGATCTTAAATACGGTGTACACAATCCTAACCTTGCTCAGCATCTGAATCAAGGTCGTCAAACCCTGAAGCAATCCGAGCAACAACTGAAAGACCAAGAGAAAGACAACCAGAACGCTGACACCAAACTGGCTGATGCAATGGCCCTGCTGCGCGGTAAGTAAAACGCTGTACCCTAATCTTAAATCCTTAGAAGGAATGTACCATGAACTTCAATACTTCGATCCGCACTGAAAACTTGAACCCAGTTGTAGCTGTAGCTCACGACATCGTGAACGACGTGATTCACATCGAAGGTGTTCCATTCAACGAGTACTTCGCTACCCGTGAACTGAATGCTGAGCTGGTACGTGGGCTGGAAGCCTTGACCAAGCGTCTGCAAAAGATGGGTCCTGCTGCAATGAGCCGCGTTGAATTCAACGTAGAAGAAAAACTGTACCCAGTGTTGGATGCTATCTACACTGGTAAATGCTAAGGAGCATTCACATGAACTGGTTTACTAATTCTGTCTCTTATACACATCT
>NZ_JACOQI010000092.1 GCF_014297285.1 Dysosmobacter segnis
AGATGTGTATAAGAGACAGCCACGGATGTTTACCAGAATACGCAATGCGTAGCGACCACGTTCGATCACGCTCAGGTCATTGTCCACACGACGCAGAACGAAAGGAAGATGACGATACAGAGCAGCATCGGAAGCTCGGTGTGGCAGGGGAGAAGTGTAAGGAACGCCATCTGCACCAACCATGTTCTTGTGACCGCCGTTACCAATACAGTAGTACTGCATGGCTGGACGTTCGGTGTCACCCAGTTCTTCATCAACCAACACCCCGAACTTTTCGTTAAGGGTCGTGTGGTCCAGAATAGTTGGGCGTTGACCCAAAAGCAAAGAGGTCTGGAGGGCTGAGCCCCAGACACTACGGGTGATAGTTTTCATTCTTAGAAACCTTTATCAACAGGAGTGACAGAGTCGACACAGGGCCAACTAAATTAATCTGGTTCACAGTATAACTGTACAGAACGGCATATAGGGAAGGCTCAGCCCTCCCCCACATGTTTAAGCATCCAACGTGGTAACCGACGCCAGAGTTGTAGTGCCTGTCAAGTAGTCCAACTGACCACCATTAGGATCAACAACCTTGATATAGAAGCTACCACCACCGAGTGACTTCGGGATAAACCGAGGAGACTTATCGGCGATCTTCAACTCCACTACACCACCTACCGGCATCGCTGCGGTGATCTGTGTAGCGTCAGTCATTTGGTTAGTTGTGTTCGGAATCAGAACGTCCTGTGCCTCAACAACCAAACCGTATTGCGCTTTCAACGCGGCTGCCAATGTGGCAAACGTGAAAGGAAACAAACTGCTGAATGGGAACTGTACAACAATCCCCGTCAGTGCAGTGACGTTAGCACGCAGGTAGTTCACTTGGAACGAACCTTTGTACTTACCAGCTTGTCCATCTGTGGAAGTCACACGTGCGGTACCAGTGACGTTAACCCGATTGCCATTACCTGTCTCTTATACACATCTAAAAGTGGGGGGGGGGGGGGGGGGGGGGGGGGGGGGGGGGGGGGGGGGGGGGGGGGGGGGGGGGGGGGGGGGGGGGGGGGGGGGGGGGGG
>NZ_JACOQI010000093.1 GCF_014297285.1 Dysosmobacter segnis
CCCCCCCCCCCCCCCCCCCCCCCCCCCCCCCCCCCCCCCCCCCCCCCCCCCCAGTTTAGATGTGTATAAGAGACAGCAACGAGTGGGTCAAGGCAACCAGCAGACCTGTACGAGACGGCTACACCATCGACGAGACTTATTACCTCCTGTTACCCGCAGGGGCAATGATGCGTACCGTTACGCGTGTCATCGAGGTCGTCGAACCGGGTTCTCCTGCTGCAAGACAGTTCTCTCCGCGTAAAGCACGTACAGTGTCTACCAGTGAGGCACTCTGTTTCATTCCGGGTACCTACACCCTGAAAGTAAAAGGCAATAACAAAGACGTTGTCGTCCTTGTCCCAAAGAAGTAATAACCTCCCCTCCTAAGTAAGGAAAGTAACAATGGCTCTTAGCACCTCCAACCTCGCTAAATACATCAACGATGCAATGATGGCTCGCCTGCAAGCGAACCTGAAGCTGAACTTCACCAAGGACATCGTCCTGGAGTTCACTCGTTCCGAACTGCGTGGCCTGACTGAAGGCGACCGCATCAAGGACGTCAGCATCGGCAAGATGATCGACCAGCTCCGTGACCAAGGCTACGTGGTCAAGGGTAAGCCGGGTAGCGAGAACTTCCGGGTAACGTTCGACGTAGAAACCTACCTCTCTCAGGCCGACACACTGGCTGACCTGAAAGACGGTACTGACTACATCAACGACTTGCTGTCCGAGGAATAAGTCATGGCCCTGGAACCTGATGAGTTGACTCATGACTTGATGCTGGCTGAAATCCAGAAGATGGCTAAAGGCAGTGTGACGATTACGATCAACGAGTATCTCGATGAGAGACAAACCATCGCAGAAGCTGTAGACCGTATGGTGCACGTGGGTCTGATCGACTGTGATCAGGCTCCAGAGTACATCAAGTCCGAAACAATCGTACAGATCACCGCTAACGGCGACGAGATGGACGATGCCATTGACATCATTGGACCAACACTCAATGACGCCATTGGTTCCCTGTACTTCTACATGAAGGCAGAAGAGCTGTCTCTTATACACATCTGACGCTGCCACGAGCGATCTAGTGG
>NZ_JACOQI010000094.1 GCF_014297285.1 Dysosmobacter segnis
TAGTCAGCGATCTCGAAGATGGGAGCGGTGTCGTTCTTGTTGACGGCGATGATGCACTCGGAATCCTGCATGCCAGCCTTGTGCTGGATGGCGCCGGAGATACCCAGAGCAACGTACACCTTGGGATGCACGGTCTTGCCGGTCTGACCAACCTGATGGTCGGCAGACAGCCAGCCGGAGTCGATGGTGGCACGAGAGCCGCCAACAACGCCGCCCAGGACCTCAGCCAGCTCCTCAGCCAGCTTGATGCCGCCCTCGACGTCCTTGCTGATGCCGCGGCCCACAGACACGATGAAGTCAGCGCCGATCAGGTCCACCAGCTTCTTAGCGGCCTTCACCACCTCGGTAACGTCGGTGTGGATGTCCTCAGCAGTCAGAGTGAAGTTGGGCTTCACGATCTCCACAGCGTTGGCCTTGGCCTCGTCAAAGGCGTTCTTCTTCATAACGCCGGGACGGACGGTAGCCATGCAGGGACGGAAACGGGGGCAGATGATGGTAGCCATCAGGTGACCGCCGAAAGCAGGACGGGTCATCTTCAGGTTACGGTCCTCCATATCCCACTTCATGGAGTCAACGTCCAGAGTGGAGGACTCACGCAGGAACTGGATGTAGTTGGGCACATCCACGTCCAGGTGGGTGCAGTCAGCGCACAGGCCGGTGTGCAGACGGGCTGCGCAGCGGGGGCCCAGGTCACGGCCGATGTTGGTGGCGCCGATCAGGAAAGCCTCGGGCTTCAGGTCCTCGATCACGTCGCAGATGACCTTGGCATAGCCGTCGGTGGTGTAGGTGGCCAGCAGGGGGCTCTCGCAGACAATGACCTTGTCGGCACCGTAGCCGCCCAGCTCCTTAGCGGCGGACTCAATGCCCTCGCCGCCCAGCAGCAGACCGCACAGGTTCACGCCCAGCTCGTTGGCCAGGTCGCGGCCCTTGGAGATCAGCTCGAAATCGGTGGGCATCAGCTTGCCCTCGCGCTGCTCGCAGAACACCCATACATCCTTGAAAGCAGCGATATCAGCACTATTGAAATTAGACATGATTTTCTATCCCCTTTCTTAGATGATGTGCTTAGCGGCCAGAATACCGGCCAGCTTCTCGCAGGT
>NZ_JACOQI010000095.1 GCF_014297285.1 Dysosmobacter segnis
ATAAAAAAGCCGATAACACATAGGTTTTTTGACCTAATGCGTTATCGGCTCTGCGTCTATGCGTCTGGCACTTTTAATCATTTTTTTTTGAATTTATTATATGTGTTAGCTAACTGTCCACAAGCCGCGTTAATCTCTCTGCCATGAGAAACTCTCATAGTAACTTCAAGTCCTGCTTGCTCTAATTGATGTTTGAATGCAACTATTTCCCGTTTCTGTGGTGCTTTAATTCTTGAATTGCTTGTTGGGTTGTATTGTAACACGTTAATCATAACTTTTTTGCCCCGAAACCATTTTGCAAGTTGTCTTACATCTGAGGGCCGGTCATTTATACCCGGTAAAAGCAAATACGCAAAGACAATTTTGCGATTATGCCTTTCAGAATAGGATAAGGCTTGCTTAACAACATCTTCAATAGCATATATGCGCATGTGAGGAATAATACGATTTCTTGCAGATTGTGTTGCTGCGTGTAAAGATATTGTCAACTGAATTTTAAGATGTTCCTCGCGCAATTTTTTTAATTGATCGACCGGACCAACTGTTGATATGGTAATGCCGTCGGTTGGAAAGTTGAGCCCATATCTATCTCGGAGAATATGGATTGCTTTTATCAAGTTGTCATAATTGAATAAAGGCTCTCCCATACCCATAAAAACGATACGGTTTACTTTTCGACGCAACAATATAATCTGTTGTACGATTTCTGACGATGTTAGATTACGAACAAAGCCATTTCGCCCGGACTCACAAAAAATACAACCAACAGGACAACCGACTTGTGTGCTCACGCAAACAGTTCCACCATCTCGCCGCTTGATAAAAACCGTTTCAATGTATTTGTTGTCTTTCAGTTCGTAAACATACTTTTCAGTATCACTGCTTTTGCAAATATTTTTTACCAACATTGATAGATTTTTTTTGCGTGGTAATTGCTTATATAATTCTTCATATAAGGCTTTTGCTTCATTCTCGCCAATAACTTCCGACATTTCTTTGTAAGTAAATCCGTATGGATCATTCCGTACTTCCGCAGGCGTATATTTAGGTAAACGTTTCATTTTTATAT
>NZ_JACOQI010000096.1 GCF_014297285.1 Dysosmobacter segnis
CTATGATTACCGTATCCTGTGCGAGTATCGGGAAGTGCTGCAACGGCCAAAGTTCGGATTTTCAAAGAGCGAGATCAATTCCCTGCTGGACTGGTTTGAAGCCTGTGGCCGGTCTGTACTGGCGGAGCCGCTTGAAGATGTGTTTGTCGATGAGGCAGACAAGAAGTTTTACGAAGTGGCGAAGTTCTGCGGAGCGGTGCTGGTTACTGGCAATCTGAAACACTTCCCGGAAGATCCTTTGGTCATGAGCGTTGCGGATTTTTTGGAAAAAAGAAGAAGCTGAGTAGGGGCAAAACCGCATGAAAACGATCCGAGAGATAGCCAACGAGCTTGGCGTTGACAAGCAAAAGGTCTATCGTTTCATCAAACAAAACCACATCAATGAAGCACATCATGAAGCACTTCAACGAAGCGGTGTGAAGTACTATGATGAAGCAGCTGAAACCCTTATAAAACAAGGCTTTTCGGACGAAACCGCATCAAGTGAAGCACATCATGAAGCACATCAAAACCGCATCAATGAAGCGGTTTTTGATGCGGTTATTGAGATGCTACAAAAGGAACTTGAGATAAAAAATGAGCAGATCAAAGAGCTGAATGAGCGCCTGTCAGAGTGCAGCGCAGCTTTGCTGGCAGCACAGCAGACGACACAGGCAGCACAGGTACTCCATGCAGGGACAATTCAGAAGGAGATTGCCAGTGGGGAGAGTGGCGTAGATAAGCAGAAATCTGCTTCGGAGAAGAAAAACAGATGGTTCAAGAGACTGTTTCGAGGATGATGGAGATACGATGAAATCTTAAGAATAAGAAAGATTGATTTTCTCGACAAAATAATGTATTATACAAATAAGCTGAAGGGTAAACCACTACAAATGATGGGATACAAAGTCACAGGGTCTAAACGGTGTAAACCGCAAGATAGCCTGACTGCGAGGCTGAATCGAATATGATACAGCGCACGATGAAGCCGAAGCAACTCAGCTTGGTGGATTTGTGCGCTGCTTTTGTA
>NZ_JACOQI010000097.1 GCF_014297285.1 Dysosmobacter segnis
CCCCCCCCCCCCCCCCCCCCCCCCCCCCCCCCCCCCCCCCCCCCCCCCCCCCCCCGTTTTCACAGATGTGTATAAGAGACAGGCGCCAGCTATCGACTACGTGTTGGTAGCTGGCGTTTTTACTTTGAGGTTTATAATAATATCTCCTCTCCTCTTCATCCCTCTTCGGAGGGATTTTTTTTTTGCTTGCAATCTAAGATCCCTACGTGTATAGTACAACAACTAACCAAACACACAGAGGAATAAAATGAAAACTGATATTTATAAAGGCTCCCGATTCTCCAGTGAACGTAATGCACTGTTCAGCATGATTTCAGATGGGATGTTGAAAGGTCTACGTAAGTGTAATGCCATTGTAGCCGGAGGAACACTTACATCTTTGTTCTCTAACCAAGATGCTAACGATATCGACCTGTATTTCCGCACTCAAGAAGACATGCAGAATTTCATCTTGTTCTGCCACGGAGTTGAGGGATTCGAATCAAAGGATCACGTTAAGATTGTTGAAACCACACTAAAGCCTAACAGCCGCGAAGCTTTAGAGGAGTTCGACCCGTCAAACGATGGTTTCCCTGCCTATACTGCGGAGTGTATTAATATCGGAAGAACTTCAAAGTCAGTGATGTATACAGGTAAGCGAGATCACACATTGCAGGTCATCGTACTTAACACATTTGAAAGTCCGGCAGACATCTTTAAACGCTTCGACTGGACTATCAACATGGCGGCATACGATTTCGCAAAAGATGAATTTGAATTCCAACAAGATTTCTTGAAGGATTTATCTCAGCGCCGACTGTGCATTAACGTAGATACCCTGTACCCAATCATCTCATTGCCTGTCTCTTATACACATCTGACAGGGGGGGGGGGGGGGGGGGGGGGGGGGGGGGGGGGGGGGGGGGGGGGGG
>NZ_JACOQI010000098.1 GCF_014297285.1 Dysosmobacter segnis
CCCCCCCCCCCCCCCCCCCCCCCCCCCCCCCCCCCCCCCCCCCCCCCTTTTAGATGTGTATAAGAGACAGGGGCCAACACTTGTGCTTGCAGCTTGATGTTCTCAGCCCGATTAGTGGTGCGTCGAGTGATGGCAGCCAAGCGTGCTACTTCAGCCGCTTCGTGTTGTGCAGGAGTTACCAGACCGCTAGAGGCAGCGCGATGGATCGTAACCTTGGGTTCTTTACCCACGATGTCAGAAGCCAGTGCAGCAATCTCCAGTTGCAGGTTAGCCAAACTCAGGTGGTCAGGAAGAGCACCGAAGTCTAACGAACCCACAATGTGTTGGTAGGTGATAGCGTCGAAGTTAGGGAATGACTCAATGTAAGAATCCGGTACATAGATCGGAGTCTCCGTGTCAGACATCAACGTGACAATCTTACTGCCTGCTTTCTTGTCGCGGTCGAATTCGGCTTTGGACAAAGTTGCTGGGATATAGATCGTGTTGAGAACATCCAACCCAGCAGCTTGACACTCATCGAACGTACGCAATGCACTACAGGTGTAGAGGACTGTCGGCAACGCGGTGAAGGGTTCAATCAGTGTGTACCGA
Source organism: Dysosmobacter segnis (assembly GCF_014297285.1). Lineage (GTDB taxonomy): Bacteria > Bacillota > Clostridia > Oscillospirales > Oscillospiraceae > Oscillibacter > Oscillibacter segnis. The sequence continues at coordinate 592 of NZ_JACOQI010000098.1, forward strand.
CCCTTCGTTAACAGTGGAGGAGTAATCCCAGCCATACGTCACCTCAGACTGTGATGTCGAGCATCGAGTACTTGGTCACAACCAGATACAGAATGTCATTCATCGACGACGCGATGTACACAACTCCGTCACGAGTCACACGAGACATACCCACCGGAATGTCAGAGAACAGTGTAGCGTTCTCAGCCACGATCAACATCTCGTACAGCAAGTTGATGAAGTCCTGTGTCGCCAATTGCATCCGGTTGAAGTCTGGAGACGAGGTAGGAACGTTGATGTCTGTCTCTTATACACATCT
>NZ_JACOQI010000099.1 GCF_014297285.1 Dysosmobacter segnis
GAGTTCTTCGGGATAAATTGCGCCGTAGGTGTTGGCTTGAATTGCCACTTGGTTCAGATTGTTGGAGCATCGCCGCTGGAGCGAAACCAGCTCACGAACAGGCGAAAGGTCAACATGAAGCACATACCCACTCAGGGCCATTTTCCGCATATAGGCTCCCATGTTACGGATGCCAGCCTCCGCCATACGTTCTTGAATCAGGGCCTGCTCCGCCTCCGACACCATCACATGAAGATGGATCGGACGGCGGCGTTTCTTTGTCATCGTTCCTCACGCTCCCGGCTGCGGCAGGCGCGGGGCGGCTCCTTTACTTTATCCAGCGGCTTTTCCTGTTCGTCTGCCGGAACAGGGTGCGGCAAATGAAATTCACGGTGCAGGCGCAGCACCTCCAGCACAGACAATTCCTGTTCACGTTTCTTTTCCATATACGCACCTCCTTATCTATCGCCACGGTCAGGCTGCCTCCGTTGGGGAGCCGGAGCCTCCGAGCCGCGATCTGCCTCCGCCAACTTTGCCGCATTTTTCATCTGCTCGGCAATCGGACGGGGCCTGTCGGGATTATCAGGCGCAGGACGCAGCTCATAGTCGGATGCCTGTTTTTCCGTTAGCGGGCGGGTATAGGTAAGATAGCCCCAAGCCAAGAACAAGCCATTTTCCACCGGGATGCGCTGATCGTAATTGAAGATTTCATCCGGCTTGTTATAAGGCGGCTTCGGGAATGTCCCGATGTCCACAGGCCGCTGGGTCGAATAATACTTGTAAAGGCCGGGAGCCTCGGTCTGCCTGATCCCGACGTTATAAATACACTGATAGTCCTGCACCCGGTCTGTGAAATCCTGTTCCATCGCGGTGCGGTCATTTCCATAGTGACCCCATTCATACTGCCGCTGGCCGTCCTTGTCATCATAGCAGGCCCATGTGACATAGCGGGATGGCGCGGTGGGATGTTCGCCCAATGCAAATCC
>NZ_JACOQI010000100.1 GCF_014297285.1 Dysosmobacter segnis
TGCTGCTTCAATGCCTGTTTCATAGATACCCTTGTAGAAAGTCCTCTTGACTGCTCCGTTGCCACAGGGATAAAATCGACATGGAGATGGGGCGTTGCCTCGTCCATGTGCAGCACCATATTGAACACCCGCAGATGGGGGTTGCGTTCTGCAAAAGACTCCGCAAAATCTTTCAGAGCTGCCGCCGCCCGTTCTCCGTCCGGCGTACCGCACCCACAGTCGCTCATGTTGCCGATCTGGAAGATCGCTTCATGGAACAGCTTTTCCTGTTTACTCTGCCGGATATGCTCATAGTAGTCCGGTATCTTATCTCTCGTTTTGGTTTTCTTTGCGTTGTAGGCTGCGAGAGCTTCATCAAAGACCATATGATAGACCTGCTTCAGATCCTCGTTGCAGAAAACAATGTTCTGCTCCGTCCGGCTCCGGTCTACATTCGCCGCTGAGAAGCTGCGGTTGTTGTGCCGGATGCTCCCTGCACCTGTCATACCCGAAATCGTAACTCCCATAAAATCGCCCCCTTTCCGCTTATTCTTCCGTCCTCTATTTTATCATAAATTTCCGCTAAAAACAACCTCTTTGTTACTTTCTTGTGAGAAAGTAACGCAAAAGCACTTTCACACCGCCACCCCATCGGTGCAGCGGTGTGAAAGTGCTTTGCGCCCCTAAAGGGGAGGGGTTGCCGGAGCTGCTTCACTGCCGGCTCGTGCCTGCTGCTCTGCCAGCTCCGGAGGGGCGCTGCCCCTGCCGTCTGCGGACGGCTCCCCGACCTTCATCCCACCGATAAACTGGAATTGGTCATAAAAAAGCCGATAACACATAGGTTTTTTGACCTAATGCGTTATCGGCTCTGCGTCTATGCGTCTGGCACTTTTAATCATTTTTTTTTGAATTTATTATATGTGTTAGCTAACTGTCC
>NZ_JACOQI010000101.1 GCF_014297285.1 Dysosmobacter segnis
CATTTGAGCGAGTATGAAAATCTGGACGAGCTTAATCATCTGGCCTGCCTGCTTTCCGAGCTTACCTCATCGGAGCTGGAAACACTGGAGGCCGTCCTCGACAGCGGCGATCACTGTTCTTCGGTGCGGGACATCATCAATCTGACACAAAATCTGGACTGTTACGGCTTTTACCCCGGCGTATCCGATGAGGAAACGCTGGGGCGTATTTATGTGGACGATCTGGAAATGTTGGATGTGCCGGATCAGGTAAAACCGTATTTCGATTATGAGGCGTATGGCCGGGATGCCTGCATCCACGAAAACGGCCATTTTGCCCCGGGCGGCTATGTTGTCAAAGAAAGCGATCATTTCGTGGAAGTGTATCACGGCTTGCAGGATATTCCCAAGGAGCATAAGGTATTCTCTTTCCCGAAGCTCTCTATCCGGGAGCAAATGGCCGCTTATCAGGAAATCATAGACGGTTCTTCTTTGGAGGGCTACCGTCAAATGCAGAAAAAAGACCGTGGGGATCGGTGATGGCACTTCGAGACAAATTGTCCCAAGGAAGGAGGCGGTGTAACTGATTGATGAAGATATTTCCCGGCGTACGATAGCCATATCCGTAAAAACAACCAAGCTGACGGCGCGGGGACTGGCGTATGTGCTGGGCATGGTGGGCCGGAAGATCCGCAAGGCATACCGTGGGCGGCAAGTACCGCATGGAAAACAAAGTGTGCGAAAGCTCATGGCCCACGGTACAGCCACAAACAGCATTGAGCTATCCGGGGATGCCAAGTCCTTTGACCGCGTGGCCCGGAAATGGAATGTAGACTATGCGTTCTATAAAACCGGGCCGGACAAATACCTGCTGTTTTTCAAGGCTGGACAGGCAGACGCAATGACCGCCTGCTTTTCTGAGTATTCCCGGAA
>NZ_JACOQI010000102.1 GCF_014297285.1 Dysosmobacter segnis
GAACAGGGCTTTGTTTCCTCGTTGGCCCTTGGTTACAACGAGGTAGAAATCCAGCGCGGTATGACCACCAGCTCCACAGCCATCTTTATTCCTTTTATGACAAGGGAGCTCCGCATGGCTGGGCAGGCCCTCTACTATGGCATGAACGCACTTTCTCACAATGTCATCATGGCTGACCGCAAAAAGCTGAAATCGGCAAACGGGATGTATTTGGGCTCTACGGGCTCCGGCAAGAGCTTTGCCGCAAAGCGCGAGCTCTTGAATGTGTTTCTCACCATCCCGCAGGATCGGATCATCGTGGTTGACCCGATGGGCGAATACGCTCCGCTGGTGCGAAGGCTGGGCGGCCAGGTGATCGAGATTGCCCCGGACAGCCCGCACCACCTCAATCCGATGGATGTGGAGCTCAATATGGCCGCCGGAGAAAGCCCGCTTTCCATGAAGGCGGATTTTCTTTTGTCCCTATGCGAGCTGGTGGTCGGCGGCAAGGAAGGCTTGCAGCCCATTGAAAAGACGGTCATTGACCGCTGTGTGCGTTTGGTGTACCGGGAACAGGCGCTCGGACTGGAAACTGCAAAAACACCGCTGTTGCAGGATTTGTACGAAGAGCTCTTACGCCAGCCGGAGCCCGAGGCCCGGCGCGTGGCAACTGCCTTAGAGCTTTATTGTACAGGCTCCCTCAATCTTTTTAACCATCCTACCAACGTCAAGACGGACAGCCGTGTGGTGTGCATCGTTCTGAAAAACATGGGCGAAAACCTTAGAAAGATTGCAATGCACATCACAAACGAGTTTGTTTCGCAGGCGGTGGATCAGAACTTCCACGAGGGCGCGGCAACTTGGTGCTACTTTGACGAGTTTCACATTCTGCTCCGTGATCCACTGACAGCCAGCTACTTTGTGGCGGT
>NZ_JACOQI010000103.1 GCF_014297285.1 Dysosmobacter segnis
GAACAGGGCTTTGTTTCCTCGTTGGCCCTTGGTTACAACGAGGTAGAAATCCAGCGCGGTATGACCACCAGCTCCACAGCCATCTTTATTCCTTTTATGACAAGGGAGCTCCGCATGGCGGGGCAGGCCCTCTACTATGGCATGAACGCACTTTCCCACAATGTCATCATGGTTGACCGCAAAAAGCTGAAGTCGGCAAACGGGATGTATTTGGGTTCTACGGGCTCCGGCAAGAGCTTTGCCGCAAAGCGCGAGCTTTTGAATGTGTTTCTCACCATCCCGCAGGATCGGATCATTGTGGTTGACCCGATGGGCGAATATGCGCCGCTGGTGCGAAGGCTGGGCGGTCAGGTGATCGAGATTGCCCCGGACAGCCCGCACCACCTCAATCCGATGGATGTGGAGCTCAATATGGCTGCCGGAGAAAGCCCGCTTTCCATGAAGGCGGATTTTCTTTTATCCCTGTGCGAGCTGGTGGTCGGCGGCAAGGAAGGCTTGCAGCCCATTGAAAAGACGGTCGTTGACCGCTGCGTGCGTTTGGTGTACCGGGAGCAGGCGCTCGGACTGGAAACCGCAAAAACCCCGCTGTTGCAGGATTTGTATGAGGAGCTTTTACGCCAGCCGGAGCCCGAGGCCCGGCGCGTGGCAACTGCCTTAGAGCTTTATTGCACAGGCTCCCTCAATCTCTTTAACCATCCTACCAACGTCAAGACGGACAGCCGTGTGGTGTGCATCGTTCTGAAAAACATGGGCGAAAACCTTAGAAAGATTGCAATGCACATCACAAATGAGTTTGTTTCGCAGGCGGTGGATCAGAACTTCCACGAGGGCGCGGCAACTTGGTGCTACTTTGACGAGTTTCACATTCTGCTCCGTGATCCACTGACAGCCAGCTACTTTGTGGCGGT
>NZ_JACOQI010000104.1 GCF_014297285.1 Dysosmobacter segnis
CCCCCCCCCCCCCCCCCCCCCCCCCCCCCCCCCCCCCCCCCCCCCCCCCCCCCCCCTTTTAGATGTGTATAAGAGACAGCTTGAGGACAGCCGACCAGCTTCGCCAGATCAAGCGTCTTCTTCATAGCACCCGCATCAGGAGCCACGAGTACGGTGTTTGCCCAATCGCGCTTTGGCATGGCACGAGCCACAGCTTGCGGTAGGGTAACGTGACGGACACGATCCAACAACGCAACCGTAACGTCACTGTGGACGTCCAGGACGGTTACGGTGTTGTAATGTTGGTCGTTGATCAGGTTACAGAACACTTTCGACGTCAGGGACTCACCAGGCGCTGGAACGCGGTCTTGACGAGCGTAAGGAACGTACGGCATGATCAGGTGGACTTCGATTGCTGGGTTCAGACGGCGGATAGCGTCAGTCACTACCAACAGATCCATGATGTCCACCGCTTTCTGGAGGTGAGCAGTCAGGTTGACAGCTTTCCACGATGCAACAGCAGGATCAACCGATGGGTGCACTTCTCCACCGGGTAACACTTTCGAGTTTGCAGGAAACGAAATGCCTACGTCCCCTCGATTAGTAATCAAGATCATCTTTGAGACTTCCTTTCTACTTTGTATATCGGGTTACTCTCACAGGATGTCAACACTATGTAAGAAAAAAAAACAAGGGGCCGAAGCCCCGAGTCTTAGACTGTTTCTTCCTGAGGAGAGCTACCGAGTTGGTAGCGCTGTCTCTTATACACATCTGTGGTGGCGGTGGGGGGGGGGGGGGGGGGGGGGGGGGGGGGGGGGGGGGGGGGGGGGGGGGGGGGGG
>NZ_JACOQI010000105.1 GCF_014297285.1 Dysosmobacter segnis
GTTGGTACGGTTGTCCATCCCGGAGGACAGCGAAGATCACAGCGGTCATCTTTCTGCTGACATGACCAATCACATTCATGTAATGCAGACCTTCGGATATTTTCTTTTCGTAATAGGTTTGAAACATCGGATCACGATGCACTGCTACCGTGGACGCCAACCAAATGGCACGACGTAAATAAGGAGATCCCCGCTTGGACATACGATTCTGGTTGCTCTTAAATTCGCCGGACTGCTTCACGGATGGATCAAGTCCTGCGTAAGCCAACAGTTTATCGGCAGAAGAAAAGCGAGTAATGTCACCGATCTCGCTTAAAATTGTTGCGGCGAGAACAGTCCCAACTCCCGGTATAGAGGTTAAAGGGTTATTAAACTCTTGGAAGAATATGGATATCTGTTTTTCCAGAGAATCTGCCTGTGCAGTTAAAGACAGGATCTGCTCAAGGAACATCCCAAGCAACGTGGAATACACGCCGCCGCTGTCATCGATCCCAAAGCTGCTGCAGGCGGCCTCTTTCAGTTGATGGGCCTTCCACTCGCCAAAATGTCCGTTGCTGCTTTCCATAAGGAGATCCGTCAGTTTCCTGAGATTTGCATTTTTCACTTTTTGGGGTGTAGAGTATTTGCTTAGTACGGCAATAGAAGCCTTGCTGAAAACAGAATCAAAGAGGGATTCGTACTCCGGAAATATTCTGTCCAATAAGGCAATCAGCTTCCGCTTCAGATCAGCGGCCATGTCTACCAGATAGGCGCGGCTGCGGCACAGCTCTCGCAGAGCCAGGATTTTGTCCTGAGGCACGTTGCTGGCTTTGCAGCGGCCAAAGCGGACAAGGTCCGCAATGATGAGTGA
>NZ_JACOQI010000106.1 GCF_014297285.1 Dysosmobacter segnis
TGACATTCTGCATTGCAGGCTCTTATTCTACCAACAACCGCATCTATGATATTTATATCATTTTGATTTTCGGTATCGTTTCTTACTTCCTGCGGCGCATGGGCTTCCAACTGGTGCCTGTTCTGCTGGGCATCGTGCTTGGACCTCTGGCTGAAAAGAACTTCCGCCGTGCCATGGTCATTTCTGAAGGCAGCTTCAGCATTTTCTTCACGCGTCCGATCAGCTGCGCGTTCATTTTGATCGCGATTGTGTCCGTGGCAATTTTTGGCATCCGGAACTACAAGTCCAGAAAGCTGGCAAAGCAGAATACTGCTGAAACTTCCGGGACAAAATAATCGAACGGAAAACGTCTCCGCTCAGTTTGGAAACGAAAACTCTCTGCTTTGGGGAGTGCGCTGACTGGAAATGACTTGACAGACGAACTTAAGACAACATAAAAACATAAGTGTAAAATCTAACCACGTATAAAAGGCCGCCATCTCAAAGCCGTTCACTCAATGAGATGGCGGTCTTCTATTTTTGTGGCATATAGCATTCTACCGGGGTTCTCGCGGGAAGTAGCTTTTCGGTCCATGCCTCATTTGTTTCTGGCCCACCTTGACACCCCTTCCAATTTGTCCTATAGTGATGATAGGCGAAAGCCAAATCTCGCGGCTTTCCGGTGAGGTCCACACTCCGGTGTGACCTCAGGCGTTCATGGACCCCGTAGGGCATTATGACCACCCTGTACGCAGGAAGTTCCATGAAGGTCGACAGTTTTTGGCGCTGTACCGGCAGCGCGGGTGTGTACCCTTCCGTCGAAAGCGGAAAGGACACAAATGAACGACTATGTCG
>NZ_JACOQI010000107.1 GCF_014297285.1 Dysosmobacter segnis
GTATGCGGAGATTTCAAAGCTGCTTGATAAAATCCGCTCTGTTGGAATGGGTGGGATCAGCGCGGATGACGATCTGGCCGTGGAAAAGCTGACAAAAAAGCTGGAGGGGCTGGAGTCCCTGCAGGCCACCATGAAGGCGGTCAATGCGTATTTTCGGAAACACAAAACGCTGGACGGCTGCCCGGAGCTTACGCCGGAGCAGGCAGAAAAGCTCAAGGCAGATATGGCGCAGTCATGGCACTTGGACAAAAGTAAGCCATACCCCGCCTATCTGCTTTCCAACAACAACGCCAACATCCGCCGTGTGCGCCAGCGCATTGAGGAACTGAGCAGCCGCTCCGAGTTTGCAGGCTGGACATTCCCCGGAGGCGAGGCAAAAATCAACGAGGCTGAAAATCGTTTGCAGCTTATTTTTGAGGAAAAGCCCGATGCCAATCAGCGGCAGGAACTGAAAAGCAACGGCTTTAAGTGGGCTCCCAGCCAAGGGGCATGGCAACGGCAGCTTAACCAGAACGCCATCCGTGCTGCGGCCCGGATAGACTTTCTGCGGCCCGAGGACGGTACAAGCCCCTATCAGCTCCAGCCGTTTGTGAAAAGAGAAAACAAAGAAATGTCTCGATGATGGGAGGTGTACTATGGACAAAAATCAAGGCTACGCCATTTTGAAGGCGGTCATGCTGGAAAATGGACGAGGATTTGCATTGGGCGAACATCCCACCGCGCCATCCCGCTATGTCACATGGGCCTGCTATGATGACAAGGACGGCCAGCGGCAGTATGAATGGGGTCACTATGGAAATGACCGCACCGC
>NZ_JACOQI010000108.1 GCF_014297285.1 Dysosmobacter segnis
GTATGCGGAGATTTCAAAGCTGCTTGATAAAATCCGCTCTGTTGGAATGGGTGGGATCAGCGCGGATGACGATCTGGCCGTGGAAAAGCTGACAAAAAAGCTGGAGGGGCTGGAGTCCCAGCAGACCACCATGAAGGCGGTCAATGCGTATTTTCGGAAACACAAAACGCTGGACGGCTGCCCGGAGCTTACGCCGGAGCAGGCCGAAAAGCTCAAAGCAGATATGGCGCAGTCATGGCACTTGGACAAAAGCAAGCCATACCCCGCCTATCTGCTTTCCAACAACAACGCCAACATCCGCCGTGTGCGCCAGCGCATTGAGGAACTGAGCAACCGCTCCGAGTTTGCAGGCTGGACATTCCCCGGAGGCGAGGCAAAAATCAACGAGGCTGAAAACCGTTTGCAGCTCATTTTCGAGGAAAAGCCCGATGCCGATCAGAGGCAGGAACTGAAAAGCAACGGCTTTAAGTGGGCTCCCAGCCAAGGGGCATGGCAGCGGCAGCTTAACCAGAACGCCATCCGTGCTGCAGCCCGGATAGACTTTCTGCGGCCCGAGGACGGTACAAGCCCCTATCAGCTCCAGCCGTTTGCGAAAAGAGAAAACAAAGAAATGTCTCGATGATGGGAGGTGTACTATGGACAAAAATCAAGGTTATGCTATTTTGAAGGCGGTCATGCTGGAAAATGGACGGGGATTTGCATTGGGCGAACATCCCACCGCGCCATCCCGCTATGTCACATGGGCCTGCTATGATGACAAGGACGGCCAGCGGCAGTATGAATGGGGTCACTATGGAAATGACCGCACCGC
>NZ_JACOQI010000109.1 GCF_014297285.1 Dysosmobacter segnis
TGACCACCCTGTACGCAGGAAGTTCCATGAAGGTCGACAGTTTTTGGCGCTGTACCGGCAGCGCGGGTGTGTACCCTTCCGTCGAAAGCGGAAAGGACACAAATGAACGACTATGTCGTTATTATCTATAACGGTGAGCAAGTATCGGTGCCAAAGGAGGTCGCAGACTTCCTTGAGCAGGATCGGAAACGGCAGCAGGCGCAGGACAAGCAGGACACAAGGCACCTGAGTAAAAGTGAGTTTGAAACGGTGCCGTCCGGTTCGGATTGCGTCAAGCGTCCCGTGGAGGATGCGGCGCTCAGGAACTTCCAGCTTGAAAATCTGCGGAAGGCCATTGCGGAACTGGATGTGCAAGGTCAAAACCTGCTCTCCCTCCGATACAGCGATGCGCTGACGATGGATGAGATCGGTCAGATCTACGGCATCTCCAAAATGGCGGTATCAAAGCGACTGAAAAAGCTGCACGAAAAGCTGGGAAGCTCTGTCTCATGACAGGGCTTCCCAGCTTTTTTGAAATTTTTTTCTGTTCTCTGGTTTACAAACGTGCTCTGAGTGTCCTTATAGGTGAGAGACAAATTTTCCGACTGAGTTGGCCGCAGTCATGATCGTCTCACCTGAACACAAGGAGCGTGTATGACCATGAATCCATTTGAACAAAGCACACAGCAGCTTCTGCGCTTCCTGACCTCCCACGCTGAGTGGGAGGTCATTGACTACATCCGGCAGGAAATACAGCATGACGCACCGGA
>NZ_JACOQI010000110.1 GCF_014297285.1 Dysosmobacter segnis
TGCTGTATCCCGGAGGGAGAGCAGGAGAAATATGACGCGCTGCCCGCCGCGTATTCCCACCTGTATCTCTGCATCGATGGGGAACTGGCGGCGGTCATCTGCATCCACGATCCTCTGCGCCGGGAGGCCAAGGACGCGGTAAAAGAGCTGCATGAGAGCGGCTTTACCAATGTGGTGATGATGACCGGCGACAACCGCCGCACAGCGGAGTCCGTTGCCGCCGAGGTGGGCGTGGACGCCGTTTACGCAGAGGTGCTGCCGGAGGACAAGGCCGCCTTTATCCGTCAGGAAAAGGAAAAGGGCCACACCGTTATCATGGTGGGGGACGGCGTCAACGATTCTCCCGCCCTCTCCGAGGCGGACGCGGGCATCGCCATCTCCACCGGCGCGGCCATCGCCAGAGAGATCGCCGACATCACCGTTGCTTCAGAGGATCTCTTTGAGCTGGTGACGCTGCGTAAGCTCAGTGAAGCGCTGATGGCGCGGATCCACGGCAGTTACCGGTTTATCGTGGCCTTCAACCTGTCGCTGATCACCTTGGGCGTAGCGGGGGTGCTGCCGCCCGCAATATCCGCGCTGCTGCACAATACCTCCACATTGGGCATCGGTTTGAAAAACATGACCGATCTGCTGGAGGAACACGAGGGAGCGTAATTTGTTTTCCCATCGAGAGAAGTACACGCTCGGCATTCATCAAAAGAGCACACTGCG
>NZ_JACOQI010000111.1 GCF_014297285.1 Dysosmobacter segnis
GGATCAACAATCAGCCTGTGCTTGTCCTTTGGGTGCTTTACATAGCCGTAAGGAGCAAATGCTCCGATATACTGGCCGTTGCGCCGTTTGTAATCAAATACCTGCCGGATCTTTTTGGAAGTCTGATAGCAGTAATTATCGTTCATCACATTTGTAATGGGAACGATGATATTTGAAACGCTGTCGGGGTTCTTGTAGCTGTCCACATTCTCAGCAAGGCTGATAAAGCGAACACCCATTTGAACAAACAGATTGTCGATCAAACTTCCGGCATCGCTATAATTTCGTGCGAAGCGGGACAGGTCTTTTACTATAACGCAGTTGATTTTACCACTCATGACATCCGCCAAGAGCCGTTGAAAATCTTCACGGTTAGCGTCCGTTCCAGTATGTCCGTCATCTACATATTCCGTGATACTTTCAAACTCGTCAATGTTGCGTCGGTAAAAATCGTTCAGTAGGTCACGCTGGTTTTTTACGCTGTTGCTATCGTCTTTTCCTTTTTTCAAATCTTCCTTTGAAAGCCGGATATAGATGCCCAGCCGCCAGCGGCGGATTGTGTAAGAGGGAGAGAAACTCTGCTGATACCCTCTGTTTTTTGCTCGTGCCATTGTTCCTCCTTCCCTATCACATTACACTTATATTATAACTCTGTCCGGGGAGGACAACAAGGATGCCTCC
>NZ_JACOQI010000112.1 GCF_014297285.1 Dysosmobacter segnis
GACGTACCGTTGGTCACGCCGCTCTCCACGGCCCAGGCCACTGCGTCAGCATAGAAAGCATCGGCCGTCACGTCGGTGAAGCCGTTCACCGTGGTGGGCGCGGTGCCCAGTGCGCGGTACAGGAACGTCACGCTCTGAGCGCGGGTGCAGGTGGCGTTGGGGCTGAAGGTGCCGTCGCCGGTACCCAGCGTGATGCCGTTCTCCACAGCCCAGGCCACAGCCTTGGCGTAGTAGCTGTCTGCGGGAACATCCGCGAAGCTCACCGTGCTCTTAGGCTCGGGAGAGCCGGCGGCGCGCCACAGGAAGGTGACGATGTGGGCGCGGGTGCAGGAGCCGTTGGGGTTGAAGGTGCCGTCGCCGGTACCGCCGGTGATGCCCTTCTTGGCGGCCCACTTCACAGCCTCATAGTAGTAGGCGTCGGTGGAAACGTCCGCGAAGTCCAGCGTCTCGATCTCAGCGAATTCCGCGGAAACCGTCACCTTGGAGGCGGGCATGGTGAAGGTAAACTTGCCGTCGCCCTTGTCCTTCACCTTGATCTTGCTGCCGCTGGCGTCCTTCACGGTCAGGGTGTCCAGCTCATAGCCGCTGTCGGGCTTGACGGTGATGGTCACGGTATCGCCCTTGGAGGCGCTCTTGGGGCTGACGGTCACATCGCCGTGCTTGACAGAGGGCGCGGAGAC
>NZ_JACOQI010000113.1 GCF_014297285.1 Dysosmobacter segnis
GTTGTTCTTGCCAACGCATCGGGTAATGGCCCGCCCGCAATCGGCACATTTCAGAAAGCCGCTGAATAAATGTACCTCACGGCCTTTCGGGGAAGTACGGGTATCACGCTGTAAGAGAGTCTGTACCTTGTCGAAAGTTTCATAGTCGATAATGGCCTCATGCGTTCCAGCCACTTCCACCCATTCCTCGCGTGGAACAGCTTCAATCTGGTGTACCTTGTAGCTTTTCACCCGGCTTCGGCCTTGGGCTAAATCCCCGGTGTAGGTCGGATTGGTAAGAATGGAGTGGATCATGCGGACTCCCCACATAGGATCGTCATACCCTCTTGTCGAAACAGGCAAGCCCTTTTGTACCTTGTAAGCCGAGGGGCTCGGTACGCCGTGTTCGTTCAGGTACAGCGCGATAGCACGTTTTGATGACCCTTGAATAAGCATTGTAAAAATGAGTTTGACATTTTCAGCAGCATCTGGATCAACAATCAGCCTGTGCTTGTCCTTTGGGTGCTTTACATAGCCGTAAGGAGCAAATGCTCCGATATACTGGCCGTTGCGCCGTTTGTAATCAAATACCTGCCGGATCTTTTTGGA
>NZ_JACOQI010000114.1 GCF_014297285.1 Dysosmobacter segnis
AGTCGTTCAAATAATATCACATGAAATGTAAAATCATATCAGGTGATGTTATGAAGATAGAACGAGATGAAAGACGCTTTGATTTTCACGATATAGGGCTCGCCATCAAGCGTGCAAGAGAAGCCAGCGGCATGACACAGGAGCAACTGGCCTATATTGTTGACCGCGCTCCGCGTACCATTATGTATAATGAAAATGATGGTCAGCATCCAAGCTTCAACACCTTTTATCAGATGGTTACAATGTTTGATATATCGGTGGATCAATACTTTTACCCGTCCCAGAATAGCGGGAGCGAGTGCAGGAAGCGGATTGATGCCATGTTGAACGCCTTGGACGAAAGAGAATTGAAAATCGTTGAAGCTACAATCCAAGCGATGAAAGCATCGAAAGAAACGGAGGAAACGTAAAAGAAAGCGTAACCTCCGTTTTTGCGCCATGTTGCGGGATTGCGCGTTTTGGCAAGCAATTCGGGTGTGGCCACACTCCGAAATTTTTGCAGGGCGCAGGGCCCGCAAAAATGCTTGTTGGGGAGCTCCCCAAACCCGCTGTACTTCGGGACAAATTGTCCCAAAGTCCCGGTGCG
>NZ_JACOQI010000115.1 GCF_014297285.1 Dysosmobacter segnis
AGGCACCAGTTGGAAGCCCATGCGCCGCAGGAAGTAAGAAACGATACCGAAAATCAAAATGATATAAATATCATAGATGCGGTTGTTGGTAGAATAAGAGCCTGCAATGCAGAATGTCAGTACGATGGGAGCCAGAATCTCATAGGGAATGCGGGTAATATGCGCATAAAACCGGGTCAAACCAGTGCCCACGATATACATGAACACATTCACCACGAGCAGGCCCAGCATGATGGCATAAAGAATGTTGCCCTGCTCGGCAAACAAGGACGGACCGGGAACCATGCCGTGAAGCATGAATGCGCCCATCAGAATGGCTGTCGCACCGTCACCGGGGACACCCAGCGTCAGCATGGGGATCATGGTTGCGCCGCAAGCGCCGATGTTGGCGGATTCCGCAACAGCCACGCCCTCGATCTCACCCTTGCCGAACGTTTCCGGATGCTTGGACGCCTGCTTGACCTGATTGTAAGCAATAAACGCCGCCAAACCGCCGCCAGTGCCGGGCGTTGCGCCAATGATGACACCGACAAGAGAACCAATGCCAATGGGCTTGCGGCAGCGCCGATATTCCTCTTTTGTGAT
>NZ_JACOQI010000116.1 GCF_014297285.1 Dysosmobacter segnis
CGGAGATCATGAAAGCGGATATGCTCCAGTCCCGCGTCCTTGAGGATTTTCTTATGAAGGTTTACCACCGAGTCTGGGTGGTACATTTCTCCTGTTCTGCTGGACGGGAACATCCACGGATTGTCCGGGTGCTTGGCGTGCTCCTGCTTCAATAGCTCCACGGCATCCTGCGGAATGGACACCTCTCGGATGGAATTCCCGGTTTTGGGTTGGCTCAGAATGAGGTTTCCCTCTGTGTCCCAGCTGGCCTGCTTACTGACGGAGATGGTGCAGTTGGCTTCGTCAAGATCGCTCCATTGGAGCGCCACCAGTTCACCTTTTCGCAATCCACTGACCAGTTCCAGATAAAACATGGGGAGCGCGCCGCGCTGCTCAGCGGCGTCAAGGTATGCGCTGATGTGGTCTGGATGAAGAATCTTCATCTCTTGTTTTTCAATTTTAGGGATGATGCAGTTCTCCGTGGGATTGCTGAGGATGAGTTTTTCTTTCACCGCCCGGTCAAGGGCGTTGTGCAGCATCATGTGGATGCCGCGCACAGTGGAATTGCTCAGTCCGGGTTTTTTCTTTTTCTGAACTTT
>NZ_JACOQI010000117.1 GCF_014297285.1 Dysosmobacter segnis
AATTTCACGCTGATATTGCCGTTTTCATAGACCTTGATATAGTCCACAAGTTCAACCAAGATTTCACGGTTGAGGGCTTCAATGTTCTGATACTTCATAAAGGCTACCAGTGCAGGATGCTCGTTGTCCACACCGTTTGCCAGTTCTGCGCGTTCAGCGTTCAGCCGGGTAAGCACCGCGGAAATATCAGAAGTCTGCCGTTCATAGTCAGCCTTCATATCCCGGTATTCCTGCTGGGTGATTTCACCGTCTTTCCAGTCCTGATAAAGAGATTGCTTGTAGCGTGTTATCTTTGTCAGTTCCCGCTCTTTTGCAGCTATCAGATCGTCCAGTCGGTAAGACTGGCTTTTTTTGATTGGAGCGGAATTGATCTGCGTGACGATTTCCGAGTAGGAAACAGCCAAATGTACCTGATGCTGTACAGCGAACAAAACAGCAGCCTCCAGCCGTTCATGCTTGATTGAGTGCATGGTGCAGGCTGTCCGGGAACGGTTCTTGTAGGTTGAGCAAGAATAATATACATTGTTGTTCTTGCCAACGCATCGGGTAATGGCCCGCCCGCAATCGGC
>NZ_JACOQI010000118.1 GCF_014297285.1 Dysosmobacter segnis
CGGCGACGCCCCGGACAACCAAGTTACCCTTTGCGAGAGCTGTCACGAAAAACTCCACAAGGGGTTGATTGCGGAGAAGGACTTCAAAAAGCGCAAGCGGAAGTCAACCAGAGATGCCACATTCATGGGCATCATGCGGAAGACTTTAATGCAGAGGCTCTGCTCTGAGTTACCTATCCCAGTCATTGAGACCAGAGGCTACATCACAAAGGCAACCCGAGAGAAGCTGTTGGTGCTTCCCAAGAGCCACACCAATGACGCTCTGGCAATCGCACAGGGGAAGCAGGGCTTCAATGTGGGCTACCTTCCGGAAATCGCACAAATCGATAAGATTTACACGATTCGTCCGGTAAGACATCACAACCGCCAGCTGCACAAGGCGACTATCCTCAAGGGAGGCATCCGTAAATCCAATCAAACAGAAAAGTACGTATTTGGGTATTGTCTTTTTGACAAAGTCCAATTTAACGGACAGGACTGCTTCATTTGGGGAAGAAGAACTACCGGAATCTTTACCATTAAAACGATAAACGGGAAAATGATAAAGGACGGTATCTCTTTCAA
>NZ_JACOQI010000119.1 GCF_014297285.1 Dysosmobacter segnis
CTGCTCAAGCTCCCGCTGCTCGGCTTGGATGCAGGCATACCGCTGCGGGTCAAGCGCCTTGGAATTGATTTTTGCCATAATAACAACTACCTCCTATGCTGTGTCAAAGTCATCCGCATCAATATGGATGGGCGCATACGGATCACTAAAATCATTTCGGCCGATCATGCCAAGATTGTCCAGACGAATGGATAATGCTGTTTTCGAGACGCCCAAACGCTTTGCCATTTCAGAAAACAACGCATATTCCTTGGGGGCAAATACTTTGTTCAGGAGTTTGATCTGCCGACCAAGGCCAAGCTCATCCATGTAGCGGTCGATCAGCTCACGGGGGAGTAGGAGATACGCCGTCAGCACATTTGTTTGCCATTCTACCCAGTCGGTGATGGGGTATGTGCAGCGTTCATCCGCAAGGCGGCAGATGAACGGCTGCGCACTTGGATTGTATTCCTCCGGGTAAAGCATACCGAGGATCTGATGCGCGGCTTCATGTACCAGAGTGAAATTCAACCGTCCCACCGATCCCGCATTTGCGAGGTTTTGATCCACATAGGC
>NZ_JACOQI010000120.1 GCF_014297285.1 Dysosmobacter segnis
ATGAGCCGGATGCGGGAGTGATCTTTCCGCAGATTTCTATGCAGGATATGACTCATAAGGACATGAGGAACTGTCTGTACATCAACAGGAAAGGCAGGTGCCAACACTATGTTCATTGTTGGGATCGACATTGCCAAACGGAGTCACGAAGCCGTCATCATCGCTGAGGATGGCCAGGTTGTCCGCAAGGCATTCAGCTTCCGGAATAACTGTACCGGCTACAATCTGTTACTGGAACAGGTACGGAGACTGACCCTTGTAAAGAGCCAGATCGTATTCGCCATGGAATCCACCGTCCACTATTGGCTGGCACTCTACGCCAGACTTTTGAAAGACGGATACGCAGTCATGGTTCTGAATCCTATCCAATCCCATTCCCTGCGGGAGCTTTACATCCGCAAGGCCAAAACCGACGCCAGAGACTCACTCATCATTGCGGACCTTGTCCGCTTTGGCCGCTGCAAAGCCAGCAACGTGCCTCAGGACAAAATCCTGGCTCTGCGAGAGCTGTGCCGCAGCCGCGCCTATCTGGTAGACATGGC
>NZ_JACOQI010000121.1 GCF_014297285.1 Dysosmobacter segnis
GGCGGGAGCAGATCCAGAATATTACGCAGGGACTGGCGCACCATCTCCTCAATTGCCTGATTTTCAGGGGTGTTGTCATAATCAATAAATTCATGGAACCGCTCGTATCCGTCATTTTCACCGCCGATCAGAGAACTCATCTGCGTTTCGTGCTTGTAAAAGCGTTCCGTGCTGTCTTCAATGTGCCATTTCGTCCGCCTGTAGGTCTGGAAGACTTCTTTTGTGACCTGGACGAGCTCAAATTCGCCGGTCATGGTGTTGTAAATGTTGAGAAAATAATTCTTTTCAGTCATACTCCTGATCTCCTTTGTGATTTTCTGAATTTGGTGAGGTTCAAAAAATCGGGAGATCAGGGGTATTCAGCGATATACGGCTCCCACGCTAAAAGGGGGCGGATATGAAAAAAGCGCATTGCAGACTCCTTTTCCGGAGCTGCATGCGCAAAAAAAGAGCCGCTTGATTTGTCTGACCATTGGCCGCGTTGACAGAACTATGTTCCTAAAAGGAACGATAGTTACAAATCAAGCGGCACATGG
>NZ_JACOQI010000122.1 GCF_014297285.1 Dysosmobacter segnis
ACAACTATAACAGCGTCCGGGATGAGTTTACCGGGATGCTGAAAAATCAGATTGCCAAAAGCAATAACGGCATTGAACGCTCAAAATACATCACCTTTGGCATACCCGCCGAGGGGATTGCGGAGGCACGGCCCCGTCTGGAGCGTGTGGAGGCCGATGTCATGGGAAACTTTAAGCGACTGGGCGTTCCCTCGGAGCCGATGGACGGACGGGCCCGCCTTGCGCTGCTTCATAGCCAGATGCACCCGGGGAGCCGTGAGGCGTTCCGTTTTTCGTGGAAAGACATCCCGCAGACCGGGCTCGGCACAAAAGACTTTATTGCCCCGGACAGTCTCGACTTCCGCCAGTCCCGCACATTCCGCATCGGCCAGTATTGGGGCGCGGTGTCCTACTTACAGATTATGGCATCGGAGCTTTCGGATAAGTTGTTGGCGGAAATCTTGGAGCTGGATGCGGAAATGACCGTGACCATGCACATTCAGACCGTGGATCAGCTCAAGGCAATTAAGACCATCAAGGGGAAAATCTC
>NZ_JACOQI010000123.1 GCF_014297285.1 Dysosmobacter segnis
ACAACTATAACAGCGTCCGGGATGAGTTTACCGGGATGCTGAAAAATCAGATTGCCAAAAGCAATAACGGCATTGAACGCTCAAAATACATCACCTTTGGCATACCCGCCGAGGGGATTACGGAGGCTCGGCCCCGTCTGGAGCGTGTGGAGGCTGATGTCATGGGAAACTTTAAGCGGCTGGGCGTTCCCTCAGAGCCTATGGACGGACGGGCCCGCCTTGCGCTGCTTCATAGCCAGATGCATCCGGGGAGCCGCGAGGCGTTCCGCTTTTCGTGGAAAGACATCCCGCAGACCGGGCTCGGCACAAAAGACTTTATTGCCCCGAACAGTCTCGACTTCCGCCAGTCCCGCACATTCCGCATCGGCCAGTATTGGGGCGCGGTGTCCTACTTACAGATTATGGCATCTGAGCTTTCGGATAAGTTGTTGGCGGAAATCTTGGAGCTGGATGCGGAAATGACCGTGACCATGCACATTCAGACCGTGGATCAGCTCAAGGCAATTAAGACCATCAAGGGGAAAATCTC
>NZ_JACOQI010000124.1 GCF_014297285.1 Dysosmobacter segnis
TCTAAGGCCGGGGATCAGGGCCTACCGAACCGAAAACATTTATGCGCCCTTTGCCGGGCCGGGCGCTGGAAAGGAGGATGTGATTGAAAAACACAAAGAAGAAAAACGGAGCCGCCGCCAAGGGTAAAGGTCGGGCGACCCTGTCTGCTCAGCAGACAATCCCGTATCTGTCCATGCACCCGGACGGTGTGTGCAAGCTCCCGGGCGGGCTCTATACAAAAACCGTGGAATATGAGGACATCAATTACTCCGTGGCATCCACCGAAGATCAGACTGCCATATTCAGCGGATGGAGTTCATTTCTCAACTACTTTGACAGTTCGCTGCCGTTCCAGCTTTCCTTTATCAATCGCCGTTCCCATTCCCGCAGCCGCTATCAAGTCAATATCCCGAAAGCGGATGACAACTATAACAGCGTCCGGGATGAGTTTACCGGGATGCTGAAAAATCAGATTGCCAAAAGCAATAACGGCATTGAACGCTCAAAATACATCACCTTTGGCATACCCGCCGAGGGGATT
>NZ_JACOQI010000125.1 GCF_014297285.1 Dysosmobacter segnis
TGCTTTGTTTGAGGCGGCCAAACAATCCGTTTTGCCGCCTCTGCTTTGCTATGCTCTTTTTCCACCCGCAAATTTTCTTTCAATTGGGGCTTGACTTTTTAGCAGGTTTACAGCGGTGCAATTTTCGAACGGTCAAGAAGTCCTTTTCATTGACTACAGTGGCGCAAAATATGCTCGCCTTGCACTGCCGGTCTTGAGAGACGTGATTACCTCAGTTTTCTCTAAAAACGGCCATAAGGCACCACCAAAATCCTTGGAACATCTGCGTTTGCGGGAACTAAGACGCCAGCCGCTCTGAAATTCCCTTCAAAAGACGCCACAAGCGACTGCGTTGAAACCCCCGTCAACTGCCCGCACTGCGGGCAGAAGTGATTGGGCAGAGCGTCGGTTCCGACGCCAGCCCTTTATCCTGCTATAAATAAGATGCGTTGAATCTCTCAATAATTATGCGTTTTCCTTGCACATTTACCGTATGCTATCCTCGTCCAACGGTGACGATGATATAATTTCCTCATGCAGAC
>NZ_JACOQI010000126.1 GCF_014297285.1 Dysosmobacter segnis
GACGGGATCATTGCGAGACGGGCTGCCATGCCCGCTTTTGGCTGAATGAGTTTCGCTCTGCACCTTATTGGCCGTTCATTGACATCGGAGTAATTCCGATGCAGGTGGTCTTCGCGCATTCGCCGCATCGCTGTTCCCCCTCGCCGGGGGACCGTCAACTGACGTTATTCGTCACCGGATATTCAGTTTTCAATGTTCACAAGAAGATTCTTTTCTTCTCGTATGTATACGGGAAAAAACTGGCATCTTAACAACCCTGCTCATCCAAATTATTTTTAATTTTTTTCAGGATGCGCTTTTTCCGCACATGAATGGCCTGCTGAGAGACCCCAAGCATCTGTGCGTATTCCTTTTCGGAGCGGTTTTTGAAGTAAAGCTCGTAGATCAGCTCATAATCCTTCGGCGGGAGCAGATCCAGAATATTACGCAGGGACTGGCGCACCATCTCCTCAATTGCCTGATTTTCAGGGGTGTTGTCATAATCAATAAATTCATGGAACCGCTCGTATCCGTCATT
>NZ_JACOQI010000127.1 GCF_014297285.1 Dysosmobacter segnis
GCCATGCGGAGCTCCCTTGTCATAAAAGGAATAAAGATGGCTGTGGAGCTGGTGGTCATACCGCGCTGGATTTCTACCTCGTTGTAACCAAGGGCCAACGAGGAAACAAAGCCCTGTTCCTGTTGCCAGTCCAGACGGCGCAGAGCGCAGTTGTATTTCTGCGCGATACCGCCCACGGTAAACACATCGTTTTCCAGCCGCTGGCGGTTAGGAGCAAGGTTTACCACCGTAAAGGTCAGCAGAAACATTCGCTCATTGCGGGATTGCAAATCAGCCAGAAGCTCCGCTGCGTCCTTGCTGAATGTAATCAGGTCAGGGGGAAGAATATCCGGGTCATAGCCGGAGCGCACAGCCTTTCTCTGTTCCTCCACTTTCATTTTTCCGATGTCCGAGATTTTCCCCTTGATGGTCTTAATTGCCTTGAGCTGATCCACGGTCTGAATGTGCATGGTCACGGTCATTTCCGCATCCAGCTCCAAGATTTCCGCCAACAACTTATCCGAAAGCTC
>NZ_JACOQI010000128.1 GCF_014297285.1 Dysosmobacter segnis
ACAGGGTCTAAACGGTGTAAACCGCAAGATAGCCTGACTGCGAGGCTGAATCGAATATGATACAGCGCACGATGAAGCCGAAGCAACTCAGCTTGGTGGATTTGTGCGCTGCTTTTGTAGAAAGGAGATGACCATGAAAATGAAAAGGCTGTTCACACTGGTACTTTCGCTGATGATGATTTTGTCACTTTCAGCTCCGGCCTCCGCTATTGATGGAGAGAATGTTTACACCAAGGAAGAAATTAGTTCTATCAACGAGGTTAATGTTGCAAAGTATGCAAAGAGTTTTGTGGAAACAATTGATAGCACCGCAGATGTTACAGCAGGAAATGTTCTAACTATGTATAGCGAAAATGAGAATATTTCTGGTTATTGCGTAGACATTCTTGAAGATGGTTATCCCAATGGGTATGTGGTAGTCAAGTTCTCAGATAACGATCCTGTTGTTTCCGAATTTTCGCTTGGTGAGAATATAAGAAATCCGTATGCGAAGATTATGGAG